>ATMD01000001.1 GCA_001856825.1 Thermoplasmatales archaeon I-plasma
GGCAGGCAGCTGCTGCTGCAGTCGACTCTAGAGGATCCTATGACAGATTACAATTAATACTCCGTAATCGAAAAGTAAGGTTTTGTCTATAATAAAACCATAAACCTTCTAAGCAAGAAGACATATTAACTCGTTTATCACTCCCTTTTTGTCGGAAAATTATTAGTCCCTCTCTCTCTAAATCCCTTAATGCCTTATCCAAAGAATGATGATGAGCGACATTATTTTTGAAGTTGAAAATAACTTACTGAATATCCGCTGTAGAGTAAGGTTCTGGTCTGTTATAAGGTAACATTTGTTCCCCCTCTAATAAAAACCTTAAAATTTTCTCCCCTTTCGGTTCAGAATAGAACAAATGCTCAAAAAAAAATGACACTGCATCTATTCCTTCGGCTCCTCCTTCATATATATATGTTCCAGACATTAAAACCTCAACCTCATAACTGCCTTCCCATTCGGCAATACAGCCTCAAAGTCGTATCCCTCGCTGATATACTGCTCTATTTCGTTAACAGGTATGACCTTCTGCTTCGCTCCGTTGTCGCTCATCGCACCTGCTACCTTATCCCGTAATAACTGCTGAAAGTCCTCATTGCTTACGCTTGAAAGGTCTATCTTATCTATCTCCTCCTGCTTATAGCCCACTGCCGATAAGAGCTGTTGCTGTAAGAATAGCTTTGCGTTGTCCTCTGAAATATCAGATATACGGGTCTCCAAGAATTTAAGGCATTTCCTATAAGATTCTCTCATCTCCTCTATCATATCTGGCGGTAGCCTCTTGTTCGTTGAATATCGGGCTTCTATATCTCCCTTATGCCCCATAATGAACTGCCTCCAAGGGTGCGATATTAGACCTTTGCTCTCTGCAATGTCTAAGGCTGTGCTGAAATATGCCCTTAAAACGTAGGGTCTCATCTTAAGACCTGCCGTGGTTATTGCCTCCCTGATGTCTCTCGTTACCAACGTAGTCCGCATAAAATCATTCTTTTTTGTGCCTCTTACATCGAACTGCAATAGAGGGGATTCATAAGTTAGCTCCTCTCCGTTCTTTCTTCTCTCCTCCAAATATTCCTTGATATAAGTTATTCCTTCTTCACCAATGAATGAAAAGTATTGGTTTCTTGCCTTGCTCAGTCTTGTCTTCACCATTATTGTGGCTGGAATCTTGGTAAACTCTATTTCATCTGAAATCTTAAGCTCTTTAATATCCCCTAACCGTAATCCGTCCGTGCCTTCGTAATTGCCTAATGTTTCAGGTCTAAAACCTGAAAATGCCATGACAGAGACCGATACCCTACCGCGCGAGGAGGCCTTCCTTAAAATGTGGGACAATTCCTCTTTGCTTGGCACTCTTTCGTTTGTCAGAGTCGGATTCTCGTATTCTCCTGCGATATTAATGCCTTTGAAACTTGCAGTAACATCGTTGAAATTGAGCCAGTTCTTTATGGCATGCTTGAATTTCACTATGTATGACCCTGCCTTTCCCTTCCTTTCCATACTTCTCACAAAATCGCTGAACTGCCTTTTCAGTTCTCCACTATTGGCGTCCTTGATAATCAAAGCTGGTTTTGTTTCGTTCAGCTCACAATACAAACCGAGATTTCGCAATAAAACATCAGCACTAAGCGGAGACCTTGCCCTGTTATTCTCCCACCAACGTTTTATTTCGTCATTCTCTAAAAGCTTCTTGTGCTTCGGTTGAAAAGTCATGGTTAGACATGCTTTCAGGCATATTTAACATGTTCGATTAATACTTTAAATGCGGAGGGCCGGATTTGAACCGGCGAACCCCTATAGGAACAGATCTTGAGTCTGTCGCCTTTGGCCAAGCTCGGCAACCTCCGCTGCAGGGAGAATTGATGGAAACTTAAATAATCTGCTGTAAAGCTTCCTTCTGCTCCTTTCTCACCATTCTGAGCGTCGGTTTTGGATTCTTAGATGCATCCACATCATCAATCCTGGTTACCTTAAGATTTACCGGCTCCTTCTCAAACATTTCGTGAGATACCTTTAGCGATTGTCTAACTGTTTCAATAAAGAGGTCCATCTCTTCCTTGGTCGCACTTTCAGTGGGTTCTATCATCAACGCTTCAGGTACTATAAGAGGGAAATAGATGGTTGGAGCATGAACTCCGTTGTCAATAAGGTGCTTGGCTATATCCCCAGCCTTCGGCATACCACTTCCAACAGATGAGGCAACAAACTCATGCTTCTTGATAGTCTTACCAGGGACCGGCATGAATTCCTGAATCTTCTTCCTCATGTAATTTGAATTAAGGACCGCATTCTCGCACGCGTCCCTGAGCCCCTCTTCCCCCATCATCTTGATGTATGTCCAAGCCCTAACGAGTACACCGAAGTTGCCATAGAAGCTGGCGACCTTCCCTATGGTTTTGGGTGGGATGTAATCGTTGGAATACTTTTCCCCATCAAAGGTTACAAGGGGATAAGGAAGGAAATCCTTTAGCTTTTCTACCACTCCCACGGGTCCTGCTCCAGGCCCTCCTCCTCCGTGGGGTGTAGAGAATGTCTTGTGAAGATTGAGATGGACGATATCGAACCCCATCTTTGCAGGAGTCGTTTTTGTCATAATTCCATTAAGGTTTGCACCGTCATAGTAAAGAAGTGCTCCCTTTGAGTGCGCATAATCGGCCATTTCCACTATTTTGTCTTCGAATATGCCAAGCGTATTTGGATTTGTGATCATGAATGCGGCAGTCCTTTCAGTGACGGCCTCCTTGAACTTTTCAATGTCAACTGTTCCGTCGCTTGTGGAAGGAACCTGCACAACATCAAACCCTGCCATGTGTGACGAAGCAGGATTAGACCCATGGGCAGAATCCGGTACAACTACCTCTCTCCTCGTGTCCAGTTCCTTCTTGCATTCAAAGTAAGCTCTGACAATAGACAGTCCTGTGAACTCCCCCCCGGCACCGGCAAGAGGCTGAAGGGTGATCTCGTCCATGCCTGTGATCTTCTTAAGTAGCTCCGAGAGTTCATACATTAGCTTGAGAGCCCCCTGTACTTCCGACGAATCCTGGAGAGGATGTATCATCCTGAATCCATCGAGGCTTGCAATTTCATCGTTTATCTTCGGGTTGTATTTCATCGTGCATGAACCGAGAGGGTAAAAGCCCGTATCTGCCCCAAAGTTCATTTCTGAAAGCTTCACGAAGTGCCTTATAACAGAGAATTCTTCCCTATCCCCGATTCCTATTGTCTCCCTCCTCATTTCTTCCGGCACTTGAGCCTTATACCCCTCATTCTCGTGAGGGATCTTGAGCGTCCTTCTTCCCTTTATGTCAATCACTATTGGTTCATCGAAAGTTGCCTGATGGTACATCTAAGCCACCTCCCTCAGGAATTCCCTGTATGCATTGAAGTCATCATTCGTGTTCCTCTCCGTAACGTTCGTTATGATGTTTACCTGATTCCTGTCAGTGAAGCCGTATTCTTTTCCCAGAACATACCCTGGATTTAGGTTATATTTCTTTGCTATCCTGTTAACGTATGTCTTGGATTCATTGAGTCTTATCAGGAATTCATTGAATACAGGCGAGCTTTCGTAAGGTAAAAACGGACCAAACTCCCTAACAACATCCATTAGCTCCCTTGTCCTTCCCATATTCACTTCGCCAATCTTCCTTAGCCCAGAATCCCCTAGAAGCGAAAGGTAAACTGCTGCCGCTACTGCCATGAGCGCTTGGTTGCTCGTCATGTTTGTGACTGCCCTTTCTCTCCTTATGTGCTGCTCTCTCGTCTGCAGAATCATAGAAAATGCCATCTTCCCGTTGTGATCCTTAGTCATTCCCATGATCTTACCTGGCATCTTCCTTATGAACTCTTCCTTGGTGCCAAATACGCCGACAACGGGTCCACCAAAGTTCAGCCCAAGACCAAGAACCTGTCCTTCACCTATTGCAATGTCTGCCCCGAACTTTCCAGGAGGTGCAAGTACACCCAGTGAAATGGGGTTGACCCCCGCAACGAATATCCTTTCATCGCCAATTATCCCCTTGATCTTCGGGACGTTGGTATCTATGATGCCAAACATGTTGGGGTATTCAGCATACACCCCTGAGGTGTTGTCGTCGACCATCTTCTCAAGGGATGTAAGGTCTATCATTCCCCTTTCGTCAAATTCAACCTCCTTGATCTTTATGTCAGCGCCCTTTGCATAGTTGTCCAGGACGGCCCTCTTGTTCCTGCTCATGTGCTTTGGAACGATAAAGACGTCCTTCCCAGTTATGCTCTTTGCCATCCTCGCGGCTTCGCCAAGTGATGTAGAAACATCGTACATGGAAGAATTTACGGCATCCATGTCAAGTAACTCCCCGATCATGCTCTGGTATTCAAACAGGGCCTGCATTATTCCCTGGGAAATTTCCGCCTGATAAGGCGTATATGAAGTCAGGAATTCGTTCCTGTTGATGATGTTGGATATGGCAGCAGGAACGTAATGGTTATAGAGACCAAAACCCAGGAAGGAATGCTGCTGGTTTACGGTTTTGTTCATTCCTGCGTATTCTCCGGCAAGCCTCCTCACTTCATCTTCGTCCATGCCTCTTGGAAGTCCAAGTAGGCTTGTCCTTATTGACTCAGGTATGTCCTTGAAAAGCTCATCTGGATTCTGGATCTGTAATTCCTTTAAAAGCTCCGATAGATCGTTGCTCATAATGACCGAGACAGTATCAATTAGAGGAATAAAACTGTTTTATCGATTTAACCAAAATAAAAAGCTATTTAGAATATGCAATGTTCCCAAAAGGTGGATTCTAGATACCTCTTGTTTGCGACCAGGACTCTCAGGGGTTTCATATATGGGGTATTCTCTGTCGTCACTATAATCTACCTGATTAAAAACAATCTGACACCGCTTGAAGCGGGCATCACTGTTACTGCTTCCATCCTGGTGAGTTCATTCCTGACGTTTTATGTCACTTCAAGGTACGGCTCAGGATACGCAAAGCAATTTCTTCTTATTTTCTCCATTCTTCTCCTGGTTGGAATAACTGGCCTATTTTTGAGCCCCAGCCCGATATTTAAGGCAATCTTCGCCATCGTGGGTTCGCTCGGTGTAAACCCATCGGATAACACCCTATTCTCTGCGTATGAGCAACCTATAATAGCAGGGATAGTTGAAGACCAGAAGGCAAAGAACAGGCTGTTTGCCAGATATACGTTTGGTGGATACATTGCCGCATCTTTCGGCGCATTAGCTCTGAATCTCGGGTTGAACACCACATTCAAGATTTCCATGCTTTTTGCTGCAGTTGTGATAATTTCATACGTCTTCATCCCATCAATAAAGGGGAAGAAGAGAGTGAATGCTTCTCCAGTAAGCAGGAAGAGCAAGGTAATTGCGAGGGACGTAAGTGCGCTTTTCTCTGTCGACGCTCTTGCGGGGGGATTCGTGCTACAGAGCCTGATGGCATACTGGTTCAGCTACAGGTATGGTTTCAGCATTTCCGAGCTTGGCTACGTCTTCACTGTTGTGGACATAATAACTGCAGTATCTGTCTTGGTCACGCCGTACATAGCATCGCGGATAGGCCTTGTAAGGACGATGGTTTTCACACACATCCCATCAAACGTATTCCTTATACTCATCCCCCTCGTTCCAACGCTCCCGCTTTCACTTCTTTTCCTCTTCCTGAGGCAGAGCATAAGCCAGATGGATGTTCCAACAAGGCAGTCCTATCTGAATAGTGTGGTAGAGGGAGAGGACCGCAGTTACGTTGTTGGAATGTCAAATGCAATGAGAAGTACAGCACAGGGAGCTACGCCTTACATCTCGTCTTACATGATATCAGTAGCTGCGGGCGCACTTTCATTCGTTGCAGGAGGGGTAATAAAGATAGCGTATGACATAGCGTTCTACGAAAGATTTAAAGCTCTAAAGGAACATTATGGGCAGGAGAAGAAATGACTGTCCTTTCCCTCTGCTACATATGTGGCCTGCCAGCGGGAGTAACCTGCAAGATGTGCGGCAAACCTGTATGTTCGGAGCATTACGTAGCTAAGCTGGAGCTATGCGTCAGGTGTGCGGGGAAGCTCCACTCCCAGAGGCCAGTCTATAGAAGACTGAAGGTAGAGATTCCACATTCGACATCTGCGACACCATTGAAAAACACAGTTTCCAAAAATCAAGATCAGTCTTGACTTCATACGAATTGAGATGCCTAATGAGTGAAGCGGTCAACCTCTTCCCTTTTGAATCCCAATCCAGGAGGAGAATGACCTCCTTGTGATTTATGGAAATATTCCTGCAGAACTTCTCTATGGTGACCCTTGAATGTAGCTGCAGAATTTCCCCCTCGAAACTCAGTCTGCGGAGAGCCCTTATGTCATTCTTTCCTTCAACAACTATGGGAATAGATCGGTTCTTCTCTTTCAGGTACTCTAGTGATTTGAAGATCTTTTCAACGTTGTCCTTCGCACTCATCAGACTTACCTTCCAGTCAGATTGCCTTCGCCTTCACTATCAGTTTTTCAGAGCCATTTTCCAAGGGAGAGAGATCGTAATCGCCAAATGTCCTGTCAATCTCAAAATTTTCTGAACTTAGCATCCCTCTCAGTTCCATTAATGCTATAGGGTAAATGGTTATAGTCTTTTCCACATTTTTGTTTGTCTTCCCCGTTATGGTGTAGGAATACTTCAGCTGGTAGCTGCTGCCGAATCTCTTTGCCTTCATCTTCAGATATATGACAGTCTGCCCGTCATTAAACTCCGAAATATTGTATGTTCCCTTCTTCAAAGTGAAACCGTTTATTACGTCTATGAACAGCGAGCCACCCTTATTCAGGACCCTTCTAGATTCCTTTATAATCAATGATTTCTGGTCATTGGGAACAAGCAGGAGGCTGTTCAGCCCGATTATGACAGTATTGAAATGCTTCTTGAACGGAAGGCTCCTCGCATCTCCCATAACCTTGACGAAGTCGTTGGACGACCTCTTCAACATGTTTGGGTTTATCTCCAGTCCTATCCCTCCTCTGAACTTCGATATTATCCTGCCAGTGCCGGCAAATATCTCTAGGTATGGAGAAGCTGCACCCATTGCCTTGTAGAAAGTTATGTCCTGGCTGAATATACCGTAAATTTTATCGTAGTATGAAGATTCGAAATCGTAGAACTCCTCTACTTCCGTCATCTCTTGTAACCTATGTCTCTCAGGAAATTCTTTCTTTCAAGTGCTTCTTCTTCAGTTTCCGTCCCTAGAGGCTTCTGTCCATCAATGACACCGATTATGCCCCTTCCCTCCCCCTCATCTGCAACTACGACAGATAGGGGGTTGGACGTTGCAGCATAAAGACCGAGAACCTCAGGTACACTCCTGATGTGGGGTATGACGTTTATTGGGAAGGCATCTGCCAGGTGGACTATGAAAGAATGACCTGCCCCGATTCTCTCAGCGTTACTGACAGCGCGTTTTATGAGGGTATCGTCATTTCCATCAAATCTAATGAGCCTTTTCCCTGAAGCTTCGCAAAATGCAATTCCGAACTTAGCTGAGGGAGAAGAATTCTTTATTGCTTCGTAGAGGTCTTCTACAGTCTTTATGAAGTGTGACTGCCCTATGATTACATTCTCTTCGTCCTTTTCAATGTGTACAACTGAAAAATTCACTAATTATCAATAAATACACGCATAAATTTATTTTCCTTGCGGGGATAGAAAATAGTGAAAGCGATACTCGTAAGGAAGGAGAAGGCAAATGTTCTGCGGGAAGATCTTATCTCGAAGCACATAGAATTCTATGAGGAAAGGGACAATTTTCATCTCCTGTTCATATTCCCCGGTCAAATAAAGGATGCTGATTCCACGTATAAATATAGCTACCTAGTTGAAGATTCAATCGATGAGGTAAGTGTTTCGGGAAGCACGTTCAAGGTTGTTGGCTCACACGAAGCGATCAACCGCTTTGCAGGCAAATTCGAGGAAAAGGGGTTGAAAGTGAAGATGGAAGAACCTGACAACGTTATTGAAATTAAGAAATGGGGTTCCAAATACCTTATCAGTGTCTCCTGAGTCTCCCTTTTGCCCTTATGGAAGGTCTGGACTTCACGGTCCCCTTGCCTTTCGTGGCCAGCCCTCTCGATTTCTTTCCTGCTGTTGATAGTCCCCTGAATACCCTTCCCTTCTGAACATTTTCAGATGTCCACTTCAGGTTCTTGTCCTTAGAAATTGCTGGAACTTTTGGGTCAACGAACATCACTTCATAGAATTTGTGTTTTCCATCCTCTGCCAGGTAGTAGGAATTCAGAAGCACGAGGTTGGGGTATCTCCTTTGCGCCCTTTCTTCCGCTATCCACTTTGAGCTTTTCCCGTGAGTGATCTTGTTATAACCGTATCTCCTGGGTCTCCTGCCACCAAGTATCTTTGCCTTGTGGAGTCCTCCCCTGCTGACCTTCACCCTAACTACGACGAATCCAGGTTTTGCCTTATAACCGAGCGCCCTAGCCCTCGACAATTTAGTTGGAGTTGAAATTCTCTCTACTGTGCCTGATGCTCTCCACTCTGTCATTCTCTCTCTTACCATTCCTTTCATTTCTTCCTTCGATGTCAGAAAGTTTTCAGGCTGGAACGAATAACTACTTTTTGAGGGCAATTTACTTCACCTTTGAGCAAAGAGGATTGTGACTTGTTATATATTGATTTCCCACGCATCAAGTGTTATATTGTGTCAGATGAGATGTTCTCCCTAAGAACAGTTTTCAGTGGAAATGATTCATAACTCTAATATACGCCTCTCCTATCTGAAGAAAGATGAGCAGCATAAGAATAGACCTTCCCCCAGATAAGGCGGCGATAATACTCAAGAGAATCCAGAACAGGCTCAGCACTTACAAGGGTTATAAGGCAGGAACGGACGCAAGGATATCATCTCAGGCCCTTGGGGACGATATAGAAAAGAGGATTGAGGTCTCATCGACAAATTTCAGGGCGGCAATAGATAACTTGGAGATGTACGATAAGCACGCTGAGAAGGTGAAAGCAGAGGAAGTGCTGAAGATGATAGAAGGCCTCAAGGAAAAGAGGGTCATTGTCCCATCAGAGCCACTTCTAGTTGATGAGGCACAGATCCAGAAGTTCTACCTCCTTGACGAATCTGGCTTCAGGAATTCAATCGACCTTCTGGACAACATCAACAGTTTCAGGTCAGCTTCAATATCCGGTGACTTTGACGAAGGCATACTGAACAAGATCAAGGAAAATATAGAAAAAATAAGCAGTTTCGTTGACGAAAAGAATTCGTCACTCAACAGTAAAAGTTAGAATTTTATGTATGCCTTGCCGAACAGTTCCCTGTTCTTCATGGCCCTATAAGCCTCTCCAACTTCTTCCAGTGAATAGACCTTCCCTACAACGGGGGTTATCTTGCCCTCGCTTGATAGCTTCAGCGCCTTCTCCACGCTCTTCTTTGTTGAACTCACGCTGCCTGCAATTGAATTGCCTTTGAGTATCAGGTTTCCGAGTGGAAGACTCACTGGATTGACATCAACGTTCCCCACTACCACTACCCTCCCTCCAAACTTAAGTGACCTGAACCCGTCCATGAAGGTTGGCGATCCTACCGTTTCAAGCACAATATCAACGCCCTCCTTGGATATTTCCTTCACCTTTTTAGAGAAGTCACTTCCGCTAACAACAAAATCAGCGCCAGCCTTCCTTATCCCTTCACTCTTCCATTCGCTGCTTGTCTCTGCTATAACAGTCGCGCCCAGGGCCTTCCCAATCTGGACTGCATGTGATCCAACACCGCCTCCTGCCCCTGTAATGAGCAAAGTCTGCCCCTCCCTCAGTCCACCAACAACATCCAGTGCCTGGACGACCATTCCTGTCACGCAGGCAGCTATGGCAGCGGCCTCAGGACTCACATTCTGGGGAACCTTCACGAGAGATATTTCCGGTATGTTGATATATTTCCTATAAGCGCCGTTCATGCTTTCTCCGAATGTTTTCTTGTCCCTGCAAAGGTTTTCCCTGCCTGACCTGCAGTATTCACAGACCCCGCAGGGGACGTAAATGAGACTTGTAACCCTGTCCCCAACCTTGAATTTTGTCACCTTGGGGCCAACTTTCCTGACCGTTCCAGAAATTTCGTGGCCTGGAACTATTGGAAGCACCAGTCTTGGCATGAAACCTTCCATTGTGAGTATATCCCTGTAACAAATTCCGGTCTCGATCTGTTCTACTTGAACTTCATCCTCCCTCAAAGGTTCAATCTCTATCTCTTGAACCCGAGGGTACTCCTTTGTCTTGGTAAGGACTGCCGCTTTCTGCATGTTTCTGAATCAACTATTGGAATAAATGCTTATAGAGATTTTGCAACCTCATCCCTTGCAAGCGACATGTTCCTGAGCTTCTCGAAACCAACTTCCCTGCTCCTTGTCCTCAGTCCACAATCTGGGTTGATCCTGAGTCTTTCTGGCTCAATGTACTTCAAGGCATATTCTATTCTTTCCCTTATCAGAGGAATGGGTTCCAGGTAGTCCCTGTGTATGTCCGTTACCCCAAGTCCCAGGCTTATCTTCCTTGTCATAGTGTCCGCCGTCTCCTTGAATCTTCTCACGTCTTCATACCCCTTCCTTTCCCCTTCAAGCGAGATCGGATCCCTGTTCGCAAATTCCAGGTTGTATACAGACACATTAAGCGAAGGTGCAATATCGAAAAGAAGGCCGTAATCGGTGCTGTAGCAGACATGAAGGTGCGTTTCAATGCCTTCAATACCCTTCACGCTCTCATTCACCGAGTCGAGGACGATGTTCATCTCCTCCGGGTGGGTCGTAGCGGCAGGCTCGTCTATCTGTATCTGGAGTGTGCCTTCCCCCCAGGCAGATTTCAGGTCCCTTATTTCCTCATTCATTATCTTCCCGAAAGCCATAGCGAGTTCCTCCCTGCTCTTGTAGTGGTCATTGAAGGACCAATCCATGAGAGTATATGGCCCCGTGACTGGTATCTTTATGTTGTTCTTCTTCAGTTCCTTGAAAAGCTGGACCTCTTCTATGTGAAATGGCTTCTTCCTGAGTATGTCGCCGTAAACGCTCCCCTTGTTGTAGTACCTGTTGTCAAACGATCTGACCGGTCCAAAAATTTCTACGCCTTCCATCCTAGAAATGGGATGTTCATACATCTCCCACCTGAACATCTCTCCTCCCACTCCAACGTTCATCAGACCGCTCTTCTCAAAAAGATCAAGAGTTTCCAACGTAGCCTTCTTGGCGACTTCAATGAACTCGTCTTCTTTGTAAGACCTGAATTTAGACGAGAGGTAGGTTGGTTTCCTGAAACTGCCTATCTCCTGCGTAACAAGATCCATCATTCACCACCCTTGAAGCTGAAAATCTTCTTGTCTGCAATGACCCTTGGTAAGAAATCAAAACTCTCTGTGTTTGCAACCACCATTTTTTGGAAATCTTCTGAGTATTGTTTGACTTTCTGTAAGATACCATCGTTGATCCTTGTTGATTGGGCATCAACTATCTTGATACCCGGGACTTCGCAGTACTTTGAGTACGTGTAAGGGTTGTCAGAAATGATAGAAAAGAATTTCATTCCTTCTAGAGCCTTTAGTTTCTCTGCGCTGCCCGTTAAAACGAGGAATGTAGTAACAGCTTCTGTTATTTCACCATAAATTCCGATGTCATCAGATTCGAAAGGTTCGTATATTAACAGCCTTTTCATCTTTATCTTCTTAATGATTTCAAGGTAAGTATCTTTCAATCTTTCTTTAATGTCCATGAAGTTACCTGTTATTTTACTCATCTTCAGCAGTGAGTTGATCCCAGGAAGGAAATATAGGTAAGATTCACTGTCGAGTTCGTGATAAGCCGGCAAAGGAGGGTTTTCCTCAACTTCCCTGAACTCATTCATTTCAAGGAGTTTTCCAATTTTCTCTATCTCAGGCTCTCGATAGAAGGTGTTAGTTGCTTTGTACCTAGCTAGCGGGCCTAGTTTGATTCCATCTATGGATAGTACGACAGGACGTAGCAGATCGTACCAGTTGAAGAGCGGGTCCGTAAAGTAATCAATGGACGCCTCGTTCATTAGATCGTAGTATCTTCTAGATTCCTCTTCTATTATTGATGAGGTTTCCTTTGACGTTAGTTGACCCTTCTCCCATTTCCCGTAAGCTTTCCGTAGATTCTCACTCCTAGGGTATATGCCATACAGTAAAGAAATCAGTTCCATGTTTCCTTTCTCCTATTTACAATTCCAAATGATGTTCCAATCTGGCCATCGAATTCTGTCTTTCTACCCGAGTTATTAGAACTCATTGGTAAATTTGTTAATGTCCTATATGATATTAAATATTCTTAACCCTGAAAGGAAAAATTTGTGTGGTTATTAGCAACCATGTAGAGCTTCCCAATAAGTAAATTGTGGGGCTTCAATTACTTTCAAACAAAAAACAATTAAAAAATATGAACAGGGTCGTAAAGATCTCTTCGTCCGGCCTTGCTTCATTTCACTTTGTCCCCCATTATCTTTAGCGTGCTTCTGGCGCTGAGCATAGCGAGTGTTGCGATTCCGGTCACGGCTACAAGGAATGCGATAATTACGATATCAAATAGCGATGGAGGATCCTCCATTGTAGCTTGAGTGCTGGCAGACTTGATGCTGTTCAAGGAAGTTGTAACTACGCCAAGATTGGTCTCGATAGTGGCGGTGTTGTTTGATACATCAGTAATGGTTCCGGTTAAATTACCAAGACAGGTTTCGATGTACGCATATGAGTTATTTAGCCATGGGGTGTCAATGTTCGTATCAAATATGCTGGTGTTGATATCGTCAAGGGAAGCTTCAATATTTCCGTCAGTCGTCATAAGATCGGCAGTATCCCCAGAAATTTTTACAATAGTTGAATTGAGCGATTTCAGGGGGATCTGGATATTTCCTATAGAGGTGTTCATTTGGATCATTCCCTGATGTATGGCGTAGATAGTTGCATTTATTGAATTCAATGACGTCTTGATGGACCCTACATCAGTCTGCAAAATCGCATAATCTCCGTCCATTCCCTTGAAGGAGGCATTCAGTGATTCAATCGAAGTTGTGACGTCACCGATTGATGTCTCAATCTGCGCTTCTCCTGAAGTTACTGATGTAACTGTTGTGCTTAAGGACGAAAGCGAAGTTTGAACGATTCCGACGTCTGTTATTAGAGTGGCCTCTCCCTTACTTATAGATTGAACCGAAGCATTGATACTCCCCAGAGGTACCTGCAAACTCCCAACATCAGTCAAAATTGTTGCTTGTCCATTGTTTATGTTTTTAATTGTAGCACCTATGGCATTTAGATTTGTACTTACGTTGCCAACAGAAGTTTCGAGATTTATTGTGTTACCTTTAACCGATATTATAGTGGCATTTATTGATGATAAAGATGTCTTAACCATACCGAGCGTCGTGTTGAGATATGATATTCCAGAACTAATTCCTACGACGGTAGCATCTATTGAATTAAGGTTAGTTGTCATAGTTCCAAACGATGTCTGCAATTCTGCAACATCTCCATTTATTGAAACAACAGCCGCATTCAGTTGAGAAATTGGTATCGAAAGGCTCTGATTTATAGAGTTGGTGATTTCTGCCAACTGATTAGAAGTTATTCCATAAAGATAAGCTCCATCTCCTTGTATCAGCTTTATAGAATAACCAGAAATGGAGATGGGAGATCCAAGGACGGTAAAACTTGACGAGTAAGTGTAATATGCAGTTGCAACCAACACTGGTGGGGTTGTTTTCCCATTTGAGGTATCTAAATATTCGTAGAGAGAAAAGTTGACTTCCAAAATTCCTGATGAAAAAGTCCAGGAGTTCACTTGTGAAGAAACTATGACCGTTCCCTGTGGATTAAATGGATAAAGTAATATTTGACTTACATTGCTAGAAGAAGTAAAATTAGCACTGCCCTTTACCATGTAGTTTCCTGCCATAGACTCTGACTGATATTGCATCCATATTTGCGACCCTTGGGCAATTAAGTTAACCTGCCCTATCTCTTGACCAGTTGAGACTGTTACAGGAATAATCTGATAACCAACATTCCACCACATGCCTGGTTGGTCATTAGGCATTTCAAATGAAAAGAATAGGTAGTACCCCGAAGGATTCAAATTGCCGGTATATGCTGGAAAGGCATCAAGAGTCTCGTAAGAAGAACCGTTTAGAGTAACTGTCACCATGTAGTAAGACACAGAAGGAACAGTACTACCCAGGTAATATGACTCATTTATCAATTGCCCAGGAAAGGCATTCATAGGACCTGTCTGAACCGAGCTTAGAGGAACAGGAGACAGGTAATTGTCAGGCATAGCTCCAGTTCCATTTGAATTGAGCTTCGATTCATTTGCGAAGTTGTGATTGAAGACCGCGGTTCCATAAGCACCGAAAACAATTGTTGCCAATATAAGAAAGATCACTATTTTCCTATCGAAGTGACTACCCATTCTTGGCCCCCCAATTAATGAGATTCACAAAATATAACTCGGTTTCTCTTTTATTATGTAATACCGTATGATGCCCAGGTAATTTTAGTAAGAATATTCATGAAATCTAAAGGTCCACTTATAAACAATTTCTATAAGTGGTCATTAAAGCTTATCTCGTTGCTCATCATTATCTGCAGATAAGAATGACCGACAAGAGCTACTTCATTGACTTGTATTCAAGGATGATAGAAATCAACTCAGTAAATCCTTCCGGTGGAGGAAGGGGGGAAGCTGAAAGAGCTGAATTCCTAAAGAAAGAAGTATTGAAATGGAGCAAGGACATAAAATTTGAGGAATATGTCGCCGAATCAGACGGGATAAAGAGACCAAATCTTCTTTTTTTGTTCGATAAGGGGAAAGAAAAAACTGTTTGGTTCGTAGCCCATATGGATACAGTAAGTGAAGGGGACCTTACACTTTGGAAGTATCCGCCTTTCAAAGCGACAATTGAAGGAGACAGGATCTACGGAAGAGGTACCTGTGACAATGGTCAGGGCGCAATCTCATCATTATTTACGTTGAAGTACTTCATTGATCATCCAGATGAAATGAAGAGCAACGTTGGTGTCATCATGGTCTCCGATGAGGAAGCAGGAAGTAAGTATGGCATTGATTTCGTCTTGAAAAAGAGGAAGTTTTCTAAGAATGACAAGTTCATCGTTCCGGATTTCGGAACTCCTGACGGAAGTTCTGTTGAGGTTGCAGAGAAAGGACTTGCGTGGCTCAAGATAACTGTTGTTGGGAAGCAGTGCCATGCCTCTACACCTGATGCGGGAAAAAATGCGCACAGACTGGCAAGGGAGCTGGAGATGAGGATAGACAACAATCTTCATTCCACGTACAATGCATCAGATCCAGAATTCACTGTTCCAGTAAGCACCTTCGAACCTACAAAGGTAGAGCCAGGCACCTCTTCTGTAAACATCATTCCAGGGAAGGAGAGTTTCTATTTTGACATGAGAATCCTTCCTAAGTACAAGCTGGATGATGTTTTCGGAACTGTCAAAAAGATAGCTAACCAGTTCGAGAAAGAAAAAAGCGTTGAAGTAAAGATAGATGTTGTCAACAGGGCAGATCCATCATCCAACACCCCAGAAGGTAAACAATTTGTTCAAAAGTTCATAGAAAGCGTAAAAAAACTGAGGGGAATAGAAGTAAAGAGTGTGGGCATTGGTGGAGGGACTTGTGGGGCCTTCTTCAGGAACAAGGGTCTTGACACAATAGTATGGGGGACGCTAGACGAAACAGAGCATATGCCTAATGAATACGCAAAGCTATCAAACGTCTTCGGAGATGCAGATGTTTTCATAGATTTCATAAAGAACTGAAGAAGATTCAAACTCTGTTCTTAAGCCAAAATCTTGTTACTTGTAAAGCCAAATCCAGCATTTACTATCAAAAATATGCGGTTCAGGAGGTCCATAGGGATTGCTGGAAGGGATAAGACCCGGTATAGGGAATTTCCCAGTTTCATCTAATTCAGTAGAATGTACCCCTACGGATTGAGACGGGAGGGGTATGCTCCCTCGCATGATAGATAAGTAATGTTTTATACTTTGAAAAAGAGGAAGTTAAATGGTTCTTAACCTTTGAAGGAAACTTAAGATTTTTAAAAAGAGTGCTAAGTTAAAAATTCCGTACTACACGTGAAAAATCAATAAATAGTGCTGCGTATCTTACTAGCTAGAAATTGAAGTATTTTCATTAAATATTTAAGTTCAAAATCGATAAGGGTATGAAGGTCTCTCTAGGGGGGCTTTCAGAGAGGATCAGATACCATGATAGCAGCTGAGCAAAGGATTTCTCAGCTAGAAAGATCGCTCAAAAAGGAAGTTGAAAAGAATAATGCAGAGCGTGACCTCTACAAGATAGGTTCAATAGAATTCGAACTTTCACAACTGTACAAACTATCTGGGAAAACGGATAAGTCCAGTGAAATGCTAAAGGAAGCGTCACTTTCTATCCAGAATCCAGAATGCAAAGGCGGAAGGAGGAAGCAGAAACTTTCAGACATGATATCCTACTGCATGAATAATCCAACAGTTCCACCAATTATCAAGATCCCGGCTAGATTCAGGTATATAAGTCCCATCATACTCATAGTTGGATATGTTGGCGGGTATGTAGCATATCTCATCAAGACGATTTCCTACAATGCTTTCTTTGCTGTAATAATTGGTGCATTCATAGCGAGCATGGCTGCAGCTGGAGTAGTGAGCTCTTCTTTCGCAAAGGAACTAAGGAAGAATTACAACCCTTCACAGCCGTTCATACCTGGAACATCAGGCAATGTAACCAACAACGAACGAACCCCGGATGATGAGGTGGATGATGCCAGAGCCGAACTAGCCCTTGCAAACATGTACTTTTCGATAAAGAATTTTGATGAGATGGAATTCCACTTGAACAAGGCAAAGAGAATACTTAGCGACCCGACCACTAATCAGTCAAGAAAGAAGGAGCAAGCAGTTGGGATTCTGGAAAGGCTCGAGAAAACCCTGCAGGAAAAGAAACCCTCGGATCATCTTGGCTTGTACTGAAATTGCATACTAGTAGCACACCTAATACATTGGGAGTAGTGGTACCTATGCCTGGAAAGACTTCAGGGATTTCAGCGCAACCTCCACGTGGTTAGAAGCATTGAGTTGAGAATTGTAGACCTCCCTTATAGTTCCTTGTTTATCTATTACAAACGTGATCCTGGGTGGGATGAGCGTGCCTGTAGCGCCATATGCCTTCCTGATCTGCTTGTCCTCATCCGCAATCAAGGTGAATTGGAGATTCCTGTTGGCCTTGAATTTCTTGTGAGATTCTGCAGAATCAGAGCTCACTCCTAGAATAGTTGCCCCAAGTTTTCTTACATCTTCCCATCTATCCCTAAAAGCACACGCTTCAGCGACACATCCCGGTGTTTCATCCTTTGGATAGAAGTATAGCACAACCGGTCCCTCTTTCAATTTCTCGCTCAAAGTTATTTTCTCCCCACTGTCAGAAATTCCAGTGAAATCCGGAGCTTTATCACCAACTCTTAATGGCATCGGTGTAAATGCCAATTTCCGTATTTAGTTCTGTTGTAGGAGGATGCGATGACTAATACTATCATTTGCTATCTTCCTAAATCAGTATGAGGAATGTGAGCAATGTATCGCAATTGCAAAATTCCAGAAGTGGAGGCAGATTGTTATAGGTAAAATGATGCCCAGTTAGAAATTTTAGAATGATCTTTTGCCGACATAGCACTCCAGATATGTCAATCTCCTTCTACCCTATATTTGCATAAATCATTCTCAGAAGCCTATCGGCTGCAGGCACAACCCCAGAAAATGATGCGAAACCGTGGATCATTCCAAGTGCCCTTATTCCAGTTGCCCTGACTCCAGAATCCCTGAGTTTTGATAGGAAAGTTTCACCCTGATCCCTAAGCGGATCATATTCCGCAGTTACAACGAAGCTTTCGGGGAGACCGGAAAGCTTCGGATGCAGAATTATTGAATTGTATGGGCTTGCAATATCACTTGCACTCAATTTTGTCATCCTTGCAAAGTAAGACATGGCTGCTTTATCCAGGAACATCCCTTCACTGTATTCCCGTGAAGACTCTGAGAATAAGTCAATTCCAATTGATGGATATAGTGAAACAATCATTCTAGGTGGCATTAAGTTATTGTCCAGAAGCATCAGTGCTACAACGAATGCCAATTTGCCTCCCGCACTGTCGCCTGAAACAACGATTTTTGAACTATCAATTTTTAACTTATCGCTGTTTGCCCTGACCCATTTGAATGCCTCAAAGGAATCATTTGACCATGTAGGAAACTTATTCTCTGGAGCTAACCTGTATCCGACCGAAATAACAGTTGAGCGGGACGTATTTGCAATCTTTCTGCAAAGAGAGTCATATGATTCTATATCGCCAGTGACGAAACCGCCTCCATGATAATAGACAATTGCCCCATCCTTCGCCCCAGCGGGCTTATATATTCTCATGGGGATATCCGACCCGTCATAATTGAAGTGATCATCCCAGACTTTTTCAACATCTTCCTTTGGGCCTGAAAATATCAGAGCAGACTGCTTGAATCGTGACCTGTACTCGTCAGGCGAAACGCTGTCAAGATTTCTTATCTTATTGCTCTCGATAATTCCCAGTAGCTTCTTAATATCAGTATCTAGTGGCATCCAAGAACTATGACAATATTCGGTATAAATTATTTTCCGGATTGTTTGACCAAAGATGAAGCCACCGACGGGATTTGAACCCGTGACCTCGTGCTTACCAAGCACGCGCACGTACCAGGCTGTGCTACGGTGGCATTTCCAATCGCTTCAATCGAGCCAATTTGTCATTTGTTATAGATTTGACTTTTGTATCGTTCTTATCTCATCTTGTTCTATTTGTTAGCGATTGAAGGAAGACATTTCTTTGTTACATTTTGGTTGTCTACCTTACAGCTGAGCTGATAACCGCATTGACATCTCTATTTATTACTTTGCGGCATCCGAGTTTCATATTCTTTGATATTGCATTATGCTCTAATGAAGACTGTAGATTCAAAGATTTAGACATAGATCAATCCCCAAGAAACTGCATCTTAATGATGGGATTAAAATCAGTGTTCATATTTGAAGTTGTGGTGTTGCTGAAAAAAAGCAGTAGTAACTGATTTTCAGCTAATAAATCGTGCCTAAATTCTTTAAACGTAAAAAAACCGTAGAAAATGTAAATAGATTTAAAAGGCTACCGAACAGATGCCAGATTATGACGCTATAGTTGTTGGTGCAGGGAACGCTGGCTCGGCTGCGGCTATTACAATGGCTCAAAAGGGTCTCAGCGTCCTGCTTGTTGACAGGTCCGACCCGCCTGGCGCTAAAAATCTCTCTGGAGGAGTTCTATGGGGAAATGACCTAGCTAGAATTTTACCTAAATGGCAGAGTGAAGCTCCCCTTGAACGATTTATTCAGGACAAGAAAATTGGTTTTTTGACAGATAAGTCATCAATAATAATAGATTTCAAGACAAAGATTTTTGAAGAGAACAAGGTGGGATATACTGTCCTGCGATCAAAATTCGACCCCTGGCTTGCAAAGAAGGCAAGGGAAGCGGGTGCAACCGTCATCCCCGGAATTACTGTTGAATCTCTGGCTAAAAAGGATGGCAAGATCATTGGGGTCGAGGAATCGGGGGACATAGTCACTGCAAGCGTCGTTATTCTGGCTGAAGGGATAAACCCAAGGCTGTGTATTGAAGCAGGTCTGCGAGGTCCTCTGCAGGATTGGGAAGTCTCTGTCGGCGTTAAGGAGATTATAAAGCTAAGCCCGCAGAAGATCGAGGACAGGTTCAACCTTAGCTCCTCGTCGGGAATGGCTTCAGAATACATTTTGGGGAATCTTGAGGAACTTAACGTAGGCGCATTCTTCTACACTAACAAGGACAGCATTTCACTTGGAATAGTGGCACCAATGGAACAGCTCAGGGAGAATGGAGTTACCCATACTTATGACATCATCGAGCAGTTCAAGGAGCACCCATCAATCGCTCCTCTAATTGATGGTGGGACGGTAGCGGAATACGGTGCACACATGATTCCTGAGGGCGGGCTTGAGATGGTGCCCAAGCTCTACGGGGATGGATACATGATAGTCGGGGACTCTGCGGGATTCGGATTCAGCAATGGCCTGGTGTTGCAGGGAATGAATTACGCATTCCTCTCAGGCATATTGGCAGGGGAGACGGCAGTGGAAGCAAAAGGGAAGGGCGATTTCTCTTCAGATTCACTTTCTATGTACAGGCAGAAGCTTGAGAACAGTTATGTTTTGAAGGACCTGAAAACGTTCAAGGACATAAGGAAGGTAACGAACAACAAGAATATGTATACCACATATCCAAAGATGCTCGAGAGTATACTTTTGGAGATGCTGTGGGAGAGGGGGCAGCCAAAGAAGAAAGTTAGGGATATTCTTGGGTCATGTGCAGCTGACCTAAAGATGAGCAAGCTGAAGACAGCTACAGATTTCTATTACATCTACAGGAGGATGTGATCTTGGATATCAAGGAGAGACTAGGGAAGACTAAGTATGATGTGGACAAATCGTATGCACACATAACGGTTGACGAAAGCATATGCGAGAAGTGTCCGCATCATTTCTGCGTGATGGCTTGTCCAGCTCAGTGCTACACACTTCAGGACGGAAAACTTTCGTTCCAGTATGAAGATTGCGTGGAGTGCGGAACCTGCTCAGTGGCCTGCGACCAGGGCTCAGTGAAGTGGCACTTCCCGAAGGCCGGAAAGGGAGTCATCTACAAGTACGGGTGATGAAAATGCTGAAAATAGCTGTTATGATTAAACAAGTTCCAGATAGCCAGGACATAAGCATAGATCCGGTGACGAAGACGCTCAACAGAAGCATGGCAAGGAATGTTGTCAACCCGCCTGACGTCAATGCGACTGAGGCAGCGCTTGAGCTCAAGAGCAAGTATGGTGGAGAGATCACGGTGATAACGATGGGGCCGCCAATGGCGGATACTGCCCTCCTTGAACTCATGGGACGAGGTGCTGACAACGGAGTCCTTGTTACAGATAGAGTGTTCGCGGGCGCAGATACATGGCCAACTGCCTTTACCCTTGCGTCTGTTGCGGATTACCTTGGGGGATTTGACGTTATATTCTGCGGAGAGGAAACTACTGACTCTTCTACCGGGCACGTAGGCCCTGGAATAGCCGAATTCCTTGGTTATGAACAGGCAACTTACGTCCACAAGATCGAATTCCAGGATGGATACTTCATAGTGACGAGGGATATTGAGGGCGCAGAGGAAACTATAAAGGTGGGGAAGCCAGCTGTTATAACTATAACCCTCAATGCAAACGAGCCGAGAAATCCAACCCTCAAGAGGAAGATAGAAGCCTACAAGAAGGGGATAAGGCTGATAACGAACAAGGAGCTACAGCTGGATCCGGCATGTGTGGGCCTCAAGGGGTCTCCAACCATTGTTAAGGATATGAAGACAGTACCGGACCCGGTGAAGAATCCGTCAAAACCTGGTATAGAGGAACTTGACAAGGTTGTGTCTGTACTCATAGAGAAGGGGGTAGTGAAATGATAAAAAACAAGTGCGCAACACCTCCCGCAAACGTGGAGGTCTACAAGGACCTCTGGATTTGGCTAGAGCAGAATGACGGAGAACTATCACGGATATCCCTGGAGATGGCAGGCATTGGCAGAAGGCTGGCCGACAAGTACAAGGAAAAGCTTGTAGGAGTTCTGCTTGCAGACGATTCAGGGGAAAAGATGGCAAGGGAAGCCATTGAATATGGAGTGGACAAGGTAATATTTGCTAAAAATCCGGTTTACAGGCACTACAGAACGAGGCCATATGCGGATATGATCGCTTCCCTTATAGCAGACAAGAAGCCAAACTACTTCGTCATAGGCGCGACGCACAATGGGAGGGACCTTGCATCAAGAATAGCTGTAAGGGTCAACACAGGTATAACTGCTGACTGCACAGAAATAGATATTGACCCATCTAAGAAGCTCCTGGAGGCAAGGAGGCCTGCTTTCGGCGGTGCAATACTCGCAAACATACTGTGCAGCAGGCACAGACCACAGATGGCAAGCGCAAGACCAGGCATTTTCAAACCTATAGACAGGCAGATCGGTAGACAGGGAGAAATAGAGATGGTGGAGAGCAATGTCAAGGAGGAGGACGTCGTTACAAAGCTTCTCCAGATCGTCACGAGAGAGGAAGTTGACATAACGACTGCTGACGTTGTTGTATGCGGTGGAATGGGCCTCGGCAAGAAGGAAGGTTTCAAGATGCTTGAGGAACTCGCAGGCGAACTTGGGGGGATAGTTGCTGCCTCAAGGCCCACAGTTGACGCAGGATGGATCACCAGGGACAGGCAGGTGGGACAGACAGGCAAGACAGTTCATCCAAAGCTGTATGTTGCGGTTGGAGTGTCAGGCGCGATTCAACACGTTGCAGGCATGAAATCGTCTGAATACGTGATATCAATAAACAAGGATGCTGCTGCGCCTATCGTCAAGTACTCTGATGTGGCCCTGATAGGGGATGCATACGACATTGTCCCTAAATTGATCGCAAGCATCAGGAAGGGAAAGGAACAGTTGAGGGGAAAGGGAGCAGAGGCAGCGCAGAAGAAGTGACGAGAAGCATTCTTGGAATACTCATAAGAATTAGCGGAGCAATAGATTTATCTGAAATATTGTTAAGAATGTACGGGTATAATCTCAACTGAATCCCTGGTATCCCTATTCAGGGGTCTTTCTCGCACTTATGGATTTGTTTACTGGTGGCCTGCAGAATCACCTGTCGAGGTCATTGAGGGTGCCATTCTTACACAGAACACTGCCTGGAAGAACGTGGAAAAGGCAATGGCAAGATTGAATGGGAAAACAATCGATCAGTTACTTTCTTGTCACAATCTCAGAGAACTGATAAGACCCGCAGGTTTCTATTTGCAGAAGGAGAAATACCTGAGGGGTATATTCCAATATTTCCGAGACAAGATTGAATCTCTTTCACTGCCTGCAGACATTAGGGAAGAACTACTGAGTTTACCGGGAATTGGAAGGGAAACTGCAGACAGCATAGCCCTCTATGCGTTTCATCAGAGAACTGTACCGGTGGATGCTTATACCATAAGGCTATTCAACAGGTACTTTGGGCTGAATATTTCAAAAGGAGACTATGAGGATATAAGGGCTCTGATTTCAAGGATCTTTAACCAGGAGCAGCTGATGGAACTTCACGCACTGATTGATGAACACTGCAAGACTGTCTGCAAAAAGACTCCAAGGTGCGAATCCTGTTCACTTAAAGAAGAGTGCAAGATGAACTTTTGATCAGTTGACAGTTCCGCTTCCAATCAGTCGCCATCTGTTCTGTATCTTCCGGCTTATTGCGACGTTCTGCCCGGGAAGCACTATCACAGGGTATCTCAATTCTGCCTCCATCACCTCTCCCTTCGCCTGGGTAACGACTGCAACTGTTACGGCAGTTGCCACATTGAGAAGAAGTGTCTCCCCCTTTATTATTCTGTCCACGTTGAGTTCTTCAGAGCTGCCTACTACCTTTGTCAGTATGTTGGTCTTCATCGATATCTTGAAAACAGGCTTTGGAAGTGTCCCCTTCAGTCCTACTGCCATCCCTACCAGGCTGTCTCCCTTGGTGAGGAAGGGGTCCAGTTTGGTCCCTATTCCAACAAGACCACCCGGCCCTTTCTCGTTGAGTGAAATGTTACCTGATATTATGGAGGATATTTGTGTTTGAATTGTGTTCCAGCTCCTCTTCCCTCCCTTCGTCGTCGATATTCCGGGTGATATCTCAATCTCGTCGCCGACCCTGAACTTGCCCGACATGATCGATCCTCCAACCACACCCCCTTGGAGGGACTCAGGCTTTGTTCCTGGTTTATTGACATCAAAACTTCTTGCAATGTACATCATTGCAGTTCCGTTACTCTCGAACTTCCTTGTTGGAATCGTGCGTTCTATTGCCTCAAGGAGTGAATCTATATTTGCATTGTCAAGAGCGCTCATAGGTATTATGGGCGCCTTTTCTGCCACCGTTCCCTTAACGAATTCCTTGATCTCGTTGTAGCTCTCAATTGCACGCTCTTCAGTGACAAGGTCTATCTTGTTCTGCACTATCACAATGTTCCTTATTCCAAGAAAGTTTAGTGCAGTCAGGTGCTCCCTAGTTTGTGGCTTTGGACACTTTTCGTTTGCCGCTATGACCATTATGGCACCGTCCATAATTGCTGCACCGGACAGCATGGTGGCCATCAGGCTTTCATGTCCTGGAGAATCAACGAAGCTCACGACCCTTTCAACTACCCCACCTTTCCCGCAGTCAGCGGGGTTGACCGAGTATCTGGTAGGGAACCCATCAGGACACCTATATATTGGGGTGTCAGCATACCCGAGCTTTATCGATATTCCTCTCTTAATTTCCTCTGAAAAATAATCTGTCTTCACTCCCGTAAGGAGTTTTGTCAGAGTGCTCTTGCCATGGTCTACATGGCCAACCATCCCAATGTTTACTTCAGGTGGTCTTGGCAGTTTCATTCGTTTCTCCTTTGGCTTCTTCTATCTTTCCCTCAACTACAAAGAAATTTACCTGAGAAATATCCTCTGATATGGTATTGCCCCTGATGTTCTTCTTCTTCCTTACCCCGTCACGCTTGGGATGGAAACCAACTCCACCTGTCAGAAGCACCCTCTTCCTTCTCATTCCTGGGAAGTCGTTCCTCATTGGAAATCCGTCCTTGTCGCTTCCTCCAGTTATCTTGAGCTTAGTGTTGCTGAAACCCAGCAGTGAACCATCCAGCACTTCTCCTATCTTCTTTCCGTATAGGGCACTCTGCCTGTCTTCTGGTACTTCCAGTTGTCTTGTCTTCCCGTCAGAGGTAGAGATTACAGCCCTTATGGTAACCATTACTTATATCACCGTTATAGCCGATAGTTTGACGACTGATAAAAAGTTCTCGGTAAGTTTGAATCAATACTCTGACTCGTTTTTCTGTGAATTGCACCTGCCTCTATATATGTAAACACCCTATTTAAGCACATTTTGCATCCCCACAATTCCTGTGCAATGAAGTTTATTGATTTATGCCTACATCACACTGGCGTCTTTATCAGGCTCTTTGCAACAAATGGAGTCCTGTCCTGTGAAAGATTTGCAACCCTTATCCTGAAATCAACAGTCTTAGTGCCCTTCCCCTTTTCAAGCACCATCACAGGATTCAGATCTAGCTCGACTATCTCCGGATTGTCGCTTACGAGTCTTGAAATTCTGACGATGACATCCTTGTAAGCATCCTCATCTGCCACAATACCGCCACGGTACCCTCTGAGGATCTTCGCCGTCCTTAGCTCTGAAATCATCAAGTCCGCATCTTCCTTGTCTATAGGGGCGAGCCTGGTGGAAATATCCTTCAGCAGTTCTACCAGCTTTCCTCCCATACCTGCCACCACCAAGGGACCAAATGCAGGATCGTGAGTGGAACCTGCGATCATTTCCACCCCCTCCGAAACCATTTCCTGGACGACGAGATAATCCACATCGAAACCCTTTGATTTGAGCATGTTGATCATTTTCTCTGATTCTTCAGGTGCGTTAGCAACTGGGACGTCTAGCTTTACTGCACCAACGTCGCTCTTGTGTATAAGTTTTGGGCCGTACGCCTTTATTGCAACCTTTCCCTCCCACCCCTGAAGCCTGGTCTTTACCTCTTCTGGGCTGATGGCAGTTGCAGTCTTTATGGTTGGGATCTTGTAGGTGTTTAGGACAAAATTGCATTCGTTGTATGTAAGCCATTCTCTCCCCCCTCTCAGTGCCTTTGAAATGATTGCCTTGACGCTTTCCTTATCTATGTCGTCTTCAGGTACAGGAACCCTTGGAGGTGCAAATTTCCACTTCCCGTACTCGGCTGCCCTTGCCAGGGAAATTGCAGCATCCTCAGGGAAGGGGAAAGACGGAATGCTAATGCCTTCCCCCTTGAGTATCTCGGACATACCCTTTGTTCCCATGAAAACAGATACAACTGTCTTGGAATTGTTGATGTTCTTCGTTCCCTCTATTATGTTCCTCGCCACATTGTTCGGGTCAATTACCTGCGGCAGGATGAATATCACGATGATGGAATCTATCTCGTCAACCGTCCCCAATACTTCTATGGCCCTCGCATACGCGTCCGGGCCGGTACCTGCGGTCATGTCTACGGGATTCTTCACGCTCGCTATGTCGGGTAGGAAGCTCCTCAGTTTCTGTTTGGCTGCCTCTGGAAGATCTGGAACAACGAGTCCATGAGATTCACATGCATCCGCCGCAAGTATGCCTGCACCTCCAGCATTTGTGAGTATAGCTACCCTGTTCCCCTTGGGCACTGGCTGATGCGCTAGAACCGACGTAACTTCAAACATCTCGTCAAGCGTATCAGTCCTTATGATACCGCTCTGTTTAAAGAGAGCATCCACAGTCACATCAGACGTTGACAGAAGTGCTGCTGTGTGAGACTGTGTCGCCCTGAATCCAGCAGATCCCCTTCCGCTCTTCACCACGATTATAGGCTTCTTTTTCGTGATCCTCCTGGCAAGTCTGGAAAACTTCACTGGATTGCCGAATGATTCAAGATAGAGAAGAATCACGTCGGTATTTGGATCATTTTCCCAGTACTGTATCAGGTCGTTCCCTGAGATGTCCATCTTGTTTCCAACAGAAACAAATGAACTGAGTCCCAGTCCGAGCTTGGTAGTGATATCAAAGACAGCTATGCCAAGCGCCCCTGACTGGGAGAGGAAAGAAACCCTTCCCTTCGCCGGCTTGAACGGGGAAAATTGCGCATTGAGTGAAACGTCGTCAGAAGTGTTAACAACTCCCATGCAGTTTGGTCCGATAACCCTCATACCGTACTTGTCGCAAATCTTGGTGAGTTGCGCCTGCCTCTCCTTCCCTTCCTCACCAATTTCTGAAAATCCAGACGTAATTATTACGAGCCCCTTTACTCCCTTCTCCCCGCATTCTTCAATTGCCTTCAGGGCATATTCCGCCGGAATAACTATTATAGCCATGTCAACAGGGTATTCTATGTCCTTGACAGACTTGTAGGCTCTTATTCCCTGCACGAATTCGTGCGAAGGGTTAACAGGAAAAATCTGGCCCTTGAAATTGCTCTCAAGAAGATTGAAAAATAGCTGTCCTCCTATCGAGCTCCTGTTTGATGATGCACCTACGACCGCTATGCTTTTGGGTTCTAGGAATATCTTTACCCCGTTTACTGCAGAGATAGCGTCCCTGTTCTCAAAATTGTTTATCGCCTCAGGAAGCAGCGACGGGGAGAACTTGACCTCCAGGGCTCCTGGCCTTGTGGAAGATTCCACCGCAAACCCCATGTTCTTGACTGCTGCAATCATCTTGTAATTCTCAGGCGAAACGTAAGTGGTGATATAGCCTGCACCTATTCTGACAGCATATTCAGCCATCAGGCCGAGGATTGCGGTACCTAGGCCGAGGGATTGGTACTTTTCACTGACTATTATGCCTACCTCAGAAGACCCCTTTCCGCTATCGTGCAGCGCTCCATGAGCAATTATCTTCTCATCCCTTAGCGCTATCACCGATAGTTCTCCTTTATCCAGGAGAAGTTCCAGCGCCCTTTCCCTTGGAATATTCTGCATGAATCTACCTTGAATTGAGGAGTCTGATAGAGAATAGACAAATTCCTTGAACTTTGATAGATCTGATTCTTTATATTCCCTTACGACAACAAGGCTTCCATCTTTCAGAACAATACTTGAATTTGCTATCATCCTTCCCTAATTGCTACAGGGTTATTGAACCTTACAGCCTGAGGATATTCCTAATGCACACAGTGACAGGTACAGGTGCCATCAATCTCCTTAATTATGTACCGAGTCCATCGAAAAAATTACGATTTACCTCTTTGAATGCATGGAGTCTATTTTCGAAATTCATTCTCATAACATCCCTGAGCTTATCCCTCTCAACTGCAACGAAACCTATGGTGTCAGGCTTCAGTCCGCATGGATTTATCTTTGCAAATCCCTTAAGAACCTCCCCAGATATGTTCACAGCCACCCCATGGAAAGATATCCTGTCCCTGATAGCGAGGCCAATTGATGCAACCTTCTTCCCGTTCACCCAGATCCCAGGTTCGTCGCCAATGGTGCCCTCATAACCGAATCCTTTGAGGGAAGAAATGACGACATCTTCCACTAGATGAACAAGCTTCCTGACATCGTTTATGCCATTTCTCTCCAGGTCTATTATGGGGTATGCAACCAGTTGACCCGGTCCATGGTAAGTAACGTCCCCGCCTCTCTCTGTCTCAATAACTTCCACTCCTTCATAATTTTCAGGTTTTTTCCCTCGGCCAACTGTGAATACTGCAGGATGGTCGAGAAAAAGTAGAACGTCGCCAATCTCCCCGCTCCTCACCATTTCTACGAGCTTCCTCTGTAGAATCAAGGACAGAGAATAGTCTACAGTTCCTAGATCAGCGACTACTGGACTTGAAGTGTAAAGATTTGCCATAAGTGGCTTCTGCAGCCTCCTTAACCCCTTCAGAAAGTGTCGGGTGAGGATGTATGGTCATTCCTAGGTCCTTGGAGGTCAGACCCGCTTCGACTGCAAGGGAAACTTCGCTTATCAGCTCTGATGCTCTGGGGGCAACTAAGGAAGCCCCCTTTATGACGTAGTCATCATCCACGTACATCCTGAATACGCCCTGGTTGTAGTTCATTCCCAGTGCCCTGCCGTTTGTGGCAAGAGGAACGTTGCTGAACCTCTCAGTCTTTATTCCAGTTGTCACTATCTCAGGATCTGAGTATATTACAAATGGCATAGCCATGTAGTCGACCTCTGCGACCTTTCCTGATATGTTCTCAGCGGCAATCTCAGCGTCATAGAATGCCTTATGAGCCAGCATCGGAGGGCCGCTAACATCGCCAACTGCATAGACTCCATCTACGCTCGTCCTCTTCCTCTTGTCAACTTTTATGAATTTCCCGTCCATTTCAGGGTTGATTTTTTCCAGTCCGAAACCCTGCGTGACCGGAACCCTTCCTATCGTCATTACAACTAGATCTGCTTCCAGAATTTCACCGCTTGCCAGGGCGACCTTATACCCACCTGACTTTGTCACCTTGTCTACCTTCGCACCCAGGATGATCTTAATCCCAAGGGAATTCATTCTCCTCTCTACAAATCTGCTGAGGTCAGTATCAGTTCCTGGAAGAATGTTTGGCATCATCTCTACAATGGTGACACTGCTGCCAAGTTTGGCAAATGCGGTGCCCAGCTCTACGCCAATGTATCCGCCGCCTATCACTATCAGTGAGGAAGGTATGTGGTCGACGTCAAGTATCTCCTTGTTGTAAAGCACGTCGTCTATCCCCCTAATCCTTGAGGGGGTGGAACCAGTTGCAATGACTATGTTCCTTGCATTGAATGTTTCGTTGTTCACAGTCACCGACGACGCATTGACAATCATCCCCTTTCCCTTCACCACTTCCCCACCATACGAAGTAACAAGTTTCTCCACTCCGGACGTGAGCTTGTTTATCATCCCCCATTTCCATTCCTGCCAAGTCTTCATGTCTATGGTTACGGATGATTTCACTCCGGGCATTTCCTTGAGGTATGATATAGCATCTGCCATCTCGATGATAGCCTTGCTTGGTATGCATCCATAATTAAGACATTCGCCCCCTATCTTGTTCTCCTCGATCATCAGTGCCTTCTTTCCATTCTGTCCAAGCCTGATTGCTGTTGAATAACCTCCGGGGCCGCCACCAAGTATTATGGCATCGTATTCCATTTTTCACACCAGCAGTGTAGCCGGAGCCTCTAAATATCTTTTGACCCTCGTAATGAACCTGGCTGCCATTGCGCCATCTATTAGGCGATGATCAGCTGACAGTGTTATGAACATGGACTTCCCCTGCTGTCCGTCCATTATCCTGTGAACCCCAAGAATTGCAACCTCTGGATAGTTGATTATAGGCGTGGAAAATATGCCGCCTATGCTCCCTACATTCGTCACAGTGAATGTGGAATCCTTCACCTCATCTAGCTTCAGTTTTCCCTCCCTTGCCCTCTTTGCGAGGTCCTCTATTTCCGATGAAATTTCCGTGAGCGTCTTTTTGTCAGCACCCTTTACAACAACAACCGTGAGGCCCTCGAGTGTATCGACCGCAATTCCGACGTTGTAATAATCTAGTAGTTCAAAGCTGCCGTCATCAAGGGACCTTGCATTCAGATACGGGTACTCCTTCAGCGCTGCTACGCACGCCTTCACGAAGAAAGGGGTGAAGCTCAGGTTGATTCCCTGAGTCTTGAGCTTCTCCTTGAAATCCAGGAGCTCCTGCATCATCACTTCCTCCGCAACCGCGTAGTGAGGGATGTTGCGCTTTGACTTCGTCATCTTTTCTGATATGAGCCTCCTGAGTCCCTTGAGTTCCATGACCCTTCTCTCAACAACGGGCCTGTTGACAGCAGTGCTTGTCTTTTCCTCCGGGTGCGAGGCGAAAGATTCCACGTCCCTTGCAGTGATCCTGCCACTAGGGCCTGTCCCTCTCACTTTTGAAAGGTCGATCCCTTTCTCCCTCGCGAGTTTCCTGACGGCCGGTGGAGCAAGAACAGATGCGCTTTCTCCAGAATCTTGAACGGTCGGTGCAGCTTTCTCCTTGCCGACGGTCTGCGCTGGCTCTTTCTGTCCTGCGGCACTAGCTTCACCAATATCAAGCAGGGAAGAGCCAACCTTCGCTATCTCCCCTTCCTTGTAGTAGATCTTTGTCACCTGGCCCTCAAATGGAGATGGAATCTGTACCGTGACCTTGTCAGTCATTATTTCAACAATAATGTCATCCTTGTGTACCGTGTCCCCCTGCCTCACGTTCCACTTTACAATCTCCCCTTCCTGAACTCCCTCTCCTATATCCGGTAGCTTAAATGTTGGCATTCTTATCTCCTCAGTATGCTAGAACTCTATTAACAGCACTCATAATTCTTTTCTCACCAGGCAGATACAATTCTTCGTGGGTGTAAGGGAAAGGAATGTCGTATCCAGTGACCCTCAAAATAGGTGCCAGGAGCGAGTCTATTGCACGCTCTGCAATGAGAGCCGAAATCTCTGCCCCCACACCGAGCGTCCTCGGGGCCTCGTGAACAACGATGACCCTTCCAGTCTTCTTTGCTGCCTGAACTATAGCATCTACGTCCATCGGCAATAATGTCCTCAGGTCTATGACTTCCGCATTGACGTTATTCTTTTCCACCGTGGTCATTACGGTTGGAACCATGCTTCCATACGTTATTATGGAGAGGTCATCTCCTTCCTTCAGCTTAGCAGCCTTGCCTATGTCAACTTCAAACATATCGTCAGGCACTTCAGCCTTTATGGACCTGTAGAGCCTCTTCGGCTCGAGGAAGATGACAGGATCGTTCTTCTTGTACGCAGATACAAGCAGTCCCCTTGCGTCAAATGGGTTGGATGGAGTGACAACAGTAAGGCCCGCAGTGTGGACAAAATACGATTCGCCGCTCTGTGAATGATAGAGGCCCCCTCTGACTCCTCCTCCGTAAGGCGTCCTCAGTATAAGTGGAACGTTAAACCTGCCACCTGTCCTGTACCTCATCTTTGCAATGTTGTTCACAATCTGGTCGAATGCCGGAAATATGTAATCCTGGAATTGAACCTCTGCGATCGGCTTTAGGCCGTACATAGCCATGGCCTGCGGCCATGCCTACAATGGCCAGCTCGTTGAGCGGAGTGTCTATTACCCTCTCATCCCCGTACTTGTTCAGAAGGTTGTCCGTGACCCTGAACACACCACCGTCCCTTCCGACGTCCTCGCCTAGCACGATGACCCTCTCGTCCTTACCCATCAGTTCTTCCAGTGTTTTGTTCAGAGACTGGACCATGTTAATCAGAGCCATCTGAATCCCTCCTCTCCTCCTCCTGTATCCAGCTGGGCTCTTCGTAAACATCATCGAATATGCTGGAAGATTCAGGTGGTGGAATGCTCATCCTTTCCTCAAGCATCTTGTCAACCTCTTCCTTTGCACTTGCTTTTGTGGACTGGATGAACGAAGAATCAATGACTCCCATCTTCAGCATCAGGTTCTCCAGCCTCCTTATCGGGTCATTCTCGCTTCCGTCAGTTATCTCATCCACCCTATACTTCTTAGGATCGTCGGAAGTGGAGTGAGGGCCCATCCTGTAAGTTAATGCTTCCACAAGATACGGACCCTTGCCCGCCCTTACGTAATCGAATGCTTCCTGAAGACCTGCAAGAGAGGCAATCAGATCGTTCCCGTCCACCCTCTTTCCAGGAATTCCGTAAGCAGTTCCCTTCTTGTATATCTCTGCCTTAGTCTGCTTGCTCGTTGGAACTGAAATTGCCCACCCGTTGTTCTCGCATATGAAGAGCACTGGAAGGTTAAATACAGAGGCCATGTGGAGTGCAGCATGGAAATCTGATGTTGAAGTCGCCCCGTCCCCGAATGTGGTGATTACAATGCCCTTCTTCTTGGTGTATCGCCTGGCGTATGCAGCACCAACAGTCAGTGGAAGATGTGACCCAACTGGACTTTGCACCGATGAGAAATTGAACTCCTTGAATGAGAAGTGGTCAGGCATCTGTCTCCCTTTCTGCAGATCGTTGCTGTTCCCGAGCATCTGGTCAAATATGAGGGAGAGTGGTACCCCCCTCTGGATGTAAAGCGCCAGGTCCCTGTAATAGGCGAAAATTAGGTCGTCATTATCTGCCATCATTGCGATAGCTATCTGTATCATTTCCTGGCCCTGGGCAGGAACGTGGAACCCTATGATCCCCTGTCTCTGGGCACTTATGATCTTTATATCAAGTGTGCGAGCGATGACAGCATTCTTGTAAGCTTGTATTGCCTGTTCGTTGGATAGATTCCCAGCTATTGCCATCTAATGAAGCCTCCTCATTGCCCACGCTTCAGCTGCCTTGTAAGATGTCCTTACCAAAGGGCCGGAAGCAACAAATTGGAATCCCAGTTCGTACCCGATTTCCTTAAGTCTCTCAAACCTTGCGAGCCTGCAGTATTCCACCACAGGCAATTGCATCTTTGATGGCCTGAGATACTGCCCGATGGTGAGTATGCTCACGTCCGCTTTCCTCAGGTCCTTCATGGTTTCAATGACCTCATCATCACTCTCACCGAATCCTAGCATTATTGATGATTTTGTCACGAATCCTTTCATGGCTGCATATCTCAGGACTTCAAGTGACTGGTCATAATTCGCACGGTGATCCCTTACAGATGGGGAAAGTCTCCTTACCGTTTCAACGTTGTGCGCCAGAACAACAGGTCCCTCGTCCAGGATCCTGTCGATGCATTCCTTGTCCCCCCTGAAATCAGGAATGAGTACTTCCACGCTTGCACCTGTCTTCCTTACTTCCCTTATCACACTTGCAAAATGTTTCGATCCCTGATCTGGAAGGTCATCCCTGTCTACTGAGGTTATTACGACATACTTCAGTCCCATATCCCTCGCAGCCGTAGCGACGTTAAATGGTTCCATTGGATCCAGCGGCTGAACGTATCCATGTGTGACGGAACAGAAACCGCAATTCCTCGAACAGTTCTTTCCTAGAACCATGAATGTTGCAGTTCCATCCGACCAGCATTCGCTCCTATTAGGGCATCTTGCTTCCTCACAAACAGTATGTAAATTTAACCCCTTGACCTCTTTCTTTGTGTCGAAAAAAGCCGCTTCTGTAGGAAGCTTGACCTTCACGTAATCAGGATGCATTACTTGAAAGTTGATTAGAGTTTTAAACGTTTTCGGTACGGTTAAATTTTACCAGAACTAAAGAGATTTTCCCTGCATCATTTATTTCACAGTTTCATTTGGTTGCGATACGTCCCAAACCTGTCTCCTTCCCCTGAGCACGGATGGTACGATAGCGATAAGAAGTATTGCAACTGATATGAGGAAGAGGTCATGGATGGAATGGATGAAATCATTCACCCATGGTCCGATAGCCGTACCGTGTGATGTGCCAAGGAATATGCCTGCAAGATTTGTCATCGGAACTGTGAGGGACATAACATAGAATGCAATTCCCATGCTGAATATGCTGCCTATATTCACGAGTGTCGAACTCATACCCGATGCGATTCCCCTCTCAGGTGGAGGTGTAGAATTCATGATCGATGCCCTGTTGGGTGATGCGAATATTCCCATTCCGCTGCCAACGAACACGAGTGGAATGACGAGCTCGTTGAAAGTGGTGGTTTGGCCGATGCGCGCGAGCATAAGGAAACCTATTGCAGATACCACAAGACCAATGGTGGATATCAGTCTCGCACCATACTTGTCAGAGAACCAGCCGCTTATGGGTCCAAAGAAAGAAAGCGAAATGGATGTGGGCACAAGGAACAAGCCGGCTGCAAATGGGTTCAGCCGCATAGTGGGACCCTGGAGGTAGAAAACAAGTACAAATGTCACAGCGCCTCTTGCCAGGGCGTTCATGAAAATTGCTAGATTTCCTGCAGCAAAAAGTCTGATCCTGAAGAGCTTCAGATCGAACATGGGATGGTCGATTCTCATTTCATAATAGACAAAGAAAATGAACAATGCTATGCCCATCACAATCATGGAAAGTACGGTTCTAACACCCGCAGAACCTGTAGCGTAAAAAGTGATTCCAGCGAGTATCAAGCTTATGGACCCAGCAAATGTCACGTTTCCTATCGCATCAATCCTCTGTCCCCTCTTTATGACTGCCCGTTCCCTCAGGTTGTGGTGTGCCCATACGGTCGCTATGATCCCTATTGGGATGTTGACGTAGAAGATTGATCTCCACCCAAATGAATACGTTAATATCCCGCCCAGTACCAGACCTGATACGGAACCTGCCACTATTGCGACCTGGTTGATTCCAAGGGCCATTCCCCTCTCGTTCTCCGGGAAAGCGTCTGTAATTATTGCACCACTATTCGAGAACAGAAAAGCGGCTCCAACCCCCTGGACAAGTCGGAAGCCGATTAGCTCTGGCCCCACTTGTGAGAGGCTGCAAAGGGCGGAACCGACGGTGAAAACTGCAAATCCGAATGTGTACAGCCTGACTCTACCGAACATGTCTGAGAGTCTGCCAAAATTCACGAGGACGGCGGCTGTAAGGAGTGTGTATCCCATGAGAATCCACAGGAGATCGAGAAGTGATGTGTCCGGGAGTTCTCTCGCAATTGTTGGCAGCGAAATTAGGACAATGTTGGTGTCAAGTGAAGACATCAGAGTTCCTAGCGTAGTATTGGAGAGAACAGTCCACTTGTACTCCACTCAACGGAAGTTTACTTATGGATTAATAACTTGTTAAAACAGAAATTGTGGAATCCATTTTGTTGAAGATCAATGGGGTTTCTTTCCATCGGTTTAATTAGACTATAACTTTGATAAATGTAGGTGAATAAATTTAAATACTCTTTATTTCATATCAACTTTTATGAGTCAGAACGTGACTGCAATGTCTAAGCGATCCCTTTACGTGACCGTTGCAATCCTGACCATAATACCATTTATTGCACTTGCCATTGTCCCAAGCTACGTGCGGACTAACCCTGAAATAGGTGGACTACCGTTTTTTTACTGGTACCAGCTATTATGGCTCTTTCTAGCAGCAGCCTTATTTGGACTGGCAGCTATTTTGTACAATAAATACGGAGGCGAGTAAATGCTAGCGCTTTCAGGTATTCTGGTATGGGTAATTCTTCTTCTTATCTTCATCTTCCTGGGATTCTACGGAAGAAGATGGAAGAAAGGAGATATGAGCAAACTGGATGAATGGTCCCTCGGCGGAAGAAAGTTCAGCGCCGCTATCGTGTGGTTCCTGGTTGGCGCTGATCTGTATACTGCTTACACATTCATAGCCATTCCATCGTCTGTTTTCAGTATAGGTGCAATCTATTACTATGCTGTACCTTACGTCGCCGTGACATTTGGTATTGCCATGTGGGCAATGCCAAAATTGTGGAAGGTCTCAAAGGAAAAAGGGTTCATAACAGCATCGGATTTCGTCAAATCGAATTTCAGCAGCAGGAACCTTGCAATTCTAATTGCAATAGTAGGCATAGTTGCAGAGCTGCCATACATAGGTCTTCAGATCGTGGGTATGCTTTCTGTCCTAACAGTAATGCTCAGTGGAATTGCTAACATAAAGCTCGTAGTAGATTTGTCCCTGATACTCTCATTCATAATACTTGCAATTTTCACTTACGTCAGCGGTTTGAGAGGTGCAACACTCACTGCAATATTCAAGGATGCAATCATACTGATCAGCGTTGCACTTGTCATAATAGTTGCACTTGTGACAATAGGTTTCACAAAGTCGTTCACTGGACTCCCTGTCAAGTACTATCACATACTCCCGTTGCAGGTAAACGCCTACTGGAGTCTGTTCCTCATGAGTGCTCTTGCGCTCTACCTATACCCGCACGCTGTGACAGGTTCTCTGAGTGCAAAATCTCCCAAATCGCTAAGACTTAGCCAATCACTGCTGCCGCTCTACGGAGTAGGCCTGGCACTTCTAGCACTCTTCGGTATACTGGTCTATGGCAATCACGCAGCATTAACATTCCTGAAGGACACTTTCGTTGCAAGCTCTAGGGGAACATACGTTGTCCCTGCGCTGATTTTCTATTCGCTCCCAGCTCCATTAACAGGCTTCGCATTTCTGGGCATATTCATAGGAGGGCTTGTGCCAGCTTCTATAATGGCAATGTCACAGTCGAACCTATTCACCAGGAACATAGTCAGGGAACTCTACCCAAAAATGTCAGCGTCAAGGGAAGCGTTAACAGCAAAAGTGGCAATGATAGTATTCCTTTTCATAGCTGTGGGCTTTGTTTTCATATTCCCGCTCTCGTATTCAGTCCAGCTCCAGCTGCTTGGAGGAATCATTATACTGCAGACCCTTCCATCATTGTTCCTCGGCCTGGTCACGAACAAATTGAACAAGTACTCTCTGATGGCAGGGCTCCTGGTTGGCCTGGGCCTGGGTATATACTGGATGGAAGTTGCAAACCATTTCCACGCCTGGACAACAACTCTTCTCCCAATCAGCTCGAGCGTAGGCTCTCTCTTCATAGGATTCCTCGCTTTATCTGCAAACCTGATCATAGTACTTGTAGGCTCTCTGGTCGCGCTTCCATTCAGAAAGAAGCAGTAAATTTCCATTATTTTTTTATTTTAATTTCTTGTTTTTTCATGGAATTTATCCTCAAGGCACACCTCATTAAGACTTCTCTAATGCGTTTAAGATCAACGACATTTGTTAGTAACTATTTGTCAAGTGGGAATAGGTGAAATAAAGGAGGTTGGAAAGGAGCAGGTGGAATTCGATGAGACAACATATGCAGGACTGCCTTATCATAAGTCCCGAAGCCACCGGAGGGATTCGGACCCCCGACCTGCTGATTACGAATCAGCTGCTCTACCAACTGAGCCACGGTGGCGTTATCGTTAATCTCTATTCAATATATCTCGATTTCCATTCCATCAACTATCAAGAAAACGGCTCTGCATCAAAGTTTCCCGGATGACGAGAACGAAGGTATCTCGATGCGTTTATATAGAAGAATAAAATACGGAAACGAGGTGTCCAGTTAAATGATGCCAGGACAGCCAATATTTATTCTAAAAGAAGGTGCGAAGAGAGAATCCGGAAAGAATGCTATGCAAAACAATATCAACGCAGCAAAAGCGATCTCTGATGCTGTAAAGACTACTCTAGGTCCGAGGGGAATGGACAAGATGCTTGTCGACTCCCTTGGTGACATCGTTATCACGAACGACGGTGTTACAATTTTGAAGGAGATGGACATAGATCACCCTGCAGCAAAGATGATGGTTGAGGTCTCCAAGACCCAGGATCAGGAAGTGGGCGATGGTACCACAACTGCCGCAATCCTTGCTGGAGAGTTCCTGAGGAAAGCGGAGGACTTGCTGAACCAGAATGTCCACCCAACTGTCATTGCGTCAGGTTATAGAATGGCAGCTGAGAAGGCCAAGGAAATACTAAATGATATATCAACGCCAGTGGGCAAGGACGAGAAGGTTCTCCTGAAGATAGCAAACACTGCTCTGAATTCCAAGGGCGCATCGACGTCCAGGAAGAAGCTAGCAGACATAGCAGTGAAATCGGTTATACAAGTGGCCCAGGAAAGGGGAGGAAAAACGTTTGTTGATTTTGACGATATCCAGCTTGTAAAGAAACAGGGAGGATCCGTCGACGATACACAGCTTATACAGGGGGTTATAGTGGACAAGGAGAGGGTTCACCCCGGGATGCCGGTTCTTGTGAACAAGGCAAAGATCGCTCTTTTGAATGCTGCGCTAGAAATAAAGAAACCTGAATTTGATACTTCAATAAGGATAGAGGACCCAGAATCCATAACAAAATTCAAGAAGCAGGAAGAGAGCATACTAAGGGATATGGTTGAGAAGGTAAAGGCAACAGGTGCAAACGTCATACTCACACAGAAGGGAATAGACGACCTGGCCATGGCCTACCTAGCAAAAGAGGGAATATATGCGGCAAGAAGGGTCAAGAAGAGCGATATAGAGAAACTTGCAAAGGCTATAGGCGGGGAGATAGTCACGAACATGGATGACCTGTCCGCAAAGGACCTCGGGAATGCAGAGAGGGTAGAGGAAGTGAAGATTGGAGAGGATCACCTCACCTTCGTTACAGGCTGCAAGAATCCCAAGGCAGTATCCGTTCTCATAAGGGGCGGAACGGAACACGTTGTCGATGAGGTTGAAAGGAGCCTGGTTGACTCGCTCCATGTCGTTGCGGCAGCGCTTCAGGATGGTAAGATCATTCCAGGTGGAGGAGCGGCTGCGATAGAGATAGCGATGAAGCTGAGGGAGTACAGCCAATCTGTTGGAGGAAGGGAACAGCTTGCAATTGAAAAGTTTGCGGAAGCAATTGAGATCATCCCGAGAACACTCTCAGAGAACGCAGGACTGGACTCAATAGGCATACTGATATCGCTCAAGAAGGAGCACGCGGACGGGAAGAAGAATGCAGGCGTTGACGTAGTCAAGGGGAAACCGATTGACATGCTTGAGCTGGGAGTCATAGAACCTATCAGAGTAGGTAAGCAGGCAATCGACAGCGCTACCGATGCAGCAGTGATGATCCTGAGGATTGACGACGTCATAGCAACAAAAGCATCCAGTGCAGGAGCTCCCAAACCGCCAGGTGGCAAACCGGGCGGAGAAGAAGACTGATTCTTTCCAGAGGCAGTAATCCTATCTTTTTTATTCTTCATTTTCCACCTCTAGTAATCATTGTCTGTAACGGACCGCTCCGGGAAAAGGACAGGCGGCACTATTATTACATAATCGTTATATATTGTCAATCCCTGACTTCTTCATGTTTAACGGAAACTACAACCCGTCATCTGCTGACTTGATTGTCGTTAGCACGCCATACGTTCCAGGTTACAAGATAACAAGTGTAATTGGATTCACATGGGGGCTGATAGTGAGGTCCAGGGGTATCGGGGGGAACGTCATAGCCGGTCTGAGGACAATCGCAGGAGGGGAAATCAAGGAATATACACAGATGCTTGACCAGAGCAGATTCGAGGCCCTTGAGAGGCTCAAGCAGCACGCAAAGGGACTGGGTGCAAATGCTGTAATAGAAGTAAGGTTCGACTCCTCAGAAATAGGGCAGACCATGTCAGAGGTTCTTGCTTACGGCACAGCCGTGATAGCACAAAAGGATGATTCCCAGAGTCAGCCAGTTTCACTGAAATGAGCGGATGGTAGTTTATTCCCCCCACAAGGTAATCATCTTCGGTGAACACGCAGTAGTATATGGCTACCCTGCGCTATCTGCCACGGTAGACCTCTTTGCTAAGATCTACCTGATTCCCAGCAGGAGCGGTCTCCAGTATACACCATTCGTTCAGAGGACTCTCGCCTATCTTGGTCTGAGCAACATTTACGTGAAGGTGGAAACAAACGTTCCTTCAGGATCGGGCCTGGGCACCTCCTCAATGATCATCGCAGGCATACTCATGAGTGAAAGGAATTACACAAAAGAGCAGCTTGCAAAAGAGGCATTCAGCATTGAGTACGAAACACAGGGGCTGGGCTCTCCAATAGACACTTCCACCATATCTGCAGGTGGTTTTGTACTTACAAACGGTAACGAGGGAATTCCGTTGTGGAAGATAGAGAAGAATGGAATCACGTGGAATTTTTCCAGCATACCTACGAGAAACATGGAACTTGTAGTAGTATACTCAGGCTCGAAAGGTTCAACAAGGGAACAGGTGGCCAAGGTAAGGAAGTTCTATGAGAGAGGAAGTTTCGCGAAGGACATCATGAAGAGGATTGGAGGCATCACGCAGGAGGGGGTGAAAGCAGTGACAAATGGCGACATAGCAAAGGTAGGAGAACTGATGAACGAGAACCATTCAGAGCTAAAGGTGTTTGGAATATCCACAGACCAGATAGAAAAGATAGTTTCAATTGGAAGGGAGTATGGCTATGGTGCAAAGCTAACAGGCGCGGGAGGAGGTGGGGCCGTTATAATAGTACCCAGAGACAAGGAGAAATTACTGAAGAAACTGAAGGAGCTTAACGTGATGGTATTCGACACATCCACCACGAGCGCAGGGATATTCAAGAGATCCGAGTGACTGAAACCACCAGGTCCCCTTCATCGAGGTCTATGAGCTTGACCCCCTGAGCATTTCTCCCCTTTTGCGGAATAGCTGCCACTCCAGTTCTTATTGTCTTCCCGTTCTTTGTTATGATAAGGAGTTCGTCGTTCTCGTTGATTGATGAGACATAGATAGGCTTGCCTGTCCTTTCCGTCACCTTTATCGCCCTCATCCCCTTGGCTCCGCGATGTCTCATTGTGAAGTCCTCGACGCTCACCCTCTTTCCTAGGCCCTTCTCTGAAATTACTATCATTTCATCTGAAACTATTGTGGCGTCGCTGGCGACTTTGTTGTCTCCTGCAAACCTGATTCCTGTGACGCCGGATGCAGGGCGTCCCATGGACCTGAACTCCTGCTCATCCACTAGCACAAGCCTTCCGTCCGTTGAAAGGAGAGCAACCTTCTCTTTCCCCGAAGTTACGAAGACATCCTTAAGTAAGTCGCCCGGTCTCAGTTTCAGGGCTATGAGGCCATTTGACCTGATATTTGTGTACTGCGATATCTCAGTCTTCTTCACCCTCCCCCTTTCAGTGACAAAGAGCAGATATTTTTTCCCCTCGCTCCCCTTTTCGCTCATTATGAATACGATGCGTCCCTTCATGTTCTCGAAGACTGCGGAAATCAGCTTTGCCCTGGATCGCCTCTCCCCCTTCGGTATGCTGTAAGCCTTCATCTGGAATACCTTACCTACATCAGAGAAGAAGAACACCCTGTCGTGGGAGTCGCAAGTTATCACCTGCTTGATCTCACTCTCGTTGGAGCCTGTATAGACACCCTTCCCGCCCCTCTTCTGTGCTGAAAAAGTATCTGCCTCAATCCTGCTTATTCTGTTGTCTTCGGTGAGTACAATTGTGTCAATTTCGTGGGGAATCAGCTCTTCCTCTGTTGTTTCGACATATGACTCTGTTATTTCCGTCTTCCTGGAATCCCCATACTTCTCCCTTATCTCCTCCAGCTCATCGACGATCAGGTCCCATCTCTTGCTCTCATTTGCAAGTATATCGAGATAATTTTTGATATTGTCCCTTATCTCCTTCATCTCCTTCTTCAGGTCTGCTATTTCCATTCCTGTAAGCTTCTGCAATCTTGTTTCCAGGATCGCATTAGCCTGCAGGTCATCCAGGGAGAACTGTTTCTTCAGTCCATCCCTAGCATCCTTCACTTCCTTGGAGGTTCTGATTATCTCGATCGTCAGGTCTATCTCATCGAGTGCCTTCACGAGCGCCTCGAGGATGTGCTCCCTTTCCCTTGCCTTTTTCAGGAAAAATTCCGTCCTCTTCCTTACGACGGACTCTCTGTGTTTAAGGTATTCAACCATTATGTCCTTGAGACCCAATGTTCTTGGTACGTTGTTGACCAGGACGAGGTTTATTACCCCATAAGAGACCTGGGCCTGGGTATGCTCATATATCTGGTTTAGGGTGATTTCGGGGCTGAAGTCGTTCTTTATCTTTATCACTATCCTGATTCCATCCTTGTTGCTTTCGTCCTTTATGTTTGCAATGCCGCCAATAACACCATCCTTCGAGAGTTCTGCAATCTTTGTGAGCAGCTCTGCCTTGTTAACCTCGTATGGAACTTCGGTGAATATTATCTCATTCTTCTGTATTTCAGCCCTTGCCCTCAGGTCAAATTTTCCCCTCCCTGTTCTGTATGCATCTATTATTCCTTTCTTGCCTAGTATTATCCCTCCTGTTGGGAAATCAGGTCCGGTGACAACCTTCAGCAGGTCTTCAAGCCCTGCTTCCCTGTTCTTTATCAGGAGTATAAGACCGTCAACTATTTCCGTCAGGTTGTGAGGAGGCATGTTTGTTGCCATACCAACTGCTATCCCTGAAGTACCATTCAGGAGGATATTCGGGATCTTGGAAGGCAGATACAGGGGTTGCTTTAGTGTTCCATCAAAATTGAGCGTGAAATCAACAGTATCGTATTCAATATCAGCAAGCATCTCGTTCGATATCTTTGTCAACCTTGCCTCCGTATATCTCATTGCTCCGGGTGGGTCACCATCTCTTGATCCCCAATTCCCCTGGCCGTCCACGAGTGTGTAACGCAGTGAGAAATCCTGGGCCATCCTTGCCATTGCTGAATATATCGCAGAGTCTCCGTGCGGGTGGTACTTACCCATTACGTCACCAACAATTCTTGCCGATTTCCTGTATGGCTTGTCGAATGTCACTCCCATCTCGTACATCGAGTATAGGATCCTTCTCTGTACCGGTTTCAAGCCGTCCTTTACGTCAGGAATAGCCCTTGCAAGGATGACGCTCATCGCGTAATCCAAGTAGGAATATTTCATCTCCTTTTCAATAGCAGTGTTCTCTATCATTCAAATCACACATCTATGTTTTGAGCTTCTGTTGCGTGACTCATTATGTAGTCCTTCCTTGGCTGTACATCTTCTCCCATCAGCAGGGTGAAAAGTGCGTCTGCCTCCTGGGCATCCTCAATCTGCACCCTTACAAGTTTTCTCGTCTCGGGATTCATCGCAGTCTCCCAAAGCTGGTCCGGGTTCATCTCACCCAGTCCCTTGAATCTCTGCACAATTGGATTTGACAGTTGCTTGATGAGTGCATCCTTTTCCTTTTCAGTATAAACGTACTTTACAATCGTCCCCTTCTGTACCCTGAACAGGGGCACTACTGCAATGTAGACATGACCATTCACCAGCAATTCCTTAAGATGCCTGTAGAAGAGTGTAAGTAACAGTGTCCTTATGTGGCTCCCATCTACATCCGCATCCGTCATGAATATAATCTTCCCGTACCTCAGCTTCTTCGGGTCGTAGGCATCATTTGGCCCCATGTTGATTGCAGCAAAAAGATTCTTCACTTCATTGTTCTTTAAAATCTTGTCCCATCCAGCCTTCTCAACATTCAGTATCTTCCCCCTCAGCGGCAGTATAGCCTGGAAGGACCTGTCCCTCCCCTGTTTCGCAGGTCCGGCTGCTGAATCACCCTCCACCACGTAAAGTTCAGTTTTCTCAGGGTCTTCTAGCGTGCAGTCAGCAAGCTTCCCCGGAAGGGTCGCACTGAGCGTTGATTTTGATCTAACCATTTCTCTTGCATTTCTGGCGGCTTCCCTTGCCTCTGCAGCCTGGTATGCCTTCTTACATATGATCTCTGACACCCTTGGATGATCTTCAAAGTATCTCTTCAGATGTTCAGCAACACCGCTGAACACCATCCCCTTTACGTTGCTGTTTCCAAGTTTCTCCTTTGTCTGACCTTCAAACTGCGGTTCCGGAATCTTCACGCTAATCACTGCTGTGAGACCCTCTCTCACATCTTCCCCCGTGAAGAAATTCTCTTCCTCAATGATTTCCTGCCTCTTGGCTTCATCATTCAGCACTTTAGTTAGGGCAGCCTTGAATCCAGATACATGAGTTCCCCCTTCCCTCGTGTTGATGTCGTTCGCAAAAGCGAGAAGATTCTCTCCTACCGTCTCGTTGTACTGGATTGCAAATTCTATGTATGTGCTCGGTTGTGAAGATTCTGATTCAGAATCTTCCTTGGAGTTCTTGCTGTTCCCATTGGAAATATCCTTCATTTCACCGTTGAACTTGATCTGGCCATATATGATCTCTTCGTGCAGTGTCTTCTTTCCCTTGTTCATGTTTTTGACCATTTCCTCTATTCCACCTTCGTGCTGATAGGTGACTATGTTTCCATTCCAGTCGAGCGTGATTGTCAGCCCCTTGTTTAGGTAGGAAAGTTCTTCTATCCTCCCCCTAACTGTTTCAAGGGAATACTCCGCAGTTTCCATTATTGTTTCATCCGGCTCAAAACTAATGAGGGTGCCAGTTGGCGAATTGAAATGGAAACTTGTGTTTATTGCCCTGATCCAGCTGATTTTACCATCTTCAATCTTTCCGACCTTTTCAACAGGTGTGAGCTTTTCTCCCTTCGAATAACCCTGGTGATAAACAAATCCGCCTCTCTTAACGAAAATCTCAAAACTGGAGGATAGTGCATTTACCACGTGCACCCCTACTCCATGAAGACCTCCAGATACCTTGTAAACCTTCTGCTCGAACTTTGCACCAGAGTGCAATTCAGTCAGAACTATCTCTAGCGCAGACTTGTTGTATTTAGGATGAACATCTACGGGGATCCCTCTTCCATCGTCCTCAATAGTGACTGTCTTCCCCTTGACAGTGACGAAAATGTTCTTACAGTAACCACCCATCGCTTCGTCTACACTATTGTCCAGAACCTCGTACAGGAGCTGGTGAAGGCCCCTAGCATCGGTGCTTCCTATGTACATTGCCGGTCTCTTTCTGACAGCTTTCAGCCCTTCGAGCACAACAATGTCTTTTGCTGTATAATCGTCCATAACCTCGATAACCTATACGTTGAACGCATATATATATGATTTGGAATCAACCCATTTATAAGCTAGTTCAAGGCAATATTATCTGTATTTTTCCGATTTAGATTTAGCCAAAATTATAATAAACTCTTGTCTTTTAAATACATTATTTTGTATATTTATGTTATAATCAATATCAAATGTATTGATAACTTTAAATACTGGATCTGTTGAAAACTCTTCCTTGCCAAAATAGTGTGTCTGGATCTTGTTACCACGAAGGAATGTACCCTCCTCTATCTCCCTTCCTTTCCCGTACCTGAAATCCTGCTTTGAGAACACCCTGACAATAACCCTGCCATCATCCTTCAGTACCCTATTTGCCTCCAGAAGTGCCAGGGATCTTTCTTCCATACTGAGGTGATCCAGGGAGTGAATGAACAGAACGTTAGAGAAAGTCTTGTCCCGGAAGGGGAGGTTCACCATGTCTCCAAGTACCTTGGAATCATATCTGTAGATAGCGAGAGCGAAGTTTGAAAAATCAAGTCCTATGACGCCTTCAACGGGCGGCGTTCCCTTGCCGTTCCCGCAACCATTGTCCAGTGTTAATCCGGGAATCAGCGATTCTCCAAGAATTTCCTTTTCCTTCAGCTCTCCCCTCCAGAGTTTCCCCCTTAGCCTATATTCCCTGTTCCATGATTTCCTCTGATCCTGTCGCATAAATCCTGTTAATATAGCAGTTATGTATTTCGAGTTATGGATGAGCAGGAAATCATCGAGCAGTTAGTGAATAGGGATGCATTCATGAACTATGTCGGCATAAGGACTAAAATTCTGGGAGAAGGGAAGGCAGAGTCTGTCCTTCAACTTGAGGAGAAGCACATGAGGCTGGGGAATTTTCTCAACGGTGGCGTTATCTGCTCATTGGTTGACATAGCAGGAGGGACCGCAGTCCTGTCAACAAGCAAAAGGAATCAGGTCACAACTGATCTCCACATCAATTTCCTCAATCCGCTTTCAAAATCTCCAGCGAGGGCAGTTGGCGAGGTCATAAGGAAAGGAAAGAATATCTGTGTGGCCAAGGTGGAAGTGTTCGATGGGGAAGGAAAGTTATGTGCATTTGCTACTGGATCGTGGTTTATTTTCAGAGACTAAGTATTTAGTATACGAACACATGTTCGAAAATGATACTAGAAGACGTCGGGATACAAAGGATACCGACAGAATCCAGAAACGGTAAACCTCGCTCGCTCTTCAATCTGTGGTTCGCCGCCAATCTCACGATTGCTGATTTTGCACTTGGATTCATTCCCATCTCCCTAGGGATGAATTTTGTAAGCTCGATTATTTCTATTGTCATAGGTAACATACTGGGTGCTGCCATAGTGGGTCTTTCTGCCGTAATGGGACCAAAAACAGGTTACCCGCAGATGATGACCACTTCAAACTCCATGGGGAGATATGTGATGCGGCTGTTCGGTATAATAAATTTATCGAACACGTTAGGCTGGTTCGTTATAAACATCATCCTCAGTGTCCTGGCGCTGTACCTGATCTTCGGAATATCATATTTCATCCTAGTGCCTCTCTTTGTCCTGGTTATATACGTAGTTGCATACCTTGGTCATAATTTCATACACAGGGTGGAAAGGATCTTATCTTATGTGCTAGGCATCCTTTTTGCAATAATACTCGTGAAGATCCTATTTTTCGGGTCTCCGCAAAGCCTTCACGTATTGTCGGGATTATCAATAACATCCGCCAGATTTGACCTTCCATTTTTCAGCATGGTTGCATTTTCCTACAGCTATCTGATGAGTTGGGGTCCGTACGCTTCTGACTATTCTAGATATCTGCCTCTTAACACATCGTTGAAGAAGGTATTTGGCAACACCTTCATGGGCTCCCTCCTATCAACAACTTTCGTTGAGATAATTGCCCTGATTATCTCCTTTGTGACGCTCAGCACATCTTCAATCACTTCTTTGAAAGACATTTCAGGTTCCCTTTTTCCTCTTTCGCTCTTTGCTATTGCGCTTGGAGGCGTAGCAGCCAATGTGTTGAACCTTTACTCAGCCTCACTGTCAGGCCTGGTTGGAGGTATCAAGCTCAACAGAACCAAATTCGTTGGCCTTGTGGCAATAGTTGGTCTGGTACTGTCATTGGTTTTCTACAAGGGATTTTACTCATTCTTTGAGTCATTTCTGCTCGTACTTGATTACTGGATATCGCCTTGGGTTGCAATACTCATAATAGATTTCGTCGTCATAAAGAGGCAGAAGCTATACTTTGACAGGAAGCTGAAATGGAGCGGTATTATTTCTTACTGTGTTGGCCTTCTTGTTTCGGTACCATTCATGAACGTTTTCCTAGGGAACTTTAACTATACATTCTTCTTATCAAGGGCCCTTGGCGGGATAGATATAAGCTACTTCGTGGGGTTCATAGTAGCTGCGGTCTTGTACTACATTTTAAACATGGACAGAAGAAAGTTGGCGTCTACGTCAAAAATAGGGAAACCGGAAATATAGCTTATTGCCTAAGCAGTGACCGGAAAGTGGAGTGCAGTAGGCGAGGGAGACAGGCACATACTACAGGAAACCCATTTCCGATGATGGATATACATTAGATTTAAATAAGGAGGATAGTTTTAGAGGCTGGTGAAGGCTGACGAAGACTGATGACGATGTAGATGGATATAACGATGTCGAAGAGGTTCTAAGGCAGCTCAGGACGGCAGAAGAAGAAAAACGTTTCACCGAGCTTGAGAACAAGAGGCTTACTGAGGAAGTGGAGAGACTGAAAAAAGAAATGAATAGGCTGAAGCTCCCGCCTCTTCTAATAGGGTCAATTGAGGATGTGATTGACGAGAGAAGAGTAGTCATCAGAAGTTCGACTGGACCTAGCTTTCTTGTTTACACTTCAGAACACATACCGACTTCAAAATTGACGGTAGGAACAAGGGTTGCATTGAACAAGGCAACTCTTTCAGTAATATCGGTTATTCCAGAGGCCTATGATCCAACAGTTGTCGCAGCAGAAATTTCAGAGAAGCCTAACGTAACATTCAACGAAATCGGTGCCCTGGAACAGCAGATAAGGGAGATAAAGGAGATGGTGGAGCTTCCACTGCTAAACCCTGACATATTCAGGAAAGTTGGCATAGAGCCCCCAACAGGTGTACTTCTTGTAGGTTCCCCGGGGACTGGAAAGACGCTTCTTGCGAAGGCGGTTGCACAGAGCACAAATGCTACTTTTATCAGGGTTGTAGCTTCAGAACTGGTAAGAAAGTACATTGGAGAGGGTGCAAGACTTGTCAGAGAGCTTTTCGATCTCGCCAGAAAGAAGGCTCCTTCCATCATATTCATAGATGAGTTGGATGCCATTGGGTCTAGGAGGATAGACTCTTCAACATCTGGTGACAGGGAGGTCCAGAGAACACTCATGCAGCTGCTGGCAGAAATAGATGGATTTGAGCCGCTCGGTAACATAAAGCTTGTTGGGGCCACAAACAGGCCCGACACACTTGACGAGGCACTAACAAGGCCAGGTAGGTTCGACAGGATCATAGAGATACCCCTTCCAGACAAGAAAGGCAGGGTGGAAATCCTGAAGATTCACACAAAGAAGATGAACCTGAAGGATGTAAATCTGGAAAAGATCGCTGAAATCACAGAAGGTTTTTCCGGCGCAGACCTGAAGGCATCAGTAGTGGAGAGTGGAATGTTCGCAATAAGGGATGGACGGGACCACATCCTTCAATCGGATCTCGTGAAGGGCGTTGAAAAGATGAACATCCAGAGGAACAAGGCATCCCAGGTGAAAGGCAACCTAGAGATGTTTGTCTGATGAGAGAACTTCACGTTCCCAATTTCTTTGAGGACAGGGGGAACCTGTATTCGCAGTCCAAGGACGGGAAATCAATCTACGGTGAACAAGTGACGAACAGGGGAGGTAAATACTTCAGGGTGTTTTCCCCGCTAAGGAGCAAGCTTTCCTCGTCACTGAGACTTGGCCTGAAGCCCGATATAAGGAAGGGAGATCACATGCTATACCTCGGTGCAGGTGCGGGGACGACGACGTCGCATATTGCAGATTCACTATCATCCGGTCTCATATTCGCGGTCGAATTCGCGCCGGTTCCATTCATAAAACTGACTTCATTGTCAGGCATCAAGGAGAATGTATTTCCAATTCTTTCAGACGCACAGAAGCCTGAAACTTACGGACTGTTCGTGGACAAGGTAGATATTGTGTATCAGGACGTGTCACAACCAAATCAGGTGGAGATCTTCTCAAGAAACATGGAATTCTTCGGTGCACAGAGGGGGATACTTATGCTGAAGACTTTTTCGTTGAGAAGCGACTTCTCAATAGACAGGGAAATAGAAAAGATAAAAGGGGATTTCTCTGTTCAACAGGTGAAGGATATATCAAGGTTCCACAGAGGTCATTACGCAATCACCGTTACTTCTAACTGATCCAAACTGTTTTTACATTTGTGAATTCCCTGCTGCCATATTTTGATAGCTCCCTTCCCAATCCGCTTTTCTTTACTCCCCCGAATGGCAATCGCGGGTCTGAAAAGACGATGCTGTTAATGAAGACCATTCCAGACTCTATGTCTCCCACAAGTTTTACAGCCTCTGTCCTCTCTCCCCATATAGAAGCTCCGAGTCCGTACGGCGTCTCGTTTGCTATCCTTACGGCTTCATCGTATGTCTTGAACTTGCGCAGCACCGCAACCGGGCCAAAAATCTCTTCCTGGTATTCTTCATCAAGCTCCGCTAGAACAGGCGGGATGATGTTACCTTCCCCCTCTCCCAGAAACTCAACTCTCCCCCTCGATTCCAGGTACTTTATCTGCGACTCAACACTCTTTTTCTGGTCTTCAGATGAAAGGGGACCAAGGTAAGTATCCTTGTCTTTCGGATCCCCAATTACAACATTTGAAAACTCCTTCTGGACCAGATCCTTGAACTTGTCATATACCCCATCCTGAACTAGAAACCTCTTTGAAGCTATGCAACTCTGTCCGTTGTTCTGCAACCTTCCCGTGGTCGCTGCCTTAGCAGCTAATTCAAGATTTGCGCTATTCAGGACTATGAACGGATCGGACCCACCAAGTTCCATGACAACCTTCTTGAGCTCCTTCCCGGCCTCTGCCGCGATGCCGGAACCTACGGGGGTTGAACCTGTAAATGCAACCCCGTCCACCTCCCTTATCAACGAGGTAGCAGTCTTTCCATCCACCAAAAGACTCTTGAATATTGGTGAATCAATGATCTCCTGAAGTTTCAGGGAGACGCCTGTAACAATGCTAGCATGTTTAAGCACAACACCGTTACCTGCTATCATAGCCGGGAAAGCTGCCCTTGCGACCTGCCATACAGGGAAGTTCCAAGGTTCTATGCACATCACTATTCCTATGGGATCAAATCTCACATAACTTCTGTATGCTTCCGTCTTTACGTCCTCCTCCGAATAGATGCTTCTGGCATTCTCTATGAGATATTCTATGAGCCTTATGCTCTTCTTTACTTCAGATATGCTCTGCGAAATTGGTTTTCCCATTTCCTCAGTCATTATTGCTGCAAGTTCGTCAGTATTCCTCTCGAAGTTTGGCTTCAGCACATCCCTGAAATAATCAATTCTCTCTTCCAGGTTCTTCCTCCAGTCTACCTGAGCAATCCTGCATTGCCTTATCTTGCCTAAGGCATCTTCGCGATTGTCTGCGTCGTATGATTGCAGTATCTCCCCTGTGTATGGATTTCTTGTAACTATGCTCATAGTCCAACTTCCGTTTCCCTTATTGCATCCTCAAATATGGACATCCCTCTGTCCAGAAGGTCGTCCTCTATAGTCAGTGGTGCCATGAACCTCATGACGTTTCCGTAATGGCCGCAGGTATGCATCAGGACCCCCTTCCTGAACATGTTCTCCCTTATTTTACCAGCGAGTTCTGTTCCCGGTGATTTTCCTTTTTTGCTTGTTACTATTTCATTTCCTAGCATGTACCCCTTCCCTCTTACATCTCCTATTATATTGGAGTTGTCCGCGACCTCCCGGAATCTTTTCAGGAGTTCCCTCCCCTTTGACCTTACCCTCTCCAGGAAAACATCGTCCTTTACTATGTCAAGGACGGCTGCCCCAGCCGCCATTCCCAGGGGATTTCCCCTGTATGTTCCAAGATGGAATGCCTTCGGAATCTGGTCGAAATCACTCCTGTATGCTATAGAAGATATGGGTACTCCCCCGCCTATGCTCTTTGATATGCACATTATGTCTGGGGTAATGCCAAGATATTCGCTTGCCCACAGTTTCCCTGTCCTGCCAATTCCGCTCTGAACTTCATCGACTATCAGCGGAATGGAGTACTTGTCGCAGGTCTCCCTGAGCATCGGAAGGAAATCGTCTGGAGGGACTATGTACCCCCCTTCCCCCTGTATTGGTTCCACAATGATTCCTCCCACAGGTGGAACACCAGAATACGGGTCGCTGATCATTTCTTCTATCCTTGAAATCACTTCCTTCGAAATGTCTTCCCTTGCAACTTTTGGATTAAATCTGTAAGGGTATGGATATGGAGCGTAAACGTAATTCTGTGCGGGGAATCCCGCATAGTCCCTGTAGTGGTAGTTGGATGTGGCCCCAACAATGCCGCCAGCTATTCCATGATACGATCCGCTGAACGCAATTATTGTCTGCTTCTTGGAATTGTATCTCGCCAGTGACACGGCAGCCTCACATGCGTCCGCACCAGTGACTGTCATGAGTACCTTTGAGTGATCCTTCATCTTCCCAGGAAGCACTGAATTCAGTGTCTTTAGATACCTGATCCTTGCCTCCGTCGGGACCTCGGTTATGTGCGTTATCTTATCAACCTGGTTCTTCAGTGCCTCCATTACAGCAGGGTGGCCGTGTCCTAGGTTCATTACTGAGACCCCTCCAAACCAGTCTATGAACACATTCCCGTCCATGTCCACTATTGTGGACCCCTTGCCATAGTCTATTGCAAAATTGAAGAAAGTGGTATAAGACCTGCTGGATGTCTCCAACTTTTCCTGCACTTCAAGGAGTTGCTTGGATTTAGGTCCTGGCAAGTTCGTCTTAATAACCGGTGCATTCTCCATGCTCAACCTATTTGAAGTCTGGACTGACATACATTCTCACACAGATTCATGCCTCTCTGGTATATTAAAAGTGGATAAGTTTCTCCGATCGTCAGAATAGGACAATTTTTTTCGTAGTTAGAGGCATAAACATTAATTTAATTCTCTATTGGTCCTTTATGATCAGCTTGAGAGATTCCGGGAAGTCTTCCTTTGCGGTATTGAGCGCCATGATGGTCTCACTGCGTTCAACGCCAGGCGTCCTTGATAATTCATTGACTATGCTTCCCAGTTCAGTCTTGTTCCTTGCTCGTATCAACGCAACGAAATCTATGCTTCCGAGGACAAAATAGACTGCCCATACCCCCTTTATCTTGGCTATTTTCGAACCGATTGATTCCCCATATTCTGGGCCATATTTTGCATTTATGAGAGATATTGCAGTGATACTCTTGTCAAGGTTTGTCTGGTTAATCAGCGGGATTACACCCTTCAAGAAGTTGCTGCTTTTCATTTTCTTCAGCCTGTTATGGACAGTGGACTTAGAGACACCGACCTTCTTGGAGATAACGCTTAGATTAGTTTCCCTAGTGTCGAATATACTCAAAAGAATCTTCTTGTCTAGGCTATTAAGCTGATCAAGTGTAATTTTTTCACTCTTCATATCGACTACTATATTACACAAATTAATAAAGTGTTATGCATGTAAAATTTTTCCAGCAGCCTTCAATAGCAAATAATTTAATAATCATTTATCTAAACCTTCAGTGACCTTCAGATACAAGAGCGAAGTAATAAGTGCAGTGGCAGTAGTGGTCGTAATAGCAATATTGTTTTCTTCACTTTTCCTGTACACGGGTAACTGGCCACCGGCTGTCATAGTCGAATCAAGTTCAATGCAGCATGGGAATAACTTCGTTTTTGGCGTTATCAATACAGGGGACATTGTGGGAGTAAAGAAGATTAATTCATTCGCAAACGTCCAGACATATCTTGTAGCGAGGGAGAGGGGGAATCCGATTACATACGGTGAATACGGAAATGTTGTCATTTACAAGAATAGTTTACTAAGAGAACTTGTAATCCACAGGGCAATATTCTACGTAGAAGGATGGAATGGAACGACACCAATTCTCTACGGAAATACACACCCTTCATGGCTAACCATTCAGGGTCCGAACGTATACATAACAGATGTAGGATACTCCCACAGGAATCTTCTGGTTCAACTAGAGAGCTATATAGGACAGGTCGGGTTTGTAACAATGGGTGACCACAATTTCGCCGATTCTCCTTATCACATTGGCAATTACACTCTAGCTGCAGACCAGAATGAGAACATAGACAACAGTCTTGTGAGTTCGAACCAGGTCGTAGGCGTTGCTGTTGGATATATTCCTATAGTGGGGGTAATGAAGCTGTGGGTTACTGGGCAAACAACTTTCATCCCAGAAAACAGTAATATTGCAATGATAATCATCATAGTGGTCATAGTTGCACTAGCCATTGTGCCGCTCCCTTCACCGAAATCCAGGCGAAGAGAAAGAAACTAGAAAATATCAGTTGGTCGCTTTTGATTTAGCTTTCCTTGCCTTATTCATCTCTTCCAGTCTTCTTCTCCTCGAGAACAGATGAGACCTTATGTTTGGATCTATGATTTCTGCGAGTCCTTCACCCATGAGGCTGAAGCCCATCACCATTAAGAAAAGGAATAGTGCAGGTATCAATCCCTCCAACGGGTCTGTGTAAAGATTTGATGTGAGGATAGATGACATTAGACCCAATTCCGGCTGGTATATCGGAATCCCAATTCCGAGGAATCCAAGGGATGAAAGAGTCAGCATCGCAGTCCCAATGTCCATTGTGGCGTAAACTACCAGCGTAGTCATGATGTTAGGAAGGATTCCCTTGAAAAGTATCTTGAAGAACTTGGTATTCAATACCTTTGACATGGTTATGAAATCACTCGCTGAGACCTGTAGCGTGCTTCCCCTCACCAGTCTTACGTACGGTGGCCACCAGACAAATATGATAGAGAATGCAGCGTTGAAAAGACTCGGTCCAAGAGTTGCAGCTATTGCCATGGACATGACTAGCGGCGGAAAAGCAAAGAAGAGATCAGTCAGTCGCATGATGACCTCTTCAACTACTCCCCTGAAATATCCTGCAAATGTTCCAAGGAAGAGCCCAATTATGGCTGAAACAAGAACTATGAAGACTGCAAGTCCGAGGTCAATGGGAATCGCTGCTATAATCCTTGAGAATATGTCCCTTCCAAGCTGATCGGTGCCAAAGAGGTGCGACAGGCTGGGAGGGGCATTTACGTCGGAGAGATTAATCTTGAGAGGATTGTAGGGAACGATGTGGTTGCCAAATATAGTATATGCTATTCCTATCAGTGCAAATATTACTATTATCACGAATCCCGTTCCGGAGAGTTTGTTGCTCATTATGATGTCTAAAGACTTCCTCAGTGAGTGCCCCAATTCTAGGAGATCGTTCTTGAGGCGATGGGATAAGCCAGATGCCTCTACCCTCAGGGGCTGGCTCAATCTTCACCACCCAGCCTTATACGCGGATCGAGTGCGGCATACATTATGTCGGCAATAAGATTTGCCACTATGACAAGAATAGTAAAAATAATCACTATGAAAATGAGCGCAGGATAATCGTCGTTTGCTATGGTCGAATAGGCGAATTTCCCGATACCTGGCCACCCAAAAATCTCTTCGACGATAACGTCGCCCGTGATCAGCCAACCAAACATAACTGCTATTACCGTATTGCTTTCTACTAATCCATTCCTGAGTATGTGCCTCCTGTCTACCGTCTTCTCATCCAGTCCCCTTGCCCTTGCAGATTTTACATAAGGAAGCCATTTCACTCCAAGTATTCCATTCCTGCTTATTCTCGTGATAATCCCAAAATTCAGGAAGGCAAGGGAGAGTGAAGGAAGGATGATGTGATATATTCCATCGAAGAAATCAGTGAAATTGAGGGAAATCAGCGAGTCAAGAATGAAAAGACCAGTGATGCGGTGGGGTGGGATGATTATTGCTGAGTACATACCACCGGAAGGGAAAATGGGGATGTAAGAAGAAAATATGATTATGGCCAGAATGCTGACAAGAAACGTTGGGGATGCCCAGGCAGCAGTATACAAAACCCTGATGAAAGCATCTTTCTTAGTCCCGAAATTTATGGCAGAAACATATCCGAGACCCACGCCCACTATCACTATGATCACTAAGGAAGTCAGTATTAGCTCCAGTGTGTTAGGGAAATAGTAGAAAATCTCACTGCTGATAGACAGTCCTGTAACGGGGTCCACTCCAAAATTGCCCGTGAAAAAATCCTTTATGAAGAGCGCCAGCTGGAACCAGATGGGTTTGTCTAAGTCATAACGACGAATGACAGCAGCTATAGTCGATGGCCTTGCCTTTGGACCGGCCCAGAGTGCGGCAGGGTCCTTGCTTAAATAATGGGAGATTAAAAAAACTATAATAATTGTGCCCAGTATCACGAGTATCGATAGTGCTATTCTCCTGAGGATGAAGTACGCTAGTTCCTGTTTCCCCTCCAATAGATCACCTTATGTGAACTGCACTGTATTGTAGTACATAAAGTAACCTGCACCAGATCCAGCAGTATTGGGTATCATTCCCGTCACGTCGTTAGCATGGACCTGAAGGAAGTAGGGAACGTAAAGCCATGCCATCGTGTAATTGGTGTACATTGTATACGATATGTAGGTCAGGTTTTGTGCTACAGCAACATCGTTGAAAGATGTGCTTGCGTTGACGGTCCAGTTGAAAACCGTATTGTTATAGTAACCTGTCCCATTGTAATCTCCGTCTGCAAGATTTGTCACGTAATCTATAGCTGCTGAGTAATCTTCTGTGTAGAAGTTGATGCCCATAGGATAGTCCGAGGTATTCCCTAGGAGGCCGTATATCCAGGAGGTGTAAGGAGTATTTTGTAGCGGCTTCAGGGTAACGTTTATTCCTATTGCTGCCAGATCCTGCTGTATGATCTGCGAGGCAAGAATCTGTGATGGATCGCTTGAATCATAGAGGAAGTTGATCGTTGGCATGCTTCCATTTGGCCCAGCCATCACAGTTCCGTTGGGGAATACAGCACGGTAGCCCGCCATATGTAGATACTCGGCAGCAAGGACTGGGTTGTATTGATATGGGGTGAGGGAAGTGACATTGGAAGTGTAACCCTGGGACCTCATGTACTGGAGTTCTGAAGTTGTGAGTGGGGAGATAGACCTGTTGTAATAAACAAACCCTGGAGGTACGGGTCCAATCCACTGTACAGCATGTCCATCAAATACCGAATTTATAAGCCCAGTATAATTGAGAGCATATGTCACAGCTGCCCTGACATCAATACCATTAGACCCATTGAAAGGAGCGACGTTTTGGTCCATGTAAACATAGTAAGCGTTTTCAGAAGAGCCGAACTTTATTGGAAGGAGGCTTGCATTAACGCCAGATATCGTAAGGGCCTTCGCATAGTCAGTAACTGGAAGTTGCACGATTTGTGCCTTCCCGCCCTGGAGATCTGATATCATCGCAGAAGGCTGTTTGTACTCAATAACGATATATTCAATGTGAGGGGGGCTAATAGCATCGTTCAGTTGGTTTGCAGGTACTTTGTACCCCCAGTAATTCTTGTTTATTTCAAGCGAGATGCTTTGACCTGGCGTTATGGACCTTATCTCGTAGAAGCCAGTGCCCGTTGCATTTCCAGCCATATATGAATTTGTTTGTCCTGCAACAACTTTTCCATGGCTCAGTACTATGCTCGGGTCGATTGCGGCAGCCATGGGTGTAGTCAGTGTCATCAGAAACTCATTGTACGGAAGGTAGCCGTTGTAACCATATCCCATGTGGATTTTAAGGACGTACTTACTCACTACCTGCACTGACTGGTTTGGGTTGTTCATAATCACGAGAGAAGAAGAACTAGGGTTGGTGTAATTTATGTTGTTCAAAGTTGATGCTGTTATATTGAATGTGTCATTTGTTGCAGTATTGTTAGTTGCAAGATTCTGTCCAAGGATGAATTCAGGCGCCTGATTCAGGAGCATATTCCTGTAAAGAGAGAACCACATTACGTAAGCATTGAATGGGTCCCCGTTTGAGAATGTGACATTATGTCTTAGATAGAATGTATAATTCATCCCGTTTGATGACACTGTCCAGTTCTGTGCAAGGACAGGAACAAAAGATGTTTCGCTTGTTCCGTTAGGTGCTACGAGCCCCTGATACACCTGGTTCATTATTTCCCATCCTGGCGTGGTGAACGTAACTGCAGGGTCAAGGCTGTCATAAGGTTCCGGTTCCTCTACTACCAGTGTATTGGGAGTGCTGGTTGTCTTATGATTCGCAAGATAAACTCCCACTCCAGAAGCAATCACAATTATAACCACGGCCAAAACTATAATCACTACAATAGAGCGCTTCATTTTAACCTTCAAGTTATGCAAACAATTGCTCAATTTAAAGTTTGCTGAGTTTCATTTCACATTTGTGGATGATTGTTGGAATTATCACTTATTACAGTGCTACCACCTTGAAATTATTACCTTCCGTTCAGTGAAAAATAGAACATTATCGTCGCCCCCCTGGGGATGCAGGTCCCCAAAGAAGGAATCCTTCATGCCAGAGAACGGGTAAAATGCTATCGGGGCAGCAACCCCCACGTTTATTCCTATATTCCCTACATTAATCCCTTCTGAGAATTTCCTTGCGTTCTGGCCAGAACTGGTGTAGATGGATGATGCATTTCCGAATCTGCTCCTGTTCATCACATCCAACGCATCATCAAGGGAATTGGCAGTATAGAAAGATGCAACAGGGCCGAATATCTCATCATTCATTACTGTCATCCCCTCTGTGACCCCGTCAATTATGGAAGGCCCAAGGAAGAATCCATTGGGGTATTTGCTGCATGTGGCCTTCCTCCCGTCAAGTAAGATCTTTCCACCTTCATCCTCCCCTTTCTGTATGTACGTTTCAACTCTCTCCTTGTGTTCTCTTCTAATTAGTGGCCCCATATCTGTATCCGGTTCCATCCCATAGCCGAGCCTTAGCCCAGTTGCCCTCTTCTTGAATGCATTCATCACCTTATCGTGATTTTCAGGTAGAGTGACCAGTACAGAGCCGGCCAGGCATCTCTCTCCAGCATTCCCGTAGAAAGAACCTATAATGTTATCTATGCTCCCTTCCAAGTCTGCATCTGGCATCACAAGGATGTAATTCTTTGCGGACGCCCCTGCCTGAACCCTCTTTCTGTTAGATGTTCCTTTCCTGTACACATATTCAGCAACTGGAGTAGAACCGACAAAACTTACACCAGCCACTTTCTTGTTCTCTAGGAGGAAATCAACTGATTCTTTACCGCCATTTATCATCTGAACTACTCCCTCTGGATATCCAGCTTCCTTCACGAGGTTCATCACAGTTTCCATGCTCATTGGAGTCTTTTCAGACGGCTTGATAATGACTGAGTTCCCCAGAGTAACAGAGTAAGGAAAGAACCAGAAGGGTATCATAACGGGGAAGTTGAAAGGAGAGATTATTGCAAAGACCCCAATTGGTACCCTAATAAGTTCTTCGTCAATCCCGTTGGCAATCTGTTTATTGTTTCTACCCATAATATGATAGCTTGCCGCAGCTGCAGATTGAACATTCTGTATTGCCCTTATCGCGTCCCCTTTGGCTTCTTCAAACGTTTTTCCATGTTCATTGGTCGTTACTTCTGCGATCTTATCGATGTTGGCCCACATCAGCCTTTCGAGTTTGAAGAGGTGATTGATCCTATCAGAAATGGGAACTTTCTGCCACTTCAATTGCGCATCATAAGCTAAATCTACTGCCCGTTCCACCTCCTCCCTCCTTGCCTCTCTGACGGATGCGATTTTTGCCCCAAAGGCCGGGTTGAAAACGTCAAACCTATCCTCTCCTTCCCCTTCCTCAAATTTGTTGTTTACGAAATTGAGAATGCTTCTCATTTAATCGACCTCATTGTCGGAAATTGTAAGGCAATTATCCAACGTGTCGAGACCCTTCATCAGGTCCTCTTCAGAAATTATAAGAGGGGGTGCGATTACAAAGTGATTCAACCAGTTGTTGACGTAGACTCCCTGTTCCATTGCTTTCCTTGATACCCTGTCTGTCATTAACTGCTTCCCTTCAAGCTTGTCCTCGTAGACATTGAATGGCGTCTTCTTTTCCCTGTTCTTCACCAATTCAACTGCCCCGAACATCCCGATGCTCCTAACATCCCCGACAGACTTGTGGTCATCCTTGATTTCTCCCAGTCTTTTTGCAAGCACTTTCCCAAGCTCGCTAGACCTTTCAATCAATTTCCCCTCTTTGTATTCCTCTATTGCAGCCTTCGCTGCTGCCAGAGAGACAGGATGCGCTTCATACGTGTGTCCATGAGCGAAGTAGTTGGAGTCGAAGTATTCTGCGATTCTTTTGCTGGTTGCCATTAGTGAAAGCGGAAGATATGCACCCGTTATTCCCTTCGCTGTAGTCAGTATGTCGGGTTTGATATTCCAATTGTCAACTGCAAACCATTTTCCTGTTCTCCCCCAACCGCTCATAACCTCGTCCGTTATCAGCAGCACATCATTCTCACTCGTAATTTCCCTGATCCTCTTGAGATACCCTTCGGGTGGCACAATGACACCATTTGTGCCAGTTACGGGCTCGACAATCATTCCTCCTATGTTCCCTTCATTTTTAATCAGATACTGGTTGTAATCTGCGCACGCAAGATTGCATTCCGGAAATTTAAGATTCAGAGGACATCTGTAGCAATAAGGGGGTATGGAATGAACAATTCCAGGTATAGAGTAATAAGTATCAACCGGAGTTCTTCGGAAGTCTCCAGTCAGTGTGATACTCCCTGCAGTAGATCCGTGATAAGAGTTGTAGTTTGAAATGATCTTTGTCTTCCTCTCCTTCTGAAAAAACATCCTTACAGTCTTTATTGCCGCCTCGTTTGCCTCGGTCCCTGAAGCACCAAAGAAATACTTTGTAAGTGAGGAAGGGAGAACTTCCTTTAGGAGCAGAGATACCTGTGCCCTGATTTCTGTAGCGTATCCAGGCTGAACATACTCTAACCTTGCAAGCTGGTCATATATAGCCTTCCTTATTTTCTCATTTCCGTGTCCTAGGTTGGAGCACATGAGCTGGGAAGAGAAGTCCAGGTAGGATTTCCCGTTAGAATCAGTGAAGCGTGAGCCTGATTCATCAACAATAGTGAGAGGTGACCAGCCGGCTTGCTTCCTCCATGTACCGTATGTCAATTCAGTGCAAATTTTACCAACTTCCCTTGAATCGCCGGAATTTTTGTCAATCATGGAAATAATATTTAGACGAAGTATATCAAATCTTTCTTAAATACGAAAATAATTACCATATACTTTTCAAGGCTGTAATTTGTAAGCTTTCTGCCTAGATAATGGAATGGTGCTTCATTTAGAATTCAGAATCATGTGGCTGGGCTGCGATTGGTTAAAAATCTAGAAATTTCGTAGGATTTTAAAAGTCAAATTAAGTTCAAAATAGGAGGAAAAATTGAAAAAAGGATTTGGGTCTTCATTCATTCCCTGAGTCAGTTCTCTCTGTTATACTCCTTGATGGATTCCCTCAAAGCCGTAAGGAATGCTTCTATATCCGCCTCGGTATGGACCATTGAAAGTGGCATTCTCTCCGCACCGTCCGGATGGTAGTATATGCCCCTCTGCAGCATCTTCTTCTGGACACCCTTATACTTGTTCCAGTCCATTACAATGCTTTCTCTGTAGTTCGTGATCTGCTTCTGTTCAGTGAATACGAATGTGATCAGGCCAGTTTCGTAATTGACGAATATTGATTCATCAATGTCTTCCGCTATTTCCTCTATTCCTCTTGCCATCCTTCTTGTCAATCTTCCCAACATGCTGTACCCCTCGAATTCATTAGTTTCCAGAAGCTTCAGGTTTGCTATTGACGCTGTAAGGGATATCGGTACTCCAAAGTAAGTGCCTCCGTAACCGACCCCATTTCCAATAAGTTCCATGTATTCCTTCTTTCCTGCTATAGCAGATATCGGGTACCCATTGCTCAGGGCTTTTGCCCATGAAGAGAGATCCGGGGTAACCCCGTAGAGTTTCTGAGCTCCGCCTTCGCTTACCCTGAATCCAGTAATGACCTCGTCGAAAATCAGAAGGATATTATATTCATCTGCAAGTTCTCTGACGCCTTTCAGATACCCTGGCTCCGGGGATACCAGGGTGGAGTTTGCCATTATCGGTTCCATGATTATGGCTGCAATTTCGTTTCCCCTTATCCTTAGTATCTTTGAGAGCCCTTCAAGGTCGTTCCAGTTTGAAACCACGACAGTATCCATCACGCCCTGCGGAATTCCAGCAGAGTATGGAAGTGATTTAGGGAACCATTTGAGCCCTGCGACAGGTGGCGGTGCTTCAACAGAAACCGCACCGTAGTCATGAAGTCCGTGATAGTGCCCCTCAAATTTCAATATCATATCCTTCCCTGTTGCAGCCCTGGCAATCCTTAGTGCATTGAAAGTAGCATCGGTACCGCTTAAAGCGAATGTTACCATGTCCTGTGTTTTAACGAACTTCTTGAATTCCCTGGCCAGTTTGTATTCCAGTTCATTTGGGGTACCGTACAAGTCTCCATTCTTTATGTATTTTCTAACAGCAGCTGTGATCTTCTCATTGGAATGACCATTTATCAATGGGCCAAAAGCCATAAGAAAATCAATGTATTCATTTCCATCTACGTCCCACATCCTAGTACCTTTTGCCCTGTTCATGAATATAGGGTAGTCGTCCCATGAACTGGTTCTCATCAATGAACTGGCCCCAGAAGGTATCAGCCTCTTAGTTTTCTTGAAAAGATTCATCGATCTCTTGGTTTCGTAATTCTTCTTATCACCCGAAATGCCTATAATATCTTTATGAGTTTCATCCTCAGATTGCATAATTTCACAACCGTATACGGTTTGATATTCTTGTAGGGTATATTATTTTTTCTCAGAGGCGTTTTTGTTTAAAATTTTTCAAAATATAATTCACTTTTTTACAATTTTTTTATGATTAAGGAAAACGTTTATATTTATAAATAATAATATAGACAAGTGAAGGCTGTAGTACTAGGCGGAATGGGTCTAACAGGTCGATGCGCTGTATTTGATTTAATAAATAATAATAAAATTGATGAAATAATAGTTGGAGATCAGGTAAAAAACCTCGACTTTAGCGATCCAAGGGTAAAATTCGTCAAGCTGGATGTAAACGATAAGGAAACTCTTGTAAAGACACTTAGGGGGGCTGAAGTCGTCATTAATGCAGTGCAATATTACCACAATGTAAAGATAATGAAAGCAGCACTAGAGGCCAAGACAAACTACTTAGATTTCGGGGGTCTGTACAGAGTCACTCTTGAACAGCTGGCACTGGATCAGGAATTCAAGGAAGCAGGGTTGCTGGCAATAGTGGGTATGGGCGCACAACCAGGTATAACAAACATAATGGCAAGTTACGCAGTAAGTAAATTAGACAAGGTCGATGAGATAGTAATCAGGGATGGTTGGATTGACAAGACAAATTATCCAAAGCTCTTCTTCACATGGTCACCGGCAACACTATTTGATGAGCTGACCATGAAGGCAGTCCACTTTGACGGAAGTATCGTTGAGTCAGAGCCATTCAGCAGCATGGAGGAATACGATTTTGGATGGGAGATTGGCAAGGCTAAGATATTCAGGTCCATACATTCAGAGATTGCAACCCTTCCTGCAAGTTTTGTGGAAAAGGGGATAAAGTACGTCGAATGGAAGGAAGGCAGTGCGGATATAGAGAAACTGAAGTTCTTGACGGACATTGGTTTTGGAAGAACTGACAAGGTGAAAGCAGGAGGGTCTGAACTGGTACCAAGGGAATTCCTATTCGACTTCTTGAAATCACAGGGGATGTTTTCTCCACCAGAGAACGTCCAGGTAATGGATTATGAGATGTCAGTACTCACCGCAAAGGGAAGTGACGAGGGAAGACCAAAGAAAGTGGAAGTGAAGGCATATTTCAAGTACGACGAAAAATGGAAGGTATCGGCATCTCAAAAGGAAGTGGGTGTTCCTGGCTCAATTGCAGCTCAGATGATCATCGGGGGCGTGATAAAGGGAAAGGGCGTGAAGCCTCCAGAGCAAATAGTCCCGGTGAAACCATTCTTTGCAGAACTGGGCAAGAGGGACATTAAGATAAAGTCAGAAGAGAGTTTCGATTCCAACTAATATACTTTATATGATTGACTCTATTCAACGAAGAGATAAGTTGAGTCCTAACCTCCTCGAAGTGAGCAATCTATCCGTAAATTTCGAAACGATTGACAGGACAGTCGAGGTCCTGAAGGACGTGTCAGTGACGGTTGGAAAGGAGGAGGTTGTTGGTGTAGTGGGGGAGAGCGGTTCTGGCAAGTCTACGCTTGCACAGGTAATAGTTGGTGTTTTAGATATCCCTCCAGCCAGGATCATGGGAGGTAGAATTCTGCTTGAAGGGAAAGAGATTTTGCCTCATCCTGAAAACAAAGTTAATTTCAGGGGGAAAGGCATCAACATGATATTCCAGGAACCGCTGACATCACTAAATCCAGTCTATTCAGTGCATGATCAAATGGAGGAGGCAGTAAATATAGGGCATCCAAAGCTGGAAAAGAAAGAGAAGGAGGCAATCATCAGGAAGTCCCTGGCAGAAGTGATGATTAGGGACGTCGAGGGCGTCCTAAACGTCTATCCTCACCAGCTATCGGGTGGTATGAGGCAGAGAGTTTCGATAGCAATGGTTCTTGTCCAAAAACCGAATCTTCTGATCCTCGATGAACCTACTACCGGTCTGGACCTCATAGTACAGAGGAAGATAATAAGCCTGATAATGAACCTTAAGAAGGAAGTTCTTTCGAGCATCCTCCTCATAACCCACGATCTAGCAGTTGCTGCAAACATGTGTGACAGGATTTACGTTATGTACGCAGGAAGGGTGGTAGAGAGTGGCAAAATGAGGGACGTTCTTCACGATCCAAAACACCCATATACCACAATGTTGAAGAATTCTGAACCAGAGGGTTATGCAAATGGAGCCCCCCTGAAAGTGTCTTCTGGGGCACCTCCAGACCTGAGGCATCTTCCTCCTGGGTGTGCCTTCAATCCAAGATGCCCTATGGCAATGGATATCTGCAGGAGCAAGGTACCTGAACTAAAAAAGCTGGCGGATAACAGGGAGGTCGCGTGCTGGCTCTATGAATGAACCAATACTGGAAGTGGAAAATCTTACTGTTCAGTTCAAGGCGAAGACAAAGATGTTCCGGTCAACGGGGGATAGGGAGAAATGGAAGAGGGTACTCAACGCCATTTCTTTCAGCCTAAGACAGGGGGAAACATTCGGAATAGTTGGGGAAACTGGATCAGGGAAGACAACACTTGCAAGGACCCTAGTTGGAATCTACAAGCCAAAGGACTGCAAGGTCACCCTCTATGGAAAGCGAGTAGACTTCAGGAAAAAAGAAGGGATACTTCTACTGAGGAAGACAATCGGCATCGTTTTCCAGGATCCAGTTGGAAGCCTGAATCCACGCGTAACTGTATACGACATCATCTCAGAAGGAATACCCGTCTGGGAAAAATTGAAAGAAGAGCAGAAGGCGGAAAAGGTCAGGGAGGCTGCAAGGCTTGTCGATCTGCCGGAAAGTAAGCTAGAATCATACCCGACAGAACTGAGCGGGGGAGAGAAGCAGAGGGTGAGCCTGGCAAGGACAATAATCGGTGGCAAGAAAATACTAGTTCTTGACGAGCCCACAAGTTCACTGGACGTATCTATCCAGGCTCAAATTCTTAACCTGTTAATAAGACTGAAAAAAGAACTTTCCATAAGCTACATCTTCATAACTCACGACCTGAATGTGATAAAGTACATGTGCGATCGAGTCGCGGTACTATACTATGGCCAGATCCTGGAACAGGGAAATACCGAAGAAATTTTCGAACATCCAAGGCATCCTTATTCCTCGGACCTCGTAGCTGCAAATATCTCTTTTTCTTCTACAACCAAATTCAGTGAGGTACAGGAATCTGGAGAACCTAGCAAGGAAGGTTGCGTCTACAAGAACTCTTGCTCAAAGCGCTTTGCTTCGTGCGATAATGAACCTCCTGTAATAGATTACGGGAAGGGAACAGTAAAATGCTGGCTTTACAGCAATATGAGAGATGACAGAGGAAATAAAATGGAAAGGTGACAATTATACGTCCCAATGACAAAATTTTCTCCTCATAATCACCTTGGGGAAATTTTATCTTCATATGGTTCATAAGTTTATAGAGCTAAATGAAGAACTACGGTTTATTCATAGACAATGAATGGGTGAAATCAGACAAGGAGGAGGAAGAGGACGTAATAAATCCTGCAAATGAACAGAAAATTGCAACTATCCAGAAGGGGACGGTTGAGGACACAAAGGCAGCAATAGATGCCGCACGAACTGCGTTCGATAGGGGGGAGTGGCCAAGGCTATCCCCAGCTACGAGGGCGGAATCAATACTGAAGTTGAGCAGATTCCTGGAAGATGATATCATAAAATTTGGGGAGACTGAGATGGCCAACACGGGGAAGCCCGTGAAGCAGGTTGTTGATTATGATGTTGCTTACACGATAGACAACCTGAGGTTTTTTGCAGGTGCAGCAAGGACTATAGATGGAGTGGCTGCGAAGGAGTATGTCACGGACGGCACAAGTATCCTGAGGAGGGAGCCCCGTTGGCGTTGTGGCAGCAATCACACCCTGGAATTATCCGCTTATGATGGTTGCATGGAGGGCAATACCTGCAATAGCGGCAGGGAATACGGTTGTAATAAAGCCTGCAACCTACACGCCATTGACGACGCTTGAGTTAGCGAATCTTGTGAAGGAAGCAGGTATACCAAAGGGGGTCTTCAACGTTGTAACAGGGCCGGGTAACAGGGTGGGAGAAGAACTGGCAAAGAACGAAAAAGTAGATATGATAGCCTTCACTGGTTCGAACGAAGTAGGAAAGCGCATCTCAAAGATAGCATCTGATTCGGTGAAGAGGCTTTCCCTTGAATTGGGAGGTAAGGCACCGTTCATTGTATTTGACGACGCTGATATTGACGCAGCAACGGAGGGTGCAGTAGTTGGGGGTTTCGTCAACAATGGGCAGGACTGCTCTGCAGCAACGAGGATTTACGTCCAAGAGGGAATATATGAGAAATTCAAGAAAGAATACATTGAAAAGATCGGAAGGATTAGGACAGGAAATCCCACTGACCCTAAGACTGACCTTGGGCCGCTGATCTCTTCAGAGCATCAGAACAAGGTGAGGTCCTACATTGACATAGGAAGGAATGAAGGAGAAATACTATATGAAGGAAGCAACGAAGACTTCAGGTCAGGTTATTTCACTAGGCCGGTACTCTTTGAAACAGAAAACAACAGGGCGAGAATAGTTCAAGAGGAAATATTTGGACCAGTTCCTGTTTTGCTTAGATTCAGGTCGTACGAAGAAGCTATTGAAAAAGCAAACGATGTAGTATACGGGCTAGGGTCATCTGTTTGGACAAGGGACATAAGGACAGCCATGATGGCAGCAAGAGACCTGAAATTCGGAACGGTCTGGATAAATGATCACGTCCCTATCCCATCAGAGATGCCTTGGTCTCCAATGAAGAAATCCGGGTTTGGAGCATCAACTTCAAAGTATTCCCTTGAAGAATTCACAACTCTGAAGCATGTGTATGTTGACCTGACAGGTTCTGCAAGGAAAAGTTGGTACTATCAGGTTTATGGAGAAAAATGATATTGAATCATATCTCAACAGTACCGTAGTCCATCTCCTTGTAAGTCTGAAGAATCGTCCTGGTATCAGACCTCTCTATCTCATTTATTGAAGAGATCCTTTCAAGAATCTTGGAATACTCGTCTTTTCCCTTTGACACTGTCTGAACCATGAAATCGATATCGCCCAGGAGAAAATAGACTGAAACGATGCCAGGTATCTTCTTTAGCTTCTCTGCTATAACATCCTTGTAGTTTCCACCGTACTTTCCCCTGATCAGGGTGATAGTGACGAAAGAGAAGCCCATCTTAGAGTAGTCGATTGTCGCCGTAATTTTCTTTATGTAGCCGTTCATTTTCAGTGTTTCTATCCTCTTGCTAATCGCAGACGGGGAGTAAAGTCCGACCCTCTTCCCTATTTCCTTCAAAGACAGAGTAGCATCCTCACGAAGTATTTTCAAAATGCGCTTGTCGAACTCATCCATAGGTGTCAGGTATGAGGTATATCAATGATTTAACCATTTCTTAACATATTCCACAGCATATATATTACACGGCTATGAGGAGTAAAAGCAACATTAGGATGCCAAACAGGTATGGTCCAGCAAATCTTTCCAGTCTTGAGCCTTCTTCCATGTACAATCTTAAAGAAAGGAAAAATGCAAAAGGTGCCGTAAGCAGTTCTATAAGACTGTACCATGGGTATATCCTTGATAGGAAGAGAATGATGACCGATGCATAAAAAAGTATGAAAAGGGCCATGGTGAAAATCTCCGAATTCCTCCTACCAATGCGTACTGCCAGAGTAGTTAGTCCTGACTTCCTGTCAGACTCGATGTCCCTGTAGTTCCCAATAAACAAAATGACTACTATAATAACAGCGAATGGTGCAAAATATGGGATTGAAGACATATAAAAATGGCCAATTGCAGCAACAGATAGGAACTCACTCGCTGCAATTGTGGATATGAATACGCCGAGTTCTCCAAGTCCTAGGTATTTGTAACCTATTGGCCATCCCGTATAACCGTATCCGAGGAACAATCCAAGTAGTGCTATGAAAATAAGTGCCCATCCATACAAGATGGAAATAATCAAGCTCAGAGCCAGATAGACGGCAGATAGTATTACTGCCCACCTCAGCAGGTAACCTGTTGAAACTCCATAGTAAAATATAGGGTGATGCCTGTAAGTCGTGTTGGGGGAATCAGCCTTGTCTACCCCCTTCCGAAAGTCGAAATAATCATCAAACAGGTTGGTCGCCGCAACAAGGGGTGTGACTGTGATTGCGATGAATATCAGCGGAATATAATTGAATTCGCCTGTCTTGGACATTGAGTATACAAAACCTGGCAGGATGAAAACAAGGTAGAGGTAGATCGGCGGAACCTTCCCTCCCCTGGATGAAATGTCAACAATTCTCCTGAGCCGTTCCATCACTCCAAGCCTCACCCCATCTATCTGTAAATGCTGACGTTGTTAATAAAGAATCAAACTACATAGAATTGCCTGGGAAATTGCCACTTAATCCCCGCAACCACTGTGAAACAAATTCGTATATATTATGAATAAATCATGAAATATGCCTGAACTCGAGATGAATGTTTCAATGTTGAAATGCCCCATCTGCGATCTCAACCACAGCTACAAGGTAAAAGTAGAATATTCCGAGATGAAGGGGCCGTCATCTGTTGATGCGCCAATATACTACAATACATTCGTGACAGAGAAGAAGGTGGCAGACAAGGTCGTTCAGGTTAATGTATTTGAAATAGACGCATTCTGCCTGAAGAACGGCATACCATTCAGAATTATTGTCGACCCGGTCCTTCCTGCAGGAACATGGCCGACTAAGTTCACTGTTACATCTGCTACGTAAGATTTAATTCTCTGTTTGAAGTGTTATATTGCAAATAGGAGGAGCGTAGAAGCTAATGGTTAAAACATTGATTGCAGGAGGGTCTGGTTTCATTGGAAGACATCTATCAAAGAAGGTAAAGGATAGCGGAAATGAAGTAACGTTGCTGACAAGGAAACAGGATCCTTCCATCCCTTTCAACCAGGTAACTTGGAATCCTGCTATTGAGGGGAGCCTTTCCGGTAAGGAGATAGAAGGGTTTGACATGATTGTCAACCTATCTGGCGCTGGAATAGAGAAGAAATGGAATGACAGCTATAAGAGCGAAATAGTGGAATCCAGGGTAAGGAGCACATCCGTTCTTGTCAATGCAATCAACTCAGCCTCATCAAAACCGAAATATTTCGTGAGTGCGTCTGCGATAGGATACTACGGGAATGTTGAGGATCGCACGGTTGACGAAGATTCTAGCCCGGGAAATGACTTCCTTTCAAATCTTTGCAAGAGTTGGGAGGAAGAGGCGAAGAAGGTAGACAAAAGCGTTAAATTATTGATTCCTAGGTTTGGGGTCATTTTGGGAAATGACGGTGGCGCATTACCACAACTTCTAAGGGGAGCAAGGTCAGGGGTTTCGTTCAACATGAAGGGTAGGGCAGGATGGAAATCATGGGTTCATGTTGAAGATGCAGTTTCATCGATTATATTTATGACGCAAGTTGGATATGAGGGGGCATATAATGTGGTATCCCCAAATCCTCTCAGGATGGATGGGCTGATGAACATTATAGCAAATGAGATGGGGAAGAAGATACGAATCAGGTTGGGGCCGTCCATCGCCAGGATTATGCTGGGAGAAGGTGCCGATTACTCAGTATTTGGGGGGCAGAAGGTCATGCCAAAAAGATTACTTTCAAATGGGTATTCATTCAAGTATCCCGATATCCAGAGCGCTCTGAATGACCTATTTGGGACTAGGGAGTAACCTTGAACTGCAGGTCCGTTAAGCCGTTATGGTATGTCGAATGGACTGCCGTGCCCTGGGTACGCTTTTACGCCGTGAAACTCTAGTATCTTCTTTATTGATATATCCGCCTTTTCTGGGTCCAGGGTAAATGCTCTGTTGAATTCATACTTCCCATTCTTCTCAGATACTGCATCCCCAACCATTATGGCTGCGATGTCCCTGAAATAATATGATGTGCTCCCTGGAGTATGGCCGTTTGTATCAATCTTCTGCAGGCCGGGTAAATTTAGACCACTAAGTGGTTTGGCAGTTGTAACAGGTCTTGCCTTGGTCAGGCCAGCCATAGCAGACATCAGGCCTTTCTTAGACGGCATCTTCTCCCTTCCCATGGCGATCCCTACTTCGACGTCAGGGACGAATATCTCCGGGTGATACTTGATTTCAAGATCGAATAGCCCCCCTATATGGTCCACGTGGCAATGGGTAATCAGCACTATGTCAGGTTTCTGTTTCTTGGTTTCGAAGTAATCTATAATCTTCCTCGCTGACCCCTTCATCCCTGCATCTACCAGGATGACCTTGTTGTCTACATTGACTACGTAACAGTTTGCCATCGTACCGTCTATCAAATCTATGCTATCTGAAAGCTTCACGTCCATCTAACCCAACAAAAGATTAAACACTTTCGAGGTTGCAGTAGTCCCTTTAAAATAAATTACCCCATAAAGGAACGATAGTTACTTATGAAGATCATTTATCAGCGATTAGGTTGGTGAAATTGCCTATAAGTATCGGTATATTAAAAGAGACAACGGAGAATGAGAGGAGAGTGGCTATAGTCCCAGATGAAGCAAAGCGGCTCACATCAAGGCAGATGCAGGTGATGGTGCAGGCAGGAGCTGGATTGGGAGCTGGTTTCCAGGATCAGGACTACGTTACAGCTGGGTGCAAGGTAGAGTCCAATAGAGGGGACGTGATATCGGGAGCCAATCTGATAGTAATGCTGGGAAGGCCAGATACTGGGGACATTAATGGCATAAAGGAGAATTCAACTATCATTGGCCAAATTTTTCCTCTTAGGTATCCTTCCCTTGTAGAGGAAATGGCAAGGAAAAAGCTGAGGGTGTATTCACTGGAGCTTCTTCCAAGGACAACCCGTGCACAATCAATGGACGTTTTGTCATCCCAGTCAGCTGTGGCAGGCTATCGTGCTGCTATAATTGGCGCATACAATCTGCCAAGACTCATGCCGATGCTTACCACAGCGGCCGGCACTGTCAAACCTGCCAATGTACTGGTGATTGGTGCGGGGGTGGCGGGATTGATGGCGATTGCAACTGCCAAGAGGCTGGGGGCCGCGGTGACAGCATACGACGTAAGGAAGGCTGCAGGGGACGACGTTAGGAGTCTCGGGGCAAAGTTCCTCGAGCTCGGAGTGAATGCAGAAGGGGCTGGAGGGTATGCAAGGGAGTTGACGGAAGAAGAGAGGATGAAAGAAAAGGAAATGCTAGAGGCCGCTGTCATATCATCAGACCTTATTATAACCACTGCGGGAGTCCCAGGTAAGAAGGCTCCTGTCGTCGTAAGTGAAGATACGATATCAAAGATGAGACCCGGGAGCATAATCGTCGATGCGATGGCAGAGTCCGGAGGAAATTGTGCTCTCACGCAACAGGGAAAGACTGTCGAACACAATGGGGTGAAGATCATAGGTTCCGTAAACCCGCAGTCAGAAGCACCAATAAATGCGAGCCAGATGTATTCTAGAAACGTGTTTTCATTTCTATCCATCCTGATAGACAAGGAAGGTAACTTCATCGATCCGTCAAAGGACGAACTTCTGTCTGCATGCATGATATGTTCAGATGGTAACGTGACATTCCCGCAACCAAAGAAGGAAGGTGAGAGGAAGTGATTATTACCGACTGGGCATGGCTTTACATAATAGTGCTTGCAGTATTTGTGGGGTATGAAGTGATTAGTCACGTACCTGTTATATTACATACCCCGTTAATGTCCGGTTCAAATTTCATACATGGCATCGTGTTAGTAGGTGCAATTCTAGCATTGGGTTACGCTACAAACGACGTTGAGAGAGCCATTGGTTTTGTTGGAGTGGTCATGGCTACTCTGAATGTTGTAGGCGGCTACGTGGTCACCGAAAGGATGCTTGCAATGTTCAAGAAGAAGGGGGGAGATAGATGATAGATATCTCTCAGCTCATTTACGTTTTGACAATAGTTGCCTTCGTTATAGGCCTCATCAGGATGGGCAATCCTGCCACGGCCAGGAGCGGCATACTGTGGGCTGGAATAGCCATGGCATTTTCCATAGGGATCACATTCTTTGTCCCGGGATTATCAAATCTCATTCTGATACTGCCAGCTGTTCTCATAGGAGCAATCATTGGTTTTGTAGCAGCCAGAAGGGTTGCAATCGTGAACATGCCGCAGATGGTGGCTATTTACAATGGAATGGGTGCCGGTGCTGCATCCACAATCGCCGCAATAGAACTGATAAAGCTGGGAAACTCGTCTTTTAACATCACCATTGCTCTAGCAGGTGCAATAATTGGTAATGTGTCAATCGCAGGAAGCGTGATTGCATTCCTGAAACTCCAGGGGTGGATCAGGCAAAAGCCAGTAACATTCTTTTTACAGCAGGCGGTAAATCTTATAATTGTTGCAATAGGTGTCTTTTTCGGTATCCTATTCCTGTTGCATGGTAACTTCCTGATTCCATATACATCTGCACTGATTCCATTCTTCGTCCTGACAATTGGATATGGTTTCTTGATGGCTTTGCCGATCGGCGGGGCTGACATGCCTGTTCTCATTTCGCTTTACAATGCAATGACGGGAATTGCAGTCGGTCTCGAAGGGTTTGCTATATCAAATTACGCGATGGTCGTCGCTGGAATTTTGGTAGGTGCAGCCGGTACAATACTGACTCTAGCGATGGCTAACGCAATGAACAGATCCGTCGGTGCAATATTGGCAGGAGGGTTTGGTAAAACACAGAGTGAAGACAGGACAGTATCTGGGAACCTAAAGCCGATAAGCAGTGAGGACGTTGCCGTCATGCTGGCTTATTCGTCAACTGTTGCTATAGTCCCCGGTTTTGGAATGGCTTCAGCACAAGCACAATTCAAGGTGAGGGACCTTTCGGATATGCTTATCTCAAGAGGCATAAAAGTATTCTTTGCAATTCATCCAGTAGCTGGAAGGATGCCGGGTCACATGAACGTACTTCTAGCTGAGGCAGGCGTGCCATATGATCTCCTGCAAGACAGGGACGAAGCAAACAGGGCTTTCCAGGACGTAGATGTATCGCTAGTCATCGGTGCAAACGACGTAGTTAATCCTGCGGCTCGTATACAAGGTACCACCTTATATGGGATGCCTATTCTTGACGTAGATAAATCGAAGAATGTCATTGTCCTCAAGAGGGGTGCAGGAAAAGGATTTGCCGGAATAGAGAACGATCTTTTCTACATGGACAAGACTAAAATGCTGTACGGAGATGCGCAGGAGTCATTATCAAAGATAATACAGGAGCTTAAGAAGCTTTGAGAGGTTGCAGAATGATTATCCACTTCTACAGGAAAAAGCCGAGTACTTATGGCACACCGTAGGGACGTTCAGGGTTACGGACCAAGCCCCCCAAAGTTCCTTTGGCCAGGAGGGAAAAGGCTGGCATTGTCCATAGTGTTCAACTATGAGGAGGGGAGTGAGCACTCTGTAACTACAGATGGCATGGTGGAAGGCATCGGAGAATTTGGGCCCGTAGATATAGACATAAGGGATGTTGGAATGGAATCCGTCTATGATTATGGGCAAAGGGTTGGTATCTGGAGAATTCTGAACCTGTTGAGGAGGTACAAGGTTAAGGCGACATTCTTTGCAACCGCTAGGGCGCTTGAGCTGAACAAATCTGCAGCGAAAGCGATAGTCATGGATGGGCATGAAATATGTGACCATGGATATTCGTGGACAGAACTTTTCAGAATGAGCGAGAAGGAAGAGAGGGAAGAAATCGCAATGTCCATAAGAGCCATAGAAAGGATCGTAGGAAGGAATCCCGTAGGATTCTATGCAAGAGAACCCAGCCCCAACACACTGAAAATCCTTAAGGGATTCAAGAATTTCATATACGATTCTGATTCGTATGCAGATGATATACCATATTTCGAAAGGGAGACAGGGATGCTGATTGTCCCATATGCACCTGACTCAAACGACTTTCATTTTCACAATCCAATCAACAGATTTTCCAACAGCGCTGATTTTCTTACTTATTTGAAGGATTCATTTGATACTTTGTACAAGGAGTCAGCTCTTGATTCAAAGATGATGTCAGCAGCCTTTCACGTAAGGATAATAGGTAGACCAGGCAGATTTCCTGCCCTTGAAAGATTTCTCAAGTACGTAAAGAGCAAGCCTAATGTATGGATCGCAACGAGAGAAGAGATCGCTAGATTCTGGCTGGAAAAATTTACCTGATTCTTTTACTTCTTCCTAACACATTTTTCTAACAATTAAAAAATGTTGATTCATGTATATAGAAAGAGGAATTCTTAGATACCAGAATGTTTAACTAACTGCGATAGATAATTTCTCATGTCTTCTGAACAATCCAGGATTCTGATAATAGGATTTGGAACTGTTGGGCAAGGGTTCTTTGAATTATTCGCTAGGAAAAGGAAAGCTCTTGGGCTAGATAACGTTTCAATAAGTGAAATTGTTGATATGAAGTATGGTCACATTACAAATCCAACTGATGACCTGATTAATCAACTGAAAGCAGGACCGACATTCCCCAAGAAGGACGTGATGACAGTGATTAAGGAGTCTGATGCAAACATAGTCTGCGAGTTCACGTGGCTTAACCTAAAGACAGCGGAACCCGCCTATTCCCACATTAGAGAGTCTCTTGAAATGGGCAAGCACGTTATAACAACCAATAAAGGTCCTTCTGCCCTGAAGTACAGAGAGTTAATGGATTTAGCGAATAGGAAGAAGGTAAAATTCTTGATGAAGGGAACTGTAATGGCAGGAACTCCTTCGTACAATCTCCTGGACCTTCTCCCCGGGGCAGAGGTGAAGAGCGTTAGAGGAATAATGAACGGTACAACTAACTACATTCTCACATCGATGGAACAAGGGAAGAACTTTGACGTTGCATTGAAAGAGGCACAGGATCTTGGATATGCAGAGGCGGATCCAACCAATGACGTAGACGGTTTAGATGCTGCTTCAAAGATTACGATCATTTCGCACATTCTTGGTTGGAAACATGAATTCAGCGATGTTAATATAGAGGGTATAAGAAAAGTAACGCCTGAACAGGCAAGGGACAAGACAAAATTAATTGCATATGCAGACAAAAGTAAGATATACGTGAGACCGACGAAACTTTCCAAAGACGATATTCTCTCAGGTGTTACTGGCGTAACAAACGCTATTGAAATTGATACTGACACAATGGGAAAGGTCTACAGTATGGGTCCTGGGGCCGGAAGGACCCAAACAGCACAAGCTGCAATTACAGATCTAATGACGATTATGAAGAATTCTTGATTTAATTCATTCCGCCATTTAATCTTCTTTTCTATCCAACTTTTTTCTAGTTTTTGCTAAAGTAAAAGCATGGAATGTTTTACTATCAACAAGACCACGTGCGATTTAGCAATTACTGGCTGCATGGATTTTTATTATAGATCTGATTGTTAATGAGAGAACTGATGGACGAAATGGATAGTAGTGCTGAAAAGCAAAGGACAAGTCACAAGAATGGAATTTCTCTTTCAGAAAGGGCAGCTAATATTGACGATGAAGTGTTTAAACTTGCACTGGGTCTGCCTAAGGACGTGATCCCGCTTACAGCGGGTGAACCTGATTTTCCCACTGCTGACTTCGTAAACTTGGCGGCAAAGAAGGCTATGGATTCTAACTTCACCCATTACACAGCATCAAACGGCATATTGCCTCTAAGGGAAGCAATTTCAAGGAAGCTCAAGGAAGACAACAATCTGAGCTACGACCCTGATGAAATTATCGTATCGCCAGGCAGTTCACCATCAATATTCCTCCTACTGTTTGCACTTGCGGATAGGGGTGATGAGGTACTAATCCCTGATCCCGCTTGGTTCCACTATCCTATCCTGACAGGGTTGGCAGGGGCAAAGGCTGTAAGGGTACCCCAGCGGAGGGACGAAGGATTCAGGCTAGCTCCAGAAGATATAGAGAGGAAAGTAACGGATAGGACGAGACTGATGATAATAAATTCACCTTCCAACCCTACGGGTCACGTTCTTTCCAGAGAAGAGCTTGAGGGGGTCGCGGGAGTTGCAGAGAGACATGACCTGATTGTTATATCTGATGAAATTTATGAGAAGATACTTTACGATAACCACAGACACATCAGCATGGCTTCCATTTCAGGCATGAGGGATAGGACGGTAACAGTTAACGGTCTGTCGAAGGGCTACGCGATGATGGGGTGGAGAATAGGTTTCACCGCATCCAACGTCGAACTAACGGGAAAGATGAGGTCACTGCTGGGTTATACGCTTGTTTGTGCTGGAAGCGTTGCACAACACGCAGCAATAGAAGCGCTTACGAGCCAAAAATCCAAAGAATACGTGAAAACCATGGTTGCAACATGGACGAGAAGGAGAAAGATAGTGTTAAGGTATGTGGACGAATACAAGGACGTTATGAGGATAGCTCCGCCAGAGGGAGCGTTTTACGGCTGGATAGACATCTCTCCTTCCGGGATGGAAGGCAAGCAAGTATCCACCGGCCTCCTGAAGGAGTACAAGGTTGGAGTAATGCCGGGCTATCTGTTTGGAGAATCTGGTAAGGACTACATCAGGATATCCTACGCGACTTCAGACGATTTTGTGGAAGAGGGGATGAAGAGACTGGGTAAATTCCTGAGAGCGCACAAGAAATAGGGAAGGATGAAGGGAACAGTTAAGCCGGGTTGAACCAAAACTTATATACACCTGCATAGTTCATACGCAGTGAGGCAAATGTCTGAAGTTTTAAATAACCTGGATTTAAGCATAGTGAGAGATACAAAGAAAAAAGTGGAAGCAGATGGGGGTCACTTTCCACTTGAGAAACACATAGAAGGGGAGTTCCACTTTGATGGCAGTCCCATGTTTACCGCCACCTTGTCATCTAACATGGCGACATTTGAAATGGGAGTGGATGAACCATCTGTTCTAGGAGGAAGGGGAGTCTACGCAAGTCCGCTTAACTACCTGATGCTTGGCGTTCTGTCCTGTTATGCCTCAACAATTGTGCTTACAGCTTCACTTAAGGGAGTGAAGCTCAGCAAGCTAAAACTAAAGGGACACCTATTCTATGATGTGGGTCCTATGCTGCAACCAAGTGACTTCCCGCTGGCAAAGGAGCTTAAGATTGAAGTTGAATCGGACAAGGATATAAGGGATATAATCAAGAACTCAAGCAGATGCCCGGCATTTTACATAGTTTCCCACGGAGTGAAAACTGAGGTCACCCAGGTCTAGGATTTTCCCCCTCTCAGGTATTGGTCGTTTCCAGAGAGCCAGTCTTCCCTTATAGGGCTGAAGATATCCATGTCTATTGTATCTTCAATAGCAGTAGCCTTGTGGGGTTTATTCGATGGAATGACGAGTACTTCTCCCTCTTTGACAGTTATCTTCTTGCCATCTATTTCGAACAACAGTTCACCCTTTACTATCCAGGTCAGTTGCTCACTCTCGTGATGGTGCTCAGGTACGACAACTCCTTTCTTGAGTATCACCTCAGCAACCATTGCCTTATCGCCATAAATTAATTTCCTGGAAAGTCCAGTTGATAATGGCTCAGACTTTACATCTTTCCATGATAATTTTTTTAATTCAACCATGTGATCGCAACATCTATTCGTATTAAGAAGTTTTCGTAATCGATCAGTTAAAATTGTGAACTTAATCCATAATTCATTGAGAAATATTGAAAATATGGGAAATTTGAATTGCTCCATTTATTACAAGAATCATCTTCATGCAATTTCAACTACCAATGAAGTGATCTCAATTCACAGTTGTTGTTTACCTAACCTTCCAATAACAATCATAATTTGAAGAGATCGTATTTCCGTACTTCGTGAGCATATGCTCAATGTTAAAAATGAAATAAAAAAGGTAGCATAGAAGCGCCAAAGGATGATGCTTTTCAGAATATCGTTAATATGGTAAGTGGAGTTTACAGGACACAGTCTTCATTCCTTGGTCGCTTTCTTTGGTTCTTCATTCGATGACATCCATAATCTTTCTATATTCACTTCCTGAAGATTGCAAGCTTTATTTCAGTCATTTCCTCGATTGCAAATCTTATGCCCTCTCTTCCAAGGCCGCTCAGCTTCATGCCGCCAAACGGCATCACATCCACTCTAAAATCAGATGTATCATTTATGAGAACGGCCCCAAAATCAAGCATCTGGATTGCCTTCATAGCAAGATCAAGATTGTGTGTGTATATTCCAGCCTGTAGTCCATAAGGAACATCGTTTGCCATGGTGATTGCCTCTTCAAAGTTGTTTACAGGTTGTAGAATTGAGACTGGTCCAAAAATTTCGTTGTGCCAGAGTCCAAGTTCATGTTTAACGTTCTTTATTAGAGTAGGGTAGTAGAATCTGCCATCCCTCTTTCCACCTACAAGTACCTCGGCTCCATTTGATACGGCTTCATTGACTGCCTTCTCCACTCTTATAGCCTCTCCTTCTGCTATCATTGGCCCTACGTCCGTTGAATCCTCCAAAGGATTCCCAACCTTGAGTTTTGCCACCCTTTCTACCAGCATGCTCGATAGGTTATGGTAAACATCCTTGTGAATTAGAATTCTCTGAGAATGTATGCAATTCTGACCCTGTGACTCCATTGCTGCGTCAACTATTGCCTCAGCCGCAATGTCCAGATCTGCGTCATTCCATACTATCACTGGCGAATTGCTTCCCAATTCCATAGAATACTTCTTGATTCCTGCTTTCTTGATCAGCCTGTCTGCTGCTTCTACACCTCCGGTGAAGGTTACCTTTTTGATGTCATCGGAGTTTAGGAAGAAGTTGGTAACCTCCCCTCCACCTGATGCTATTACGGTCTGCATCGCATTCTCAGGAAGGCCACTTTTATTCAAAACTTCATTCAGCATGAAACCTGAGTACGGTGTGAGAGATGCAGGTTTGTTAATTATTGAATTTCCAGCGGCTATGGCAGGTCCGACTTTGTGTGCAACGAGGTTCAGAGGATCGTTGAACGGAGTTATGGAAAAGACCGGTCCGATTGGAACTCTATTGTAATACGCAAATCTATTTCTGCCGCGTGATTCGACATCCATTGGAATAGTCTCCCCGTATATCCTCTTGGACTCTTCTGCCGAGAATAGCATCGTAATTGACGCCCTCCTCGCCTCTCCCCTTGAATATTTTATTGGCTTTCCAGCTTCATTGGAAATGATCTTGGCAAATTCCTCCCTCCTGTTTTCAAGCTCCCGTGATACCTTCAATAATGACTCATATCTTTCAAACGATGGAAGGTCCTTCATCACCTGGAAAGCTTTCTTTGCATTGCGCAAAACATTTTTTGCTTCCTCAATGCTAGTATCCTTCAGTTCAACGTACTGTTCCCCGGAGTACTTATTCTTGACAATCATATGAAAAAGATAGTTTTTATCGGAAATATATAGTATGTCCAATTTGGAATGAGAAAAAAAGCCAATGTGCCACGTCCCTCAGTCAGTTGCTCAGTTGCCCAATTCCATCCAAATTAGATGAAATACAGTGCGTTCTACTAAAATACGTCCAAGGCAACTACCCTTGCCATTGCGCCACTTCCACGGTATATCTTTAGGGGGAGGGCGGCAATAAGATACTTCTTCCCTTCTGTTAGCTGGTCTAATCCCGCAAGGTCTTCTATGAATGCGATATTCTGAGCAAGGAGCTTCTTATGCACATTAAAGTCCGCGTGTGCATGCGGCTCGATTCCCAGTGTATCAACGCCTATGACGTTGGGGTGATGTTTTATCATGAAATCAACAGTGTCATATCCCAGTCCAGGGAAATCAAACTGAAATTCCTTCGAATATGACCTCTTCTTGTCCCAGCCGGTGTTTATCAGGACTATTTTGTGGTCGTACTCACTTTTCCACTTTTTCTCAAGGCGGTCCAGCGTGATTTCTGGTCCGTCCAATTCAGGCCTGATTACATATCCTTCTCCCACTAGATTTGTCAAAGGTATCTCGTCTACTGTCATTGCGTTATCTACCATGTGGTATGGGGCATCTATATGAGTCCCAGAATGCGTTGCTCCAGAAAATGTTTCAACATTATAACCGTCTCGGGCTGCAGTTCCAACAGGTACTATGTTTACCAAGGGGTTTGTTGGCCATATCGGCATGTACGTTTTCAACGGAACAGACAGATCGTAGATTTTCTTGATTTCCATGGTGTTGACTATAAAGTATTCCTATTAAGTCTTTCTTTTTTTGGTAATATTTCTGCTCAGCAAATAGAAGATGTATAAAAAAGAAATCCTCATCTGGGCCCCGTAATGAACGATTTCAGAACGGGAACTTCACAAATCCACCATCAATCTGAATGTTTGTCCCATTTATGTAAGAAGCGTCGCTCGAACAAAGGAAAGATACAAGGTTGCCGATCTCCTCTGGAGTTCCGAACCTCTTTGCAGGTATTGTTTGTTTGATTGCCTCGTATGCCTGTTCAACAGAAATATTTGATTTCTCAGCATTCCTTCTTGCAATGTTCTCTAGTCTTGGCGTCATAATATATCCCTGAGATATGCTGTTGAATGTTATCCCCTTCTGTGCGTACTCTATGGAAAGTACCTTGGAAAGGCTCACGACTGCTGCCCTGAGAGATGCAGAAATGGCAAAATTCTCTAGAGGTTGTTTTGTTGTCAGAGAGGTTATGAAGACAACTCTCCCATACTCTCTGGCTATCATATCAGGCAGCACGCTTTTAGTCATATATACAGTGCTCTTGATGAACATATTTATGCTTGAATCCCAGTCGTCGTCAGTTATGTCTAGGAAAGGAGCAACCCTTGGGTCGCCGTAGTTTATAATGAGAAAGTCAACTTTGCCAACCTTCTTCTTCACTTCATTTAGCATTAACTTGACATCATCAGGTTTGCTTAGGTCGCAGGGAATAGTGGAAACATCCTTCCCCGTTTCCTTCTTTATGTCTTCAGCGCTCTTCCTTAGCTTGTTTTCATCTCTGGAGGAAATGTAAACACTGCACCCTTCAGATACAAGCACCTTTGCTATTCCTTTCCCAATTCCAGAACTGGCAGCTGTAACTATTGCTACCTTCCCAGCAAGACCTTTCATATGAATCAAAGAATAGTACTTTATAAAAACATTATCTCTCTGCCTTCCCATATGCGAATATCTTTTTGTAACTGTAAAATACAGGCGTAGATTTTCATAGAAATTCGTCTAGACTGTTGCTGATAACTTGATCCTCCTGTAGGTCAACGAAGCTATTGCCATGAATATCGCAGATGTAGTGACGAGGACTGCAATATAGTATACGTCTGCTACTCCACTAGTATTGAGAAATGCGCCTCTAATCCCATCTACTACGTAAGTAAGTGGATTCAACATCGCTGCCATGGCCAGCGGACGTGGAGTCTGGGAGGTGATAGGATAGAACACAGAACTGGTGAAAGTGACAACAAAGAACATGACGTTGCTTATCACATTGAAAACTTGATTAGATCTCACCGTAGCCCCGAGGGCAAGCATTATAGATCCAAAAGTGAGTGTGCCTAGAACAAGGTAGATGAACACCAGCAGGAATCCATATGCAGTGATATTGATGGAAATGAATGGGATCGCAACAAGTATCATTATCAGAGCCCCTCCAAAAGTGACTAGGATCATCGCAATAAGATTGCTGAGTTGATACTGGAACCTGGAAAACGGCATGGAAAATATCTGTTCGAGCATCCCTGTCCTCTTATCTGACCATAGGACCCAGCCAGCCATCGATCCCCCCATGAGGATCTGATCAGCGACAATGCCAGGTGCTATAAATGAGACATATGAAAGATTCGATCCGCCATAGTTGAACGAATGTATGATTGAGCCCATCATAAGGCCCATTATCAGGAGGTATCCTACAGGAAGCAATATAAGGAATGAAATTGTGTTGACATCTAGAGCTGATCTAATTATCCTGTATGTCAGCCTGATCGTACTATTCATTCTGTTGCTCACCTACCACTTTGAAGAAGACATCTTCAAGTTCCGTTTTCTTAATATTTAGCCAGAGAAGTGAATCACCTTCTTCCTTGATGTATTCGTTGATTATTTCCATTGCGTCGGGGACCTTGTTGGTAACTATTTTTATCGGGCTCTCCTTGTTGAATGTGCCGTCAACAACTGCACCAACCAGCCTGGATTTCAACTTTTCTGCAAGTCTTTCAGGTGCTTTGTTAACCAGTACCTCTATGGTCCTGTCCCCTTCATAAGTCGCCTTAAGATTATCTATCGAATCTATCGCATAGAGCCTCCCGTGATTTATTATTCCTACCCTATCACAGAGAAAATCTGCCTCCTCAAGGTTGTGAGTTGTGAAGAATATTGTTGTTCCATCCTTTGCAAGTGATTTGAAGTATGTTAGCAGATTCTTCCTTGCTATTGGATCGAGGCCAATTGTTGGCTCGTCAAGGAAGAGCAGCTCAGAATCGTGAATCAGTTCCCTCACAAGTTGAAGTCTCCTCCTCTGCCCTATGGATATGTCAGCAGCACTGACTTTCCTTATTTCCGCCAGGTCGAACTTCTCAATAAGTTCATCTATCCTCTTTTTGACCTGACTTCTCGGGATATTCCACAGGGTTGCGTAAATATACATATTTTTCTCTACTGATAAGTTCCACTCGTAGCTTGGCTGCTGGAGTATTACCCCTATTCTCTTCCTAATTTCCAATCCTCTCTTGGTCACATCCATTCCAAGTACATTCACGGTACCTTGAGTGGGCTTAATGAGTGTTGTCAGAACTCGAATGGTAGTAGTCTTCCCGGCTCCGTTTGGTCCGAGGAATCCAAATATTTCACCCTCTTCAACATCGAAGCTAAGCCCATCAACCACGTATTTTTTCCCATCGTATGAAACCTTCAGATCACTTACTTCTATGGAATTCATTTCTACTGTCCACCATCCAATCTGTGTATATATTATCTATATTGCCTTACAACCTTTACTAGTAGCTTCCCTCCGATGTAATCTCTATTTCTGAATAAAGTTATGGTTCAATGAAATAGTAATGATTTTGTTGAATGCTCCGGACAGTGTACTCCGGTTCCTGATTCATACTTTGAAGAATTGGATTCACTGTTCATTCATTTCCGAAGGATCATTGTAGTTCCGTATGTTTGTTCATTTATAGCGAGAACCTTGTTCTATATGTTTTCATTATATAGCTCCCGTTCAAGATAAATTTTGACACTTTTAAATAAGCCAATAAATACTGATAGCAGGTGAGAAAGTGTAATCTATTGAAATGACATAACACCCTGATAGGTGATCTATATTGATAATTGGGATCCCAACAGATGATGGCGTTACTGTTTCAGAACACTTCGGAAGGTCGAAGAATTTCATTATAGTGGATATTGAGAACGGAAAGCAGCTTTTTAGAAAAGTGGAGGACAATCCACATAACAAGGAATTGGACGATCGAGCTGGACATGGGAGGGTTCTGAAGCTCCTTACTGACAATAAGGTAAAGAAGGTAATCTGTTACAATTTAAATGCCAGAATGGAGGATAATCTGGCAAGCCTGAAGATATCTATAAAGAGGATTGAGCTCGGCTCGAAGATAGATGAAATTCTTAGGGAAGAGATTGCCAGCACAGCTTAGTTCCAACAGAATCTAAGGTTAATGGAAGTCCTCAGGCGCTTTATATCTGGGAGAGTCTGCTATAAAATATTTTATCCATCATTTAGACCGGCAGCTATTTTTCTCAACCTAATTATTGACCCCCATCAATTTTCTTCAAGTGCTCGCTCACTTCTGAAGGTGGAAGATCTATCACTTTCTCGAAATTCTCTAGCATCGCTACCGCAGACTTGAAATTTGACTTAGTAAGTTGTTCGACATTAATTCCAATTGGGACTTCTATTCCATTTCGTTCCATTGAAGATACGATTTCTCCGTATACTTTCAGAGAATTCACTATAGATCGCTTTGATGATTCGACGACATCGTTACCTTCCAGTATGAAGTCCTTGGCCTTGTCTGGAAGCTCAACTGCTAGGAAGTCCAACAGGTTCAGGTCTGCAATGCTTCTTATTGGGCCAAAGCTGAACAATATTGTCGCAGGTTTTACTCCTGCCACCTTGCACTGCCTGTTGTACTCAGAAATTAGATTTATCATCTGTCCACTGTCGAATAGGAGCTGTGTCGTGAAGAATTCCGTCCCTGATAGTGTTTTGAACAGCATTCTCTTTGCTTCATCCTTTCTTTCCGGAAGAGAGATATTGCCTATAGTCACTTCTTCCTGATGAAACTGGGTCCAAAGCCTTCTTGCTATGACATTGGCTTCGGAGACGCTTGGCCCAGGGTATCTGTGATGTCTCGTATTCCCACCAACAAATATCATGTTGCTTATTCCTAGGGAATGAGTTTCTTTGATCCAGTCAACAAATTTCTCATAATCTTCAATGTGTGCAACCACCTTGTTCACTATAGCATCAATGTGCAGTATATCTGCAGTCCCCCGTGCAAGTGCTCTTGTGTATATACTGTTGTACCTTGGCTTCCCTTCATGATTTTCCTCGACAAGTTCAGGAACGCTTATCGCATTCAACCGGCTAAATGAACTTAGAGCACTGGCTAGCTCCTCCTTCCTAGCATTCAGGTTTCTGAGTATCTTTTCGTCGTGTACAGCGTCCCCTGTCTTGTTATCCCTCAAGGGTATCGCAGTAAATATCAATGGTCTCTTGGAAAGCATATTCTTGAAACTGGTAGATTCGTTCACCATTTATGATGCGGGATATATTATCCCATTTAAAATGATTTTGAAGCTACTGACAGTTATGATACTTCCTAAAGTGACAGATGAGTTTAGTTTTATGTACTTTGGTGAAGTTTACACTAACAAATAAGTATAAATAGACCTAATTTTATGTGAATTAATTCTATTTATTAGAATTAAAAGAAGGTGTAAAAAAATGGGAGGACAAGATCTGGAAGCTGGTCACGTAGAAAAAAGTGAAAACGTGGCTACAGGAAGAGGCTATAAGAAGGATCTTGGTACCTGGAGCGTAGTTTTTCTCGCTCTTGGCGCCATCCTAGGTCCAGCAATAGCCTATGCGCCGGTATATACGGTCGCATTCGCTGGACCGCTCGGAATTCTGTCTTGGTTCGCTGCAATGGCTATGCTGATTCCCGTAGGTCTGGTATATGCGGAACTAGGTACTACCTGGCCGAGGGCAGGCGGAATTGCACATTACCCGTCAAGAAGCAATGGACCTCTGGTAGGTGCAATAAACGGATGGTCATCATTCGTAGGCTACTTGCTTGTTTCGCCGGTAATTGTGTTTGCGGTAGTTGAATATGCAAGTTTCTATTTTCCGTCACTCTACGTAAACGGGTTGCTAACGACTTCAGGAATAATTGCTTCTGAGGTTGTTTTGATAGCAGTTTTCCTCATCAACATGCTGAGGATCAAGCACATGGGCGCAATAAACAACTGGTTGACTGTTTTGACTGTCGTACTTGCAGGTGTAGTAATAATTGGCCTAGGATTATTCTTCCATCCCGGGAACTTTACTTCACGAGCTTATGGAGGGCTAGCGCCTTTCGGAGCAGTAGGTTTCTTCACAGCAATCACATTCACTGTTTTCGGTTATGGAGGATTTAGGCAGCCCATAGATTACGCTGAAGAGGTGAAAAATCCTGGCAGGAGCATACCTCTCGCAGTAGTGCTTTCAATCGTAATTTCTGGAATAATCTATGCAGTACTTGCATTCGTGTTCGTGGGTGCAGCGAACTTTACTGCACTTGGCGTGACGAACTGGGGTGCATTCTACGGTAATGGGTCTCCGTTCGCATCAGAGGCACAGGCACTCGCCCTTCCTGCGATAGTTATAGTATCAATAGTGGTTGCACTGATAGCAACCTTCAAAGATGGTATCATATACTACGGTGGAGCCGCTAGAGTCGGGCAGATTCTTGGAAAAGAAGATAATTATTTCCCCAAGTTTATAGGGTACGTGAGCCACCGTGGAGTTCCAGTATACTCTGTGATTCTTGTTGTCGTAGTTTCACTTATACTGGTGGCACTTGGCAGGTCTCTTGCAACCATTATAGGCTTGATGGTCGACGCATTCCTCATTTCATATGCTCCTGGGGCGATAAGCCTCGCAGTATTCAGGAAAACGGCACCAAATGTGAAGAGGCCTTTTAAGCTTCCAGCCGCCTCAATTCTTGCACCGATAGCATTCATTGTCACAAACCTCATGGTATTCTGGTCTGGATTTTCGGCAATAGAGCTGGTAGTACCGCTTGACCTTGCTGGTGTCCTTCTTGTAATACTCTATAACAGACATAACAAGGTGAGTGGCAAGGGTTACGTCTACGGATTATATCTGCCGGTATTCCTTGTGTTTGTGGTAATATATTCGCACTTCAGCAGCACATCATTTGGAGGAACAAACTTGATACCGTTCCCTTACGACACCATCATTTTCATCATAGTAACGGTAATATTCTACTTCATAGGTGTCAGCTCTGGAGTCAGGGGAAGCAAATACTTCAAGGGAATAGAGGATACGACCACATAGGGCCAAAAGAGTTGGAATCGATTTTTATTCCTTTTTATTTATTTCATTCTTTAGTTAATGAATAGACCATACGGCTTCAACTGTTGCTTGTAATTTCGTTCAAACCAGTTTTGGACTCACGAAGAAAGATTTCATGAAATATTTCAAATGGAAGACGTTTCGGCATGTTTTCATCATAAACGCAAAGCTCGAAAGTAGTCAGAATATAAACAATTAACTAGATAGGGAGGTTGTCCCAGTCCATCAGGTCAACATCGGTAGGTGTCCTAATCTCAAGTACACCGAGCATCTCTGTAAACAGCTGGTCTTCAATCTCTATCTTATCATCCTTCTTCTGGAAGGGCTTGTTGAAGAATGAACCTATTGCTGCCAAACCAACCGCAGACTGCAGCTTCTCCTCGTTAGAAGATATTCCCTTAATCTGGTTCGAAAATTTCCTATTGATTTCGTCCTTCTTCAGGTCCGAAAGGAAATCGTCTACAGTTTCAGACAGGAGCTTGTTGTGTTCTTCAGCAAGAAGTATCTTGACCTTATATGTTGGATTGAACTCTATATGACTCCCGCTTGTTTTGAACCAGTTGATTGCGTCCTTTTCGAAAAAGACGGTGGCAAGTGCTTCTGCAACCTTTCTAGGGTCTGAAAAATTTATCCCTTTCGTGAGATTGTATACCACGAATGAACCATCATCTGACTTTTTTCTAGATGATGCTATTGCTTCTTCTAATTCATTGTCCACTGACATTATTTGTGATACAGAACGTGGATATTTAAACTGTTCTCAAGCTCTTAGTTGTTTGAATTCAAGAAGAGGAGAAGTGGAATATTCAACATGAAATCTGTTGATTAAAAAATGAATCGAAGAAGGTCGACCTTGACTATTGAGATTGTCATTTATGTTGCCATTTTCTATCTAACAGCATAGTTAATTCTTTTTTAATCATGAGGAAGTAATATTTAATTCAGCATGCGGAGGGCCGGATTCGAACCGGCGAACCCCTGCGGGAACAGACCCTAAATCTGTCACCTTTGACCTGGCTCGGCAACCTCCGCTCGCCGTAAATTGGACTGAGGTATATTGTTTTTCTTCTTGATTTATGTGACCATTGAACAACAAATTTATTAATTAACTTCAATCTGAAATCCAGATGAACATTTGCCCAGTGTGTGGGGTAAAAATCAATGAAGATGCGATGACAACGTTATCCTCGCACATTTATTCGGAGGCTCTATCTAGCGATCCAGCCCACGTGATGTGGCTAAATCGAGTGATCTCTAGGAAAAGACTGACGGAAGATGAGCTTACCAAGAAAATGGTTGAGTTTTACGATTTTTCAAAGGATGGACTGGCGATGTGGATCAGGAGACGATTCGTGGAGAGGTTTTTCTCGGATGATCCCAACATTTTTGTGATTGATATGCAGAATCCCATAAAATATACCATAATGGGATACGTGACTGAACATTACCATTTCCTTAAGCAATGGGTCAGATCGTGCGCCTATATAATTGCGAGAACTGACGTTTTCGACGTGCAGAAGTATGAAGTTGACAACATAAGTGAAGAATATTTCGGGAAGGATGGCAATCCTGCTCACGTCGACCTGCTACTCCAGATGGGTGAATCTGTTGGGCTGAAAAGGGAGACAGTAGTGAATACGACCCCCCTGAAGAAGACACAAGTTGCGATTAATTACTGGGAACAAGTTTGCAGTTCCGAACATTGGCTAGATGCAATGGTATCAATGCATTCACTTGAACTGATAGCAGACAGGAACGTCAAGCAGTACGGAGCGAAATATTCGTATTTCAGGCCGGAGATCCTCGAAGGGGGAATCACGAGGGAATCTTCAAAATTTCTCAGAGCAGGATATGAAGCTGATCAATACCACGCAGGAGATGCCCTCAATCTGGTCGAATTTTACGCAAAGAAACTTAAAATGGAAAAGGAGGTCCAATCCTACTTCCTCAGGTCAGAGGACTACTTCTTTGGCTATCTGGAAGCAAGGCACGAAAGGGGGAAGATGTATGAAGAGGAACTATGATGGGTGTGCGCTTTGCGATGCAACCTGGGGGGACTACTGGAGGGAGGTAGAAGGGGAAAGGATGTTCTTCTGCTGTTCAATATGCGCTGACGCATTTGAGAACATGGTGAAAAGAGTAAAGAAGGAGACTGGATGGGGCAAGATTGATTCAATATCCATCGAAGGCAATTATTCCAGGGGGAGGGATTGCGTTGCTACTAACGGAAAAGAAAAGGTGGAATTCTTCTTCAGGCACGAAGACGGCATTATAACTGAATTCAGGGTCAAGAATCAAGGAACCAAGCCTGTTCCATAGTCAACCCAGAGGTCTTCAGAATAAATCTTGAATCCAAGGTTTGAATATGCCTTTATTGCAGGAGCATTTTCCTTGTTTACGAAGAGTATGGCCTTGTCCAGATTGCTGTAATGATCTAGCATCGATGAAATAAGTTTCTTTACGTACCCCTTGTTTCTCTGTGCCGGGTCAGTGAAGACAGATGATACCACGAACCAATTCTTCCAGACAGCACCAAATGTGGCTGCGCTTACCAGATTGTCGCCTTCAAAATAACCGTATACTGTGCTGTAGTTCAGGAGGTTCCTGAATTCGTCAAGCTCCATTGTCTTGAATCTTGTGTTATCCCACTGCGAAATGAGTTTTGCGTACTGCAGATACTTGTCCTGGGTGAGAAGCCTGACCTTTTCATCATGAATTCCACTTGGTCTTTCATTTACCATGCAGTATTCCCTGTAAACGTTCGGTGCGTCGCTGAATATTTCAAGATTGTCGTTGAACCTGACGTGAATCACAGAATTAGTCCTGTCCACGTAGCTCAGCAGGGCATTTGATGAGTCATTATCCCCATAAAGCCATATGTCCTTTACACCACTTGAATGGTAATAGTTCAGGAGTATGCCAGTAATATCATTATTTTTCTTTGCATATAAAAATGAACTATTCCCAAGCAGGAAATTGAAGTTGTCCAAATCAAAGAGCATGTAGAAGTTGTCATAGTCGTTCTTCAGGATCTTCATCAGCTTCTGCTTTTCAAACCATCCTTCGAGCTTTTTGACTTCTACTGCCATTAAACCTTCAAACACCTAATCAGACAATATTTAACTATTTTGTTGTGATAAAGGAGTAACCATGAATATGCTTCACATCAGCGAAAATTCAATGGTTGCTCTTCAAGAGGTTAAGAACGACCTAAGTGGGAAATTTTACTGGAAGTTCTCCAGTCCTAATCTTGAAAAGTCGACCTTCCACCTGCTGAATGTAAATGGGAAGCTGCTTCGACCTACTCTTGTGTTCGTGGGTGCCGAATCTGTCGGCCTTAATTCAATAAAATTCGTCAATCTTGCGATAGCAATAGAGTATCTCCACATATCGTCGTTGATTCACGACGACATAATTGACAAGGATGACATGAGAAGGGGGGTGGAGACAGTACATCACAAGTATGGCGTGGAGAATGCCATTCTGGCTGGGGATGCACTCATAGCCAGGGCAGTTGCACTCTCTTCTGTTTATGGCGAATCTGTAGTAAAGAGGATAGCTGAAGCAGCATTCCTTATGTGTGACGGCGAGTCTATGGATTTCTGCACGCAGAGGAAGAGGGTGAGCATGAGCCTGAAGAATTACATGGAAATAGCACGCAAGAAGACTGCCTCACTCATTTCCACTTCCATAAGCATAGCAGCAATCAGCGAGAAGATGGGAGACGAAACGATTGCAGGCCTTTCAAAGGCGGGGGAGCATCTAGGCATAGCGTTCCAGGTGAGGGACGATGTCATAAATTCAATTGGCTCATTCGAACTAGGAAAGAGGCCGGGAAAAGACGATAAGAAGTACAACAGGCCAAACATCGTTTCAGTATTCGAATACGAGGGTGACGGCAGAAAGGAGGCAATAGAGAGGTCTATCAAGATGATGTCACAGAACGTCAGTGATGCCATACAGGAGCTATCTGCATTTGAGAAGATCAATTACATAAAGAAGATACTCGCTGCCTATTTTAGCGAGGAAGACCTGAGAAAATATCTATAGGTTTTATTGATAGACAAGCATGGAATATGTTCTGGCAATCACCGGGGCATCTGGTATAGCTTACGGCGTTGATATACTCAAGAATCTTCCACCGAAGAAGGACCTCATAATATCCAATGGGGCGCTGGAAGTAGCGAAATACGAGCTCAGGGGGAAAACAAGTGAAAAAATGCTAAAGGGTTATGCGGACGAAGCATATGAAGAAGATGATTTCGCATCCCCTCTTGCTTCCGGTTCTCACAAGTTTGATGCATTCATAATAGCACCAGCATCAATGAATACAATAGGTAAAATTGCAAACGGCTTATCTGACAACCTGGTCACGAGGGTCGCATCAATTGCGTTGAAGGAGAGGAGGAAAATGGTCATAGTTTTCAGGGAGATGCCTCTTAGCACAATCCATCTCAGGAACCTTCTGACGCTTTCAGAGGCAGGAGCCTACATTCTTCCAGCGAGCCCAGGGTTCTATCATGGGCCTTCAGGAATGGACGATCTTTTCAATTTTGTGACGTCAAGGGTCTTGGATATCATAGGTGTCCAAAATAAATTGATAAAGAGATGGGGCGATTGATGGAATGGACGCCCAGATGGAATTACCTTGATTTTCTTCCTGCCTTTCTTGGAGCATTTCAAAAAAATAGACAAAATTTATTAACGCTAGCTCTTTCACTTTTGATGGTTTCCTCACACTGTTTAATATGTGGCAGCGTTATTGTTTCTGGCCTTTATTGCCATAGCTGTTTGTGGGAAATCAAGAAGATAAGATTGAGGAACGAGGTCGATCTTGACACCTGGATCGAGCAGAATATGCACTCCTCTAAGAAGATATCGTACGACGAAAATATCAAGACTCTTGATTCTTTCAATAGTCCGTGATATTGTATTTTTCCTTGAATTCCTGAAATTTCTCCCTTGTATCTATCCCATACTTCCTTGATATCTCTTCCATGATCTTTGTCCTGGAGCTATCCCATTCTTCGCTAAGGAGCATCATCCTTTTCTTCTCTGCAGAAAATATTATCTCCTCTCCCTCCCTCTTAAGCTCCCTTAGATATTCGTAGTCATATTCTTCAGTCATTTGTCCCTGCACCTCTTTGAATCGTACTTTGGAAACGCTACGTCGTATCTATTGATTGAATAAAGGAACCTGAGGTATATAGCCGTCTTTTCCCCGCTGTCTCCATCTATTTCCATGATCTTCTGCTTTATCTCTTCAGGTTCGGTATTGCTCTTAAGAGCGTCGAGTAGGACCTTGGATACCTGGGAATAGAACCCCTTCCCCTTGGATGCTCTCTCAAGAAAGTGCTCTGCCCTCTTTATCTCCCCACCTATCATCTCTGTCTCGTACATCTGGAAGTACGCCTGTTCCAACATTTAGATGCCTCCCATGAAGTGTGTCAAAACAGACGGGAAGATGGACTGGGCATATGAGAATACAAGGAAGTAAAGGACACCGAAAAGCACCGTGAAAAATGCGGATGAATAGAGGAGGTAGTTGTTGGCAACCTTCTCCTTGACTCCCTCCCTCCAGAACATGTAAATGATGACTCTGCCGTAGTAGTAGAACGATACAACCGAATTTATCACTGAAATTATCACCACAAGGTACGCCAGCGGTGTTCCCGTGGACAGGACCGACAGGAACAGGAAGTATTTTCCTATGAATCCGAGTGTACCTGGGAAACCTGCCAAGGAAAGCAGGAGGACTGCAAATGATACCGCAAATGCTGGGTTCCTCTTCCACATCCCCGAGAAATTCTCAATGTCATAGTTACCCAGGCTGTCCATTGCAAGGAAGGAACCTGCCTTCATGAATCCATAAGCGAGGGCGTACATGAACAAGCTAATGACCGCCAGGTCAATCGCACCGGTTCCCGCAACTAGGAAAACAACCGATAGGTATCCTGCCTGGGCTATGGATGAATAAGCAAGCATCCTTTTCACGTTATTCTGGGATATGGCGACGACGTTTCCGAACGTCATGGTGAGTATCGCTATTATGGCAAACAGTATCTTCAGGTAATTGAAGAAGAGAGGGGAAGCGAAAAGTATGTTGAGCAAAACGATCAGCGTCATAATCTTAGAACTAGTGCTGAGGTATGATGATACAGGGTTTGACGCACCTGTATAGGTATCTATTGCCCATCCGTGCAGCGGGAAAATAGCAAGCTTGAATCCGAAGCCGAAGACAAGCAGCCCCATCGCAAGGTAGTAGATGCTGTGGAAGCTCGGTGTAGCACCAAGGGAAAGTGTGCCCGTTGCAACGTAATACAGCGATATGCCAAATATTATGAGCCCCGTTGAGAAAGCTCCAACGATGAAGTATTTGATCGCAGCCTCAAGCTCGTTGTCAGATTTCCCATAGGCTGCCAGAACGTATGTGGGAATAGAAACACCCTCGAACGCGACGAATATGAAAAGCAGGTTGTAGCTGGCTATTGCCAAGAGCATGAATCCTAGGGAGATGAGGAATATGAATATCATGAGCCCTGGTTTCTTGCTCAATGGGGACTTTGACATGCCTATTACTGATAGGAGCCCAGGGATGAGAATTGCTATGAAGAACAGCTTAGAGAATCCCGACAGCAGGATATTACCATCAGCAATGGGAAAAGAGAAGTTCTGGAATATAGTGATGATAAGGGAAATGGACACAAACACGGCACCGATGGCAACCATCACAGATCTTCTCTCAGTGGCAAGGCTCACAAACAGTGCCACGAATGCACCTATGAACAGGACAAATACGTTCCACAAGTAGTCATAATTTCCTAAAGTTATCATTAGTGGATCCCTCCAAGGAATTGTATCACATGGATGTTGAATATGTGGAAGACAAGAGCAGGGTAAATACCCAGTATGAATATGATTGCAAGTGGAAACAGTGCGACCAGGAGGTCCTGCTTTCTTGCAGTTATGTTCCCAAGGAATTCGTTATATGGGCCGAAGATTGTCCTCTGAAGTGCAAACACGTGGTATGAAGCTGTAAGAACCACGCCAACAAGGACGAATATGAGGTAATATTTCAGTACGGCGTAGCTTCCGAGGAGTATAGATATCTCTCCGACGAACCCGGAGAAACCAGGTATGGCAACGGATGCAAGGAAAGCAGCCAGGATAAGGAATGAGAGTACAGGCAATTTTCTTGCCAGCCCACCAAGCGACGGTATCTGCCTTGTTCCAGCAGCCTTCTCTAGCGTATCAACCAGTGCGAATATCATAGCTATGATGATGCCGTGTGATATAAGCTGGAAGACGGCGCCATAATAGAGAAGTTGGGACGCAAGTGGGTTCGCTCCATTCAGGTATAGGAAACCTCCCACTGCTATGGTTATGAACGACATGTGGCCAATGCTCGTATAGCTCATCATCCTCTTCATATCCTTCTGGTATAGTGCCACAAGCGCTGAATATGACAAGGAGAAAATCCCAAGGACAATCAACGCAATCGGTACAGCCGTACTGCCTGCAAAAGATGATGCCATGTAGATTGGGGAGAATATGACTAGGAGTCCGAATGCACCCATCTTCGACAGGAGGGAAGAGATGAACACGGTTCCTTCTGATGGTGCCTCAACGTATGCATCAGGTAACCAGGAATGCAGGGGTATGGTTGGGAGTTTTATCAGGAATGCGAAGAGGAAGCCGAATATAACGAATGACTGATAGGCCATCGGAACTGAGCCAATTCCAGATATCAGGGTTGCCATTGAGAAGTTTGATGCTCCTTCTGTGAAGTACATCGTGAATATTCCAAGAAGCATGAAAACTGATCCAACGTGAGTGTATATGAAGAACTTCATCGCTGCATAATTCTTGCTTTTCCCTCCCCATATTCCTATCACGAAGAATGAGGGGATGAGAACCATTTCCCAGAAGATGTAGAACAATATGAAATCCCTGGTTGTGAATATCCCTACAAGCGAGAACAGGAGGAACTGCAAAAGGACAAAGAATCCTGGAGAACTCGAATATCTCAGCGGGATGAATATTCCTATGAACGATATTAGAATAAGGAGTATTGAGCTTACGAAGTTCAGCTGGAACGAAAGGGTGAGGATGGAGAGTGTTCCGTAATAGAAGTTTGTCATTGTCATGTTGTTCGTGACTACAAAAATGAAAACAATGGCAGAGAATAGTATGGTGAGATATCTAGCAGCCTTACCCCTTACTGCAGCGGACGCTATGATTATGAGAGCAAGGATCAGGAGCAGATAGCTGAGCTGGAACATCAGTGTATCACCCCGACAAGCATGAATATCCTGAGAAGCAGGAGGGCTAGCACCAATCCTATCAGGATTATCAGAGCGTACTGCCTTGCAAGTCCCGTCTGTATCTTCCTCAATACTTTACCAGAATTCTGGAACAGTCTACCGGAAGCATTTACAAGCCCGCCAATTGCTTTCCTCTCAAATCCGTCAGTTACGGCAGACATCCCAAGAACCCCTCTTTCCGCTATGACGTTAGTATAGAATACGTCAATGTAGAACTTGTTCTTTACAAGCAGGTATAAGTCCCTAGCCCCATTTGCAACCTTCTGCGGAATGCTGGAAGGTCTTCCCCATGCGTAGTAGGCTATTCCCATCCCTATCAGCATAAGGACAACAGGAACCAGGTCCATCGAATTTAGAGGGGAAATCCCGAATACGCCCGGGGCCGATCCCGTTTCGACGAACGAATAGAATCCGCGCTGGAAAATTCCGAAAATTACGGAGAATGCAGCTAGTATTACGACAGGTATCAACATTATCCATTTTGACTCGTGAGCGTGTTCTGCAGCGTAACTGCGAGGCTTTCCAAGTGCAACCTTGAAGAACAGCCTGAAAGAGTAGAGGGCAGTCAGGAAACCACCTATGGCGAGGAGTATCCAGGCAAGAAGGAAGCCGGCATTATGGCTAGCAGTGATGATGCTATCCTTGCTGAAGAAGCCTGCAAAACCCGGAAACCCAGAGAGAGCAAGCACGCCTATGAACATACCAGATATCGTTATGGGCATCTTCTTCCACAGGCCACCCATCTTGTTCACATCCCTTACGTTTAGTATGGCGTGCAGGATGGAACCAGCAGTGAGGAAAAGGAGGGCCTTGAAGAATGCATGTGCCTCCAGCTGGTACATGGCCAGGCCAATGCTGGTTGCACCCAGGCCAAGGCCGAGGGCGGCAAACATGTAGCCTATCTGGCTTATTGTGGAATAAGCAAGAATCCTCTTTATGTCATTGACGACCAGGCCTATGAGCCCTGACATGATTATTGTAAGCACGCCTATGTAGAGGATGACCTCCACCTGAATTGAGCCGTACGGGAATAGCACGAATGTCCTTGCTATCAGGTAAACACCTGCAGTGACCATTGTCGCAGCATGTATGAGCGCTGAGACTGTAGTTGGTCCTTCCATCGCATCCGGTATCCAGACATGCAGCGGGAACTGTGCGCTCTTGCCGATAGCACCGCCGAACAGCAGGAGTGCAACGATCGTCTGCTGCCAGGCAAGGTGTATCGATGTGAGGCCCGAAATTGACAGGGCTGCTCCATTGGAATATAGAATTGCCGCCCCTATGCCTGCTATGAAGAACACGTCCCCTACCCTCGTAACTATGAATGCCTTTTTTGCTGCTGATGCAGCATTGGGCTTGTAATACCAGAAGCCGATAAGCAGGTAAGAACACAGGCCGACGAGTTCCCAGAAGATGAAGAGCATAAACAGGGATGAAGACAGAACCAGGCCGAGCATTGATGACGTGAAGAGAACCATCTCTCCAAAGAATATGTGCCTGTTTGGGTCTTCCTTCATGTACCCTACAGAGAACAGGATTATCAGGAAGCCTACGAACGAAACCATCAACGACATTATCATTGATAGGTTGTCTGCGTAGACACCCATTGGAATGATTGCGGGGAGTGACGGCAGCCAGTTGAAGTTGTATTGGATTACTATGCCGTTCACCGTGTAGCTGAAGAAAATGTATAGCGTAATTAGGAAGGATATCAGTATAAGGGAAGTTCCCAGGTACATTGAGTAATTCTTCTTCAGGAATCCTATTCCTATTACGAACGGGAAGCCGATGAGTGGGAGGCCGAAGATCAGGAATGTCAGTACGATAGATAGATCCATTTTACCACCTCAGCAGTTTCAGTACGTCCAGTCCTGCAGACCCCTTCTTTCTGAATACTGCAACAAATAGCGACATAGCTACAACAGTTTCAGCAGCAGCTATGACAAGGACGAAAAGCGTCATGTCTGCTCCACCCGTATTGCCGTAATAACTGGAAGCGCCTATGAGATTTATCAGTCCTGCGTTTATCATTATTTCTACAGATATCAGCGCCTTCACAACAGTTTTCGAGCTCAGGAAAGAATAGATGCCTATAGCTATAATGGCTATGGAAAGGAACTCCACGGCTCCCATATTCATAGGTGCGGAAATGATGCTAGATAGATTCATTTGCTCTCACCCCTCTCGCCTAGGTACATAGCGCCAAGCATTGCTGCAACGAGAAGGAAAGTTACTATCTCAAATGGAAGGAGGTATGTTGTGAATATTGACTGAGTTATCCCCGGGCTTATGGATGTTCCAGTGTTTACCGGGATGATCCCGTTAGGGAAGGTACCCAGCTGGATGAACGTCACCATTATCAGGAAGAGAATGACAGATAGCGCAATCGCGACCTTATTCAGCATCCTGATACCTCCTGGATAACATGACTGATGTGAGTATGAGCGTTATAATGGCACCGGCGTAAACAAGTATCTGTATTGCAGATATGAAGAAATTTTGCAGATAGAAGAATATACCAGCAACGTCGACCACAAGAAAGGTAAGCCAAAGCGTTGAGTGAAGGAGGTTCTTACTTGACGCGGCCAGAAGGGCAGATACGATTGCTACTATGGAAAGGATGTAAAATATGATCATTGCCTTTCCTCCCCCCAGAGCTCAACTTCCTTCTTTCCAAGCTGTAATGGCGTGTACCTTGTGTTCGTCCTGATGAAATGGACTTCCTCAACCTCAGGCTCCAGTGTTATTGCTCCAGTGGGGCAGATTTCCTCGCAGAGGTTGCAGTGTATGCAGGTTGAAACATCGACCGTTGGATATATTTCCCTCTTGTTAGGATATTTCTTCTCGAATTCCTGGTTCTTCTCGTGGTGGAAATCAACCATTCTGATTGTCCCGTTGGGGCAAATCTGTTCGCATAGAGTGCATCCAATGCACGTATCCACGTTGAGGAAGACCCTGCCCGTTGTCCTTGTTGGATACTCAAGTTTTTCCTCAGGAACCTGTCTTGTTACCTTGGGCTTGAACCCCTGGATGAAGACGCTCCATACGCCCTTTACAACTCCCACAATCCCGCTTGCCGGTCCCGGAATCTTTTCTGCATCTGACATTTAGAACAACCCCCCCAGATAGAGAGCTATGCCCGCACTTATGAGCAGGTTTATCACGCTGAGAGGCAGGAGATACTTCCATCCCATCTGCAGAAGATGGTCAATCCTGACCCTTCCCAGTGAAATCCACGAAAGCAAGAATATGAAGATGAAGACCATTCCCTTGATGACAAGCCATACAGTTCCAGGGAAAATGGGGCCCTCCCATCCACCAAGATATATGACGGCGACGACAAATGCAGAGAGAGCCATGAACCCAAAGTTCCCCATGTAGAATATACCGTACCTCATTCCGCTGTATTCTGTGGAGAACCCGCTGACGAGCTCGCTCCCGCTTTCAGGCAGATCGAATGGAGGTATGGACTGCCTACCTATCATAGCCAGGAAGAAGACTATGAACCCAAGTATTTCAGGGACGATGAAAGGTATGTATCTCTGCGCAGTCACGATATCGTAAGCGCTGTAGCTGCCAGCCAGAACTATAACTGAAACGAGGGACAGCAGCATCGGAACCTCGAATCCCATGTCCTGTGCCGCCGATCTGAGTGCACCGAAAAGGGAGAACTTGTTATGGGATGCCAGTCCACCTATTATTTCACCAAGTGGTGCTATCGTCATGAAGGCAATGAGGAAGAGGATTGTGTAGTTGAAATTAACGACCATCAGGTTCAATATTGAAACGTTGCCGAAGGGTATCAGGATGAATCCAAGTATAACAGGAGTGAACACAATGTAAGGAGCAACCCTGAAGGCAGTCCTGTCAGCAGAAGTGGGAATGATATCCTGCTTCTGTATCAGCTTGAACACATCTGCTATGAGCTGCAGTGTTCCCCAGATTCCTACCCTGTTGGGCCCGATCCTGTTCTGTACGTCCGCCATATATTTTCTGAAAACGTAAATGATTATGATGACGGCTACCATTGAAAGGGCAAAAACAAGGACTACCTCTACCACGGCAACTATGAAGTATGCTATCCAGAGCCCTATTGGCACTCCCTGATATGTGAATGGAACGAAATCGATGTGAAGGAACTTTACTATGCCGTAGAGTATGCTCATGAGGAAGAAGAATAAGTTCATCTGTCCACCTCCCCGAATACTGGATCTATAGAGCTGACTGCGGCTGTCAGGTCTGCTATCTTGTACCCCTTGAGCATCGTGGGTATTGAGGAAAGATTTGCAAAACTGGGGCTCCTGATCCTCACCCTGTAAGGTATTGAAGAACCGTCGCCTATGAGGTGTATACCGAACTCCCCTTTCGGCGATTCAGTGGGGACGTAGGATTCCCCCGTAGCCTTGAGCCTCACAAGCATTGGTTTTGAATACTTCTTGTTGTAGAAATCACCTTGAGGCAGTTTCTCAAGCACCTGCTTGACTATCTTTATGCTCTGCCTCATCTCCTCTATCCGCACGAGGAATCTTGCGTATACATCCCCTTCCGTCCTATAGGGAACATCGAAGTTTACCTTGTCGTAGAAGAGGTAGGGGGAATCCTTCCTCAGGTCCCTCTTTATTCCTGAAGCCCTCTGCATCGGCCCAGTCACTCCATATGATAGCACGTCCTCCGCGGAAAGCGTCCCAACACCCTTCGTCCTGCTGACGTATATGTAGCTCTTTCCCAGGATAGACTGTATCTCCTCGAGCTTAGTCCCGAAGTCTTCAGTCCACTCTTTTATCATGTCAATAGCCTTGGGAGTAATGTCAGAATAAACACCCCCTATTGCAAAGTAGTTGTACAGAAGCCTGCTCCCAGTTATTTCATCAAATATCCTGAGTATCCTTTCCCTCTCCCTGAAGCAGTAGAAGAAAGGTGTCAGCATACCCATATCCAGTCCGTGGGTCCCAAGCCATATGAGGTGCGATGCCTCCCTGTTAAGTTCTACCATCATCTGCCTTATCCACAGGGCCCGCTCAGGAACTTGAACATCCATCAGGTTCTCGACTGCAAGAACGTATCCGAGCTCCATGTTCAGGGCAGCAACGTAGTCGAGCCTGTCGATGTATATCATTCCCTTTGGATATGCACCCATCTCTGCGAGCTTCTCTGCATTCCTGTGAAGATATCCTATGACAGGCTGTGCATCGACAATTATCTCCCCGTCCAGCTTTACCTTGATCCTGAGGACTCCATGTGTTGAAGGATGCTGTGGTCCAAAGTTTACCTCTATGACCTTGTCCTCCATATCAGTACCCCTCCCCCCTGTCGAAGGAAACTGTATCCTCCCCATCATCTGCCAGGTTTACGTACTGCTTCTTGTCCATCGGGTAGTCCTTCCTAAGGGGATGCCCGACCCATCCCTCCGCAAGGAGGATCCTCTTCAGGTTTGGATGGTTCTTGAACTTAATTCCAACCAGGTCCCACGTCTCCCTTTCGTGCCAGTCGGCACCTTTCCACAGTGAAGTCACGGAATCAACTTCCCCGTCCGTCTTTGTCTTCACTATTATCCTAGTATTGTTCTTTGATGAAAGGAGATGGTAGAGCACCTCCAGGTGATCCTTGTAATCCACCCCAGATATCATGAGAAGCGTGTCGAACCCCTCTTCCTTCTTCTCCTTCAGGAATGGAAGTATGTTCTCCTTCGCGACGTAGATGACTTTTATTCCGTTCTTTGTTGATGACTCGCTCTCTACAGGAATCAATGTTTCACCCTTCCCGCAACTATCCTGTCCTGGAGCATCTTAAGTGCCTGTATCAATGCTTCCGGCCTCGGTGGGCATCCATAGACATAGACGTCAACAGGTACTACCTGGTCCACCCCATCTACAACTGAGTAACCCCTTACGTAAGGCCCTCCTGCGGAGGCACATGCTCCCATGGAGATAACGAATTTTGGGAAGGCCATCTGATCGTAAAGCCTCCTGATCCTCGGCGCCATCTTCTTCGTGACCGTCCCTGATACTATCATGAGGTCAGAATGCCTCGGGGAATCCCTGAACACATCTGATCCGAATCTTGCCCAGTCATAGTCAGATCCCATCGCGCTCATCATCTCTATGGCACAACAGGCTAGTCCGAAAGTGAAAGGCCAGAGTGATTTCCCTGTCCCCCACTTGAGCGCTTCATCTAGCGAAGTGACAAGAATACTATCCGACACTTGACCACCTCATGTATCCCTTCTTGGACGCGTAGAAGAGTCCGGCAAGCATTATTGCTATGAAAAGAACAACATCAAGGAAAATGCCCACTCCTAGCGACTTGACGGAACCAGCCCATGGCAACAGGAGTATGAAATCAACATCGAAAACTACGAATGCCATTATGAAGAAAAAATACTGGATTGGCAACGGTGACTGGAAATCCCCGACCGATACCTCTCCGCATTCATAGTTGTCGTGGGTGTATTTTCCGTATGCCTTTGACGAAAAGTGACGTGCAGTTCCGAGCAGTATCGCAATAATTATAGGTACTATAATGACTGCCAGAGCAAGGGCAGCCAGTTCAGGGGTCATGCTCATCACACCTTGAGTGATTTATCAAATTTATAATTTGTCGGCTTTGAGCCAGAAAAGTTAGGCATCATGAAACACCCGTCACTGATTTTCTGTCTGGTCCTTTTGGTGCCCCTTTCTGCTCGAATTTGACGAATACGTTGGACGTTAGCAATTGGCGTAGTAGCTGGATCCCTAGTGCGGGGTCCACCCCCTTGGGGCAGACATCTGAACATGCACCCGAGAAATGGCATCTCCAGACTCCGTGCTTTGAGTCTAGAACGTTGAGCCTCTCGTTCAGGCCCAGATCCCTGTTGTCTGAAATGTATCTGAACGCCTGTGCGAGAGCCTGAGGGCCAAGGTAAAGCTCGTCAGTTGCATTTGTTGGGCAGGCTGAGAGGCACAACCCGCACATTATGCAGTCTGTGAACATTGCATAACTTTCCCTCTGCTCTGGTGTCTGAAGGTATTCACCCTTTGGCTCTTCCTCATCCCTTATCACATATGGCTTTACGGACTCGTGATTCCTGAAGAGTTTTGTCAGGTCAGGCACCAGATCCTTGACTGTCCCGTAATTCCCCATTGGGTCGATCTTCACGAGGTCCTTCCCCAGCTCCAGAATCTGTGTCTGGCAGGCGAGTCTTTCCCTGCCGTTGATTATCATACCGCAGGAACCGCAGATGCCCATCCTGCATGAATATCTTGCAGAGACCGTATGATCCAGATGCTCCTTCACGTATAGAATGCCGTCGAGGACAGTCATGCCCATCTGGACTGGCACCTTATATTCAACGTACTTCGGCGGCTCCCCGCTTTCCGGGTCGTACCTCCTTATCCTTAGTGTTACTGTTTTCACAACTTCTCCGAATCCTTTTAGTGCAACTTCCTGCATTTCAGACACCTCCTCCGTAGAGCATCAATACAATAGTCCTTGTTCCCCATACGAAGACAACAAGCGCGGCAATGAGCATCGCGTAGGTGATGATCTTCTCAGACCTTCCTCCTGGGAACTGCTCTGAAAGAATGATCCTGAAGCCGTTGAAAATGTGGAATACCAGGAAAGTCAGCAGAAGTTCAAATACAGATCCCCAGGCAAGGGATGTATAAATTTTCTTAACGTTGTAGTAATAGAGAGTGCCGTTTGTCAGGTTATGCACTCCAGTCGTGCCGTAGTGGTAGAGCACCTTATCTTTTGTTGGTGCGAGGGCGCTAATTGCAAGAAAATGCAATGCACCCAGGACAAGGATCAGCACCCCGGTGAGATACTGGATGAGCATGATCTGAGATTCCTTCATACTATCACCCCGGTATAGATGTATATGATGCCTATCGCAGCTGTGATTATCATCAATATGCCAAGAACTATCTTCAGGACATCATTCAGTCCCCTCGTCGATTTCGCCTTGTAAGGGTATTCTGGCCTGTATGGTCTTGGAAGCATGAGACCATTCTCTACTATTGTGAGCCTGATGCCGTTCAAAGCGTGATAGGCTGCAGCAATCAGTATAAGAGAAAGGATCAAAGGTCCAAAGTGTTGCCCGAACGGATAATCGAGGTCCACCATTATCTTGTTCCATGTAATCGGGCCATTGAGTATATTAGACGTTTCCCAAACATGGGCAATAAGGTATAGGCCGAGGGCTATTCCTGTAAGTCTGTGCAGGGAGTACATCCACCTATCTGTTCCATACTTGAACGGGTTAAACCATGAAATCCATCCTTTCTTGTTTTCTATCGTCATTTTCTCACCTCAATACACCCTCGCTTCCGGCTTCCATTTGGTCAGGGTTACAGGCTTGTAGCTTAACTTTAGTTCGCCCCCAACCTTCTGGATAATCGTATGCTTCAGGTAGTTATCGTCATCCCTCTTGGGGAAATCTGTCCTGAAGTGGGATCCCCTACTCTCCTTCCTCTGAAGAGCACCGTAAATTACAACTTCTGCAAGCTCAACAAGATTCTTCATTTCTAGCGATGCGATGAGATTCTGGTTGTAGACGTTACCCTTCTCCGCAATTGTAATCTTGCCGCTCCTTTCTATGAGGCCTCTAACGATCTTCAACCCCTCTGTTAGGTCCTTCTCATTCCTGAAGACGTAAGCATCCCTGTCCATAGTCTTCCAGAGTTCCCTCTTGATATCGTAAGGGTCGTTGTCCCCCTTGTCCTTGTAAGCGTCTGCTATAAAATTCTCTGCGTACGCTCTGTCCCCTTCCGACAGGTTCACCTGCTTATCGTTGGAAAGGAGCCATTTTGCAGAATCTCCTCCAGCCTGCTTTCCAAAGACGACGCATTCGCTTGTGGAATTCGAGCCAAGCCTGTTGGATCCGTGGATGGAAATGCAGCCGGCCTCGCCTGCAGCCCATAAGCCTGTGACTCCGGTGTAACCTGTCGTCGTGATATCTATTCCACCCATAGTGTAGTGGGCGGAAGGTCTTACGGGCAATGGTGATTTCAGCGGGTCAAGGCCTACGTAATGTATCCCAATCTCCCTGACCTGTGAAAGTTTCTCCTTTATCTTCTCATCCCCAATAGGGGAGAAGTCAAGCAGTAGGTAGTCGAGTCCATCAGGACCCTTGTATCCCCTGCCTTCCAGTATTTCAGTCATCATTGACCTGGATATTATATCCCTCGGTGCAAGGTCCTTCTTGGAGGGCGCGTATTTTTCCATGAACCTTTCGCCCTTCGCATTCCTGAGTATTCCCCCATCCCCCCTCACCCCCTCTGTTATCAGAATTCCGGATGGGACGAGTCCTGTGGGGTGGAACTGGACGAACTCAAGGTCCTTCATCCTCAGACCCCTCCTCAGGGCGATTGCAAGTCCATCCCCTGTTACAAGGTGAGAATAGGTGGTATATCCGTAAAGCCTGCCAAGCCCTCCAGTTGCTATTATCGCAGCCCTTGCCTTGAATATCCTGATCTCTCCGGTAGGTATGTCGAATGCAAGGACTCCCCTGAACGTGTTGTTGTCTATCAGGAAATCGTAAACGAACTGTTCGTGGAACTTGTCAATGTTGCCGTACTTCAGCATCGTATCGTAAAGTGTGTGGACTTCGTAGAATCCTGTCCTGTCGGCAGCGAAAGTAGCCCTTGGATACGAATGGCCGCCAAACGGGCGCTGTGCAATCCTCCCATCCTCCCTCCTGGCCCACGGGATTCCCCAGTGCTCAAGCTCAAGTATGTCCACAGGACACTGCCTCACAAAAAATTCCACTGCATCCTGATCTGCGAGATAGTCGGATCCCTTGATAGTATCGTAAGCGTGAAGGTCGAATGAGTCCCCCTCATCCATGTAGAGGACAGCTGCTGATCCCCCCTCTGCAGAAATTGAGTGAGGCCTCATCAACTGATTTTTGGCAATGATGGCAATCCTCAGCTTTCCCTTCCCCACCTTTGCAGCTTCTATTGCGGCCCTCAAACCCGCAAGACCTGAACCTACAATAACTAAATCGTAATCAAAGATTTCGACCAAATAGATCGCCATTACTAAAGTTCACGACGATATAAAAATTCTCAGTTTTTTGCCCTAAATTAAATTTAGTACACTAAAAGTAATATTTTAAAGAACATGAATCAATTTCGCCCTCTATTCTCGCAGTCAGGTGGCGAGAATAGAGAATGCGAATATCAGAAATCCTGCTATTATCAACCCTTCTGTCCCAGGTGTTCCCAGATTTATGGCCCTGTAAAGGACACCTGCCATTTCCATCAACAGAATCCCAAGGAAGAACAACGGGTACCTGTATCTCGAAGGAAGTATCTTCAGCATAGAATCACAACCCCATGTGAATAAGCAGTATGTTCGGCACTATACCGGCAACCATTCCTCTGATGAACAGGTCAACGAAAACGAACATTATGAGGCTTGTCCAGGCTATCGCCTCATGGTGACCGTTAAGCCTTGACTGGAACCTGTAGAGTGAATTCTTCCTGTTCTGGTTGACTGGGCAGTTGACGCAGTCCCTGTATCCGCCGATAAGGTGCCTTACCGAATGGCAGGAGAAAGTGTAGAATGTCACAGCAAGTGCATTTACGGTAAGAATGACCGTTCCAAGTGTCACAGTTATTGCACCTGTATAGACTATGGAATGATATATATCGTAATAGAAGAACGGCAGAATTGCCCATGCTGTGTACATGAAATATCTGTGCACATTCTCTATCCTGAAGAAACCAGTCTCACCGCTGTACCCTCTGCTCTTTGAGTCCAGCCTAACGTCGGTTGCGCAGCTGTTCGGGTGGTTGAAGAGATGCCTGTGATAATCCTTCCTGTAGGCATAGCAGGTGAGCCTGAATAGTACAACCAGCGGTAGGATCAGAACTGTAGGTGTGTAGAATGGGTCTGTCAGGCCATCATACACTGGTACCTTATACATTATTATTAGCAGTGAACCAAGGATCGAGATGAAAACGAAAGACCAGAATCTCCAGTTTGGTTCAAGGAATTCGGGTGGGATAATGTGCCTCACTGGTGACTCGCTTGCTGCCCTCATTTATTTCCCCTCCCCTTTCTTCTGGCCCTGACAATCATTGCAATCGGATCATACTGTGCATTTACCGCCCTCTCCTTTTCCGGAATGATGGCGTTGTCAGTGATGTGGATTTCCTCTGGGCAAACCTCCGTGCAGCATTTGGTGATGTTGCAGTAACCCAGGCCTGCATCCTTGTTCATGAATGTTGACCTGTCAAGTGCATCAAGGGGGTGCATGTCAAGGGATGCGGCCTTAACCACGTGTCTTGGACCAAAGTATCCCGAGTTGTGTTCCCTGATCACGTGGCAGACGTCCTGGCACAGGAAACACTCTATGCATTTCTTGAATTCTTTGGACCGTTCAATATCCACCTGGGAGATCTTCCACGGTTTTTCCAGTCCTTCCTTAGGCGTGAATTTTGGGATTCTCTTCAGGAGGTCCCAGTTCTGCGACACGTCAGTAACAAGGTCCTTTATGAGGGGGTAGGCAGCCAGGGGTGAAACTGTTATCTTCTGCCCCTTGTATGAATCCACCCTTGCCTTGCACATGAGTGAAGGCCTGTGATTGATTTCTGCAGAGCAAGAGCCACACTTTCCTGCCATGCAATTCCACCTCAGTGAGAGGCTGGGGTCTATGTGTTTCTCTATGTATTTCATTGCATCGAGAACAACCATCCCCTCTTCCATCGGAACTTCGTAGTCCACATATTTCCCCTCGCCTTCGGTTGCAGGATCTCTCCTGTACACGCTTATCTTTAAAGTTTCCATCAGTATTCCTCCTCCCTTACGAGTTTCTTGAGATTGTCCGGCATTGGCGGAACATCCCTCCATTCAAGTTTCATACCTTTCTCCCCTTTCACATAGATGATGTTCTTCCTCATCGCAGGATTCTTCTTCGGGAAGTCGCTCCTTGCATGCGCGCCTCTGCTTTCCTTCCTCTCAATCGCCCCCCTCACTATCGCTTCGGCTGCTGTGAGCATGGAAGGAAGCTCCAGTGCCTGAAGGAGACCCTTGTTGTATTTCAGGCTACCATGAACAGCTACTTTTTTTGATGACTCCTTCAGTTCCAATATGATTGAGAGGGCCTTGTTGAGTTTCACCTCATCCCTTATTATGCCCACGTTCTCGCTCATGTTCTCCTCCAGCTTTGATGCCAGCTCATGCGGGTTTAGCCCCTCCTTCCCAAGGAAGGAATTGACCCTGTCTATTTCTTTTGCAATAACTGATTCATCTATCCTGCCAGGTGACGCCTTCTTGGAATATGCGGATGCGCCATCTCCGCTCCTCTTTCCAAACACGAGTATGTCTGCAAGTGAATTCCCGCCCAGCCTGTTTGCGCCGTGCAGTCCGCTTGCAACCTCTCCAGAAGCGAATAGTCCTGGAACGTTTGTGGCAGCTGTCTCAGGGTCCACCCTTATTCCACCCATCTGGTAGTGGACTGTCGGAGCAACCTCCATCTTTTCCTTTGTTATGTCCACTCCGGCGAAATCCATGTACTGTTTGTACATGCTTGGCAATTTCTTCTTGATGAAGTCAGCACCTTTGTGCGTAATGTCAAGATAAACGCCTCCATGAACAGTTCCCCTTCCCGCCATGATTTCTGCATAATTGGCCCTTGCAACTATGTCCCTTGCATCAAGTTCCATCTTCTTTGGTGAATAGCGTTGCATGTACCTTTCGCCCTGGGCATTGAGAAGGATGCCCCCTTCGCCCCTCACACCTTCAGTGACAAGCAACCCCTTTACTCCCGGGGGAAAGACCATGCCAGTTGGATGGAACTGTATCATTTCCATGTCCATGAGTTCTGCTCCTGCTTCATACGCGAGCCCCAGGCCGTCCCCAGTAGATTCCCATGAGTTGGAAGTGACCTTGTATATCCTTCCGCAACCACCCGTGGATATTATGACAGATTTTGCACTGAAAACATAGAATTCGCCGGTGTTGAGCTTTATTCCCATTGCACCGACCACCCTGTCACCGTCCTTCAGGAGTTTTGTAACGTAGAGCTCGTCGAAGAATTTTATGTCCCTGTGGAGAATCTGGTCTTCCAGTGTCCTTATGATCTCGAGACCTGTCCTGTCGCCAACATGGCAGAGCCTACGGTACGTATGTGCACCGAAGGCACGCTGCATGATTGCTCCATCTGGTGTCCTGTCAAAAAGGGCACCGTACTCCTCCAGCTCCCTTACCCTGTCAGGAGCCTCTTTTGCAAGTATCTCTGCCATCCTGTAGTTGGATATGTACACCCCCTCTTCAATGGTGTCTGCGAAATGCACCTCCCAGCTGTCCTGTGGGTCTACATTCGCCAGGGAGGCTGCTATCCCGCCCTCTGCCATGACAGTGTGCGCCTTCCCGAGAAGGGACTTAGAGAGAATTGTTACGCTCGATCCTGAATCGAATGCAGCAATAGCTGCCCTCATCCCGGCGCCCCCTGCTCCAATAATAAGAACATCCGTCTCCTGCTTAATGTATTGCGAACTCATATCAATCATCGAATTCAAGCGGCTATTCGCTCAGTGTTTAACGAGATATAAATTTTTAGAGATGTTGAGATAAGTTCAACATCCTAAATATCTTAAATGCTTGCGGTCAGATGCTTAAATTGCAGAGAAATCAATCTTGTTCTTCTTCCTGTCCTTGCTGAGGAGCACTATCCTGGAATCCTCCCTCTCCCCGCCGAATTCATAGTTGAGGTAGCCGTTCAGCCTGGATGAGAAGTCCCTTATCTCTTCGTGGGAAGGCATGTTGTTTATCGTCAGCCTGTTCCTCGATCCTCCCACGTGCACGTACCCCTTGTTTTCCACGAAATCAGGATCTGCCTTCCTGTCCAGCCTGTAATATTCTTCAACGTAACCAAGGTTGAAGTCCTTCACTAAAGTGTGCCTTATCACGGTCCTCGTTTTCAGAGACGGTAGAAGTTCTAGCGTCCTGTTCAGCCTTTCCCACGAATCCTTGTATATTGGATTGAGCATCTCATTGAACAGTTTCTCGTTCGGCGCAGCCACCGTTACGTAGAGCTGAGTGGGAAGTACCTTCAGTTTCTCGAGAGCATCCGGCTGGGTTCCGTTTGTGACGACAAATGTGGAAATGTGCCTCTCCTTTGCTTCCCTGAGCAGGTCATCCAGTTTCCCGTAAAGCGTCGGTTCACCAGTAAGTGAAATGGCCATGTGCTTCGGGTTCTGTGCGTCAAGCCACTTCTTCAGGTTCGTCCTTGAATCGCCCTTGAATCCCGTCAGCAGCAGCCTCTGTGCCTGGATGGACCCCTCGAGTATGTCAGCTGCATCGTCCTCCTGTGGAATCTTTGCCCCCTCCCACCCCTGTGACCTCCAGCAGAATGTGCAGTTCTCAGAGCACCAGTCTACAGAGGGTGTCATCTGCACACACCTGTGGCTTTCAATGCCATAGAATGTGTTCTTGTAACATGGCCTGTTGTAGTAGAGGTCCTGCCTGACCCAATGGCATAGCTTCACACCCGAATGGTTTCCTACTATCTTGTACCCCTGTTTCTCAAGTGCCCTCTTCTTAACTTCATCCATCAAGATTTACACCCACTCCCGAGACGATGAATCCTGTGTGATACAGGAAAGACGTTTCGGGCCTCATCCCCATGGCGCTAAGCTTCATGGGAACATCGATGAGTTGATGAGCACTAACTAAAAAACCCTTTTTTATTAGGAAACGCGAAAACCTCTCAGCCTGAGAATATGTTGGGAGGATGGAAGAGACCTTCTTCGTCCCAGTAAGGTGAATATCCAGGAAGTTCCATGGCTCTGGATTGTCAATGAATATCGTGTCATATTCATCCACCTTCGCATCCCTTCCGTCCCTGTTGTTTGGAAATACCATTCCGTCAACTTCAAACCTCCTTATATTCTTCAATAGCAGCTTATAGTGATCTTCATTCAGTTCGTAGCTGTCTATCTTCGTCCTGTACATCAGTGCAGAAAGAATGGAGAAACCTCCGGAACCACCACCTATCTCCAGCATCCTGGAACAGAAGGGGAGGTCAAGTTCGAAACCGATGGTAATTACGTCCTTCGGAAGGATGATCTGCGGACCTCTTTCTATCGATGAAGAGATGTCACTCAGAGTAGATGCCCTTATCCTGAACTTCCTCGATCCCACCTCAACCTCCCTGTCTGAGATGGCAAAGCGGGATGTGTCTATGTTTCCAAGGTCCCTGATATACAGCAGGCCGGCATTGGTCGAGAATGAATACAGTTCCCTGTCGTTGTAGAGGGTGATCAGCACAAATTGAGCAGAACAAAGAATTTAAAATAGTTATTCTTCCCTCCTTGTGTCGGAAAGGGAAGAGGTCATCGGCTATCTGAAGGACAACGGTTATGAAAGGAAGATATGCGTCAAATGCGGCAAGGTATTCTGGACGATTGACCACGCTAGGGAAACCTGCGGTGAGGTTCCATGCGATCCGTATTCATTCATTGGCAATCCACCAACATCAAGGAAATATTCACTGGAGGAGATGAGGGAGGAATTCCTGTCGTTCTTTGAAAGGAACGGGCACAAGAGGGTGAAGAGGTATCCAATTGTAGCAAGGTGGAGGGAGGACGTATATCTTGTTAACGCAAGCATATATGATTTCCAGCCGCACGTCACATCAGGCAAGGTTCCACCGCCTGGAAACCCTCTTGTAGTTTCGCAGCCGTGCATAAGGACTGTTGATCTTGACAACGTTGGCAAGACTGGGAGACACCTCTCAGTCTTTGAGATGGGTGGCGCAAAATCATTCAATTTCCCGGGGAAAGAGATTTACTGGAAGGGCAAGGCAATTGAATACTCAGTTGAATTCCTGACGCACCTCGGTGTGAAGAGGGAAGAGATAGTCTTCAAGGAAAAACCGTGGGCTGGCGGCGGGAATGCAGGTTCATCAGTCGAGGTCATGGTCAGGGGACTTGAGGTTGCAACGCTCGTTTTCATGGACATGGTGGAAACTCCTGATGGTGAAGAGGAGATAGATGGTGTGCGTTACAGGAAGATGGAGAACAGGATTGTTGACACGGGATACGGCATAGAGAGGTTCACCTGGCTATCGCAGGGGACGGATACGCTTTATGAGGCCCTCTACCCCGGGATGGTATCTGACCTCATGAAGGAGATAGGACTGGGCAGGCCTGAGTTCCTGAGGGAGTTCATCAATTCCTACGCAAGCGAAGATGGGTCTGAGGTGAAGTTCCTTTCCTCACTGACACCAGAAGAGAGGGAGAGCCTAGACAGGCTCTCAAACATATACATCCTTGCAGACCATACGAGGGCAATAACGATCCTCCTGTTCGACGGATTGGTGCCTTCAAACTCGAAGGCAGGATACGTGCTGAGGATGCTGATAAGGAGGGCCCTCCTGTCCAGGAAGAAGATAGGCATAAATAGCGAACTGTGGGACCTCATAGAGGCGCAGAAGAACAGGTTCAGCGACATACTGGATACGAGGCTTGAAGGATCTGCCAGAGAAATAATCAAACTTGAAACTGAAAGGTTCGAGGAGCTTCTTGGCAAGGGGGACGCAATGATAAGGAAATATGCGAAAGGGGGTAGAATGAGTGCAGAAGACGTAGTACTGCTCTTTGAATCCAACGGCCTCCCAATAGAATACGTGAAGGAAAGGTGCGATGCACTGGGCATAAAGTTCCCGGAGAAACTGGAGAAAACGAGGGGTTTCTCCAACGTTAGGAAGGAACAGAAGGAGAAGGAATACACCCTGAAGAACAAATATCCTGAGACTGGAAGATTGTACTACGACAACGAGAGGATATTTGAATTCAACAGCAGCGTTATTGGCGTGGAAGGAAAATACGTAATCCTTGAAAATACGTACTTCTACCCTGAGGGAGGGGGGCAGCCTTCAGATCACGGCATAATTCTTGCCTCAGACAGGAAGATGGAAGTAAATGACGTGAAGATCGTAAACGGAACGATACTGCACGAAATAAGTGACGCAAAGAGCATAAATGTGGGAGAAAGGGTTCACGGCCTCTTGAACGTTGAAAGGAGGAAGAGGCTCATGCAGAGCCACACTGCAACCCACATAATGCTTTCATCCATCAGGGACGTTCTTGGACCGCACATATGGCAGGCTGGTGCACAGAAGGACGAGAGGGTGAGCAGGCTGGATGTCACTCATTTCAGGGATGTATCGCCTGAGGAAATAGCAATGATAGAGGAGAGGGCAAATGAGATAGTCAGGATGAACCTCCCGCTGCACAAGGAATTTGTCAACAGGAATGATGCAGAGGCTAAATTCGGTTTCACCCTGTACCAGGGCGGTATTCCAGAGGGGAACATGCTGAGGCTGGTGGAGATTCCAGGCATTGACGCGGAGGGATGCGGAGGCACACATCTGGACTACACGGGCGAAGTTGGGTACATCAAGATAGTGAAGGTAGAGAGGATCCAGGACGGCATCATAAGGTTCAATTTTGCTGCTGGTAAGGCAGCAGTTGAGCTGTCAAACTCCCAGAGCAGGCAGCTCCTGGAGTTGAGGGAGAAGATGGGTGAAGACCCTGTAAAGACATTTGAATCTGTGAACAGGTCGCTTGAGGAAACAAGGAAGGCAATTGAATCAGGATTCGGTTATTCAACTATCAACTACAAAGGGAAGGAGATCAAGGTAATGGAAGTAAACGAATCGATCGCAGAATTCATTTCAAAGGGTCTTTCAAAATCATACGGCATAGTCATATCAGGCGAGAAGGTGAGGATAGCATCCTCCTCACCGGAAGTATCTGCACTGGAAATAATGCGAATCCTGGAGAAGGCCGGGTTGGTGAAGGGAGGGGGGAACGGAACGTACGCCCAGGGAAAAGTATTAAAGCAGAATCTTGGTCTGAAGGAAGTAGAAGGGGCGATATCAGATCACAACAGATGAGCTTGTAACGATCCGTTCTACGGTCAAGAAATATTTTGCAGTTACAGGCGAGGTAAAAGTACAAGATGGAGTATACGAATTCCACACCCTTGTAGACCCGAATCTCGAGGGTGATTTCAAGAAACTGGTAGCTGACCTGAAACCTCTCGGTTATATACCCGTTATAGGGAAAGGGAGGGAAACTGGATCTGAATACGTGATTTCGGTCATTAAGAGGAGGAAGTCGAGACCGTTTGGTATATGGGTGAACATAGTGCTTCTCATAGCCACGCTCATAGCAACCATATATGTTGGCGAGGGCCTGTACGTTGGATATTTTGGGATCACTAAATTCTCGTGGGGTCTGTATTTTGATGGCTTCCTCTATTTCTCGCTGCCACTGCTGATAATTCTCGGTTCACATGAATTTGGGCATTTTTTTATGGCAAAAAGAAACGGCGTCGCCGCTTCCCTTCCTTTTTTCATTCCTGCTCCTTTCACTCTTCTTGGCACAATGGGAGCATTCATTTCTCTGAGGGACCCTCTTCCCGACAGGAAGACGCTGATCAAGATCGGTGCAGCTGGCCCGATTGTCGGCTTCGTCATGAGCATAGTAATCGGAATCGTAGGTGCTTATCTTGGTACTATACAAAAACCTGTTAATGTGACGAGTTCACAGGTTTCGTACCTTATTTCTCTCCCCGTTATCTACTACATCTTTCCTGCAATACAGACAACAAACGTGCATCCAGTTGCATTCGCTGCATGGGTCGGTTTCCTCGTGACCGCTATCAACCTATTCCCTATAGGGCAACTGGATGGCGGCCATGTTGCAAGAGGGCTTCTAGGGAAGAATGCGAGATACCTAAGCTATGCATTCATAATCATTCTTGTCATACTTGGGATATACTACGTCTCCTGGCTCCTGTTTGCAATCATAATCGTTATCCTCGGGTTGTCCCATCCACCGCCTTTGAACGACATATCTAGACCCGGGAGGAAGGAGATAATGGTGGGCATAATTGCCATAGCCCTTGTTGCCATAAGTTTCTCGCCAATTCCATTCGTGGAGCATGTGTCACCAAACCTAGCAACGTCTGAAATCACAGGGGGGAATTATTTCTCAATATACGGAAACCCCGCGTTCGAGAATGATACGATGCTTCTCACAGTAGACAACCTGAACAACTACACAATCCCCCTCAGCGTTACGATAAAGACACCGACAGGTCTAGCGGCAACGCCATCGTTCAATGAAAGCATGTATCCTCTGGAAAAGAGGAGCTACAACATCACAGTATGGCCGGCCAGCAGTACTAGTATGGGTTTCTACAATTTTTCCATAACAGTTTCGGCATCGACAATGCAGAAGACGTACAACAAGAACATCACTGTCGTATCTGTGGACCAAAACATAACTGCAAATAACCTGAATCCCTACTACACTAACAAGAATTCAGTAACTCTCAACATAACCAACAAGGGCGGTCTCGCACTCCTCGACATCCACAAGTTTGACAGTACTTCGGGGTACTTAATAAGCGGAACTGCTGTTGTTGAAACGTCAGGGAACGGTACATACATAGAGGTGCCTTCTTACCAGCCAATCACGATAACAGTTGAATTTCTCAACCTGACACAGGAATCCGGCGTGGTGCTCACGAACATGAACAACCCCTGGCAGGCGCTGGTAATTTTCTACATTCCATCAAACTCGCCACAAACGTATTTAATCTACTGAAGTGCTAGGCCGGTGCTGTGTTATTCAGACCGGATGACTGCTACCTACCATTTTAATAGGAAGTGATATTTCACCAATATGGTTGAGTATGACGTAATAGTTGCAGGAGCAGGAGTATCTGGTGCCACGGCTGCAGCTATGGCGGGGAAGCTTGGAAAGAAAGTATTGCTCATAGACAGGAATTCTGAAATGGAGCCAGGAAAGAAGACAGTCTGGGGCTGGGTCTGTGGCGATGCAGTTGCAAAATCTCACATCACGTACGTTCAAAAGAATCTGGGCAACACGTTCAGCAGTGAAGCCCTCGGGCTTGCTGTTGATGGTGTGGTTGCCCTATCGCCAGATCTCGGTTACAAGCTGCCATTCGATGGGGAAGGGTACAGCCTGGAGAGGCCCCTATTTGGGAAGGCACTTTTCGACGAGGCTATAAAGAACGGTGCTGAGTTCAAGGGAAAGTTCAGCGTAGAAGGACCTATAATCGAGGACAACAAGGTAAGAGGGGTATTCGGCAAGAATGAGAAGGGGGAGGAAGAGAAAATCAGGGGAAAGGTTACTATAGATGCACTGGGAATAGCTTCCCTCCTCAGAAGGAAACTGCCCGAGAATCCTTACATTGACAAGGAAATCGACTATGAGGACCTGGAGCTGACTGGCAGGTTCATATACAAGACAGAAGACTCGTTTGATGATCCAAAGTATTACGACAAGAAGAACGCTCTCATACACCTTAACCAGCAGATGGCTCCCGGAGGGTACGGATGGGTCTTCCCCAAGACTGAAGGGAGGGTCAACGTGGGGCTAGGAGTGCAGCACAAGAGCCTGGAACTCAGGAACAAGAAATTCGGTGCAAATGACAACCTGAAGTCGCTGATAGAGAAGTACGTGAAATGGAATCCGCTTTTCAAGAATTATAAACTGGATAATACCAGCAGGAATGGCGAAGGTTACTGGAGCGTTAGCGTCAGGAGACAGATGGAGGGGATGGTATACCCGGGATACATAGGTGTGGGCGATTCAATGGCATCTGCAAATCCTTTGAGTGCGGGAGGGATAGGACCGGCATTGATTGGCGGTATTCTTGCAGGTAGGGCAGCCTCTAAGGCAGTTGAATCAGGTGATACAAGCCTGGAGGGGCTGTGGGACTACAACCTGGATTACGTTAAGCAGTACGGCAAGAGCATGGCAGGAATGGAGGTGTTCAGGATATTCCTACAATCCATGAACAACCAGGACATAGATTACGGTATGAAGAGCTTCATAACTTACGAGGAGGCAGTGGAAATAACGTACGGCAGGATACCAGAATTGTCACTGACAAAGAAGGTCAGCAAACTTGTGAGGGGCGTTGGTGCCCTAAGAACATTCAAGGACTTGGTATGGACAACGCAGAAGATGAAGGAGCTAAATGCAATTTATGCTGATTACCCAAGGTCTCCAAAGGAGTTCCCAGAGTTCAAGAAGAAGGTGGTCTCAATTATAAATGAGGCTAAGTCGAGGATGCCTTCTTCCCCCGTGTGATTAAGGGCAGTTGAAACTTCACCTCTTAACCGAGTGTTTCAGCAGGCTCCCTTCCTTCACCTTCGATTTGCAGTATTCATAGAGTGCATCGTACAGCGGGAACTGCATCCTCATATTCTCGAAGTCGTCTTTAGCAATGAGGTTGAATCCTGTTGCTGCAGCCTCAAGTCCGGCAGACTCAGGCGGTGCATCCGGAATAGAGGCATCAGCCCCCCTTACTATTTTTGCAAGTTCAAGGAGCGCATCATCTCTCAGTTTATATTTCCGTATGATTGAATCGAAGGTGACAAATTCATAATCCCCCTCCTTGTAATGGAAGAGTTCTGCTCCCGGTGTGTCGAACGGTATGGCACCTGTTCTCTTGGCTTCCTCAATTACCCTGTCTCTTGGTACGAATAAAAAAACTGCATCAGGATCGACAAACTTCCTAATGAGCCAGGGGCATGCAATCCTGTCGACCCTTGCCTTCTCTCTTGTGATCCACTTCATATATTTTTGAATGTCACGGTGATATAATAGATTATATGGAAAGAGAAGAGGCATAACCAGTAGCGGCAGTCTATTGGACATTTGAGGCAATTATATGTGGGCAGGCAGGCCCAAAGAATAGTAGCTGAATAGTATATGAAACAGCTTATAAGCTGGGCTTTATGTGGGGAGCAATGAATTCAAGTCCACCTGTTGCACACAGTGGCAAAGAAAATCTGATCCTCTCAGTCATCGTCATAGGGTCGTTGATGGCATCCATAGACTCGACAATAGTTCTGCTGGCATTCCCCGCCATCACATCAGCGCTCCATTCCACCATATCAACAGTAATCTGGGTCATACTGATCTACATGATAGTAACTGCAGTTTTCTCCACCCAGTTCGGTAGAATAGGGGACATATATGGCAGGGCAAGGACTTTCAACCTCGGGTTTGCAGTTTTCACGATATCATCATTTCTCTGCGGTGTGGCGCCAACTGACGTCATACTCATAATTTTCAGGGCTATTCAGGCTGTTGGGGGAGCGTTAATATCTTCTAACAGCGGTGCGATCATAGCAGACACCTTCCCTAGAAACAAGATAGGAAGGGCCTACGGATTCACGTCAATGAGCTGGAATATAGGGGCACTTCTGGGGATATTGCTGGGAGGATTCATAACCACATTCATAGGGTACAGGTACATATTCTTCATAAATGTCCCGATAGGAATTCTTGCAACAATTCTCGGTCTTAGGTACATAGAGGACAACGCCAGGGTGAAGGAGGTTCTTGACATCCCCGGCATGGCTCTTCTCGGGATAGCCGTTGCACTGGTCTCCTATTCTGGAATAGACTATGCATCTTCAGGTTTCAGGCCGTTGAATGAAGTGACGCTTGTCGTTGGAATAATAGCTGCAATCGCGTTCCTGCTGGTTGAGAAGAAGGTCAAGGTACCCACCATAAACTTCTCAATGTTTAGGAACAAGATTTTCAAGAACTCCCTCCTAGCTTCCCTGTTCCAGGGGCTCGGATACATGGGTGTCACATTCCTGCTTATTATGTACCTGCAGGGTGTAAGGGGTTTCTCCCCTTACTTTGCTTCCCTTATACTCCTTCCTGCCTACCTGCTGAGCGGTATCCTTGCTCCTTTCATGGGTAGACTTTCCGACAAGCACGGCTCAATGGTCATTGCTACTTCAGGCATAACTCTGATGTCTGTAGGAGTTTTGCTCTACATATTGCTGCTAAGGACGAATTCATCTGTGTACCTTGTAATGTTAGGGTCAATAATCATGGGAATAGGCGGGGCGTTCTTCTGGCCTTCCAACCTAAGCGCTATAATGGCCAATGTCGCTCCTGAGCAGAGGGGTGCAGCTTCAGGGACGGCAAGGCTCCTAGGCAGCATTGGAATAATTGGGAGTTTCATAATAGCATTTGTTGCTGCAGCATCGGCTGTCCCCAGATACCTTGCATTTGCCATATTTGCGGGTACTTCAAACGTAATAGGCGGCATCGGCAAGGGGTTCGTGAACGGGATACATTATTCATTCATCGTCCTGATAGCGATGCTCGTCATATCCGGAATTTTTTCAATAACAAGAGGTGTCGAAAACAGGCACGAAAGACTTTATTCAAACGGGAAGGAACCATCCTGATGGATATCTGAACCCAAGTATCGCTACTGGTAGGCGCAGGAAGGGGAATGAAGCTTATAAAGAACACCCTTCAGTGAATTATAACGAACAACAGATATGAGAGTAGCGTTCCTATTATCACGCCAGTGTTGAGGAAAGGAAGGCCCGGGGCAGGTTTCTTTACATTCCCCATTACAAGGTAGACCATTCCGACTATGCCTCCAACCAAAGGAAGAATCAGAAAGGGGACGAAGTGGCCTATCTTTATTCCATATATCGACGATGCCACTACCATTATCCCAGGGAAAGCAACGTCACCAAATCCAAGTGCCATTACACTGTGCCCCTCAACCCCGTCTTCCGTAATCTGGATCTTACCCACTTCCTTGGAAAAATCAGTCGGAAATACGAAAAGCATCGGCAGGTCCTTGTCTATTGCAATCTTTGCAAGGTCTATCATGTGCTTTGTCTTATAGACGGATATGTAGTCATATATTGCGAATGCAGCAAGGAACACCGCAGCTGCCCATATACCAAGAATGAACCCAAGCACGAAAGCCATTCCAGACGTGAGGAAGAAGCCGGCTATGTTGACAACGTACCACTTGTTGTTCAGTATGAGGGCAAGTACCATTATTACAGGTGCTGCTATAATGATAGCGTAATATTCATTGAGGGTATATGCAATCACAAGTCCAAGGTAGTTCCAGATGTAGAAGACCATCAGGCCTATGACTGCTATGAACAGCCACTTGAGAAAATTCAGCCTGAATCTTCTAGCGAGCAGTATCAGAAGGACAGAAAATACAATCGCAGCAACAAGATAGTAAGCAACGTACCCAAACCCAGAAGTAGTGGTGCTCGCAGAAGTAGATGGCTCCACCTGAAGAGCTATACTTGCCAGATATACTGCGAAAATGGATGACAGTATGAACAGTATCAGGCTTGTGACCTGAGCAGATGGGAACTCTCGCTTCTCAGCCATTTCTTTTTCATTTCTCCCATAATTATTGAAAACTGTTATAGAGTTCACGATAAATGCTTTCCTATGACTATTAATAATGCGGGATTAGCAGATGATCTGTACAGCAATATTGCAGACGCAGTCACGAGAAATTGATATACTTCCGTTACACTAATGCCAATCATGCCTGTGAAGAAAATGGCAGGAAATCCCGGCAATCCGGAAATAAGGCAGCTCAATGCAAGTGGTCCATTCTCACCCCTTAAAAACAAGCTCATGCTATTTGGCCAGTTCGTAGGAGATTGGGACATAGTTGAAGCAAGGAGTCTTCAGGAGGATGGTTCATGGTTAGTTTCAAAGGGAGAATACCACTCCGGATGGATCCTTGGAGGGACTGCCATACAGGACGTTTGGAAGTCCAATGACGATGGTATTGTAGATACAGGTGGAACGACCATCCACGTCTACGATCCCGACGCAGATTCATGGAATAGCATATGGATTTCACCCAACCAGGGAATAATTAGAAGTTTCACAGGCAGGGAGAAAGGAAAGGAAATTGAACTTGAGTCCAGGGAGACCAGTCGGAAGCTCATGAGATGGATTTTCTATGACATTACCAGAGACTCTTTCAGGTGCAGATCAGAGAGCACCAATGACGCATGGAAAAGCTGGATAATCACGGAAGAGATTCTTCTTAAGAGGCAGAAACGCAGAGGAAGGAAGAAGCATTGATTGTATAATTTTCTGAAAAATGTAAAATCGTAGGGAGAACTATCGTCAATTTAACTGCTTATTCACTGGAAAGCAAATTGCGTTATGGAAAAATAGGGGGCTCCCAGCAGTCCTAGGCCCAATAAATCTATGCCCTAATTATCAATATTACCTTTGGGATGGCCTATTTCGTGAGGATTTTTAGTACACAACCAATCGATGATAACATTATTATAGAAGTGCTAAATAAGGGAAAGTGCCAAATGTCTCCTACTATCGGTCTCTAAAGCATTCCCTATCAGAGTGTTCAGAAAGAGTCAAGGTGCTGGAGGAAAACATAGCTGAAAAGGAGAAGACGATCCAGGAAATGAAGGAACAAAACCTGAGGTTTTCCGCGGACCTCGACAACTTCCAGAAGAGGATCAGCGAGGAGTCAATGAAGCTCTCGAAGTACGCATCTGAGAGGATCATCAGGGAGCTATTGCCTGTCCTTGACAGTCTTGAAAACGTCAAGGACGAAGGAACTCTTGCAATAAAGAGACAGATCGAGCAAATACTTCAGAAGGAGGGACTGGTTGCAATTGACGACAACAGCAAGTTTGATCCTAACAGGCATGAAGCGATAGGGGTTGAAGATGGTGGTGAGGCAAACACCATCAAGAAAGTAGTGAGAAGAGGATATGCAATTGGAGACAGAGTGATAAGGCCAGAATTAGTAATTCTCAACAGAGGTGATTAAAATGGAAAAAATATTAGGTATAGATCTAGGGACAAGCAATTCGCAGGCAGCAGTGATGATAGCTGGCAAGCCGGTAGTGCTACCGAGCTCAGAAGGTACGACGCTTGGGGGGAAAGCATTCCCAAGCTACGTAGCATTTACGAAGAATGGGGAGCTGCTGGTTGGGGAGCCCGCAAGAAGGCAGGCGCTTACCAATCCGGAGGGGACAGTATATGCATTCAAGAGAAGAATGGGGGAAGATTACAAGTTCAAGATAAGGGGGAAGGAGTACACACCCCAGCAGCTTTCAGCTTTCCTCCTGCAGAAGATAAAGGACGATGCTGAAAAATACCTGGGGGAGAAGATCAGTAAGGCAGTCATTACCGTCCCGGCTTATTTCAACGATAACCAGAGGCAGGCCACAAAGGATGCCGGGGCAATAGCAGGACTAGAAGTTGTGAGGATAATCAATGAACCGACAGCAGCAGCGCTTGCATATGGACTTGACAAGACGGAAGGTGAACACAGGATCATGGTATTCGACCTGGGCGGAGGAACACTCGATGTAACGATAATGGAATTCAGTTCAGGCGTATATGAAGTGCTTTCCACATCTGGCGACACGAAGCTTGGCGGAACAGACATGGATGAGGCTGTCATAAACTATCTTGCAACAAAGTTCCAGCAGGAAAACGGAATAGATCTGAGGAAGGACAAGAATTCTTATATCAGGCTGAAGGACGCTGCGGAGAAGGCCAAGATTGAGCTTTCTACCTCCCTTTCAACTGAGGTAAACCTTCCTTACATAACGAGCGGAGCAGACGGTCCAAAGCATCTGCTGATATCCATGACAAGGGCAGATTTGGAGAACCTTGTGAGGCCGATCATCGAAAGGTCTAGGAAGCCCATTGAGGAGGCCCTTAAGGGGGCAAAACTGTCAGCCTCCGACATAAGCAAGGTTATATTGGTGGGAGGTCCCACCAGGATGCCAATTGTCAAGAAATTCGTAGAGGACATACTGGGCAAGAAGGTGGAAAGCGGTGTGGACCCAATGGAGTGTGTCGCAATAGGTGCTTCCATACAGGGGGCAGTCCTAGCAGGAGAGGTCAAGGGAATAGTTCTTTTGGACGTGACACCCCTTACGCTAAGCATAGAGACACTAGGAGGAGTGGCCACTCCACTTATAAGTGCAAATACAACAATCCCAACAAAGAAATCTCAAATATTTTCAACAGCCGCAGACAACCAAACGGCAGTTGAGATAGTTGTAGTGCAGGGGGAGAGACCTCTGGCTAAGGACAACACATCCCTCGGCAGGTTCATGCTTGAGGGAATACCTCCAGCACCGAGGGGGATGCCACAGATTGAGGTCACGTTCGATATAGATTCCAATGGAATACTCAATGTAACTGCAAAGGACCTGGCAACAAACAAGCAACGTGGTATCACGATAACATCAAGCACAAAGCTCAGCAAGGAAGAGATCAACAGGATGAAGGAAGAAGCAAAGAAGTACGAAGAGGAAGACAAGAAGAAAAAGGAAGAGATCGAAACTATAAACAATGCAGAAAGTCTTTCATACTCAACTGAAAAGACACTTGCAGACTATGGTGACAAGATTCCACAGGATATCAAAGATAACATAAACGGTAAGCTGAAGGACCTGAAGGACGAGATACAGAAGAAGGACGTACAGGCAATAAAGGAAAAGATGGACATACTGACGAAGGAGATACAGAAGATTGGTGAATACATGTACAAGAACGTGAAGGCAGACGAGCAGCAATCACAACAACAGGGTGAAGCGTCCTCTACGCCCAACCAAGGTGAGACGGAAATTCACGAAGATAAAGAAAATAAGGGTCAATGAACTTCTGATCTGAATGGGTAAGGATTACTACGCGGTACTGGGAGTGGACAGGAAGGCATCCAAGGATGACATCAAGAAGGCTTACAGGGAGTTAGCTAAAAAATACCACCCGGATCTAAACCCCCAGAACAAGAAGGAAGCGGAAGAAAAATTCAAGGAAATCAGCGAAGCGTACGAAGTCCTCATGGACGACCAGAAGAGGGCGAGGTTCGACCAGTACGGCGAAGAGGGGGTTAAGTTCCAGGGTGGATTTGACTGGAACCAGTTCCATCATTACCAGGACATCCAGGACATATTCGGTGACCTGTTCTCCCAATTTGGATTCGGAGGGGGATTTGGCAACCCATTCGGAGGCTTCTCAAGCCAGCAGAGGGAACTGAGGGGCTCTGACGCGTATGTGGAAATACCCATAGACATAAGGAGAATAGCTAGGAACGAGAGGATCGAGGTATACTACTTCAGGGAGATGAAGTGCGAGGAGTGCGACGGTACTGGCTCAGCTACAAAGAAACTTCTGACCTGCCCTACTTGCAGGGGGAGGGGGTACGTCGAAAGGTCGTCCAACCAGGGGTTCATCCTCTTCAGGACGACTGAGGTATGCAGGACCTGCAACGGAAGGGGAAAGGTACCGGAAAAGGTGTGCCATGTATGTTCAGGTTCCGGGTTTGTAAGGAAGAAGGACAAGATAGAAATCACGCCTCCAGCGGGCATTAATGAGGATGAGATATACATCCTCAGGGGAAAGGGGAATTTCAGGCCAGGTGGATCTGGTGACCTGAGAATCAAGTTTGACATAGACTACATGGAATTCAGGAGAGAGGGCGATAACCTGGAGAAGGACATTGATGTTGATTTCATCGATGCAATTATCGGCGGGAAAGTGAAGGTGTCACTCCTTCGTGGGGAAAAGGAAATAGACATTCCATCAGGAACACAACCTGGTGAAAGGATCGTGCTAAAGGGCGAAGGAATACAGAAGAAGAGTGGCAAAGGGAATGCGGACGTTATACTTCGTGCAAGGGTACAGCTACCGAAGAAGATATCGAAGAAACAGCGGGAACTCCTTGAACAGTTCAGGAATGAGAAAGGCTTCTTCTCTCAATTTCACTTGTGAAGGGAGAAGTACATCCTCTTGTTGTTTTTCCCCTTGTTCTCCGTCTTGTAAATGTCAATGGTCCCCACTTCTGAAGTATTCTTCACGTGGGTACCACCGTCTGGCTGCATGTCTATTTCTCCAATCTTCACAACCCTTAGCATTTCTGATGACGGAAGCAGCCTTGGGTCTACCTTGAGTGCACCTTCCACGTTCAGTATTTCTTCCCTCTTCATTGAAAGCACAGTGACTTCTTGATTCTTGAGCAGTTCTTCATTCACCCTGTCCTGCAACAATTTTGATATGTTGTTGTTCCAGTCCTTGAAGTTGAAGTCTATCCTTGAATATTCCTGGCTGATCTGGTTCCCAGTTATCATCGCGCCAAATTCTCTCATTGCAATGGAGGAAACTACGTGAATCGCAGTATGATGCCTCATGTGCTTGTACCTCCTTTCCCAGTCTATCTTCAACCTGACCTTCTCCCCTATTGACGGGTGGGGATCGGTAATGTGCACTATTTCTTCCCTCTTTGCCACATCCTTTACCACGTACTCTCTCCCCCCTTCAATAACTCCTAGATCTGATGGCTGACCACCTGCAGCCGCATAGAAAATAGTCCTGTCAAGTACCACTCCCTCCCCAACTTCTACCACCTCAGCATCCATTTCCTTAATATATGAGTCTTCCAGATACACTTGAACGGTCTTCATTTTCAAACACCAATGAACGGTATCAGTAATGAGAAGATAGCGATAAATACAAAAAATATTCCTATGAAAATGTTTGTTGAAACGAAGAGTTTCATTATCCTTCTTTCCGGATCTGCAAGTGCCCTGAGGTACGAAACCAGCAAAGATATTCCAAGCAGCAGGTAAACTGCAAATACCAAAATCCCTACGTAAGAACTGAAGTAATCCCTGAATTCATAACCAGTCAAGACCGTTACCAGCACCGCTAGAACTGCTATGGGAAAGAGGACTCTCATTGACTGTTTTGTCGTCCTCCTCACTGGGAGCATCGGAACTGAGGCAGCAGCATAGTCATCCTTGTACTTTATTGAAAGGGACCAAATATGAAGAGGTGTCCATATGAATATGGTGAGGAACATAAGAATCGCAACAATGTTGTAAGATGATGTGAAGGCGTAGAAACCAGCAAGCAATGGAGCTCCCCCAGAGTATGCTCCCAGAATGATGTTCCAGGAGGTCCTCTTCTTTGATATCAGGGAATATATAATGGTATAATCGAATATTCCAGTTGCCATGAACACCAGGGACCAGAGGGACCTGAAAGCGGCAAGTATTAAGGTTGCGATAATGAGTATAGATCCCCCATAAAGGGCAACACCAGGTTTCATCCTCCCAGAAGGAAGGGCTCTGTTCATTGTCCTCTTCATCTTCCTGTCAATGGATAGGTCGAAATAATTTGACACAGATTCTGCTCCCATTAGCCCTAGTGCGATATACAATGCCACATAGAAGAACCCAATTACATTGAGGCTCCTCAGGATGCTGAGGGCGAATACTTCCCCTGCGATTCCTGTAATCAAGAGGAACACCCAAACCCTGGGTTTCGTCATGATTATGAAATCGACTATGGAGTTTCCCATTGTCAGGGTAGTATGGGACGCTATAAATTAATGATGTTTTAGGTCGAACGAACCACCTAATGTCCCCTCAAATTAGAAAATCGGACGATCAAAAGTTTGCGATATGAGTCAGTCTATCGGTGGAAAGGTATTCAGGAATACAAAAGAAGAATTGACACGTTCTACGGGTTGGGAGACACCGCTGAATTGCCCCGATGCTAATAGCCATTATCTTCCATTCCAGTCAAAATTTGAACGCTCTAGATGACGCCAAAGAATATATAATGACGTTAGATGCAGATTAGTTCTCCTCCGCAAGGGGATTAAAAATGAGGGCTGGTAGATCAGCGGAAGATCGCCTCCTTGGCATGGAGGAGGCCCGGGGTTCAAATCCCCGCCAGTCCATTCTGGGCTATTACAGTTCGTTAAATCAATACTATCCATAAATTCTTTGTCCAGGCCAATTCTAGAATTCTCGAAATTCAGTCACTTGCTGCTTATGTAAAATTATTGAGAAATTGCTCCATTATAGATGTCCAAGGTAAAGCTTAGTCACATAAACCATATCCACGCGTTCATTTGACTCATATTTTTTGAAAACATCAGAAAAGTCACCTACCATATTTTCGTACCTGGGGTTACTTGGTTTGATGGCGTATGAAGCAGATCTATAACGCCCAATTACTGACTCTAGCGTAAGTTTCTGCACGTTTCGAAGCTGAAATTCACGATAGGTTCCATTGAAGAATGATGCAATATCTTTCGAGTTAAGGGCAGTGCTACCGGTAGAATGGTATTCCTCACTATATCGTCGTACGACTGATTCGTACTCTCCAGTGAATGTTCCTGGTTCATTTACCCTGTCATTCCAAACTAGAGCTACCCACTTCCTTCCTCTAAGGATTCTTGTAAACTCCTTCTTTGCAAGTCTTCTATCCAGCCAGTGGAAAGACTGGCCGCAAGCTACCAAGTCAACAGAACTGTCAGGAAGGTTTGTGTTTTCGCCCGTTCCCTTAATGAATTCGACTTTACCTCTTGTTGAAAGAATCTCTAAGGACTTCTGCCTCATTTCATCGTTAGGTTCAACACATTTTACCTGATTTCCGTGCTCTATGAACAGAGTAGATAGAATGCCTGTTCCAGAGCCTATGTCTGCCACTACCCACTTTGGATTTAGCCCTGTCTCCTTTGTAATAGTATCCATTAATTCTTCTGGATACGTTGGTCGATAACGGAAGTAGAAATCAGCCGTTCCATTGAAAATCTTATCAGCACCTTTCAATAACCGTTAATCTTTGTTCCGTTTAATTATTTGCCACAATATTCTTAATCTTATGCACCACGCATCCTTAACCGCAGAAAGACTAGGGGATTTAAAATAATGAAACCATGTGAGATATACAGGAAACAACCCTTAAATAACATCCAACATATATTCGGGATGAATGCGTCTTAGCTATGAATCAGGAACGATCATCATAGATGATCCTTCTTCCGTCCCGTCTTATGTCACGTTTGACAGGCGAACCCAATCATACAGAGCAGAAGGGTATCTCTATTCACGGCTCAAGGCTGATTTCCCAGATTCGGAAGACATCGTCTTCAATGACAGAAAGGTTGAACTGAAACACCAGGAAAAACTAAGGTCATATCAAAAGAGGGCTGTTGATCTCTGGTCATCCAGCTCATTCTCAGGAACTGTTGTCCTGCCAACAGCTGCTGGAAAAACTCATATTGGAATAGAGGCAATGTCAAGGTTATCAACCACAACACTCGTCGTAGCACCTACTATAGAGCTTGTGCAGCAATGGAGGGAGAGATTGCAGAAGTCTTTTGGAATTGAAGTGGGTCAAATAGGGGGAGGGGAGAAGGACGTGAAGGATGTTTCGGTAAGCACTTACGATTCTGCATATCTAATGGCTGAGAAGCTCGGCAACAGGTTCAAATTCCTGCTAGTTGATGAAGTTCACCACCTAGCTGCAGAGCGTTATGTAGATATTGCGAGGATGTTCGCGTCACCTTACAGGATGGGACTGACAGCAACGTATGAGAGGACTGACATGCTTCATGAAAGGCTACAACAGTTTATGGGAGGGAAGGTCTTCGAGCTGGGTTATGAGGAGCTGACTGAATTCCTGGCTGACTATGAGATTATCAGGATACCAGTGGAACTGGAGCAGGAAGAGGAGGAGGAATACAACAGGAACAGAATGTTGTTCCTGAACTACCTCAGGAAGCATCGCATGAGGATGAGGGGTCCATGGGACTTCGAGAGGTTCATCCTGTCATCGTGGAATCCAGAAGGGAGGGAAGCCCTCATAGCGTGGAGGAAGGCAAGGTCGATTGCCTTTAACTCCAGGGTCAAGGTGGACACAGTCAGGTACGTACTATCGAAACACAGGGGAGAGAAGACTATCATATTCTCCGAAGACACAAACACCTCCTACCTCATTTCAAAGGAGTTCCTGGTACCGTGCATCACCTACCTGACGCCTGGTCCGGAAAGGAAGGAGTATCTTGACATGTTCAGGAGGGGTGACGTCACTGCAATAGCTACGTCAAGGGTCCTTGATGAAGGCGTTGATGTCCCTGACGCATCCATTGGCATAATATTAAGCGGATCAGGGTCTACGAGACAATTCCGTCAAAGATTGGGAAGGCTCCTGAGACCTTCATCCGGCAAGAAAGCAACACTCTACGAAATTGTTGCGAGTGGAACCAGCGAATTTGCCACTTCTAAGAGGAGGAGAAAGGGTGTTCCCGACTCAGCTGATGTCAGTTAGAAGGAGCAAGAAGGGAATACTAAGGTCGGTGTTCCTGACAGAAGAGAACAGCGATTACTGCACCTCAATAATCGAGCTATTCTCAAGGAGTAGGGGCAAAACCAGAGGGGAAATAGAAGAAGAACTGAAGACAATGGAACTAAAGGTGCAGAATCCCAAGATACTGAGGGGTTTGGCACTAATAATGTTCAGGAATTCGGAATTCAGGAGGCCATCCCCACTTGATTCAGAGGCAGTTAGGAAGGTAATTTTTTCGATAGCTAGGAACCCAGTAGTGAGCCCAGAGGAGAGGAAAGCCGTACTGGAAAGGGTTGCATCTTCAATGTCTTCAACGTCCCAAGATGTAGACGAAGCAATATATGGAGACAAGGAGAGCAACATGGTTCTAGTGTCGCCGTTCAATGTTTCACCTGATATACTTTCTAAAAAATTCAACGAGGAACAGATAGAGACAGTCATAATGAAGTCACTCTGGGTTGAAGTTACAACGAAAAATCACACAAACGATTTCATCAGGAACCTTAGGACGAAGGGACTGCTCTATGAGGAGAGGGTGGAGGAGGATAGACACATAATAAGGGTTAATGGTCCGGTATCGATTTTTGAGAGGAGCGAGAGATATGGCTTCAAGCTCGCACTCTTCGTGCGTTATGTACTTTCACAAGACGACTGGGAGATCAACTCATCCATATCCCTTAAAAGCAATGCAGGAAGGAAAAAAGAGGATGATTTCACTTACCATCTGGACGAATCGATTTCTGATCTCATAGTCAAGGAAGATGTTCAGGAGGAACAACTTCCAGCATTCGTGAACCGCAACCCTAAGCATATAGAAATTGACGGAGGCATCGTGACGCCCGAATTTTCCATAAGCTCAGGTGGGAAAGAAATTGCAATTTTTATATCCCCTCGTCGGTACTACGAAGATGAATTACCCAGGGTGAGAAAGATCAGGGATGCCGGCATACCTGCTGAAGTCTTCTGCCTGATTGAAGGGAGGGAAAAGTGCCCAAAGGGGGCAATGTGTTTCAAGGATGCCATTGATTGGTGGAGAATCAGGGAGTATCTGGCTCAGATATACCAGAGCAGCAAGTCACAGAATAAGTTGGTTCCCAAGGAACTAGGACAAACTAAAATTGCAAATGGTAGCACGCCAAAGATCACGGAAAAGGTAATTTCCCACTTAAATTCCCTCTATCCGGATGATCAAGCAATGGTCGAGTACCTCGATTTCATGGGAATTCCGCCAGATGAAGGACTGCGCGAGGCTGGATTTGAAGTCGCTTGGAAAGGCCTAAGACTGGTTGTTACAGGAAGGACAAGCAGGGGGAAGGAATAACTTTTCCCTAATGTCTCAATGCCAACCTCCAGCACAAAGCACCCGATAATTCTGATAAATCAAGGAATATTTTAGCCTGACACTTCCAGGAACATTTAAGTATTCAAACCATTTAAATCCTCAATTGGTATTATCTAAAAAATGATGGCAGAATCGCAGATGGATGTGTACAAAGTCGCCCAGGAATTCTCGCTAGGGGACGATTTCACTTACGGGGTTAATGTGAAGCTTAGGGGGAGGTCTGGAATTGAACATAAGTTCGACCTTGTCCTGACTTCCAAGGAAGATGAGAGGACCAAAATTGCGGTTCTTCAGGGTGTTTCAGATGACCTTATAACGGACATAATGGAATTCAATGCAATTGCCCGAGACTGTGGCATTCAACTAAAGGCAATTGCAACGGACAGGGAACTCAGCAAATCAGAGATGAATCTTGCAAAGGTCTGCAACATATCTGTGGTCAAGAAGAATTACGAGAAACAGACAAACACAATACTTGGTGTGAAAAAATTCGACGAGAACGTTGGAGAACTGATAAAGAAGGGGAGCGTGTACATGATCTCCGGGGGACCGGGTACAGGTAAGACCGCTATCAGCTGTCAATTCCTGGCCGAGGGCGCAAAAATGGGTGAGAAGGGGATGATCATCCTGACTGACAGGCAGGGACGCAATTTCATATCCCAGGTGGAATCGTTTTCCAACGGGTTTGGGAATTACTATAAAAATGGAATAATAGAAGTACTTGAAATCAGCGACCGTATCATGAAGCTTAAGGCTAATGTCACCCACGAGTATCAAACAATGAGCAGCTATATCAGAACACTCACCAACCAGCTGAAAACATTCGTAGCCGAATTCAACGTGACACGATTAGTCATTGATCCTGTCACACCGCTGATCATCCCGGATAACGATTTCCTGAACCTATTCTTCCGCTCGATTTCAATACCCCAGGTTTATACACTAGTCACGAGTGGAATAGGGAAGAATGATTTCTCCGCCTTCGGCCTCGAGCAATCTTTCGTCTCAGGTCTTATAAAATTGGAAGATGAACTTAATGATTCTGAGGTAAAAAGAGCTTCGATTATAAAGATGAGCGGTGGTGGTTATAACGCCGCTCCTTTCAAGTTCAAGATAACTACAAAGGGCATCGTACCGTACGACGAGGATGACTCAACCAGTTCAAGTCCTCTGTTCAATCAAGTGATTCTTTAATTTGTATTCCTGAAGAAATACACCATTCTTAGATTATACAACTCCGACCGCGTTATAATGAAGAGAAAACGTTAGAAGAGCGTAGTCTGGCCTGTTTTTGCCGTCCAGTCGATAGTTTCTAGACCAGACATTTTTCTGAATAGATTTACAGTCGCTGGGCCGAATCCCTGAAAGTGGTTGTTGCTCACAACGTATGCATGCTTTATCATATCCTCTTTCTCTTTCAGCTCCTTTGCCCAGAGACCTACCTCAACACTCCTATCCTTCAATACTTTTCCAAATTCCTCCTCCCTGATAGACCTGTCACCTACGAATCGGAGATAAATGGTATCTGACGTAACTACCGGAGGAACGTGGGCGTAGGGTATCTCAGACCAGGCAAGACCAACTCCACTGTCCCTGAGCATGAAGAATGTATCATCAACAAACCATGAATCGTGTCTCATCTCCACAGAGTACCCAATTCCAGATGGGAGATCGGCAATTAGATTCTTCAGATTCCTGAACCCCTCTTTGAACGTTAATGAAGGAGGGAGCTGAATGAGTATCGACTTTAGTTTCTCTTCAAGTGTTCCGATCACGTCAATAAATTTTCTTGCTTCCTCTGATGCATTTCTCAACCTCAGGTCATGGGTGACAGCCTGAGGCATCTTTGCCGTAAATGCGAAGTCAGCTGGTACGACGTTAGACCAATTCTCTACCGTGTGTTTTTCAGGAATACCGTAAAAACTTGAGTCAATTTCAACAATATCAAATATCCTTGAATAGACCTTGAGGAAATCACTTGTCTTGGTGCCTATCGGATAGAAGGCACCAACCCATTGGTTGTAACTCCATCCAGAACAGCCCGTTCGTATCTCCAATAGAAAGACATAATTGATTCACTTTTAAGCTTATTCTTACAGTGGGATAAATCAAACACAAAGATGAGACATGATCTTCGGCAAAGAAAGTGATTCAAGAAATTCAACGTCTGGATACATTGGCAGAAATGGCGTATTTCACATTCCAGGATACTGTATAAATCGTCTTCTGCTGATCTTTCTCCCTGAGATTTGTACGTTACCTTCTATCTGGATTATTAGAGCATTTCACCTATTTCCGGAGTTTGATTTTTCCATTTCAAGAAAATACTTCTTTCTTCCTACTCCTAGTCCATATCCGCCCAGCCCTCCATCCTTCCTCACGACGCGATGGCAAGGTATTATGAGTGGTACTAGATTCGAAGCGCAGGCATTCGCTACGGCCCTCACTGCCTTTGGAGAACCTATCATTTCAGCAATTTGGTGATAAGACCTGGTCTCTCCATAAGGTATATTGAGTAGTGCAGACCAGACCCTCTTCTGGAATTCCGTTCCCACTATATCCACGGGGAGGCTGAGCAACTGACCTTCAAAATAATCGAGGACAGAATTCAGTCGCCCCCTGACATTCTCTGACCTAATTATATCAGCTTTTGGGAACTCCTTTCTAAGAAAAGACTCGAGGGTATCTTTATCATCAGCAAGATTCAGCGAGCAAATACCGTATCTGGTCTCAGCCACTAGAAGGAAGCCGAGCTTGCACCTTGCTGTGAGGTAAAATATTGTAGCCCCATTGCCACCTTTCCTGTAACTTGCAGGCGTCATTCCAAGCTTTGAGGACTGTGCCCCGTAGAGCCAGCTGTGAGAATTGTACCCTGCCTGGTATACAGCTCTTGGTATTGGCTGGTCTTCCTTGAGGTTCTTCTTAAGCAGGAGTATCCTGCACTCCTCTGCATACTTTCTTGGACTAATTCCCATTACTTCTTTGAATGTCCTCTGGATGTAGAAGCGCGACGTCCCGAACCTGGTTTCAAGAGTGTGAAGAGATACATTGCCTGAGGGATTGGATTTTATGAAGTTACATATAGATTCCACAAGATCGGACTTTGACGTGGAAGAAGAATTCTTCTTATTTGCCGCTCCCTTGCGAAAAGCTGGGTTCCCCTTCATTGAAAGTCATTTCTGTTCACATAAAAGATATTTTGTCTATTTCTTGAACTTTGCATTTCTCCATAGCATCAGCCCTTAAACCTCAAGAAATTATCAGTAGTCTGCATCAAAAATTATTTTATAAAAGATGAGATATTAAGGAATGTTTCAGAGTATTCAGGGACTAATAAAGAGGGAAAGGAGTGCGCTCATAGTCTGGGACGTTCAGGAAGCACTCGTTTCAGCTATATTCAACAGGAAGGAATTTCTTTCCAACGTCACCAAGATTATCAAGAAATCGAGGGAGATAAATCTCCCCATATTCTACTCCAAAATAACCCCCCTCCCAGAGCGATTCGAATCCCCTCTGAGGAGAGCAGCTGGTTTTGGGAAATTTGAACCTGGAGATGTAGTGAAGGAAGTGTATCCTGAGAAGTCAGATATTGTCATAAATAAGAATACAGCCAGTTTCTTCATTGGTACCAATTTCGAGTTGATGCTTAGAAATGCTGGTATAAACGTTCTTTACTTTACGGGAATAGCAACTGAGATGGGTGTCGAGACCTCTGCAAGACACGGGCAGAATTTGGGTTTCATTCCAGTAATAATTAAGGATGCAGTTTCATCGAGGGATAGGGAAGCGCATGAAAGGAGCCTTTTGAACCTGTCTAAAATGATGCCTGTAATTACAACAGATGAATTCATAAAAACAGTATAGATATCCTAGGAAACGGTAAATAAAGGAGGGCCTTCTGGCCTCAGTTTAAATGTTTTATACTTCCACCATTTACAAGGAGGATGATAAGGGAGTTAAGGTGGAATGACTTGGAGGACTTGGTAGCTAATTATTACTCCTACTATGACGAGTTAAAGGATACTCCTGATTTTGGCATTTCTTTCTACAAAGAAAGACCAGATTATTCTTCGGAAGTGGAGTGGTTTTCCGGCCTGTTCAGGGAGATAGTGGAAGGGAATGCTTTAGCAGTGGTAGCTGAAGAGAACGGAAAGGTAGTTGGACTGTGCGACGTTCACAGGGTAAGACCAGGTACAGAATTAGACCACTCTGCAGTTCTTGGAATTGCAATAAGGAAAGGGTATAGGGGAAAGGGACTGGGGGGATTAATGATGAAGAAGATAATTGAACTTTCCAAGGGGAAATTCGAGATATTGAAACTGGAAGTATTTTCGGTAAATTCCAGAGCCATCAACCTGTATAGGAGACTCGGATTCGTAGAATACAGCAATTTTCCGAAGGCAGTGAAGAGAGGGGACAGGTATTATGACTTGATACAGATGTACTTTACCCTCTAGGCTGGAACTCGTTGAGATTATTTGGTTGCCAGAATGGAGGCTCCCAAAGTCTTAAGTTGGAATTAACGTTAGTATGTCTTGATTAGATGGTAATTACAAGTGGCTCTATACCCAGGGTATCCGGACAATTCGAGATGGGGCTTGGAAGTCAAGTAGAGAGCATATCAACTAGCATAACTGCAAACTGGTCATGGTACAATAAACTGATGGGAATAGTTTCATGGAACTTCAAAAATAATTCAGCTTTCCAGGAAACTGCAGTCCTGTACAGATCTGGATATTTCTTTGGAAACGCATATTTCCCGATATACCTGGAAAATGGCGTTTCTATGTGGGGGACACAGCTTGCGCCATTGACTAACAGGGGGATAGACAGGAATACGATGCCATTGGGGATTGTAGATTTCGGGCAAGGCAACAGGATAATAGCGTTCCTATTCACATTTGACCCAGGTCAATCCTGGAGCGTCCTAGAGGGTGGTTTTTCTGCAAGATCTCCTCCTTCAAACGGCGTCCTCTTCGGTGCAATGCTTGAGAAAACGGGTTCATTCTGCATAGGGTATGATCCCAAGCAGGTTACGGACTATGACAGGCAGACCTCAACAAGTCTAAAGGGTTATTCTCCGAATCCAAGCTACATAAAAACGGTAGAGGTGGCAATTTCTACGTTTGCACAATTTGTTCAGCTATTCCCCGGGGATACGATAAGTGATAGACCCTGTCAAAACCAGAATGAGGTTGTGGTACAGGAAGAAAGTAACGTTGCACCGGGAGATATAGAAGAAATCGTAGGAAATATCGTAAGGGTAATTCGGTCCTTTTGAACAGGGTCTATGACGGGCACTACTCTCTAGAACAAGTTTCCATCATTAATTATATTCGTAACGTCGTTAAAGCAGTGAACTACCCTGTCTGCTAAGGTAGGGGCTGGGGTATCCTCCATCTTGAGGGTGAAAAATTTCATCCTCTTGGCTCCCTCGATGTCCCGTCTCTCCGAGTCACCAATAAATATGACATTTGAAGGGTTGTTAGCCTCTCTCAAAGCAGCTTTAAATATAACTGGATCAGGTTTGGGTGCCCTGACCGACTCGGCAGTAACAATGGAATCAAAGTATTCTTTGATCCCAAGTGCAGACACCGTTCGTTCCGTGTAAACATTATCTGCATCAGTTACCATTACAATCTGGAAGCTATCTTTTGCAGAATTAACGAAATCTATGAAGTCAGGTCTCAGCTTAAGATTCTTCTCGTGAAACTCGTAATATTCCTCTTCATAAATCTCAGATATGCCGTACAGTTCGGAGAGCACCTCATGATTTATCTCCATGAAAGTTCTGAAATTCTTCTCCCTATCAATGAGCTTTTCCAGTCTCCGCTTGGAGAAGGCAGATCGAATATCTGTTGCGATGTGATACCTGCTACTTAACAAATCCAACCACTTGTAAATGGAGATGTTTTCAGACTCCACGGTGGTTATTGTATTTGAGAAATCCAAGAAAATAGCTCTCTCAGACGACACCAATCCCAATCGCAGCCTTTGGTAAATATTTTAGGAAGGAAGTGTTTGAGGAAATATGGCCGGGATGGGGTAGCGGTGCATCCTTGGGGACTGTGGATCCCCGGACCCGGGTTCAAATCCCGGTCCCGGCCCTATTCTAACCGAAAAGGGGAGGAGGCAATGCATCGCCTTCAAGCGTGGAATCGGGATGACCTAAGGATGAAGGTCAAACCTGTCGAGTTCCATTACCTTCGTCCAGGCAGAGACAAAATCATTTAAAAATTTCTCATTGCCATCTGAGCTTCCGTACACCTCAGAAACTGCTCTCAATTCGGAATGGGCGCCAAAGATCAGGTCAACGCGACTAGCAGTCCATTTTGACACTCCTGTCCTGGAATCAATGCCTTCAAACGAAGTTTCAGAATCATCCAGCACTCTCCACTTAATATTGTTGTCGAGAAGGTTAATGAAGAATTCGTTATTTAGAATGCCCGGATGTTCAGTCAGCACTCCCAATTTGGAGTAGCCGTAATTTGAATCTAGTGCTCTCATTCCCCCTATAAGAACAGTCATTTCAGGTACTGAAAGTGTAAGGAGATTTGCCTTGTCCACTAAATTGAACTCCTCCCTCTTCCCTCCTTCCGTGAAATTCCTGAATCCGTCATTCTTAGGCTGTAGAACTTCAAATGAATCTATGTCGGTCTGTTCTTGAGTTGCATCTGTCCTTCCTGGATGGAAAGGAACAGTTAAAGTCGATCCACCATTAGCTGCAGCTTTCTCTATTGCTGCATTTCCAGCAATAACAATAATGTCAGCAAGTGAGACCTTTTTCCCATCCCTGGACCTAGAATTGAAATTGTTCCGTATTCTCTCCAAAACAGATAGTACCCTTTTCAACTGTTCTGGCTCATTTACATGCCAGTCCTTCTGTGGACTTAGCCTTATCCTTGCCCCATTAGCACCTCCTCTCTTGTCACTGCCTCTGAAAGTGGAGGCAGAGGACCACGCAGTATAGACTAACTCACGAATTGGAAGACCAGATGCAAGAATCTCCTTCTTCAAGCCCTCCACGTCACGATCATCAACCAATTTGTAGTCCACATCTGGAAGAGGATCCTGCCAAATTAAGGTCTCCTCAGGTACTTCTGTTCCAAGATATCTTGATTTCGGTCCCATGTCTCTATGCGTAAGTTTGAACCAGGCCCTTGCAAATGATTCTGCGAATTTATCAGGATTCTCCAGGAAATATCTTGATATCTTCTCATAGGAGGGGTCATATCTCAGGGCAAGATCAGTCACCAGCATAGTTGGCTTTCGCTTTTTGGAAGCGTCATGTGCAAATGGAATTTCACTTTCTCCGTCTTTTGCTACGAACTGGAAAGCGCCAGCTGGACTTTTTTCCAGTATCCATTCGTGTTTGAACAAGTTCTCGAGGAATCCCATGCTCCATTTAGTTGGTGTTTTCGTCCAAGTTACTTCAGGTCCTCCACCAATGGTATCATCCCCCTTTCCTGATTTGTAACTGCTGATCCAACCAATTCCTTGGTTCTCTAGAGGTGATGCCTCTGGTTCCGGCCCAACAAATTTTGCGGGCCCCGCTCCGTGTGTTTTCCCGAAGGTATGGCCACCCGCAATCAGCGCTACTGTCTCCTCGTCATTCATTGCCATCCTCCTGAACGTTTCCCTTATATCTGCAGCTGCTTTGACAGGATCCGGCTCACCATTAGGGCCCTCAGGGTTAACGTAGATAAGGCCCATTTGAACTGCAGCTAACGGATTCTCTAGCTTCCTTTCTCCGGAGTATCTTTTATCTTCTAACCATCCGCTTTCTCCGCCCCAGTATACTGACTCGTCAGGTTCATACACGTCGATCCTCCCTCCTCCAAATCCGAATGTTTTTAACCCCATACTTTCAAGTGAAACATTCCCTGCAAGTATCATAAGGTCTCCCCAAGAAATTTTCCTTCCATACTTTTGCTTCACTGGCCATAAGAGCCTTCGAGCCCTGTCCAGGAGGATGTTATCAGGCCAGCTATTAATTGGTGGAAATCGCTGCTGTGCAGAACCTGCTCCTCCCCTACCATCTCCTATCCTATAGGTACCTGCAGCGTGCCAAGCCATTCTTATAAAGAGTGGGCCATAATTTCCGAAGTCGGCTGGCCACCAATCCTGAGATCTTGTTAGAATACCCCTAATATCATCCTTAACTTTATTGATGTCAAGGGTCAGAAATTCCTTTCTATAGTCAAAGTTACTATCCATCGGACTTGACTTTTCTGAATTTTGCCGAAGTATCCTCAGATCCAGTCTGTTTGGCCACCACTCCTGTATGCTTTTTGCTTGTCTCTTATCAAAGGTCGTATCTTTAGTCATGTCTCTATCACTAACTATACGAAGAACTAGTTAATAATTATTCCGATTTACTATTTGCTACAATATGCATGTAGGTCTGGTCCCATCAACTAAATTTTCTGGGATAATAAGCTGAGAATATTAGTAAGGTTCAATAATTCCTGTTTGATAACAAGTAGTATATGAAAATAGATTCAACTAAATTGCTAAGGCAGAAACACATCAAAGTGACTCCGCAGAGGGTATCTGTACTGAATATAATGACGTCTGGGGGTCATTTCACCGGAGAACAGATTTACAATGTACTGAAAAGGAAGATGCCAAGCATTAGCCTATCGACTGTTTACAGCACATTGGAGGTCCTGGAAAAAAACGAATTAGTTACATCTTTTGAAGTCAACGGAATGAAGTGGTTTGAGTCAAAGACAGAAACACATGTGAACGTATTCTGTATAAACGAAAACAAGATCATGGACGTTGATCTTGATACATCCTGGTTTTTGAAGGAACTTAGAAAGAAAGGTATAAAGGCAAGCAAGGTAAGCATAGTGGCACACTCTATCTGCAATTCAAAGGATACCTGAATTATTTTTTTCCACAGCACTTGATAATATATTGTTTCTGAAATCATTTGCTAAATGAGTGTATTTATCCCTAAATGTTTCCAAGAATTGAAATCCTTACCGTATATTGATTTGATAAGCCATTTGCAGGAAATGATATAATTGACGCAATTGGCCTAAGTCAAGTATCCATTTACCCACGATTTGCAGGTTTGGAAGAAATTGCTAGTGCACGCTATGGTTTCATTATTCAAACCTGTATTATTCTTCAATGAAGAGTGAGAGGTATGGTGGCAAGAAAACTGGGAGATTATGTTCCGGTTAATTCCCCACGGTATGTTTGTTATTACATCTATGCAATATAACATTATCAAGATCTTTTTTACTCGACACTCAATCTGCCTCTATTTAGATACCTTATGCTTTGGATAATATATATCGCTATGGTCGCAAGCGATATTGATAGGATTACAAAAAGAACTCTCCTGTGAGTGTAATCATATTCAGGAGTCAGTATATACACTCCATAATATCCTGCAGCTTCAAGGAGTGCATATCTGATCCCAAATCCCGCGACAGTTGACAGGAAGTAAGGTATGAACTTCATTCTGAGCATGCCTGCCGCAAGGGCAACCGCTGAGTAGAAGTACGGTATAAAAGTCGAAATGAATATTGAGAAGGTACCGTGACTGATTATCCAGTCTTCTGCAATCTTGATATTTTCCTCTTTAACTCCAGCTAACCTGATTGACTTAAGCAACACTGGCCTCGCGGCATACCTCCCCGCGAAGTATTCAAAGGGCACAACAGCACCCGCTAATGCGGCTAGTAGTGCTATTCCAGGATTAAAAATACCGACAGAACTAAGGTAACCGATCAATGGTAGGGTAATGAAATCTGGAATAGGAAGTAGTCTAATTATGAATATTCCAATATATCCGCCAAGAAGATGCGGGAAGGGTATAGATACGTCAACATGAGAGTAAGAGGAAATATTTACGAAATTAAGGTAGCCATTTAGAATGCCAGTAACCGAAACTGCAAGTATGCCCACTGCAGTTATAAGCGTATAGTGCCAGCTCTTGTGCATCCTCATTTCTATTGGGTTGGAATTAGCAATCTCATTGAGAACTACCACTTCTCATCCCTCAGGCTGCACTTCTTATAGTATTCTTGGCTCATTACATAACTCTTTGGAATGAAGGCGGTATTGAAAGGTTCGTAATGAATAATTGAAATATTTGCAGTAACAAAACTTAGCATCTCAAGGAATACATTCTCCAGTAATGAAGAGGTATTCCTGACTGTGCCCTTGAATATAGATGTATTCCTATGCATGCTTCTCCTTTGCAATGCTACGCATCCACTCTATTGAGTGCTTCTTCAAGCTTAATGAGATGTTTCCTTAATTCCCGCCTTTCTTCAATGTTCATTTCCTGCAAGACCTTTTCCAGGAAGCTGGTGTACGCAGAAAACACATTCATGTATGTCTCCCTTCCGCTCTTTGTTAATTCAATCATTATTTTCCTCCTATCTCCAGCCTTGCCCTTCCTCCTGAGAAACCCACTCTTTACTAGCCTGTCAATTATTCCAGTAACGTTTCCAGGTGTAACAGAAAGGCAGTCGCTAATCTTATTCATTGGAACAGAACCGCCATCAGAAACGACTTTTAAGGCCAAGAACTGAGGTCTTGTCAATCCACGTTCTGATAAGAGGGAGGTTATCCTCCTGTCAAGGATTTTGTATGTGTTCCTAAGCGCCTCAACTGTCCCGTTTTCTGAGCTTTCATCGGGCAATTCTACATGTTTTCTCATCGTTTACTAGCATGATTATTTATGTATAAATAGTATACACATATAATGACCGAGATAGTTCTCACTGCCGATCGCGGTTCATTTACCGACTACGGTGGAGTCTCTACTCTTGGATACGTGGCATGCATGCCCGATAGAATTGTACCAAAATTGATGATGGATGCTTTATTTACCCCCCGAATAAAATATAAATCCAATGGGGAGGCTATTGTTGCACCGTATGCATTGAGGAAGGTCGAAGCAATACTACTCAAAGCCGGTTTCAAGGATGTAGTGGTGGCACCTCCAGAGGCCCTTGGAAAGGTGGTTGACAAGGAAACCAGGCTCTTAGGAATAACTGTGCACGACCCTTACGGACTAAGCCCAGTCTCATTCAAACTGACTATGCTATTTGGGGGTGGACCAGCATGGAACGCCACCTTCTTCAACGATCTATCACAGGAAATTTGGAGGCTAAGGAAAAAATATAATTTCAAGGTTTTTGCGGGAGGCCCGGCGACCTGGCAGCTTGCCCTAGAAAGACCGGATTGGTTGGATACTATTTATAACGGAGAGGCAGAGGTCGATCTACCGAAATATGTCAGCAGCGTATATCAAGGATCAGATGTTCCAAAGGACGTAAGGGGTAGGGACGCAAAGGTGGAGGAGATCCCAACAATAGTGAAACCAGCGAGACTGGGAGAGGTTCAGGTAACTAGGGGTTGTCCTAGAGGTTGCCAGTTTTGCTCTATAACACCTGAAACCTACAGAACGATACCACTGGAGGACGTACTGAAAGAAGTAAAGCTAAATATCGATGCAGGAGCGAGAAACATAGAGCTCTTGACTGACGATATCCTCCTCTACGGATCGAAGAGGCTTGCGATAAATAGGGAGGCTATAGTAACACTTTTCAGAAAGGTGAAAGAAGAGGGAGCGGAACAGATATTTTTCCCGCACATTTCTTCTCCTGCTGTGGTTGAAAGTCCTGAAACAGTAATGGAAATATCTGATATAGCAGAATACAAAAAGCACAGGGCGGAAGCTCCCGTAGTTGGGCTTGAAAGTGGCAGCACAAGAATCATCTCCAAGTACATGAGAGGAAAGCCTTTCCCGTACAGACCGGAGGACTGGGGGAAGGTAATAATAGAATCAACGGGGATTCTCAACGATGCGTACATCACGCCTGCTTATACCATGACAGTTGGATTCCCTGATGAAACTGATGAAGACGTACAGCAGAGCATTGATTTAGTCCATAAACTATTTGACTCAGGAGGCAAGGCGTGGGTTTTCCCGCTGCCGGTCATTCCAATTACGTCTACAAAGATAAGTAGGAATCCTTTTCCAGAGCTTGAAAAACTTCCGGGTAAGTACTGGGAATTGTTGTACGTAAGCTGGAAGAAGGACCTCGAATTGACCAGGATAGTACTTCCGCAAATGACAGAGCGGATGAATAGCAAAATAACAAAGACCATAGTGAACACTGTTATGGATCACACTTTTTCCAACATTGAGGGTGTGTTTAAAGAACTAATGGAAACAAGAGGTAGAAAGTCATATGAATACAGCACGGTCGAGCTTAACAGCGTGATTGGCATATTTAGGAGCATTTACCGGTTGATGTTAGTCTTCTCGAGAAGAGGTACGGACTACATTGGGAAATCAACCTCTTCAAGCTCAGGATCGTCAACTTAGCCACATATATTGCGACAGGAATTGCAGTCATTCTGTGTGTGATTCCAATATATTCCCTCATAGTTTTTGGCCCGATGTTAAGTCCAAGGTGCCACAACGATCATATTGCGTTAGTGTTTTGTAGTTCTATTTCCTTAAACGTGCAATGAGAATCCCCAAAATGGAAGGGTTGCTGAATACAGATGAAATGCTCGACATGAAACCAGGAAGGGTATATGCGGCAGTGTCAATAGTAGTTTCAGAGAACAAGCTCATCATGGAAAAGAGAAGTTTTAGCGAAAATGATCCGTGGTCAGGTCAGTTTTCCCTTCCTGGGGGGCATCTGTCGGAACAAGACAAATCATTGAAAGAGACTGCTATCAGGGAAACATTTGAGGAGACAGGTGTAGACCTAGGAAAAAATTCAAGATATATCGGATATTTCGGCCCGTTTACTCCAAGGAATAGGGAGAATCTTGAGGTATATGCATACATATTCGAGATTCCAAAAGTAGTGAAACTTGTTCCTTCCCCAGAGTCTGAATATCTAATATGGATTGAACTTTCAAACCTGAAAGTAGAGAATGGAATCTACGGCAAAGAATTCAAGATAGCGGAGGGCACGATTTGGGGAATGACCGCAAGGGTGCTGGAAAAATTCATCGAATTGTACCAGATGGGTACAAAATAGTTTTATAGAAAAGTATGTGGTACTAAATATGACAGACCAATCAAACCCGCTTCCATTCGATTCATTCATGAATCCCAGTCTGGGTAAATACACAAAGATCTACAGGGATTCTATTGAGAATCCTGAAAAGTTTTACGAGGATGCTGGCTGGGTACTTGACTGGTATTCTAAATGGGAAACAATTATCGACCGCACCGGCGAACCTTACTACAGGTGGTACGTCAACGGAAAGCTAAATATCAGCTACAATGCGGTGGACAGGCATGCCAACGGACCGAGGAGGAACAAGGCAGCTTACATCTGGGTCGACGAGAAGGGGAACGAGAAAATAGTCACTTACAGGGGACTTTACAGGAGGGTCAACGCTCTAGCGAAAGCGTTGCTTGAAATGGGCGTAAAGAAGGGGGATAGAATAGCGATATACATGCCAATGATCATTGAGGAACCCGTAGCGATGCTTGCTTCTGCGAGGATCGGAGCAGTATTCACCGTAATATTCTCCGGGTTTGGTGCAGAGGCAATTGCAGATAGAATTAACGATTGCGGAGCAAAACTGGTAATAACTGCGGATGGGGGCTACAGGAGGGGGAAATTCATTCCACTCAAGGAAACGGTAGACAAGGCTTTAGAGCATACAAAGACTGTAGAATCAGTCATTGTGGTAAAGCACACTGGCCAGCCTGTCAGCATGACAGAAGGGCGGGACTACTGGTACAGCGACGTCATAAATGACAAGGAGGAAGTGGAACCAGAAAGGATGGATTCCAACGACCCTCTGTTCATACTCTACACATCAGGAACGACCGGCAAGCCCAAGGGCGTAGTACACGGAACAGGCGGTTATGGTGTCTGGGTTGCAAACACAATGAAATGGGCGTTCGATCCACAGGAGACGGACAGATGGTGGTGTGCAGCAGATATAGGTTGGATTACGGGACACAGCTACATTGTATTCGCACCACTGATTCTTGGACTGACATCGATCATCTATGAAGGGAGCCTGGACTATCCTGGACCGGACCAGGTCTGGAAAATAATATCGTACTACGAGGTGGACATTCTATATACCTCACCCACAGCAATCAGATCACTGATGAAGTACGGTGACGAATATCCCAAGAGTCACAATCTCTCTTCCCTCAGGGTTCTAGGTTCCGTCGGGGAGCCCATAAACCCGGTCGCATGGGAATGGTATTATGAAAAGATTGGAAACTCTCAGTGCCCTATCATAGACACATACTGGCAAACTGAAACAGGTGGTTTCGTGATCAGTCCGGTTACAGGGATAGGTACTACGCTCCTGAAACCAGGATCTGCGACACTTCCACTTCCAGGTATTGACCCGGTGATACTGAAGCAGGACGGCGGGGAGGCTGCTCCAGGCGAGAAGGGCCTCCTGTTCCTCAGAAAGCCGTGGCCTGGAATGATGATTGGACTTAACAACGATGATAAAAAGTACAGGACGCTATACTTTGGAAGAGGGAAGGATGGATATTACACCGGAGACTATGCAATTAAAGACAAGGACGGATATTACTGGCTACTTGGAAGGGCAGACGAGGTACTGAAGGTGTCAGGTCATAGGATAGGGACAGTGGAGGTGGAGGACGCATTACTATCAACCGGACTGGTAGCCGAAGCAGGCGTGTTCGGGAAACCCCACCAGATAAAGGGGGAAAGCATAGTTTCATTTGTGGTACTCAAGAGTGACAGCAGGATGGAACCTTCAGTTGATGCTATCAAGGAAAAGGTAAGGCAGAAATTTGGACCTCTACTTGTACCCGACGAAGTCCACATTGTGGGCTCCCTACCAAAGACACGAAGCGGGAAGATCATGAGGAGAATAATCAAGGCCGTTTACCAGAATGACATACCGGGAGACCTGACGACGCTAGAATCAGAGGCATCTGTAGATGAGATAAAGGAAGCCATCGACAAATTCAGAAATGAGATGGACGGAAATTGATCTGAAGAGCAAATGCGTATCCAGATAAGCGGTAATTAATCTACTTCTACGGTTACAATTCAATATTGAAGTGACGATAACACAGGCTTTTCACGGAAAATTATTAAATTTCGCTCATATTACCAAACAGTGAAGGGTAAAAAAATTCTAGTAACAGGTGCAGCAGGTTTTATTGGTTCCAACCTTGTCGAGTCTTTGATAAAGGATAATTTTGTGATAGGAGTCGATAACCTATCGTCAGGAAAGAAGGAGAATTTAAGAGATTTTCTTGAGTCAAAGAATTTTGCCTTCAAAAAGATTGACGTGAAGGATACAGACTTGCTGAAAAAGGAAATGGACGGGGTAGATTTGGTATTTCATTTGAGCGCCAATGCAGACGTAAGGAAGGGGTATGGCGATTCTGGCGTTGATTTCAGGGAGAATGTTCAGGCAACTCTTTCCGTGCTGGAGGCGATGCGTTCCAAGGACGTAAGAGAAATAATATTCTCCTCTACCAGTACAGTATACGGCAATGCCGCAATCATTCCTACTCCTGAGTTCTACGGCCCTTTAATGCCGATATCACATTACGGCGCTTCAAAGCTCGGTGCGGAAGCATTCATTTTCAGTTTCTCGAGCAACTATGGGTTCAAGCCATCCGTATTCAGGTTTGCAAATGTTGTAGGAAGGAGGGGGACACATGGCGCAATAGCAGATTTCATTGCTAAGCTGAAGAAGGACAGGACAACTCTAGATGTCTTGGGGGACGGAACGCAGAAGAAATCATACATTTACGTAGATGATTGTGTCAACGGGATGATACTCCTACACGGGAAGGAGGATGGGCTGTTCAACCCTAGGTACTAGGGGAAGAACATCTGTGAGGGAGATTGCAGAGATGACTGTAGAGAGATTTTCTCCGGGTGCGAGGATAAATTACGTTGGTGGTCCAGGAGGAGCAGGATGGGTTGGCGATGTCAAATATGCCGGTCTTGACATCACTAAGGCGCAGAGGAACGGATGGGAATACATGATTGACAGCAATGAAGCTGTAAGAAAGGCAATAGAAGATGCAGTGGCAAACACATGAAAATCCCCACGTTTGTTTCGTCTCTTGACAACATAATGAAGGGAGGCATACCTGAGGGTAGTTCAGTACTGCTCATTGGGGAACCGGGAGCAGGCAACTTCGAATTTTCGATGACTTCAGCAGCCAACCTAGCAAGGGCACTTGATGGAAAAGTTCCCAGAGGGTTGGAGAACTTTGATGTTAGATTCCCGGCAGGTATACTTTACGTAACGTTTTCAAAACCAGGGGATGAGATAATGCGTATACTTTCACTTTCCCTTGAAGAGGGTCTTGCGTCCAGCCTCAGGAAACAGATATCCATTCTAGATTTCTCAAGGCTCTACTACTCCCAGACACAAGTGCCTTCCTCGTGGATCGGTGGCAGCACCATTAGGGACAGGGAAAACATCATTTCATCTTTCATCAAGGAAATAGAGAAGGGAGGAAAGGACAAGCTCATAATAATAGATTCATTCACAGACCTGATAACGAGCAAGTTCCTTGATGAGAAGACTCTTTTTGACATATCCAGGGGGCTATCAAGAGCAAGCAAGATGTGGAATTCAGTTGTTTACGTACTGATGACATCTGGCATAGTGGATAAGAGGGCAGAGAACATACTTATGGAGATTTTTGACGGAACCCTGCTGTTTGAATGGAACACAACTGAGAAGTCGAGCAAGAGGAAGAGATACATGACAATACCGAGATTCACTGGAGTATTACCGGTTATAGAGAGGGAGAAGATAGAGCGATTTGACACTGAATTTGATTACAAGACCGGCATGATAGTACTGAACACCACGAAGGTGAAATGATGTCTATTGTTGATACAGGAGTGGACGGATTGAATACGATGCTGGGAGGAGGAATCCCAGAGGGTAGCTCAACCCTTGTCCTGGGAAGCTACGGAGCAGGAAAGACGACAATGGGAATACACTTCGCCTACAGGGGGGCATCTAAAGGCGAGAACGTTGTCTACTTCACGCTAGAGGAGAGGAAGGAGAGCATAATACAGGCATCAAAAACGTATAATATGGATTTCTCGCCTTATCTCGACAATAATCTATTCCTTCTGAATCCAGATACTATAGAATTTGTAGAGATGCTCAAGACAGAAGGCAATTTCAAGTCAAGCATAGAGTCACTCAAGCCGAAGAGGATCGTGATAGACAGCATATCTCTGATCCTGATGGTTGCAGAAAATGATGTCCTGAAGAGGAACGTGATTATCAACTTGTCCAACGCCCTTAGGGATATGAAGGTAACATCTCTCCTCCTGGCTGAATCGAACGTATCCTTCCCGTACTCGAGCAGAGACGGTCTTGCTGAATTCGTGTCAGATGGCGTTATTTCACTGCAGAACAAGTACGATGACAGCATTGGGTCTACAACCAGCATAATAAGGGTCTTAAAGATGAGGCTTACAAACCACGACAGGAAGGCAAGGCCTTACAGCATTGGATCAAACGGACTCGAGATACTTGCGAAATCTGAATTATTCCAGTAAGCTCTCTAGAACAGTCCGAACTCTACCTTTTTTCCAGGAGCCCTTATCCAGTAGTCGCCTATCTCTTCCGTATTCTTTACATGAGTTCCAGCACATGCGCAAACGTCTAGGCCTTCAATCTCTACCACTGAAACTTCGTCTATGGATTTTGGGAGCCTCTCGAGGTTGCATCTTGCCATCAGCTTTGGGTCCAGTTCGTTCCTCTTTACGAAATATCTCTTCAGGGAACGGGGAATCTTGCTTATATTGAATGCTTCATCTGCCAGCACTATTTCTGTTGAATCACTCTCAATGTATCCATATCCTGGGAAGACCTCTGTAACCAGTGATTTGTATCCATCCTTGAATATCACTGCGGAAATGGCGTGCTGAAGGGTGTGCATTTTCATTATTTTGTACCTTCTTTCCCAGTCCACGATAAGTTTCCCTTCTTTGATGTCCACTTCTTCGCTGGAAAGATGAATGACATTCTTTCCCTTCTTTTTGACGTTATGGATGGGTATCTTGATATCACCAGAAATGAGCAATCCCCTGTCGCCTGGCTGTCCACCGCCTTGGTAGTGCATTATGGTCCTGTCAAGAACGTATCCGCCGCCTTCAAATCCCAGAACCTTTACGTCTATCTCCCTGACGTACGATCCATCTATACCCTGGAGGTAGATTAATTGACCTCCATCACTCAATAAATGTTTCACCTTTCTTGTAGTTGCTCTTGATATCGTCTATTATAATGTCCCTGTTCCTCCTCAACTGGCTCTCGTACCATTTTGATATCACGTTCAGCAGTATCTCTTCAAGTTCCTCTATCTTTGCCGCCTTCATTGGGGATTCATAGAGGATGTACTGGGTAAAGTACCTGTGCCAACCTGTATACCTGTCGTACTTCTCCCCCTCTGAAAACTCGAAAAGAACTGAAATGCTTTCGTTCTCTTCCTTCTTGTAGATGATCTTGAGAGCATCTCCTACCCTTTCTACTTCCCCGGCAGTATCCTTGAATGATATGTTGCTCACATTCTCGAAGAAGAAGTCATTGCTCAACTGGAATTTTTCCGGGTAGCTAGTGAATTCGAGCCACTTGTTTGGCGGGGGGTCTATAGTGAAATGTATGTTCTGCTTGTTGAATCTCACCCAGGTCTGCCACAAATCAGTGAGGATTCTCTTGTTCATTTCTGATTTCTTGCCTGTGGTGAGTGAACTTTCCTTCATTACTTCCTTCTCTTTCTTAGTGAGTTGCTCATCGAGCTTAGAAAACCAGTCCTTAGGTTGCTCTGTTGCCGGCATTTATATCGTGAGAGTATTAAATAAGAAATATTAAACCTTTGAGTCAAACTATGTGGGTAAGGGAAGGGAGTCATGAAAAACCATGAATACAAGAGCTTTCATAAGTAGGTCTTCTATGCGATATGATGTTGAGGGGGAAACCGCTAAACTGTAGTCTTGTGGAACACGTTATTATCGCTTTGTCATAGGAATCATCAACCGCAGCACAAGTAGGTAATCAGCGGGGACGGGGAATCTAACATTGGGTCGTCGAGGGCTTTTTGATGAAGAGGGGGTAAGGACGCATCGCCTGCAGTTAACAAAAGCTTCCACTTTAAAGGAATGACGAGGCGCCATAAAAGAACATAACGCCCGCAAAGACAATGAGAATGATGAACGAGAATATCCTCAGCAACGGAGAGTATCTGCTCCCTACCTTGTTCATTGTGTAAGGGAAGAGGACAATCCAGGTCAGCAATCCAAGGAAGAAGCCTCCAATGGACAGTAAAGTCATTCTCTGAATGAGGAAAAGACCAACGGTCACCCACCAGATTATCTGGAATGGATTGGTAATGCCCATAGATAGGCCCACAAAATAGTTCCCCTTTGGAGTCTTCGATGGCATCTTGGACCTTAGGACGGAAATTGAAAGATATATCATCACAACCCCCCCAAAGAGGTAGAGATACTTGAATGTCCAGTCTGGTATAATAACTCTGCCGAAGTAAAGCAGTATCAGGAAGATGAAATCTGCCGTCATGGCCCCGGCTCCCACGCTTGAGCCATGAAGAACCGATTTTGAAGATTCATTCATTATAATTGCGTTCACCGGACCAGGCGGGGCTGCAAGTGATAGCCCAAGCACAAATCCGATCAGGGGAAGGTAAATGATGTTCAAAATCACTGCTTTTAATTTGTGCTTTGTATTAAACGATTGCTTCACGTGCAACCTAAAAATCAGATGCTGAACAGAAACGCTAAAAGATGATATGCTCCGGCCGGGATTTGGACCCGGGTCGTCGGCTCGAAAGGCCGATATGCTTGGCCGGACTACACCACCGGAGCTGAACGAACGATAACATCGCTTGTTATAAATTATTAGCGTTCAAGTAGCTTAGATAGGTGAAGTAGCCCCAGAGTACTGGAAAATACTTCCCCGGTAAATGAAATCAAGAACTAAGTCCAAGAATGAAAAAGTTACGCTTTTGGGTAATTTAAATAGAAATTATGTTAATTTAAAGTCGAAATACGACAAAATTAAAGTAATCATAATCCCTTACAAAACGAAACTCTGAGGGAACAAGAATGAATCTTACCGTTGAGCCGTATATGACCAAGAAGCCATTTACACTAAAACTGCCAGCTTCAGTTTCGGACGCGATGCAAATAATGGCAAGCAAAGATGTGGCCGCAGTTCCAGTTACAGACCCTAAGGGAAACTATGCAGGAATAGTTTCTAGAAGGGACATACTGGAACACCCTAAGGAAGACGAACTGTCACTGCTGATGAGGACTGACCTTCCGAAACTAACTTCAAAGGATACTTTGGATAAAGCAGTCGGCCTGTTCACCAAGATACTGAGAAGGCATCTGGTCATAGTGGACAACAAGAAAATATCTGGAATAATAACGCCATACGATCTACTGGATGCGGTAATATCCAAGAAGGTCGAAATACCCATATCAAAGCTGGTGACAAGGAATGCCATTCCCCTCCACATCAAGTCAACCGCTAAGATGGTTGAGAGGGTCATCAAGCTCACGAAGATAACTGCATTCCCGGTCCTGGACAACAATGGGAATCTGGTAGGGCTGGTAACGGAGAGGGACCTGCTGAACGGGGCAAACCTGGATTCAAAGACTGTTTCGACTCAGCTGGGAATAGGGGAAGATGATGATGCGTGGAGCTGGGAAAGCCTCAGGGATATATACACATTCTACTACACCATAAGGGACCTCGAAATTCCCAATGTTGAGGTCGAGAAGATCATGGTAAAGAATCCCATATCAATTTTCGAAGGCGCATCAGCATATGATGCAGCGAGGATCATGAAGAAGAACAAGTTCACCCAGCTTCCTGTCAGGGACGTGGACGATGAGCTCAGCGGAATGGTTTATGACTTTGACATCATATCATCGTTGATAAAATGAAGGGAGTGGACCAGGAAGAGATTGCTAGGAGAAGGGGCATTTATTTCCAGGGGTTCGGTATATACGGAGGCCTTTCGGGCCTGTTCGATTTTGGCCCGTACGGCTCACGCATGAAGGACAAGATTGTCCGGACCTGGAAGGAAACGATGCTGTCAGAAGGAAACATAGCAGAATTCGACGGCACGACGATAACCCATACCCAGGTACTGAAGGCTTCCGGTCACTACGACAGGTTCTTCGATTTCTCCGTTGAATGCAAGAAGTGTGGTACAAAATATCGTGCGGACGACCTGGTTGAAAAGAGGGGAGTTAAGGTCACTCTTGACAGGGACTGGCTGCAGAGCAAGATTACCGAGCTTGGAATAAAATGTGAGAAGTGCAACGGCGACCTGGGAGAAGTGAAGATACAGAAGCTGATGTTCCAGGTGGATCAGGAAGAAGGCTCAGAGCCCCTCTTCCTGAGGCCAGAGACGGCACAGGGGATGTTCATAAATTTCAAGGAATACTACAGGTTTTTCAGGGAGAAGCTTCCATTTGCCATCATAACTGTTGGCAGGGGGTACAGGAACGAGATTTCACCGCGTAGGGCCCTGTACAGACTGCGTGAATTCAACATGATGGAATGCGAATCGTTCTTCGATCCGGAGAACGAAACGTGGGTGCATGATCCAGAAGACAGCATAGCCGTAACCTTCCTCACGAATGAGGGTAAAGAGATGAAGGCAACCCCTAAGGATGCTTATGAGAAGGGGATAGTGAAAAGCCATCCAATGGCATATTTCATGGGCCTAGCGCTGAGATTCTATTCCGCCGTTGGTATAGATATTGGAAGGATCAGGTTCAGGCAGCACAGGAAGGAAGAACTGAGCCACTACTCTTCTGAAACATGGGATGCCGAGTCTTTGACTGACCTGGGATGGATAGAGATAACAGGTATTGCCCACAGGGGGACTTTCGATCTCACGAACCACATAAAGGCGTCTGGCAAGGACCTGTATGCACAAAGGGTCATACCAAGGAAGGAAGTCATTGAAAAGAAGAAGGAGATTGATTACCAGACGATTAAGGCAGAATTCCCCAAACAGTCTTCTAAGATTATTGCTGCAATGAAAGATGGAGCAAGCAGTCTTTCCATAGAAGGGAAGAACATTGACCTCAGAAGATTCCTTGTCGAGAAGGAAGAGAAGGTAGTAGTGGACAGGGAAAACTTTATCCCTGTTGTGATAGAGCCTGCTTTTGGACTGGACCGCATCATCTACACAATCCTTGACCACAACCTGTCAGTAAGGGAGGATTCAGGGTACGTCTGCCTCAAAATACCGTATTCAATCTCACCGTACGATGCAGCGATCCTGCCGCTGATGGCAAAGGACGGTTTGGACGTGAAGGCAAACTCGATCTTCGAGAACCTTTTGAAGCAAAAATTCTCAGTACTCTATGACGACTCCGGGTCCATAGGCAAGAGGTATTCGAGATACGATGAGGTCGGCATTCTCTACTGCATCACGGTCGATTACGACACCCTGAAGAACGGCGATGTGACGATAAGGCACAGGGATACACGGGTACAGATCAGGATAAAGATTGACGAAATTCCCGATTACCTTGGAAGAAACCCATGGAATGGGAAATAGAGCTGGCAGAGGCCCTTGAGAGGGGCATACAGGAAATCCGGGATGGGACAGGAGTATTGTTTTCCGGTGGATTAGACAGCTCTTTCATAGCATTCCTGGCGAATAAACAGAGCAGGAAGGTGAGTTTGCATTCTTCAGGAACGTCGAATTCCCACGACAAGCAGTGGACAAAAAAGGCTGCAGGAATGCTCGGCCTCCCCCTTGAATTTTATGAGAAGAACGATGAAGATATAGTAAATGGACTATCTGAGATCAAGAAGCTAACAGGGGAAAAATCACCCATGCTGCTGTTAATAGAGCTCCCCCTGTACTTCGTCACTAAACAATCAGATTGTCCAGTCATGGCCTCAGGACAGGGGGCAGATGAACTGTTCCTGGGGTACAAGAAATATGAAACAGAGGACACTTCAAAGGAAGACATCAGGAAAGTAATTGAATACGTGGTCCCCATGGAAATGAAGATAGCTAGGTCAAATGGGAAGGAGCTTCTCTACCCATACCTTCAGAGGGATGTCATCGAGGTGGCTAATAAGATTCCTTTTGAAGGACTAGTCAGCGATGGAAAGAGGAAGATTGCACTTCGCAACGCTGCCTCAAAATTGGGGATGAATGATGAAATTGCATGGAAGCAGAAGAAGGCATCACAATATTCATCAGGTTTCAAGGACGCAGTCGATAGGATTGCAAGGAAGGAGAAAAGGACTGTTCACGAGTTTATCAGCGACCTGTAGCGGTCAAATATCTCCTCATTTTTCTTCCTGATCTCATCAATGTTCAATCCAGAATATTTACCCTCCGAATAAACGAGTTTTCCATTAACTATTGTCTGCTCCACATCATTACCGGTGGAAGAATAAATCAAGATGCTCTCTGCATTGTCCGTTCTCAAAGGGACCTGTCCTACTTCCCCGCCTACAACAACGATATCAGCAAGTGCACCCTCCCTCAAAACTCCTGCATTCTTCCCAAGCACCTTCCACGGGTTCTTAGTCATGAAGTCTATGACCTGGTGGGGCGGAAGAACTGATCCTTCCTCCCTGTAGTTCTTTTGGAGAAGGGAGGAGAGTTTGGCGTTCTCGAGCATGTCCAATGAGTTGCCTGTTGCAGCGGAGTCTGTCCCTAGAGTGACGTTAACGCCGTGCTGTACCATCTCAACCAACGGGGCAAAATTCCCGTTCGCGAGTTTCATGTTGCTAACGGGGTTGTTCACAGCAGTCAAACCATTTTTTCCCATTATCTTGATCTCATTCAGTGTGACATATATCGTGTGGGCAGCTATCAGCCTGTTGCTCAGGAACCCTAGAGCATCCAAGTATTCCACCGGCCTCTTTTTCTCCTTCTTCACAATGTCATAGACCTCCCTCCTGTTCTCGCTCAGGTGTATTGTGTACGGAAGGTCGTACCTGTCGGCGAGGTCCTTTGATGCTATCAGGTCATCCCTTTCGCATGAATATATGCCATGAGGTGCAGGAATGGGCGTCACAAGATCGTTTCCCCTGAACCTCTGGATGAATTGCTCAGCGTTTTTCAGAGGATCACCTTTCTGGGTTGTCTGGTTCTTGTTAACTATGCTCCAACCTAGGTATGACCGAATGCCGGCTTCCTGTGCTGCCTTGGCTACCATATCCTCCCCGTAGTACATGTCAAGGAATGTGGTTGTCCCCTTCCTCAGCATTTCTGCTATCCCCAGCTTGCTTCCAAAATAAAGCTCCTCATCCGTCCTTACTGCATCCAGTTTGAATCCTGTATCTAGGAATCTGGAGAAGGGCATATCGTCCAGGAGAGTCCTCATGTTGGTCATCGCAACATGGGTGTGCATATTCACAAAACCTGGGGATATGATCTTGTTTTCGCAGTTTATGACGTAGTCAGATTCCACACCCACCCTTTCCGAAATTTGGGAGATGATATTATCGTCTATGAACAGGTCCATCTTCTTTGGCACGTGGTCCTCAGTCAGAAGGATGCCGTTCTTCAACAGGATCTGCATGAATTGCTATAGCCTCTTGTTATATATTTCATTTGAAGAGTATCAGAAAACCTGCTACCGCAGTCACTGCAAGGAAAAGGAAGGAATACTTGTTGAACTTGAGGAAGTTTTTGCCAGACAGGTTCCTCAGAGCGATGATATTTGCAAGAGAAGCAACAACGGTGCCGTTCCCGCCTATGTTCACACCGTAAGACAATATAGCAAATGATGAAGCCTTCCCTAGGAGAACAGTCGTGGGAACATTCGATATGACCTGCGAAAGGAGGATGGAGGAGAGGAATGACTGCATTCCGTCCAGCGTTGGGATGGTTACAAGAAGCCTTACAGAGTTCATCACGAGGAATATGAGGATGAAAACTACAATGAGAATGTAGTCCACCTTCACTATAGTCTTCGGCTCAAAGAGCATGAGGGAGACCATGGAAACTGCAATAACCACTACAAAGAGGTATATAGGTGCATTGAGCAGCATCCCGAGGATAGTGGAGACAAGCAGTGCGGCGAATAGCGCAAAGAAGAATGCATGGGGTTTCTGCGCATTCTCCTGTGAGACGAATTTCTCATCCTTGAATACTAGAGAAAATAGAACAAGTATTATCATTGAAACCAGGAAAATTGGTGCCATAGTCCTTACAAATTCAAAGAAATTCAATGAAAACAACCTGAACATTATGATGTTCTGTGGATTACCGAACGGCATCAGCATGGAACCGACGTTAGCAGCTATTGCCTGGAATATTATTACGTCATCAATGTTCTTACCTGCAAATCTTCCAATCGCAATTGTTATTGGGATGAGGACGAGGAGGGAAACGTCGTTTGTCAGGAACATCGCAACTAACGACGTTAGGAGGATGGAAATAATCATGAGTTTCCTCCTGCCGTTCGTAAATTTCATGATGGTGTATGCGACGTAATTCAGTCCACCTGTGTACATCAGCCCCGTGTTAACGACAATGAGCGAAGATAGTATGGCGATTGTGTCCCAGTCGACCAGTCCAGTTGAATAGATGCTTCTCCTCAGCAAAATGATGACTATGTATGAAATTCCCAGGACGAGGAGCAGAATCCTGTTTACTGTTATCTTCATCTAAAGCGTGTTCTTCAGTAAAGTGTCCAGCTCCGGCCCGATTGCCTTCAGTATGGACTTAACCATCTCATCCCTGAACGATTCGGGCATCGAGATCAGGCCGAGCTCAGCCACAACCTTCAGTATCTTCCCCTGGGCCCCGGCTTCAAGTAACTTCCCTCTTGTGTAGTCCTTTATGGCGTCCTTGAGCTCCTCTTCCATTCTTGGATTGGCTTTGAGTCTCTCCTTGATCCTTTCCTTTATTTCGTCCTTGTAGAGTTCCTGGATAGCCTGCACAATTATCTCGTCGGAAATCATTAGTTTCTTCGAATCTTCAAAGATGAAATTGTCGTCTTTGGCCATGAGAAGTTATACCTACTCAATATTATAACTATTCTTCTCGCAGGCTGCAATCATACGTCCAGAGTGACCTCTATGACGGCTGGCTTCCTTGACACGTTTATCCTGTCGTAAGTTGCAGCCTTTACTAGAACGGAACCGCCTTCCATCCGGTCTGCCCTCTCTCCCGCTGCCTCCCATATTACAGAGTTGTTGCAAATTGTGATCCTCCTTATCTTCAGGGCAAGGGATGCTGATTCTGATCTGTAGATGATGTCGTTCAGTGTTCTTATCACGCAGTTTTCGTCTGTATCATATTCAACTTTGGAACTAAGAAACAGTTCAGGATGGATGGATTCACCGTACATCATTGCAAGCATCCTGTTTGACAGGTCAAGAAGTGCTCGCTGAAAGGTGTTCCCCCAAGCCCGCAACCTGATATCTGCAGTATGTTCTATGCTACTCACCGGCACAATTTAAAATCAAAGAGAGGGATAAAACACTATTGCGATTTGTTTCTGAGTTCCCCCACTGCGTAGTTCCAAAGTTTCTTCAGGTTTAGCATGTTGAGTATGTCCATGAGTTCTTCCCTTGATATCGTTCTCGAAACGATCAAGAGGCCTACATATGCCAGGGAGTATAGGAGAAAGAGGCCTATGAGAACCACAGAATGAAGCCTTATGGAATCTTCAAGCAGGTAATAGAAAAGCGCTCCAAGCAGTACGGAGATTACACCACCCTTTATGGACTGAAGTGTGAGAGGTACCTTCACTTCAAGATTTAGAGCTATTATTGAAGATACGAGGATCACGACACCTGATATCAGATACGCATAGGCAGCACCTATGACTCCAAGTCCAGCAAAACGTATGTCAGCGAGCGAATGAGGTATGAGAACTACGTCAAGCACAATCCAGAGCGTATAGCCGAAGTTGTTCAAAATTCCAGATACCCTGGTCTTTGCTATTGCATTGAAGTGGGTCCAGTACGGGGTTGACATTGTCCAGAACCACGAGCCTATGAGCATGATCTGCAATGCAAATGCAAACTGTATCAGGGCTGAGTTCCACAGGTTGAGGATTGCAGCTGCGAATACAATCGCGAATACTGTTATAGGCGTCACGAAGATTGTCAGGTATTTCACCGTAACCCCCATAGTCCTGCCATAGTCTTCGCTTGAATCCAGCCTGGTGGTGAGGGAAGGGAGGATGAGTACAGTTACAGACATCGTGAAACCTGTCATCATGAGGATGAACCTGTAGTCAGCTGCAAAACCTCCTGAAGCAAATGACCCGATCGCAATGTATACCAGCACCTGTGGAATGTTTGCAGATATTGCCTTGGTAATTGCTGCCCCCATGAGGGGATATGAATATTTCAGGTAGGTCCTCATCGTTTCAATATGGGGCATCCTGAACTTCCATGGCATTCCAACAACGAAGCTCAGCAAGAAGTAAACAACATAAGAAATTGAGTAGGAAATGGCGATCAATATTGCCATTTCAGGGATCCCTGATTTCGCATTTGGAAAGTTGAAAACGTTGAAATGAATCAGGATAACCACGGCTGCAAACCTGACAACCGATTCCATTATTGCAGGCAGGGACATCTTGAATGCTTCCTGCGTACCAGTGAAGAATGCCCTGTTTGCCTGTATGTATGGCAGCCCGAGGAAATATGGGATCAGGAGGAGGATGCTCAGGTATACAAGGGGGGACTGGAACTGCTGGTGGAACAGAACAGTCCATACATACACAGCAAGGAATATGACACCGATGTATGCGAGCGTGAGGAATATCTTCATGAATATCAGTGCATTGTTGTATTCATTCCTGTCCTTCCCAAGGGCTATCATCCTCGTGTGTGCTGTGTTTATCCCAAGATCAGACACAAATGAAAAGATGAGGCCAAAGGAAAGAGCAGTCGAGAAAATTCCCCAGGAACTGACGCCTGCATCCCTAAGTATCAGTAGGTAAGTCAGAAATCCAAGTATTAGACCAAATGCGTTCTGCAGGAGAATCCAAGCTGGTTTGGAAGTTTCCATCCCTTAGGGCGTAGTAAGGAAATATAGAAAAACCTTCGGATTTGAAGAAATGGTTATATTTTCGCAAACTCTGGCCTGATGTGATACCCTCCTTCATCTCGGCATTAATACTATTCATACCAGCATTCATAGCCAACCCCAGCGCTGTGATCACTGGAGGTCATTTTGTCATAGATGGAGGAAAGAGCTGGAGGGGGAAGCGGATATTTGGCGACCATAAAACGTGGTCTGGATTTTTAGGTGGCATGGTGGCAGGTACTGTGATAGGATTGCTGCTCAATTACCTTTTCCTCTTTGCGGGGGTAAAGGAGCTCGTTTTCTCTGATCAGCTGTTAAACTCATTCCTGATGGTACTTGCCTTATCTGCCTTCTCGATGCTTGGGGACCTTGCTGGCTCTTTTATCAAGAGAAGGATAGGAAGGGCACCAGGTGCAGAGTCTCTGTTCCTGGACCAGTATCCGTTTGCGCTATTCTCCCTCGCCTTTTTCTACATCATATTTCTTCCGCAGGCAAAGGTGCTCTTCCCCTGGGAAGGGGTAGTTGCAATTCTCATAGTAACACCGCTCATTCACAGGGCAGTCAACATAATAGGGTACAAATTCAAGATGAAGAGCGTTCCTTACTAGTCTAGGAATTCGTTTGCGTCCTTGACAGGGTCTTTGCTCAGATATAGGTTCGGGAGATCATTCCTGAATTTTCGTGCCCTAGAATCAAGGATAATTGCAACACCTCTGTCCTCCGGGCTCCTTATGAGGCGGCCTATGGCCTGTCTCATCCTCGTGGCAGCAACCGCCTCATATGCGTACTCCCATCCTCTCCTGAATTTCATTTCGTAGAATAGTTCCATTGCCGCAGTCTCTGGGGCGGGGGGCGGATAGGGTATTCCTGTCAATACGGCAACTTCAACAATCTTCCCAGGCAGGTCTATGCCTTCGGATATCCTTCCATTCACTACGGCGAACAGGTTCCCCCCTTTCTCCCTGAAGTTTGTTGTTATAAGATTGACAAACTCCTCGTTGTTCATACCTTTCCTCTCGAAATATATCCTCCCCTTCATTTCGAGCTCAAGGAAGGATGAAAGCTGTTCATAAGACGTGCAGAATATGACCTTGTTTCTCTTGATCCCCTCAACTATCTGCTTCACGTAAAAATTCATCTTGTCCCTTGACTCATCCTTAAGGCTGTATCTGGACGTGACGTCATCCACAAACAGCACCTTCAGATTCCTCTCAAGGTAGTCTGCCTTCACCAGCACCTTTTCCGGATCGTCAATCCCCATTTCGTCAATGAACTTGCTGAAGGGCGAAATGGTGCCTGACATGAAGAAAGACCTGAATGCATTACCGAAGAATCTGAGGACATCGTATGTTTCCAGATTCATCAGGTTTATTCCGGAAGGCTCATCGTTGTGTGTTATCATTACCCTGTATCCTTCGTCATCCTCCATCATCCTTGACGCGATTATTGATGTGTTGTAGATGTAACTCCTTGGAAGTTTTCCCTCGTTGCTCCTTGACTCCCTAATGGAAAGACCATAATTCGCCATAAGTGATAGTATTCCGCGAATGTCAAGCGAATTCATCTGGAATGCGTCCATGTAGGCTTCAGTGACTTCCTGAGTTGTGATTATCCTGTCCCCCTCCTTTAGGAGAGATGAAAGAGCCTCACCAAGGGAATCGATGACATAGGATGCGTTAATCTTGTTGAGCATCATGTCCCCGAACTGGTCGATCTCCTTGGAGCAGCCGGCCAGGCTGTTGTGAGTGAGCTTAGCAGACAAGAGACTCCTCGTGAGATCGGGAATGTTGTGAGCTTCGTCGGCAATCAATATTATGTCCTTCAGCTCCGCACCCATCCAGTCGAGGAATCTCTCCCTTATGAAAGGATTGAGGAAGAATGAATACGACGTCACCAGAACATTTGCCTCTATGGCAAGCCTCTTCTGTGCAAAATAGGGGCAAAAGTCCTCGTTCCCCAATTCAATGAAATCTTCCTGTGACATGACGTTCTTCTTCCATCTTCCGTCGTAGTCTGTTCCGTAAGGGCACCCACCCTTTCCACCCTTGTGCTTCTCAACCAGCACCCTGCAGTAGCTGCTCTGTTCCTCCGGTGTTCCCTGGGACATGTCAGGTGCCTGTTTCCTGAACAAGCACATTTCGCCACGCCCGAAGAATGTCATGACCTTATCCACCCCCATGCGCCTTGCTTCACGCAGCAGGTTCTCAGCCTGTGAATTCGTCCTTGTGAGGAACACCACTCTCCTGTCAGGATATTTTGTCAGAACGTGGAATAGGACTGCAGCAGTCTTTCCTGACCCTGTCGGGCTTTCCAGTATGGTGGACTTCTTGTTGCTGGAATCAAGCTTCTGGAAAATCATTTCCTGCCATGGGTACATCTCATAGGGGAACTTTAGCGGCCCTTTCAAGGAAGGAATCCACCTCCTTCACGATGGGTAGTCCAAATGCTTCTATCTGTCTTTCCAGATCACTCCTGTCTATGAGGGTTGTGAAGTGATAGGAATTCAGGCTCCTTATGACGTCTTCATCCCCTACCTTCAGTAACCTGCTCATGACATTTGCCGTATCCCTCTTTTCTTCCTTGTTCAGCGGCTCACCTACTTTCCTCTTGTATTCCCTGAGAAATGTGCTTACTGAGTACCCCCGCTCCACTCTCGTGAAGATGCAGCAGCAGAGCCCCTCTTTCCTTTTCTTCACGCCATTATTCATAGTGAGGAAGGGCTCCCATATCTGTGCCGCATCAATTTCCCCCTTATGGTAAGAGCGAAGCATGTCGTCCATGCTCTTGAAATACACCTGTTCATAATTCCTGAAGTCCCTTGAATCCCTGTCCATCCTTGAAAGGGGTGTCGTTCCTATTTTCCCCTCATCCCTTCTTTTAATCAACCCGGACCCGCCTTCCGCGACTCCTGCTATTGGCCTGATGCTCCTGTCTATAAGGTAGAAAAAATAACCGGATATGAGCGGGCTGGCGACCATGTCCTCCGCTCCTGTCATGAGTTCCTTGAGCGCCTCAAGGCTGTTGTCATAGACAGTCAGCCTGAAGGGTATCCTCTTTCCCAGCTGTTCCAGCGTGGAAACCATATGGAAATACTCAGAACTTCTAAGTATCCCAACCCGGAGTGTCCTTGAATGGTTGATTGAAACGAGAACTGTCCTCTGGCTCACCCTTTTCCTTGTAATGATATGCTGTGCCTCAAGCTTTCTTAGGACCTCGGATATCCTTGACCTTGAAGAATTGAGCCTGGATGTCAGTTCCTTCTGTGTTATGTCCTCTTTGAACAGTAGATCAAGAACCCTATCCCTTAGCATATGCGTCAGAGTTCAAACTCTTCTCCGTTCTTCGGGAGGACAACCTTCGTAGATGTTAGGTCCTTCGCAAGCTCCTCCCTCTTTTCCCCGTGCATCAGGACAACCTTGTCAGGCCTTGAACCCTCTATGAACTTGACTATTTCCTTATGGCCGGAATGGGCAGAGAAGTCGAAGAACTTGACGTCCATGCTCACCTTGCTTGCAACCCCGGCAAGATCAATGCTTCCAGTCTCCAGCAGCATCCTTCCGTTCGTGTCCTCAACCTGGTATCCCGTCAGGAATAGACCGTTCTTCTCGCTGTTCAGCTGAGATATGTAGTTAAGAACAGGTCCTCCGTCAAGCATCCCGCTGGTCGTTATTATCACATCACCCTTCAATGCCTTGTCACGGTCGGATTTGCTCCTTACAAGGTTTCACCCTCCTGAGCATTTTCTTGTACCTGTGGTAGTTCTTGATGTACTTCGGGAAGCTAAGGAGTACATTGCATACTGTCCTTGCCATCCCGTCTATCCATATCTCATAATCCGTATTCTCCAGAACCATGAGCAGTTCCTGGTGCCCTTCCGGGTTGCAAATGCAGGCACTACTGCAACGCCTTCATTCTCCACCACCTGCTGTATTGATGCAAGGAAATTCTCCTCCACCGATGGTCTCGGCGGATGCTCCTTCCCTGCATACGTGCTCTCAACGATAAGAATGTCTGTGTCAATTGGCTTGATGCCGAAAGTGAGGTGGGTATCGATGCTCTGTATGTCCCCCGTGAAAACGACCTTCCTGTCGTTCTGGATGAGGTACATAGAACTTCCAACTAGATGGCCCGTGTTGTGAGAAGTTATTTCCTGGTCCTTGAACTCCATAGTCTCACCGTAATCAATTGGTGTGAAAGCTTCTATTATGCTGTCAACATCCTGCTCCTCGAAGGGTAGCTTGTTCCCCTCAATGTTGGCTATCTTCACTGAGTCGTAGAGGAGTATGGGAACGACGGCCAGAGTTGGAGGCGTCGCGTAAACATTTGCACCCCCATTCTTGTTTAGCCATGGGAGCATGCCGACGTGGTCAAGGTGGGAATGCGTTATGAAAACTCCATCTACCTTTGGCGCAAGCATTGGGAATGTCGGCGGCTTGGTCGGATTCATCCCATAGTCGAAGAGGAACTTGTAGTTGTCAGTAGACAGTACCATGCCCAGTCTTCCGACCTCATCCCCTCCGCCAAGAAATTTCGCCTTCATAGACCTGCCTCCTTTAGATGTAGGCCGCACCCACAGCTCCTAATGGACGATATCTTTGGAATAGCGCTTTCAAGCACTTTCTTTATGTTCTCTTCACTTTCCTTCATTACCCTCACAACTTCCTTTGAATTTACAGGTATTTCTGCCCAGACGTCGTAATCAGTCACAGTTGCCAATGTAAGATAGCACATCTCCTTTTCCCTTGCAAGGTTGATCTCTGGAACGAGTGTCATGCCTATTATGTCCCCCACCCCTCTGAAGAACTTGCTTTCCGCCCGAGTAGAGAATCTTGGCCCCTCGATGCACACGTAAGTCCCGCCTTTCTTTGACTTTATCCTTAGCTCTATGAGCGTCTTGTGGAAAACGTCCAGCATCTCCGGGCAGAACGGGTCTGCCATTGATATGTGAACAACTTCAGGCCCGTCGAAGAACGTGTATGTTCTACCCTTCGTGAAATCGAAGAATTGATCCGGTAGTGCGATTGCACCCGGCTCTATATCCTTCTGGAGGGAACCAACGGCCGATACGCCTATTACCCTTTCCACTCCTACTTCCTTCAATCCCCACATATTTGCCCTGAAGTTTATCTTGTGTGGTGGTATTTTATGCTCCTTTCCGTGCCTGTAGAGGACTACTACGTCCTTTCCGGCAATTTTGCCCAATTCCAGCGGGGAAGACATTTCCCCATAGGGAGTACTAAGTTTTACAATCTCAGCATCTTCTAACAGTTTTCCGGTAACTGAGCCTCCAATTAGTCCGATTGACATTAAGAGTGCATGGTGTGTTCCCTAAATAAACTTCCTGAGAATAAATGAATTATGCGAATGTAAATTGTGTTTCATACAATAATACTGATATCTACAGGGTCACTATGAATAGCTGCACAGAATGATCCCTTTTCAGGCAAGGTGCAAATCGAGCTTTGATATTTAGGTTAGTTATGAATGCACTTAAGAGGCAGAACATCATTAAATATGAGGTATCAATTGGGTTCCATGGAAGGTAAGGTACGTCCTCTGAATGTACTTGGAAGCAGTCTTAACCAGTACGTGCTGGTTAAGGTCAAATGGAACAGGGAATACAGGGGACTGCTGGATGGTTACGATCAGCACCTCAACCTGGTCATAAAGAATGCGGAAGAGGTAGTCGAGAACAAGAGCAGAGGAACATTCCCAATAATGGTAATAAGAGGGGACGTGGTAGTGTACATTTCACCTTCGGAGGCGATATAAAATGAGAGGAACCCCATCGATGGGGAGAAGGAACAGGATAAAGGTCCATATAAAGTGCAGGAGATGTGGTCACCACTCTTATAACGTGAGCGACAAAAGGTGCTCCCACTGTGGATATCCGGATACAAGGATCAGAAGCTATAACTGGGCGAAGTCTAGGTGAATCGTGCGGGATAGTCGCTCTCGCAGAGAGCGTTCCCGTTGGTTATAGATTGGTACAATCGCTCAGGATTATTCAGCACAGGGGACAGGAATCTGCAGGAATTTCCATAGACACTGGCAAGACGATGAAGACATACAGGGGCATGGGGTTAGTCAATGAAGTTTTTTCAGGCGTGAAGCTGGAGAAGGACACAGGAATGGGAATAGGGCACATCAGGTACAGCACAGCCGGCTCCTCCTCACTAGAGAACGCTCAACCGCTTCATGCAAATATCGGGAAGTACGAAATATCAATGGGGCACAACGGGGAGATAGTGAATGCAGCACAGCTGAAGATGTCCCTGGAGAGCAGGGGTTACTCGTTCGCGACAAACTCAGATACTGAGGTCATAATGAAGCTTCTCTCCATCGAGTTGTCAAAGACGTCCGACCCGATACTCTCAATGAAGAACACATTCAAGAAGCTCGTAGGGGCATATTCATTGAACATAATGATAAACCAGAGGGTATTTGTTGCACGTGACCCGAACGGTATCAGGCCATTAGTTGTTGGCACAACGGAATACGGTTACTGCGCAGCTTCCGAGAGCGTTGTATTCGACCAGCTGAACGGGAAGATGATAAGGGACGTGAAGCCAGGTGAGATAGTTGAGATCAAGAAGGACGGCGTAGATTCTTTCATCTATAACGATACCGCAAGGACAGCTCACTGCATGTTCGAATACGTCTACTTTGCAAGACCGGACAGCGTGCTGGACGGAAGGAGTGTCTTCGAAACCAGGATGGAACTCGGGAGAATCCTTGCAAGGGAGAGTCCGGTGAAGGGGGCTGATTGTGTTGTCGCAGTCCCTGACTCTGCAAGAACACACGCACAGGGTTACGCGGAGGAGTCTGGGATTCCGTTGACAGAAGCGCTAATCAAGAACAGGTATGTTGACAGGACTTTCATAATGCCTGAACAGGCCGGAAGGGAGAGCGAGCTTGACATCAAGCTCAACCCTATAAAGCAACTGATAGACGGCAAAAAAGTTGTTCTTGTTGATGACAGCGTAATAAGGGGCAATACAACAAGGAAGATAGTGAAGATGCTAAAGAAGTACGGGGCAAAGGAGGTCCATCTCAGGATTGCCTGCCCCCCGGTGCGTTTTCCGTGCTACCTTGGGATAGACATGAAGACAAAGGACCAGTTCATTGCATCGAACCGGAGCCTGAACGAGATAAGGGATAAGGTCGGGGCCGACAGCTTGCGATACATTTCGCTTGACGGACTTATAGAGGCCACTACACAGGGAAAGGAGAAGCTATGCCTGGGCTGCCTGACAGGCAGGTACCCAGTGAGAATAGGCAATCACTGAAATGCTATCTTAATGGAATTTCAAGGAGCCTTACTACCGTTCTTCTGAAGGAACTTGATGGATTCGTAGAGAAAACTGTTGACCTTCATATCCATTCCCTCCCTTTTCCCTAGCGCAATGATCTCCCCCGTAATGGAATCGATCTCCGACATCCTCCCCTGCTGTATGTCCTGCAGCATGCTGCTGACATTCTCAGACGTCACTGTGCATGTCTCCCTGACGTTCTTCTCTACCTCCAGATTGTACCCCATGGCAGAGAAAAGTCGTTCCAGTTCCTCTATAGCTGCAGAAGCTATCTCCCACAATTCCCTGCTCCTGATGACCTCACCATTCTTCACGCCGAAGAGAGCAGTTATGGGGTTGATGACAGCGTTTATCGCAGCTTTCCTGTAGAGTTCTTCCCTGATGTTATCGGACCAGACTGCATTTATTCCTGCATCGTTCAAGAAGGATATATCCATCCTGCCTGAATCGCTTCCCACACGGAAATACCCCCTTCCTGTAAGTTCAGCAGCGCCCCTGCCGATCTTCTTGGCCCCCCAGGTGGTCACAGCGTAAAATTTCTCCACCCCCTCCTTTTCCATCTTCAGGTGCGCGAGACCGTTCTGTATCAGAATGACCCTTCCCTTCAATTCGTGATTACTGAAAACGTTTTCAAGGTCGTACGATTTCACTGCAACTATCGTGACGTCTGACTCCCCGATATCTTCCCTCACTTCTACAGAAAACATCTCCTCCCTACCGTCTAGTTTGAGCTTGAGACCGTTGCCATAAAGATCCCTCTCCCCCTTCCTGACTACGAGGGATACATCATTCTTCTTCCGCAAGAAGTAGGAAAGAACGATGCCCATTGATCCGGGACCAATTACGTTTATTTTCATGCGGCCTTTGCTGATTCAGTCACGAGAAGCTTCTGCCCTTCCTCAAAGGCTCTCATGTTTATGTCCCAGTACCTTTCAGGAAGTGAGTCCTTGATTGCTTTTATGATACTTTCTCGTGAAAGACCCAGGATTCCAGTTGAATAGACAGCCCCGACCATTACTGTATTTGCCACCCGCTTGTTCCCAAGGCTCAGTGCAACCTGGTCTGCTTCTACATTCAGCGTGTTGTACCTGCTAAGCTCCTCCTCGATGGCGTCAGTCGGATAGTTCTGCCTCCTCAACGTCATCGATACAGGGTGGATCTTCCTCCTACTGAGCAGTATCATCCCTCCATCCTTCAGCTTCTTCAAATTCCTGACTGCCTCAAGTTCTTCAAATGCAACTATGGCATCTGCAGTATTTGCAGGGATTATGGCGCTCTTGTATTCTCCGATCCTGACCTCAACCAATATCTTTCCCCCCCTCTGGGCCATGCCGTGCAACTCGGTCATCAGGACGTTCTTTCCTTCTATCACCGCCGCCCTTCCTATTATCATAGCGACTGTTATGACACCCTGCCCGCCTACCCCTGCGAAGACGATGGAAACCATTAATCCATCACCTCTATCGCATTAAACGGGCAGACAAGTGGCTCTGTGCACACTGAACAGCCATCGCACAGTTCGGGATCTATCTTCACCTTTCCATCCTCGAAGTAGAAGGCTGCGCAAGAGAAATTCTTGATGCAGTTGTAGCATTGCGTGCACTTGTCCTGATTTATCTGGAATATCTTCGTTTCTGATGGCGATTTCTTCCTGTCAGCCTCGAGTGCACACTCCCTCTTGCTTATTATTACCGCAAGCTCATCTGACTTCAGCGCCTTCTTGAATGTCTCGAGTGAATTCTTAAGGTCGTACGGGTCCATCGTATATACGTTCTTTATGCCAATCCCCCTGACCACGCTCTCTATGTCGACCTTCCTGAAAGGTGGGCTCGTCTCCGGGGTTGGCTGCCCTCCAGTCATTGCAGTAATTGAATTGTCAAGTATAACAAGAACGAAGTTGTGGTTGTTGTGATATGCATTGATCAGTGCGGGTATACCAGCGTGGAAGAAGGTGCTGTCGCCTATGAAGCTTACGACCCTCTCCTTGGCACTCATCGCGTATCCACTCGATGAACCAAGTGAAGAACCCATCGAGTAACAGAAATCCCCTAGATTGTATGGTTGATAATATCCGAGGGTATAGCAGCCTATGTCGGTTGGAGCAATCGGGTTCCGGATCCCGAGCTGCTTCATTGCAAGTGTTGCAACGTAATATGAGGCACGATGAGGGCAGCCCGGGCACAGAACGGGTTCCCTTTCAGGAATGATAGTGGCAGCTGGCTTGTTTGTATTGAAAGGTATTCCGTATATGGTAGACAGGAATGAGGCCACTCTGTCAACGTCCATCTCGTAGGATGTCGGAACGCTACCGTTCAGCTTTCCGTAGAACTTCTTGTTTATTGAGTGAAGTGCGCACTCCTGTAGCACCTGTTCCTCAATGAAAGGTCCTCCTTCCTCCACGAATATGACCCTTTCTGCACCTCTGATCTCGTCGGTGATTCTTTCCAGGTCAAGGGGGAAGCTCATTCCTATCTTCATTATCCTTGCACTTGCCTTAAGCATCTGCAATGCTTCGTCTATGTAATTGTAAGCAGCACCTGATGTGATTATGAGTGTTGATGAATCTCCATAAACGGCATCAAATCTGGTCTGGTACTTTGCAGCGGAAACATTCTCAATTCTCTTCGCTATTGACAGCTGTGCCTTGTAGGCGTTCTCAGGGAGAAGAACATATGAAGGGTCCTTCTTGTACGACCATTCATTCTTTTTCCTGATTGGTCCAAGCTTGACCGGTGCCCTTATGTGTGATATCCTTGTGACGCTTCGTATGAGAACGGGATGACCAACTTCCTCAGATACGTCAAACGCCTTGATAACGAAATCCTTCAGCTCCTGCGGGCTTGATGGCTCAACTACAATGGTCTTTGCAAATTTACCAAGGAACCTGTTGTCCTGTTCGTTTTGTGATGAGTGCATTGAAGGGTCATCTGCGGAGAAAACAACCAACCCCCCCTTCACCCCGGAGCCTGATAGGGAAACGAAAGAATCCATTGCGACATTCAGTCCAACGTGTTTCATGAAGACGAAAGATCTCAACCCGCCTGAGGAAGCTGCAGCAGCTATCTCCAGTGCGACCTTCTCATTTGTTGCGAATTCGAACTTTATTCCCATCCTCTCTGACAGCTTGTAAAGGACGTCCCCTATCTCTGAACTGGGTGTTCCCGGGTATGTTGCTGCTACAGAAACACCTGCCTCATATAGACCCCTGGCGACTGCCTCATTTCCAAGAAGAAACTCATCCTGTCCCTGAGCATCCAGGAGAGGCTCTGATTGCATTCAACTCTGCTCCTTCTTCAGCAGGGACTCCCATCTTTCGTCCACCGCTTTCTGTACCTCTTCTACCTCATCTTCCCTGAGGTGGGCGAACCTTCCCTGCAGCGATAGGTATTCCGATACTGGTAACGTTTTCGCCGGTTTGTAGACCTTCAGCTTCCCGTCCCTGTACTCGTATAACGGGAATACCTTCGTTTCAACTGCTAGTTTGGAAATCTTCACGGTATCGGCAGAATTGTAGTACCATCCAGGTGGGCACGGCGAAAGTATCTGTATGAACTTAGGTCCCTTTATTGATTTGGCTATTGCCACCTTCCTCTCAAGGTCTTCAGGGAATCCTATTGTGGCAGTAGCCACGTAAGGAACGTTCTGTGCAATCATGAGGTCTGCAACAACCTTCTTGTTTTCCCTCTTATAGTCCCTCTTCGAACCAACAGGAGTCGTGGTTGTCCATGCCCCGTAGGGCGTGCTTCCGCTTCTCTGTATCCCTGTATTCATGTAGGCCTCGTTGTCGTACATCACGTAGAGTACGTTATGCCCTCTTTCCATCGCAGCGCTGAGCCCCTGGAGACCGATATCAGCCGTCCCTCCATCGCCTGCAAATGCAAGAACAGTGTAGTCTTCCTTTCCCTGCGCATCAAGGCCTTCCCTGAGTCCAGAAATTGACGCACCTGCGGATGCGAACGTGGTATAGATCAACGGCACCTTTAGGGCAGTATAAGGGAATTCCCCTGGTATTACGGCCCAGCAGCAAGCTGGAATTGCAACCGCACTCTTCTCGCCCGCCCCCTTTAGGACGTACCTCATGGATAGCGTGGCTCCGCATCCTGCGCAGGCTGTATGCCCCTGCAGCATTAACTCTTCCCTCGGAATCGTCAGAGGCATCTATTTCACCCCCACGTTGATCCATTCCATTTCGTTGTCCCCTTCCACAAGATTTTCAAACATCTTCTCGTAATCCTTCACTCTGATGTCCCTTCCGCCGAGGCCAACAACATAATTCCTTACAGGAACGTCAGCCCTCCTGTACAGTGCGGATACAACATCTTCGAACGTCGGACCCCTCTGGCCGTACGATACGTTCCTCTCAACAACTCCCAGTCCCTTTAGTCCCTTCACTGCCTTGAGTATCTCCTCCCCGGGGAAAGGCCTGTAGAAATACAGCCTGATCAAACCAACCTTCTGCCCCTTCTCCCTCAGCTTCCTCACTGTGTACTTTGCAGTTGATGAAATTGCACCCGCAGTGATCAATGCGTAATCCGCATCCTCCATCATGAAATTCTCCGTAAGTCCTGGAAGATTTGCTTCAAACAGGTTGTTGAAATTGGATATCTCTTCCCTTATGATTCCTGCGGCATTGTACATGCTGTCCCTCATGTCCTTCTTCATCTCCATGAAGGGTCCGTCTGGCGCCACCAGGGAGCCGTATCCTGCAGGATTCTTGTAATCTATCTTGAAATCAAGGTCCAGGTCACCTAGGTAGTCATGGGCAGTCTTCTCGTCTCTAATTTCCACTGGCTCTGATGTGTGGGAGAGTGTGAACGCGTCCAGCATGTTCATGAGTGGAAGCAATATCTTCTTGTTCTCTGCTATCTTGTAGCCAAGGATCACGCTGTCCATCGCCTCCTGGTTGGATTCACAGTATACCTGCATCCATCCCGTGTCCTTCTGGTTAAACGTATCAGTCTGTTCACCCCATATGCTCCAAGGCGGTCCTATCGCCCTGTTCACAACAGACATTACAAGCGGAACCCTCATGCCGGCGGCCCAGTGAAGGTTTTCATGCATGTATAGAATGCCGTGTGATGATGATGCGGTATAAGACCTGGCACCCGTCAGTTCGCTCGCAATCACGGAGGCCATTGCACTGTGCTCGCTCTCCACCTCTATGTACTTTGCATCTAACTCCCCGTTTGCAACCATATCTGCGAGCTTCTCAACTATCGTAGTCTGCGGAGTTATCGGGTAAGCTGAAACCACTTTCACTTTTGAAAGCTTGACGCCTGTTGCAACTGCCTCGTTTCCCGTCATTATCCTTCTAGACGATTGAACTGCCTCCACCTTAAATCTCCTCCCTGACCATTTCTATTGCGTCGAACGGGCACTCCGTTGCGCATATTCCACAGCCCTTGCAGTGGTCGTAGTCTATTGAAGGTGCCTCCAGGGCCTTGAACCTGTCGTTAGGTGCACCGAGGCTTACATCGGTTATCAGGTCTATAGCAACGTCAGGGCAGAATTTCCAGCATATTGAGCATCTTGTGCACTTTGAATAATCTATCACTGGCCTTGATGTCCTCCAGGATGACATCACCCTCGTTGAGGAAGACAGATAAGTTACAGGAACAATCGGCATCTTCAGTTCAACTCCGTCTCTTCGTACGCTTCCTGGATCGCGTTTACGTTCTCCTTCTTCTTGGAAGGAACGGTGTCTGAAGTTGCATTCTTGATTGATTGAAGGGAAACAAGGTTGCTCACCTTTGCGAATGCTCCGAGGATCGCAGTGTTGACTATGGGGTGGGAAGGATCGCCGAGGCCATTCCTGAGCGCGATGCTTGTTGCATCAACGTATCCAACCCTGTACTTCCCTGCCTCCACCAGGTCACCGGTCTTGCCGTTCACTATGATCACACCATCACTCTTCAATCCCTCAGTCACATTCACGACCTTCATCAGTGATTTGTCAAGGACCACAACTGCATCCGGCTCGTATATCTGGCTCCTGAGCTCTATCTTCTTTTCATCAATCCTCGTGAACGCAGTTACAGGTGCACCCCGTCTTTCCGTGCCAAAGAATGGAAAGGACGTCACCCACTTGCTCTCCAGAAAAGCGGCAGTAGCAAGTATCTTTGATGCTGTGACCGCACCTTGTCCACCTCTTCCGTGGAACCTTATTTCGTACATGTGTCACACTGTTTCCAATATTGCGGGATGCTATAAAAGGATGCTGAAATTAGTTGTACCAAAACCTGCCAAAAACCCTGGAAAATACGGACTCTTGAATGATTTTTACATATTTCTGTCATCCGAAAAACCTGTACCAAGCCTAAACACCAGAACAATAATCATATTATCTCCCAGATTATACCAAATTGCATGGACATCCGAATACTCATTGGAGAGATTGTGAAGGGTATGGGATACAGGACTTATCCAGGGTATCCGGAGGATTACATATGGGTGGATCACGGTGATGGGTCTGGGGAGGTGATCATGCTCCTGGAAAACCAGGATCTGGAGAAGGTCAGGGAGTTCTACTCATCCACCGCATCCTTCCCCGGTGAAAGATTCCTCTTCATCCTAAATGATGCAGCGAACAAGGAAATACTTTCCTACTGCAAGAGCCACAAGATAACAGCTGTATCAAGGGATGACACCGCAAAGCTGCTAGGGAAGGCACTAATAGACATGCAACTGTCAAGGAAGGTCGAGGGGAGGCCGAGGGTCCAGGGTACAAAGGAGGACAAGGATTTCATTCTTGTTTACCTAGAGGAGGGCAACAACCCGAGATACATCCGTCCTGTAGTAAGCGGTGAGATGATCACAAGTTCCATAGGTCTGAAAGCAGATCTCATATTCGTACCGTTCCACTTCTTCTCCTACTCGATGAAGCTCATGGAGGGGGATAATCTGGTTGTCAAGGAGGGGAACGTGATGGTCAACGCAGTTAACGGGAAGGCGTCAAGGTCAATAAACGGCTACGAGTTGCTTGATTCATGGCCCACTACCCACAGGGAACTTGAGTTGAAATGGGAACCACTCGCCTCAATGGAAAGGGCTAAGAGATGGATAAGCGACAGCCTTGAGACCGAAGTAGTGGAGAAGAGCGAGACAGATGCATTCATCATATATTCCAGAACAAGGGTCAAGCCGCTTGAAGACACAATCAAGGTCACTTTCATCAACACATCCTTCTATCCCATATATTCATCTCCTGCCCTGGTAATGGACGGCTTCACCGGAGAGATAAAATCCATAAACGATTTCGTGTAAGATTGCTTCCAGATCAAATGCCTCTCCTCTGCAACATACTTTAAAGGATCATCGAAAGCCCGCAGATATCGGTATTCTCAGACGGAAAGGATAATAATAAGTAATTTATATTGACTGGGATATTAATGCAAGAGGCAAGTGGCTCTGACTTGAAGTTTATAATAGAATACGTGAAGCAGAGGAGAGGGATGAGTGGAGTGAGGATGTTGCTCAATAAGCTGAACACGCCGTCCATTCTCTTCACCGGACTTGGGAATATCGGCAGGACACAGATATTCCCCGAGGAAATTTACAAGAAGGTCATAGAGTCTGCAGCAGCTGTCCTCGGCGGTGACGAGAAGACGAGGCTCAACCAGCTTGGGTACGCACTCGGAGACAGGGCGAAGATGACAAAGTTCATAGCCAGATTCTCTACATCCAAGCAGCTCATCAGGCTCCTTGAGGACGGCATAATAACGGATGTTCCATTCGTGAAATCGTCAGTCAACGATGTTTCAAAGCACATATCCATTCTGAGGATAACAGCTAGAAAGGGTGGAGACAAATTCCTCGACGTTGCTGATGGGTACATAACAGCAGTTCTCGACCAGACTAGCAAGGAGCTGAAGATATCAGAGAAGAAGATGGGGAACGGAGAGCTTTCCTACAAATTTGTCATAGGCTAGTGGTCATGCATGAGCCTTGTCAAAGTTGAAAAAAGGGACAAGGTAGCCCGTGTAACATTGAACAGGCCCGAAAAGAAGAACGCCCTTTCTCCCGCTGTTATAGGGGAAATGGAAGGTGTGCTGAGGTCCCTGGAAAATGTTTCAGTCGTGATTGTTAGCGGCGAAGGCGGTTTCTTCTCCGCGGGAGGGGACCTGTCCGTCATGCTCTCTGCAGCCGAAGACCAGAGAAGGGAGTTCTCGAAGAGGGGCAATGACTTCATGGACTTCCTGCAGGATTTCGGTGCAATTACTATAGCGGCCATTGAAGGTGGTGCATACGGTGGCGGCCTGGAACTTGCGCTCAGCTGTGACCTGAGGGTCGCATCGTCAAAGACGAAGATGGGGTTGACGGAAATAGGTCTCGGGCTTATACCCGGCTGGGGGGGAATGAAGAGGATAGCAAGGATAGCAGGATACGGTGCTGCAAGGTACGTTGCACTTACTGGTAAGGTAATGGACGGCAGTGAAGCCTACAGGTTAGGGATAGTGAACTACCTCTCTGACAACCCTGTTGAATATTCCAACGAACTTGCATCAGGTTTATCCCAGAAGTCATTGGACAGCATAAGGGCAATAAAGACGCTCCTCGGAACGGCCCAGTATTCGTCAGATCTGGAGGCAGACCTGTTTGGGAAGATACTGGGAACGCAGAATGCGAGAACAACCCTGGAGAAGTTCCTGAAGAAGTAAGATCATTCCAGCCTTATCGCCGGTCTTCCAGGGAGGGCTTTCTTTGTGTGGGCACCCTCCTTGCTCAACACAATCTCAACATTCAGGTATCTTGATAGATCGTCCTTATACTTCGTTATGACCTCCTCCTCGTTCCTCACGATTGGGGCGATGTCCTTCTTCTTCATGAGCAACAGCAGGAAGTCCCTGTGTTCGGGTGTTGCCTCCTTTATCAACGTCTTCAGGTCCATTGATTTGGATTCATCCAGGAGTTTCCACTTCCACTCTTCTGCAGTGCCAATGATCATCCTGCTGGGTTTCATGTTCGAAACTTTCGTGATGCTCCTGAAGTCTTCAACTATTGACTCTATGAACTCCCACTCATACTCATGGTCCCTGAAGTTGTTTGTCATTGAGGGGTATCGCTGGAGGGAGGCAAAACCATCCCCGCCGTACATGGAATATATCTCTTCAGACATGAACGGGATGACAGGCGATAGGCTCAATGCCCACTCCTTAGCAAATTTCCTTACTGCCCTCAATGCCCTCTCCTTTCCTGCAAAGTTCTCTAGGTCCCTTACGTCGTTCAATGCGTTGAAGAAAAGGTCTATTGTCGCTTCCCTTATCCTCATCGAGTCATAGTTCCTCGAACTCTTCTCGATCCTGTCTATCATCCTTGATACTATCCACATGTCCCTCTCATCAGGTTCGGAAGTCGTGCTTCTTGCCTCATCCAGGAGTGAATAGAACCTTTCCAGCTTCTTTGAATAGTTCTCCACCTCGCTCGTCCTCCAGTCAACATCATACCATACATCTGCATTCGATGCAAGGTACATCCTGAAAAGGTCAGCGCCATATTTCCTCTTGACAGTTAGGAGAGGGTAAACGTTCCCCTTGCTCTTGCTCATCTTCTGCCCCTCAGATATCACCATGCCGCCTGTCGATATACCAACGGGCCACTCATTCTCAGGGAAGATTGCCACGTGGTTGAACAGGTAGAATGTGAGATGATTTGAAATGTGGGGGTAGCTTGTGTGCCTCAGGTCCACTGGATACCAGTAGAGGAATTCCTTCCTGGCCTCATTTGCCTCATTCCGTGTTGCCTCGCTCTTCCTTGAAATGTCTCCGCTACCGAAGAATATGTAGTCAAATAGGTCGTTGTCAATTTCCTCATACCTCATCCTCCTGAGGAAGGGCATTATTGTGTAGACAACGGTATAGATGGTTGAATCGCTCAGGCTTTCTATCACCCAGTCAGTATCCATCGGGAGCTTCGTACCCAGTCCCCTCTTCCTCGCACATGGTCTCTCCTTTATCCAGTCCACTGTCTGCAGGAACTGGTTCTTCAGGTTGTCAGGCTTCAGGTCCATCCTCCCTATCAGCTTCCTTACCTTTTCCTTCCACTCTTCAAGCGAATAATCGATGAACCACTGGTTCTTTATCACAGCGACTATGACGGGATTTCCCTCCCTCGTCTCCGCTTTCCTGGATGTTTCGTAGACAGGGATCGCAATGCCCATTTGTATCAAGTCCTCTATGATCAAGTCCTTGACGTCCTTCACAACCCTCCCCTTGAACCTACCCTTCAGTATCTTGCCGTGGTAGAACTCCTGCTCGTAAACGTATTTTGTAGCCTCCACCAGTTTTTCCCTGTCCTTCAAGCCTGATATGCCGAATTTCTTCCTGATCTCCTCCATGTCAAGACGCTGATTTTCCATCTCTATGACCTGGATGTATTCCGGCTTCTCCGAAATCTCCATAAGGCCGACATGGTCCCATATTGAATGGGCAGGGACGGAATAATCAACTCCCGTTCCTATTTCAGGATCGACGAACTTCCCGGGGAATATGGGTATCTCCCTAGAGTAAAGCGGTTCCCGTGCCATCTTGTAGATGTAGTCGTTCACATCCACGTCCGAAATGAATTCAGCATCCCTCTGGTATTTTAGCTTCTCGTACCCCCTTCTGCTGACAATGAACGTCTGCCCCCTCATCCTTATCCTGCAGTATTGTATCTCAGGGTTCATGAATATGTTTGTAACGCCGTCAAGGGTCTCAGGTCTAACTGTTGAAGCCAGAAGTATGTCATTCCCAAAGTAGAAGAACACCCCGGTGAACTGAGTGATGGATACTTTGTCCGTATCCCCTTCAAGTATGTCATCCTCCCCCACGGGGTTCCCTTCCTCTGCAGAATAAAGAATGGGGTAATCGCCTCTCTTTATCAGGTTCTTCTCCTTGAGGATGCTGAACTGCCATTCAACGAACTTGTTGTATATTGGTTCACCTGACGTGAACTTCCTAGTCCAGTCTATGGAGAAGCCCATGTTTGTGAAATCATTGATGATTCGCTCCGAGAAATATGATGCAATGTTGTCCGGGATTGCAAATTCCGAAACCTTCGAAGGATCGTCTCCGTATAGCTCAAGGTAGCTCTTGTAGAGGTTTATAGTCTGTGCATCCCCGTTCTCTATCTTCTTGCTGAACGCAAGTATTGGCGTGCCCGATATGTGGAATCCCATTGGGTAGAGGACGTTCAGCCCCTTCATCCTCTTGTACCTTGCAACTATGTCGCCTATGGTATATGTTCTTCCATGGCCTATGTGCAGTGCACCGTTGCAGTATGGCCATGGCACGGTGATGAGAAACTTTTCACCGTCCATCCTTGGCTCAAATGCCTTTTCCTCCTTCCACTTGCGCAGCCACTTCTCCTCTATTGAATTGAAATCGTATATCACGTCAACACCCTATCCCAAAATCATCACTGCTGCTGCAACAACTGTCGTCCATTCATCTGCATTCTTAACCGTTGACGATGCAGTCACGTTGCTCGTTAGCAGTATGGCATCATTCAGCCTGAACTTCCCGTTTTCGTCTAGTTGATATGAATCAAGTCCCATCGTGCTTGCCAGCATCTCTGCAGCAAGCTCTTCTGCAAATTTACCTGAAGCCTCAGGTGTTTCACCGAAACTGTGGTGCTCGCTGAGGTATCCGTACATAGTCCTGTTCCGTGGTATTGCGAAACCTACCGATGCGGTTATCAGCCTGTTTAGTTCATTAGAGCTGTTCCTTGCGAGGACAAGATAGACGATCTGCCCCGGTTTCAGCTCCTTCAACCCCTCCTCCCTGTCAACAAGTTCAGCATAGGGAGGGAATATGGAACTAACCTCTACTAGGTTGTATTTGGCTATATCTGCATCCCTGAGAGCGTTCTCAAATGAACCGAGCTGGCTCCTGTGGGTGCCAACTCCCTTGACAAAGAATATCTTTCGTGGCATCATCGACTGCATTTCAGTGGTAAATCACATCTCGGCTTTATCCTTTTTCATCTCAAGGCAAAGCAGGCAGGTAATGGGAGGGCAGTAAAGGAATACAGAATCCAAGTTACAAAAGATTTAATAACTTTAGTACGATACTAATGAGTGGAATACAATACTAATACAGTGACCAGAAGGGAGAGGGATTGCCTGGTCATACTGGAGGAAGATTCGCGGGACGACTTCCCTGTGAGACTGCACGAGATTGCGCTAACGCTAAATGTGAAACCGCCTACTGCCCTGAACGTTGTGAGGAGGCTCGAAAGGAAGGGGCTTGCAGAATCCAGGGACGGAATGATCATCCTTACGGAATCAGGAGAAAAGGTGGCAAAGAGCATCCTCCTTGTTCACAGGACGTATGAGTCATTGCTCTGTCAGAGTGGTGTTCCTGCAAATTCTGCCTGCCAGGAAGCAGCAGAAGTGGATTACATAATACCGGAGGGAGATGCCAAGCTCATACTCAAGAAGATTGGAAATCCGAAAAAGTGCCCACATGGCAAGCCAATTCAGGAGGTTGACGAGGAATGATCAATCTGCTAACAATTCTCAATCCTCCTGCAGGCATGTCCGTCTATCTCATACTGCTGATCGCCATAATTCTAGGGATACTGCACGGAATAACGCCTGATGAGCACACGTGGCCAATTACGTTCAGCTACTCCGTAGGAAGCTATAGCACGCGGGGAGGCATGAAGAGTGGTTTCACTTTTTCTGCAGGTTTCACCATACAGAGGGCAATACTGACGTCCCTAGGGTTTATTGGTCTTGCGGCCATATACGAGAAATACGACCTGAACGGGTACGTCTACGTGATCGTCGGTTTCGTGATGTTCATAGTTGGGTACTATCTGATAAAGGGAACTGACCTGCACGTACCGCTGGACAGGCTGTTCGGCGGTATCGCCCACCACTCAACGAAGGCGGAGAGGATGCCAATGCAGGAGGTAGAAAATACAGTGAAGCCTATTCCCATGAGGATGGCGCTTGTTCATGGATTCGTCGCAGGATGGGGCTTCGGTGGCTTTTCGACAATAATCACGTTCATCCTTGCGCCCCAGATGCCCAATATATACTATGCCGCGCTTGTGGGTGCATTTTTCGGGCTGGGAACCATGATGATGCAGATAGTTCTAGGAGCGGTATTCGCGAACATTATGAAGGTCAAGAAGCTCACCGCAAACCAGATAAAGTATGTTGGCAGGTCCACTGCTGCAAGGACGCTCTTTCTTGGAGGGCTTGCATTTGCTATAATGGGGGCATTTGTGATATCCTTTCCCATACTGGATTCCCTTTCACTGAGTACTGGGAACCCCATCCCGAATCTGAACTCAATCGGAGTTGAAACGGTCCTTGTCATCCTTGTGGTGGGTGTTATAGGCATCTGGAGCCTTCTCAGGGGGTACAGGGAAATTGTTGGTTCACGAAGGCATGATGTTCCGGAAGGAAAGTGAAACATAAATTCTATATTATTTTCTATCATCTTTAATTTCAAAAAATTTTTCAAACTACACGTTGCAACGACGGGAACATTTTCTTTCGATTATAGATAAATGAGAATCATTGATGCAATGGGGAAAGCGTATTTTCGGCATCGGTAGAATTTTCCATCGGCAAGTATTTTATACGAGGTCCGATTCGAACCTGAATGCAGGCATCCCCTACCATATCAAAAGTACTTGTCGTTGGCCCAAAAGGTTCAGGAAAGACAAGTCTGCTTTGCAGGATGATATATGATTCTTTGGAGGAGTGCCACACGATGCCTGGGCAGTTCATGAAATTCAGCTTCACAAGAGGGGATGGCGATACAATTTCATTCCTTTTCAAGGAAGTAAACAATCTTCCAACTTCAGAGAAGAAATCAGCGTACATTCTCACTCTCAATTCAAACAACAAGGCGGATCTCGAAAGCCTTCCGAACATTTTGTCAATGGTATCAGACAAGAAGGTCATAATTGCACTTTGCATGGCTGACCTTCACTACTCTGCTGCATTCTGGATCGATGACATCAAGGGCGTGATCCGCAACAATGGCATCAAGATTGTTCCGGTGTCATCAAAGACAGGGGAGAATATAAAGCAGCTCATGATGGATCTTTCAGACATGGTGCTTTCGTAGGATGATACTTGGAAAATTGAGGAGAGGAAGGGTCATTGTGGATGATGCCTCTGACGCGTCTACCCTCAGGAATAAGGGGTATATTGGGAAAAATATCGGTGAAAGGCTCTCTCTGGATATCGCGACATCGGCGGACCTTGTGAGGAGGAGGAAGATGCAGGTGGTGAAGGGAGGGTATCCTATGACACTCGATCAGTTAGAGGAAGCGATGTCACCCGAGGAGAGGAAGATGGCCGTTGCATATCATTTCATGAGGGCAAAGGGGATGAAGCCCGTTATCAGGAATGGTAGGATGTCTGCCTCTGGAAGGAGGGTAGAGATCTACCAGGATGATGAAATGGTTCATTTCGATGAAAATATATCCAGACCGTTCCTAATTGCCATAGTGGATAGCGAGGGCAGCTGCCTTGTTTATTCCGTAAGCAGGCTAAGAATGGGAAAAAGAGAAAGTGGGAGATGCAAGGTAGTGAGCAATATGTCCATTACCAGCTATCTCTCTAAGCTCCTCAATGAAGAGGGGATGACTTTGGCAAGTGGACTCAAGTTTGGGGCAGATTTCAGGATATACGAAGGAAAATCCTCCCACGCGAAATACCTCATGAACGTAGGGGCAGAGTCATTGGCAAGGGACATCGTAGGAAGGGTCAGGATAGCACAGTCAGTCAGGAAATCATTCATTCAGGCTATATTTGACAAAGGGAGAAATGTGTTCACTTTTCTGGAAATAAGGTGGATCAGGCTATAGTCTTCCTCTTTTTAGGGTATTTTCTCAGCTCGCTTCCGCAGTAGGGGCACTCATCGTAGAAACGGTCAAATTTCCTCCTGCATCCTATGCATCTGTACCCCCACTCAATTTCTGTGTCAATAGACTTCCCCTTGAAAGATTCGTAAGGAATGCCCAGGCTCCTGCAGACATTTTGCATCGATAGGTCGTTTGTCATGAGGTGGGAGCCAGTTTCATTTGCAAGTGCAATCAATTCTATGTCTGTACGGCTCAGCTGATCTATGTCTCCGGTGCTCCTTGCTATTCTCTCTACATCTTCCACGAACCTTCCTGTGGGTTCCATGATCTTCAGCAAGTCCATTTCCATTTCAATGTTCCTCCTCATCTTCTTCCCCCTCACCTCTTCAATGACTGAAGGGGTGGTGATGAATTCATTTCTTCCGTCAATCTGGAATCCGTAGAATAGTGAAGATGTGTCAACGACTATTCTCATGATCTCTCCAGTATTTGCAAACATTCCTCAGGCTGCACCTATCGCATAGTGGATTGATAGGCTTGCATATCTGCTTCCCGAACTCGACGAAGTATGAATTCACCTCGTTCCATCTCTCCTTAGCTATCTTCCTTTTCAGTATCTCCTCAGTCTCCTCAGGTTTGTCCGATGTAGAAAGACCCAACCTCCTGGATATCCTCTGCACATGGGTGTCTACCGCAAGTCCGTATTTCCCAACCCCTTCAGAGAGGACTATGTTTGCCACCTTTCTGCCCACCCCAGGTAGCTCCAGCAGTTCTTCCATCTTATCAGGTACCTTGCCGCCATACTTCATTACTATTATCTTCGAAGTTTCAATTACATCGTGGGATTTGTGCTTATAAAATCCAACAGGTTTTATGAGTTCTTCAACAACTGACGGACTGCCCTTGGATAGCTTCTCAGGCGTCGGAAATCGACAGAACAACCGAAGGCTGGCTCTGTCTGTGACCTCATCCTTTGTCCTTGTTGACAGTATGCCAGTTATGAGGATCCTGAATGCATCGTCCCATATCGCTATGTGAGGCTCAACCATCCCCTCAATCTTCTCCAAGACGATATTTGCATCCATCCTTCTGTCAAATCATTCATTGATTAAATATTATGGCAGTAAATTGAACAAAATTTTATACGATTGCTGAATATCATTTCATATGGATAAGAAGATGAGAGGCGCTCTGCCCTTGTCTAGGATTTTGGTCGCAATAGACGGAACAAAGCCGTCAATGAGGGCCCTTGATATGGGCATAAGTCTCGCTCGTGTCCAGTCCAACCTTGAGATGGACATAGTTATGGTCATTCCATATCCTGTGCAGTATGTCACTGGCGAGAGCCCAACAGGTGACCTGACTATAGTGGAGAGGTTGGCAACCCTAAAGGAAAGGGGGGAAACAATACTGAACCACGCGAAGGACTATTCAGTCTCCAATGGCGTGATGAATGTAAAGACATACCTAAAGCAGGGCGATCCCGCTCGGGAGATTCTTGAGCTTGCCAAATCGATAAGCCCTGACATGATTGTCATAGGCAACAGGAAGAGGGGGTTCTTGCGAGGCGTCTTCCTCGGCTCAGTGAGCCAGAGGGTTGCGGCCAATTCTGAATGCGCTGTCCTGGTAGTGAAATAAATTATTAACTACCTCCACATGGAGAACCAATGAAGGAATTTCCGGTATTCAGTCTGAAAGTAGGCTCGAAGGTAAAGATTTACTTGAGATCAGGCAACGAATCAAAGGTGATCGAGGGGGAGTTCAAGGGTCTCTCAGACTCTTTCCAGCCGCTCCTTTACCTAGCGGACAAGGACAGGAACTACCTGATCAATCTGATAGACATAATATACATAGAGACGACCGATAAGCTAGAGGAAATAGAGAAGGAGAAAAGGGCAGACTACGTGTCTTAATTTACGAACATTTGTTTTGGGGTTTTCCAAGCATTAAAAATAGAGGGAATCATTCTATCTTTCAATAACTGAGATTATTCATTAAAGTAGATGGCACTTCTAGGTTTTTTCAGTAAGTATGCTGGTGTCGTGTGACATTTACCAACTGATATCACCCTGAATTAGTATACAAGGAACAGACCCTAAGCTACTGCGATTGGATTGAAGACCTTTGCGTACAACCTTCTGGTTATATCAAACATAAATCTGGAGAAAAGCCTAGGGAGATAATGAAAACAGTCAGCTGTCAAAACAAGAGACAGTCTATAGATTGAAATCTTAATTGCCCCCTACTTTATCTGGGAATTGAAATTATGTCGGATAAGCTCGCTTAAGTGGAGATCTCAAAGGACTAAGAGAGGTATTACTCCGAGATAATTGTTCCCACGGGCGAGGCGCTGACCAAGAAAAGGAAGTTTTCTAACAGGTTGCAAACGATCTGCAGGATCGTTTTGGTCAATAGGAAGTTATGGCCGAGCGGTACAGCGGTAGCCTGCTAAGCTATTTCTCTTATGAGTCTTGGGCTCGATCCCACTCCCCGCGCTTGATAGAAAAATATTGGCCAGAGAACTGCATTCCCCCAAATCCTGCAACTGTCATGTACGTATTCTTGATAGTCTCATTTTCTAAATATCATAATTGAATATGCAGCCGGCATCTTTTCTATGCCATTAATCTCATCCACCAATCTCATCCTCTTCCTGAGAAACCCCATGTCTCTGGTTTTTGAGAAGAAGAAATCCCCAACGACAAAAAAGGCGCCAGGTTTCATGACAGTGACAATACCTTCATATGCCTTGAAACGTGACCTACCCAGATTGTGGAAAACCAGGTTTGAAACAACAAGATCAAAATACTCGACTGGAAAGTCCAATGATGTAAGGTCAGACTTCACAAATTTCACCTGGTCCAGGAGGCCTGCTGCTATCATGTTGTCAGCGGCCAGCTTCATATTGCCTTCGGGAAGGCCCTTGGAGCCGAAAAGATCAACTCCAACGACAGTGGAGTCGGTGAAGTATCTTGCCGTGACTTCTGAAAGAAATCCCAGACCGCATCCGGCATCAAGAACTCTCTTAACATCTCCAGGATTACTGATCCTGTGAAATGCATCATAAAAGGCACCTCTGAGTGTTTGTCTTGTTAATTCAGATTGCTCCGGTGTAGTATGATGGTATGTTCCATAGTCAGGGGTGCGCTGCACCGACGGAGAAAGCTACACTATACTTAACTTTTGTTACATCAAATGTTGTGACCTCTTCACTAAATGCAAATGACAACGCTAAGTTCTGGCATCAAATTCGTGCTGTAATGTCTGGATTCCGGGCAATTGATAAATATTTGAAACTCGTTAAATGAAGACATGAACGTAAAGGGAGTCGCGTGGATTGGCTTAAAGACCGGGAGCAAAAGAAATTTTGACGATGCTAGAAGGATATTCTCTGCCATTCTCGGCAGGGGACCAGATGCAGAGGGCAATGATTATATCCACTTCCAGTTGGGCGATGGTAGCTTACTTGAAATATACATGGCTGCCACAAGGAATGATTCAATCGTTTGTGGTTTTGCTGTTGAAAATATAGACGATGGCACTGAAGAACTAAAGAAAATTGGAGTTGAACTTTCAGGCGCAAAGGAATGCGACAACAGAAACTGCTGGCAACATTTTACATTGCCAGACGGTACTGAATGGGAGATAAAGGAAATGAGATGACATTGGCAAAATATTTTTAACCATTTGTCATGCATATCCGTTGAAGTTAGGGGTCATAGCAAGGGATTTCAGGGTCTATAATAGACTGCTAACCCTCCTCAAGGGGATGAACGAGCCATTCGTATCCCTGAGGCCAGAAGACAATTACACCGGATTTGATATTGTTTTCACTGATATGGAATTGAGGGGAAGCAACATAATCAGGACTGACGGCCTGGAGGAGTTCAGACTCAGACAACTCGTTAGGTCAAAGAATTCGGAGAAGATAGTTGTAGGCATAGACCCGGGACCAGCACCTGGAATAGCCACCCTCGCGAATAACGTTGTCATCGACAGGCGAAGCATATACGACTTCAGGGACATCAGGGAATACGTGTCAAGGGTAAGCAGGGAGTGCAAGTACAACAGTTTCGTAATAAAAGTAGGGAATGGTGATAGAAGGTACAGGAATCAGATCATCAGGAGTCTGGGGGATTTCAGGCTGCAGATAGTGGATGAGAAGGGTAGCTCTAAGACAGTAAAAAGGGGAGAGGATTCGGGCTCTGCAATAAACATAGCCCTAAGCAACGACATCCTCTGACTTACTTCTTCCATTTTGGCCTTCTCTTTCTGGCATAGTAGTTCGCGATGAACAGCACTACCATTATGATTGCGAAGAAGGCTACTATTCCTATGTAGATGTACACTACGAACGGATTTCCGGACTGCACCTGGAACGTATATGCGTTACCTCCGGCAAATCTCACCAAGCTGTTATTCACGTACACGCTGACGGAATAGACTCCAGTTGGAAGCAGACCAGACACCCATTCATATGTAACGTTCTTAGTTGAATTCTTAGATATGTTCACAATGGTGCTGCCCACGTATTTGCCGTTGACTTTGAATGTTACGTTTACAGCGCTAAGTGAAAACTGTGACGGGTTGCTGATGGAAGCCTTAAGGGTGGTGAACTGCTTTACTGATACCTTTGAAGTTATGTTGTAGTAGTATTTTGCGTGGTTTGTCATGTTACCTATTACCTGGAAGAGGAGAAATAGGGTTGTAGGGACGGTCGGTGCTTTCACTGTATAATTGTTGATTCCGTTGATTTCTCCAGTCAAATAGGAAGGCGATATGGGCGAAGCTCCAGTTAGGTTGTAACCCGAGAGAATGAGTACTACTGTGTAGTTTGAAAATATCTGCTGAACGTTGACCGTGTAGTTGAAAGATGAATTGACAGCGACAACCGATGGGCCTGTCACGCTCACCGGTCCTGACGTAGATGTTGCTGCCTCTGCGTTAATGGCGATTGACGATAGAGCGAAAAGTACGATTATTAGAACGGGTATTGCAGTTTTAAGCTTCACGCCCTGAACCTCCTCTTGAATATTATCATGACCATTATCATTGCGAGCACTATGAATGCGGAGAACGCATAGATGTAGTAATCCTGCGTTAATGGAGAATAAGCTGCGAGATTCTGCCCTGTACCGGAGCCCTTCTTTACGGAGAGTTCGGGTGTTTCAAGTTGCGCATTTACGATCTTTGTCGTATTCCCGTATGTCAATAGAATGGATACAGTTGCTCCTGAGACAGGCTTTCCAGCCGCTGAAACTATTGAAAGGAATGTGGTGTTGTTGGTGTGTGATACGACGGATATGGAGTATGAAGCTGAATTATTGAAAGTGACGTTTATCCCCTGCGATTTCAGCTGTGCAGCGTTCATCACCTTTGCAGTGACATTAGTAAGCACGTTACCATTGTTGAATATTGTTAGGGGAATTTCCAAAGTGTTGCCTACTATCTTTCCAGAATTGCTGTTTATTGATGCTGATATTTTCTGTTCTGGGAGGACCGTGATGTTCACTTCCAAATTGTAGTACGTGTTTCCGTAATAAATTCTGATTGGAACAGTGTTTAGCCCAGCAGTCTCATAAGCCGGTATCTTGACGGTCACGTTAGTCTCACCGGAGGTATATGGTAGAAGGCGAATTCCAGTCCCATTTATACTGAAAGAAGATGAATTCCCTATAGTGAAATTCAGCGGTATATTGGACTTGCTCGTGATCAGGACGGGGAAGGTGATTGACTGCCCTCCAGCAAGTGACGGGCTTCCAGATTCTGCAAAGAAGGCCACCGTTTCTATGGATTCTATCTTAAATATAAGGGTTGCTGAGCTGATTCCAGAAACTTTCACACTCTGGCTTACTGTATAGTTGTCTAGATAACCGTAATACTTGTATGTTGTCGCAGCATTGAAACTGTATGTTCCATTTGGCAGGTTTACTATTCCTGTCGGAGGTAGGTAATACCTTCCAACGTTCTGTATGTATACCATTCCGGAATAAGAGCTGTTGTTTAGGAACGTCCCATAGTTGAGTGGGTATGCCCTTGCAAGGGAGACGTTGATGCTCAGCCCGCTGGAATATACCTCAAACCCACCAAAGTATGCCAAGTTCCCTGAGGTTGCATAAACTGAATAGTTCCCTCTTGGCAGTGAAAGTGATCCCGAATTCAATATGCCTGATATGTTGTCGGGTCCCTGTATGTAATAATTCCCAGTGCTTAGCATGGATCCATGATAGAGGTAATTGATTGAAACGCTTTCCACGATTTCGCTCACTTTTCCCGATAGGTCAACAGTCTGCGGGGATGATACGTAAATGGAAGAGGTTGCGAAATAGACGTAGGATGAGTTGTATGGAATGTCCAGTGTGAATGTATATGGTCCCTTAGGAAGCAGTATGAAGTGCTGCCAGGTGATGTTTCCATATGCTGACGAGATGATTATGCTGCCGGATGGTGAGGAGCGAAGTGTTACGTTGTATGCAGTCTGGAAGCTGAGTGATATAGTGGAATTTGCGGTGAGATTCACCTGTTGCAGTGAGGCGCTGCCTCCGCTGTATGCATATACGGTGTACACTCCAATGGGAAGCATGGAATTTATATTTGTTGATACAAGGTTTCCGTTCTGGAAGATGAAAACGTTCTGCGTCGGGTCTACGAGAAGCCTTGCCTTTATGGAGAGGATTGTATTGAATATCTGCAGAGATTCTCCCGGTATCAGGGTTACATAGCCAATTGAACTGGAAGTCGTTGTTCCTGGACGGGAAAATGATACTGAGTAGTTGCCAGGGAGTGCAGTGAGGTTAAAGTAGTGCGTCCCTGTGATTGAATAGTCTACCGATCCGTTCAGGAACATAGTTAATGGCACAGTTCCTGAATATGAGGAGTAAACTGATACTGAAACAGGCAGAACATTGAGGTTGATGCTCTTAAGGGAAGAAGATTGGACAGAGTATCCAGAGGAAACGAAGTTAACGCCACTTACGGTGATTCCGTCCTGCAAATATATGGTGTAAGAACCGCTCTTTCCGTCGAACGTGTCGTAATAGGGCCTGCCGTTTAGTTCAGACATCACGATGCCGTTGACAGAATTGCCATCGTAAGATACGGTCCCATTTAACTCATAGCCAGGGTACCCGTTCAAGTAAAGGTATTGGTTCTGGTTGCTCACAGTGAAGGCCATTGAGGAAACGTAAAGAGAAGAGCTTACCTTGGAATAGGTGACAGCGTTATACTGCCCTTGAGGAAGGTAGACGGAGAAGAATCCTGTGCTGTTTCCAGTTAGTTCAACGAATGAATTGTTACCTGAAATTGCTATGTGCGTGCTGCTCTGGCTTACGTTATTCACTTTATACAGGCCGGATACGAGGTATGCAGGCTGGAGGCTGAGAGTAACTGTAACGCTTCCATTCACATTAAGTATCTGTGACGCAGCATAATATCGTCCATTGTAAAACAGGTCGCTGTATAGGGTATAGGTAGAAATAGGCAGGCTGAAATATCCTAGGCCGTTTGAATTTGTCAGCACTTCCTGAGTGCTGCTCACCAGATTGGTGCCGTTGCCAATTGAGACTGATGCGCTGACCGGCATGCCGTTTATCTGCGTTATGAACGTAACACTGAACATTTTCGTGAATGAAAGGTCCAGGTCTGCGGTTGTGTTGTTTGCCAGTTGCGTCGTGAAATTGTCCCATTCTCCCGCATTGTGCGCACTTACGTTATATATCCCTGTTGGCAGATAGTAGTTCTGGTCAGCCTTTGTAAGGTTGTATGAGAGGGTGACATTCCCCCTGCTGAAAGAAATCTTTGCTCCCGGGGAAAGTGTGACACCTGCGGCAAGGGTTGCGTTCATTGTCCCGAAATCTAGCAGGATATCTTTAGAAACTTCAGTTGAAGAAGCGGTAACTGTGGTGACGTTGTTGTACCACTGTCCATAAACTTTTACAGATATATCGTAAGTGTAAGGCTGCACATTGGTGAACTGATAACTCCCATTCTCCATTGTATTCGTTATATATGTGGTATTGTAGGTTGAATTGTAGTACTTGACGGTGGCAGGAACAGGCTGATTTGTTAGTGGAATTTTCTTGCTGCTTGCCAGGTTAAGGAATACTACTCCATTGACCTGAGTGGAGTTTACCACTAAGTTGTGCGTTATGTTCCAGGTAGGTTGGCCATATATGTTGTAACTCATCCTGTTTGCCTGGGCGTTTGATATTGTAATGTTGTAAGAGCTCAACGTCTTGTTTCCTACCATATAGAGCTGATTAACGGAACCCGTGGAATATGTAACCGTATCGTTGCCGGCAACTGCGTAAATGGAATAGTAGCCAGTTGAGTTTGTTAGAACAGACTGGTGCGGTATTCCGTACTGGTCACTAAGTGTGACCCTTACTCCCTGAAGCGGCACTCCGTTCGTGTTCGTAACCCTGCCACTTATGATTGCACCAGGGTAGTATTCTAAGAATATTACGTCGTTAGCTAGTATGGATGCTGGCGGGAAAAGATCAACAGTTCCGTCGTGGTTTACTAGATAATAATAACCCTGTTCAAGGGAAACTGTCGTCCAAGCTGATGAATGGTTCTGGTAGTCTGTGTAAGGATTCCATAGTACTGTCTTGTACACTACTTCAAAGTTTGGCATTCCCCATCCCTGCATGGCTGGGTATGATGTTAGGTTAGACGAGAACCCGGGGACTCCGTTTGTTGCTCCTACAACGCTTGGAGGATACCCTATGAAGCCCCTGTAGATCGTAGTGTTGTAGAATGCAGGCGTGTAGGTTATACTATAGCTAACTGCAGTATCCCCTGAGGGGAAACTCTGTAGGGGGTAGGTGTTGCCTGATGTGTCAGTCACGTTTATAGAGTAGAAATTAGTAGGTATGATCTCGCCAGAAGCGTTCACGTATGGGAAATCCCCGAGGTAGGACGGAGCATAGAATATCCCGGTATTTGTTCCGTTGAACGGGAACAGTCCAGAATCAATGGCTATGTAGCTCATGTATTTGTTGAGCTGCTGTTCTATTGCAGAATAGAGATTTATGATTGTGTTCAGCGGGTAAAGATTGGCAAGGTAATGCTCAATCAGTATGTACTTTGCATCACCGCTCTGCACCTGTTCCGTCGGGCCGTAGAAGCTGGGATCAGATTCTATTTGAGAAATGTAGGTATGTGGATGGGTCTCAAAGTTCATTATTGCTTCAGTTCCATTCTGACCCAAGTACTGGGTAAGTATGGGGATGACTGCAGAATTATTGAAATTGCCATTCACTGAATAGTTATCAAGCATCCTTGTGATCATGACGGATATCATCTGGCTCTCATTCTGTGCAAGAAGGAGCTGGGCAGCGGGATATATACCATCCTGGAAGTTATCTGCCATGACGGGATGATTTCCCTGTTCAAGCGTCTGGAACCCGTAGTCCCACCACGACATGAAAGCAGGTCTCTGTGATGGAGACAACTGTGCATCTTGATTTGCAAACCACGATAGCGCGGTATTCAGCGGTTGATTTGGCGTTGCAAGGGATGCTCCAAATGCACCAAGATAATAGGGTGGAGAGTAGTTCGCTGGTCTCAGGAATGCAGGGGTATCGTTATAAAGCTCACGGTCGTATGACGTCTTGTTGTTGTAAGGTATAGCCGAATCAACTGCATAGAACGTCGTCGGTACCACAAGGAGGAATACGACAATCAGGATTGTTGCGTAATGAGCGAACTTCAGTTCCCTTCTCAGGGCGTTCTTTATGCTTCTTCCCTTAGATTTCTCTATTGCCTCCCTGAACTGGAGGAGTTCGAATGACCTTACTATAATATATGCGGTGAGTATGGATGCGGCCGTAGCCCCGAAATAGAGGAATTTTGAAGCTATCATGCTTATGACAATTATACCACCGAAATACAGGACGGCAAGAGTCATGTTGAATGTGGCAGTCCTCACCCACTTGTATACCAGGTAAGCAAGTCCTATGAAGGCTGCGAAGAACGTGAATGCACCAAACTCAAGAAGGTCTTCACCAAGCGGTAGGGCCTGTGCCTCTGCAATAGTATCGTAAATCTTGTTCTTTATGAAATAGTGCTGTCCTGACAGTATCGAGTAAATCAGTGCCCTGTCAACCTTGTACAATAGCAGTATTCCAGCGACAGCAGCGACAATGAACAGCCCCAGCGAAAAGAGCCAAGGTCTCTTCTGGAGAAGGAGGAAGTATATTGCAACGATTAGGAGTGCAATCCATAGGATAAACGGGTAGTCGAACCTCACGGGGACGAAACCAGCTACGTAATACCACGGGAATGATATCAGGAATCCAGAACCAAGGAATAGAGTTGCGAAGAATATTGAGAGTGCACTCCTCTTCTTTATTGCGAATATTGCTATCTGGATAACTGCCGATCCAACCAAGATGAGTACAAGAGAGATAGATCCGACCCAGGTGAGCATTGAGGCTGCCAGTGAGACCCCACCAAGGAGTCCGTATATTACGGATATCGGGTTGCTTTTAAGGGACGGCCACAAGTTCTTGAGTATTGAGTTGTCCTGTGATTCGTACCTGAAAGTGTTTACTGCCCTCAGGAAGTAGTATATGAACATCAGCCCGAACAGAGCAGTGAATATATCGAACAGCCCTATGGTAGCAATGCTCTTCATCAGCGTGAGCGGTGACATTGCGACCAGTATAGCAGCAATGAGCCCAACCTTTCTGTCAAACAGTTCCTTCCCGAGGAAGTATGTCGGGAACACTATGAATGCCCCCCCTATTGCAGTCGATGCAAGGAACATGGTCATTGTTGAGTTGTAAACCCCTCCCAGGAATGGGGAGAAGGCGTAGCCTAGCATTACTGCAAACCACATGAAGAAAGGTGGTCTGGGATTCTCGAGACCTATAGGGTAATTTAAACTAGGATCAAACAGCAGCTGATGGTGGGTCTGCAGAATGTATATCACAATACGCATGTTGTAGTAGGCATCGGAGCCTCCGGAAACGGCATAGTCTGCCCTTACCGCAGGACCGATTACGAAGAACATGCTGAGGAATAATGAGAAGAAGAAAGTTATCGCTAGAACGATACCTGTCTTCGACTCTACTCCCATGTCCTTCAATGCATCTGTCAGAGTCTTAATTCTGCTCGTTGAAACCATCAAGTCCACCGATTATTCGGGCTAATCAGAATCCACCATTAAAATGTTTGCAGCGAATATTTGAGTCAATGCGGGAAATGACGTTAGAGCAAAATCATTTCAAGCAGGAAAATAGGCTTCAGATTGGCACTTCAGTTCGTCAATTTTTTTCGCTGAAAAGGAAGATGGATTTTCTTCATTCGATTTTGAACATTTTGAAATTTTAATAAACATCTATATAAATATTAATAGCTTTATAATTACTTCATCGAATAATGAGAGTTGGTGTATTTGTCCCCATTGTACCTTGGGTAAAAGAAGGATTGATGAGGTAGTCATTTCCTATATCTAAACCAATTCTTAAAAGGTCCCTTCAGACAGTTGTTCTTGAGTATGAGAGGGTCATCTGTTGCTGTCACTCAGTTGCCTTTTGATATGAAGTCTATAGCTTCCTTCAGGTCATTCCCCTTGAACTGGCATGACTTGTCATCACATACCTGTATGAATTCGGAACCTGGGACGACTAGAACGTTTGGGAGGTACCTCTTTCCTATTTCTGAAAGGATGTCATTTCTGAGTTTATCCGGTACCTCTATCTTCATCCCCTTTCCCTTTGAAACAAGGGAGGAAAGAAGGTAAACTGAAGACAATGGATTCCTAAGCATCTCATTTCTTCTCGAATGGAATATTGAATCAGCGAATTCCCTGAACTCCTCCGCTCCTGTTATAAGATACAATCTTTCAAGCACATCATAAAGAACAGATTCTCCAGACGGGTATATGATATCCAGTCTGTCCTTGTTCCTCACAATCGTTTTCAATTCTCCCTCGGGGCTGCTGTAGAAGCCCCCCTCCATTTTGTCTAGGAACTTCTCCTTTACGTTGTTTATCTTCTCAAGAGCCTCTGAGAGGAACTCCTTTTCACCAGTAGCTACATAAAGGTCTATCATGAGTGACAGGTAGTATGCATAATCCTCTAACAGCGCCTCCACACCCTTCGATCCTTTCCTTACTGTCCTGTAGAGCTTGCCATCAGAGGAGAATGATTTCATGAGTTTCCTGGACGTATTGACGATTTCATCAACCCCCTTCATTTGAGTTGAAATGGAATATGAAAGCATAGAGGAGAGGAGCATTGCATTCCATGCAAGTATTGCCTTGTCGTCCTTCTTCGGAGTGCCCCTCTCGTTTCTCACCTTCAGGATTATTCCATTAAGTTCCTTGAGTGCCTTCACTTTGTCCCTTGACACGTTGAACAGCTCCCTCCTCCTCAGTATTATCCTGTTCTCCATGTCCCTGTCAAAATAGTAGCTCTCCTCTATCCTCTTCCTTGTTTCATCGTCAAATTTTTCCCTCATTTCTTCGTCAGTCCACGTGTAGTAATACCCCTCGTTCCCCTCGAAATCCGCATCGAGGCCGCTATCGTAGAAGCCGTCAGTATTCTTCATCTCCCTGTTCACGAACTCCACTATTTCCCCCGCAACCTCAAGGAATGAGGCATCTCCTGAAAACCTGTAGTACTGGGTATAAGCTTCAATCGCCATCGCCTGGTCGTAAAGCATCTTCTCGAAGTGTGGTATCTTCCATTCTGAATCAGTGGAATAACGGTGCAGGCCGTATCCTACCTGGTCGTATATGCCACCGTTCCTCATGTTCCTCAGTGTCTTCTCGACAAGGTATGAAAGATTCTTGATCTTCTTCGAATGCATGTATTTCATCAGGAATAGGATGTAGGGGAAGTTTGGGAATTTGGGCTGGTCACCGAAACCTCCATTCTTCCTGTCATACATGCTCTGCAGAATTTCCAGTGAATCCTCGAACCTGATTTCACCTTCCACCTCCTTTTCCGGAACGAGGGTTATTGAAGAGACCTGGTCTGCCGCTTCTATGATCCTTCCCCTCTCAGACTTCCATATTTCAGAGATTGCCTTCAGTATTCCCTCCATACCGCCGTTCCCTCCTGTCTCCCTCGCAGGCAGGTAGGTGAAAACCTGGAATGGCCTTCCATCCGGCATGGCGATGACGTTCAAGGGCCATCCACCGCTGCCGTTCATGATCTGGGAGACGTGCATGTAGAATGAATCTATATCCGGTCTCTCCTCCCTGTCTACCACCACCGGAATGTAATTCTCGTTGATTATCCTTGATATTTCCTCGTCCCTGAAAGATTCCTTCTGGATCACATGGCACCAGTGGCATGTCGAATATCCAATCGTTATGAATAGTGGCTTGTCAACCTTCTTGGCCATTTCGAAGAGGCTATCGCTCCATATGTTCCACTTGACCGGGTCACTCTTGTGCTCTTCAAGATAGGGACTTCTTTCGAAATTTTCTTCGCTTTTCATTGCTTCGGCATCTTTTACGGTATATTAACAATTCTTTTGCTCAGTTGCCTAATTGATTGCAGAAAACGGGATGGCAAAGATATGTCCGCGTTTTTCTGCTATTGCTTCAACGCACTGCCTTAATATGAAAACTAAGGTGATAGGAGAGTTTGACTCGGATCAGGAGCCATTAGGCAACTGGTTCAACGATTATATGAGTCCCAAGAACATCCTCTTCAGGTGAACGTGAACCTCTTCCTTGAATAATCAAAGAGCCTTATCCAGATCACGTAGCTGATGATTATTATGACAATGATCATGAAGATGTCTATCGCGTCGGTGAGCAGGAGGTTCCCGCTCGCAATTGACTGGTCTATCATCTTCATAAGGCCGAACGACACCGTATAAGTACCTGATGGCAACTTCTGGTACTCTCCCACCATCAGGCCTGCCCAGTAGCTCCCTATCGCTGACATGGACCCTGTTATAAGTGCGGGGATTATAGCGGGAATGGTGAGGTATCTCAGTTTCTTCATACCCTTGAGCCTAAGTGTAGTGGCTACCATCTCGAAATCAGAAGGTATGTTCCTTGCAGCTCCGAAGACGTTGAAGAAGATATACGATGCAGCTGACAGGTACGTTATGATGAGAACCTCTATGTTCAGCGATATGTCGAATGAGAGGAATTTCATCAGGAAGGGCGTGAGATAGACAAGGATTAAAGGGTAGAAGATGGGCGCTGGAACCGAATAAAGAACCTGCATGCCGCTGTTAAGTATATCCCCTTCCTTCCTCCTTTTTCCAGCGATTATAGCAAGGGGAACCATAGTCGCCAAGGAAATGGCGTATACAATTCCAATTCTTAACAGGTCGTATGCCGTCCCTATACTTGCAGAAACAAGGAATGAAGGTCTTGTTACGTAGAGAGAAAAGGCAGCCGCGAATCCAGACTGTGCTATCAGGTATATCGCCACTATGAGTATCAGGATCAACGATGAACCTACGGTTATGTTGAGCGCTCTCGAAGAAGATTTGAAAACCCTCTTCTTGCCTCCTACGTTTGGGAGTCTTGATGCAATCTTGCCCACTGATGAAACGAGGCTTGTAACAGATCCAGCTACCTGGTTTGTCCTCTGGTAGATTGAGGACATCAGCTCGCTCCTCCTCCTCATCCTCCTTTGTCCCTGCTGTCCGGTATCTGCCTCGAATGTGTAACGCTCCGTCATCCTAATCAGGGGGTTGATAATGAATCGTGAATTGATTACGATCACAATAACCATCACAAGTATCATGATCAATGTCCCTGCAAGGTCCTGTCGGCTAGCCAGTTGAACCGCAACCTGTCCTATACCAAAAACATGGTAATCCTGGGAGCCAAGCTGTATCACCTCTGAGAGCGTGATGTAGAAGAGCCCGCTTGCGAAACTTGGCATGATGTTCGCAACTATCTTCTGGTAGCTGGAAGGGAGGTAGAGATACCTGAACCTCTTCCAGAGGGACATCTTGAATGCATATGTGGATTCTAGCAGCTCTTGGGGAATATGGGTCACGGCCTGGTAAACGCCAATTATTATGTTCCATACCAGGGCGGTTATAATCAGCACATCTACGGACAGTTCCGTCCCCACAGGTCCTCCGATATCCTTGAGGAAGAACACCAGCACTATGGGGAAGAATGATATGACCGGAATTGCCTCAAGAACATCAACGATGGGTATAAGGATCAATTCAGCAATCCTGACCCTCGCAGCAAGAATTCCGAAGATGATCGCAAGTAGAATGGAAACGCCCATGAGAATCCACAATCTCAGGAATGTGACACCTGTAGCCTCGAGAATGAGAAGTATTAGGGCGAAACTTACCATGACTCCCAACCCAATCAAACGAGCGTAGAAATCCTTTTCTGATGATTGTTTGATTTTTAGTCACATCTCAATCTGAAAGTCCAAAAATTCTTCGTTTCTTCATCAATTCATTTCCATCTTCAAGGTATCGTTCCGTTTCCTGGTAAAGATACGTAAGTAGTTATATGTCAGGCAAGGCTATATAATATTACTGCCTTTGGCATTGATGGATTTACTGGAACTGAAAGGTATAGGAGTCGAATACGATTCCAACGGAAAGAAACTTCTGTCACTCCGAGACGTCTCCTTCTCCATTCAGAGCAACCAGTTTGTGTCAATCATTGGCCCTTCAGGCTGCGGAAAATCAACAATAATCAAGATACTTCTCGGATTGCTTAAACCGTCTGCGGGAACAGTGACGCTCGGAGGGAAACCGTTTGATGCTTCCAAATTGAAATTTTCGGTGGTGTTCCAGAATCCTGCACTCTTCCCCTGGCTCGATGTGCTAAAGAATGTGGAGATCGCACTGGAAGCTATCACGGACGACGAGAAATACATCAGGGAAACTGCGGAGAAATTCATAAAGATAGTTGGAATCGACGGTTTCGAGGAAGCATATCCAAGGGAACTTTCCGGAGGGATGAAGCAGAGGGTATCCATAGCGAGGGCACTTGCGACGGGGCCTGACCTGCTGCTCCTTGACGAGCCGTTCGCCGCTCTGGACGTATTCTCCGCACAGGCACTGAGGGAAGAGCTCTTGGACCTGTGGGAATCTCCTGACCTGCCTCCTGATACCGTATTAATGGTAACACATAACGTCGACGAAGCTGTGCAGATGAGCGACAAGATAATAGTGCTGAGTCCAAGACCCGGCAGGGTTTTGGGTGAAATAAAGGTAGAGCTCCCGAGGCCCAGGAACACAAGGAGCGAGGAATTCTACTCAGTTGTGGATACTGTGGTCAAACTGATGTCTTCAGACTAGTCCTGGTAGATAAGGAGGCCCACGTCCCTGTCGAATGAAAAGAGCTTCGTGTACCTTCCCCAGTTAAGAACTATCTTGAAAGTGTCGTCGTGCTCTCCTGCAGGGAAAATTTCCCCAAGATACCTTCCAACTTCCTCGCTCGGTATCTCCTTGGTGTTGCGTGACTTGAAAAAATTTATGAGTGAATGAAATGGTTCCACTTCCTTCACCAAGTTCTTCAGCTGTTTCTTCCTTTCCTCAATGTTGGATTGGAGGAATTTCTTTCCAACTTCTGTGAGCGTAGCATCACCGTTAGAAACTTTTATCAGGTTCAGGCTCTCTGCATCGTCAAGAAGGTTCATCAACGTTGTCCTTTCTTCGTCCAGCGAATCATCGAGTTTCGCTATATCCGTAGATTTACCTATATCCTCCAATATCTCCAGTAATCCTATCAAACTGTTTGGGCTAATGGTCTCAAGACGATGCATGTGTCGTTTCAATAATCATTATCATACCGAGTTTAAAAACCTAATGATTGCTATTTATTGACTACTTCCTTCCCTTTTGGACAAGTGGTTCAAGCGAAAACTGCTTTATCGTATAGTTCCTAGGAGAGGAGAATGGCCGGAATTCCTTCCCGTTACCTGTGAAGAATTTGCTGAAGAATTCAACGTAAATCAACCTAGCACCCTGTATTCCAGGCTCAAAGACCGCAATGACGAGGTTCAGCATCTGCCCTATGATAAGTATGACGAATCCCAGTATGACGAACCCTATGGAATGCCTGAGTGAACCAAGGAAAATATCGTCAAACACCAGCGCTAGAATGACGGATGAGAGCAGAATACCTACCAGCCTGGTGTAGGAGAGGATGTGGCTTATGATAGTCGTGACCTCAAGTAGCGCCTGCGCCTTCTCTGAGTAGAGTACTATTCCAAGACCAACTGCAAGCATGGGGAATGCAATGAGTGCAAAGACGTTCTTTTCAGGGTTCAGGTTCTGCCTCCTCAGTACCTCGAGACCGATAATTACAATGGAGTATGCAAGCAGGAGCCAACCTATCTTCCCTATGGCTTCCTTGTTCCTCCCGTGGATATAATTGATAATGAATCCAAATATGAGCCCTAGGCTAACCATTGCCACTCCAACGTACCCGGACAATAGAAGAAGCAGCTTCAATCCAGACGGCTGGAGAACAGCAAAGTGTGGATAATTGAAGCTGAACCCAAAGTAATTGTCGAAAAGTATGCCTACTGCTATCGCCAGGATCGAGCCAGGGACCATTGCCTTCGCAACAGTCTTGAGGCTTTTCCTGCTCATCATGCTGAGGATGAACCTTCCTATGAATCTGGGAATTCTAGACCTCTTTGGAGGGTGATCCACCCTTCTTATGATCCAGAGGGAGAGCAAAAGTATGGTCACACCATACCCTACGTCCCCTATCATGAACCCGAAGAATATCGGGAATATCAGCGCGAATACGAGCGTGGGATCAAACTCAACCGACTGAGGAAGTGAGTAGAATCTGATGAAGAATTCGAACAGTTTTATCCTCCTCGGGTTCTTGAGTGCTGTAGGAGGAACATCGTCAGTTTCAACCTTCTCAACTATTATTTCGTCTTTCGTGAGCGAAGAGAGGACATTCTTCATCTGTTCGAAATTCATTGCAGGGACCCACCCTTCAAGCACAAGTGCCCGTTCAGTTCCAGATATCTTGGAAGATACGTCGATCTTCTTCAGCTCGATGTCCAGCTGCTCCCTTATCGCTGCAACCTTGCTGAAGTTCTTGTCAGATATCTTTCCAAGTTCTTTCCTTATCTCTTCGATGAGATGCGCTGTTTCATTTAGCCTTTCCTTCTGTTTTGCCAGCACATCCTGTACTTTCCCGCTTTCATTGGGCACGGGGAAGACGTCGATCTTCTCGTTCTTTATGATGTCTGCGAACTGTGACTCTGAATACTTCGGGACTACCGCCAGTATGTAATCCCCTCCACCAATGACCATAATGTCCTTTACTCCCTTCAATTTTGCATTTATTTCTTCTTCATTCTCAATGAGGTAGGAGGTGATATTTGTCCCGTTCAACAGTGATAGATCTTCATTGTAGAATGTCATTTTCTCCAGGACGGCAACCTCTTCCTGTATCAACTTCTGGGTGGACAGTGCGGCGCTTTCCCTTTCCCTCAAGCTCCTTACCTGTTCGAAGATGCCTATATCCTCAGCTGCAGCAACCAGCTCCTTCACGTCCCTGAAGAGCATCTTTTCCCCGTCTTCCCTCGGAATCATTGAGGATTCCAGTCCTCTTACCTTCCTTGAGAGCTCACTGAGTTTTGCGTATGACTCGCCTGCCGGGAGGGGTTTTATCATATCTGATGTTATTGAAACAGGCTCAATTTGCAGGATCCCCATGTCATGGAGTGCGGAGAGCACCACCTCTTCGTTTGATTTAGTGGAAATGATCCTCACTCTCAGCATCTTCACGGGGGTTAGCATCTGTTTACCTCATTCCATCAGTATATCCATCATCTTGTCAAGCACTTCCTTGGAAACCTGCCGTTTCAGCTTGCCTATTTCTTCCTCGAATTTCCTCTCTATCTCCTTTGCCTCATTTGATGCAGATTCCCTCACTGCGCCAATCTTCGTCTCGTATTCCTTCATGGCAGCTTCCTCAGCTTCCTTAAGTATCTCCTTCTTCTTCTCTAGGGCTTCCCTCACTATCCTCTTGCTTTCTTCCGCTGCCCTTGCTAGCCTTTCCTTGCTTTCCCTTTCCTTTTCCTTTATTGCTTTCAGCGTATCTAAATCAGCAGTCACAGTATCACCTTCAGGATAACGTAAATTGCCACCATGAGTATAGACAGGTTCACGGCCACGATCACCCTCGTGACCAGGAAGAACCTCCTCTGTGCTTCATTTGCGAACCTATACAGCTTCCTCACCCCTTTCCTCCATCTTTCCCTTTATCATCTTGAGCGTTATGAAAGTCTCCCTGTCTATCTCGTCAAGTCTCATCTTTATGTAGTTTGCAGTTTCAGTGAGTCTGGGGATGAGAACGTTCTCAATTGAATTTGTTCTCCTCTTTGTCTTGTCAATTTCAATGAGCAGTTTCCTCATTGCTATCTCCTTTTCTGCAATAATCATGAGATAGTTCAGGAGGTCCTTGAAACTCTTCCTGGTTTCCATGAGGGAAGTTGGGAGGGCGATGTTCTCATACAGTTCGTTCATGAAGGAATCCTCCCTCGTCATGGCAACCTCAGGTATCCTGACCCCCATGACGTTCTTCGCTGCGATGTCAACCTTCAGGTGCGGCTGGAAGAATGCTGCGTTCTCTATCTCCAGTTTCCCCGCCATGATTTCAGAGAGCCTCTCGCTCTCCATCGCCTCCTCTATGCTCTTCGTCACGTCCTCCCTCATCCCCTTCACCTCCTTAGCGACCTTGAAAAATTCCATGATCAATGATGACCGCTTGAGCTTCAATAGGGTCAGCCCCCTCTTTGCCAGCCTGATCCTTCCCCTCGTTTTGAGGAGTTCCATCCTAGTTGGTCTTATATCTGAAATCTCCAATTCATTTCCCCCATTTACCGTACTTCTGGATGTAGTCCCTCTTGACCCTGTTCATCTCCATTTCCGGAAGGCTTGCCATCAGTTCCCATCCTTTGTCCAGCGTGGCTTCAATTGTCCTGTCCTCATTGTAACTCTGGTTTACAAACTTGGCCTCGAACTGGTTCGCGAACTCAAGGTACGTCCTGTCCTCCTTCCCCAGAGCTTCCATTCCAACTATCGCACTCAGGCTCTTGAGGTCAGTGCCACGGCCGTATGCTGAATAAAGCTGGTCAGCTACGCCACGATGGTCCTCCCTCGTTCTTCCCTTCCCTATCCCCTGGTTCATCAGCCTAGACAGGGATGGGAGGACGTTTATCGGAGGATATATGCCTCTCCTGTGCAGGTCCCTGCTTACGAATATCTGACCTTCTGTTATGTAACCCGTGAGATCTGGGATAGGATGAGTCATGTCGTCCGATGGCATGGAGAGTATTGGCAGCTGCGTGATAGACCCGTTCCTCCCCTTTATCTTGCCTGCCCTCTCGTATATTGTCGAAAGATCAGTGTAAAGGTAACCAGGATATCCCCTTCTACCAGGGACTTCTTCCCTTGCTGCAGAAATTTCCCTGAGAGCTTCAGCGTAATTTGTCATGTCTGTAAGAATGACGAGGACGTGCATCTCCCTCTCATAAGCAAGGTATTCCGCTGCAGTCAGCGCAACCCTTGGAAGTATCGTTCTCTCCATTGACGGATCTGATGCGAGGTTGAGGAAGAGCACAGACCTCATCAGAGCACCCGTGCTCCTGAACTCGTCGATGAAGAAGTTCGCTTCCTCCGATGTGATTCCCATTGCTGCGAATACTATGGAAAATCCCTCCGATGAGCTCAGCACCTTCGCCTGTCTTGCTATCTGTGCTGCAAGCCTGTTGTGCGGGAGTCCGGATCCAGAGAATAGCGGCAGTTTCTGACCCCTGACGAGCGTGTTCATCCCGTCTATCGTGGAAATGCCAGTCTGGATGAATTCTGAAGGCTCCTCCCTCGAATACGGATTTATCGCATTTCCCACGATCTCCACCTTCTCATCCGAGATTAAGCTCCCCATGCCGTCCCTTGGCTCACCTAGCCCGTTGAACACCCTTCCTATCATCTCATCCGATACGGGTATCCTTGCTATTTCCCCGGTGAATCTAACGGATGTGTTCTGGACGTCTAGCCCAGTGGTCGGGCCGAATATCTGCACAATCGCTATGCCCTTTCTCGCCTCAAGCACCTGTCCTGTTTTCCTCTCACCGTTGGAGAGCGTTATCTCTACCATCTCGTTGTAGCCTACGTTCTCCACCCTTTCAACGAATAACAGCGGTCCCGCTATCTTCGAAACTGTCTTGTACCTCATATCAGAACTCATATCTTATCAGCCCTCCCCTTTATTTCATCTTCCATCAGTTTGGAAAGGGAAGTGAAGTACTGCTCCACATCTCCCTCCTTGACCTCCTTGAACCTTGACAGCTTCTCCCTGTAGGAAAGTGAATTCAGGTCGGATACAGCAGCTCCCTTCGAAACTGCGTACTTTTCAAGCTGGTCCATCTGCAGTATTGATTTCAGGATCAGGAACTGTTTCTTGAGGGAACAGTATGTATCAACATCATCAAATGCACTCTGTTGCAGGAAATATTCCCTTATCGCCCTTGCAACGTCAAGTACCTCCTTCTCATTTTCCGGGAGTGCATCATAACCTACCAGCTGCGCAACCTCCTGCAGCTCGCTCTCCTCCTGGAGTATCTCCATGCTCCTCAGGTACTGTGAATGCCATTCCTGGGAAACGTTCTTTTCAAACCATTTCCTCACGTCCTCTGAATATAGGGAATAGCTTGTCAGCCAGTTAACGGATGGGAAGTGCCTCCTCTGCGCAAGGGATGCATCCAGCCCCCAGAAAACCCTAGTTACCCTGAGCGTGTTCTGTGAAACTGGCTCTGAAATATCTCCACCAGGAGGTGAAACTGCACCTATTATCGTCACCGATCCCGTCCTCTGCTTTTGCCCTAGCACAACCGAATTTCCCGCCCTTTCGTAGAACTCAGCAACCCTCCTACCAAGATACGCCGGATATCCCTCTTCTCCCGGCATCTCTTCGAGCCTTCCTGATATCTCCCTCAGCGCCTCTGCCCATCTCGATGTGCTGTCAGCCATGAGGGCTACGTTATAACCCATGTCCCTGAAGTATTCTGCCATTGTTACGCCCGTGTAGATGCTAGCCTCCCTGGCTGCCACTGGCATGTTTGATGTGTTCGCTATCAGTATTGTTCTCTCCATAAGCGGTTTCCCTGTCTTCGGGTCTGTCAGCTCAGGGAATGTGGTGAGAATCTCAGTCATCTCATTTCCCCTTTCACCGCATCCTACGTAGATGACAACCTCAGAATCTGCCCATTTCGCCAGCTGGTGCTGAACAACTGTATTGTGAAGCACTATACCGCCATAGCCACCAATGAAATTCCTCCCATAATCGGGAACGGACAGGTCAAAAACGTCGAACGGGCCGTATTGCAGCTCCGTTTCCACAATTTCGTCTGCGAACACCTCATTTATCTGCTGTGCCATCATCATTCCGCTTGATCCAGCTCCATTATTTCCTATCCTGTTCTTAGTGCATAGAATCCTGTCACCCTTGGTAAGATGAGATGACATTGTTTCTGAAATATCTCCCTTTTCATTTACCCTGAAGAGTTTGTGGACGGGCGTGACGCGTACTTCCCTTCCCGTTGCTGTTCTAATTTTTACCACCGTGTCGCTCCTTCCCTTGTAGATTAGATTTGATTCGCTTTCAACAATTTCCCCGTCCTGGTATGAAAAAAGCTCAACAGGTTCCGATGTTTCAATGTATTCTTCACCAATTCCAACAGTCCTCTTTCCCGTTACTCTGCTCTTTTCGTACAGTTCTTCTATCTTGACAACAGATCCATCCCTGAGCAGAACGGGTGTATCCCCTGTGACGCATTTACCTGATCCAAATGGACCGGGTACTGCAACAGTCCCTCCTTTTGCAACTGGGAAGAATGTATCGATGACCCTCTGTCCCGTGATTAATGGAATCTCAGGTGGCAGTTTCCTTACGACAGGTCTTGGAGACCTGACCGGCCAGTACTGCCCCATTGAAACTTCCCTGGAACCTGACTTTGACGAGAGATGTGCGACGGTCTCAACCGGACCGAACTGCCCTTCAGATATGTCCGCAATCACGCCTTCCATCCCGGGAGGGACCATGATCCTGTGCTCTATTATCGACGTTTCCTGCACAGTCCCTATCACGTCGCCAGCTGTTACGCTTTCTCCCATCTTTACGGATGGGACGAATTTCCATTTCTTCTTCAGGTCCACGGGATCGGGGTAAAGCCCCCTCTTTATGAAATCGCCCGTTTGAGCCCTTATTACATCCAGAGGTCTCTGGATTCCGTCGTAGATTGACTTCAATACTCCAGGTGCAAGAAGAACTGAGAGCGGCCTGAGCGTAGATTCCACTTTGTCACCCGGCTTTATGCCGCTGGTATCCTCGTAGACCTGGATGGTTGCCTTGTCGCCCTCCATCCTTATTATCTCGCCAACGAGTCCCATCTCGCCGACTCTCACAACATCGTACATCTTGGCGCCCTCAACATCTTCGCCGATAACAACCGGCCCCGCAACTCTCAATATCTTTCCCATTCAAATTCCCCCTAAATCTATCTTAATTCCCAGAACCCTTCTTGCCAGGTCAGAAATTCCCTCTTCCTCTCCCGTTACCTTCACAGGCACGAAAACAACTAGCGGAGATACGGATGTGCTGACCATTGAGAAGAATTTCCTGTCCAGACTCCCTGCAAACGTGTTGGAAACAAGTATGAGGCCGTACCTTCCGGAATAGTAGAGTTCCTTGAGCACGTCCGGGAACGTTTTCTCTTCTGATACAAAAACATCCTCTATGCCCACCAGCTTGAACCCTATTGATAGCTCCCTCTCGCCTATGAATGCAATCTTTCCGAACTTCTTCTTGTCATCCATCATCTTCACCCGAGGTTAATCGTGGTCATCTTGATAGTCTCCTCATTTATGCCGTAGTACCTGCTGAACACCAGGTTCCTGATGTCCTTCCATTCAGCTTCAGCCCTCATCAGGAATGCAATTATATTGTTTAAAGAAAGGGATGACATTTCAAGCGTGGATATGAACTCCCAGTAAAGGTTGCTGTTCAGCTGTCCTTCCAATCCAACGAGTGACCCTCTTCTCCTGTAGAAATCAAGCCCCTTGGAAAGATCGCTATACCCCTTGAGCTTCTGCACTGCCTCTTCCACGGAACCACTCTTCATCAGGTCATCAGTTGTCTGCTGGGAGAGGCTCCCTCCTGAAATGATGTAATTGGAAATGTTGTCTGTGGAAGAATACTCTATGTTCTTGAGTATCGTCATTATGTTCTTCACGTCTATCGTTTTCTTTATCAGCCTGAATATGGGTCCCTCCGTCCCCGAATAGAACCTGAACTTCTCCTTCATCATGTCGTAATAGTAGAGGTCCAGTGAAAGCAGGAGGGTTGATAAGTTGTTTGATTTCCTGTAATCGTCCAGGTATGACAGCAGCACCTTTCCGTAACCGAACTTCAGGAGGTAAGAAACTATTTCCTCAATCCCGTCCATTGAAAGTATGTTCCTGTAGTCATTCCTGTCAAGCAGTCCGGCAAACATTCCAAGGGGGGCGTTGTTCTCAGAAATCAGATGCTTCTCTGTCTCATCCAACTTAAGGTTCAGGTTCTTAGAGATGAGTATGGTCTTAATGTTGTGCAGGTCCCACTTTATCAGGTAGGATACTATCAGGTCCTTGCCGTTCTGGGGGGTCACCGAAAGGGAATACTTGTTTATACGTGACAGGTGATTGTTGTTGGAAGCTTCAAGCAGATCTATTCCCTGATAATTTGCAGAGCTTGAAGAAAAATCGTCCCCGTAACCCCTGTCCCCCAGATAGGAAATGAAATCTGCTGGAGTGGACAGTCGGAGCATCTCCTCATAATCCACCCTCTTCAGGAACTGTGTTTTAGTGACCTTGAGACTTCCGTACGGGAGGCCATATGCGTTGAGCAAATAATCACCTGATAGAATCCCTGGCCAGTTTCAGGATCTTTTCCATCTTGCTCCTCAGTATCTCTCTGAAAGTCAGGTCCACCATGACCTTTCCATCCGCAGAAGTTACGACAACACCGCCCAGTTCGTCCATCCCCTTCTGGATCATCGTTATGGGAAGACCCATCTCCTTGAATTTTTGGATATCTTTTGGGTCCACATACGCAATGGATCCAGGACCAAGAGCCCTGTGTGCATCTTCTATTTTCCCCTTCAGGAAATCGTAATATCTAGGCGATCCCCTGAATTTTGAAATGCTTTCAGTGAGTTTTGAAACGTAATCGTTTTCAATTTCCTCTATGGACCTCTCAAGTTTCATCCTTCCCTCCAGGGTTGAAGAGGATATCATCCTCTTTCTCAGGGCATCGGCATCTTCAGCAGCCTTCCTGCTGAATGAGGAGGAAATTGCTTCGACTTCCTTCTGCGCTTCTGAAAGAATTTTCTGCGCTTCCCTCTGGCCCTCAGAAATCAGTGTCTCCTCTTCCTTGAGGGTCTCCGTTTCTATTCTCTTGAGGATCTCGTCCAGCGACATGAGTTCACAGTATGCCGAGCAGCAGGATCAAGCCGAGGACAAAACCGATTATCCACAGCGTCTCAGGTATAACGAAAAAGAACAGTACTTGACCAAATTTTTCAGGTTTTTCCGCTATAACTCCCATACCCGAAGCACCTATACCGCTTTGTGCCATACCTGTACCTATGAGGCCGCCCGCCATCACAATTGATGCGGCGATGGCAAGAAGTGCATCAGTTGTTGTAAGTACCACCATTAATATCAGCAGTGCATAATCCAGAGAATAAAAGTATTTTGCAGATTTTTGTGCGCTGAAAGAATTGCTCCCGCAACAAAGACGGCGCTGAATCGGGATAAGTTGAAATATGCGGAAAAATTTTCTTGTTCACAGCGAGTGTAGTGTAGCGGTAGCACAAAAGCTTCCCAAGCTTTTAACCCGGGTCCGAATCCCGGCACTCGCACTTGTGGCAAAGCAGCTCTTGTCAAATTTTATTGAAAAAGTTCCAATAGAGTATGAGCTAAATCGGAAAGAGCAATTCTTTTGGAGGCACTCACCGGATGCGTCTTTGCAATCTATTTAGCAGCGCAAGTCAGTGCAAGCATTAATATAATAACGCAATGGGGATTTTCGTGTTCAGCGACTCGCAAGAGAAGATAGATGCTTCATTCAAGTTTCTGCTCATTTCCAGATCAGCAAGAAGCATCTCCCTCATCTTCGTCACTCTTGCATTTTCCCTTTATCTCAGCAAGCTAGGTTATGGCGTTGTATTCATCGGGCTCATATTCATCCCTATCATACTTTTCAACATGGTCTTCTCCATCATCCTAGGCGTCTTGGGGGACAGGATAGGTTACAGCAGGGCGCTGATTGTTGGAGAACTTCTCCCCCTGATAGGACTGGCAGGCCTGGCAGCCTCTACTAACATCTACGTGATTGCAACATCAGCAATAATAACGGGAATAACTGGAACAGCCGGTGGAATGAGGGGGGCCTTCTCGCCGGGAACGACTGCATTCGTTGCAAGCAACTGGCCTGACGAAATAAACAGGGTAAATCGCATTGCAAGGATGAGCGTTGTTGCTTCCCTTTCTTCAATAGTGGGCAGTCTCTTCCTCGTTTCGCATGGCTATCTCACACCATACTTTGGGACGATTGGAACGTTCAGGTTCCTGTTTGGAATATCCTTCGCAATCCTCTTCATTTCATTCATATCCCTTCTATTCCTGAAGGAGAGGAAAAGACCAAAGAAAACAAGCAGGGTCATGAAAAAGGAAAGCCTCTCTTATCTTCTAAGGATATTGTGGCCGAACCTCATCAACGGGGCTGCAATAGGTATGTTCTCCCCACTCCTACCCCTGTGGTTCGAACTGAGATTCCACATATCCGTCTCTTCCGTCGGGGACGTTTTTACAGTTGCGTATGCAGCGACTGCCCTAGGTTCATACATATCAGGCAGATACCTCAATTCAGTGAGAATAAGGGCGATTACCGTTTCATCTGTCACCAGGCTGTTCCAGGGCATCATTCTAGTGCTGATGGCCTTCTCTCCACTGGGCATATTAGCTTTCGGCTTTTATGCTGTGAGGAGCACCGTAGCAGGAATGGGGATGCCCATGAGGACTGCAATAAATGTCAGGGGAATCGGCAACGAAGACTACGGGACCGCTTCCAGCATTCAGGGAGTAGCTACCAGGGCTTCACAGAGCACTTCAGGAATCTCTGGGTATCTGATGGATGCGTATCTACCTTCAACCCTATTCATAGGTGGAGCACTCCAGATAATAGGTGCAGCTGTCTATTACAGTGTCATAAGGAGCTGGGAGAAGCAGCATGAAGTGGTCGAAAACGGAATTCCTGACAAGGATGGCATCCCCCCTGCTGAAAAATAGCTAAATTGGGAGAAAATCATTTCATGTTCATCAACACAAAAAACTTTTAATTTCAAGCAACATAAAACGCACATGACAGAGGCAGTAATTGAAACGCCTACCATACCAAAGATCGGGGACAGGGCACCAGATTTCCAGGCAAACTCTTCAAAGGGACCGATATCCCTCAAGGATTTCAAGGGGAAGTGGGTGATACTTTTCTCTCACCCGGCAGATTTTACGCCAGTATGCACGACTGAATTCATAGAATTCGCAAGGAAGTATGATGAGTTCGAGAAGAGGAATGCACAGCTAATAGGGTTGAGCATAGATTCCGTATATTCCCACATAGCCTGGCTTCTGCAGATGGAGAAGATTTACGGAGTTGAGGTGAAGTTCCCGGTGATCGCTGACCTGAACATGAACGTTTCACACCTCTACGGGCTCATACATGAGCACGCAAGTGCAACAAGCACTGTAAGGGCAGTATTCTTCATAGATCCGGAAGGTGTCGTGAGAGCTCTTATCTACTATCCTGCAAGCACTGGTAGGAACATTGATGAGATACTGAGGGTTCTGGACTCATTGACATATGCTGATTCGTTCATCATTGCAACACCAGCCAACTGGAAGGCAGGTGACGATGTGATAGTTCCTCAGCCGGCAACACTTCAGGCAGCGAAGGACAGGTTGAAGGACAAGAACCTCAACGTCAAGGACTGGTTCCTGGCAATTAAGAAGTCCCCTAAGTGATCTTCTTATTTTTCTATTTTTTTAATTGCAAAGATACTGCGATATAATAATAAGTGTTTTCATATTCACTGTTGATCATGGCAGACGACAATCAGCACGTGAGGAGGTTCCATGGAAGAAGGCCATTTGACATCGACGATGAGGCCGTTGTGGACTTTCTGGATATCAGGAAGGGGATGAGTGTGCTGGACGTCGGGGGAGCGGATGGGTACTATTCCGTGAAGATTGCTGCGAGGGGCGCGGACGTGACGCTGATAGACGCTCATGATTACAATTTCAATGAACTGAACAAGGCAGGGATTAAGACGATAGTGAAGGATTTCTGCCACTTCAATGATGGTAGTTACGACTTAGTATTCATGGCGCACGTTTATCATGACCTCTTTCACCTTTGCAGGGGGAGAACTCTAGAAAATCTCTCTAATATTGCAGGAAGATTCATAGCAAATCTTGATTTTACGAAGGAAGATTTTGGGTTCGGCCCACCAGTAAGCATGAGGCTGGAAAAGGGGGAGGTGGTGGAACACATGAAATCAATAGGGTTCAGGCTAAAGAAGGATATTGATATCCCCTATCACTACGTGCAGTTGTTCATGAGGGAATGATTTTCCATACTTCACACATTTCTTATGCCATAGGTGGAAGAACGACAAGAGTTATACTTTGATGGATTGGAAAGATTAAATACTCGCTATAAATATTAAAAGGATACAATATGGAGACTGACGTCACCAATCTCATTGGGCTTGAAATTTTCAGCGACAAGGGTTACAGGCTTGGCAGTGTAAACGACGTTATTGTCGATTTTGACGCTCAAACAATCTATGGGCTGTACGTGGAAAGAACTAACGACGGACTTGTCGAAGATGGCGTTTCCGTACTGGTACCATACAGGTGGGTAAGGGCTGTAGGGGATGTCATAATCCTCAAGAGATTCCCCACATTCGTATCCGTTTCAGCAACTGAATAAGCAACAATTTTTCTTCAATCACTTCTGCTTCAGTGCTACAGAAATTCAAGGATGAGTAAAACAGCCGATTTTATCGTTCAATATATTCACGTAACCGTATCTCTCTAACTGGTGGACTGTGTTCATATAGTTGAGCGCATCCTTCTCCAGCAGTCCGCTGTCAGTTGAGCCATCCGGTTTAAGGATCTCGAAAGGTATTCCGTTCCCAGAAAGCCAGTGGATAATTGGAACCTTGCCAATGGGCCGATTGGGGTTCCATTTCTGTATGTCCTCGTTTATGCTTTCCCCAAGATATTCTATTCTCTCACCGTCTATCTTGAAGTAACCGAGGTCCTTCAGCCGCACGAGTTCACCGTTGTATTTCTGGAAATCTTGTGAGGCTAAGGCTATCTCCCCCCTGCGGACTTCGTAATGCCTCATCTTCTGGTCATCCGATTTACCTGCCTGCGGGAACAAAGGAATGTCAGCAGTCAGCACTCCGTCGAAATCAAATTCCAGGGATACGGGATCGTTTATGAAGAAGTGCCTTGGGGATCTTCCATCAATGATCTTCCTGTTGAATGAATAGAATATCTCCCAGGAGAAAGTTGTGTCAACGCTTCCAATCCCTGACTCAATGTAATATTTCCTTATGGCAAGCGGATCGAAACCCCTCTTCTTCAGCGCCAGCAGCGTGCCAAGCTTTGGATCGTCCCATCCCGAGTATTCACCATTCCTTATGCCCTTCTTGATCAGGGATGTTTTGAGAATGGCATGCTCAATGGAAACCTTGCCATAGTGAAGGTAGAAAGGCATCTTCCAGTTCCTGTAACTGAAAATGTACTTCTGCTTCTCAGTATTAGCAGTATGGTCCTTGCCCCTTATCACATGGGTTAGCCCAAGATAGTGGTCGTCAACTGCAACAGAGAAATTCATCATGGGATATGCCTTGTACCTGTCACCCTCAAGAGGGTGTGGTGCGTCAACAATCCTGAAGGCTATGAAGTCCCTTATCGCTGGGTTGGGGTGATTGAGGTCAGTCTTCACAACAGCATAAACCTCCCCCTTCTCATATTCACCCACAACCATCTTTTCCCATCTCTCAAGATTCTCCTCCGGAGTCTCATCCCTCTCCCTGATTGGCATTCCCGCCTGCCTCTTCGCCTTGAACTCTTCTGTGGGCGTAGTAGCAACGTACGCCTTCCCTATCTCTATGAGCTTTTTCATCTCATCGTAATAGATGTTGAATCTCTTCGATTGTATCACCAGATCAGTGAAATTCACATCCAGCCACCTGAGGTCGTCCTGTATCATCTGGTATGCTTCAGGCTCGATGTTCGCGGGGTTGGTATCCTCTATCCTGAGTATCAGCTTCCCCCCATACCTCCTGAAGTATTCGTCATTCAGGATGGACATCCTCGCATGGCCGATGTGGAGGGGTCCTGACGGCGAGGGGGCGAGCCTCATGACCACCCCGTCCTTCCCGACATCTGGAAGATCAGGGAGCTTCTTCTCCTCTTCCTTCTGTGTCGTCACCAGCAGCTCGGGGAAGTCCCTCTGGATTATGTTTCTCATCTCATCCTTAGTGAGGGAATTGACCTCATCCACCACTTCCCTTATGACTGGAATGAGGGACTTGAGGTTCTTGCGTTCCTGCGGGAAAAGGCCAATTGTTTTCGAAACAACTGAATTGAAGTCGGCCTTACCGTCGTGCTCAAGTGCGTTGAAACACGCTATTGCCCTTATCTTTTCTCTCACGTATGTTCTCCTCCATCTTCTTCTTCAGTTCTTCTATCCCCTCTCCTGTTTCACATGAAATCTTTATGTTGTCGCTGTCCGTTCTTTCAACGTCAATCTTGTTTTCAACTATGAGGACATTCTTCCCTAGGTCCTTCAGGGAATCACAGAGCTTCTGCTGTTCTTCCAGCCTGTAGCCGCACTCCTCTGTCGGGTCCATCATGCACACCACTAGATTCCCTATGTTCTCTATAGCAGCAAGTGCAACTCGCTCAATGGTGTTGTGGTTCTTCCTGTTCAGTAGACCGGGGACGTCAAGCACCTCATATATGCTGGCTCCCATCTTCATCATGCCCACGTTAATGCTCTTTGTAGTGAAGGGGTAATCAGCAATTTCAGGTGTGAGGTTTGTGAGCTTGGATATGAGTGAAGACTTCCCAACGTTCGGGAAGCCTGCTATTATGATTATCTTCATCTCCCTACTCACCTGCGGCACCTTCTTCAGCGCCTCCCTTGCCTCCCTGAGGAATGAGAGTGATTCGTCCATGTCCTCTATGATGGACGAAAATCTACCGTAGAAGGAGGACCTGAATCTTGCTATCACCGTCATATTTGGTGCCTTCTTTATCCCCCTTATGGAATTTGTTGCAAGTTCCGTTATCTTTGTCCTTGCCCATTTGAGATTGTTGAGTGACCTTTCGTACTCCCTGCCGTTGACCATTATGAACAGGACGTCCCTCTCGAACCTGTCCAGGTCATCGAATTTTGGGAAACCGTCGTACACCCTACCCAGTGCTTTCTTGGCAGTGGCCTCCATCAGCTTTATCTTCTGTATGGAAACGGACTTGAGCTTGTTCAGGAAGCTTGGAAGGTAAATGTTCTGTACCTTGTTAACTCCCTTGAAGCTCCTCTCTATTATTTCCTTTGAATCTGGGACTGTTGGAATCCTTTCAGGTATCACGACATGACCTCTTGTATGTCCAGCTCGCCCATAACTACTGGCATCTTCATTCCCACGTTCCTCAAAATTCTGGGGTGTACTTCACCGAAGAATCCTATCTTCCTCTCTCCAATCTTGATTCCTGCCACCCTTCCCGGTGCGTACATCGCCTGTTCGTCCCTTATTATCTCGTATTTCTCTATCCCCAGGTCCTCTAGAACGCCTACGAAAATGCCCTTGATCTCTGAGAAGGAAGCAGTCCTGTCAGCTATTCCAATGCCCAGAACGTCCTTCTCCTTCCCTTCCACAAATACGCTCCCAATCTCGTATATCCTTTGAGGGTATGGGTTGCGGAAGTTGTTCATGAACGTCTGCATGAGCGAGGGGGACATCCTCGTCCTGACCATGTCCTGCTCCTGGCTGACGGGGTTCATTATTTCCATACCTTCATCGCTGAAGCCGTATGTGGCGATGTACCTCTTGTTCACGAGGACGCTGCTGACGCTCTCGTTCAGGTCATAACCAACCAAAAGATGCCTGAGCTTGCTTTCTATGGACCTCAATGGGTCAGCCTTCCCGTAGCTTACAAAACCTTCCCTCCTCCTCTGTACCCTATCGTAGCCCAGCCCCTTGAAAATATCCTCTATGACATCAATATCCGCTATAATGTCAGTCCTGTAGAGTGGTATAACAACGCTGTCTCCGTTGAACCCGTAACCCATCCTGTCCAATGATGAATGAATCTCCTGCTCTGAAAGGTCATATCCAAGGATCTTCTTCATTGACTGCCTTGAGACGTTCCTCTCCTGATACTCTATTTCCGGAACGATCTTCCCATTCATCTTCAGTGTGGAAATGGTTCCTGATGGGTAGGAGAGTGCTGTTAACATTAGGATTATTGTCCTGTCAACTGCATTCTTGCTTGTCCCCTCAACGTCCACCAGTATGTCCTCAGTATCTTCCGTTACCGTAGTTATGGATGAGTTGAGTATTGGCGGCAGGGAGAATATGCGCCCATCAGAATCAATGAGGCTGGGTATCTTATCAGGGACCAGGTCACCGTATTCCAGCGCTTTCTGGTTGCTCTTCATGAAATCGCTTATCTGCACTTCCTCCTTCTCACCGAGCGGAATGAACATCTTGTCCCTTGTCACTTCTGCATACGTAATTGGAAATTTAACCTTCTTGAGGTCGTGGAGTCCTATTGAAGACAGCTTCCTGTTCCTTCCAATGGAGAGATGGATCTTCTCCTGGAAATCTATTATCTCCTTTATGAAGTTCCTTACCCTTGCACCACGTACAATCCCCACGGAAAAATAAGGCCTGTAGGCAGGCGGATGGGAGATCACCTCAAAGACCTCTTCCCTTATATTCTGGGTTGTGAAGTGCTCCAGTCCTTCGTATGTCCTTATGGCCCTGCTTACACCCTGTATGGAGTATAGGTCTGGCCTATCTGGATTGAATTCCATGACAATGTCCCCTTCCTCCTTCCTGGCTTCCCCTCCTAGGAGCCATGGAACCTTCAAGAGTCTCTCCTCCGTGACTCCAGTGATGTCTGAAAGCTTCTTCTCGTCGAATCTGACTAATACCATTCAGGAAGGGATATGGAATCCGTATTTATAGCTAAGGAGATTTGCTTGCATCGAGAAGCGGCTGTGAGATAATCCTGATTGTTCACTCTATGGTCACTTCCTCACAATTCTTTCAACAAATGGATGGATATGTTGTTGAATTACCTGATTTGAGGCTACTTGAATTTTGCCTTGGATATTGCTTCATTTCAATGATATAGGAAGAATTGCATTCCGCAACTGCATCAACAGCCTTTCCGATCACGCAATGTCCAATTAAGCTACCAAAAAAGTATTTATTAACTCAAACGTTGCCGATAGAAGAGATGGTAGTGTTTGGCTAAGGAGAAAACAAGCAGAGTTGCTGCAAAGAAAGTGAAGGACAAGTGGAAGGCAAAGAGCTGGTATACTATACTCGCAAACGAGTCTTACGGTAAGAAAGAAATAGGGAGCTCACCTGCATCCTCACCAGAAGATATGGTCGGAAGGATAGCAGAAGCATCTCTTTCTGATATCACAGGAGATTACAAGCAAAGTCATGTTAAGTTATTTTTCAGGGTAATCAAAACGGAGGGGGACAGGGCATTCACTGAGTTCGAGGGGCACGAGATTAACCAGGACTACATAAGAAGGATGATCAGGAGGAGGAAGACAAGGATCGATCTAGTTGTGAATACTGTCACTTCTGACAACGTTTATCTTAGGATAAAGCCAATAGTTGTTGTGGACAGGAAGGTCATAAACAACGTTGAGACTGGTATAAGGAACAAGGTGGCAGAATTTTTGAAGGCCAAAGCGAAGGAACAGACGTTCACACAGTTTGTCGTCTATATGCTTTCAACACAGATTTACAACGACCTTTATGAACAGATAAAGGTCATCTATCCGGCAAAGAAGATTGAGATAAGAAGCTCTGAGGTTTATGTGCCAACAAAGGAAATAGGGCGGGAAGAGAAGGTAGAGGCTGAGCCGGTGGAAGAAGAGGAAGAGGAGTCTGAAGCCGGGGTAGCTTAGCTGGTGGAGCGCCGGACTCATAGGGAATAACGCTTAATCGTCCGGAGAAATCCGGAGGCCCTGGGTTCAAATCCCAGCCCCGGCATACCCATACAAACTTTGCTCTTCATGTCGTGCAAGTTCCAAATTTACCCGTGTTTGTTACTGAAATCAAAGATATTTTAAATGACTTGGGATGTAATCCTGAGCACAGAATTTGCCGTAGAATATATCAGCACTACACCAGCTATCGAAATGAAAGGTACGAACAGGCCTATTATCATCATTATTCCCGCAGTTCTGAAAGTTGACTTGTTGAAGTATGTCCCAAGCCTGAACGGACCTACTATGAGTGCAAGAATCTCCCCGATGAATGCCAATATCGATCCGATTACCAGCACCGCTATGATGCCGATAGACAGAGCAATTGCAGATGTAGAGAACAATGCCAAAGGGATGATTATGATTGAACCTAATATTATTACAAGTAAGCCGATGAAGAACATATTTACTCCCGTATACGGGGATGAAAATTCTTTTGATACTCCTTTGAGCGCCCTGTATCCCCTCCTCAGGAAAACAAACGACAGTATCATCAGTAATGCAGCAGCAATCCCGAGCCCACCAAGAGAGAACGCAATGCCCAGGCTTACGAATGATGCAGTATGTGCAGATGAAGGTGTTGGAAATGACGTAAGGAGCTTGGGTAGGGAAAGCAGTGCAAGTATAGCAACGACAGCATCTGTCGCAAAACCAAAAAAGGAGAGAATGGAGAATGTCCTTATGTTCCTGAGTGCCTCCAGTTCAGAAGATGTTTTGGCAATTGGATCCTGTCCCACTACCCTGTCCATTTTGTCATAATGTACGATCCATATTAATAATTTTCGAAAGGGAATAGCCAGGAATTTTAAGAAAGGGGTTTCACGGGAAGCGAACACTTTGCCTCATTAAACTCAATAGGTTTTGAACTTCGTTACTTAAACCTGCAACAAGTCTTCAGGAATGGTTGCTCCTTCTTACCATCGTCCATCTTTTATGATCTTTGCCTAGCATTAAATCCATCCTTGCTGAGATATTTGATACAATTTCAATCCAAATGGCACCTGACAAGGTAAGAAGATTCCATTTCCTCTCCTTCAGGAATTTTATGAAAATTCTGAGGAAGAGGGAAGTATCGCTGAACATGAGCGTATCCATTATCATGGGGTCCCATCCTATTTTCCTTATCTCGATGTGCCCATAATTCACCCTCCTCCTCTGCTGGAAAAGGTCCATTGGATTCGATGGTACCATATTCCTGACATTTTCATCACCTAGATAAACAACAGATAGGCCGGCTTTGGAAGCCCTTATGCAAATATATGCATCCTCGTTTACGACCTCGGGGATGTCGAACAGCAATTCCTTCCTCGCGCAGATGAATTCGCCTCCGTGAACGTTTTTCCCGCTTCCTGAAAGATATGAAAGCTGGAGGTCGTGCATTTCCCACATCAGTGATGCAACCTTTTCAGTGTAGTGTGAAGAGTTGGATGGGGAAACTCTGACGGTGACAACACCTGTCGTTCCTTCAAAAGAATCCTCGCATTTCTTGATCAGAAGATGATCAAACGTTATGTCACCAGATAAAAGGAACACTATGTCCCCACCTATGTTCGGTACTATGGACATGAGGGCACTCACTTTCCCCTTCCTCTCCTTTTCAAGTACCTTTAAGAGCCTCATATCCTCAATCTTTTCAATCTCAGGGGACACATTTTCGCCCCCATAAAGGAGGAACACCTGGTCAATGTCGCTTTCCAGGACAGATTTGAGAGGGGAGAGCACAAGATCGCCGTCGTTATAGCTGAATATCACTGCCGTCTTCTTCATTTGCTTGTTCCTCCAAACGAAAGCTCTCCAGTTCCTTTTGAATTGTTAATGTTTTCATATTGGAAATTTCAAGATAATATTTTTGGGGCACGAAATGTCTTACGAAAGCATTGGAAAAGAGTAGTCCCTCCGGACCAAAGTTCCCTTATCTGTCGTGAGACCGATGGCAATAATGCAATGAGATAGGAGTTCACACCAAATGGAAATGAGATCAGAATTGCAGACTCGATACTCTGCAAGATTAACCGTAAAATTAGAACAATCCAAATCCAAATTTCGCTGCCAATTCTAAGTTCATACTGCTTTGGTTGATGATGAGGCTCGGGCCAGGTATGATTAAATTGAAGTCAAGATCACTTATAGATGTTCTTCCTGTGTCACATAGACCTGATGATAATGCCCCTCCCTTTCATCGATATCAGCTATCATCCTGTAGCTTCCTACCCTCAGATTGAACTCTATCCTTCCGACGACACTCATGAAAAATCTGTGGGCCACTTCTTGTACTCTCTATCTTCCGTACTGTTCTCTTTACTACCTGGGCGTCGAGACCCTTGAGGTGGAAAACGGACTCCTCTTAATATTCAGTGCCAAAATCAGTCAAGGTATTCCCAACTACTTCCTTACCTCTTCACAAGAGTATGACTTGTTGTCTTTAACATCAAGGAGGCTTCTCAATTGTGACTCCCTGAATTCTTAGCTATACACCCCTTCCGGTATCAGCGACATAAGGGCATTCAGAAGCTCGTCATATGACAACTTCTTGTGCCCTGTGGGACTGTTAATCTTCTCCCTAGTTCTCGGGCTTATCTGGATTGTTGTGTTTTCCACTTATTTCAAAATTATAAGACGTGAATGATGCAGATATAATGCAGCTCACCATCCATCTTCTGTTAACCCCCCACGGTCAACGAATTGGCCAAAACGTAAAGCACATCAGCCATTCAAACAGTTTCTTGAAGAGATTGATCAAAGGATCTGCCTCTCAGGAAACCTCCACCATAATAGAGTTCTCTAGGGAAAGCGTAATTGGGATTGGCAGATTGCATTGAAGCGACGTAAGATTGGTAAAATGCTAAAGAACTGGGCGGTTCAGAAGAGAACAGAATCATCTCTCCTGACAAGTGGGAAGGATGCTATGGAAACCCTGGAAAGACAAGCATTCCTGCGAAAATACAATAACGAAAAGTGTTACGAATTTAAAGGGAGCAAACCAACAAGCAATATCACTGCTTTAATTCGGTTGGAATCATTCATACTTGGGCTCTCAAATGTGGAAAATTAGCAGATATAATAGCTTCCAATTCTGAATCACGTAACATATATCAATAGATTTGCTTATTGCTTAATTTCTTGTTGTACAACGGGGAGTTTCTTCGCTTCCCTCCATTTCTTGAATGCCCTGTATTCTATGTATACGTCCAGAACAATCAGTAATAATATCACAAGTTCCACTATGTTCAATGCTCCGAGATGGAACGAAGCCAGTGGTTTCAACGGTTTTAAAAAGCCAATCACCGAAACGATTGAAGAGGTTACCGCATAAGCTACGGATGGCGCCTGACCTGAAAATGATTCGCTCGCACCTACTTGTGAATTAAACGTTTGTCCATCGTACTGGTATGAGACTTGGGCAGGTGGGATGATATAATTCCCTGTCCCGAAGACAGTAACTTCATAGGAGAATGAATAATGCTGGCCCGGGCCGAGGGAGCTTATAAGAACGATAGCAGGGAAATTGTTGTCCACTTTTAGCGTCCCCCCGTATGTAGAGAAGAATTGTTCCAGCGAAACGTTGATACCTGTGACAGGCTGAGTGTCATTGTTCCAGAAGGTGAACTTCAGGTTGAATGTGTTTCCGCCAACAGCTCTTTCCTGAACAGACTCGGTCAGATTTGCCGGGAAAATTGTGTCCGTCGTTGCAGAGTACTGATTGAGATAGAATGAACCGGACGGTATGGCTGTCACAGATATGTTGGAGGAGTTGTTCCCGGTTTTCCTAAATGTGGATGCAAGACTTTCATTGTTAATGAAAATATTGAGTTTGAGGCCGCTAAAAGGGGAGGTGAAATTGAGAGATGGAGATGATGATGCCCCGAATCCGAACACTGAGAACCCTCCCGTCTGGGATACGTTGAGAGGACCATTGTAGTTGAAAAGCTGAGCACCGTTAATATTATGACTTCCACCTGACAGGAACCTGTGATTCCAGAAAGAAAGATCGAGCGCAAAAACCCCCGTTCTTGATAGGGAAGAGTAGTTCTTGTACGAAGTGCTGTTTAGCAGACCTGAGATGGCTCTAGAATTTATCTGGCCCTCCAATATCAGGGATGAAGTAGCACTCTTATTGTTTGCTCCCGGGATAAGATAGCCTGAGTTGATGGATTCCTTCAAAAGGTTCTCGTTGGCGTTATTTGAAATCTGACCAAGGATGTTGTTCGAAAACTTCACAGCAGAATTGTGGAAAATCACGTAGCCGGAGTATAAGTATAGGCTGAGACCCGGTCCAGTGGCGGCGTGAGAAGAGCTGAGAGACGAGAAGCTGTTTGTGTTGATGGAGATTAGCTGCGACCACACTGTGATTCCAAGTTCTGAGGCGAGGTATGAGGATGCTGCCGATGCGTAGTTCCTTGTTGATGACAGTGAACCGTTGTACGCAACTATGTACAAGAAATTAGGTAGGAGGTTTATCAGCCCAAGGTAGTTGATGGAATTGTTCCCCAGCCCCGTCACATTCAGTAAGGGATTTCCTAATTGGCTCCGAGAAGAAGTTGATGATGAGACCACAGACTCAACCATCTGGTATATGTTCGATTGAAGGATAGCTATGCTGAATTCGCTGTTGGAAAAAGCAGGAAGAGAGAAGGAGCCGGATGGAGCACTGGAATAGTTCAGCAGTCCGTACACATTGAAGAGGTTTCCGTTTCCTGACACTACTGAAATTCCTGCCCCTCCGCTTAGGTTACCGATGGAAAGTTGCGGGGATGATGGAGGGGCTATGGAAGGCGGCTGCATGGCAGATGGATGTGCGTTGTCACCCCCCAGGTCTCTCTCAACCGCGGCGAGTATGGGGCCTACCTCCCCTCCAATGCCCGATGAGTAGAAGTGGGATAGGATGTTCGAGACGCCGTTCATCTCCTGAATCGAGGTGGATGCGTCTGCAGATAGCGGCCCTCCGTTCACCTTTTCATTCGCTATGATTGAGGATGAAGACGCTAAGAGCAAGATAATCAGGAGCGTCGCTATGACCTTATCCTCTTTCCTCTTTACCTTCTTTTCTTTCTTGGGACCGATGAACCTGTTTTTCAGAAAGAGTACTGCTATTCCGGTTGCAACCATTATGATGTAGGCCTCAAGTGGCCCAGCTATAAGAAAGAGGATGATATTTTCTATAACTCTCTCATATCTCTGTGTCGCCAGCGCTTTGCTGGAGGTACTTGCTAGACTTGAAAAAGTTCCAGAAGTGAACAGGGAAAGGAAGTAGCTGTAATATCTGACTATTACGGGTTCGTGAAGGATTGCATATATGTTAGAACCGGGAGGTACAGTAACGAGACCTGCTACGGATGACAGGGAGAGGGTTCTTGAGTTTGTTATGAAGTCTAATGCAATTGCGGCTAGGGAAAGTGCGGATATTATGCCCAATGCAAGCCATACTGTCGTGGCAGTAGTAAAGACAGACCTGATCCTCTTTGAAGAAAATCCGACAACTATCCCAACAACAGCCCATATTACAAAGATGGATGCGTATTGAAGCGGCGTTCCCTGTTCCAGCCATAGTAACCCCAGAAGGAGGTTCAGTCTGTACCCAAGGATAGGACCAAACCAGTTTATGAGCGGTGTGAATGAATCTGAAAGAACGTAGTACGAGAAGATGAGGAGAATGGCAGAACCTGCGAGAACTCCCGTCAGCTTTCCCATATCATTACTCACCTTCCACTATGTCCTTCCTGAAACCTTTCCAAAAAGCAAGAACTTCCTCCTTCTCCCTCTTTGGAATCTTGCATTTTTCAAGGGCCTCTTCCATGTACCTAACGTTCGCGTCCCATTCTTCCCGTGTAATGCCCAGTCCCGCGTGTGAAGTCTTTAGGTCGCGTCCCATGTAATAGCTGGAACCGCCTGTAACCTTGCACATGTAATCTATATTTAGTTGAAGGTCCCTCATTTTCTTGTCGTTACTTCGCCCTCCCTGGAAACGTGCGAATCGTCGGTCAGCCCTAATTAGCTTCACATACTTTCCCATAAACGACGCAATTGTGTCGTAACCCCCAAGTCTTTCATAAAGTGTCCTGTCCCCCGAAAGCCTATTTCCCCCAACTTTTCCAGGGTTTTTAACCATATTTTATCGATGAAGGTATTATAAAAAAATTTTAATTCTATTTAAATTATTTGTAGCCCACCAAAGGAACGGGAAATTTACCTTCAAGAAGTGGGCATTCTAGCTCCGATGCCTAGGACTGGGTGAAGGAGGGTGCCTTATAAAAAGTTAAGTGAAAAGATGTTGGAATTAGCCAGATACTCTAGGGTAATCATCTCGCCACGTTCCGTGATGCGATTCCCACTATCTAATTTCCAGCTCTCTTCTTCCTGCGCAGAATGAAGGCTGCTATTCCCATCAATACAATAGCTGCTATGGTTACAAAGAAGGCTATGAGGGAAATGAGTTCATTGATAACATGTACCTTCAAGTTGATCGTATAACTCATTATATGAGATGTGCTGGATGTGACTGTGAAGTTGCTGTAGTAGTTCGAATAACCTGGCGACGTCACTTCAATTGAGTATGTTTCTCCCCTGACAAGGGAAACGTTGAACCGACCATTCTGTGTTTCTACCAAATTCCCGTTTACGTAAAGAGAAGCGTTTGAGGGGTTAATGGTTCCCGTGAAATAGATAACTGTGGAGGTGAAGACGATTGTTTGTGAGACCGCAGTTCCGTTGACGACTATAGTTCCTGATGAAGGTGATGTGGTATAGTTCTCAAGAGAGGTAACGTAAAACGGATAGCTGCCGTTTGTTGCGTTGAAAAGGATCGAATTGCTAGTTGAAGAACCTGTTACACCTGAAAGCGTGACATACCAAGTCGTCCCGGAAGGAAGACCGGCTTCGGTGAAGGTGACAGTGTAATTCCTTGCTATAATGGGTAAGAAGGTTATGGAAACATTCTGAGGAACCCCGTTGACAGTCACCGCCCCGGATGCAGGCGATGCGGAGTATCCTTTGATCTCATCCACGTTATATAAATAAGAACCGTTCGGTTCAAGGACGACGATGCTATCTGTGGAGGATGATCTCACCTTCCCATCTATTGAGATGGACCATAGAGTCCCGACGGAAAGACCGCTCTCGGTAAATGTCACGGGATAAGTGAGTTGAGTGAATGTTATTGCCTGAAGTACATTTGAACCTGAAACCGTAACGTTTGTTTCGTACGGCACTGAGGAATACCCTTGATAGATGCCAACTGAGAAGTAATACGTTCCGTTAGGTCTGCTGAACTGGATAGAGGGAGAGGATGAGTTCCTGCTGGTCCCATTTAGGGTGACGTTCCACAGAGCTCCTGATGGAAGTCCCGTTTCTGTGAAGGTGACAGTGTAATTCTTCGCTATTTCTTTAGAGAATGCTACCGAAACTGATATGGGGTAACCCGTTACCAACACAGCTCCCAGAGATGGAGAGGACTCGTACCCTGAAACAGGACCAATGGTATAAGAATACGTTCCATTTAGTTCTGTGAATGTTATGGAGGATGTTGAAGAAAGAGTGCTGCCATTCAATGTTACAGACCACGCAGTTCCTGACGGGAGACCCGTTTCTGTAAAAGTCACATTGTAATATTCCTTTGCCTGAGCGCTTGACTGGTAGAAGGCAACCCCCTGCTCGCTGGACCCGTTGTTAATAGAAAGAAGCCAGAGTCCGTTGCTGTAAGTCCACTGAAGGTTGCTAGCCAGTTCGCCTGTCTGATCCCCCCAAAGTCCAAAAATTGTCGACGAAGCAGCGGAATAACTGCCAGAGCCGTAAGGCTCTATGTATGATCTCAGGGACCCGCCGGTAGGGCTCTCAAAATATCCTGTGGAAAGTGACGGACCACCCACCAGGCCAATCTGTGGAATTAACCCCCAGCTTGCGTTATACTCCGATGGGTAGGGACCATTCTGGAACGACTCCCCGTTCCACTGATAGCTGTAGTTCAGCGCGTCTATGATGTACGCCGCTCCGGGGACGGGCAGGCTTAATGTTTGCCCGTTTACCTGATAGTATAGCACCTGGCCGTTGAATGATGCTGACGGAGATGGCTGCAACCATGACTTGATGTCGAAGGACTCTGGGAGGTTCACATACTGCCCGGTCGGGAAATTGTACTCATAGACAGAGGAGTTTCCATAGAGGCCGTAAAATGGATAGATTGACCAGCCTGAGTAGGTCATATAGAAGTCTCCGGGCAGGTAATAGGTGATATATATAACGTTCTGAATCCAGTATATCGGCGCTCCCAGCTCGTTTGCCAGGAAGAAATTCTGTTGTATGGAAGCGTTGAACTGCTCGTTTGTCGTGTTGTTGGAGTTGTAGTAGCTTGTCACCGAAAGGCCGCTGAGATTCAGGATATTCTGCACTCCCAGCGCAGCTCCATTGTAACCTGTGAAGTTGAGGTTGAGAAGATATGCGGTGAAATTGTAGGCATATAATGAGCCCCACCCTGTAACCAGGTCATAACCGTAAATGGCAGCGTTCAAGTTGTTCTGACCGAATGTGATGTCATAGTACGGGAGCATTGGAAGGGTGGAATTGTAGGTTCCCGTGATATCCCGTCCTGTGGTTGAAGTGCTGTTAAAAGCCTCTACCTGCATGTTCCCGAGCTCGTAGAGGAGAGGATTCAGGTACCCGATGTTTTTGAGTCCATAATGTGCCATTATGGAATTGATCTCCGCAACCAGGCCTGCAACAATCGGGCAGGCTACGCTTGTGCCCCATTCGTAGTAAAAATAGCCGTTTTGGAAATAATAGTAGCTTGTTCCGTTCACAGTTTCATAGATAACCGTGTTGTTTGCAATCGCTGCAATGTCTGGCACGCCTCTCCCTGCGCCTAGTATAACGTTGTTTGCCTCAGTGGTCTTCTGCCACTCAGGTTCCATGAAGACCTGACTGATTCCCCCGGTGCTGCCTTTCGGTCCGGAATAGGAGGAACTTGCTATGTACCATGCGACCTGGTTTGCAATCCCAAGGGACGAAGAGAGGGTAAGGGTGGTCCCCCCCACTGCAGTGACTCCAAAGGAATTATATGCCATGGAAGACGGGAACTCGGTAAAGTCCCCGGGGTAATTGGTGCCAAGATATTTCGAGCTGTTAGCGTTGTCCCCGGAATCTCCTGAGGAAGCAAGAACGGTTATTCCCCTGGCTTCAGCTTCCTGAAGGTATGTATACCAGGTGGTATCGTTGTAGTCTGGTGAACCCCAGGAATTGGATATTACGGAAACGTTGTTGAGACCAGGGAAGGTGGAATTCGGATTGAGGATATATGCTAATGCCTGGTCAAGATTTGCGAGGGAAGGGGTGGGGCCATATACGTCGTAGATGCTCGACCCCGGCGCGGTACTGCCTACCATCTCCAGGTCAAGGGTGTTCTCGTTAGATGCCCCTGTGGTGTCATAGGTGGACGAAATGCCCGGCTGTGGTGCGCCGTTTATAGGAACGCCGTAGATGTGCGGATACGGCTCGTACGAAGGGAGGGTGTTGTTGAAATAAGCGTAAACATCCCTTGGATAGTACGGACCAATGTTCTGCCCCCCCGATACGTTTCCTGACCAGAGAATCGTTGCTATGACTTCATTCGTTGGGTAGCTGACATTCAGCAGTGTTTGTTCCTGGTACGCAATCTGCAAGTCGGACCCAAAAATATACTGGGTTCCGTTGTAAATGAAAGGCTGAGGGTACGGTGAAGAGGGGTTTAGCGCATTATTGGCCTCATTCCCAATTTGGAAGGAATAATTACCTGAAAATGGAGTTGAACCTTTCCCTACGATGTGAGACCCAAGGTTGTAGGATACGTTGATCGGTGCGTTGGTGAAGCCTGCGACCGATGCTATCTCACCCCCTATGAAAGACGGAAGCTCTGGGTGGGTTGAGGCATAGTATATCTTTCCTCCTTCCTGCTGCGCCTTTATGCTAGTATGGAATATTTCATCTATCACGGATGCAGGGGCGGTGATGGACAAGGAGACCCTGTCTGGATACTCCTGCAGTTTCACGCCATGAAAGGACATGAAGTAATTAGCAACTTCCTGATAGAAAGATTGGGATACGGAATATAGGGAGGCAAACTGGCTCCTGCTTATGTAATCGTGGTAATTTGTTGATGATCTATCGGAAAGCTGGGACAGGAAGGCAAAAAGAGCGCTCTGATTCTGGAGCTTGAATGTGATCATCAATGCTACGGGACCGCTGTAATTATAAGTCAGGTTATTGTTGATTGAGTTGGGTGGAAGGGGGAGGGGTACGATAGGGGTGCTATTTATCCCGCTAATTGCCGCGGGGTGTGCGGAATAATCATTGGAAGTGATTCCTACATGGGCACTCCCAGGGTCACCATAAGCAGCTAGAAAGGAACTGAAGACAACTAGAAGAATTGAGGCTATAACTGCGATCTTCATCAACCTACGGCCAAAGAACATCGCCACAGTAATAAAAAGGTTTAGGCACTATTAAATTTATCTGAGTTACAAAAGGTCTCATATATTGTAAAATGTCGCGAGTCCAATATTTGTTATTTTGAAATCGATGCGGAGAAATGAAGCTCCACCTTACCCATAATAATTGAAAAGGTGGATAGTATGATTTTTGAACGAATATAAAGTATTACAACGCCTTGACCGTAAAGATTCAGTGATCCCGGAGACAAAGAGTATATCTTATGGATCATCAGGAACTACTTCCACCCTCCTCGGGGCATTATGGACGCCTTTTGGAATTCCAATCTGATTAGCGTTATTTTCTGCAAGGTACGCGAAGACTGCAAGAAAATGCAATCTCGCAACTAATTGAATCTTCATTCGGCCAAACCAAGATATTCGAGATGTTTTACGGGATCCTAGATGTGCACTCTATTATCAATGACGGCTCGAAAAGGTAACATAATCCCGTCAAGGCGGTTCTGATAGTTATAAGTATTGCGTATTTTGATGCGCAATAATATGTAATATTGAGCAATTCAATTCATAATATTAGTTTAATGCCGTACGATATAACAAGAATGCTAGGACGGTATGCAGTAAATTTAGTGGTCGCAGATCAAATCAGGGAGCTTGACTCTGGGCGTACAACAGTTAGGAGGTCCCTTTTCTATAGATCATTTAGTCATTCAAGGTTATCTGCCCTCATTGTCAAGGGCGTAGGGAGATCCTGCTAGAGTACTTTGATGAAACGGATAATGTTGGAAAACACCCTGAAGTGGTGTATTAAGTAAATTTTGACGATGACAGATTAGCAGGTCTTTCAATAGAAAATTTCCAAAGTCTCATGTAAGTTTTCTTGGACCTGTTTGGAAGGAAGAGTCTATGTGTCCACAAAAATGAAGAGTTCAAGATAAGGGTAAACGACCCGGCCAACTTGGCACTTGCATATTTGGACGTATTCTTTGAAGATTAGAAATATTATTAATAAATTGAGAAGAAATTCTCGTCAAAGGTTTCCCATTTGGGAAGATGCTACTTCTTCCTCCTGGATCTCACTGCAAGACCCACACCCGCCAGCAGTAGGACTATAACCACTACGATTACAACTATGACCACATCAGTGATCGGAGATGTTTGTGTAGGCGTAGTTGTCTTCTCAAGGGACAGAGAGGTAAGCTGCGTTGCAGTGGAAGATGTTACTGTTATGTTTTCCGTATATGTGCTGTATCCGGGAGCACTTACCTTCACCTCGTAAGTGCCAGGAGGCAGTGAAATGTTGAAGTGACCATTTGCCTGTGAATAAGTCTGTCCATCCACGTATATAGATGCATTTGCGGGCGTCACAGAACCCGCGAAGTAACCAACAGTTATGACCTGGGAGAAGACGATAGTCTCTGTCACTGGAGCTCCGTCTACGAGGACGTTCCCATTACTTGGTCCGACCGTATAGTCAGTAACGTTAGATATCGCAAAAGAATAGCTTCCATTTATAGCAGAGAACGTTATGTAATCCGATGAACTGGACTGTAAAGTCCCGTTGAAGGTTACAGCCCATATAGTACCTGATGGTAGCCCTGAGGATGTGAAGGTGACATTGTATTTCACCGGCGTGAATGTTACCTGCACAACTTCCGATGGCGTTACTAATTTCACTGTGCCGCTATTCTGCGCGGTGGTGTAGCCTACGGGAGGTGTGACATAGTACTCATACGTTCCGGTGAGTACCAGGAACGTTATGCTGCTGTTAGTGGAAGTCTCCGTTGTACCGTTAAGTGTCACGGACCACGAGGTTCCAGAAGGAAGTCCAGTCTCCTCGAACGTCAGCGAAAGCGGTACTCCTGAAAAAATGACATTTATCTGTTGGGAAGCACCATTCACAATAATTGTACCAAGGGCCGGTGTGGGTTCGAAGAGCGAGCTGGCCGAGGAGATGGAGTATTCGTACGTCCCGTTAGGCAGAAGGAATGTTATTGTGTTGGAGATAGAGGAGGCTGAGTGGCCATTCGTAAGATTGACGAACCACGTCACCCCTACTAGACCTCTCTCTAAGAAAGTCACGTTGTACTTGGATACGATGATATTTGGTGTAAAGACAACTGATATGCTTTCATTCCTGCCCTGCACAGTGACAACTCCAGACCCAGGTGAAGCTGAGAAACCGCTTACTGCTCCTACGGTATATGAGTAGGAACCGTTTGTTTCTTCGAATAATATGGAGGAAGAAGATGAAGTCTTCAGGCTGCCATTCAGAGTTACATTCCATGTTGTGCCATTGGAAAGTCCAGTCTCAACGAACTGTATTTGGTACGTTTTCGGGAGCAGCATTTTGAATGCAACGTTCACAGTCACATTTGCACCTGAAACGCTGAAGTTCCCCGTGGCTCTATAGGTGCCGCTAGAAGTTGCGTTGTATGTGTAGTTACCGTTTGTAAGGTTGGTGGAAATGCTTGAGGCATTCGTGTGTAGTGCCCTTCCATTTGACAGGTTGAGGTACCATATCGTTCCTGCAGGTAAACCCGAGCTCAAGAATGTTATCTTATAGGTAGAGACCGTAGAGAGGAAAACATAGCTTCCTGCAGCTAGGGTCTCATTCTTCTGCAGAATGAGAGATGAATTTGAGTTGTATACCTTTATGTTGTAAGTGCCAGCTGCCAATGTGAGATTTGCGTCCCCTCCCACGAAATTGTACCTTGTACCGTTAACAACAACATACCCTGATGTTCCAGGGACGGATATGTTCAGTAGTGCTATCGCACTCCTGTTGTATATCTGCTCAAGTTTACCTGGGCCACTAGTGATGGAAGCGAAGAGGGAACCGTTGGAGAGGTAATATTGTGCATTTGAAGTAACGTTCCTGATTCCTTCAGCAGTATCACTCCCGAAGTTGTATGCATTCGTTATCATCTGGTAGTTGTGTCCGTTGAAGTAATCCAGCTGCAGAGCGACTGATGAATTCGTGTCATTTGTCTGCGTTCCGTCACCTGGTCCGCCAAGTATCAGTTCCGCATCGTAGAAAGAATAGCCATTAGGTTCATAATTAAAGCCATTGACAACGAAGCCACTGATCTTTGTTACATTGGTAGCGAAGTTGAAAAGCACGTTGTCGTAGGTTTGCCAGCCGTGACCATCATTGTAAGTGAACTCTAATTCAGGGATTCCATGTGAAGTGGAGGTATAATTTATAGCCATCTCCATGTTGAAGGGGTAGGAGACGTAGATGTCATTCCCAGGAAGACTCTGGTTCGCGAAAGAATAGTAGAAGAATGTGCCGGAGGAATTGCCTACCGTTCCATTTCCGCTTAGAGTCGAATTGTAGACGCCGGCGCTTGGCGCGCTAATATTCCACACGTTGTCTATAAACCCTATTGAGGGGGTGGAAGAGGTGTTGAAATCTGCAACGTTCTGTACCCAGTACACATACTCCTTAGATCCATCGTAGAAGACGAAGTTTATGTTTAGCTGGAATGTCATCTCGGTGGCAGAAGCATTAAGTGAGGAATTGTAAGTCCTGAGATTCTTTATGTCAACATGCCCAAGGAATGAGGTAGTAGAATAGTTGTACGGTATCCCCCCTGAACCGATTCCATAATCAGCTATACCCATAGGTGCCGGTTCCGCAGAATATAGACTGTTTACACTCACTACTTGCCCGGATTGTTTATTTCCGCTACCGGTAGCAGGGATGTAGTTTGAGAGGGCTGCTGACTTAGCGTCTGTCCCCAATGGGGAATTTTGGTTTACAGCGAATTGAATCGCTCCTGAGAGCAAGAATAATGATATAATGACAATTGCAAAGACCTTGATGTACTTCTCGCTCTTCATTTGAATCTTTTCTCCATAAAACTTTGACTCTTAATATCCTAAGTACTTTTTGTCCCCTAAAAATTCAATAACAACCAAGCAAATCAGTCGATGTATTGGGGTAAACGATGTTTATTTTCAAGACCTGAGAATATTTAGTTTTGAATTGCGTCATTGTCCAAGTAGTACCTGAAAGTAAAAAGAAAAAGTAATTCACATGCTCATTGAGTCTTCATCCTCTTATACACGGATATTCAGTATGTTTTAAAAAATTCCTGAAGATCTTAATTAAAGGATTTAAGCATGATTATTTGAACGTTTTACGAAAGCTCCATAAGAAAACCCTTTGAAAGGGGCGAGATGTGACATAGTGTTGGGGATGACCTGTTGCACCAAATGGCTGAATTACTAGGAAGTTCTCTTTTTTGTTACAAGCGCTTCAAGGAATCTCTGTGCCAGTTGAGGATTCTTAACGATTTCTGATATAACCGCTTCAACTATCTCGTCCTTGGATTCTGGATCGAAATTCTTCAGTATCTTCTTTGTTCTGTCATCATCTTCTGAAGAAGTAGCAGAAGAAATTGAAGTCTCCTTTACTTCGCTCGCTGTCTTACTGTCATCTTTCTTATACAAAGAAGTACCGCATCTGTAACAGTAAGAGGCATTGGAAGAATTCTCTGCCCCGCAGCTCTGGCATATCACTGGTTGAGGCTGATTCGTATTTCTCTCTCTACCCCTCTCCTTATCAATTCCATAGACCTTCAAAATCGCATCATCTACCTGCTCATCGCTGAAATTCACATAAATCCTGGACATCCTTGATCCATGGACCCATCCCATAGTGGATTCCAGAGGTGCCTGTTTCAAGTCTTTGGCCAGGATTGTCGCTCTCGTATGCCTGAACAAGTGAGGATGTATCTTTCTATTGATTCCCGCCCTCTTGCTAACTTTATAGAGCATCATATTCACGTCATTCCATTTCATGGGCCCAGTTCCACGTATCATGGTAAAGAAGAAACCATCAGGATCATTTCTTTTAGAACCTTCTAGGTACTGTCGTGCCAGTGCAACACTTTTCCCCACAACCCTTACCTTCCTTACTCCTGTCTTTCCCTTCACCGTCAGTCTCAGTCCATAAGTGTCGAAATCCAGGTCCTTTACCCTAAGAGTTAAGAGTTCACCAATCCTACATCCGGAATCGTATAGCATCGATATCATGGGCACTATCCCTATCGTTACGGCAAGCGCTTAGAAGTTTTGTTAGCTCGTCTGCAGTCACTATGTCTTCCGGTTTCTTCTCCTTGGCAGGATTCCAGTTCAATCTTAGCCATCTAACAGATTCCATATACTTCCCATCGTCATAAATGCGGTAGAATTTCTTGAAGGTCATGTACATTCCATTCATCGTGCTGTCAGCATAATTTCCGTTTCTCCTCGTCTTGGATGCTTTGAGTTTCAGTATTGCAGTCTTGATATCCTGTTTAGTAGGATGCAGGAACGAATCTCCCATGATTCGGCCCAGTACCTTCAATCTCGTGATGTAGAAGTACTGCCTGTGCTTAGATAGGTTGTCCATAGTTAGGTCGTCTATGAAATCTAGAATTGCTTTCTTAACCCCAGGACTTAAAGAATCATCCCGATTCAAACGAATTTTTGTCTGTTCTAGAGTTTCCTCTATATGATAAACGCTATCCCCCTCCATGAAGAAGTAAGAAAGTAAGGTGATATAAATCTGATTCAACACATCAAACAAAAATCAAACAATTCAATTCTATGGCAGTCATTCCAAATTTTTTGTACCTTAGGTCTTGGTATAAATATTTCACAATTCGTCTCCACCCTAAACATCGGAACTTTCCTGCTACTTCATTTGTAAGTTCCTTTCATATTCCTCATCCAGGACCTTTTTAAGGTCTACTTTTTGTTTGAGTTTTTTTGCATAAGTGGTAGTGAAAAAATCCGTGTGTGATACTGATGTTGGTGCTGATCGGCTGATTACTACTTCTGTACCTCTAAGAACAATCAATACCTCAGAGAACTCTTTGATTCCAAGTTTATCTCTTATGTCCTTAGGTATCACGATTTGTCCTTTAGGTCCTACCTTCATTCTCCTTGCCATTTCCTGGTATATGTATTAACTGTTATTTATATGCTCCATCCTCTTCCCTTGACTTAATTCTCGGTCCTAAAGTACGATTCGGATGAATGAACGAGTATGAATAAACAATCTCCGGCATCGGAATAAGTAGGCTAGTTAGTTCCGAAATGGCAATATGGGTCTCGCCGCTCTCCAGAGACGAATTTCAGTGAGCATAAGAGACTATCTGTTATAGGTAATGATGAATAGTCGCTCGAGACTAACGGAACAATCTAACTTATTACTAAGCCGTGCAAAGAAGTCATATGCTTTGAACTGGCCGCAAGGTTCAAGGTCAATTCTCTCTTAGGAAGTGAGATTTGTAGCTTACTTCCTGAAGAAGAGTTTAAAAATGAAACGTATGACAACTTTTGATTTCAAAATAAATATCTAAATATAAATTGTTTATTCACTTGCAGAAAATATGAGGTTTTCTGACGTCAGAAAAATGTCACAGGTGGATAAAAAATTCACAACGTTTATATATCATTAATATTCTCCTAAGGTTGGAGGTTTAAAATAATGTATAAACCTAACAACAAAAAAATGCTTACGGTATTGATCGCAGTAGCAATGATATTCAGCGCATTTGCAATACTTTCATTTGCGGCCGAACCAGCCTATGCAGCTAGCGGATCATTCACAACAACACCTACAGTGTTTGCAGTGTCTAGCTCTACAGTCGTAGGATTCCCCAGCGGTTCAACAGCAACTTTTTCGTCAGGCGCTACAGTTACTTTCTACGCAAATACAGTTAATACGTTCCCTACTGGAGCCATACAGGTCGGAACCCTTACGCTTCCTGCAGGAACTACCACACTTACAGGTCTCACTACAACTTTTGATACAGCCTCACTTACAGCAGGAACATACTATCTAGCTGCAACTGATGGGTCTGGCTTCGCTAGTGGTGGAACAATAACAGTAACATCACTTACGCCAGAAATATCCCTTAGTGGCTCAACTGCTGCGGGAGCAACTGCATACGTATCAAGCGTAAATGGCCACCCATTCGATCCATCATCGACTGTCAATGTCTATCTGAATTATTCTGGTTCTTCCGATGTTCTAATTTCATCAATTGCAGTAGGCACAAGTGGATATCTTCCTACCAACTCGACGACTGGTACTCCATCTTTCAAGGTACCGAAGGCATTACCTGAAGGCACGTACAACATAGTAGCTACAGAATCTTCTACTACATCGCCAACACCGAACTCTGAGGGAATAACAGCTGATGCTGTTTTGGCTCTAACACCTAGCATAACGGTGTCAGTACCATCAATATCAGGTGCTGCAAGTTCCCAGTTTACTATCGATGGGTATGGGTTCGCTGCATCTGCAACAATAGCCGCTTCTCCTTCCACATCACCTACGAATTCTGTCACAGTAGCAGGTATAGATGCTATTTTCTCCACTGGAGTAAGCATATCGTCAAGTGGTTCATTTACTCTCGCAATTACCGGATTGGCCTCAGCAATTTCCTCAACAGGGCCGCAGACCATCGTGGTTACGACGACTCCCGCAACAACTTCGAACTCATTCGCTGATGCAATCTACGTTTCAAAGCAAACTGGAATACCCTCTATAACGGTTACGGACTTGTCTACCGGAACTAATAGCGGATACGTAGGAGATATGTTACGCGTGGTAGCGTATAACTTCTTAGATTCAGAGAACATAGCAGTTACCCTTGGAAGCACAACAATAGCCTCTGGGACTACGGATTCAAATGGGTATTTTGCAGCTACTGTCAGTAGTTTGGCTGCTATTCCAGGAGGATCATATTCAGTTTTCGCCCAGATATCAAGTAGCTCAACGGTAACAGAATATGCTTCTACGACTTTCAAGGTATTGCCGGAAGTCACATTCACGTTGGCGGGTTACTATGCAGCTGTTGGTGCATCCGCCAGAATTACAGGCACTGGCCTGACACCCAACACAGAGTACGCGGTAACTGATACTGGTTATGTGTCTGATGGGGGAACTGGAAACATAGTTTACGATTATGAGGTCCTAGGAATTGGGTCAATTACCAATACCACGGGAGCCATTGCAACAAATAATATGGGGGTTATATCGACTTTCTCCGGTCTGTTCTCAATTACTTACAGCATTGAATATTACGCATTAAGCACTGGAGCAAACCAGACGGTAACTACTACTGGTGGAAGCATGCCAACACAGAGCTCCTATTATTACGCAATAGGTCCTGCAACTGTAACCTCTTCTGCCCCATCCTACAACCCATCTGCGTCTCCGTCTCAAACAGCCACAATAACGGTCAGTGGACTGATCCCAGAAGGTTCCCTGATAGCGGGATCAGGTGTTTCTAGCAGCTACAGCCTACTACTCTTAAAATCTAACGGCGCGACAAAAAATACAGTGATAACGGTTTCCGCAAATGGAGGAACAGCTAATACATACTTTACTACAACTTCTGGCTCCGCAACACTGACATTCGGTGTAACTTCCAGTTACATCCCGCTTGGAGCTGATGTCCTGGCAGTTGTCTATGAGAGCCATACCACGTCCCTAGGGTCTGCGAATGTAACCGGTAGCACCCCCGGAAGTGCAGCTGGAACTTCATATGAATACATCATGAGTGCTCCTGCTGGGTCCATGCTGGGGTGGTATCTGTACGACTATCCAGCCTCGACTAGCGTCACATACTACTACTATACAACCCAAGGGAAGCAGTCCTTTACCACATCTACAGACTCTAACGGGGCAGCCAATCTATCTTTCAGTGCGCCTCTGGCGCCAGCAGGAACTTATCACCTGGCTACATATGTGACTGTTTCTGGTCTCACAAGCTATTATAACACATCATTCAGCACTACGGCAGCACTCTCTTCAGTACCCACTACAAACTCATTGTATCCACTAGAATCTTCCTCAACAGCTCTTTATCCGAACGAGAACGTGACCCTGTATGCATACGGCCTCAGCCCACAGAGCTACTATGGCATATATGCATACGACTCAACAGCCGCTGCATACATTTCTGACACAGCTCTTGCATATTTCACGACTGACACATCTGGAAGCTATTCTTCAGGTGTCACTGTAACGCTACCTGCTATGACAGCGGGAGACAGCATTTCACTGGACGTCCTACCAGCTACATCTAGCCCTGTCCACACAAATGCACTCGCGACATTCACCTTTACAGCCGGAACCTACAACAACATATTCGGTCCAACATTCAACTATACTTCTAATACAGAAACTGCTTTCCCTGGCCAGCTTGTGAACTTTGCATGGACCCCACCAACTCCTCCACATCCAGTTGGTAGTGGCTACGGACCAATTGAAGTCACTGTCTACCTGAATGGAACTGCTTACATGACCGTCACAGGTAACATGGAAGGCACGTCTCTCATAGCGGGTTCGTTCCCAATGCCAAACAACGATACTGGCGCATACTGGACAGTGACGCTAGGATACACACAGGTTCATTACGGGTCAACATCAACAACAATAGCGAATGTGACAATGTCATCTACGGGAGCGCCAACCCTTCAACTAGTGTCTGGAGCTGGTGCATTGATAGTTGGGATATCTACTAGCGGTCTGACAACTATAGTCAGCAACGCAGTTACAAGCGCATTCAAGGTACCTCTAGCAGAACTCAATGCCTCTATAACGTCAATCAAAGGTCTAACCGCTAACATAACAACAGCATTCGGTAAGATGACAACAACACTCAGCGCAATTAATGCAACTGTTGCCAGCATAGAAAGCGGCCAGGTTCTAGTGCAGACAGATCTGGGCTCTATAAAGACATCCCTTGCTTCTCTGAACGCTAGTATAGTAGCATTCAACGGAAATGTTGCAACGATAAGCACAACACTTGGCCAGGTACAGACTTCGTTAAGCAGCATTGGAACTCAGGTAAAGACAAATGGAAACGGAATTGCAACAATAACCACGGACCTTGGAACCTTGTCAGGAACGGTTACTTCTACAAACGGCACTGTATCAAGCATATCAACAAGCCTTGGCACACTGAATTCTACGGTTCAGAAGATAAACTCCAACACACAAGGATTCGGAACACTCGAGGTCTTCCTAATTGTCATAGTGGTTCTGGTGCTGATAACGCTGGTACTATCATTCATGGCAGTCACCGCAGCAAACAAGGCAAGCAGAAAAGTGAGTGAAGAGAAGAAGCAGTAAGCAACCCGTAATTTATTCCTTTTTTATTTTATTTTAAATTTTATATGTCAAAGAGTCTAACAATATAGAGATGCAACTGAGCCTTCAAACATACTTGTTGAAGATTCCTAGTCCAGGTTTAATGCAATGAAAAGAATTATCAAAATGAAATTGATAGCATTCAGTGCAAAGGCTTTCAGTATTGCTCGTAGCATCCATCATTGCTCTATCGATATTTGTACCATTTTCATCGGCGTCCTCGGGTTCGGATCATTCCATAGTGTTCAATGAGACAGGCCTGCCACATAACCTGAGCTGGTATGTTTCATTGAACGGGACAGCAGTCACAACGGAGAATTCCAGCATAACATTCCACGTACCAAACGGAAATTACTACTACTTCGCTGGAACGATATATGGGTTCAATGCATCTCCGGAGCATGGTGTTTTAACGGTAGACGGTAACAACATAACGGTGGATATCCACTTTCAGGTCACATATTACAATGTCACATTCAATGAGATAGGACTCCCTGCGGGTAGCTCCTGGCAAATAAATTTCAGCGGGAGACAGGTTGTGTTAGACAACACAAGCTTTGTATTTCATGAATACAGAGGCTTCTACCATTTTTCCATTTACTCTTTCAACGTTACCTACAAGGCTAATCCTGCCAGCGGTATCGTAAACGTGACAAATTCGAATGTGACGGAGGTAATAAATTTCCGTGAGCAGAACTATACCGTTACATTTGTCGAGGAAGGACTTGTGGGTGGAAGTGCCTGGTCTGTAGACGTATCAGGGCAGGTGCGCAATTCCAGTTCTTCCAGTATAATTTTTCCTCTGACTAATGGGTCCTACGATTATTCTGTCACACCCATCCAGGGGTACAACATAACTGGTGGTAGCGGGAATTTTAAGGTAAATGGACATGGACTTCTTTTCCAGATTGATTTCGTTTCCACTCAGCCGTATACTTTCATCGTAGAAGGATTATCCCAGGGAACCCACTGGTACGTTCAGATAGGCGGGGCAAACTACAGTTCCAACTCATCGTTCATGACGCTCTATCTTCCAAATGCCACCTATAATTACAGGATCGTTCTGCCTTATGGGTATTCTGGCACTAGGGTTACGGGAACAATTAGTTATTATAACAATGTTGTCATAGTAAGCGCATCAGATTTATTGCTAACCTACATAGTCATCATCGTTCTCGTTGTCTTCCTGGACCTTGTCCTTGTCTTCTATGTCTTAAGAAGACGAGCAAGGAAGGCGGCAAAAAAATGAGTCCAACGAACGCAATCCCGCCGATAGCGAGTTGACTGTCAACAGGCTTTCCTAGGGGCTTGACCATCTGTACTGTGAGGATAGGTAGTACATCAGGTACCCCGTAGAATGGCCCGCTGTACCTTATGATCACGGTCCCCCCAAGCAGGTCTGGTTCAACAGTGCCGTTTGATATGGCCCTGCCGTCTATTGTTACCAAACCCCATGCGGGAATGCCCGTTATTGAAAGTGCGAGTGATGTAGAGTTGTGCAACTGAAGAGTGGAAGAAGAGTTCACAATCATCATGTATTTACCGCTAAGATATGATGCAACATTGAAAGAGTAAATCGTTGAATTACCCAACTCTGACTGTGATTCCTGTAGAGAAATCGAGGATGTTGAATTCTCGATGATAATGGAGACTTTCCCCGGCGAAGTTCCCATAAGCTGCAACTTTGCACTTTGCAAAGGGTATGGGAGGGGAATTGTTTGCATGAAGTCCCCCCTCTTTTCAGCACTACTGCCGGAAAGTGAGTAGATGCTGTAATAATTGCTTGGAAAATTAATTCTACCTAGGAAATGGTTTATTCCTGCCTGATCCATCGATCCGAGATCAGGAAAGTAGTACGTAGCAACCAGAGATGTCCCAACTATGTACTCATTTGACCCATCGGCTGCGAAGGAATCAATGCTGGTAGAAAGATACATGTCCTGGGGGATGGACGATGCGACAGGTGCAAGGAGAAGTGCACCTACCAGCACAATCGCACCTATTGTTGCAGATTGTGCGATCAGGGATTTTCTGAGCCTTGCCATGGTCCCCTTTTTCCTTAGGAGGGAAATGGGGATGAACAGGAGCAGGGAGGCCACGTATAGGGTTCCCGCAATGCTGTTTATCCAAGGTGGAAAGGAAGAATAGGGGTAGATGTTTGTCGTAAGAATCTTCATGTTTAGGTCAGAAAAATATACGATGAATCCGACGTGGGTTATTGTCTGCATCACAAGGAAACTGAAGAATGATGAGACCCACATAAGCCCGATGTATATCCATCTCCTCAACAGGAAACCTGCAATTATCGCAAGAGGTATCATTGCAGTCATGTAGCTGGGAAGGTTGTAGGGGGCGAGTGCAGCGAACAGAACACCCTGGACAAGGAGGAAGATTATTAAGGTCTCCTCGTTCACATTCCTCCTTTTGATAAGTAAGTAGGACAATGAAAATACTATTGACAGTCCGTAGTACAGGATGTTGTAAAGCTGCCCCGGGACTATTCCGCCTCTTCCAAATATGTTTAGAAAATCAAAAATGTCATAATAAGGTACTGAAGAGTAGGGTGACAGATATGCAGAGGGACTATTGGGTGATAGTCCGATTTGCCCCCTCTGCAGAAAGATGAAGAGGATAATCAGCTGACCGAGAGCTGCAAAAAGCGACGAAATTCCTATGAATATCAGTGCATCCCTCCTCCTTCCGTTAATCATTATGTACCTTGCAACAATAGGTATCCCAAAAACAGGATAGAGGTACATCCCTGTTGAAATCCCATACATAATGGCAGTAAGAACAAATCTCTTTGTCAGAACAAGATACAGGCTGAGCAAGAGGAAGAATATTGATACAACGATCGCAGACCCATATATCACGGAAGTGAAGAAGTATATAGGAGATGTGAGAAACAGCAGGGAGGCATACATCTCATTGAATTTCAATAGTTTTGCTATTCTGTAGAGGATGTAGGAGGAGAGGAACGTGAATACGATGAAGGGTATCTTCACTCCGAGTTGGATGAACAGCACGTTGCTTTTCAGAAACAGGGTCGATAGGGCTACAGGAAAATACCCCGCAACGTTGATTGCATCCAAAAAGATACCCTGGGGAAGATATAGAAAAGGACTTCCATGGAGATAGTAGAACATCTGTGAATTGAATGCATAGATTGCATCATCAAATGGATGAGCAGCTATTATTCCTATGAATGCATAAGCTAGCCCAATTAAAAGAAGAGCAAGGAATAATAGACCGTTTCGCCGATTCGTCCCCATTTTTGGATTGGAATACTACGTGGCTATTTTACGTTTTCACTTCAATATTGCGATAATGGGAAACAGTCTTATTTGATCTCCTTGGTGGTAGGAGGCTTTGAAACGTTTTTCAGAAGTTCTTTGAGAGTTATCAGATTACAGGATTAGAGCCAATATCAAGATTCGTACCTACTGCAGCCACAAGGGTATAAGGAGCATGATGAAATCAAGATCTTCTCTTTTGAACATCTTCAGAACCTTAACCATACCCGAGTTTATGGCAAATCTAAGTACTATGTACCTAAGATGTTTTAGGGAGGAGTAGAGCAGCATGCTTCGCAATGCTACAATTACAATACATCACGAAGCCTGAAGCATATATTTTGGCTATCTTTGCCAACTAGAATTTCACTATTTCAAACTTCTTTGCATAATAGTACATAATGAAAAAGGATACCACTGTTATAGAAGAATATCCAATTGAAGCGCCTATCGTCTTGTATTTAGGAATGGGCGAAATCGAGAGATTCGAAATCGAGAGAAATGCAACAGAAGAGGAAACCAGAAGTATCTTGCCAGAAGTGAACATATAAATGGTTATGAGACAAAAAGGACATTGGGACAGAAGTGACTAATCTTCATCCTTCTTTATGATCAGGAAGGCCTTCTTCCCCAGAAACTCCTTAGGACAGTCAACTTTGGCACCAGATCCAAATTTTGTGACTGTCCTTTCCATGTAAGCCTGAATGTTCTTCACGGTGATCTGGTTCCCTTCCTTTATCTGTACCTTGCGCACAAATGTATATATACCCCATATATATTACATTTTCGTAATGAGGATCACCCAGCTGGACTATGAGTATTTCCGTGACTCCATTGAAGAACTCATGTCCCGCTACAGGGAGGAATTCTCCATACCAGTGACAACAAACTGGAGGGATTACGAGTATCTCTACAGGCAGAGGATGAAGGGCATGGCTCTGGAGCTCAGAGCAATGATAGACGAGTCCTCTTCCTTCGTTGTAGAGGAGTTTGGAAGACCCTCGTTGCTGGAAGCAAGGGAGAAGGTCTTCGTTATCCTTGTGAAGGAGATATTCCGACTGAGCAACAGGAAGGCCGCTTACCTCCTTCCTCTTCTCGGAATTAGCAAGGACATCAGTTACAAGACCGTCGAGAGGCTATATTCAGATCCTCTTGTCCTGATGATATTGAATAACCTCTTCATCAGCTCCGTCATGAGAAAGGGCATCTCTTCCGCTGACACATCGGGTGACGGTACCGGGTATTCCCTCACCGTCACGAAGCACTACCGTTCCATGAGGGAGAAAGATGGTGAATTTGTGAAGGAGGGGAAGTTTGTCTATTCATTCGCACTGATGGATCTGGCAACAAGGATGTATGTTGGATATGCAGTTTCCGTCAGATCGGAGAAGGATGCGTATCATAAGGCATTAGAGATGATAGGTAAGATGCGCATTGACCTTAAGAGCATCCGTTTGGACAAATATTACTCGGGACAGAGCATACTTGATGATTTCAATGAAAACACAATGATATTCCTCATCCCTAAGAGCAACTCCAGGATAAGGGGAAGAAGGAACTGGAGGGAAATAATCAGGCGCTTCATGGATGATCCGATGAACTATCTCAGGGAATACTTCAAGAGGAATGCATCAGAATCTGGATTCTCCTCAGACAAGAGAGCTACGGGAGGCCTGATATATCAGAGGAGGAAGGACAGAAAAGAAACGTCAGGGTTCTGCAAGGGGCTCATTCACAATTTGATGTTATTGCACAGTTAGAGGGACTTCTGTCCCAATATCAGACAAAAAGTCACCAGTATTAATGCGGACTGGTAAACATAACTTGGGATGAAAAGTAGAATCGATGAGGAAAGCGCAGCCACTAGCATCACCATAAGCACAAATATGGCGCTTATGGGCTAAATACCTTCGATACTTAATTCTTCATTTCCCATTTTTTCATAGTCCGTACTTCTTTGATAGCTTTGGGAAAAGAATTATGGCAAATGGTCAGATGATGAAGATAATGGCAGAGTTTATTAGTAAAGCGAGGTCGTAAATGCCGAGTAGGGAGAGGTTAAGGAGATATGAAACTCTGAATCTATGGACGAAGCTTACTCCATAGCCGATGAATGACTCAAGGGATATTGGAGAATGCCTTGTCAAATACTGAGCATATCTTGATTTTTTCTCTCACATTCCAACAGAAGCATCAGACTCTCTGGATGTTCCTGACATAATCAAGTATCTTCTTTGCACCACCCAGTGCCAAGAAGGCAACGAAAATGGGGTATATCAGATATTCGGAAGCCCTATCATACATCATTACCTTCTTATTCACGGGATTCCAATAAAACGGTTTTCAGGTAAACAGCTGCAAAAGATCTCCTTATGAATTGAAGCATTCTAGAAGGAAAGGAACTGTAAAATAGGTGTTGAAGTTATGGCAGTGAATGGAAGTTCTGGAAACAGGGGACGAAATAGGGAAGAGTGTCATATATCAGTATCTCTCCGCAATTGTGAGCGTCCTCTCAGGTTTCCTCTTCTATATATATATTGTCAGGGTGTTCACCACAGAGGTTGTTGGTGTAGTAGCGCTTCTTTCAGCAATGATGTTCCTTTTTTCAACTATTTTCAGTTTTGGCCTGAGCTTCGGCGTACAGCATTTCATCTCATACTACATAGGCAAGAATGATCCTGAATCATTGAGGACTGTCGTTAAGGAGATTTCTATCGTCCTGATACTTGTGTCCATACTGGCAATTGTCTTCATGTGGTTTTCTTCGCCGGCATTCGCATACCTGTTCTTTCACACATACCGTTACCTCGATATCATAAGAATAATGGGATTCGCAGTAGTTGCAAACCTCGGTGCAAGCGTCACCGGAGGTATGGTCCTCGGACTTCAGAAATTCAGGGTCAATGCACTGGTCAGCGTTGCGTATACGGTGGTTATGTATTCCGCAATAGTAATTCTACTACAGTTCATCGTCAATCCACTTGTGGTGGTCGTAGGATGGACTGCAGGCTATTCCCTGGGTGCCTTGTTATTTTCTATTCACGTGACAAGAAGGATAAGGGGGATGAAATCAAGCGCAAAGGCTGTTTCAGTGAGGACAATCATCGATTACTCTCTCCCCCTCTTCATATCCTCCCTCCTGGGGTACGGTGCGACATACGTGGACAGATTTGTCGTATCGTTCTTTCTGAACCTTTCGGAGATGGGAATATACAACTTCTCCCTTCTGATTGTCTCTGCACTTGCGATACTCATAGGACCCTTCAGCACAATCCTCCTTCCCAAACTTTCCGAGCTGTACGGCAGGGGGGATATTGAAAATCTCCGTCTGTACAGTTCAAAGGCCATAGAACTCCTTCTAGCCTTCTACGTCCCATTCTCTTTCTTGGTTGCTGCCATTTCACCATCTATACTCCTTTTCCTCGCAAACCCATCATACCTTCCTGGGTTTATACCAATAACTGTAATAACGATAACAAACGCACTTTTCATATCATCCAACATTCTGGCAGTTTCGCTGCAGGCCGTCAGGAAGACGAAGATATTTCTCATATCGTCATCCCTTGCACTCATTTCCAACTTCATCATTTCCGTATTGCTCATCCCTAGGTTCGGAATAAACGGAGCAGCGGTGGGCTTTTCATCCATTTACATCATGGGCTTTGCAGTAACGTACTACTACTCAAGGAAATATGAAACGGCGTATTTTGAAAGGGGGAAGATAGCCAAGATCATGCTCTCAGCGGCAGTAATGTTCTCCGTTGTTTTCGCATTGCAGATGTACTACTGGTATTCTCCATTGAAGATGATAGCATACATACTTCTTGGCTTTGCTATTTACGTATTGCTCATCAGGCTGCTGGGTACATTCAGCGGGGAGGACGTCGAAATGTTCATGAAACTCCTTCCAAAGGCATTGAACATCAAGGCAATACTGAGGAAACTTGTTGTGAAGTGACCTCATTACCTGTCGGCGAGGAACCAGAACGCATTTTCATGGGATGGAGGCCATCATATTCTATTATAATGTTCAAGCTGAAGGGGGTGCATATATGATGCGATGGATCTGTCACCGCAGCCTGCACAGCCACCTATGAGTGGTGCAATGAGTACAGGGAGTGCATGGCTCAATATTCTTCTCACTCTGGTCCAATCCAAGCATCTCTTTGCAACCCTAATCCTTCAGAGTAAGATTAGCGGGTATGCTATGGACGAGAGTGCATATCCTGCAGCCCAGCCTACGACTATGAAGATGCTATCGTCGAATATTGAGAGGAGAACGGCAGGGAGGGAATACGTGATAAATATGCCTACGATATTCCATAATACTTGCGACTTGAAATTTTGGAGGCCGAAAATATTCCGCTTAAAAATGTGCAGAGGACCATGAAAAAGAGGTCGATGCCTAGGTATTTCACAGGGAGTATATACTTGAATGTGTGGAAAAAGAGCATAGCGAATATCGGTGAGCTAAGGTAGAGGGCCAAAAGAGAAAGAATTCCAAGGGATATGCCTATTAGGAGGAATTTAGTGATCATTTCCCTTATCTTTCCATATTCCTTTCTTCCCATCTGGTATGAAATGTAGTGCTGCAGTCCGTATCCAAGCCCAAGGGAGAAGAATACACTCAGGAAAGAAGTGATTGCCAGGAGAAGTGCAACCGTTCCCACCAGTTCAGAACTGTAAAAGAGAATTATGTACATATAAAGTATGAAGCATGCAAGCACTAACGCGATGGAATCGACGTACTGAAAAATATGCCTCCGCTTATTTCCTCCTTGATTTCAAGTTGCTCCATCAGTGTGTCAGGATATGTACCCAATATATTACCGTTGCCTGTTCTCTTTCATATTTGGCATAAAGAACCTATGCTTTTGCGAGATTACCCCTTTTCTCCAACATTTAACTGAGATGAGGCCACATAAGGTAGTTAAATGTTAAACGAGAAGGATAATTGAGATAGATAAGGGAAATACCAAAGACAAAGATTTTGAGGTACGGTATCGACGGAAAAAAATTAATACAGGTAACTTAATATAAACCACAGGGAAACAAAGGAGAATTTCTGAATGGCAAACCTTATTAAGAAACTCGCTGCCAGTAAGCCCGTTTGGCAAATGACTGGGTTGACCTACCCAACAGCGGTGAGGGCTACCACCGGAAGGTTTATGTCTAAGGATGATTACTTAATTTCAGGCAAAGACGAAATGTCCGTTTTTTCTCGATATATCAACGAAGACAAGAGTGTCTTGGAATTCGGGTGCGGTATGGGCAGAAATTTGTTTGGAATTGCTGGCAAAATAAGGGAAGGCTATGGTATTGACGTAAATCCTCATTACATAAAATTAGCCAACAAAATTACATTAAAATACAATTTTAAAAATTTGCATTTTTTAAGATATGACGGTGCTAATTTTCCAAATATTCCTATTGTCGACATTATACTTGAAAAATCAGTTTTTGAAAGGTTAAATAAACCTTTAGTTGAAAGGTACGTAAAAAAACTTACAGAATTATTGACTGACGGGGGAATTATTATTCTTTTCTTTCTGATGGAAAGGGCCGAGGGAACGGAAATCACAAAATTGTTAGGAGACTCCGCGTATGTTTTCTGGAATAATGAGGAGATTGAGCAATTATTGAAATCTATGAATTTAGATATTGTAGAAGTACTCCATACAAAAGACGCAGACTACTATATCTGCCGTAAACCTGAATCATCAAAGGAAATAACTCAATTCTAATTTTGTTCGAGAAATTAAAAGGAAATAGTGGTGCAGTACATACCGTCACATGTACTGGTCCCCGTTATATTTGTACCACTTGATAGTGGAGAGTTGTTTATATACAGTACAACAAGTTAGAAATCAAATAACACATCAAGAGGTGATTATGTAATGGAAGGTAAATCGAGCAGGACCAAGGAAGAGAAGGCAAGGATTGTGATGGAAGCACTTACAGGTAACACATCTATAGCAGAAATATGCCGCAGATACAACGTAACGTCTTCAGCTTTTTACAAATGGAGGGATGCTTTCATAGCAGGAGGTACTGCATCCCTTGAAGCTGGCAAGACATCAAAGGAAATGCAGATGCAGAGGGAGATGGAGAACCTGAAGACAATCATCGGCGATCTGACTGTTGCCAATGAGACTCTAAAAAAAATTCAACTGTCGAGGAGAGGAGGGAAGCCATGAATGAAATGATTGGCAGGGGTTTCACAATGAGGAATGCGAGCAGGCTGTCCGGATATCCAAGATCCCTTCTCTATTACAGACAGAGGGAAAGGAATGTGCCTCTTGATACAGATCTGATATCGAGAATAGAGGGCATAATCGCCCAGAGGCCATCATATGGCACCAGGAGGGTGACTGCGATGATAAGACGCTCCGGTCTTATCATCAACAGGAAGAAGGTGAAAAGGCACATGAAAGAGATGAATCTCCTCCACAGCCATAAAAAGAGGTTCAGGAAGAGCGTTCCAAGGACTATGGTTGTTTCAAGACCAAACATCTTCTGGGAAACTGATTTCACCAAGGTCTACATAGATAGAGAAGGATGGGTATATTTCACAGCTTACATTGATCTGTGCTCCAGGAAGATAAAGGGATACCTTACATCAAGGATGGCCAGGAGCGATGAGATGATTGCTGCACTTGATTCAGCTTTATTCCCAACATTCCCAGACCTTAACATCAGTGAACTTACAATAAGGTCCGATAATGGTTCACAGCTCACTTCAAGGAAGTACGAGGATCACCTGAGGACGCTTGGAATTGACCATGGGACAATTCACCCCCACACTCCAGTGGAGGATGCCCATATAGAATCATACTTCGGCCACTTCAAGGAAGACTACATCTACAGCATGGAGTTCAACAGCTTTGACGAATTCAGGGATTACATGGATATGGCAGTTAAGGACTACAATTCAGTGAGGCCCCACTCATCACTGAATTATCTCACCCCGGATGAGTTTGAAGAGCGTATTGCCATAGACAGTGTTTTCAAGAAGAAATGGTTGGACAGACAGGTAGGGAGGTATAAGAATGTCTTACTCCTCGAATGAACTCGAAAAGTGGTACAAATTTGAGGGGTCCATGTCACACATAATTTGTGACAGAGTCTTGAACATTTACTACTAAGTCATAGTAGAACATTAGAATCATTTTAGCTAGAGTGCAGAACTGTTTTGAGATGTTTTCCAGAATTTTATGTTCATGCTGTATTTCCAGCGTGGTAATGGACCCCCCTGCATCCTGAACTCCCTACTTTTACCACCACGATATCTTTTCCAATGCCTCAAGTATGTCCTTCTGCTTCCTTGTTCTCTCAAGCTCCTTCGTACTGCCATTCTGGTCCTCCATCATGTGAAGCTTCTCAAGTTCCAGGAGCATCCTCTCGATGGAGTATCTTTCTTTGAGGCGGAATGACTGCATTCCCCTGAGCAATGCAGTCCTGATTATCAGTGATAGGAAGAAGACAAACAAGGTCCTGCGGATTGTGTGTTCACTGTGATCCCTCAGTGGGAAAAGATCCAGGTCAGTCTTCAGTACACGGAATGCCTTCTCTATCGTATCCCTCTGCCTGTAGAGCGACAGGCATTCCAGTGCAGAACATTCTCCCCTGTAAACGAGAAGGAATCTTCCCATCCTGTTCTCTTCAGCAGAGATAGCGTTGTCCCTGGCTCTAGTGATGATACGGTCATTCTCGATGCTGTATGAGATGTGTATCTCAAGTATGATCCTGCAACGTTTTCAATGCTTCTTCTCATGCCTTTCCTGACCTGCATCCTCTCTATCATCTCCCTCTTTTCCTTCAGTCTCCTGTGGAAATCCAGTCTTTCCTCAGCTTCCCTCTTCGGGTCGTGATAGAAATAGCCTGTCAGGTCGAGCTCTTCCATCAGGAATGATACCCTCTGGCAGAATATGGGATTTCCGTCATACATTATGACGTTGTCAACCCTGTCCACAGTCCTCGCTGCCCTGGAGAATATGGCCTTCACCTCCTTCCTGACTATGGATGTTGCGATCACGTATTTCATACTTGAAATAAGACGGAGGTTGTCGACGGAGAAGAAACACCTTTCGAGGACTATCTCCATCTCGCTGATGCGGGGCGAAAGATATTCGATCGTTCTCCTGAGCGTCACTATGTCCGGCATGCCTCAGGGATAGAGCTCATAGTAGAGGGGAATGCCCCTCCTCTTCTCCATGAGCATCGAGAAATTGACCTGTTCAAGCTCATCATGATCCTTTGCATGGCCATACTCGAATATAGGGGCAACGGAATATGAGGGTATTGATGTGATGTCGTAGAGCAGAGAGGATTCCGGGTCCAGCTTCCTGATCAGGTCAAGGGAGAATCTTCTGTACAGGTCTGAAGAGCCTATCTTCTCCATGAGTTCGCTGTTCCTCTGGGATGAGAGTTTGGCGGGCATCACAACGGAAAGGTATGTTCCTTCGTACCATGTGCTTATGCTGTTCTGGCGAAGCGATCTTACTATCTTAGGCATTGCGAGAGCTATCACCCTGTTGCATTCGTCCTCCGTTAGATATCTCTACAGCATCTCCATGAGGCCAATGCTCTCGGTTAATCTCAGCAGCGGAATGAACGGACCGTAGATGAGGCTTCTCCTTGGCAGGACGCTTCTCATTCTCTTCGTCCTGCCATTGATCTCCGTCCCTATGTACTTGTAATGGTACTTTGTGTTCTTTATCCTACTATCGTAATACGGCATCCTCTCGTAGACGTATATATGGCCATTCACTGGCTTCCTGATGATCTGTTTTGATGCAGTAATGATGGTAAATACCAGTACTATAATCAAACATTTCGCTATATGTGGAACACGGAAAACAGCGTGTCCAACAGAAATTAATGGTGGTAAATCAACGGGAGATCAGGGTAAATAGGTCTGACATGTCCTACCATGGATTACTTGCACAAACATTTGCCTTTTACCATAATTTCCCTCTTCTTTGCGTTTTTTCTAAAATTTTACCGGCCGTTTACCGGTTACACTTGGCGTGGCCAGATGTCTCTCAAATAAACTTAAGAATTTGGTCCATTTTGCTATTCCAATATTAGCAAAATTCTATAGCATGACATTATATATATTCACATTTTCACATATCGTGCGCGGGTCTAACGTTGCAATTCTGGGTGGGGGATGGGCTGGATTATTAGTAGCGAAAAGACTCATAGAAAATGGCATAGAAAATATTTCAATATTGGAAGCAACAAAAGAAGGGGACCAAGGTGGTTTGCTTAGGAGTGAGGTGATAAACGGCTTCACCTTTGACTGTGGTGGCCCTCATCTGTTGTTTAGCAGGGACAGAGAAATATTATCGAGGATAAACGAATTGCTGGGCGATAACGTTTCGGAGAGGATTCGCAATAATTTTGTATTCTACAGAGGTGAGCACATACAATATCCGTTTGAAAATGGAATATATTTGCTTCCACCAGAGAAGAGGGTTTTGTTCCTCGAAGGCATATTCAAAAGCATGATTTTCACTGCCAAGAATGTAAACTGGAAACCGGAAAATTTCCTAGAGTGGATTACTGGATTTTTCGGGGACCATTTGTCTAAAGAATACCTTATCCCATACAATGAGAAAGTGTGGAAAAGGCCATTAGACAGTATGGCAGCGGATTGGGTTTTCACTCCAGGGAGGTTACCTTTCCCAAGCCTCTCGAATATGCTTAAATCGGCTGCCGGTCTTCCTACCACAGGCTACAAGGAGCAGGCGCATTTCTATTATCCTAAAATTGGTGGGATATCCGCCCTTTTTTCGTCGCTATATAAGAAGGTGATCGATAGTGGGGTTAGGTACGTCAATGGAGTAAGGGTCTCCTCAGTAAGAAAAGGAAATGAAGGAGATTTTGTAATTAATGGGAGAATCCTGTCAAAGAGGGTGGTTAGCACTATTCCTTTGCCTGAACTGTTGCTGTCTCTCGATAGCAAAAACTACAGTAAATTAGCGGATAGATTTGACTATAATAGCGTTGCTATTGTAGGTGTAGCAATAAAGGGGAAGACCCCTGACAAAACAACTATTTACGTTCCAGATCCAAAGGTAATTTTTCATAGGTACACGTGGATGAGCTCCTTAGTTCCACCGAATAATTCAGGGCGTAGTAACCTCATTGCTGAAATGACTCTACCAAAGGGTGAAAATTTTGACCCAGAAAGAATAAGAGACGAGGTCATACGAGGGTTAGTGGATATGGGTGTTATTGATGATGAAAATTCAATTCTGTTCACGCGATTATGGTTTAATAAGTACGGATATCCCATATACACTATGGATCACAACGCAGTCAGGGGTGAGGCTATCAGCGTACTTGGGGATTATGGAATAAAATCTGTTGGAAGATGGGGTTCATGGCATTACTGGAATACGGACATGGTATATAAGGCAGTTGAGGATACGCTTAGATAAAGACGGTGATTGATACGGAATCACTCAAGATCAATTACATAATGTATTCGACAGGCAGAACTGGAGGTAATAGAACGTTGTTTAATTTCATGAACGAGCTTGTAAAATTAGGCCATGAAGTATCTATAACCACAATTTATTACGACCCTTGGTTCCCGCTTTCCAGCGATGTGAAAGTAATATCAAATAGAACTAGAATCGACTTATACTATTTGTACGGAATGCAGAGGATAAACCCTCGAAATATGGTTCACGAGCACATGTCGTTTTTGAACAAATTTATGAGACTTGTACCGAAGGTTGACATCAATGTGGCAACCTATTCTCCTACAGCATATATAGCTAGCCTAAAAAGTATGGACGGATCGACTCCTTTCTATCATATGCAACATTTTGAAACTATAGTCTTCGACGACCCACTAATGAAAAAATTTGTTTTCGACACTTATTTCCTACCAATCTATAAAATTGCCAATTCAATTTGGCTTCGGGATAAATTGTTTGATATCACTGGTGAAAATTATCACGTAGTTAATCCTGCAATTGAACATGATATATTCTACCCAAGAAATCCTCAATGCAATGCAGATGAAAAAACTGGGCTTCAGGGTAAGGAGAACAACAGGATAGACATAGTTGCCTTGGGAAAGGGCGGATGGAAGAATGCTGTTGGAATTTATGATGCAGTCAGTAGGGTAAGACTTGCAGTAAGAGACAAGAAGATAGTGTTACACTACTTTGGTCTCAAACCACTAAAAAGTATTCCGTTTGACGGCAAAGATACGGTTTTTCATAAGAACCCCAGTGACGAAGAGCTCGCACGTTTGTATTCAAACTCGGATATACAGATTACATTTTCCGAGGCAGAAAGTTTCCCCCTGGCCACCGCTAGAGGCTATGGCCTGCGGTTGCGCGGTAATTACAACCCCCTATGGTACAGAGGATTACGCTGTAGACGGAGAGAACGTCATAATCGTGAAGCCTAATGACGTGAACATGCTTGCAGACAAGTTGAAGATGCTCATCCAAGATGAGCACACGAGGAAAAAGCTGGGAGAGAATGGAATTAAGACATCAGACAGATTCAATTATCCTTCACAGACAAAAATACTGGAAAAGGAAATGAAAGAGGCAATGGACGAGAATGCAGTAAAAAATTGGAGGTTCAAAATCTTATGAGGATGATTCGAATTAGCAATTTTCTGAGCAAAGTTCCTAACGCCTTTGATGCTTGTCTCAGTATATGTTTTTCAATAAAGAGGTGAAGACAGCATGGGGACTTTAGAAAATATGAAACTACTAATGAAAAATTTCAAGAACTGGTTAGGTATTGGTTTGAGAATTAAGTTTACCCAAACAAAGCAACTAAAAGTAGTCTTGAGGTCGGGTGAAAATTATGTGCTTTGGAGAAATTATATTTTGGCCCTTTTACCACTTGTAAAAAAAGGAATGATTGCTAACTATGCAATAACGTGTCTTCTTGAGGATAAGATTCCTTTCGGCCATGATTTCGTAATTATCCATGGGTGGATAGGAGAGAATAACAAAAGTAACGGCGATGTAATAGATGTTTTTCTAAATGAGGACTATAGATTTTTGGATGTCAAAGACAGAGTCGTTGTAGATATCGGTGCTAACATTGGTGATTCTGCAATATATTTTGCCCTTAATGGCGCTACAAAGGTGATCTCATTGGAACCATATCCTTATTCGTTCGCTTTCGCTGTTAAGAATGTGAAAGAGAATAATCTTGATGAGAGAATATTACTTCTGAATGCCGGTTATGGGAGGGATGGAACTGAGCTAGTTAATGAAAATTTGGAATCAAATCACTCAACTGCGTTAGAACCTGTTGAGAACGGCAGAAGGATTATAATCTACTCATTGAAAACACTTGTCGAAAAATTTAAACTTGATGGAGCCGTACTAAAGATGGATTGCGAAGGATGTGAATACGACCTATGTAATGAGGATGAAGAGGTACTTAGGAGATTCTCAGAAGTACAAATCGAATATCATTATGGGGTTAAGGGATTAGTAGAGAAACTAAGGAAATCAGGTTTCAACGTCAAACATACGAAATCACGTAGAATTTTTTACCCAGGTGCTGAAAAACCGATGATGCTTGGATATATCTATGCGATAAAGCAGAGACAACAGGATTGATAACACTGAAAATCTAAAAATTCTCTCCCTATCTTCTCCCATTTATCCTTATCTAGCCTATGAGTATAGTAATTATTGGTCAAGTTCGTAAGAAGCAAGGAGATTGGATTATCGCTAAAAAATGTACAGCATTAAAAATAGATGTTGATAAGCCAGTACCAGTGCTTACCTGGGCAACTAATCTGATCGACAACATATGCGTGACAGATGGTACCCTGCATAGCTCCACTTCAAGAATGCTGTGAGAATATTTAAAAGAAACAAGACCGTAAGCATTGAGCTTATTCGATAATCAGCAGGTATCGAAGAACTTCTCCTTATGTCCTGATGCTAAGTTTCGGTAAAATAAATATGCGTGTTGGTGTTAATTAATTGTGAAAGTAGTTATCTTGGCTGGAGGATTTGGAACCAGATTGGGTGAGGAGACAGAACTGAAACCAAAACCTATGGTCGAGATAGGTGGGTACCCCATTTTATGGCACATTATGAAGATTTATTCCCATTATGGTTTCAATAATTTCATCATATGTCTAGGTTACAAAGGTTTCGTAGTAAAGGAATACTTTATGAACTACTTCGCACACAACAGTGACATTAGGGTAGATACATCTTCAAATAAAATAGAGGTATTGAATAATCATAGCGAAAACTGGAATGTTTCTCTCATCGATACGGGCCTAACAACCATGACCGGTGGTAGAATACTGAGAATCAAGGATTACATCAAAGAACAAACGTTTATGCTAACATACGGAGATGGTGTTGCCAACATTAACATTCTGAAACTTTTAGATTTTCACAAACAAAATAAAAAATTAGCTACAGTCACAGCAGTTCAGCCAGAGGGTAGATTTGGATTTATTAAGTTTGGAGATAATAACGATGTGGCGTCTTTTGTAGAAAAACCAGCAGGAGATGGCGGGTGGGCAAGTGGAGGCTTCTTTGTCTTAGAACCTGGAATATTTGATTATATTAAAGGTGACGATACTATTTGGGAAAAGGAACCAGTAGAAAAATTGGCATCTGACCGTCAGCTCAATGCTTTCAAACTTGATGGGTTTTGGAAATCAATGGACACCCTAAGAGATAAGCAGGAATTAGAAGCATTATGGAAAAGCCGTGATCCACCTTGGAAGGTATGGTGAGTGGGTGCAGGTGAATTTAGTAAGCGGAGTGATAAAATGATTTATGGAGTTAGTATAACGGAGCTTTCAATAATTCCTGACGAAAGAGGCGCAATTTTTCACATGTTGAGTTCAGATGATCCCGTTTTTAAGCAGTTTGGGGAAATATATTTTTCCAAGGTGTACCCGGGTATTGTTAAAGGATGGCACATTCACAGAAAGATCACCCTTAATTATGCAGTACCGGAGGGTATGATTAAGCTCGTTCTTTACGACAACAGAGCAACTTCTCCCACCAAAGGTGAAATCGTTGAACTATTCATCGGAGAGGAGAATTACAAACTTGTGACAATTCCACCAAACATATGGAATGGATTCAGGGGAGTAGGAACAAAAGTTGCAATTGTGGCAAATTGCGCAACGGAACCGTACGACCCAAAAGAGATCGAAAGAACTGATCCCCTTGGAAACGAGATCCCTTATGACTGGAGGTTGAAATGGAAGTAACCAGTAGAAAATTAAGAATACTAATTACTGGAGGAAATGGTTTCGTAGGGTCGCATGTTTTAGAAACCCTCGTCAAGAAAGGAAATTGCGAAGTTGGAATAACTCTCAGAACAACTTCCGACACATGGAGGATAAATACGATGTTCACGGATGACATAGAGCGTTTCTTTATAGATAGAGAAGGGGTTGAAAATGTTATTTCAAGGTTTAAGCCAGATTTGATCATACATCTTGCGGTTTTATATAAGAAGAGACACACGGCAGGCAATATCGAGGAAATGTTCGATTCCAACATAACTTTCCCTTCAAAAATTCTTCAGGCGATGGTCCAAAACGACGTCAGATTTTTTATAAACACCGGCACATTTACTGAGTATTCTAACCAAAATAGGGATTTAACCGTTGACGCTCCGATCCTACCTTCTAATCTGTATTCTGCAACTAAGGTTGCTTTTGAAGATATCTTGAAGTTCTACACGAAGACATATAATATAAATGCCATTACTCTTAAATTGACTTCACCGTACGGACCTAGGGACAGTACTAGTAAACTTATTCCATATCTAATGAACTGTGCTATTGGAAAAAATGTAGCAAATTTGTCCCCGGGAGACCAAATGTGGGATTATATATATGTAAAGGACGTAGCAGAGGCGTATAAATCAGCAATAGAATTCATAGTCAATTCGAGACACAGCTATGATTCATTTATCATTGGTAGCGGAGAATCTCACAGCTTGAAGGAAATTGCTGACATTATAAAACGTTTTAATGGCGAATTAGAAATTAACTGGGGCGCAGTGCCATACAGTGAAATGGAAACTTACTATATAAGAGCAGATATTACGAAGGCTAAGAACACTTTAAAGTGGTGGCCTAAGTATACGCTTATAGATGGGCTTAGGGAAACATATGAATACTACCAAAGTGCCAAAAAGAATGGATGGTGAGGCAACTAATACCACATAATGTGTATTGCAGTACTCTAGGTACGCTGTTTCTATGAAAAAGTATTATATCTTAAAATATAACTTCAAACTTGTTTAATATGAAAGAAGAAGACAAGGGAAATTGGACTTCCCAGGAAAAGCTTCAAGACTTTTATGAAAACAAAAGAGTCTTAATAACTGGTCATACGGGGTTTATAGGCTCTTGGCTAACAAAATGTTTGTTGACGATTGGGGCCAATATATTAGGGTATTCGCTAGAACCGCCATCCAAACCAAATATGTATAATGCAATTGGTCTAGGCAAATATATAAGAGACCTGAGGGGAGACGTGAGAGACATAAAATCATTGAAGCAGGCAATTTTTGAATTTCAACCTGAAATTGTATTTCATTTGGCTGCGCAGCCAATAGTCCTGGAATCTTACGACAATCCTGTGGAAACATTCGAGACAAATGTTATGGGAACAGTGAACCTTCTTGAAAGCCTAAGGAGAGTAGGGTCAGCGAAAGTGATCATAGTGATGACAAGTGATAAAGTATACAGAAACAACGAATGGGTCTATCCATACAGGGAGAATGATTCCTTAGGGGGAAAAGACCCCTATAGTGCCAGTAAATCGTCACAAGATATCGTAGTAAATTCATTCAGAGAAAGTTATTTTGATAATATGGGAGTTGGCATTTCTTCTATTAGGGCGGGTAATGTTATAGGAGGTGGTGATTGGGGGGTCCATAGAATTGTTCCAGACGTAGTTAGGGGACTAATGGAAGGCGGCATTATAAGGATTAGAAATCCAGACTCTGTAAGACCTTGGCAGTTCGTATTAGAACCAATCTCGGGCATACTTCTGCTAGCCCTAAAGATGTGGGGTGATTTTAAATTTTCTGGGGAATGGAACTTTGGGCCGAACAATCAAAGAGAAATAACAGTTAGGGAGCTTGTTGATAAATTTATAGAAAACTGGGGGAATGGAAGCTACTCTATAGTTAAAAGTAATAAAGCACGAGAAGCGAACTATCTTCAGCTAGACATAAGCAAGGCTAAAAACAAGCTTAACTGGCTTCCAAAGTATAATATTGAAGACTCTTTGAAAAAAACGGTAGAATGGTACAACGCATATTACGAAGATAAAGGTAATGTTAACAACGTCACCGAGAGACAAATAAAGGCTTACTTCGAAGGTAGAAAGAATGAATGAAGTAAAACTAATGAGCAGACTAAGGTGTCCATTAATCCTTGATTCTAAGGATTTTTCCTACAGCCTTGTGGATTATCGCAACTCACGTTTCACTAGCCAGAATCCAGATAAAATCATCGATTTCTATGACAGCTTCAAAAATAGGGATGATCTCATCGAATGGATGAAGGAGAGGCCTAAGGGGGTTGCCAATATATATGAGGTTGACGGTGACAATGAAATCACAGTGGTAGTACCAACTGCAGATTTCAACGGAAAATATGCCAAGGAATGCAGGGAGAACATATTCAAGGGTCTTCGCATGATATTTGTGGAGAGCGGAGGTAGGGAAGATTTCTATTTCAACTTTGCACATAACTGCAATATTGGAGTAAAAAAAGCGTTGGAGTACGAACCAGAGTGGATTGTAGTCTCAAATGACGATATGCAACTGGTAGATTCTGTCGAGGATCTGAAAAACGCTCTATTAAAAATTGACAAGATGGTCGATGTCATTTTCTGCTTGCCTACCGCCAAATACCATTCAACCTATGCCATAATATCCAATAGAACAGCCAGACGCAATACCTTTCTAACTTTTTCTGGTAAACTAGACAGAAAACGCCTTGAACTAGAGAAGAAGTTTAGCGTACAATACATAGTTGGTTCTAATCTTTTCCCCTACAGACTCTTTTACAGTAGGCGATACAAGCTAAGATACACTGGCTCCTTCGGAATTTTTTCCGCTTCATTTGTTATGGCTCATTTGGATGGAATATTCGACGAGACTTACATCAATGGAGCAGAGGACATAGATTTATCATGGCGGTTGATTCATTCCGACGCCACATACGGGTTCATAAATTACAGAATAAAGGATATAATAGGAGGGACGATAGGCTCTTATAGCAGCACACGGAAGATGCGAGGGCTAGTCAATGACTGCTACCTCAATCACAAAATTGAAAAAGGGGAGTTGAAATTGAACCTATCTTCGACCCATTATATCACTACAGACTTATGATCCTCAGCCATTTTCCTTGTTTTCTTACAGATTCCATGAGCATGGAATGTACTATTAATATCACTACACAATTTGCACCTATCTTCGCCCTTTTTTAGTACTACAACTCAATCTTCAGCTTTTCCATCAACTCTCTCTGCTCCTTGGTGTATTCCACATGCGCATGGGAACCATTAGCGTAAACAACTTCCCTAATGCCTGAGATCGTCTCAAGCACCTGATTGTATGTGGTGTTGCACTTGGCTGCCATGATTGCTATCATAGAGTACCCAAGTATTGCCAGGAACAGTCTAGCCCTTGTTCCCTCTTCAGTTCTAGAGAAGAATGGTTCCAGGTGAGGTTTGATATGTGAGAATGCCTTCTCAACCACGTCCTTCTCCCTGTATATTCTGAGTATCTCGCTGGCAGGGAACTGCGTGTTGGTGAACAGTACAGTGTAACCAAAGGTGTTCGTTCTCCGCTGAATGGCATTGTGCTTCAGGGTATAGGTGAACGTTAGTTCTGAATACCTGATATCCACTAGATTCCTGAATCCTTTCAGTCCAGATTCTATTGTTCCTATCATGTCCCTCTGAGAGCGGAATCCCTTCCTGCTCATCATATCGTTGAGGAATGCCTCCTTCTCTGCAAGCTGTGAATAGAACGATTCCAGCCTCTGTGATCTGAGGCGGGGAGAGAAGTAAACGATGTATCTCTTTCCCCTTATCCTCTCCTCCCTGCTGAATATGGTCTCGCTCTGGTACTGTATGTAGTTGCGGGAGTTCTCAATGTCCCTTGATCTGTGGATGAGTTCATCATGGATGGATAGCGAGGAAGGGAGAGCGCCAATGACACCGTAGCCCTTCAGGTCTTTGAGATTATCCGCGCTGTAGACCCCCCGGTCGATGACTATGAGTATAGTGAGGATACCGTAGTCCTTCAGCTCGCCTGAGAATGCATGAATGGTGGATACTGATGGTATGTTGCCCGCGATTGTCCTGTAGTGTATGGGTATGCCATGCTTCTTAGTTACAGCTAAAACGAAGTTTATCTCCCTGTTCTCCCCATTCATGTGATAATAGTGGCCGTATTTTGCCAGGTCATTGCTGTATCCATAGTACCTTATTGCACTCAGGTCATAGACTATTCCAGATGATCCGAATTCCCTTATAAGGTCAGCTGCCATTGATCTCTCCAGTACAGATGCAACGTCCGGGTCCTTCATTCCAACCAGCTCAACCACATCCCTGATCTCCTTCTCCTTTAGCTCCGGAATGCCTGAATGCAGGTGGATGGAGTGATCAGGTCCCGCAATCGTTTCCGCTGCAAGGATCAGAATCTTCTTTGCTGCATCCTTTATGTTTGTTATGCCCAGGAGAGCATCTTCGTAATTGGCAAGGAATCCGTTATCCAGAGCCTGAAGGTACATGATGTATCCTGCGGAATCAAGAACATGCCGCACCGTTCTGCGATCCACAGGCGGTATGAGCGTCCTCTCGCCATCCTTCTCAACCTCCTTCCCGATATAGGTAACCTCCTGCTTCACCTTTCCAGTCTCCTTGTCCCTGTAGGAACGCACCCTGCTCAGGTAGGCGTGACCATTCTTGACCTGTCTCCTAATGTAAGTCATGTAGTATAAATACCACTACAATCTATACAAGACTTTTTGCTACCACGATTGGTAAAATACTGTGTCACCAGAAAAATGTAGTAGTACTAAAGGGCGAAGTCAGGTTTGCAAGGAAGCTTAAGGGCCAACACGGATTAAGGCCACTTTTTCAAAATATGTAGTGATATAACAGGGCAAAGTTAGGATTGAATGCAATCGTTAGATAAATAAGGTCCTCATCCCCTCAATGTAGGTCTCTACAATAGACGTAGCTGTAAAATTATACCTCTTCAAACATCCGGACTATTTTCTTCAGTTGTTTCTCCCTATCGAAACGGCTGTTTGAGTTCTCCATAATACTATACCGCATCTCAATGTACTTAGTTCTATCTTCGAACCACAGGCCTTCGAATCTCTCAATGCCTTCTATTATGTCCTTGATGCTTCTTTTAACTATTGAAATAGCTCCACTCTCAAGAAACCCCTCATCCAAAATCTCTGAGATGGGATTCCAAGTGCTGAGCACCGGAACACCGTTTCTCAACGAGTCCAGCATAGAAATCGGAAATCCTGCTTCTCTATCAGATAAAAGAAGGAACAGACTTGCTTTCTGTAACAGGTCATTCTTCGTCTTTTCATCCACGTAGCCCAAATATTTGGCATGTGGATTTTCCCTCATTCTTAGAATCTTTGCTGTTCTGTAATCTGCCTTCCCTGCGATAAGGAGAGTGCCTTTCTTTTCCTTTCCAAAATAATCCATGAGTTTTGGTAGATATTTGGAACCCTTCCTCCTGTTAACCGCATTCATAAACAGCAGATTGAAATTTCCATCATCACCCGGAGGGAGCGAAACGGAATAGGGAAAATTTTCTATCAGCAGTGCCCTAGGCCCCATGAACGACATGTCTGACAGTATCTTCCTATCTATGCAGTGGACGAAAATGTTATCATCCCTCATTATCCTTAGAACTGCAAGAAATAGGATGATAAATATATCTCTGGATACTTTTCTGTTAGGATGATAGAAGTCGTGAGTTCCGAATATTCTCTTTGTGCCCTTTGGCTCCAAGTAAAACCTCCAAGCATAAATGGATGGAATGTATATTGCGTCATATTTGTTCTCTATCTTGAAGCCTATGAACGGCCAGGAAAAATTTTCCAATCCTAGTTTGTGCATTAAGGCTGCTATATATGAGTTGTAATACCTATAACGTATGCGTGGATAATCTTCAAATGCCTCGCCTTTAGCATTAAAAAACCTAGGAATGTAAATATCTATATGGTGACCAGAGTTGTGAAGCTCTTGGATTACCATCTTCAACCAGTTTTCTCCGCCAAAATTATAACTCAATGGCCACTTCAGTATAAACGCTATTTTCCTTACTCTCATTTTATCTCCGCAAGGACAGAATACCCGCCGTTCACGTAGCTTATGTATAGAATGTTGAAATCTTCAGGTGCCTCGAATACGGGATTCCCCCATAGTTCTGCATACCACTCATCCACCACTATAAGGTCCCCCTTATGATATTCCGTCAGTGTTGATGCATTGATCTTCCCCCAGATCTGTATGTAATGGTTGCTCGGCGCATAGTACATTACCATTGCAGTGAGGGCTAGGGATAGTATTGTCAAATTCTCTAGATGATGGTTAAACACATATTTGCTGACGTACATGTCGGACTGCACTGAATTCCAAGCACCGTCGAGTCTCCCTGAACCGTAGCCAAGTTCGTCGCCAACTATGTTGGTGTATACTGGAAGGCTGTTGGACGATTCTATCGCGGGGACCAGTGCGGCAAAGAGGATAATCACAAGTAACGCAACAGCAATTAGCCTCCCATCTCTTGAAAGCTTCGTAGCATTAGCAGAATCGTCTTCCTTTATCGGGTGATGATTCTGACCCCTTAAATTAGGTTTATTTTGTGAAGTGTCACTAGAGAAATCTATCCCAAGAACAGTAACAAAGAGAGATACTGGCAGTATCAGTAGAAATACAGCCCCATGAAATAATGGGAAAGACATTGCAAACCCTAGGATAACAAAGAAGGAGGCAAAGGAGATTAACGCCAGGGTAGTAAGTTCATTATTCTTGAATGTTCTGCTCCAAGCGGTGTGATATAGGATAACGGAAGAAAGAACTGCCGCTACCGCAAACAAAAACAAGTCTATAAGTGGGGTTTCGAGTAGAAACTCCACAATAATTGAATACATGGGCGTAAGATATGTTACGCTCCCAAGCCAGATGACAGGGATTCCACCCACTCCAGAGGAGGTGGATGATACGAACCCAGTGTTTTCGAGAACGAGCCTCAGGTAGCCGAGGGGCGAGTGCCAGAAAGGAGGATTCAAGGATATAAAGATCAGAACCGATATAACAAGAAAGAGAAAGAAGAATTTGACGAAAGCTCCAAATTTTACACTCTTGAACGAAAAAACATAGTAAAGAATTGGCAGAATGATGAATGCAATCTCATAGTACTGGGTGCTCATCATCAGACCGAACAATATAGCAGAAATTATTCCGTATTTTCCCAAAGTAAGCTTTGACCTCATTATCATTAGATAGAAAAGCAAAGTAAGGGGCAATGAAACTGAAGTTGGTAGCATAAGTGTAGTATCCATTATAATCGTCGGATTTAACCAGTACAGTATCAGAAATAAGAATGGAGCAATCTGGCTCTTCTTATAAAGCCAGATAACCAGAGGTATTATGAGAATTGTATTAAGGATTATGAGTCCTAATCTTTCGTCAAGGAGATAAGCCTGTGGTACATAATTTAGAAGGTTGCTGTAAAGCACTACATTTGGCAGCTTGAAGCCAGTTGAAATAAAGCCTATAATTCCAAATGTAAGTGGAAGAAGACCTGGGTTCAGTGCATTACCTCCAAGTTCTGATAGGTTCTGTGGTACCCTAAAGAACGCCTCAAAATACCTAACAGAAATCGGAAGCCAAGCAGCCTCATCAACGTAAATCCCTTGGTAAAAAGCGTAGTAGATCCTAAAAAGCAACCCACTGATAAAAGCCGTGAGAATGAAGATTAAAAGTACGTACTTACCTTTATTCACACCGCTAGTTGGGAGATCATCCACCGGTTTGGGATAATGCCTCCATTAATAAAATTTACTCGTTATGTAACTGGTTAATCTCTTGTGCCTATTTGCGGTATTTGTTAAATTTGGCATCAAGAACATTACTATTGATTGAGATTAAGCCATATTTCCGAGTGATTTGTGAATGACAGAATCCGTATATGAGAAGTGAGAGCTAAGTGTTACTATAAGCAAAGGTTCATCCGAAACTAAATCTCCCTGTTCAAATTCGTCAATTAGCTTTGTATCTGCTCTGGATAGAGTAAAGTTCTGGAATTGCCCAGAACCGCATTGTCGAACCGGACTTGCGAATTTCCCGCATCCGGCTCACCGACTGCCTTCACGGTATGCCTTATAGTTGACATTCTCAAATCTGTCAATCTTACTCGTATAATAAGTGTTTTAGCTGGACTTATTTTTACGTCATAGTGCCAGACAGATATTAAATATCGCACGGACTTGGGTGGCCATCAGCATACTGCCTGTTTGCTCCTGAAAAACAAAAGTTCAAAGACTGGAATCTAACATTACAGAAGACCGAAACTTAGTACGATGATTGGAAACGGCCACACCTCATAGAGAGCGTGCTAGGAAAATAAATATTTTACAAGGAAATGTATCCTGGTGAATATCCTCTGGTTAGCACACCGCGACCCCATTAATCCGAAAGCAGGGGGTGCAGAGAGAACTATTTTCGAAGTGGCGGCTAGACTTATTGCTTGGGGCAACAAAGTGACTCTGGTAACGGCTGGATGGAAGGATAGCAAGGCTAGGCAAGACGTTAATGGAATAAAGGTGATACGCTTAGGCAACAGCGTAACTTTGCACCTTCTGTTGCCACTTTTTTTGCTTTTCAATAGATTTGACGTCATTATCAACGACCTAGGTCATGCAATTCCATGGGCTTCCGCTTCCTTCCTCTTTAAGAATAATATAGTCTTCTTCCACCATCTTCATGCAAAGTCTCTACCTGGACAAGTAAACCCTGTCCTAGCAAAGATTATAACTGCAGTGGAGAAGAGCTATCCTATGTTATATATGGGGAATATTTTCGTGACAGAATCCAAAACTTCCGTAGATGATCTTGTGGGCCTTGGAATAGAGAGATCCATGATAGTGAAGATACCACCAGGAGTGGACTCATCGATATTTCATGCTTCAGAAAAGACTCCCAATCCATCCATCGTTTATTTTGGAGGGATGAGAAGGTACAAGAGACCTGAGGAATGCATCTATGTTGTAGAAAACTTAAAGGATAAGATTCCAGGCCTTAAACTGTACATCGTTGGTGAAGGACCGGAACTTGGGAATCTATTAGATTTGGTCAAGACAAGAGGTTTAGATAGTGTTGTAACGTTCTTAGGGAGAGTAGATTACTCTGAGCTAGGAAGGATAGTTGCCTCAAGCTGGCTTAATATTCATTCATCAGTTACCGAAGGCTGGGGTTTTTCCATATTGGAAGCTTCTTCTGCTGGAACTCCGACTGCAGCATATGACGTTCCTGGCGTAGTAGAAACGATAGAGAATGGCGCAAACGGTTTAAAGGTCAAGGATGGAGACAGAGAAGCGCTTGCGGAGGCGGTCTACAAAATTCTGAAGGACCCGAATGAGTTGTGGCTCTCGTCAATGAAATTCGCGGAGAAATATTCGTGGGACGCAACGGCAGAGTTGTGGTCTAAAACGATTAAAAAGGTTGAAGGCGAACAATCTTAGGCTATTAGAATGTCAATTTGTTCTATGTGAAATTTTAATATATTTAGTTTCGTGTTAAAATATGAAGACAATTGTAACTGGCATGTCATACCAAGATTGGTTCTTCCTCTCCCAGTTGTTGTCCAAGGGTTACGGAGTTCATGACGCTTTCAGGAGAAACAGTTTGATGAGCGGTGGGACGATGGAATTGCAGCCTCCAGAGATAAAAAAACAGATAATCATTCATTACGGCGATATCACAGACGAGAATTTATTGTCGAAGTTATTACAGTACGACATCCAGATGACTTTGTGATGGGAACTGGTAAATCGCATACCGTTGAGATTTTGTTGACAAGGCCTTCAGCATCGTAGGAAAGAATGTTAAATGGATAGGGACTGATATCAATCAAGTTGGTCTTTCCTACGAAGGGAAAGTTTTAGTCAATGTAAGTAGGGCCTTCTACAGACCACTGGAGTCAGAAAATTATAGGGCGGATTTTTCAAAGGCACGTGAAAAACTCGGGTGGGAACCAAGGGTCGAGTTTAAAGAGCTTGTGAAGTTAATGGTAGAAAGTGATATAAAGGCGTAAAATACATAATAAATTATAAATACATTTAATCTATCAAAAACAACAGTGCAGTCCATTGAACTCCAGAATATTATGATGCCTTCAACAACGATAATTATTCCCGCGTACAACGAAGGGAAGAGGATAGGCAGAGTTCTGGAGGAGATCGCAGATTTTGTAACTGTAAACAATCTGAAATGGGACGTGATTGTATCAATCGATGGAAGCGATAATACCAAAGAAATAGTCGAAGACTTTTCCAAGGAGTATACCTTCGTAAAATATGAGAGCGGAAGAGGTCGCAGTGGTAAAGGGTACGCGATTAAGAGGGTGGTAGACAAGTCCACGGGAGAGTTCACTCTGATAGCGGATGCAGACGGTGCAGTAAGCCTTCAGGACATTCTTAATGGACTTCCCTACTGTGGTACTTAACATGCTATACTATTCGATAGGTATTCCGCCAATGGAAATGTTATTCCGTTATACAGGAGAATCCCATCAAGGGGATTCAACATACTCGTCAGGGCTATACTAGGACTTAAGGTTACGGACACCCAGTGTGGTTACAAACTTGTGAGGACAAGCATTATTAAGGAAGCATTTAAAAGAACCGGTGTTACCAACACATTTTTTGATGTCGCACTGCTGTACCATATTCAAAGAATGGGCGGAAGGATAAAGGAGATTGAGGTAAAGTATTCGCACAGAGACGAGAGCAAGTTCAACATTATGGGTGAAATACTAGGTCAAGGTGTCTCTCTTCTCGCTTTCAGGATTAGGCACTCAAGATTTTACAAATACGTTCCTAAAAGGGCAACAGAACTATACCTGAGAAAATTCAGGTGGATCTAGAATTCTTCTCAGCACGTTCTGAAATCTCCTTTATCATTTTTTTCACGCCGTCTCTTATGCCGTACCTGGCTTCAAATCTCAACTCCTCCCTCGTCTTGCTCATGTCCGCAAGCGTGAATTGCTGATAACTTTTCAGCGGATTGGGCACATGTTCAGCTTCTCCTTGATAGCCCATCTCTTCCTTTATTATGCGAAATATTGTGTTGAAATCAGTTGTTTTACCGGTTCCAACGTTATACGATTGTCCAGAAGTCCCATTGTTCATCGCTAGCAAAGATGCTCTGGCAGTATCCTCAACATATATGAAATCCCTCCTCTGTGTTCCGTCGCCGAAAATTACAGGTTTCTTGCGGTTTCTTATGGAATCTATGAATTTCCATATAACGCTCGAATATTCCCCCTTGCTGTTCTCTCCTACGCCATAGGTATTGAAATATCTGAGAGATACTGTTTCAAGGCCATATTCGTTAAAGAGTCTCGCGGTCATCTCATTTATTCTTTTTGTTATTGGGTAGAAGTTGGAATATACAGCAGGTAGCTCGGACTCCCTTGCCGCCTCCCTGATATCTCCGTATACTGAGGAGGAGGAAGCAATTATCACCCTCTTCACGTTGTTCTTAGCGCTAGCTGCCAGGACGTTGTAGGTCCCCATGACGTTCACTTCATACCCCTCTCCTGTCAGATTCTCAAATTCAGGCGGTGAAGTCACGGCAGCAAGATGGAAAACGTAATCGATTCCGCTGCATGCCTTCTCAAGCATTTTTAAATTACGGACGTCGCTCATTATGTGGTAGTCTGAAACAGAATTCTTGTCCCTTATGTCATAGGTACCAACTGTATTGCCTTCCTCCTTCAGCATCTTTACTATATTCCTTCCAATGAAGCCTGAACCTCCTGTCACTAGAATGTTCATCAGGAATCATAACCATTGGAATGATAAATGTGTATCTGTTTAAGCTGAACAGTCCATAGTCACCATATTTCCTGAATTCGACTGAGAATATTTATTAATACAGAGGTATTCTTTTCATGTATGCTCAACAGGATGGTGATGACCAGAGCACCTTTGAGGATAACGTTCGTGGGCGGTGGAACTGATCTTCCTTTCTACTACGAGAAGAGGGACTATGGTGCAGTGGTATCATCCGCCATCAACAAGTACATCTACGTTACTGTGAACAGGAAGTTCGATAGCAGCATAAGGATCAGCTATTCCAAAACGGAGATAGTTGATTCTGTGGACAGAATAGAACATCCAACTATCAGGGAATCCCTAAGGCTCTTGGGTATAGAGAATGGCATAGAAATTGTAAGTATCTCTGATATCCCGTCTCGAGGGACTGGTCTTGGCTCAAGCAGCACTTTTCTGGTAGCACTTCTCCATGCCCTCCACAGTTACAAGGGAGAATTCGTCAGTGCTGAGGAGCTGGCAAGGGAGGCGGTAAGGGTCGAAAGGGAGATACTCAGGGAGGAGGGAGGGAAGCAGGATCAGTACATTGCAGCATACGGTGGAACCAATTTGATGAAATTCAGGAGCGACGGAAGCGTCGAGATAGTAAATGCCGTATCTCACGACAGTAATTTGAAGAGGGTAGAGGAATCATTGCTTCTCCTCTACACCAACAGGGAGAGAAGTTCAACAGAGATACACAGAGACCAGATTGAAAATTCATCTGAAAAGATGAATGTATACGATGAAATGAAGAAATTGGCGGATGGGACGCTCAAGGCCATATGCGACGGCGACCTTGACACGCTGGGTGAATTGATACACAAGAACTGGATGATGAAAAGATCGCTATCCAGGAGGATAAGTGACAGTTGGATAGACGAGAAGTATGAAATAGCCCTAAAACTCGGCGCCAAGGGAGGAAAACTGGTTGGTGCGGGCGGTGGTGGTTTTCTTCTGCTTATAGCAGAGCCGGAGAAGCACAGAAACATTGCGAAACAATTAGACCTCAGGAAGGTTGATTTCGGATTCAGCCAGTCTGGTAGCAGGGTGATATTTGTTGGAGAATGATCATAACTTGTTGGAAAAGTATGTTTCAGACGGAATAGAAGCAAGAAAGTCTATCGAAGTTTCTGCTGTTATAACCGTCTCCGAGATACTTTTCGATAGACTTAAAAAAGGTGGGAAACTCATAACGTTCGGCAATGGAGGATCGGCAGCGGATGCACAGCACTTTGTAGCCGAACTTTCTGGTAGGTTTATGAAAGAAAGAAGGTCCTTTCCTGCCGTCGCACTTACAACCAACAGCTCTTCCTTGACAGCTATAGGAAATGACTACGACTTTTCTAAGGTGTTCTCAAGGCAGCTTGAGGGAATATGCGCCAAGGAAGACTTTGTGGTTGGGATCAGCACTTCTGGCAACTCTCCTAACGTCATAGAAGGCATTAGAACTGCCAGGAAAATCGGTGCATTTACCCTTGCACTGACTGGAAGAGATGGTGGAAAGGTAAGGAATGAAGCAGACAAATGCATCTGGGTCAACTCTGATGTTACCCCCCTGATTCAGGAAGTACACATTGCTATCATTCACATGATATGCTATTCCTTCGATGCAATGCTCGAATAGAGAAGTTTTAGCCCCTTATCCAGTGTAACTCTTGCAGAGAATCCTATTTCCCTTTTCGCTTTCGATGTGTCTGCCTGTGTTACCATCACGTAATTCTTGACAGGCATCCTGACGTACTTAGGTTTGATTTTCCTTCCAGTTACCTTCTGTAACCTTTCTACCGCTTCGTTTAGCGAATAACTCTTACCTGTTCCAACGTTGTAGACGTTGAATCCCCTTGCTGATGAAGCTTTCTGTAACGCATCGACAACATCACTCACAAATACAAAGTCCCTGCGCTGTTCACCATCTCCATATATGACCGGCCTTTCGCCTTTCAACATTGCACTCATGAATTGCGTCAGCAGATTGGAATACACCCCTTTCCCTATGTCGTTGTACCCATAAACGGAAAAGAACCTCATGGCTGCAACATTCACATCATGGAGCTTGGCATATAACTCACCTAGCCTTTCACAGGCTATTCTGGCTTCAGTATAGTAATCAGTGACCCCAGGAATAACGCTTTCCTTGTGCGGTGGGGATATTCCGTTATAAATGGAAGAGGTGGAAGCGAAGACTATGGGTATATTGTATTCCTTGCCGTATTCCAGGACGTTAGTGATGCCATGTATTACCTCACCCACTAGATTTGGGTTTTCTCTATACATTGGAGATGCGGAGTAGATGCCTAGGTGGAAGATGTAATCGAAATCCTCTTTCATCTTCTTCACATCCTTTGCATCCCCCTTCACGAAAGCAACTCCGTTCTCTATTGCCCCCTTAATGTTGCTCTTCTTTCCAGTGTGAAGATTGTCAAGTACCGTGACATCATTATCCCTGTTCAGACTTTCCACCAGATTGCTGCCTATGAATCCGGCCCCACCAGTAACAAGTATTTTCTTGTCTTTCACAGTGAGAAATATCTATGGGGTATAAAATAACTCTGACCTGCCTATAGTGCCTTTGTGTTGTTTAAATCTGAAAGGCGAACGAATCTAAATGTTGTAAGAGCTAAAAGCAATCTTTGGAATCAGGGTGCATATATGAATTCAGTCTCAACATCAGAACTTCCTTCCAATGAAGATTTTCTTTATCTCTTCGTAGTCCTTGACCGTATCAACTGGCTTCCAGAACCCCCCGTATTTGTAGGCTGCAATCTCACCTTTAGAAGCAAGCGATTTGAATAGCGATCCTTCTATGCCTCTATCAGCAAAATTTCTCCTTAAGGTGGATTTTATTTCTCCCCTAAGGAAGTACGTACCTCCGTTCACATAATATGGAAGTAAAGGTTTCTCATCAAATTTCTTAACAGTATTCCCTTCTACAGAAACTATTCCGAAAGGACTCCTCATCCTAACCACTACTATTGTTGCAAGTTTTCCTGTATAGTGAGAATATTTTATGAATCTTCCAAGATCAACATCACAAACAGTATCACCATTCCTAAGAAGTACATCTGATTCAATTTTTGAAAATAGGTTACGCAGTGCCCAAAGAGTTCCCATCGGTTCCTTCTCCCTTAGATAGTGAATCCTGATTCCATTCCATTGGGTGCCGTACCTTTTCACTATGGTATCTCCCTTGTAGCCTATTAGCATATATACTTCATTCAATCCCGCAGATTCAAAATCGTAGAGTTGCTTGTCTAGTATAACGAAATCGTCTCTAAGGGGCAGCAGTACTTTCGGGAGTTCTGGATCGACTGATTGCATTCTCTTTCCGTACCCTCCAGCGAATATCGCCCCAATCATCGAAGGAAATTCCCATCTTGGCGATAAATGTTTGCAAAGTCAGAATTGGGACATGGCCACTTGAGGAACTGGGTAGTAAATGAGATTTAAAATTGAAAATATCAAGATGATTGAAGGAGGTTATAGTTCAGAAGCACGGAAGTACAGGATAAGAATTGATGGATCCAAAAGAAGGATAATGGTCACACATCTCAACTGAATTCACATTCCTAAAACTTCCACCCATTCTCACATATACCTAAAGTATTCCGGGTATCTATCATCATTCCAGAAATTTCAGATTCAATTTAGGAATGAACAACATTCTCTTGTTCTAAAAGGTTGAGATTTTCAATTATGAAATGGATATCATCGGTCTCTAAAATCCTTCATTTTTCCGTCTATTTTTCCGTCAACGCTTTTATCGTCTCCCTAATGCCAGTCAACAAGTCGAATTCAGGAATGAAATTCAGGTGATCTTTAGTGTGTGATAGGTCCGCCTGAGTGAACTGCCTGTAGTTCTTGATTGGTGTTGGAACGTACTCCACAGTTCCCTCATAATTCATCTCTCCCTTTATTATTTCGAAAATTCTGTTAAAATCAGTACTAACTCCTGTTCCAACATTGTAGACATCTCCCGCTTTCCCGTTCTTCATTGCAAGTATGGATGCTCTTGCAGCGTCCTTTACGTATATGAAATCCCTGCTCTGCGTACCGTCTCCGTATATCACAGGCTTCTTCCCATTCCTGATACTTTCAATGAACTTCCATATTACGCTCGAACTTTCTCCCTTGCTATTTTCGCCCATGCCGTATGTGCTGAAATATCTTAGCGTCACTGTCTCCAGCTTGAAATTATTGAACAATGCTGCAGTGACCTCCCCTATTCTCTTGCTCAGCGGATATAGATTCAGATATGTTTCAGGTATCATAGATTCCCTTGCAGCTTCTCTGATATCTCCATATACTGAAGAGGAGGAAGCAATTATCACCCTCTTCACGTTGTTCTTAGCGCTAGCTGCCAGGACGTTGTAGGTCCCCATGACGTTCACTTCATACCCCTCTCCTGTCAGATTCTCAAATTCAGGCGGTGAAGTCACGGCAGCAAGATGGAAAACGTAATCGATTCCGCTGCATGCCTTCTCAAGCATTTTTAAATTACGGACGTCGCTCATTATGTGGTAGTCTGAAACAGAATTCTTGTCCCTTATGTCATAGGTACCAACTGTATTGCCTTCCTCCTTCAGCATCTTTACTATATTCCTTCCAATGAAGCCTGAACCTCCTGTCACTAGAATGTTCATCAGGAATCATAACCATTGGAATGATAAATGTGTATCTGCTTTTGCAATAAAACGGGTCGATTCTAACTTATCAGGTATTCCAGAGGTATCGGTTATAACATAAAAAGCATCCTTTTCCGTAAATGTTTCAATAGCGTCAAGGTCATTTATGGATATACGTGCATTGCCAAGAAATAGAAATACATGCAGACAGAAAGTTCACCTAAGGCACAGATATCTGGTAAATTCTTATATATTAATATTCAATAAATTAATCGCAATGAAGACCAATAAAGAGAATTTTAAGACTCAAACTTTCAGAAATAAAAGAATCGCAACGGTATTCCTCACTGCAGTCATGATTCTTAGCGTTCTTATGATATTGACGGTCGGTACGCAGCCATCTTATGCTGCAAGCGGTTCAGTCACATACGACCCATCTGTTTTCACTAACGGACAGTCCACTCTGGTGGTAGCAAACGGTGGCACATTCACGGCAGGCTCCACTGTTTACTTCTACGTCAGTTCGACTGACACTTTTGGAACATCTTCCGCACAGGTAGGTTCCTACACACTGCCCACTGGAACAACAAGCCTATCGAATGCAGTGTTCCATGTTACAATATCAGAAACTCCTGGGACGTACTACATAGCTGCATCCGATGACAACAGGGCAACTTTTACCTCCGGGTCACAGATAGTGGTGACCGCACTTTCCCCATCCATAAAGATGTCATCCTCTGCGACTGCTGGTGGAACTGCTATGGTAACTGGCAGCCAGTTTGACCCTGGATCTACAGTGGACATCTACCTCCAGTATGCTGGCGGCCAGGTAGTTGCGAGCAACGTGTTGGCCGCAACAGGAAACTTCTCGACGACAATCAACATCCCAAATGCATTATACCAAACATCTTCCACATATTACGTTGTTGCACAGGAAGTATCATCATCTTCCCTCAACAGCGGAATAACTGCTTCCACCTCATTTACAGCCCTACCATCCATAAGCGTATCTCCCAGAGATATTCCCATGGCTGCATCATCCACGATCGTGGTCAACGGTTACGGTTTCAACCCGGGAGCTTCAATATCTGCAAATTCAGTTACATTAACAGCTCAGTCTGGAAGCATAACGGGAGAATCTAACGCAGCATCTACTGTTAACACGAACGGTCAATTCTCTTTGACCGTGAGCTTTGATTCTGCAAGTGCAAACGGAGGAGCGGTAACTGTAGGAATCAGCACGAGTCCTTCATCATCATCCTCTTCTTTTCCCAATGCCCTCTATGTATCTCAGTCAAATGCAACTTCTCTTGGATTCAATTTTGCTGTAACCCCCACAACTGGCTCAACCTATAATGTTGGAGATTCGTTCACAGCAACCGTATATAATTTCCCTGCATCACAGAACGTTGAATTCTATCTGGGAACTACAGAAGTGGGATCAACGTCGACAGACAGCAATGGGTTTGGGCAAGTCACATCAACAATCCCTGCGCTTCCAGGAAACACTTATTATCCAACTGCTGAAGTGAGCTCCATGGGACTGTACAAGCAGTCCACATCCCTAACAATCTCCCCGGATTTCATGGTTTCAAATCCGGGGAACGTAATTATGACAAGCAATCCCTCCGAGTACATTCCGTCCAATGCCGTGCTAACTGTCACAGCTTACGGGCTGAATCCTTCTGATACTTACAACCTTGATGACTCACTTGTAGCATCTGGCGGAGTCTATTCCTCTGGAGCGTCTAATCTTGTTACGTCCATCTCAGTGGGAACTGCAAGTTCAAGCGGAATCTACCCAGCTGTAAACGGAACTCTGATTTTCAGCTACAGTCCCTCATATGCCACAACAACCACAGGGTCAACGGCTACACTTACGATGACTGGTATTTCCGCTTACGATGGTTATACATTCAGCTACAAGACAATAGGTGCACCAACAGTATCTTCCCCTTCATCATTCAGCATTTTAACACAGGGAACGAGCAGCACAAGCCTGACAGTCAGCGGACTGATACCGTTTGAATCACCTGTGTATCCAGGGATATCTTATTACTACTCAGCGTTCATGGGTTCAACGGCACTTTCCCTAACTTTCAACAGCATCACTAGCACTAGGGTATATGCAAGCGGGGGATCATTCAGCGGTACGTTCACAGTTCCCTATCTCTCTGGGGCTCTGGACCTTAACATTACTTATTCAGGTGCTACCTATTCAAGCAGCATAGCAACCCAATATGTGGTAATATCAACACAGAGCACATCCTATTCATCAGGGACACTGCAAATAATTCCCTTGAGCACTGCCGGCAATTATGAGGTAGTGGGGAATGACTACTACAACAAGAATCCGAAGCTCTATTACACGACTTATGCAGGTCCACAGTTGCAGGGAACGGAAAGCCTCACAAATGGTGCGTTTGCTGTTCAGGTCTCTCCGGGAACGAGCAACCCAGCAGGCACATATTCAGTGTTTACGGAACTTTCCAGCGGAGGGTTGACATATTTCGTCTATTCATCATACACAGTAACGGCTAACCTCACTCTGCTCTCGACCTCAGGTGGAACGACTCAGATTTACAGCGGTCCAATAGGAACTGCACTTTATGTGAAGGCTGGAGGACTAGTGCCGCAAAGCTACTACAATGTATACTTTGGGTCAACGCTTGAGCTTACGGATACTGGGACAAATCTTGCTGCGGGGACGGATTCGTTTAATGTTCCTACATCAGTCCCTGGAACCCACGCAGTTACAGTTGTTCCGGTCGGATCCACCACATCAGTTGAATCAGCAGTGTTTGATGTGACGTCAAATCCTGACCTGACACTTGTCACGGACAGCAACTACGCTTTCCCTGGTGAACTGGTGCAATTCACTGTGTCTGGAATGGGAACACCAACATTCCCTTCGGGATTTACAGCTGGGTCAACTCCTACCTATACAGTCACTGTGAATCTGAATGGAACTCCGTATGTATCGGTTCCGGCTTTCTTGCTTTCTTCGGGCAAACTAACGGGGGCCTTCCTGATGCCAAATTCGAATCCCGGATCATATTATCAACTGACATTGTGGGCTAATGAAACGGCCTCTGGCAGCTACACTTTTTCAACCACACCCGGCACTCAGACTGGATATACTACACTGACTGAACCGTTTCCCCACTCTCAAAGCGACTATCTCGGGCTCGTTTCAGGCAATGGTGCCTTAGTAACCGGAATATCGCAGTCACAGATTGCCCAGCTTGAAACTGACATAAACACAACTCTTTCAGTACCGATTTCTCAGCTGGATGCATCCGTGACGAGCATCCAGAATAGCGTAGCTCAGATAACAACTGCTTTCGGTACAATGCAGGCATCCCTCAAGACTATAAACGCAACAGTTACATCAATAAACTCAGGCGTTGCAACACTTCAGACTACTCTTGGACAAGTCTCGACATCGCTGAGCTCCCTTAATTCTACAGTGGTTGCTCTCAATGGGGATACGGCCAAGATATCAACAGCGGTCGGCGTGTTCAGTACTACAATCAATAACATCAACGCAACCGTGACGCTCAGCAACGGCAACATTGCAACTATCAAGACAGATTTGGGAACGTTTACGGGGAACGTGACGAGTGTATCAAACGGAATTGCTACCATTCAGACCAGCCTTGGGACGATAACTGCAAACACTCAGTCAACGGCCTTCCCTACTGGAATGCTCTTCATACTGGAGATTGTGATACTCGTCCTTGCGGTAATTGCGGTAGCTTTTTCTGCGGTTGCAATGATGAACACAAGGAAGAAATACTGAAGTTAAGTTCTAATTTACTTTCCTTTTATTTTTCTTTACTAATTTTCAACGAGTTTTATTTTTCATTTTCTCTCTAACCATACTCTATGAGGCTGCAGCATTACGTCTTTCTTATTGTAGGACCGATACAATATTTGATATTTTATCTGTGTTATGAATCAATAATTTCAGCGGGTTTGCTTATGAATATGGATTGGGTGTTGTAAAAGCATAAATATAGTACCAGCATCCCTGGATCGAAGCGGGGTGGGGTAGCCAGGTAATCCCGACGGGCTCATAACCCGTAGACCGATGGTTCAAATCCATCCCCCGCTATATTCAGAGTCGTCTCGTTGAAAGAAATTGTAAATGATCACACAAAGGATTAAGAGATCTAAACTTGTCCCCAATTTGGAGTCGGATAATTCGGTACCAATTCTTGAACTGAAATCAATTCGAATAGAGGCATCTTACAACGGGTACAGATATTACGATCTTCACCTTGAATCTGGTTGACCAAAGAGAAATTAGGAAGAGATATGATGAGTGTCATTTCAGCGATATTTCCAAACAGAAATCATTCATTTTTTCATTTAATTCATTTTTCAGGATGTATAGAGAGGTTTATGTACAATGCCATGGATAATAAGTCAACGACCGATTCGTTAACGAGGGGAAAATGAATTGACCCACCTTTGGAAATCACCCGGCACAAAAAGAACGATATTGTGGTCTTATAACCCATCTCCCATTGTGCTGCAATATTTAGAAGACATGAGGGAAGCAATCAGGTACGGGGTTATGAAATCATATCTTCAATGGAAGAACAGCGGATACGTGCCCTCCCCCATAGACCTGAGGAGAGAGATGAAGCCGTGGTTTGATTCTCGCTATAGCTACGCGAAACACCACATCAATCCTGTGTGCAGGTCCTCCGTTGCAATATTGAAGTCATTCATAAAGAATCACCAACAGAAGAGGTACCCTGAGGTAAGGAGACTCTCAATCAGACTGGATTCAAAACTAGTGAAGATTGCTGGTGACAAGATAAGGATAACTATCAGGCCTGGAGAATACGACTACATCACTATCAACGCACGAAACAAGAAATGGAGGGAGTATTCAAAGTACAGGATAGGTGAGGTTCTCATAACGGATAAAATAATTGCCATATCGTTCATATTTCCAAATAATGATCTGAGCGATGAAAAGGTTGGTATCGACATCAACTTTGGATCAATAGTCGGAACAGTCGTGAATAAGGGCGAAGTAAAAGAAACGTTCACAGAATACATTCCCAACATAGCGAGGATACAGAATGACTTCTCTAGGAGGAGGCGCCAGTTACAGAAGCACATAAAAAACAAAAAGAAGAGGTACAAGAAACTCAAAGAGAGTAGGGGAAGACAGAGGAACAGGATAAGAGATTCCCTACATAAACTCTCTTCTAAAATTGTCAGTAGGCATCTCAAATCGACATTCATCCTTGAGGACTTACGAACAATTAAAAGAAATTCCAATAACAAATCAAAGAAACTGCGAACTTATCTCAACAGGTGGCCGTATTCAGAATTCCAGAAAATGTTGGAATACAAGAGTCAATTCAGGACCGTATACGTGAATCCAGAAGGGACTTCGTCAAAATGTCCTGTTTGTGGTGGTAGACTTGAGCATCCGGTCTGGAAGATGTCTCGATGTAAAAACTGTGGTAGAGATTACGACAGGGACAGGCTTGCTTCGCTCGCAATAACCCTTCGTGGCCTCTATCTTTGCGGAGATCCGTTCCCCGTGAGTGCGATAGCCTCTTTACCATCAGTGAGGAATGAATACCTGTACATCAACCACAGACCTGATGTGGCTGAAGCAGGGGGGACTGAGATGGCAAATGCTTCGAATATCCTTGTACAAGAAAGTATAAGATCTCAAGAATGGTAGCCTGGGAATCCCGATAGATTCATAATCTGCAGATAGAGGATTCAAATCAATTTCTCGCTATGCAAAATTATTGTCCCATATGAATTGTTACAAAATCACCGCTGCACGGTCATGTGACTAAGTTGAGAATAAATTATCAATGTATTATCGTTTTTTCACAAGTAGAAGACATATGATTGCCTAAATGGGTTTAGAAACCTTTCTCTAAACCTATTAGACCTGTTTAAAATATGGTGTTCATTTGGAACTATTCTTCCCTCATTTCAGAATTAACTGTAGATATAGTTTTATATATCTATTGTTAATTAAGAATAAATGAAAATCCCCTTAGCCAATCAGCTCAAAAAGAGGCAGCAGGTTGAAATTTCAATTCTTCAAGACGAAATGGTCAGAATCGTCTATAACATATCAGTCGATTCAGTACTGCACGGTGGGACATCCGTTTGGAGATGTTATTCTGGTAAGAGATTTTCTGAAGACCTCGATTTTTATTCCATGTCATTTCCAGATCTAGTAGATAACTTTAGAAGAGAGATTTCAGCTGCCGGTCTGTCAATAACGAAAATGAAGGACACTGGGAATGTCATCTTTTCTCAGATCAGCGACGGAAGGGTCGAGGTTAGATTAGAGATTAATCACAAGCGCAAAGTGGAAGGAATTCCAGTAAAATACGAACTGTCAGATGGGTCGTACACAGAAGTGCTCTCCCTTTCACCCAACCAGATTATACTGGAGAAGATTGCGGCATACACTGACAGAAGATTCGTAAGGGATATTTACGATATCTATTATCTCTCAAGCATAACAGACGATCTCTCATCCATAAAGGACAGACTTTCCGTTTTTCTGGATCAGGTCGAGAAACCTGTCGATGAGCAAATTCTAAGGAGCTTGGTTTATATCGGAAATCCTCCAACGTTTGAAAGGATGATAGGTGAACTGAGGAGATTGACAAAATGAAATACATGAGGGAATTCCGATCGCATTTCATGAAAAAACCAGCGTTCACAGCGAGGGAGGCTGAACTGTTCCTGGAGAACAGGGAGAGTTCCCCTGGTTATTACAAGCTTGTGATACACAATCTGCTTTCTAGAAGAGAGATCTATAGGATAACTAGAGGGGTTTACACCTTCCAGGAAGATGCCCAGATGTCTGGATTTGGGTTTTCACCGTTCTATTACGGCCTTGAAGATGCTCTTTCTCTGAGAAAAGTATGGGAACAGGAGACGAATCCCGTGGTCATTACGCCAAGGAAGGTGAGAGTTGGAATCAGGCAGTTCGAGGGAAGAAACTTCGTTGTGAGGAGAATAGATAGGCAAATGTTCTTCGGCTACACATATGTCGCATACGGTGATTTCCACATTCCAGTTTCCACCGTTGAAAAGGCGTTTATTGACTTCATCTACTATAGGATAGAACTTCCGAAAGAATTGATGTTCGCTATAATGTCCATGTCAAGCAGGAGAAAGATAAATGAATATCTGCGCGAAATACCGAAATGGCTATCGAAGAAGGTGCAAGAAAAGATTGAAGAACTCCGTTAAGGGAAGGCTACGGGTTGCGCGCATTGAGCTATAGTGCATCCTTTTCCTCCTCAGGCGACAAAGACGCAATAATGGAATCAGGAACTTAGCGTAAAATTGGATAACGCAGCCAGGAAATCCGGACAGGCTCATAAATGTAGACAGATCCTTTAAATCCCCCTACCGTAGCTTTAGGCAGCCTAGTAAAACTCACGCATCATTCGTCTCTGTTGGAGATCAGCTAGGCAATGATTGAATCGCAGCACAACTTTCAATTGAAGTGGGAATGGAATTTACCAGAATCATCATTTGAAAATAGGGAATGAAAGGAAATCCCTAGATTATAATCTAGGGCCTACTATAAGAAATAAAAATCAGCAGAAAGATTCCATGAGTTTAGTGATATCATTCAACGGTTTTCCAGCAGAATCAATGGGTTCCATAACGTAGTTCTTCTTCCCATAGTCAGGTACAAGTTTCTGCAGCTTCTGGTCGTACGTTTCAGTCTGGTAATCTATGAAAACTCCCATCGGTATCCTGTCACCCCATTCCATTGACTTTGCGACTGCTTGCGGAAGCTTCTGCTTGTATTCTTCCTCATTGCTTGCAACAGGATTCCACCCTTCCTTCTCTATGTCGTATAGCCTTGGATCGTAGAATTCCTTGGTGTTTATGTTGTTGTAAGTCACGCAGGGCTGCATCACGTCCACCAGCGCCAGCCCCCTGTGCTTCATTGCCCTTATCAGCGTTTCCTTCAGGTGCTTTATGTTGTACGAATAGCTCCTTGCCACGAATGTGAAGCCAGATGCAAGGCCAAGGAAGAGCGGGTTTACAGGGAACTTCAGGTTTTCTGTCTCTATACTCTTCGGCATCTCCCCATATGGCAGAGTTGGAGAAGCCTGACCCTTTGTCAGTCCGTAAACGCCGTTATTGAAAAGTATGTAGGTGAGGTCGACATTCCTCCTTCCTGCCGCGACAAAGTGTGCTGAACCTATTCCCAGCCCGTCCCCATCTCCTGAAGCAGATATCACTTCCAGTCGTGGGTTGGCCATCTTCACTGCCTGTGCCTGTACAAGCGACCTGCCGTGGAGCGTGTGCAGCGTGTTAACGTTGACGTAATGAGGTATCTTTGAGCTGCAGCCGATGCCTCCCGTGAGGACAACATCTTCATTGGGTATCTTCATCTCCTGAAGAGCCAGCACCAATGCGTTAAGTATACCGAAATCTCCGCATCCGGGGCACCAGTCTATCTCAACGTTTGTCCTGTAGCTCTGCGGCTTTGCCGGCGGAGTTGCAGCGGTGCTAGTCATAACTCAACACCTCCCTCTTTCCAAGCTTTTGTTTGCCGAGCACCTGAACCATCTCCTCAAATGCGATCGGCCTCCCATTGAATTTCACTATTCTTGAAATGGCTTCCAGTCCAGTCTTCTCCCTCAGCAGATCAGCAAGCTGCCCGCTGTAATTCTGTTCAACGTCTATTATAGTCTTTCCATTCAGATATTTCATAACTTCCTCCACAGGGAACGGCTCCATCATCCTTATCTGAAGTAGTGATACGTCCTTCACTACTTCCATTGCATCAAGGATCGGTCCCTTCGCCGAACCCCATGATACTATTACTTTCTTGTTCTCCGGGTTCCCATAGAATTTCACTTTCATATCAGCAGGCACTTCATTGAGGATAGAAGAGGTCTTGTTCATCCTCTTGTCCATCATCTTTATCCTGTTGTCAGCATCCTCTGTGAATATGTGACCATCCTCGTCGTGCTCATCGCCTGCTATCGTTACGAGTCCACCCTTGACTCCCGGTACGGATCTTGGTGATATGCCATCATCAGTGAATCTGTATCTCAGGTAGTCCTTTGTCTCTTTCAAGATCAGTTTCCCCCTGTCAATCCTTGTCTTGCTGAGATCAAATAGGTCTACAGTATAGTTGCTCATTGCCATAGCCTTGTCCAGGAGCACTATGACCGGTAGCTGATATTTCTCCGCAATGTTGAATGCTTCAACAGTGTCGTAGAACGCCTCCTTGTGATCGCCCGGCGCTATCAAAACCCTTGGGAACTCACCGTGACCTGCGCTGAGTGCATACTTCAGGTCACCCTGCTCGTGCCTCGTCGGCATTCCTGTCGCCGGTCCTGCCCTCTGGTAGAAGAATATCACCACAGGTGTTTCAGTCATCCCTGCATACGAAAGCGCTTCAACCATGAGCGAGAATCCTGGTCCTGATGTGCTTGTCGCAGCCCTCAATCCCGTGTTGGCAGCTGCAATTGCCATGTTTATGGCCGCTATCTCGTCCTCAGTCTGTTCAACCACGAAATCATATTTGTCCATTATCGTCTCAAGGTAGTTTGACTCGTCGCTCGCAGGCGTGATCGGATAGTAAGACTGGAACTTCAAACCAGCAACCATCTTGCCCATTCCGACTGCGTGGGTGCTATTTATCAGCATCCTCTTCTTGTAAGTGACGGGTTCCAGGTCAAATGTTTTTGAAGGCTTGAATTCAGCATACACCTCGTCAACTATTGCATTGTTCATCTCAGCAATCTTCTGCCTTGATGCGAAATTCTCTGAAATGATCTTCTTGAGCTTCTCCTTGTCTATGCCTATCATCTTCGTTGCACCTGCAAGGGCTATAGTGTTCTTCATCACGTTGAACTCCGACAGTGCCTTCCCGAATCTTGTTGCAACAGTCTGCAGGATGTCCTTGTAAGGTATTGCCGCGTGCCTTGCGTCGTCCAGATTTTCCTCATAGATTATTGAACCGTCCTTTGAAAGCTCCTTGGCGTGAAGCATTACGCTCTTAGAATCCAATGGGATGAGGATGTCTATCCTCTCGGAATAACTTCTAATCATATCCTTGCACACTCTTACCCTGAAATAAGAGTGTTCACCCTTTATCGTTGAGAAGAGTTCAGCATTAGTGAATACCTGATATCCCTCCCTTGTCATAAGCTTCGCAAAACTATCAGACGTGAAATTGATTCCGCTACCTTGGGGGCCGGCCACCATAAGATTTAGGTCATGCATCATTTATTTCCCCTTCCACTCATATAACATTTGGGTAGAAATATCTTGGGCTCGTACTTTATATTTTTGTTGGTAACCGGTTCAATTCAAGAGCTTGGATAATACCGCTTCTCACAGATTTAGAACACTTTTCCGTGGGCCATACCTACCTTCAAATACACTATCAAGTAAGTCCAGGTTTGAAGATGAAAAGCACTTGTTATATGCAAAGGATGATATTTTCCACTTGTGGTAATTCCTTTTCAATTAATAGGTGCACCACAAGTTTGGCATTTAGAAGTTGTTATTTCATTAAGATTTCCACAGTATTTGCAAGGGATTTTTACAATCTCTTTTACGATTTCTTTGACTCTCACCTGTGACTCTTCGCTGGATTTATTGGAATCTGTTTGTCTAAATGACTTCTTGATTGTTATGGGTGGCAGGCCCAACTCTTTTCTCCGCGCAATAATGAGTTGCTCTAATTCATAAGCAGTTATACCTGCAGCTGTAGGATGATTTTCGGAATACCCTTCTATTAATTTGCCATTTACATATAGATAATAGGAGTTCTCCCGTTTTTCCCCTTCAAGAAAAAGAATTTCTTCTAATCGTGTTTCACCGTCTACTTTAACTTTATTCACAAAACCAAACCAGTATGCTATTGCCAGAATTCTATGATTCGTTATTACTGAACTGGGTACCCCTTCCGGATACTCATCTCCCCACGCGAACTTCTGGTCTCCTATAATTAGGTGGATTTTTTCTCCCGGCTCAAACTTGAAGCGTCCTACAAACGTAAGAAAAGCTATATCGTCGTATTTCATTTTTGGGCCCTACCTCGCCTTTTAGGGTACCTAAATAAAAACTCTTAGAATTTTATCTTTTCCATCGTTTCGCTGATGAATTAAAATTATACGATCAAAAGAAAGATTTAAACGACCTGTTGCCATCACGAATCGTTGCCAGACGATAGGAAAGGTTCTGGATTCCAGTCAGCTGCTGGTCTTATACGGTACTTTGACGAAGAGGAAGACAGGGGTCTGATTTTCGACCCGAGACTGGTCTTATACATAGCAGTGATTTTTGGTGTTGTAATAGAACTGCTGAAGGTTTTCTGGCCACTGTGACGTTCCCCTTTCAATAACAGAGTCACATGGTGCAACTTTACAGTTTTCAGAATGAGGAAAGTGCTAAGTCCTCATTATTCATGCAATCACAATGAAGGAAGCTTTCCTTTACTCTACGGAGAGGGGTAGAGTCAGGTGCACGGCCTGCAGCAGGTATTGCCTTTTGGGAGAAGGGCAGACAGGATTCTGTGGCATCAGGAAGAACATAGGAGGTCATCTCTTCCTACTGTCATACGGCAGGGCAGCAGCAGTTGCAGTTGACCCCATAGAGAAGAAGCCGCTTTACCACTACCTGCCTGGAGGAAGGGTGCTTTCACTGGCTACCAGCGGCTGTTCATGGGCATGCAAGTACTGCCAGAACTACGACATATCACAGAGGAGGGAGATCACGGGAGACTATTTCGAACCGGAGGATGTCGTAAGCATGGCCATACAAAGCGGATCAGACGGCATTTCCTACACCTATAATGAACCTTCAATATTTGCTGAATATGCTCACGACATAGGCATACTTGCCAAGAAGCGTGGACTTTTCAGCACATTCGTGAGCAACGGATATGAATCATCCGAGTCCATATCTTACCTCAGGGAATTTTTGGATGCAATAAGCATAGATTTCAAGGGGAACGGGAATGACATATTCGGCAGGAAGTACATAGGGATTATGAGCTATGCACCAGTCTTCGAAACGCTCAAGAGGCTGAAGGCGGCCGGCATATACACTGAAATCACCGACCTTGTTGTTCCAGTGAAAGGCGTTGGAGACAATCCTGATGACGCACGAAACCTTGCTGTCTGGATTAGGGAGAATCTTGGGAAGGATGTGCCACTCCATTTTACCCGATTTCATCCTGACTACCTGATGATGGATGTTCCCGCAACGCCCATAGAGACACTTGAAACGCATCACTCAATAGCAAAGGAGGAGGGCCTGAAGTTCGTCTACATCGGCAATGTTCCCGGCCATCCTTTGGAAAACACCTACTGCCCTAACTGCGGTAAAGAACTGGTTAAGAGGTTTGGTTTCCAGATAACAAGCTACAAGATAACTGAAGATGGCAGATGCCCGTTCTGCGGCGAGGACATGCACATAATAGTGAAGGGTAAGAGGGAACGGAACCCTATTACTGCGATATGATCTCCTTTCTCTGTGAAGTGGTAAGGAGGAAGGAAAGAAACGGATAAATATACTCAAAGCCTGAAGAAACATGAAAATAGGCAATAACGTTTTCATTGCCCACAATGCCACTATCATAGGGGACGTTACGATCGACGATAACGTCGGCATATTCTTCGGCGCAGTCCTTAGGGGTGACCAGAATTCCATCCACATAGGGAAAAGGTCAAACATACAGGATAACGTGGTGGTCCACGTGGACAGGGAGAACAGGACTGAGCTTGGCGAAAACGTATCCGTTGGTCACGGTGCAATAGTTCACGGTGCCACAGTGATGGACAACGCGCTCATAGGCATGGGTAGCATCCTCCTTTCTGGTGCCGTTATAGAGGAGGGAGCGGTCATAGGTGCTGGGGCAATAGTGACATCATGCAAGGTCATAGGAAAGAACTGCCTTGCTGTCGGCAGCCCTGCGAAGATCGTGAGGTGCGATGAATCCGTTGGAGAACAGGCAAGGAAAAATGGAGAAACGTATCAGGCGCTAATGAAGATGCACATTGATGGGAAGTTTGCTGAATATAGTCACTGACCGAGATTGCCCAAGTCCTCCGGGAGATTTCCTCCCTTGAACTGCTTCTTCATCATGCTCAGTATCTTCCTGTTGCCCTTTATGTTCTTTACCATGTCCTTCACCCTCTTGTAGTCCTTTAGCAGCTCCTTCACGTCAGAAGTGTTGTAGCCTGAGCCCATCGCAATCCTCTCAACCCTTGATCCCTTTATCTCATCAGGGTTCTCCATCTCGTGATACGTCATTGAATCCATGATGACCTTGTATTTCTTCAGCTTCCCCTCGGATTCGTCGAAGAACTTGTCGTCTAGGTCCTTCTTCATTCCTCCTGAAGCCATTGGCAATGAGTCGAAGAGCTTCTTGAACAGGCCCGGCTTGTTCATCTGCTCCCATACGTCGTACATCTCCTTGAGCGTGAACTTTCCCTGTACCATCTTCTCCATCGCATCCTCGTCCAACTCCTTCTGGAATTCTTTTGCAGCTGCCATAAGGGTCTCGAAATCCCCCATTCCAAGAAGCCTCGAGAGGAATCTTGCAGGGTTGAAGTACTCCATGTCCTCCATGTGCTCCCCGGTACCTATGAAAAGTATTGGTGCACCAGTAGATGCCACTGCGCTTAAAGCTCCGCCACCCTTCGCCGTTCCGTCCAGCTTTGAAATGAAAACTCCTGTGATGTTAACTGACTCGTTGAAAGCTTTTGCCTGTTTCCCAGCAGCCTGGCCAATGCTCGCATCTAGTATGAGGACAACTTCATCCGGCTTGACGAGGGCGTTGATGTCTGATATCTCCTTCGTAAGCGAAGAATCTATAGCGTTCCTCCCGCTTGTATCTATGATCTTCACGTCCCAGTCCCTGTACTTTTCCATCCCCTCCCTCACAACTTTCCTGCTGTCCTTTTCACCGTATATCCCGAAGAAGCTTGCTCCAACGGATGAAGAAACCTGCTCCAGCTGCTCGTATGCGCCCAGTCTCTGGGTGTCTGCAGCTATGAGCACCACCTTGTACCCATGCTTGATATAGAATTTTGCAAGCTTTCCTGCGCTCGTTGTCTTTCCCTGTCCGTAGAGCCCGACAAGCATAATCGTTGCAGGCTTCACGTGGAACTCCCTCGGCTTCCCCAGTATCCTGAGTAGCTCCTCGTAAATGATCTTGATAAGGTGGTTCCTCGGGTTGGAATTCTTTGGTACCGGTTCCTCCTTCGCCCTCTTCTCCACCCTGTTCGTTATTTCCAGGGTCAGGGAGACGTCCACATCAGCCATCAGAAGCGCCCTCTGCATCTCCTTAACAATCTCTTCCACAAGCCTGTCGTCAACGAGGGAACTCTTGTTAATCCTCTTCAGCGCGTCACGCAGGCTCTTCGCTAGCGAATCCAGCACCATTGTTCTTCCCCTTCTTTATTACTCGCCCGGAACCTTCTCGACGATCCCCGAAAGCCTTTCCCTTATCCTGGAAAGTGCATAATCAAGAACCTCTCTTGGTTTCAGGCTACCGTCAGTTTCAAAATAGAATATAAACCTTTTATCGTCTTCCTTCTCTTCAAGTGAGTCCATCCTGTAGAGCTTGCTGACGTATTTTGATGGGTAATCTGTTGTGAAAACGACCTCCTTGTCGTTCTTCCTGAGGACGTTCTTCGGTGAGTGCTTTATGATGTCGTCCAGTTCAGGCTCCCTGGCAGATACCTTCAGCTCCCTTCCATATCTATAGGAAACGCCGCTCGTTGCCTGGAATCTTGCATGCTCCCTTGCCCTGCCCATGTAGGCTTCCGCATCGAGCATGATTGCCTGCCTCTCGTTCAATTCCACTATAGGTATTTCCTTGTCAGTAGGTGCCATCTTCGAGTCGCCTATGGCTACCAGGTCACCGCTCATAACCTTCTTCGGTCCAACGACGAATAGGCTGTAGTTGACTGTGCAAAGAGAGCATCCCGCACCACCGCAGGTGCAGCTGTCTCTTTCGTTCATCTTCAGGTCCGTGGGCAGAGGAACCATGCCCAGCCTTGAAGCTATGACCTCGTCGAAAAGAGAAGTGAGGGATGAGTACACCTTGTCCTCCCCCTGCCTTATCTCACCATGATGGAAATTCACCTTTGAAATCGCCAACTTCGGTATGTCGTTAATCAACGTTCTCCTGAGCATGTTCGCATATGCGGGTGTGACGTCGCTTACCTCGAATCTTATGAACGATTCCCCTTCCTCTATTATCTTTATTGATTCGCTCATACTCTTCTTCCCCTCTTCCCCCCTTTCTTCTTCGTTCCATCGTGGGGAGTGGGGGTCGAGTCTTCTATCCTCGATATCTTTATCCCTGCCCTTGCAAGCGCCCTGACTGCAGCCTGGGCACCCGGTCCCGGATTGTGGCTCTTAGCCCCGCCCGGAGCCCTGATCTTGATCACAACATCCGTTATCTCCTTCTCCCTTAGCTTTTCCACTATGAGGTCTATCTCCTTCATGGCAGCGTATGGGGAGCTCTCGTCCCTGTCAGCCTTCACGACCATTCCACCGGATGCCTTTGCAAGCGTCTCTGCGCCCGTGACGTCCGTGACAGTTATGACAGTATTATTCTGTGAAGCGTATATGTTGACTACTCCCAATTTACCCATTTATGCATCCTCCTTCTTCTCTGCGGCCTGCTGTCCCTTGTCCCCTTCCTTCTTCTCTCCAACAATCCTCATCGGGTGAAGCTCGTTCGTGAAAGGTGAATTCGGTGCGTAGCTCACGGAGTCTTCCTCAACCTTCAGTACCTTGTATCCTGGGATGGTGATCTTCCTGTCGGCCACTGATATGTGGCCATGGACTATCATCTGCCTTGCCATGCCGGGCGTTCTTGCAAGCCCCTTCCTCATTACGAACGTCTGGAGTCTCCTCTCAAGGAATGATTGAACGTTCAGCGCCAAAATATCGTCTGCTGTCGCCTTCTCGCTCAGAATGCCGTACCTTGATAGTCTGCCTACCATGCTCCTTACCTGCTCCATTGCCCGCGCATCCCCCAGCCTCAGGCTGGCCTGTATGTCCCTAGCATTCGTCCTGTACTTCCTGAGCTCAGATTCCGCTTTCCACAGTTCCCTCTTGTTCTTCAGTCCGTATGCACCGACCATCTGGGCTCTCCGCCTTGATGCGCTCCCCCTCGAACGGGTGCCTGGGCGTTTCGTACTTCTTCCTAATCTTCTTTGGATCTCCCATAAATCATCACTTCTTCGTTTCAGCTGGCGCGGGTGCAGGTGCTGCAGGTGCCGCTGCTCCTGCCTCAGCAGGTCCTTCTCTCCTCTTCACCACTCCAACTGCAAGTCCCTTCCTCCCGTTTGATCTTGTCCTCTGTCCCCTGACCTTCTTTCCCTTCTCGTGCCTCATTCCCTTGTAGCTCCTTGTCCTCTTCATCCTGTTGATGTCATCTTGAAGTGCAACGCCGAGGTCTGGTCCAACCTTCATGAGGTTCTCTCCCGTCTGGATGTCCTTCTGGTGGTTGAGTGTCCAGGTCGGATAGAATTCGTTGTACCTTCTCTCTATCGCTTCCTTTATCTCCTCTATCTTGCTGTCATCCAGCTCGCCGAGTTTCACGTTCCTCGGTATGTTCATCTTTTTCAGCAGTATCTCTGCCGTCCTGTAACCGATTCCCTTTATATTTGAAAGAGCGTACACAACACTCCTAGTACCATCTAGGTTTGTGTTTGCCAGCCTTACAATATATTTTATGTTCTCATTCTTCTCTTTCTGCTCAGCCATATCATCACTGCGAAGTAAAACCCTAAGATGTTTTCAATATAAAACCTTTTGATTTTGCAGTACAGCGAGGATTCGCCGATTATTTCTGTCTCCCCAGCAAAGACAGAAAATGGGAAATACGTTTACTAACTCATATCACTCGGTTGGTCGCGGGATGGAAAGGACGGCTTGCTGTTTTCGAAGGTCCGCAAATAACAATTACGATCACTGAAGCGTGGAGCCCCCTGCGTTAGCTGGGGGTCATTCCGTTGACAATAGTTTGAGAACTGGGAAAATTCTTTACTTCGTGGATAGGCGGACGACAATAGAATAAGCGAGAGTTATAATATCATATAATTATTACTTATCCTAAATGGAACCTATTGGAAACTTCCTCGGTGGTGATAGATTAAAGATAGCACAGCTCCAGGATTACTTGGTGGATATAATCTATGAAAGAATTGATCCTAGGGCAGAATTGCACGGGGGAACTGCAATATGGCGCTGTTATGGCGGAAACAGGTTTTCTGAATACATTGATATCTACATGAAACGAGAGTCGACTGAGAAGCTTATCCGCTCTCTTCCAAGGTACGGGATGCGGATTACATGGAGGGACAAGGAAATTCCCACAAATATGAAGATAAGTGATGGGGTAACAGAACTGTTGCTCGAATCGAAGGATGGTTACGCTGAAAGCATCATTAGGCAATATATGAGGCTGGATGGGTCCTCCTTGACTATCTCTGTTCTCAGCCCTACCGAACTTCTTGTCAGGAAAATAGAGGCGTACGAAGGAAGGAGGCTCATTAGGGACCTATACGACATATTCGTTCTCACAAATCACATTGACAGGAGAGACTATACTGTTTCTGAGAAATTGTCTTCTTTTCTCGAAACAGTAAGGGGTCCAGCAGATGAAAAAATGCTTAGCTCCCTCATATAAGCTGGAAATAATACTCTAAGCTACAGGGAAATCATAGGATATTTGAGGAGATGGCTTAATGAAGTATGAAAACAAATTCCTAGAATATTTTTCAAAATTGCAATTATTTACAACGGGAGACGCAAAAAGGTATCTCTCCAGACTGGGGGCAAGTGAAGGATATTCAAGATTGTTGCTCCACAATCTTGTGAAAGCCCGGAAGCTGGAAAGGCTTAGTAAGGGGGTGTATACCTTTTCAAGAAATGAAGCAGTATCGGGATTTGCATTCAGGCCATTTTACTATGGGGCAGAGTATGCAATGACAATCCGAAAAATCTGGACACAGCAATCCATTCCTACTATATTTACAAAGTCAAAGGCCAATCCTGGAATTAGGACTGTTGCCGGAATCAAAGTGCTTATCAGGCGAATTGCACCTTCCGCGTTCTTTGGATTCGAGTTCCTGAAATATTCCGGAATCTTCGTACCAGTGGCAGTACCGGAAAAGATCGTACTCGATCTGGTCTATTTCAGAATAAGAGTAGATGAAGAAACACTGTCCAATTTAATGAATCTGGTAGATGCTGAGACTCTTGGAAGTTATGCTGCTAGACTTGGGAGCTTTTATGCCAAGAGAATTGAAAATATTATCGGAGAAGAAAGGAAGTCTCTATAACTGCAGTCATCTGAAATCATGATTGTATTTTGCAATGGATGAATATCGCAGATTTTTTAGAGAAGGATGCAAGGAAGCTGAAGGAACTGCTCCTGAAGGAGGCTATGGTGGGGCTCGTTGATGGGGAGATATTCAGGACAGGGGGAAGCGGGTTTGAAAGGATAAACATATCATGCACAAGATCCACTCTGAAGGAGGCGCTGGAGCAGATTGTCAAGGTACTGGGGAAGAGGAAGTGAAATGGTAATTAACACTTAACTTGCAACTTGTTGCCCATGGGAACTGGCATGAGTAACGATTTATCTTTCTATCCATTATGGTCACGATGATCAGGCTTCTCAAATGCATCCCGATGGATTATGGGAAATGCCTCGAGATGCAGAGGGGTATGAACGCCCTCAGGAATGAGGGGAAGATAGGCGATACAATAATTGCAACGGAGCATGACGACACCTATACGGGTGGCATCCATTACAATCCTGAAGTTGGTGGAACGTACTCCGTTCCCATACTGAGGGTGGAAAGGGGGGGCAACCTCACGTATCACGGGAAGGGGCAGGTCGTCCTATATTTCATATTCAACCTGAAGGAAAGGGGAATCAATGTGAGGGAACTGATCGAGCAGGTCCAGGCTGCGTTGATAGATACTCTCGCTTATTACGGCGTAAAGGGGGAAGGAAGGCTGTACAAGGAAACGGGCGTGTGGGTCGGAGACAGGAAGATATGCTCCATAGGATTTGCGGTGAAGGGTTTCTCCACGCTGCACGGTATAGCAGTGAACATCAACACGGACCTATCGAAATTCTACAGCATAAGCCCGTGTGACATGGACCCAGGCGTGATGACTTCTCTGGAGAAGGAAATAGGGGGGGAGGTTGATGCGGGTGAATTCCTGGCGATGATGATAGGTAATATGTCACGAATCTTCAAAGAAAGTATAGAGGAAGGGAAGTGCGAAATTATTAATAAATGATTTGTTTTATTTTTATAATGCAATAATTTTATAACTGAGAAAAATATATATCTACTCTTGTGATTTTGTTGTATGTTTAATCAAGAGTTATTGGACGCGGATGAAATTAAAAAGATGATATCATCTCACATGCTCGCCGACGGGATGCCCCTCATCCTTGATCTCAAGAGGAGCAAGGGGATGAGGATGTACGACCTGGACACGAAGAAGGAATTCCTTGACTTCTTCGGTTTTTTCGCATCTAATGCAGTTGGCATGAACCATCCTGACATGTTCGAAAAGGATTTCTTGGAGGATTTGAAATGGGCTGCGATCACGAAGGTCACAAATTCCGACATCTACACACCTGAGATGGCTAGGTTTGTTGACACGTTTGCAAGGGAGACGGGCCCTGAGTACATGAAGCATTACTTCTTCATAGACGGCGGTGCGCTTGCAGTCGAGAATGCACTCAAGACGGCATTCGACTGGAAGGTAAGGAAGAACATCAAGGAAGGGGTGAAGGGGGAGAAGGGGACAAAGATCATGCACCTCAAGGAGGCTTTCCACGGAAGGAGCGGATACACCCTCAGCCTCACAAACACATTTGACCCCAGGAAGACAATGTATTTCCCGAAATTCGACTGGCCAAGGATTACGAACCCGAAGATCACCTTCCCAATCACCAAGAAATCAATTGAGGACGTTGAGGAGCTCGAGGAGAAGAGCATAGAGGAGATGAACGCTGCTTTCAAGAAGTACAAGAACGACATAGCTGGATTCATCATGGAGCCGATACAGGGAGAGGGAGGGGACAACCACTTCAGGAGGGAATACTTCCAGAGGGCGATGGAAGTTGTGCACGAGAACGATGCGCTATTCATCGTTGATGAGGTGCAGTCAGGCATGGGCATAACTGGCAAGTGGTGGGCCCACCAGCACTTCGGCATAGAGCCGGATGTGCTAGCATTCGGGAAGAAATCACAGATATGCGGCATAATGGCAGGTAAGAAGGTCGATGAGGTGGAAGACAACGTGTTCAAGGTTTCCAGCAGGATCAATTCCACGTGGGGAGGAAACCTGGCTGACATGGTAAGGTCGACGAAGATAATTGAGATAATCAAGAAATACAACCTGCTGAAGAACGCAGAGAACATGGGGAAGATAATAGTTGAATTCCTGGAGGAGATGAACCAGAAGTTCCCGAACGTTCTTCTCAACCCGAGGGGAAGGGGGTTGATGGATGCATTCGATTTCAAGAGCGACAAGAAGAGGGACGAATTCTACGACAGGCTTTATTCCAAAGGCGTTGTGGTCCTGAAGGCGTCTGAGAGGACGATAAGGCTGAGGCCGCCACTCATTGTGGACGAGGAGGACATAAGCGAATTCTCGACAAAGGTGAAGCAGGTACTAGGCGAAATGTCCTGAAATTTTTGACAAATATTTTATTTCCTCCTTTATTTCCAAGTTGCAATGGACTTTAGAGTGACGAAGGAAAACAAGGAAGAGAACGAGAAGGTCGAGAGGGCAGTAAGTGCCGAGATCTACTTCGAGAGGGGGTCAAGATACCTGTCCCTAAAGAAGTACAAGGAGGCGATAGACAACTTCCAGAAGGCACTTGAGCTGGACAAGGGTGATTACGAAACAAGATTCAACCTGGCAGTGACGTTCTTCCATTCAGGAAAATATGACAAGGCTCTTGAGATATTTGACGAGTTGATAAAGGAGGGGAAGGAGGACCAGGAACTCTATTTCAACGTAGGTAGCGTTTACCTTGAGAGGGGGGACTACAGGAAGGCTGTCGAGAACCTCAAGAAGTGCGTTGCGATGGACGAGCTGTACCTTGACGGTTTCGTGAACCTGGGGAATGCCTACTTCTACCTAAAGGAGTATGACGACGCTATAAAGAACTACGACCAGTCCATAAGGCTCAATCCACAGAATGCAGATTACTACGTCAACAGGGGGCTCGCATACATGTCCAAGGGGGACAATGCAACTGCAGTTGCAGACTTTGAGAAGGCCCTTTCCCTTGACCCATCAAACAACAAGGCGAAGATCAACCTGCAGAAGATAGAATCAGAATCCTAGCTCTTTATAGCGCTTACAATCTTTCCCAGCACTGCTGGATCGCTTTCAGCCACCGTTCCAGTGACAACTGCTGCCGCGCCGGAATCAAGCATCTTTCTTGCAGTGGCAGAGTCCCTTATCCCTCCGCCTACTATCACAGGTATTGTCATGTCTTTGCACACTGCTTTCACGACTCCCGGATCTATGCTCACCGGTGCGCCTGAGCCAGCCTCAAGGTATATTGCCTGGAAGCCCATGAGCTCAGCTGCTGTAGCATAATCGAGTGCAGTCGAAACATCCTCCCTTCCTATCAGCTTCGCACTCCCGACCTTCCCAACAGTCATTCCCGGCTCGAAGACGAGATAAGCAACTGAAATGACTTCCATCTTCGTCTGCTTGAGCAGCCTTGCCGACTGCACCTGGTAACCAACCACGTACTTCAGTGATAATGAATTCAGGAGGCTGAGGTAGAATATGCCGTCAGCATGCGGTGAGAGTGCCTCTGGGCTTGAAGGGAAGAGTATGACTGGCTTTTTGGTTAACCTCTTGATCGCAACAACCAGTTCATCTACAGACTTCTGGTCTGTGTTTGTTGACCCTCCGACCATTATTCCATCGCTTCCCGAATCGTTTATGAATTCTATAACGCCCTTCACGTTATCAGGCCCATTCTTCTCCGGGTCCAGGAGAGTAAGATGCCTTATCCTGCCATATTTTATGTTCTCGAGGATCATATAATACTACCTACCAGGAAGGCCACGAGGCCCAGCATCATGCCAACCTTTATCAGATTTTGCCCCTTTGTCTGGTCGCTGAAGAAGTATGCAACCGATATGAGGAATGTGAGATCGGAAAGTGCTACGGTGAATGCATAAAACCCATTCCATTTGAAGAACACATAAGGTATAGGCGTGAGCGAAACTGCAATGATTATGAAGATGGCTGCTGTCACCAGGCTCAGCCCCTTCCCTATCTTCTTCGGGAGTGTCGTCCTGTTTATGTCACCAGAAACGTCTTCGACGTCCTTCACAATCTCCCTCGCAAGATTTGCAAGGAATGCCATGAGGGAGAGGATTATAACAACGTAAGTCAGCTTTATCGACATGCTCCCGTAGACAAACACAAGCCCAACAAGTGAAGAGATGATTATATTACCAGCAAGCCCCCAGGCCTTCGTCTTCCACTCATACGTTGCAAGGAGGAAGATAGCGAGTGCAGCTACGATGAACTGGAGAATGTTGAGCGTGAATATGGAAAGGACCAGTCCTGCTATGAAAAGTGCTATAGCCAGGTATTTTGCAGAATTCCTCGACACCTGCCCCGACGGTATGGGCCTGTTCGGGTGGTTTATCTTGTCTATGTCAGCATCAAAATAATCGTTCAGTATGTTCCCGCCCAGAAGTATTAGGAAAACCACGGCCATTGCGAGGTAGAGACGGGGGTACAGTAGTCCTCTGAAGCTCTCGACTGCAATTACGCCCCCTATAACGGTACCAAATGACGCCATCACAGCATTAACAGGTCTCATCAGGGCGAGATATCCTTTCATGCCTAGAACCGAAGAACCAACCATTAAATAAGTTCTTTTAAATATAGCTTTTTTATAGAGATTTCAAGATTTTTGTATACTCGTCTATACCACAGTCTGACTTGATGCCTTTATCGTTGAAATTCGTGCCACCGGCTTTATAACCCTTATCCTTCAGTTTTTCTATTATAGCTGACTTCCTTATTTCCCTCTTGTCGCTTGAATTTGTGAAGAAAAGGAACATGAGGTCCTCGTTCCTGAAGTTTGCGAAAAGTCTCCTCGAATTCTCGGAGAATGGGAAATCTTCCATCTTTGTGATGAGTTCGGTGTCATACAGCTTGCCCACGTAAAGGGGGCCGGCGGTCTCCCCTTCAACATCCACATTCCTTATCTCATTCAGCGACTCATCTGCAACTTTGTTCCCCTTCCTGAATCTCACGAACACCCTAATGAAGTGCCCTTCCCTTATCGCAAGAAGAGACTTTCCTGCCCTGCCCAGGGAAGCCCCCCTTTCCATCACGTACTTCACGAATATCCTGGTTGATATCTCCCTTGAGTAGATGCCGTGAATGGACCTCGAACCGTAGATCCTCATGCCTTTATCCAGCGACTTCCCCTCGAGGTTAGCGGTATCTGTCATCGTAATGCCTATGATGCCGTTGTTCTTCAGGTTCATTATTGCAGCTTCAAGCAACCCTGAAGGGGTTCCGAAGGGATCCACATCGATATAATCCCATTTTCTAGACGATACTGCACAGAAATAGTCATCACCCATAATCTCAACGTCAACTGCATTCAACTTTGAATTCCTCTTCTGTATCTCCGTGTTTCTGGGGTCCCTGTCGTTCAGCACCACTTTCCATCCCGATTCTTTTGCTATCCTCAACCCCCTTATGCCTGTTCCTGCCATTGAATCAAGTGCTATGCCCGGTTTCATTGTTTTTAGAAGTGCTACGGAGAAATCCCTGGATGCTTCCATTGACCTGTTGTAAAAACCCGGTGAAATACTCCCCGGTCCCTTCTCAAATGATGAAATTGTCTCTATCTCTACTGCTCCTTCCCGGACAATCAAGATTCCTCTCCCTTGAGGAGCTGCGCTATCTTGTAAGGGAGGAGCGTCCTGTTGATCTGCGTCACCTCTAGGCTCCTCACGTCATCCCTCTTCTTCACTTCCTGGAGCAGCGGGTTCCTGCCTTTCTTGTGTAGCGTGAGTATCATCATCTTGTCCATTTCCAGCACTTCCTTCACTATTTCCGTATACGCCTTGCTCTCCTGCTCTATCTTGCCAACCTCGTCTATGACTATCACGTCAGCATTCTCCCTCGCCCATTCTATTGCAGGTACCGCTACCTGGTCGAACGCCTTCAGGTCAACGCCAAACTTCCCTATCCTTATCCTTGAGTTGATGCTCTTGTGCGCAAAAATTATTGATGTCTTGCTGTGCCAGTCGAGCACCTTGAGGCCTACCGCCTCCTTCCCATCCATTACCTTCTCCGTCAGTATTCCACCGACAACGTTCCCCTCCTTCTCCAGAATGTCAATCGTCTTCAGGAGGGTCTGTGTCTTGCCTACTCCCGGCATTCCTGCCAGCGATATCTTAACCTTCATTCCTTAAGCACCTTGAACCTCATTAGCGGGTATTTCATTGAAGACACCCATGCCATCCTTCCCTCTACCAGCGCCTTTCCATACTTTATGTTGATCTTCACGTCCATCATGTCACCGAGGAGTGTCTTGTACTTGTATGCAGGTCTCGACCTGCCAACCTTCCTCCTGTCGATGTTCACATTCACCTTTGTGACGAAGGGCTGTGCCGAAACTGCCTTCTCTATTGCCCTTTCCAGGAATTCGACGTTGCTGTCGTTTATCGGTATGCCTGTGTACTGGTGGTAAATGGAACCCAGCTTGACTCCAGCCTCGAAAATCGCCCTCTCCTTATCGCTGCATGAAAAATAACTCGTCGCGGGATCAACCACACAGCATGATAGCGCTATCGATAATAAAACTTATTTTGGTCAGGAAGAAAGGGCCTCTACTGCAGATAGATGCAACAGGAGTCCGTATTTCAGTGCATCCTCGTTCACATCAAACACGCTTGAGTGCTTCGAAACCTCTATTCCCTTTATCTTTCCTGTGCCAAGGAAGGCGAAGGCGCTGGGTACCCTCGAGCAGTAGAATGCAAAGTCTTCACCCCCCATCGTAGGCCTTGCAGTAACAGGCTTCAGGTATTTTGAAGCTATTGAGTCTATCTTCCCTGCCAGTTTCTCGTCATTTATGAGAGGAGGAAGCTCCCGCACGTAATTGACTTCCACGTGTTCACCCCTGAATTTCGTCACTTCTCGTTCAATTGTTTCAGAATCTTCACGTGTGTAAGTTCTCACTGTTCCGCCTATATTCACCTCTGCTGGAATTATGTTCTTTGCCTTCCCGCCGTTCACATATCCTATACTCAGGACTGCTGAGTTAAGCGGGTCTATCTTCCTTGCGGGAACGGTGAGGAGGTACTGGATTATCCTTGCTGATTCCAGAACTGAATCGTATGCAAGATGCGGATAAGCGCCATGACCCCCAGACCCTTTCACCCTTATCTCGAAACTGTCAACTGCAGCCATCGCCTTCCCCCTGCATATCGAGTATTCGCCGACGTTCAGTGATGGCCATACATGAAGACCGAACGTATTCGCTATCCCTTCCAGTGCGCCGCCATCTATCATCATTGCTGCCCCCTGCCCTATCTCCTCCCCGGGCTGGTAGATGAATCTTAACGGTTTAAGGTTCGTGCGCTTGGAGTATAGCATCACACCCATGAGCACGGCGGTGTGGAGGTCGTGTCCGCAGGCATGCATCCTTCCGCTCACCTTTGACGAGAACTTGAGGCCGGTCTCCTCCACTATTGGCAGCGAGTCCATGTCTGCCCTCAGCGCTATCCTTGGGTTCGTGCCGTAATCCACTATCAGGCCGTTGCCCACCTCCTTTATGCTGAAACCTAGATCGGTGGCGAGCTTCTTCACGTAATTCTTTGTCTCCACCGTATCCATACCCAGTTCAGGGTTCTCATGTATGTGCCTCCTGTATTCCACCATGAGAGGGTATATCTTGTCCACTTCAGCCAGGTCAATCAAGTAGCCTTCCCCCCTCTACCTGAACGCTGTTGAAGAATTCATAATCAAGCGATACCCCTATGCCCTTTCCACTGTATGGTGTTATTATCCCATCCTTCATTTCAAATTTCTCGTTCGTTATGTCCTTCCTGAAGTACTTGTCGTTTGGAGAAGTGTCCCCAGGCATGTTCACTAGTACATTGGATGCGAGCGATATGTTGAATGACCTTCCAATTCCAGTCTCAAGCATTCCGCCTATCCATATCCCTATCCCATTCTCCCTTGCCCTTTCCATCACTTCCAGTGAGTTAAGCAATCCTCCTATCCTGCCTGGCTTGATGTTGATTATGTCCACTGCCCCCCTCTCCATCGCATTTACTGCAGATTCCACAGACTCTATGCTCTCGTCCAGGCAAATTGGAGTTTTCAGTTCCTTCCTCAGGAGCGCATGGCCGTTTATGTCCTCAAGCGGAAGGGGCTGCTCTATGTACTTCAGGTTGAACTCATCCAGCTTCTTGAGAATCTTGAAATCATCCCTCGTGAACCCCTGGTTTGCGTCAACGCTGAGCGGTATGTCACCGTATCTTTCCCTTATTGCCTTTATGAGCTGGACGTTGTACCCCCTCTCTATCTTCACCTTTATCCTCCTGTACCCCCTCTTCACCGCCTCACCTATGGTCCTCAGCTCATCGTCTATAGTTGACATGCCTATCGATATGCCTACTTCCGCCTTCCCCTTGCTCTTCCCAAGGAACTTGTGAAGTGGCTTTCCCTCCCTCTTTGCATTTATGTCCCATAGCAGCATCTCCATCCCCCCCTTTGCCATGTTGTGCCCCCTTATCGCCTTGGCCTTCTCGTTGAATTTCTCAGGCTCCAGATCAGGCGAGAACATTTCCTTCAGGTGATTGTTTATGACGTGGATTGCCGTGAAGTTGTCCTCGTAACCGTATAGTGGCGCTTCGTCGGTTACAACCTCTGCAAAGGCCTTCTCCCCCTTTCCCTGGTAGAGGAGGATGATCGCATCCCTTGTAAGCTGGGTACCGAAGCTCGTCTTGAACGGTTTTAAAAGTGGAATGGATATCTTACTGTAGGATAACATGAAAGTTGCATGAAGTTCACCAACTAATATTTTTGTCGCATTCCCATATAGGGTAGCTATCTCAAAGTTCCCCTCAGTGCGCTTACAATTGAGCTTATGTCCTCAGTTGCTGTCAATTCTATGAACAGGTCCTCAAGGTTCCTTTCCTTGAGCAGTTCAGTCGTCTTCCCCTGTGCAACTATTTTGCCCGTCTTCATGATTGCAATTTCATCGCACACGTTCGCAGCTATCTCAAGTATGTGCGTCGAGAAAACGACAGTCATCCCGTCCTGCGCAAGGCTCCTGAGCAGGTCCCTGAATATCTTTGCTGATTGAGGATCAAGGCCGTTGATGCTTTCGTCCAGTATCAGTATCTTCGGCGCATGGATCAGGGATGCTATGATGGACACCTTCTGCTTCGTTCCGAATGACAGGCTGCCTATGAACTGGTCGTTGTATTCCTCCATGCCAAAAGCCTTTGTCAGGTCGTTAGCCCTGCGTTCCGCCACCTCCTTTGGTATCCCCCTTATGGAACCTATGAAGCTGAAGTATTCAAACGGTGTGAGGCTCTCGTAAAGATAAGGCGTTTCTGGGACGTAGCCGACGATCTTCCTCACTGCTATCTGGTCAGTCCTTGCGTCTATGCCCTCAACAATGACTGTCCCCCTGTCGAAAGGGGAGATGCCTGCCATGATCTTCAGGAGCGTAGTCTTTCCCGATCCGTTTGGTCCAAGTATGCCGTAAATCTCACCGCTCCCGATCTCTATGGAGAAATCGGAAAGAACCTCCTTCTCACCGTAAAACTTGCTGAGGGACTGGATCCTAATGGACACGCAACGAATAGACAAACTCAACTAATTATCTTTTCTGATTTGCTGAATGGTTGCGCTGTTTCGGTCTAGATTGCACGTCGGCAAGGCGGGGGAAAGCATGCAAAGGTCAGGAAATAAAGGAAGCTGAAACGGGTGCCGAAGCTCCTTTCCATTGTATGCAGGGAAGGATGTAGCAAGATAAATATTGAGAATCGATATCTGCAAAGATGGTCTCGTCGAGATTCAGGTCGATCCTCCCTTCCCCTACTGTTTCGCTTAACAACAAGTTTGCAGAAATCAAGGAGAGGGGGGAGAACGCCATTTCCTTCGGTGTCGGTGAACCTGACGCAACTACTCCAGAGGATGTCATAGATTTCGCTATGAAGAAGGCAAGGGATGGGAAGACACACTACACCTCCTCACTCGGCATTAAGGAGCTAAGGGAGAAGGTTGCATCGAAATACAGCGCGATGACAGGGAAGGAAGTGAAGGCAGCGAACGTCATAGTCACGCCTGCGAAATTCGCAATTAACATGGCAGTGCAGGCAGTGATAGAGAACGGCGATAATGTGCTGATGCAGGACCCCAGTTTTGTCTCCTATCCTGAGATAGTGAAGATAGCAGGCGGCATACCAAGGTATTTCACTTCCAAGGAGGACGGTAGCCCGGACATAGATGCAATGAACGAGATGATTGACAGCAGGACGAAGATGATACTGATAAACTCCCCCTCCAATCCGCACGGATGGGTTGCATCCGATGCTGACATGAAGGGAATAACGGAAATAGCTTCAGACAGGAAGATATACGTGGCAACTGACGAGATATACGAGAAAATCATATACGAGGGAAGGCACATTTCCCCCCTTTCTTACCCCGGCATGGAGGAAAGGACGTTCGTCATCAACGGCTTCTCTAAGAGCCATGCGATGACGGGCTGGAGGATCGGCTATCTCATCCCTCCACCAGAGTTCACCACTTACATAGACGCATACCAGCAGCAGACTTTGACGTGCGCACCATCCATCTCACAGTATGCAGCTCTGAGGGCCATGGAAGATACCTCGTTCCCTGAAAGCATGAGGAAGACATTCCAGAAGAGGAGGGACAGGCTGTACGACATACTTTCCAAGAGCGACAGGATAGAATTCAGGAAACCCGCGGGCACATTCTACGCCTTCCCAAGGTTGAAGAATGGAATGAACGGTGAGGAATTCTCCAGCAGGCTCCTTGAGAAAGAGAAAGTGCTGGTGACCCCAGGATCGGGCTTCGGTCCATCAGGAAAGGACAGGATAAGGATGTCGTTCGCTCTTTCGGATAAGGAACTGGAAGAGGGTGCGAGAAGGATAGTTGAATTCCTGGGATAAACGAGAAATATGTTGGCCTATTTTCTCTTCTTCCTATAGGCGGTGTACTTCATCTGGTCGAATTCAAGTACATGCCTTATCTTCTTCGAAATGAGGTACTTGCTGATGTCCTCCGAAACGTCCCTCACGTAAGTTTCCGGGAGCGGAGCAAGAATCGTTATCTCCTTCTTGCCAAGAGGGAATATCATCCGCAGCTTCCCTTCCCTGGTGTAGCCTTCAGGTTTCCTGTTGTTCTTTATGTCCTGCATGTTGAGCATGATGATCACATCCTTGTGATCTGGCTCGTCCTCCATCTCGTTTGTTTCCTTGAAGAAAAGCTCCATCATACCCCTGAAACTCTTTTCCATCTGCTTCCATTCGAAGTTCTGGGGGAAAATTATGTGGCCACTCCAGTTCTTCATGTATAACCTACTTCGCCCTAGATCTCTTCTTGACCGTCATTGGGATCGCATCGTTTTCAAATTCGATAAGCGCTATCCTGAGGGGGTCAGTTATGTCCTTCGGTATTTCAATTATGATCGGTGCGCCCATAGAGATCTGGAGGGCCCTCGCACCAACTATCCTGGCCTTTTCATATTTTGTAAATCTCCTGCCTGACATTAAACCACCTGTAGAGTACCTTATAATACTTGAAACTGTCACAAATCTCCTTTTAAGTTATAGCCTTCTCCCTATTAAATTTGTTATCTTGTCCAGGAAGTGCCTGTCCTGGTTCGTGAAAGGATCAACAAAATCGCTGTCTATGTCTACTTCCCCAATCACCTTCCCGTCCCTGAATATGGGCGCAACTATCTCTGATTTAGTTTCCGGGAAGCAGGCAATGTACCTTGAGTCCTTTGAGACATCAGGCACAACAACAGTAAGCTCCTTCTTTGCGGCAAGACCGCATATACCATCCCCTACCTTTATTTTCGTATGCTCCGTCTCCTTGGGCCCGGAATAGGTAAGCAGTTCCAGGTTGTCGCCGTGCACCATATAGATCCCCACCCAGTTGTAATGCTTCACCCTTCTGTTCAAGAATTTCACCGTCAATGATGCAACGTCCGCTTTTCCAGATTTTAATTCGCCCTCAAACTCCTTGAAAAGCGCATTGAAGTCTGTGTTTTGCACCCACCATCATTTTCAACTGTTATTTAATATTAAGGCCAAGAAAGTTTTTATCCGTAACGTTCCTCAACGGATGATGCTCTACCTAGTTTCCGTTGACAGAATAAAGGGCGATGACAAAGAATTCCCGCTGACTAAGGAGGAATTCACGTCAATCTATCTCGACATCCTGCAGAACGGGAGGGGAACGTTCAACGGTGAAACGGTATTGCTTTCACCTTCCTTTAAGAAAAAAGGGGTGGATTACGGAATCCTGAGGGAGAGCCTTGAGATGCTGAACAGGAAATTGCTCTCATCAAGACTGACGGAGGACCAACTGATAGAGAAGATCATCTCAACCCTCGATGAGATGGAAAAATTCGAGAATTTCCTGGAACAGAAGGTGGATGAGACATCCATATTCATGAATTATGCAACGTCTGCGAAAGGTGACTTTTCAGAGCATATCGCGAAGATGCTGGCGGAGATAAGGGGGTTTGTCAAGGAGCTGGAGAAGACTCTGGATGAATACGTGGAGAGGAGCGCCCCGAACCTGAAGAAGATCGTGGGATACAAGGTGGCAGCGAGGCTACTCAAGTCGTTCGGAGGTATCAGGAATCTGGCGCTCAGCTCATCGAGCACAGTACAGATAATCGGTGCTGAGAAGGCGTTCTTCAGGTTCAGGAAAGGCAGGGGAACTCCACCCAAGCACGGGATCATATACGAGATACCGGATATATACAAGGCATCCAGGAGCAATGCTGGCAAGATATCGAGGGCATATTCAAACGCAATAGTGAAAGCAGCCAGGGCAGACCTGGCTGGTATAGTTTCTGAATCAGATTCAAAGCTCAAGAAGAGGGTAGAGGAGATTAAGAGATCAAACAGGAAGTAGGGGCTATGCAGTCACTGCGCATAAACAGTGAAGTGCACAGTAAAATGAAGGAAAGCAATTGCACCCCATTCATCAGCGACTATCACCGTGTACTGGCCGGCGGGAAAATAGACGAAGTGGTACGAACCGTTGAAGGAGCTTGAAGCGACCCAGTATCCTGAAAACGTTGCTGTGCTAGTTAGAGTTATCGGTATTGGCGAATTGCTGGACGAAAGGATGTATCCATTGCTGCTCAGGCCCATGATCTTGTAGCTGCTCACCGGGTAGATGGCCGGGCACATATATACCCCTGGCTGCCACATGTTCAGGGGCTTTGCAGTTAAGATGGAACTGCCAGAAACATTTCCAGGGACTACTGCGAAACCGTAGGGTACGTCTGCGCTGCAGGGAGAGACGCCAAGTCTATCTTTTTCCCCTCCTATCGTGGGCCACAGATCACTCACGTTGAAGATAGACGTTGGTCCGTTGTTGAATATTCCCAGTCGAAAAGTGATGTTCTGGCCAGAAATTATGCTGTTGCTATCCTCAGATACGATCAGAACCAACTGTTTCTCGCCGTTTGCATAGAATGAGAAGGGACCCCAATAGTAGAAGGATACCAAAGCTATGACTATTATCACAGCAACGACCGTTGAAATTATGGTAACCTTCTTCCTTGTTTGTGGCCTCAAGTGGTTTCTCTCCTTCAGTCGACAACTGATGACTCACTATATACGATTTTCCCAGAAGTTGAAAATATCTTGAATCAAAGGGAGAGACAGAAGTTTATGCATCCATTCATCGCAACAAAGGTCAATTCTAGATGTGGAATAATAAAAATAAAAGAAAAAAAATCTACTGAAATCTAATCTTTCCTTCTCCTTCTACTTACTGCGTAACCTGAAATGCCGCCAACCAGCACAACCGCTATCACCACAATTGCAACCAGGTAAGTCGTTGATGCCCCCTGGGGTGAATAGGAAACGATTGCTAGATCGTTAGCAGAAGTGACCTCAGCGTCGCCGTTTGTTGTCATAGCAGCACTGGGGTCTATTCTGAGCTTCAGGGTGTAAATACTCCCATTGTCGTTTATGGTGGAGTTTACGGTGTAGTTCGTCGAAGCGTTGTAGTAGAAAGTGGTAGTGTTTGCACTGCTGTCATAAACCCTGACCCAGGTTGAGAGGGGCTTGCTGAATACGTGGAAATTAACCGTATTGTATGACGCTATGTCCCCGTTGAATCCAGATTGCTCAAATAACATTCTGAGGTCAATTGAACCGGAGTTCCCGCCCCCAATCCCCAGGTTCATGTCTCCAAGCTCATTCACGTCGATATTGCTGGTTATGCTTGCATTCACTGTTATATTCAGGAACGGTACCTTAACGGCCAGATTTCCACGGAACATGCTTTCCAGCTTTCCCTGTACGCCAAATGCTCTCCATGACATATCCACCACTGTGGAGTTACTTCCTGTCTTCTTCGTAAAGTTTGTGACAGTCATGTGAAGTGTCATGTTCCTGTAGACTGTGAGGTTCGTCTGGTTCGCGAAGGCGTGCACCTGATACGCAATTGTTGCATTTATTACGTGAATGACTGTAGCGTTTGTGCTTGACGTCCCAGTTGCATTGACAGTCCCAGATGAAGCATTGCCACTCACATCAACGTGATTCATGTCCTGCTGTATTTCCTGCCTTGTTGTGGCATTCACGTAGGAAGTTGCATTGAGCCACATCACTGTACCGTTGAGCTGATTAGAAGCGTTGCTTCCTGCAGAGTAGGTGTAGTAGAGAACGTAGTTGCTGGTTGTGTTCACGCTTGCTACGTTTGTCTGTGTGTTTAGGGTCGCGTGCATGGTTGTGGCAGATCCCAGGGGGATTGCCATCATGCCAACGACCAAGGCCAACATGAGTACTACCGAATACCTCATGTTCTTTTGACCTGTGCATATTTTAACTAATTATTGGTACAACCTTCAAAAATTAATACAAAATTCGAACGGAATGCTTATGATGAACATAAACGCCCCACTTATAATCAATAACACTTCATGATAAGTTAATGTAGTCATTTTCCATATTCATTGGCGATAATATGGAACCAGTTTTACAGGTCGCCCTGGACTTTGAGAATCTACACAGAGCCCTTCAGGTGGCAAAGGAGGCGGTTGAGGGAGGCGCAGACTGGATAGAGGCAGGCACCCCCCTGATAAAGAGCGAAGGCATGAATGCCATAAGGGAAATAAAGAGGAATTTCCCGAACAAGATAGTTGTTGCCGACATGAAGACTGCTGATGTCGGGGGATTTGAGACGGAACTAGCGGCAAAGAGCGGAGCGCAGATCGTCACGATACTAGGAATAAGCGACGACCCCACAATAACGGAAGCGGTGAAGGCAGGGAAGAAGTATGGCGCGGAGATAATGATAGACCTTCTCCAGGTTGAGAACGTTGAGGAGAGGGTGAAACAGCTTGAGAAGCTTGGGGTGAAATATTTCTGTGAGCACGTGGGCATAGACATGCAGATGATAGGGAAGAACCCTCTAAAGGTGCTGGAGAGAGTGGTCGCTTCCACTAACCTACCAGTTGCAGTTGCAGGTGGGTTGAACAAGGAATCCATTCCTGACGTGGTGAAGAGGGGGGCATCAATCATCATAGTTGGAGGCGCAATAACGAAGGCGCCCAACGTTACTGAGGAAACGGCAGCTATCAAGAGGGTCATAGCGACCGGTGTCGCAGAGCACGACGACATGTACAAGAAATATTCAAAGAACGAGATAGTTGAAGCGTTATCGAAGGTATCGTCATCAAACGTTTCAGACGCCATGCACAGGGGGGGTGCAATACACGGCATAGTGCCCAGGATTCCACCTGGAACCAGAATAGTGGGGAGGGCCCTGACAGTGAAGACGGTGAACGGTGACTGGGCCAAGCCCGTTGAGGCAATAGACCACGCAAAGGAGGGTGACATACTGGTAATAGATGCAGACGGAGGGGAGGATGCAGTCTGGGGGGAACTGGCATCGTGGAGCTGCGTGACGAAGAAAGTTAAGGGTGTTGTGATCTGGGGTGCGATAAGGGACCTGGACTCGATCATGAAGATCCCCTTCCCGGCATTCTCCAGGTACGTCTCTTCAAACGCTGGAGACCCGAAGGGTTTCGGCGAGATAGGGAGCGAGATTGAGATAAACGGAAGGAAGATAAGAACTGGAGATTACATAATAGCGGATTATTCAGGTGTTGTCGTCATACCTGAAGAGGAAGCGCTTGAGGTTGCAAATAGGGCCGTTGACGTTGCTGAAAGGGAGAACAGGGTGAGGGAGGAGATAAGGAGGGGAAGTACACTGTCGTCTGTCCAGAAGCTTGAGAAATGGGAGAAAGTTGGGTAGCCGGAGGACTGGAAGTCCTGTTGTTGTACAGCCCCTCATAGTAAGAAAGGTTGTACCCCTTCTCACCCAGGTACGTCCAGTTGACCTCGAAGAGGTAGGTGGTGCTGTTGGTCGTGATGGACGAATTCTCGAATGCAAGGATGAAAGGTTCCTTGAAGAATTTCGTGAATGATGAACCGTTCACAAATATGGGTGGCTCGTTGGGGTTGAGAGTGCTGTTGTACCCCCATACCCCGTAGCGAAGCATGTAGCTGTTGAGGAACACGTATCCTATAGGTGCGTAGGAACCGTTATCCCCTGTTATCTCATTGATTGCAGAATGCCAGCTTGTTGAATTCCATAGGACGGAAACGTTGTTGAACGGAGAGCTGAAACCGTAAGAGTAAAGGAGTATGCCTATCTGGTGGTCGGTCGCAACAGAAAGGCTCCTGTTGCCCTCAGCAACAAGGTACTGGATTGTTGCATTGTCCTCCAGTGTAATTGCTTCTGAATGCGAAGGGACGAAGTCAGAGACCATCGGGTAGCTTGCAACGCCCATCAGCAGTACCAAGGATACTGCGGCTATGACAACGACGTTTTCCACCGGCCTGCGTGCGGAATATGTGACGTGCCTTACAGCATCCACCGTTCTTACCCTCGGTACGGAAATTATGTTCACGCCAGCTGCGCTGTTGATGGCAATGGCTGAAGTGACCTGCTGCCCTCCAGAGAACACCTGCTTCACCCTTGAACCTCTCTCACTCTTCTGCACCCTGAAGTGATGATACCATCTTATCAGCACATATCCAGCGATGATGCAGAACGGTTCGGAAAGATACTCGATGTTCCTTGCAGGTAGCAGGACGGTGTTCTTTGAAGCGAAGCTGTACAGAAGGGAGAGCATGATTGCCATGGACCATCCCAGGACCTCGTAGACGTTGTTTTCCACAAGGAAATACTTGATACCAATGACTGAGACGGAAATGAACACCAGGAAGGGGAGGGATATAATGAGGGCGGAGTATGAGATATAAGCCGGTATTATTCCCGTCCCTTTCAGTGCAGCAAAAATCACAACTAGTGCGAATGCAGCAACGAATACCAGACCGACATCCCTCTTCGGCGCAACTTCGAGCTTCATTCTCTCTATTGCCCTTACAGCATACCCCTTCACCCTTTCAGAATCCACCTTCGTCAGGAGGATGAACATGCCTATGACCAGCGCATAGAATATGGCTACGACTGCCCCATAGCCTAGGCCGTGGATGGCCTTGGAAAAGAACGATACCATATCCGGTACCCTCAGGAGAAGGTATGCGATCATCAGGGTCCCGGAAAGCTCGATTATCATCATGTCTGAAAACAGCTTTTTCTTCCACTTGGTGCTGAAAAGGTTGACAGTGAATACCATTCCAATGATTGATATCAAGAAGAAGTACGTGGAGAGCTGGTGCGAAAGCACCAGCAACACTATGGAAACTGCCATGGGCAGGGCATACACCCTCTTCCTATGGTATGCGAGGAAGAAGTAAACGGAAAGGAGGAGGAAGAAGTGGCCCGTTGTCAGATAGTTCGGCTGTGATGTCTGGTAGAGCTGTATCGGGCTGACAACGAGGAGGAAACCAACCAGTGCTGATGTCATCCTGTCAAAACCCACTTCCCTGGATATTGCATATACAATGAATGGAGTGAGGCCGCCGAGTATGGGTATCGAGTAGTCAAGGGAAATGTTCACTGGCAATCTGGTGGCATAATGGACGAGATCAACGATTATGTATGTCATTGGAAAGTACTGGTATCCGTCCGTTCCCCAGGGTGAGCTGGGCGGATAGGCAAGGGCATTCCCGCTCAGGAAAGCCTCGCTGAGGTAATAGTAGATGCCGTAATCGTTCCCCCAGGCGTAGTAGAGGATGTTGGGAAGAAGCCGAATGGCTACTCCTGCTACTATTATGGCAGAAATAATTGCTATGTCCCTCCGTTCCATCCTCATCTGATACTTTAAATACTACGGAAATTTCTATTTTATCCTTTCTACGTTCTGCCGTCCTCTTCTGTATTTTTAAATATCTGTTGTTGATTCCATCCCAACGATGTATATCTTCTTTGCAAGTGCTTTTCTGCTCAATGGAGGGGCATGAGGCATGAAGATCGGGTTTGTCTCAAAGCCGGAGTGCCCCAGGTGCCATGAACTCATAAAATTCCTGGCAACGTACCTGAAGGACAACGGTCATGACTTTGTCATTGAATCCGGGACTGCCAAGGAAATGAAGATGGAGGGGGAGAGGATAGACAGGATTAGCGCCGATGCGATTGTAACTGTCGGCGGTGACGGGACGGCCCTATGGACCCTCCAGAAGACAAGACTGCCTGTTCTCCCGGTGAACGTCAGCAGCCTTGCATTCCTGTCTGAGGTTGACTCATCAGGTGCCCTAGGGTGCATCAACAGGTTCCTGAAGGGTGATTACAGGCTTGAGAAGAGGGCAAGGATAAAGACGACTGTCAATTCAACGAGGCTTCCTGACTCCCTCAACGAGGCGGTCCTGAAATCTACTATAATGTCAAAGATAAGGTGGTTCGGGGTTTACCTTGACAACGATTTCATCCACAACGTGAGGGCTGATGGAATAATAATAGCCACTCCCACTGGTTCCACCTCTTATTCCCTGAGCGTAGGTGGACCCATACTTGACCCGAAGGTCAAGGCGTTCATCATATCCTACATGGCGCCATTCACTTTGAGCGCAAGGAGCATGGTGGTACCTTCCCAGTCCACTATAAGGGTGGTAACCCTGGACAAGGGGAAGAGCATTATGCTCACCCTCGACGGACAGGATGGAATTGAGGTCGGTTTCCACGATGAGATATCATTCACCGAAAGCGAATACCCTGCGAAGTTCATCAGGTTCAACTCTGATTTCTACAAGAACACCAGGGAGAAAATGTCATGAAGATAAGGAAAGGGGTCATCGACCTCGTGATGGAGAGCAGCAAGGACTCCCTGCCAAACGAGTTCGCTGCACTCCTCAAGGCGAAGAAGGATATCATATATGAGATCGCCCTCCTCCCGGGCACCATATCGGGTGACAGGAGTGCCATAATGCAGCTGTGGGCCAGGCCAATGGACCTGGGCTACGTCGGGACGATCCACTCACACCCTTCGGGCGTCATTCGTCCCAGCGACGAGGACAGGAACCTATATTCCAAATTCGGGAACATTCATATCATAGTTGGCTATCCCTTCAACTCATACTCCTGGAGAGCTTTCAACAATGAGGGTATTGAGATAAAATTGGAAATGATACCATGATAAGGATCACGGATGGGAGGTACATAAGGCACGTTTACGGAATACCTGTTGTGGCCGACATATTCAGGGCAACGACAAACATAGTCACGATGCTGATGAAGGGTGCGAAGGAGGTTGTGCCTGTTGACAACGTAAACGCTGCATATATCCTCCAGAAGCAGGGGTACATCCTGTTCGGAGAGAACAACCTGCAGCCCATTGAGGGGTTTGAGCATGGCAACTCTCCGACAGAGACCTACGGCCTCAATTTAGAGGGAGCAAAGATAGCATTGAAGACTACGAACGGGACGCAAGCAATTGTGAGCGCTGGAGAGGGGACCCTAATAGGCTCGTTCCTGAACATCACCTCCCTCGCTAGGCACCTAAGGAACAAGGAGGTCCACATATTCCCTGCTAATCTGAGGAACGGCGTGTCAACTGAGGACAACGAGTTTGCATACGCCCTCACAAAGAAGATTCTTGAACCGGGGTCTAACATCGACGTGAACCTTCAGAGGGCGAGGAACGGGAAGGGTGCAGTTTTGCTTAAGCAGCTTCATTTCGAGAGGGACATAGAATTCTGCCTGCAGCTGGATGTAACTGAAATCATACCGGTATACAAGGAAGGAAGAATTGTAAAGATGGAATGATCAATTCGTCCTTTCGCGCAGGAAGATTGTCAAGCCTGCTATCACAACGATTGAAGCTATAATGTAGTCAATGTAGAACCCGAACCTTATGACTATCAACCCTGTGAGTGCCGATCCCAGTACAGCACCGAAGCTCTGAACAGCGTTATAGGTCCCGCTCACCCTCCCCCTCTCCTCGGGCTTGGAAAGGTTTGAAACGAGCGTTCCGGTACCAACGGAAATGAAGGCCCATAGCGCACCCAGGAGGGAATAGATGAGCAGAAGGCCGACAAAGAGCAATGGTCTGGAGGCAACTAGTGCAACAAGGGCAATTGTGGAAGGGAATATTATGATCCTAGCTATAACGGCCATCGTTGCAACCTTCCTGTTTCCGTATTTCTGGGTTGTCTGCCCGGAGAAGCCGAACGTGATTGCTCCGAAGAGGTAGTTTCCGAGGTATATTATGAAATAGACGGAGGAGGAAACTCCAAGATTGTGCGTGAGCATGATAGGGAATTCCACGAAAAATAGCTGGAAACCTGTCATCATTACCAGGAATCCCAGTATGATGAATTTCAGGTCCCTGTCAAGTTCCCTGAAGTGGAAGTTGAAATGTATCAGCTGGGAAGGCAGATACCTGACCCTTTCGAAGACCCTGAACGTCCTGAGGGGCACCTCATCCCTGTTTATCCTCTTCTTGCTTTCAGGGACGTAAAGGTATCCAAGCAGCACGGAAATAAGGTAGAACGCAGCTGAGATGACATAGAGGTATCTCAGCATCGATACCTTCGGGAATGCTCCAGTGAAAAGAACTGAAAATACAACACCTGCAATGTTGCCGTAGCTGTTGTACTGGGAAAATTTTGATATCTTCACCGACCAGTCCTTCCTCTCCGCAAGCTCCATTATGAGGATTGAGGAGACGGGTGTGGCTGCACTGCCAAAAAATCCTGACAGGAATGAGATTATCACGAAATACTCTATGTTGAACGAGATGGAGAACAGAAGGGATGTGATGGCTAAAGATATGAAGCCTATGTAGACAAACATCTTCCTCTTGCCGAGCCTATCGGACAGGTTGCCCCAAACAACCAGGCCAAGTATGGTTGCAAGTGAAGCTACTATGACGTAGATGGAATATTCGAGCGCCCCTCCTGCAAGTAGCTCCGTGATGAACAGCGGAGCAAGCGGGCTGGTAATGCCCGCGGAGGTGTTCATTGGGAAGTATGACAGGAACCATCTGTCCCTTCCCTGAGGTTCGCTCATTCTGAGGTTATTTCCTGCAAATATTTCTACTAAACGATGCGTCAGTGGAAAGTGAAGTGGCGAAGGAGTTTATTTTAAATTTAAAAGGAATGTGCTAGCATTCTTCTTCCCAGTCGAAGTGTTCCGACGCATTCATCCCGTTCCTCAGGTAGAATCCTGTTACAATGTTTGCGCATGAAATTGCCTCCTTGATCTTCTTGCCCCTGTAAATCGCGGAATAGAAGCCTGCCCTGAATACGTCACCCGCACCTAGTGAGGAGGCCTTTGCAACATTCTCCGTGGGTATCAGCTCATTCCTGAATATCGCACCCCTGCCTCCCAGTGTAACTATTGTCTTCTCCGCATCCACCCGCGTGAACGATGAGAGGTAGTTGAACTCAGGCTCGTTCAGTATCACAAGGTCTGCCATCCTCACAGCCTCTACAAGCTTCTCCTTATTCCACCTGTACTTTATCTCCTGCCCTGGGTCGAAAACCTTGATGCTTGTGCTCTTCCTCATCAGGTTGAGTATCCATTCCGGATTTGACGTGGCGAAATGGCAGTACTTGCTGTCAATTATGAATTCGCTACCAGCCTTGCTCATCGGACCCTGGTACATGAACGCTATCTGGCTTTCCTTCGCGTCCGCGATGTAACATACAGGGCCTTCCTCGTCTGAAGTTTCGAGTGAGAGGGTGATGAGTTCATTCTTTAGGGGTGCGATGAGGTCCTGCGGGAAGTTCTTCGATATCCTGGATACGAGTGTGACAGGAGTACCAAGCAAGGCAGAGAATCTTGCAATGTTAGCCCCTGTTCCCCCCAGTCTCCTGTCTATTGCCCTTATCTCCTCGCTGCCGAACGAAGGCATCTGCTTTATGTCGAATATGACGTCAATGTTGATGTGGCCAACGACTGTTAGGAAAGACATTAAGCGAATTTACCATCCTCTGCCCTGAATCTTCTCGGATTCCTCCATCTTTTCCACGTCCCTCCCCTTCATGCCTGACAGTCCCTTGCTCATTTCCACCATTACTGAAGGGTCGTCCCATGCCGCTGTTGCCTGGACTATGGAAGAGGCCATTCTTTCTGGATTTGGGCTCTTGAAAATACCGCTGCCTACGAATATGCCGTCAACGCCATGCTCCATCATGAGAACTGCATCAGCAGGTGTTGCTACCCCGCCTGCAGCAAAATTGACTACAGGAAGTCTCTTTGCCTTCTTGACCTCCTTCAGTACCTCGTGTATCCCTGCCTTTATCTCCCCGTAGGTGTAATTTCCGAAGATGACGTCCTTGTCAGATACCATCTCCCTCCCATAAAGGCCGCTCCTTACTTCCCTTATGAGATTCTCATAACTCTTTGAAATGTTTACTGCCATTTCCCAGAGTTCATTTTCGTCAGCAAGCACTACCTCCTGGATGCCCCGGTTGACCATCCTCACGTGTCTCACAGCCTCTATGATATCCCCTGTACCTGCCTCCCCCTTCGTCCTTATCATTGCTGCGCCCTCCCATATCCTCCTGACTGCCTCTCCAAGATTCCTAGCGCCGCATACGAACGGGATGGATATCTCCTTCTTGTTAACGTGGAAGAACGGGTCTGCAGGAGTGAGAACTTCAGATTCATCAATCATGTCTATGCCAAGCTGTTCGAGTGCCTTTGCCTCTGCAAGATGTCCTATCCTGACCTTAGCCATCACAGGTATCGTGACTGCATCAACGATCTCCTTCACCTTCAATGGATCGGCCATCCTTGCAACTCCTCCCTCTGCCCTGATGTCTGCCGGGACCCTCTCGAGAGCCATAACAGAGATTGCCCCCGCTGCCTCTGCGATCTTTGCCTGATCTGCATTAGTGACGTCCATGATGACTCCCCCCTTAGTCATCTTGGCAAATCCCTTTTTCAATAGGTCTGTACCGTACTTAACCTTAATTTCAGTTGCCATAGTATAGGCATTACAACCATCAAAATATATATTTCCAAGGTAGGCGACTCTTCCTTTATCATCACTTCCAAATAATTCCATTGAAAATTTCAGACACCTATTAACGAAAAGTTAAAGATTCACCTGAGATAAAGAAGCATGAAGCTTCTCAGAAAAGGCAAGGTGAAAGAGGTTTACGACCTGGGTGAGAATCTGCTTTTTGTATTCACAGATCAGATTTCAGTTTTCGACAAGATCATCCCTTCCCTTATACCGGACAAGGGCGAGTCGCTGGCAAGGACTTCGAATTACTGGTTTGAGCAGGCCACCAGGCTCAATATACCCAATCACCTGCTTGAGTTCAGGAACAAGCGGGAGATGGTGGTTAAGAAGTTTGACATTTATGAGATGGGTGCTACAACGGACAAGAAGAACTATCTCGTCCCACTTGAATTCATAGTCAGGTACTACGTTGCAGGTTCCCTCCTGGACAGGATTGAGAAGGGGAAGACAAGGTACCAGGACCTGGGTTTCCGGAATCCGCCGAAGCACGGCGACAAGATTCCTGAGCCGCTCTTTGAGATGACAACTAAATTCGAGAAAACTGACAGGCTGCTCGACCTTTCTGAGGCAAAAAAGATTGGCGGACTTACGGATGAAGACGTTGAAAACATAAAGGAAATGACACTGAAAATGGACAGGGAGATCAACAGCAAGGCTCTGGCCCGCGGGTTGATACACGCAGACGGGAAGAAGGAGTTCGCGCTGGATCATGAAAGGCAGCCAGTTCTTGTAGATACTTTTGGAACTGCAGATGAGGACAGATTCTGGGAGAAGGAAGAGTTTGAGAATAATGGCACGCTGGTGGAGAGGAGCAAAGAGTTTGTGAGGCAGTACTACAGGAAGACAGGGTATTATCAGAAACTAATGGATGCGAGAGGCAAGAAGGCTGAAGAGCCTGCAATACCACCCCTGCCTGATGACATCATAGCAGAAACATCCAAGCTGTACAGGGGCCTCTACGAGAGGATAACTGGCCAGAAATGGTAAATGCCCAGTGATTTCCTTATTGAATTTCCATCCCCGAACTAACTCTCATTCAGGGGGGAAAGCACAAAATTAGTGGAAAAAGAGCCTTCCTTACCAAGAAAGGATAAATAAAATGAATACCTTTTGTCGTGGGCGGAGGTTGCCGAGCTAGGTCAAAGGTGCCAGATTGAGGGTCTGGCTCCGTAGGGATCCGAGGGTTCAAATCCCTCCCTCCGCATGTGGAAATAGGCAGATGCGTAATTGCAACTTGACTTCATCCAAATAAGTGGTTAATAAAGAAATGTTAAGGACACCCTACCACGACCCTTGCTGTGTGATAAAAATCATTCAACAAAACGTTTATGCTTTTTACGTTGCAGATGCCCTACAGCTAGCAACTGCTCACATTGTAGGAGCCAAGAGATTTGTGACAGCCGACAAGATGCTCATCCGGATAGCGAAGAAGGAGGGATTCGATGTCATCGAGCTTGCAGGTTAAGACAGGTGCGTGATACGAGTTCTGATACATTTCCCTGAATGTTAAGTGAGGTTGTATAGTTTATAGTATTAGAGCTCAAATCCATCGACCTGCATCCATTGCATACTCATCATCGTCATCTTCTAAAATCTGTATCTTCTTCTTCAATTGAGAGTGCTATGCCAGCAAATATCTTAGGGGAAAAGAATGTTGATTTTGGAGGTAGAATTCTCCCACTTGAAACAACCTTCGTAAAAACTTCCTTCTTCCAAGGTGGCATCAGGAGGGCCACATTAGCATTCCCCCTATCAACTTCCTCTACAGCCCTCATCTCATATGGCGTATAGTCTGTCTCCTTACCGTCATCTCCATTGACTGCTTCCATTGACTGTCCATGCATTGCGAAGTGGGAATAGTCAGCTGGTGTTTCTGGATATGCTCCACTGTCCCTTATCAATTTCAAGGTATCTAGGGAAGGGACAATTTCCCTGTAGTTACCGTCGTACAAAACAACATTTCCGTCAAGCCTGGGTGTTTCCAGTTTGTTCATCCTGAAACCGGAATTTATCCTTTTCAGTACATCCTCCCCCCCATTCCTGACAAGCCTGTGGATCCCAGATATGCTCATGGAAGGGCTGTCCAGACTAGTGATGTACGAAAATAGTGGTAAATCCATCTGACCATTTCCTTCCCTTTCCCTGTTGAACTCAGTTAGTGCCTTGACTCTGTGATGTCCGTCGGCAATTATCCCCCTGAAGCCTTCCAGGAATTTTATTATCTCCTGCATCCTTGATTCATCATCCAGAAGGTAGATGGTGTTTTCTACTCTGGCTGAATCTAAGAATGAAAACAGCTTACCGACGCCGTCTGCAATTTTATTGAGGTAGCTCTCAATTTCAGCACCCGGGACTGCTATGAATACAGGCTCAGTTTGTGCCCCTGTCTTCCTAAGGAATTCTTTCCTCTTTTCTACATATTCCCTTATTGTGGACTCATGAGGTATCAGTTGGTCATTCCCTTCACCGAGATTTAAGGAACATATCAATCCGATCCTTTTGACACTCCTTCCATTCTGCAAGAAATTCTGTTTCAGTACCAACATAGAGTTCTTGCTCAGCTTCGTAATCCTTCCACTTTCTATCATCTCTTTCAGAATTCTGGCAGGGTCATTGCCGAATGTGAGCCTTGTTACATTGTTAGCCCTTGAAGATAGGGCGTAGATCTCATCTTGTGACATCATGTCCGTAGGGGGTGAAACGAATTCGCCCACATTTCCGTTAAAGAAATAAGGCGAAAAACCACTGACTCTCAATAGTCTTTCACCTTCCCGCCTTTGGTTTTCCCTCTTTCATTGCTGCTCTTCTTCATAGAAAGATGAGTGGTCAAAGACCCGATCACCTTTAGTACTTCCATCAACCATTCACTAGATTCGGATAGCTGAATTCCTGTGGTTCCCAGTCCTCCAGCTTATTGTGGTTGTAAAGGTCATATGCAGCCAGGTCCAGGAGTCCATGACCTGAGTTGTTGAATATGATGACCTCCTCCTTTCCCTCCTTCTTGCATCTCAGCGCCTCGTCAATAACGAATCTTATTTCATGTGCAGATTCTGGTGCAGGTATTATCCCTTCAGTCCTAGCGAATATTGTCCCTGCCTCAAACACTGCAGTCTGGGGGTAGGCGTAGGATTCCATGTGGCCGTTTTTTATGAGGTATGATATTATGGGAGACATGCCGTGATATCTTAACCCTCCTGCATGAATTGGTGGATTCTTGTAGTCGCTTCCAAGCGTGAGCATCTTGAGCAGGGGTGTCAAGTGGCCTGTGTCGCCGAAGTCGTATGTATATTTCCCCTTCGTGGTATGGGGGACTGCCGCAGATTCACAGGCAACGAACCTTGCATCAAGCTTCCCCTTCAGCTTCTTTCCCATGAATGGCAGGGAGAAACCACCAAAGTTTGACCCTCCGCCTATATTACCAACTATCACGTCTGGTACTTCATCAACAATCTCCAGTTGCTTCTCCACCTCCTGTCCAATCACCGTCTGGTGCAGGAGCACGTGGTTCAGCACGGATCCAAGTGAATATTTCGTATTCTCATGCGTTACTGCGTCCTCTATTGCTTCTGAGATTGCAATGCCGAGGGAACCTGGGTTGTCTGGGTTCTCCTTGAGGAGCCTTCTCCCGTATTCCGTATATTCACTGGGAGAGGAATAGCATGTTGCACCCCAAGTCTCCATCATTATCTTGCGCCCCGGTTTCTGCCTGTAGCTTGCAGAGACCATGTACACTCTTGCCTTCAGTCCAAAGTAAGCTGCTGCCATGGAAAGGGCAGATCCCCATTGGCCAGCGCCAGTCTCAGTTGAAAGCGTCTCAACTCCCTCCTTTGCATTGTAGTATGCCTGTGCCAGAGCTGTATTAGGCTTGTGGCTTCCAGCTGGATTTACTCCCTCCCATTTGTAATATATTCTGGCAGGTGTCTTGAGGAACTTTTCAAGGCCGTATGCCCTGTACAGAGGCGACGGTCTTGGCAGCCATCTATATGCTTCAAGAACGTCCTCAGGTATGTCTATATACCTTTCCCTGGATACTTCCTGGAGGACCAGTTCTTTGGCAAAAATCCTCGTAAGCTTCTCTGGATTCACTGGTTGGTGTGTCTCAGGGTCCAAAGGAGGCGGCAAGGGCTCCGGAAGATCAGCTTGGATGTTGTACCATCTTTTTGGGATATCATCCTGGTCGAGAAATATGGCTCTATCTTTTGAAGTCACGACAAAATAGTAAATTTATGTACATTAATGTTTCGTTTTCCACTCTACTGTTACAACTATCTCATTATTGTCATAATTGTGAGAGGGTTATGATCAGCAGTTTGTCTTAGCATACTATTAGACCAATAGCACTGCAGAAGAGCATCCGGGGCCGTCATTTCTATAAGCGCTCAGTTAGACTGATGCAGCACAATCAATAGCGCTAAATACCAGATATGCGTGATTAGTAACCAGGAGATTGGAATGGAAGAAGAAAAGAAGAAGGAAGGAGCAGTTGAGAAGTCAGGAGAGGTAGTCGGCAAGGCAGCCAAGAAAGGTGCAGATGTGGTCAAAGGATTCGGCAAGGGCCTTGTTAAAGGATTCAAGAAGGAAGAGGAAAAGAAATAATTGCTTTCCTTAAATTTTAATTTATTTTCTTTATTCAACTCAGAAAATAGGCATATTTTTAATTCTTAGACGAAGACTGGCATTCGCTAATTCTAACTTAAACTCCCCTTATACCTGTAACCTATTGCTGCTGTCTCAATGTATTGTCTATCTTGACAATACGAAAAAATGTATTTAAAAAATAAGATGGCATAAGTAATACGAATTAAACAAAAAAGGAACTGCTTTGCCATAATATGGCTTCCAATGGAATATATCTGTGATGCTTTGGAAACATAGCAGAGCATAAATTATATAATCTAATAGAATTTCTCTAATTATGCGCAGACTGTCGAAAGAGGAAGTTTTTGATATGATTGACGGCGCAACTATTTTGGGAACAGGTGGTGGCGGAGATCCATCATCTGCATATTCAACTCTGGGCAAGTTTTTAGAGAGCGGAAGAAGTCCAATCCTTGTAGAATTGTCCGAGCTACGAAAAGAAGACTATGTCGGGAGCCCTTATTTTGTTGGCTCGATTGCACCTAATAAACATAAGAAGGGAGGACTGAAGTTTGATTATACTTTGATAGAAAAGGCGGTATTAACTGCGAAGCAACTTCTTGATGTAGATGTGAAAGGAATGATTGCGTCGGAGATAGGAGGAGGAAACACTGGGCTAGCGATGATATCTTCAATTGTCTCTGGCGTGCCTCTAATTAATGGAGATTTTATGGGACGGGCTGGACCAGAACTACACCAGAGTACTGTCAATGTTTGTGGAATTCCTATGACGCCGTCTATCATCGTGACCGGGACAGGAAACGAACTTATCGTTAGGAGTTATCAAAATATCGATTCGTACGAGTCTATAGCACGTTATGTCAGTGTTATTTCAGGTGGGCATGCGGCCGTACTAGACTCAATTCTTCCAAGCTTTACCGTTAAGAAATGCTACATAAAAGGGACGATTCAAACGTGCATTGACGTTGGGAGAGCAAGAAGAGAGGCTTTAGAAAAAGGGAAGGATCCCATCGGTGCAATTACAAAGAAACTTAAAAATGGTAGGGTAATATTCTATGGGACAGTGGAGAAATATAAGTGGAAAGATGATGCTGGTTTTCTTAAGGGGACTGCCTTGGTGAAGGGTGAAGGAAAATACAAGGGCAGAACTCTCGAGAGTTACATAATGAACGAACATATTAGCGTGAAGATTGATAATAAATTCCATGTCTTGCCACCAGATTTAATCTCGTTCTTGAAATCCGATACTGGAGAAGCAATCAGCAATACTGATTTATCAGAAGGGGATCATGTTACGGTAATTGCATCTGACGCAGACAAGAAGTGGAAGACAAAGAGGGGTCTGGAACTATTTGGGCCAGAGCACTTTGGGATAAGGGGAAATAAAGATGATTAGAATTAGATAGAAACTGGGAGAGTAACAGTTAATGAGCTCTGGAATTGCTAGATATATTGCGACAAGGGCCGTAGCCTCTATTATTACTGTACTCGGAGCGGTCATATTGACTTTTGTCCTTACTCATTTACTAGCCCCTAATCCTGCACATATATGGGCTGGTCCGCACGCGTCTGCTTCTGAGATAGCTGCAATAACAAAAGAATATCACCTGAACCAACCAATACAAATTCAGCTTTATTATTACATAATAGACCTCTTCACTTTCAATTTTGGTATGTCTCCTTTTTTTAAACAACCCGTTTCGCAGCTGATATTGGTATACTATCCGAGAACCCTAATACTAATCGCAATAGCAATGTTTATATCTATAATCATAGGTATTTATTCTGGTGCCTTTGCCGCAGTCAGGCAGGATAAGTTCGGTGACGGCATTGTAAGAGTGGCTTATCTTTTGACGTGGTCGACCCCCCCATTTCTAGTGGCATTGTTCTTTCAATACCTTTTTTCATACTATGCTGGCTGGCTACCCTCAGGACAGCTAGCTGATCCTTCACTTAAAGTTCCTCCATTTGTGACTCCAATACTTCCCCTTAACGCTATAATCTTTGGAGATTGGGGGTTCTTGTCATCTTATATCGTTCACTCGATTCTGCCGGTAATAGCCCTTACTGCCATTTCTTTCGGAATAATAACCAGAATCACTCGTTCATCCATGTTAGAAACGATGAAGCTTGATTTCATACGAACTCAGATTATGAAAGGAACAAAGATGAGTAAGGTTGTTTATTCAAATGCGGTCAAGAACTCCCTCATCCCGGTCGTAACGGTGATATCCTTACTCTTCTCATTTCTTATAGTGGGCTCGCTGGTGATAGAGGAGGTCTTTAGCTATACAGGAATGGGATATCTAGTCACGCAGGCACTGTATAACTATGATTACCCAACTCTTATTGGATCTATATTCGTAATTGCACTATCTGTGATTTTGATCAATTTCGTTACCGATGTTGTTTATGCATTTATCGACCCAAGAATAAGGATGGGTGAACGCTAATGGCTCTCTCAACCACTTGGGCATTCCTTAAGAGAATGATGCGGAATCCATATTCGGCAATTGGAACCGTAATTATGATTCTCTTTTTTGGGTGGGCTATCATAGAAGGTATTCTAAGGTACTTAGGACCAGCACTCGGTTTCTCTAATGCGGGTTATTTGCTCTTACCTTACAATCCATTTTCATTTAATCTTAGCCAATCCCTTGTTTCCCCTTCTCTTTCTCATCTCTTTGGAACGGATTCATTAGGGCGGGACTTGTTTTCCAGAGTTCTTTACTCTATTCCAATTGATGCGGCCATATCTGTCATAGTGGTGGGAGGGGGGATCGTAGTAGGGGGAGTTGTAGGACTTACAGCCGGGTACTACGGAAAAGGGGTGGATCAGGTTAACATGCGCGTCACAGATCTTTTCTTGGCTTTTCCAGCACTTGTACTCGCAATGGTTATAGAATATACAATAGGTAGGTCAATACTCTATGCAACTATCTCCCTCATAGTCGTTTGGTGGCCAGTATATGCACGTCTTTTTAGGAGTGAGGCTCTTAGAATTAAAAATATGAGGTTCGTAGATTCCGCCATCCTTTCAGGGCTGTCTAGGATGCAGGTTATAAGGAGACACTTTGTAAGACCCGCATTAAACACAATCATGTCATATGCAACTGTTGACCTAGGAAACGTAATATTGACCTACTCAATTTTGAGTTTCTTGGGACTCGGAATTCCACCTCCAGAACCTGAACTTGGATCTATGGTATCAGATGGCCTAAGCTACTTTCCTCAGAATTGGTGGTGGGCTATTTTACCTGGAGTGGTAATAGTATTAATTGTAGTAGGAGCAGCCCTTTTTGGCGACGGGGTCCGTGATTATCTTGCAGGTGAGTAAAGGGATGGAGCGCATCTTAAGAGTTGAAGACTTGAATGTGACATATGGGGAAAGCACTAGAGCCTTGAGGAAGGTAAACTTTGATTTATTTCAGGGAGAAATTGTAGGTATCGTTGGGGAGAGTGGAAGTGGCAAGTCAACTTTGGGGTTAGCCATCGCCAGCTTGCTTGCTCTGAATAAGAAGGTAAAATTTTCTGGAAAGGTGAACGTCAATGGAGTAGATATCCTGAATGCAAGTGAGGAACAATTATACAGAATTCGAGGAACAGGTATCTTTGTCATCTTTCAGGACCCTTTTCAAAGTCTTGATCCACTAGTCTCTATTGAAGACCATTTATCCGAAGCATACGCAATAAGTAGCGATAGGAATAATGTTAAAGTCAATCCGGAGCAAATAAGGAAAGCTGTCATCACTGCTCTGAAGAAGGTTAACTTCACAAATCCAGAGGTTATTTTAAAAAAGTATCCACACGAGCTTTCCGGGGGACAAAACCAAAGAATTATGATTGCTATGGCTATTCTTGAGAAACCAAAATTGCTAGTAGCAGATGAACCAACTACTGCCCTTGACGTTACAACGCAGGCACAGGTGCTTACTCTTCTAAAGAAAATTGTAAAGGAAGAAGACATGTCCCTCTTGTTCATTACTCACGACCTGGCTGTGGCCAGTATGCTGTGTGATAGAATAATTGTTCTCTACGATGGACTAATTCAAGAAATAGGAAGCGTCAAAGAAACAATATCAGATCCTTTACATCCATACACAAAGGGTCTCATCAATAGTATACCTAATGAATCAAAGAAGGAGGGAAGACTGAAATTCATAAAGGGGATGTACATACATAATGAAGTTATCGATGGTTGCCCCTTTTACCCAAGATGTGATTCCAGGAAGGACGAATGTATCAAGGGCATACCATCACTTATAGAAACGAGAGGGAGGAAGGTGAGGTGTATAATCTATGGTGTTGAATACGAACGATCCGATACTACGGCTAAATAATATTTCAAAGTCTTACACTGGTGGGGGAAGAAGATTCCTCGGATTTACCCAAGGCGGAAAAAAGATAGTCGCACTGGAAAAAGTATCACTGGAGATTATGAAGGGAGAAACTCTTGTATTGCTCGGAGAGAGCGGGTCTGGGAAAACTACGGTAGCAAAGATGATAACTGGTTTAGAACTGCCAGATAGCGGCGAAATAATATTCAAACAAAGCAAGTTGACTTCTAGAAATAGGAATTCCCTGGCTAGAGGTAAGATCCAGATGGTTTTTCAAGATGCTGCGAGTTCTCTGGATCCTTATTATACGGTTTTTCAGTGCGTTAGTGAGCCTCTATTCAAAAGCAAAGATACAATAGAAAAAAAGGTGGATAAAGTGCTAAGGGCACTGGAGAACGTGGGGTTAGATGAAAGTTACTTAGAAAGAAACGTAAAGGAGTTGAGTGGTGGTCAGAAACAAAGGATTGCAATAGCAAGGGCCATTATAAGTGATCCAGACATCATTGTGTTTGACGAGGCCACTTCATCCTTAGACGTATCAATTCAAGCGCAGGTCTTAAACATACTCGTTGACATTCAAGAAAAGTATAATTTCACTTACGTTTTTATTACTCATGACTTTAATGTAGCAAAATTTATGGCCGATAGGGTGTGCATAATCTATTATGGAAGAATATTGGAAATAGGTCCATCTGAGATAGTTCTGTCAGATCCAAAGCATCCGTATTCGATACTTCTAAAGAATGCATCTCCTATGATAGGTAAGGAGTACGAAGATATAGATGTGATGAGCCCAGACGAAGTATATGTCGGAGACAGCAAACTCGGATATTGTTTGTTTTACAACAGGTGCCGGAACAGGATGGAAAAGTGCCTTCAAAGCGAACCTCCCTTATTTAAATTAAAAAACAGGGAAGTAGCGTGCTTTTTATATGAAAATAAATAATTTTAAGGCAACCAACCCATTTCATTATTAGTACAAGAAGAAATTGTTGCAACCAAATTTTACTGCCACTTTCATACTGATAGTAAGGCTTCTCCGCGTAAGCCGTTTTTGACGATTGACAATGAGACATTTCAGGAATATGAACGTTTCATTGGCGTCAAAGTGTTTTCCGAGTCTTACTGTTTGCTTAATCATATTTCAGTGCTCTTCCTAGCATGCACGCTTCACCCTTTCCAGGAGAGATTTTTTGCCTGCAACATCAGGCGCCATTTTAGATCTATTTCATGGACCGATTCCAAGTCAATAACGGAAGTTTTCAAACGTCTAAATAATTCATAATAAACAAACACCATTACGCGAAAGGACTCTTAAGCCACTTCACCTGCTGGAATAAAACCTATTCAGCGAACTTCGAACGGTGCCCAAATGAATTTTTCTATTCAATGAAAATCCCAGCGCATCCCATTTTGGTGATTGAAAGAAGATAGAAAATATTTCCATATGCCCTCACAGATGATCTAATGACTGAAGTAATTATAATCCAGATATTAAATATCAAAATTTGAAAAGTTATAGACTAAAATAAATATAAAAAATAAAAAAAAGGGTCAGTTTAGGTGCTGTAATACATCAGAGGGAAGTAAAACCCTAGAACGCCAGTATTAAAGTAGACCCCTTGAAGATAGGGTTGTTGAGCCCAAACAGGATTTATCCCCCATAACCAGAGGTCTGGTGCCTGGGCATAGGTTATGTTGTAGACTTCCTTCACAAGCTGCATCTTCAATGTATCATTTGTGATGTATGGTAGGTAGTTGGTTATGTTGTTTACTGTCGCATTATTGAAATTGGATACATCCCCAGAGATACCGCTGTAGTACGAATTTAGTTGAACAACCATATCCTGGTAAACTGGGTCGAGCCACGATGGGTACCAATCCCAGAGTAGCATCCCTGGATAAGAAGAAGCATTACCAGGTTGTGAAATTAGGCTCTCTTCTGACTGAACTGTAAGTGGGTTGAGTGTGAAGCTAAGACCGATTTCACTAAACATCTGTTGCATCTCCTGTGCTGCATCAATCTGCGTTTGATCAGACGTCACGTAGCTTATCTGCAAACTTAGTTGGGTTCCTCCCGGATTAATTACTGTTCCGTTTGAAAACTTAAGATATATCCCCATATTCTTCAGTATGCTTATTGAGTAACTTGGATCATAAGAGTACATTGGGAGATTGTCAGGGTTATAGTAAGCGTAACCAGGGCTTATTGGCCCAACCATTCCGGAGCCATAAGCACCCATTATTGATGAAATGAGCTCGGAATAATTTACAGCATGGGCCAGTGCTAGTCTAAAGTTGGTTTCATTATAGGGATACTTAGCAGTGTCCAGCGCAGCCATTAGGAAGACGAATTTCGGGGAGTTAACCAGATTTACAGTTTTTATTCCAGGCATCTTCGAGAGCGTCTCCATGGAAGACGGTGAAAGAGCTGGAAGCGTAGGAGGGCCTCCTACAAGCGCTGCGGTATTGCTTTGGAGATCACTGATCATTGCTGATTGCTGTGTCGTATACTCAATTATTATAGTAGGTATATGAGGAACGGTAAGCATAACATTGGTCTGGGAGGCAGGCAAATTTTTGGGCCAGTAATTTGGGTTTGCTTGAAGTGTGAGGGTTTCTCCAGTTATGTATGATTCAACATAGTACGGTCCTGTTCCCATTGAGTGAGTGTTAAGATACGTGTTCTCAGAATTAGGAACAACGCCACCGTTGCTGTCCACAAAACTAGGGTCAACCTGTCCAGCACCTGGTACAGATAGTACGGAGAGAAATTCTGAGTAAGGATGAAGTAAGTTGAATTGAATCGAATATTCCCCTGTGACAACTACTGCCTGATTAGGATATTTCATGATACTCTCCGTGGTAGAATTATTTGGGTTGAAGTTTGATAGTATATTCGCAAGAATGAACGCAGCCGATTTTTGTTGCTGTGATGTATTTTGCGAAGTGAGATTTGCATACCCGTTTGCTTCAAAATCTTGAACCAATCCTTGTGGCACACTGTAGCCAGTCTCAAATGCCAGTGTTCCGTTGTACAAAAATCCATTAAAGTAGAATGCACCCACTTGGTTCATCAATATTGTCCTGTAGAAATTGAACCATGCGTCGGAAGCATTATAGTCATTTCCGTTCTCGAATGTGACAGAATTCCTAAGATTAAAGTTCCATACAGTATAGTTTGAGTTATGAGTCCAGCTAGAAGCAATGATTGGTTCTATAGTAGTTGCATTATTTGTGGTCACATTATACATGACCATTCCTTGGTAAACATTAGACATAACCTCATCTTCTCCAGCATAAAACCCAGAAGCTGGGTCTATAGAGTTAATGGGTTCATTCTCTACTACCGTAAGTTGACTCTTATTTGCCGGACCTATAACCTTAGAACTCGTCTTCTGGTGTTCATAGATACCGGCTGCAATCCCTGCTACTATGATGATTACCACGATTCCCAGGACAATAGCCGTTACCCTTCTCCTTTTAGGAGCGTTTTTAGAAGATTCTTCGGTCATTGGTTTTGCACCGAAAGAGGATAGTAGAATTTATATTATTAAATGTTGCGTTTGTTTCATTAAAAGATTTCAAAAGTTTGAATATTGTTATAAATGCGCAACAGAGTTATTTTATTAATTATCAATTGCAAAGTTTTTTTTAATTTGTATAGAAAAATTATTAAACTTGGCAAAAATTGGCAAAGGGTTTAGAAAATGAGTTACGTTTGGGAAATCAAGAAAGGAGCATACAAGGTCGTTAATGAACTTATGAGAATCAAGGCAGGAGAAGAGGTCTTGATATACGCCGATACTGCAATAGATTCAATGATTGTTGATTCGACCGCAGAGCAAGCATTTATCTCAGGTGCAAAACCGATTGTTGTGTGGTACGAGACATTGAAAAATCCCGGTGAAGAACCTCCAGCAACCGTGGCAGGGGCAATGAAAAATGCAGATGCTATCATAGAATATGCCTCTAGGTTTCTTTACCTAACAAATGCGTACAGAGACGCACTCAATGCAGGTGCTAGACATCTATGCCTTACTGGAATGACGGACAGTATGATGGTGAACTGCATAAGCAGAGTTGACACAGACTTATTGGAGAAATTTGGAACCAAGCTAACGAATTTAACTACTCGTGCTAAGAGAATGAGGATAAAGAGTCCAGCCGGTACTGATATTTCATTCGAATTTGGGGGGAGACCAATATTTTTGGATACCGGAGTTACGACTAAAGAACATCCTGAGTCTTTCTTGGGCGGTCAAATTTCATGGGCACCGGTAGAGGAATCAACAAATGGCACAATAGTTTTTGACGGATCTATATGGCCACCAGACAATTTGGGATTGTTGAAGGAACCGGTATCTCTCAGAGTAGAAAAAGGAAAGGTTACTGGATTCTCAGAGAATAATGAAGGCATTAAATTCAAGAAATGGCTTGATAGCTTCAACGACCCGAATATGTTTAACATTGCACATGCCTGCTACGGTTTCAATCCGGGCGCAAAACTTACGGGGAACATATTGGAAGATGAAAGAGTATTCGGTGTTATAGAATTTGGAATAGGAGCTCAGGGATCTTCATTCTTGGGGAAAGCGGGAAAGGCGAGATCCCATACAGATGGAATAATACTCAATCCAACTGTGTGGCTGGATGATTCACTCATTGAAGAAGAGGGCGTCTATGTTCACGAGGACCTAAAGGAAATGGCTTCAGAATTAATCAAATAGTTTCTATAAGGGAACACCAAACGCCTTGTCTGTCTGCAACACTGGGATTACATAGTAATCTTCAATACTCTTGAAGTTCTCGAAAAGGTCCTGTATGTACGCCTTAAGAAGTGCGAAGTTTGAATGGTAAACCGCTATGATCAGGTCGTATTCGCTAAGAACTCTATTAACTTCGTAAATATATTCTTCTTTCAGTAGCTTTTTAACAAAAGCTTCAATTTGGCTCCGAGGAGTATTGATCTCGAACTTTATTAAAATATTGGCATCTACCAGGTTAAGGTTCCTTAGAACAGGAACTCCAATTATCTTTATCTTCTTGTTCTTGATAAGTTTGAGTTTTCTCAATCTTACACTAGTCTTGCTCAAGCCAACTTTTTTGGCAATCTCGGTATCTCTTATTCTGCCGTCCTCGCTCAGCATCTGAACAATTTTTGAATCAATTTCGTCCAAGGAGTCTAAATATACATTTAGGGTCATTTTGTATCGAATATCACTTCTTGAATATAAATTATTGTCAGAATGTTCTAGGAGATGTTTCTTTAGAATTACAGCCTACTTTAATGATTCATGAGGCAAATACAAATGAAGTATGCGATCAGTCGTCAATATAAGGAGAACGGTAGCATTACAAAGGTTTCAGGCTATCATTTGAGAGGGGCATCCTGAAGATGAGGAGACTTCTCCTCTAACCCGGCTGGAATTCTGCGAACTAGGTAGCTCTTATCATTGCAACAGGATTCACAGGGGAAAGTGGACGGTTCATTATCCCCACTTACGGTAAATATTAACGTGAAGACGGTAGCTTGCGTCAATTCACCTTGAGATGAGATCTGTAAAAGCATCGACTTTCACCGATTTTCTTCTAAGGAAGAATATCGCAATGTCAATTATGACTATTGAGAGTATTATCAAATATACTGAACTCATTGGGCTCATCAACCCGAAGAGGGAATAGCCGAGTGCTAGGATCATTATCATTGAGGATATTGAAGGACCTATGACGTGAGACAGCACTTTTACCCTACTTCTCATCCTTTTTATGAAAAATACTAAACTAGTGTTTGTTATGGTACTAAGGACGAGTGAAAAGAACATCAATACAGTACCCCAGATTGCCCATGCGTAGAACAGACCACTTGAATATCCGAGTGTCAAAATAGTTATGTATTCCGTAACTACGATGCCAACTGTTGAAATTATGAATGTCCAAAAAACTGCCACATACGGGCTCCCATAGTGCTTATGAATCTTTGCCAAGTTAGAAGGTAGCACACCATCCCGAGCGAGAGCGAATGCATACCTTGCTCCGCTATTTCCAGAAAGGACTAGAGAGAATACTATACCTATTAGTCCAACAGCGAATATTAGAGCACTCACATATGTTCCAAAATAGAGCTTGCCTAGGTAGAGACTTGGGGAGAAAGAGCTACCTAGTGCTGAAATGTTCGGACCTGCTAAAGCCACTATACTGTATACCGCAAATGTCTCGAACGCAACCATAATGACAAGCGCATATACTATGGCCTTCTTCATCATGTCCTTCGAAAACTTGACTTCCTCTCCCAAAGAAACAACTGACCCATACCCTGCATAAGAGAAGAAGGCACCTAGTATCATGGCAAGGAAAAATCCATGAAGTCCATTTGTCGATTTTGTGATACTAACCAGTAGGTCTCCATTGTAATGAGACCTTACTAAAAAGGCGATTGATATCGCAGAAAATGTAACAATCTGTAATAATCCTACTGTTATCGCTGTTTTGGCCGCCGATTTTACCCTGAAATATCCAATAATGAAAAATAAAATTGGCACTATCAGAGAAAGTGCTATTAATGCGTAAATAGGAAGGGCAAGGTTGAACAATACCTCCAATGCACTATTTGCAAACCATGCGACAACTCCTCCCCCCATGATGATTGCACCAATGATGGACGACAGATACCACAATCCAATAGTCTTGGAAATGTAGGCTTTCTGGGTTGCAGCCTCAATGAATTTAAAATAACCACCAGAATTGTTGACGTATCTGCTATATACATAAATTGCTATAACAGCAGAGAATGTGGCCAATCCTGCAATAAGGTATGTGAGCGGTGCGGCTGAACCAGAATAGTAGATTGATGCAACAGCTCCAACAGTAAACGTAAAGGCTGGGCTTATTACGGATATCGAATAGAAAATTACCCCCCAGAGTCCTATTGAGTTACTAACAAGCCCTTTCTCTTCTCCCATCATTGGAGAATGTCATTGCCTTCTTAAATTTCGTCCATAGTATTACTAATGAGTCAATGATCAAACTAGCACATAAGTTCTACTCCAGCCTGAACTATTGGTCGTTAATAGATATCAATGTGCAAATTGAGAAATTGAACCGAGAATACCGCCAAGTCTAATTCAATTTTCAATTCCATAATATTTCTGAATTGCTTTGTTATTTTGGGGAAATCTAAAAAAATGATTTCATTAAGGCTCTCAGCCAAGACATTGGATTCCCAGAATTGAATTGTTTATCGAATCTATCAACAGTTATTCGTCTAAGTTATGCAATAAATCTGACTAAATCAGTCTTAATTTGATATAACAGATAAAGTTTTATAAGATATTATTTAAGGTATATCACATGAAAAGTTCTGCAATCTCGAATAAGAATATATTCTCATCTTCAGAAGCAAAAAAGATTGAATTACTGGAAAATAGGGAGCTGCTGGAATTCATATCCCATTACACAGACCTCATGGAGCCTTCATCAGTATTCATAGTCACTGACTCTGAGGAAGATTATGAGCTCATTAGAAAGAAATCATTGGAATATGGAGAAGAGAGGCCCCTGGCATCGCCGAATCACACTTATCATTTTGACAACTATTACGACCAGGCAAGGGACAAGGAGAACACGAAGGTGCTGACTCCGAACGGAGAGAAGCTTCCATTTATCAACACGATGGAACGCAACGCTGGCATAAGGGATATAGAAGGCCTGATGAAAGGTATCATGCGTGGTAGAACCATGCTGATCGGTTTCTTTTCTTTGGGGTCGAGAGATTCAAAGTTATCGCTAAAGGCTGTTCAGATTACCGATTCATATTACGTGATGCACAGTGAAATGATGCTTTACAGGACTGATTATCAGTTTTTTGTCGAACATCCTGATGCGGAATTCCTGAAGTTTGTCCACAGCCAGGGGGAAGTGGATGATAGGAAGGTCAGCAAGAACCTTAAGGATAGACGGATATATTTCGATCTCCATGGTAACAGTGCTCTTTCCGTGAACACTCAGTACGCAGGCAATACGGTAGGGCTCAAGAAGATGGCGTTCAGGATCACCATCGCAAGGGCGCTAAACGAGGGATGGTTATCGGAGCACATGTTCCTTATGGGTGTAAATGGAAAGGATGGCAGGGTATCTTACATGACAGGGAGCTTTCCCTTCGGCTTGCGGGAAGACATCAACCTGCACTGTGCCTTCAGAAAGACTTGTTGGAGATGACCTTGTTTTCATAAAGGAATACAACGGAATCGCAAGGGCTATCAACGTGGAATATGGCGTGTTTGGTATCATAGACGGAGTGAACAAGGATGACGACGGTAAAATCTGGGAAGTGCTGAATAGCAGCAATGAGATCATTTTCTCCAACGTCCTAGTATCCAATGGAAAGCCCTACTGGAACGGCATGGGCATCCCTATTCCTGACTTTGGAGAGAACCACAGCGGCGAATGGAAGAAGGGGAAGAAGGATGCAGAAGGCAAGGAGATAACGCCATCACACAAGAATGCAAGATTTACTGTGAAGCTCAGTGCATTTGCCGGGCTTGATGAGGAAGCACTGAACAGCAAGGATGGCGTTGTTGTTGACGGAATGATATTTGGCGGAAGGGACAGCGATACGTGGCCTCCTGTGTGTGAATCATTGAACTGGGATCACGGCGTGATAAACAAGGGTGGGAGCATTGAATCTGAGACTACAGCCGCTTCGCTGGGGAAAACAGGAGTGAGGACTTTCAATGCAATGTCAATAATGGAATTCCTTTCTGTCGACCTTGGCAAGTACCTGAAGAACTATCTAGAATTCGGAGCAAAACTGAGGAAGAAGCCGCGCATTTTTGCGGTTAACTACTTCCTGACAGAAAATGGGAAGTACCTGAACGATAAGGTGGACAAGGCAGTCTGGCTTAAATGGATGGAGAAGCGTGTCCATGGGGAAGTGGGTGCAATCCTGACTCCAATCGGTTATGTACCAAAGTATGAAGACCTGGAGCCATTGTTCAGGAGCGTACTTGGGAAGGAATACAGGAAGGAGCAGTATGAAGGACAGTTCAAGATAAGGGTCTCAAAGCTGATAGAGAAGGACGAGAGGATTAAGGAAATATATGAAGGGATACCAACAACTCCTTCTAAGGTGAAGGAAGAAATAAGCGCTGAGATAGATCGTCTCAGGAAATTACAGTCGTCTCACGGGAATGAAGTGTCTCCTTCATCGCTCAGATGAATGCAGCACTAAAATTGTGTGCCAATGAACAGGAGCTCTTTCGTTCTCTTAGATAGCTGCGCTTACCTGATACATCAATTGAAATGGAATGCAATTATGGATGTAGGAAAATACATTTCTGGCACCGGCATCTGGCCTTTAGTCATTGGTGCGATGGTAGATACGGATAACGATCCAATACCGCAACCTCATTATACCACACCTGCTGTTACCAGTTCTCCCTTACGGGTGTGCACGCAAGCCCTGTTCCTTTGACTGGGTTATTGACTCCTGACTTGTACTCTATTCCACCTTCGAACGGCTGTTTGGTAATGGTATGGAAGCCATCGAGATCAGAATACTTCACATTTGACAGTGAAGAAGCTAATGAGAGCGAAGCTGCAATCCCTAGTTTACTTTCTATCATGCAGCCCACCATGGAATCAATCCCATATGACTGTGCCGTTATTAAAGTCTTGAATGCCCTTCTTATTCCACCGCTCTTCGTAAGTTTGACATTTACCATGTCAGCGCTTTCCGTTAGAATTGCATCAATGACATCCATTGGTTCACTAATTGATTCATCTAACATTATGGGAACTGAACTCTGCATCCTCAGGAGACGCAGATTCTGCAGATCATGTTTCCCGAGAGGTTGCTCAAAAAATATTCCTCCAGTATCCCCCAGCACATTGGCAACCTTGACTGCATCCTTAAGTTTGTACCCCTGATTAGCATCTACAAAGAAAGGCCTGCCATCCAGGTTTTCTGAGATAGCCTTTATCCTCTTAATGTCCAACTCAACATCCTTTCCCACCTTCACTTTAATCAGGCGAGCGTTCACATCTTTCAACCTTTTAAGTGATTTCAAATTCTCCTCCACGCTTCCGAGACCGATCGTGAGGCTTGTAGGCATTTGCTTTAGCCCTCCCCCCAAGAAGGTTGTCGCATGAATGCCATACGATTTGGAAAGAAGGTCGTGCGTTGCCATGTCTATCGCGTTCTTGGCAGTAGGGCTTGAATATATGGAACTATAAACGTCGTCGAGAAAATCTTCCAGTCCTGCATACCTATTTCCTTTTACCCTAAGAAGTATGTCAATGACAGTCTCATAGACTGCTGGGGGTGCCTCTCCTGTTATCTCCTGAATGGTAGATCCCTCCCCAAAACCCGAAGGTCCATCAGATTTCAATTCCAGAATCGTGCCTGAATAATCATAAACGGTTCCAAGAGAAATCCTGAAAGGTTCTGTCAGGGGAATCTGAAGAAGGTCAACCTTAGCTCCCCTTATATTCACATCCCCTATTGTTACATTAAGCTCTATCTCTCTATTTCTGGATACTGTCATGAAGTCACTCGAAGGCCCTTACAAAAGAGCCCACCTGTTAAATAACGTCTTTATTTAAGGTTTGTACGTAATATTCACTAAACACTCACTGAACATTTAAGTTGAACTTAATCTCATATAAGCTCGATTTTATTTTCTATAAACAACTTCCTTTTGACTAAAAGAGTGATGAAAACGTTTAATTTTATAGAAACGCTTTTAACTGTCTAAGATTTACATAGAATAGGAGATCTATATGGGAGATAATAACACCTCTAGCTCCACTCAAGCTGCTCCTGGTCTGAAGAAGGATGCAGTGAAGTTTTGGGGGCTTGTATTTTATGCAGTTTCTATAATATTCCCGGCTGGTGCTTTTGCAGTTACAGGAGTAACGGCAATGGTCTTTGGAGGTATAACTGCACCTCTTGCATTCCTGATTGCAGGTATAACGCTATTCCTTGCTATCATAGCTGTATATGTGTTTAGTGAAAAGATAGCGAACGCAGGCGGCTATTTCAAATTCGTAGAGGCAGGTACGGGCAATAAGTACGTTTCGAAGAGCGTTGGATTCTGGCATCTTTTCTGGGTCGTTGGGGATATTGTTGGTGCTAGCATCGTCGTTGGATGGTTCGTATACGTCAGCCTTATAGCCCTGTTCAACTATACCCTCCCCTTCTATGCTGTTGTACTGCTCAGCCTGATAGTCCCAATATTGTACCTGATAGTTGGATACCTTGGGATTAAGGTAGCAGCGAGAACTGCGTTGTTCATAGGACTGCTCCAGATAGTATTTTTTGTCATAATAAGCGCAGGACTGCTGATACTGAGCCACCATCACAGTCTTGCACCATTCAACATAGCAAATTCCACCAACGGACTCTACGGATTCTTCCTGGCAATGGTAGTAGGTGCTTTCCTGGCGTATGGAGGGTACGGGTCAGTCGTATCGCTTGGTGAGGAGGCTCATCTTCCGAAGACCAGTCTCAAGAAGGCTATAGTCACAGCACTCCTGATAATGGTTGCGTTCGATACTTTTGTTGTTTATGCAATAGTTGCATCCTCAGGCTCTAATTTCGGAACTGTCGTAGGCTCGTTTGCTCCTGGGATATACCTTTCCCAGCAGTATATGGGGCTGGACGTAGCTCTACTAGCTTTCATCATAGTTATCTTTGCCCAGATATCGTCTCCAGTAATATTCGGGAACAGCGGTGCGAGAACGATTTTTGCGCTAGCGAGGGATGGAGTTCTTCCAAAGAGCCTTGCAAAGGTCCACAATAAATACCAGAGTCCCCACATAGCGACCGTATGGTTGTTCATTGTACTTGTCGTTGGAATAGTCGCAACACTTGCAGGATTTGTAGCAGCACTTGGGGTTGCAAACGGCCTGTTCTACGGATTCTCAGCTTGGTTTACTGCCATAACAGTGTTCACACTACTGTACCACATTGCGACAAATCAATCGCTTGCACTCTTCCTGAGAAGAACAAAGGAGAAGATCAACATTCCTTTCCACATTGTTGGTCCCGCAATTGCGAGCGTGATCATGGCAATTGCAATTTACTACTCTCTAGCAGGGTTATCCGGGCCGTTGCTCGTCGCGGATTTCATGATCGTTGTGTGGATAATACTGAGCATCATTATCATCTACCTAAGGAGAGACAAGCTGAAGGTTGAAAGCGCCCAGGAACTGATGCGGTAAGAGAAGGATTGCAAATGGTCACCCCAGAGTTCAAGCAACTAAAGGGTAGGGTAAGTTCTACCGGTAGATATACTGTAAGGATCGGCAAACGTGAGTTCATAGATTTTTCCGGTGCAGCGATGGCTGTCGGGCATAATTTCGTCAGTTCGGATGAGCTTATCACCCCCCTGACCTACCTTATCTTCAGGAACATTTACACAGAACGTCTGATATCCAGTCTTAGAAAACTATCCGGGTTCAATGATGTCGCATTCACCACCTCGGGTACGGAAGCGTGTGACGCCGCCCTGGAAATGAATTATGGAAAATCATATGTTTCATTTGAAGGGGCGTATCACGGGCTAGACTTCATTACAAATCTCGTTTCAAATGGAGAGGGCATAGATGCAAAGAACAAGATAATACACCTCAAATTCCCAAAGTACGGTCTGAGTGAAGATGTGGCAATAGATTACAATGAGAAGTTGCTGAGAACTGCATCAAGAAAGTTTGATATTGATGGAGGAGCACTCATCACAGAGCTGATTCAGTCTGATGGAGGAATTAATGTTATGACAGTTGATTTCGCCAAATCACTAAAGGAAAATATTGCCGATTACCGGCTGCGGCTCATCGTTGACGAGGTCTATACAGCTCTGGGAAGGTCGGGAGAGATGTTTCTATTCAAGAAGTATGGTTTCAGGCCTGATTATGTGTGTCTGGGGAAGGCACTGGGAGCAGGATTCCCATTGGGTGCGGTAATTTATAATGGAGAGTATCCCTTGTACAAGAATAATCTTGTGAGCATGCAGGCAGCAACAATGTTCACTTCGAGAGTGGCACTTAAAGTACTTGGCAGGATCACAGAAGAGAGAATCAGGTTCGTTAAGGACACGAGCAAAGAGATCATGAACGTCTTGAATGATATAAATAGCAAGAGAATGAGGGAAGTGAGGGGCATGGGGTTCATGATTGGAATCGATCTCGGAGACAATAATGGAAACCCTGACCAGGGGTACGCATTGGAGCTAAGGAACAGGCTAGCTAGGAAAGGAGTTGTTTGCACCCTCACTGGTGAAAACAACAATGTTCTGAAGATTACCCCACCAGTTACAATCCCAAGAGGTATGCTGATGAAGGGTATTTCTATCATCTCTGACGAGCTTAAAAAAGGGTAGATGTGCCTCGCAACCAAATTCAAAGTCCGGATGATTCAACTGCTTTTTCAGCCACCTGGGTGTTAACTGATATATGAGTCCGAATTGATTCAAACAAGCTTTTCTGCGTGGAAAGCCACATGAATGGAAGCATCACAATCCATAGAACTATGGAGAGGTCCGCCTGCTGAGCCCCCGTCCAAAAGCTCCATATAGATCTTTGGAGGGAGAATACAACGTAGTATATGACAATAGGAATGATACCAAGGGACACAGCGAATGCCTCTATGAATGCCGTGCCTATGTATGGAGAGGAAGAGAAGTAGACTATTGAGATCATGAAACCTGCCATGAAAGCGGAATATGACATTGCAGAAAACCAGAAGGGGTTGGTCACAGCCTTTATAGTTATACCAGGAATGAACCAGAGCAAAACGGAAAGGACGGATAAGATGAGCAATACTGTTGCAAGTATTGGTCCTATAGTTCTGCGCGGGAGTAGGATATATACAAGGTAGTAAGCAAGGAATCCGTTGAGGATCATTTCCATGGAAGTTCCAAAGAGGAAAATCGGGACATCCTGAAGATGGAAGAATATGCCAGCAACTACAAGGATCTGTGACAGCACAATCAGAACCTCTATGAGCATAACCTTGCTTCTTTTTTTCAATGAAAATATGTGAGGAAATTTCGGAAAACGTCTCGGCTCATAGTACCTTACAATCATCACGTATGTTAACACAAGCAGCACTACGCTGAGAAGAAGGAAGGGAACAAGCAGGAAATTGAATACTAGCAGTGTTGCCGCTGGGAATATGCCAATAGCACTTTCACACTGGCAGCCAAGGGCGCTCACTGCCCCGTATCCTGCGGTCAGAAGCCCGCTCCTTTTCTTCGTCAGCAGGAGGATTATGCGGTGATAGTTCTCCACCAATAGTGAAGATATGAAGAAGAACAGGAGAAATTCAAAAGGTCCCGTTATGAAGTCAAGGTACCTCGTACTTATGAACAATCCGAAATATTCAGTTATAGGGACCGGGAGACCTACAGTGGTTAACCTGTCAGCAAGCAGCTGAATGGTCAGTGGACCAGGGACCTGCTGTGGTGAAATGACCAATACCTTTCCCAGGAAATCCATGAACACAAGCACTGCTACCATCGAAACGCCTTTAGTAACCTTGTAGCCGGTGCGGAGGGTAAAGAGAGCAAGGAAGGCGGCGCAAATTGAGGGCACTATCAGAAGGGTCGTTGCCAGATTGCCGACAAAGATGACAAGCGCAATCAAGTATACGGCAATGTACATTATTGAGTAGAAAGATGCTCCATCCCTCTTCGTCATCAGGGGAAAGATGAGGAAGAGGTTCACAACAAATGCAGAAACAAAGAAGAGGGATGTGGAATCAGTTGATGTGAAAATGAGCCCCAAAAAGTATCCATAGATTATGTAAAAGTCCAGAAAAAAGAGGGAAAGAATCAAGAAAATTGCTTTCAGTGGAAAGCTCCTTCTACTCATTGTAAGCATGAGACCTGTAAAGGGCTATAAATGCTGCTCCCAAAAGAAACAGGAGTCCAAGTCCGACTCCGTACAGTGACTGGTTGAATATTGTCGTAGGCGGAATTACCGAAATGACAGAGACAATTGCCAGTGCGAGGAATCCGTATAGGCCGCCGAACAAGACATATCCCCTTCCCGAGAGGCTCTTTTGCTCGCTAGCTTTCTTCACACCGTATATGCTAGCGTAGAGGGCAGTTATTGATATACCTAGAATTACGAGCAGGAATATCGTTGCGATTGTGTAATATATCGTTCCCTGTTTCACTGCTGCGTAGATGGATATGCCTGCCAGAATTGCAATGAATCCGGCAAACGGTATCAACGCATACACTTTCCACGCATTTTGAATCTTGACCTTTCCTGATTCCAGCCTCCCTGATATCATGTAGACGAGGGCAATCACGAGCACAAGAGGTATTACAAAGAACAGGAGTCCAACTACGTTATTCACAGGTATTCCTGGCATGGTTGCACCCCACGTGGAAAGACCGATTAGGTAGATGATCCCAATGATTCCCGTGGCAACTACGATAGGTCTTTTGGTAGTCTTCAGCGTGCTGGACCTATCGATATAAGGAAGCAATAGAAGGTAAATGAGAGGTAGTCCCGTAAATATAACAGTTGCCCAGAACGGTCCCACGGTTGAAGAAATTCCGAAGTCAAGCTCCTTGTATACAAAAAGCAAAAACCAGGGTGGATAAGGAGGAACCTGGGATGCGAGCGGACTTGTTGCAGAAACCTGTGGGAAAGGCGAGAAGAGCGCTGGTACATGCGGTAGAAGTGCAAGGATAGAAGGGATGAGCAATATAAGGGCTATTGTAAAGAGTGCAATCTGCGTCATGTAAAGGAGGTTGTAGGGGTACCATGGCTTGTAAGAGCTGTCTTCCTTGTCTATCAAAGGAGCCCGATAGTTTGTCTTCTTTGGGTCAGGCATTATTGTGTTGTACTCTGCCATGAAGAAGTGTAATGCAAATGTTATTCCAATGAGCCCGGCTAGTATGATATGCCATCCCTCGAACCTGGTGAATAGGGATATGGACTGGCCATTACCCATGAATATTTCCCTGAGGTAAGTGCCAATTACAGGGAAACCACCTGCTATTCCCCTTGCAACGTCAGTGGCATCTGATGACAGCACGTCTCCAGTAAGGGAGTACCCAAAATAAGCAACTGCGACAGTTAGAACTAAAAGAACTATTCCAGTAAGCCACTGCATTTCCCTCGGCTTCTTGTAGGCTCCGACAAACAGATTCCTGAGCAGATGGATGTAGACCAGGGCTATCATTATGTAGGCCCCGTAAAGATGGGTTGTTAGGATGACGGATCCGTATGCGATGTTGAGCACCCCTTCTGTGCTCACATAAGCGTTTGAGGGTTGGTAGTAAAGGAAAAGGATCAATCCTGTGATAGCCTCGTAGAAGAAGGCGATCATTATCATTGCACCCGTCCAGTACCACAGCCCTCCCTTCTTTCTCATGTAATCTGGTACTTTCCTTGGTATTGGCTGTGGATCATTCATCACTTGTTCAATGATGTTTTTATCTGGCACGATATCACACTCCAAGGGTGGTAATAGTCGCACCAGAAGAAGATACTGGATTACCGCCAGAAAGATCGGTGGTGTGGCCGTATATAGTCGGACCCACCAGCATGGTTGCGGAGTAGGTGTCTTTTGTTGAATCGTATGATAATACCAGTCCTGGAAGTGGAGACTTTGTAGGGCCTGTCACGACGCTGAACCCCTTGTAAGGGTCGTACGTGCTTCCGTGGCAGTCGCAGTGTACTTTACCCGGGAAATTCGTGGAGGAAGGCGGGTGAAACCTGAGTTCCGGTGGTATGCACCCAAGGTGCTGGCATATTGCGGATGAAGACACCACAGATCCATACGGACCAACACCTGCAGGTGATTGATATTTTCCCCCTGTTGCAGGTATGTCCACTGTAGTAGAATCTATTTTCACGTCGTTATTTGACGCATCCCCTAATCTCAGAAGAAAATTGGGCTCGTTCTGGAGTGGGTAGTCAAACGTAACGATGGATGGGTTGTTTACGACAAGGTCAGTAGTGTGTACTGGGTTCCCATTTGGTAGGAGGAGAAGCAGGGTTGGAAATGAGGATTCTGCATTTGAGACCGGGGGAATGGCGTACTGAACGACACTCCTTAGGGTCCCAACAATTCCCGCCCCAATGATCATAACTCCAACTACTTTCAGGAAGTTCCTTCTTTGCTCATCTATGGGCTTTTCATCTTTAGGCAATTGGATCCCCTTATGAAACGACTTCGACTTCTCCAGTCATCCATCCTGCGGTTGCCATAGCTCCTCCCCACCCATTGAGCTCATTCCCACAAGGAACAAAACACTGCCACGTAAAGGAGCCAGTGTTGTTAAGGTAGAATTGAGTTACTGTTATCGATCCCCCCGAAGGATTTGTTCCCGCAAAGGTAGGCACATTGAGCAATATCTGACCGTTCTGCACTATGGTGAATGTGTGTGTTACCTCCCAGCCGCCTGAAGCGCCACCAACCCATGGGAATGATGAGACTGCCCATCCACTTCCTTTCTGTATGGTAATGTTGTTGGATGCATTTCCTGAAAGTGTAGCGTTTATATAAGACGTGCTTCCATTGTAGACATATTCTACGTTACCCACCGTTCCTATCACCTTGGCGTACGTCGAATTATTAGACGTACCGTTTTCCCCTATTATCGGGGTGACTCCTGAATCGTAATCTATTATCGTTAGTGTTATAAGTTTATGCGCAGGTAATTTTATCAATGCGGATGATGACAGCTGCCCATTGGGCCCAACCACAAAGAACGCGGGCTGCCTGTGATGGATTGTTGAATTGTTGAACCAGTTGTTAGGGGATATTACGAGGGTAAGCGAAGTTGCGGCTTGTTCGGAGGTTGAACTATGCGCAACGGAAACAGACTCGTAATATGCAACCCCTATACCCAATCCACCAACGATTACAATTGCGGAAATTATTGCATATATCGTCTTTTCAGAGACCATTAAATCCAAAATTATACGTTGGTAATAAAGATTATTTGAGTTTAAGTATAACTAATAAACTTAGGTAAATTTATGCAATATTCATAAAATATCTTTGGTCCTAGGTCACATTAATGAAAGAAATCAGAGACAATGTAATAGTTTAATTGAACTCCTGCTATTTGAAACGTATCTTCAATAACTTTCTTGCAACTGAATAGGACTGCATTCTAAAATCTTGTATATCGAGTCATACTCGTATATTAATTTAACTGATATTCCCAAGGGACGGACTGGGTTATGCGGTATGGTGCATTGAACTTGTTTTTTACAATGCTCTAGGATTCCATAATACAGCAATTATAACGTGGAATTATAAAACAGCCATCACCGATTAAATTTAAAGGCTGTTGTGTACCCTATGGCGGCAATAGACCGTCAGAAGGATTGACTGTTTCATTTCACATTCCTTGAAGCATAAGCTTCTTGCATCATATTCTCACTGTATGGAGAATCCTGAAGTGAGCAATCCATTATCATCTTAGTTCCTGCATCAACAAGTTCCAGCGTCTTCTTTCTCGTCATCCTCGGTTTCTTGAATGGTTTCCTGTATCTTGCAAATAGTGAGGGTATGTCTTCTGAACCGAATACTATCTTCACGTATTCAGGATTGCTCATGTTCTGGAATAAGGCAAGAGATTCACCGCTATGCGTCAGGATGTTTCCAGTGGCTATGTTCCCGCACCTCTTCCTTACATTACTTCTCACCTTCCTGAAGAATCTCTCCATTCCGTTGTTGGTCATCGGTATTGTGTGCTCAGGATTGTTGGCGAACAGCAGGGATTCCCTTTCACGATATCTCTCTATGGCCTTCTTTGCTGCTGTGAAGAGGTGTGATGGTGTGTTTGCCTGCAGGTATACTCCCATCTCCCCTATTGTGATGTCGCAGTTCTCGTGAATATTGAGATCGTTTATCGCAGTTTCATCATCAGAAAGGCTGCCCTTATCGGGTATCCTGAATGCATCCCTGATCTTCTGGAATATGAGTGCATTTATGTCAAAGATTGCGTGCCTTCTCAATCAGGGATGTATTTGAAGCAATCTTTCCAGTCTCCTTCCTGACCATAGGGATGAATGCGGACGATTTACTTGCAGTTGCCTTACCAGAAAGGTCAGCAAGGTTCTTATCACCTTCCATGCAAGCTATGAAGAAGTTGAGGTGCTTAAGCGAAAAGGGGAAGCCGTATCCTGAGCTTTCTGCGCTGTGCAGAACTTTCTCCAGCATCCTCCTCACTGCCATGACCTCCATGCTTTCCAGGTCGTTGCAGTACCTGTTCTCTATCTCGTAAAGTGTTTTCTGGTCATAATCTGGTATTGATCTCAGCATCTCCTTTAGGGGCGATTTTATTCCTATCGTGTTGATCATCCTCCCTAAGTCTACGTGCATCTTCTCCATGAGGTCTTTACCCAGGTCACGGAGGTCGAGTAGAGAGCAAGCGCGGTGATACTGTCAGGCTTGATTGAATCTAGACATACAGATCTGAGCTTTTTCGTGTCGGTACCTTAGAACTTGCAATCCTGTGCAGTTTCATATCGTCAGTTACAAGCTCGCAACCTGCTTCAATAGCAGCTACGAGATAAGACGAATCATAGAATGTCAGGTCCAGTTCTAAGGACAAACTTAATGCAGAATTTGGACGTGGCACGATTTGTTCCATGGAATCAATCAACTCAAATAGAACGTTGCCAGAGTCCGTTGCTTCTTTCTTTGAAATTCTATTTCTAATTTTAAGATTCTTCCATAGAACGTTGCCTATCTCGTATCTGGCAAGTGGAATCGTTGCCCCGTCGATGAGTATACTATACTTACCGTTCAGAAAGAGGTTAAAAATTGCTGAAGCGTCAAGTAGTTTCATCTTTCCCTATCTTCCCTAATATCTGATACTATTTCATCGAACTTTAATTTCGAGATTATGGGTGCTACCCTTTTCATTTTCTTTATTAAATTCTTATTCCTGGCCCTTCTAATTTCTTCCTGCACCGCCTTTCTGATAATTACTGTAGGATTTAGTCCAAGTTTTTTTAATTCTCCTCTCTCTTCTTCTGAGATTTTCGCGGATATTGTGGTATACATTTTCATACTACATAATACATTACGTATACTTCAAATTTATGTATTATAACATGTAATCTAAATTAAACTACAAATAGAATCCCTAGAGACAAGATACTGTTAATAGACATTTCTCTAACACTGAAAATTACGCCATCGGGACAAAAAGATTACACGATAAATCTAACATTCTTTTGCCGCCATAGTATGTACCTGAATATTGACAATCGTACATCTACCAAAACTTTCTACTTATCTCTTGATATTCTTGAGGACGTCATGTAAATCATCAATATTATATGGGGTAATTCAGGTAATGGGCAAGGATATTTTTGTACTGTTTATCTCAATTTAGAACATTTACTTCTTTCAAGAAATCTTTAGTCAGACTTCTACTAAACCCTATAACCTCATATGCTTACTTCTTTGCGGTCCTGGGTACTAGCTTTCTTACCTTTTCAATTGCTCCATAGCTTTCCTTCTATTCCTCTACCATAGATGATTGCACCTGTCTATATGCATATGTGTCACATCTAGCTGCGTCTTTGCTTTCTTGCAGAAGATTATGATACTAGCTTGGCGTAGATTTTATGTTTTGATGAAGGAAAATCTGTCCGTCGGTACCATGAATTTAGGTAATAATCGAGTGTTGAATATTAGGATTAGACCACCCTTGAAATACGGGCCCGAGGGGATTTGAACCCCTGACCTACTGGTTAAGAGCCGGTCGCTCTACCTGTCTAAGCTACGGGCCCAGCGAAGGTTATTCGTTCCAAAGCATAAATATTTCCGGCTGACGGGTAAGAAAATGTTACTCTATCTAAAGTTATTCCTTCTTCAGGTTCCCCTTTGCACAGAGACTACTCGTTCAATACATCTCCATTCTCAAGTATCTTAGCCACTTCAGGCCTAATGATTTCCTGTGGGATTTCCTGGTGATTTTTAAGCATCTCCCTTATCCTTGTCTGACTAATTACCATCCTTTCTTCCATACCGTGAGGGCATACACTCTCTGACGTTATGCCCCTGCACTTCTTACAGTAGAATGTTTCCTTGAACTTGAGTGGGATGATGCCGATGTCCATTTCGTCAAATATCCTCTGGGCGGCGTATGGGTCATAATAATTCCCTACCCCTGCTTGATCCCTTCCAATTATGTAGTGGGTTGCACCGTAATTCCTCCTCACAATAGCGAGGAAGATTGATGCTCTTGGGCCTGCATACCTCATTGTTATTGAGAGGGAGCCCATGAGCGTCTTCTCAGGTCTGTGATAATTCTTGAGCAGTGCACTGTATGAATCCAATATTACATCTGCCTTGTAGTCCCCCTTCTTCAGTCTTCCTATGATTAGATGAACGAAGAGGCCGTCCATTCCGGGGATTTCAAGGGATACTTTCTGCAGATATTCATGTGCCACATGCGGCGGATTCCTTGCCTGGTATGCAACTATATTCTTCCAACCTCTTCTTGCGAACTCTTCCCTCACATCAGAAGGGTGTTTCTCATATACCCCTCCAGGAAGCTTCGGCAGCCTGAATACCTTCACCCTTCCTGAAATTGCAAAATCGCCATATCTCTCAAAAATGTCCTGGACGTTCGGGTGCTTGATATCCAGCGTTCCATAGACGTCCTGTGCCATCTCCTTCTTCTTCAACATATATTTTGTCTCAACATCCATGATCCCGTAGGGCCTACCATCCTGGTCCAGTAAGGCGATCTGGTCTCCGGCCCTCACTTTGTCGTTCTGGGAAGTGTCTACAGCAAATATAATCGGTATCGTCCATGGAAGGCCATTTGGCAATACCTTCCCCTTCAGCACAGTCTCCAGCTCCTCCTCATTCATGAATCCTTCCAGTGGACTATATGATCCATCCGCAAGCTTGAGAGAGTCATAGAAGAAATCGACGAATGGTTTCACAGCAGTAATGCCTTTGAGTCCGGCGATGTGCCTTTCCTCATTTCCAATATCCATAGAAATCTTTAGACTTCCTCCGTACGGCGTGTTAACCATACGACAGTTAAACACTATTCTTACTTGTATGTTGCCGTAATGAGGTTTAATTACCCAATTCCCAGAAGAGAGCTTTCATGATTTTGTGAATGCAATGAAAGAAACTTTATGAGTGAGTTGATGTTCCCCGCAAAAATGGATGCACTGTGGTGGGTCGTATTTTCACTGAACTTTCTATTTGCGGCTGGAATTATGCTAACGTACCTGGGCCGGAGGGAAAGGGACGTTGTTGGTGGTCACAGCGAATCCATCTCAAGCCTTAACAAGAGGGCTCTAGTGATTCTGCCTATCAAGGGCGTGGACTATGAGTTAGAGGAGAATCTTGCATCCCTGAAAGAGCAGGAATATAGCCCGTATGACATAGTTGCTGTAGTTGATAGCGAGAATGACGAATCTGTGCCCTACCTAAGAAAGCAGGGGATCAGATTTTTCATAGCAAGGGCGGCCTGCATGAAATGCAGCGGAAAGGTAAGAGCTATTTATTCTGCGTTGCTAGAATTTCCTGGCTATGATTATTACGTTGTTGCCGACTCAGACATAAGGGTAGGGAGAGGATGGTTGAGCGCCCTCCTTCTCCCCTTAGCTGACCCTGGTGTTGGGGCAGCAACCACATTTCCCGTATTCTTTCCAGATGGCGGGTATTGGAGCAAGTTGAAGATGTTCTGGGGGCTAGTTGGGCAGTCCATGATGGAGTCTAGGCTGACGAGGTTCGTATGGGGCGGATCAATGGCCTTCAGGAAGGACCTCATGGACGATGCCTCTCTGAAGTCCTTCTCCGAATCTGTATCAGATGACATTGCTGTTTTAAGGGCGGTCAAGGAAAGGGGGTTGAGGGTCTCATACGTTCCCCGGTCAAGACCGGAGATTCACTCAGCTGACAACTTCAGTACCTTCGTCGAATGGGCAAACAGGCAGACTGCATTTTCAATATATTCAACGAACAAGACTTTCATATTCGGGATGGTTTACTATGTGGCAACAATTTACCTCATACTTTCGTCCATCATCCTCTCCATTTTTGTTAACGTACTGTTCCTTGTATTCCTATTTCCCTTCTTCTACAATTCAATCAACAGTCAAAGGAAAGTGCCTGTCAAGACCTGGTACTTTTTATCCCTCACTTTCATGCTTCCTTTCGTCTACGTCTGGAATCTCATTTCAGGATTTACCCGGAGGAGGGTTACGTGGAGGGGCAACACATATTCTCTCTCAAAAAATGAATGAAAAACAAATTTAGGGCTATCTACCAAAGCAACTTGTTACTTGTTGTTTCCAGGTTATTTCAAGCGTGTGCAAGTGCGCTTACAGATGAAAACTCCTTTCTCTGCTCCAGTCCATACCTCTTTACTTTTGATATGTCAACTCCCCTCTTTCTCGCTATGTCCTCTACAACCTTCATCATTAGGTATCCCCCGAATGATATAATGGCACCTGTCCCAGCTTTCACAACTATATTTCCAGTGCCTTCAGACTTCCTCCTAGAAGCCATCTTTGCAAGATGTCTGTAGGACGCATAATACACTGCAAGTTCAGCCTCGTTGAGAAGATCGCTGTCGAACTTCTTCGACGTCATTCTTCCCATGGGAACGTTCTGAAGCGGTGTCACAGTAAATTCGAACGGTCTTCCATCGTCTATTCTGGAGTTGCTCAGCCTGTTGACCATTGCAACCGTATCCCACAGGTCTTCATCCGTTTCACCCGGCTGGCCAACCTGGAGCGTGAATGCTGACCTCCAGTAGTACTTTGTTTCGTTGTAAACCCCCTGCCATACAATCTCTTCCCAGCTGCCGTCAACCCCGATTTTCAGCGGCATCGTCTTGTTTGGCATGTGTTTCTTTGCCAGTGACTCGCTACCCGTCTCAAGTCCAGTCTGAATTCCAATCCAGTTGTCTGGACCTGCCTTAAGTATTTTTGATAGCTTGTCCATCAATTCCGGGAATCCAGAAGGTATCGATATCCTCCCGTGGGTTGGGTTCGACCCAGAAACTCCCGGAGTATCCATCACAAGCTTGAACATGTCAGTGAGGGCATCTTCATTCGGCCTGAAGAAATTGTCGTGCTTGTAACCCCATATATCATCAGAATGGAGCCACACGTGGCTGTTCCCTCCCTTCCTGAGGTTAACATCTATTTCCGCACTTATCATCTCAGGTGTGTAGTATCTTAATGGCCTGAGGGTCACTTCACAGAAATCGCAGCCGACGCCGCAGCCTCTCATGACCTCAATCATACCCTTTATTGCAGGGTTGACTATAGTGGGTATCTCCTCAAGTTTCGGGTAGAGCTTTCCCGTGAGAGTCCTTGATAAAATCTTGTCGTCCTGCTTGTAGCTCCTGCTGAATTTATCGTCATATTCAGTATAGCCCTTGTAGAATAGCTTCGGGTCGATATTGTCATTTGCAACCTGTTCAAAGAGGTCCGGAAGAATGTCATCAGCTTCCCCGGAGAAGGCATAATCTATTCCCTCCTTATCCAGTTCGGATCGCATCTGGAAGAATTCCAGGACGCCAGGCCCGCCAACAAGCAGTTTTGCCTTCTTCCCCTTTCTTGCTGCGTTGATCTTGGCAATAAGTGCTTCCCATTCCCTCCTGACCCATGCATACGGGTCTCCTCCGAAGAGAACCAGGTACGACATAGTAGTCGGTCCAAGGCCCAAGTGGGTCCATGGTACTCACTCCTATGACCTCGGTGTCATCCTTTATTGCATTCTCTATGCTCTCGTTCTGGGCAACATAAATGTCCTCCCTCTTATTCCTCCTAAGGAGGGATGCCTCTACCTTTCTTACTGCGTAAGTTGTATGGACAGGCTGTCCATCACTGAGCATCGGATACGGAGGTCCCTTAAGAAAGTTGAATATCGGTGCAGGTACTTTTGAGACTGGCGCAGACGGTAAGAAATCAAGCAGAGGGAAATCCCTATAACCGTACATCAATGTGTTGTCTGATATCAGTACATACTTAGCCAATCTTATTACCTCTTGTTGCTGAAGAGATTTCGGGACCGTTTATTAATTTTTCTTACCTGGATATATAAAAAAGGCGCTTCAGAACGCAGTCATGTCTTATATGGCTCTATCACTATGACTGCATCCCAATTCATTGTTGTGTCTTTATTTGGTCTGATCATCAATTCCTTTTCCGACTTGAATGCAAGGACTGCGTCACCCTCCCTCTCCAACTCCTCATATACGTCCTTGCACTTCTTCCCCCTGAATTTTGCGTCGAGGGTGTACTCCCTTATCCTGTTTCCATGTTCCCCCCTTAGAAGTTCGTACATGAGCTTGCTCACTCCAGGAGATGTAACCGCATTTGCTAGGAGAAGAGTGGACAAGGACCCCTTGACCACTACCTCATTAACTCCCACCAGGAGAGCATGGTCCCTGTTTTCTTCCTTCAGCAGCTCAGCTACTATGTACGCATCACTACGAGCTTTTCTTATGACCATGGAAGTAAGTATTGACTTTGCATCAGCTGACGATGGATCATGAATGCCTTTTTCTGGAAGGACGACTATCTTGGACGACTTTGATATTCCTGCTAAATCCAGGTCTCTCTCAACAGAACATTTACCCTTGAGGAAACTGTAATTAACATTCTGGAGTTTTGGATCTTCTGAATCAACAAGGACAACATCCATCCCGTTGCTGTTTATCTCCCCTATGAGTTCAGTCAGCCCCTCTTCTGAATTGCATATTATCACGTGTTCTTTCATTCTAATCCTCCTTTCGCCAAGTTTAGCTGCCACGTTCATTTCCACAAGGTTAGCGCCGATAGAGGCAGTGAGTATGCCCAGGCTACCGATGCCTACCAGCATAATGAACATGCCGTTGACCTTGCCCCAGAAGCTGACTATCGGCACATCACCGTAACCAACAGTAGTTATAGTCTGCACAACCCACCAGAGGCTCTCGAAAAGCGAGTGGATACCGGATGCGTGGAAGGGGTTCTCTATATAGAATTCCGATACAGTTCCATATATAACCACAATGAACGTCGAAGCTATGGCACCGTAGAAGGCGCCCTCGAGCTTCTTCCTCAGTTTTCTGAAAAGCAGGACAAACGGGAACATGGCGTAGAAAATCTAACTGTTGCAGATATTTCTAAATTTCGGTGCTATTTTAGGCAAAGAATAGCATCGCATTCCCTCCCTCTTGCAACGACCCATGAAATATTGCGCTGCTTACTTTCAGAAATAAGTAAAATATTTCAGCAAAGTCTAAAAAGTGCATACACATCGACTGACAAATGAAGGTATTGATCTTCAGTGACATACACGCAAATATATATGCGCTGAACGAGATTGTGAAGGGAGAAAAGTTCGACGAGGCTGTATTCCTTGGCGACATGGTTGATTACGGGAGTATGCCACTGGAAACTGTTGATGAGGTGAGGAGAATTTCAAAATACCTGGTCTCGGGAAACCACGACTACGCGGCTGCATTTAACAAGGACTGCCTGTGTTCCCAGGAAAATCACGAACTTTCAGTATACACAAGGGAGAACATCACGATGAAGGACCTGGGGAAGAAGGAGGTTGATTTCCTGCAATCACTTCCAACATCCCTTGACATCGAGCTGGATGGCTCGTCTTTCCACCTTGTTCATGGTGCTCCTTCTGACCCCCTGTACGGATACCTTTTCCCGTGGAAGGTTTCAAACGATATGCTCAAGGATCCTATGAGCTTCACGAATGAACCCGGAAATTTCCTTGTGGGCCATACCCACTACCAGTTCATGCTGAACTTCGGTGGAAACCTTATAGTTAATCCAGGGTCCTCCGGGCAGCCGAGGGATGGAAACCCAAAACCGTCCTATGCAATATATGACACGGACAAAAATTCATTCGAGATGAAACGTTTCAGCTATGACAGGTCTCGATTGAAATCAGACCTTAGGGAGAGGGTGAGGGACAGGAAGCAGCTGGAAAAGCTCTATAAGCTATTCATGCTCTGAACTTCATTCGGCGCTGCCGAAATATGAAACATCACTCACGCCTATGCCCTTCTTCTCTAATGCAAGATCAAAACTGGATATCTGGGAAACGCCCCTCCCCACTGGGGAACCATCCTTCACGAGGACAACTTCCATCCCGGGTTTGACGTCCTCGGAGATCCCCTTTATTCCTGGGATGAAAAGGTTGTCTCCCTTGAATATTCCCTCCGTTTCCACCACCCTCTTCCCTTCTTTGAGAAGAATTTCGCCAAGGCCCCTCATCATCCTTATTCCGGAAACGGTCCTTATAAGAATGGGTGAATCGTTAAGGAGTATGAACCTCCTGTTTCCCTCCTTCCTCTGGCCCAGCCCTTCGGGGTCAACCTCCATGCCGTAAAGGAATTTCAGGACATTTGAATATTCTGCAGTTTCCTTTTTCTTTCTATTCCCAGATACCCTATGAGAACGAATAATCATCGAGAGCTTCTCCGAATTCTCGAAATTTAAGCTGCCAGTGATCCCTTCAGCGCCTTCGAACAGTTCCAGTATTTCCCCCTCCTCTTTCGGGAGGATGTAGAATACGGATGAATATTTCTTCCCTCTGAAATAATCATTTGAAAGATTGTACAGCACCCTCTTTTCCTCCTCAAACCAGTGGCCGGTGACGGGTATGTCGTAGTACATAGCGGGGAAGAAGGATTCAACCTCTCGAGGAACAAGGCCCAAAGGGCTTGTAACTATGACCTCCTGGATACCGCTGATGTATGGACCAATAAAGGAGTGGAGTATCCTGTGCGTCTTTGACCTTGAATAAGGCTTTATCGCAGAACAAGGAATGAGGAGCAGGTTCTCTGCAGTTTGCCTGAGTCCCTGGATCCTGGTCCTGAAATCAACTATCTCTGGCCTGTATATGCCCTCTACGCTCGTCGCCATGATCTTCTTTGGCCTGTAGTCCATGTATCTCTCCATAAACCCATAGAATTCCATGTCCATTATCCTGAGCACCTCCTTAGAGAAGTTGGAGAAGCTGTGATTTTCTACCAATTCCCTGAACTTTCCATTCTTGAGGGAAAGATGGATTAGGTCCAGAACCCTCGTCATTTCGGCGTTGTTCTTGTCAGCGCATCCTTCCCCTTCGTAAGTGCCGAATTCGCTTACGCACTTCCTATCACCAAGCAATCTGATGGGAGAGTCGTCAAGTAAATCTATTCCTGAGTAAAAGAGAACGGGGTAGTCGTTCGGGAGACCAAAACCAGGGAGATATACCAGCTTGTCAGCGTAGGTGTTCCTTATATCTGTAACAGTCTTCATGAGTTCCCTAGCGTTGAGCCTGTTGATGCGATTGATTGTTACAACATTCCCGTTCACAAAAACAGGCTCCTTCCTCGTTTCCAGGTCCTGTCCCTTGAACGGCAGATTATCTGCGCTCAGGACATCAGGGACATTGAATCCAAAGTATTCACCGTATCTCCTTGCTAGATACCTCATGCGCAGAACCTTAGTCCAAAAAACTTCCCAACTAATTAACCTTCACTCTGCCGGCTCGTGATGTGCTAAGGTTCAGAATGAACCAAAGCTCAGGATTATAAGGCCGAATTCCCCCTGGGTATGGATGAACCCCTGCCTGAAGTCTATGTTCCCCAACCTGTTCTTTACCTTCTTGACGAAGAGTATCACGTCGTTTGAATCCACGTCGCTCCCTATCTCAAGCACCATGTAAATTCTCTTTATCTTCTCCCTGGGAAGCTTGTTGACTTCTTCAAAAAGGTCCCTTTCTGCTATGCTGAAGTTGACGAACGGGTAAGTGAAACTGGATACCTTCACCGGTCCGTAGAGATTCGTAAGCATCTTTATGTCGTGAAGCGATATGCCAAGTGCAGTTGAATTATCGACCACCCTGGCAATGCTGACAACCTTCTGCCAGATGTGCTTGTAGTACCTGTCGTTTATGTCAAGTATCCTCTGATTTTTGGAGTCTGATAGCAGGTACTCAGAATCGACGAATTCCAGCATGTCAAGGTCCCCCCTGAACTTCTGTACCTTCTCAAGTTCCCTCTTCCTGTCTGCTCCTATAGGAATGATTGGAAAGAATCCCATGAAGGCGCCTGTTGACCTCAGTATCTTCAAAAGTGGCGGTATTATGGCTTCCTGAAATCTACCCTCTGCCTGGGCGACAATAAACACAATGCTAGCCGAAAAATTGTCAAGTATGGTTTTCCTTTCCCTTCCTAGAAGGTCGGATACAGCAGTGCCGAACCCACCGTCAAACTCCTTCATCTGGAGGGCGTTATCTACCTTGCATTCCATCACGCTCTCCGGATTGTAGTCTAAACCGGACGTGAGAGTGTCGCCATTGAAATATGCAGCGATGGCAATTCCCAGGTGCCCGACACCAAGAACCCTTACGTTGCCAAGTTTGACGTCAGCCATTATTCGCAGCTCTGGATAGCTGTTCCTTCTCAAGCTCTCTAATCTTGTCCCTGATGTAGTCCCTGACGGCTGTCCTGATCAGGTCTTCTCCGTCTACTGCCATTCCCTTGTTGACTATGACGTCTATGTTTTCAACTTCATTCCTCGGTAGCCTCAGCGTCATCTTCTTGGATGGACCAGTGCTGGTTAGCTCGTCAAGGTGGGACTCTATCGCTTCTCTTATGAACTCGGAAATATTCTTGAACTTACCTTCCTCTATCAGCTCGTTGATCTTGTTGACGGCACCGAGCGAAAGACGTACAGTAATTCGAGACTGGTCTGGTAGATCAGACATTTAACATCCTACTCCTGACTTTCTGTCAGACATATATCATTTTCTAAATATTTAACCTTTAAATTAATTCTCATTGTAATATTTATATTTATATATTTTTAAATCAGGGTAATGAGCAAAGGTATTATCGGAATATGCGATTATAATTGCAATGATGGGCGGACGGGTGAACGATAGGCAGATCAGGCGGATGATGCAGCAGGCAGGCATTAAATCAAGTGAAATGGACGGGGTCATTCAGGTGGACTTCATATTAAGCGACAAAAAAATTTCTGTGAAGGGCCCTCAGGTAACAATCCTGGACATACAGGGTACAAGGACGTACCAGGTTGTAGGGGGACAGGAGGTTACGGGAGATATAGGAGAGGCACCAAGAGCAAAGGATGCAGACATAAACGAGGATGACCTGAACCTGGTGATGCAGAAGACGGGTGTGGACAGGGAAAAGGGGATAGAAGCACTCAGGAAGAATGGCTATAAGCCCGCTGAAGCCATTATAGCCCTGATGACTGGCAAATGACAGACAAGGATTCAGATAACAAAAAGGCACTTCTTGAAGCGATTCTTGAGAAACCTTACATAAGGAAAAAGGTGCTTGCAAAGATAGAGGAGGTAGAGGCCCGCCTCCTGGAAATATGGAAGAAGGAGGGATTGAATTTTGAAATTTTTCTTGGCGGGTCATATGCGAAGGGCACTGACATCAAGGGGTCGGACGCAGACATTTTCATGCTCTTTCCTGGCGATTTTGATCCAATCAATGTGCTGAAGGTACTCAAGAGGGAATTCCCCGAAGGGAGGGAGGAATATTCTGACCATCCGTACCTGATGCTGCCACAGAAATCGTTCTCGATAGACATAGTTCCTGGCTATAAGGCAGCGTCTGGAATGGACCTGAAGACGGCAGTTGACAGGACACCGTTCCACGTGAAGTTCGTCCAGGAGAATTTCACAAATGATATGAAGGACGAGGTGAGGATACTGAAGCAGTTCCTCAAGGGAATAGGGTCATACGGCGCAGAGTCATCTGTACAGGGGTTTTCAGGATACGTGGCTGAACTGCTGATATATCGCTTCAAGACATTCGACGGAGTTATTTCAAGCGCAAAGCAGTGGAAAATACCCTGCATTCTGGACAAGGGTAAGAAGGATTTCAACGGAGCAAACCTTGTGATCATAGACCCGGTTGATCCTGACAGGAACGTTGCTGCCAACGTTTCAAAGGAAAATCTCGCTACATTCATCCTTGCTTCAGGACTCTTTACATGGGAGAAATGGAAGGACTTCTTCTTCCCTGAGAAGAAGGAATTCTCGCTTCCGAAGGAGGCGGTTGTCATATACGTCCCATGCAAGAAGTGCAACGAGGAGGTGCTCATTCCAAATCTGAGGAGGGTCAGTTCAGTACTGAGGGGGGAACTGGAAAGCATTGGCTTCAGGGTGATCTATTCATCCGTCTTCGTTGAAAAGGGTGGGTACATAGTAGTTGTACCGGATGCGGTGAAGTTGGGACAGGCATCTCTTCACATTGGACCCCCGGTTACAAGTCAAAACATCAATTCTTTCCTCCACAAATGGAAAGATGGGACACCCTTCGGAATGCCGTTCATGCTCGGTGACAGGGTGTGCGTGCTCCGTGAGAGGGAGGAAGACGATATATCAAAGGCAATTGCAGCTATTCTGCCAAAGATAAAGATTTCAAAGGATTTTGACCAGAACAGGATGGTTGTGATTTCAGGTAAAGACCTGGGAAAAGTTCCCGCATCAATCAGGAATGGATTCCTCTTCCCGTCCCTCGGTAAATGGGTTGGCAATCTAGGGGATGTTTAGGGATATTATCCAGAATCCGATGAACGTCAGCAGCGTCACGAAGAATGCAATTGCATAATCGCTGCTCTTCTTTGTTTCGTGCCTAGATCTGCGCATGAGATATATCGCGATGAAAAGCACTACGATTAACAGCAGAAATCCTATGTACCCCTGAGACGCTGGGAACAGTCCTGACAAGAATCCCAGGAATGCGGCTATGAAGAAGGATGCCAGCATTGCTTTCCCCCTCGTGAAGTCTGCAACAACATATTTGCCCCTGTCAAATGTCTCCATTCAAACTACCTCTTCCATCATTTCTGTTATCACCTTGATGGGCTCCGGGGATTTAACAACTCCTGAAGATACCAGTATGCCCTCAGCACCAAGTTTCTTGCTCATTCGAACATCAATCCTGTTCTTGATACCCGCACCTACGACCAGCCTTGATTTCGTCCCCTTAAGCAGTTGGACTGCCTCCCCTATAATTTCAGGTTTTGCCGTTGACACCGATATATTTCCGCCTATGAGTTCTGGAGGTTCGTATGCTATGAAGTCAGGCTTAAAATGTATGATTTCCCTGATCTTTTCCAGTCCATCAGCGCATACCAGCGATTTCAGTCCCATTTTTGCGGCCATTGCCACTGATTCTCCAATCTTGTCATTGCTGATCCTGCATTCTGAATGGTTGAGCATAACACCCGAGTAATTGTATTCCCTGAGGATGCCAATGGGAATGTGTCCAGTGAAAGGACCAGCAGCAAGCGGTTCTGCCGTCTGTATGTATTTCTGCAATGTTGTACCAATCATGGAATCCAGCGGATTCAAAACTACTATCAGGGAAGAATTGCCGGAGAATTTCCTCTCTATATTCCTGATAAGTTCTGCCGCTTTCTTCCCAGTTGATTCATCGTAAGCCTTGAGATTAATAAAAAATAACAACTATTCACCCGAGTTTTGATACCGCTTCCTGCACTTCCTTGTAGTCAGGTTCCTTCCCCGGGTTTTCGCTTACCCATCTGTACGCTACCTTACCTTCCTTGTCAATTACAAATACTGCTCTCTTGGAAACGTTCAGCCCTTTCACGTTGAATGCATTTTCATGGACTCCTCCGAATGCCCTGCTGACAGATTCAGTGAAGTCGCTGAGGAGCGGGAAATTCAGGTTGTTTTCCTTCTTGAACTGTGCAAGGGAAAATGGCTGGTCCACGCTTATTCCAAGGACAGCTGCATTTATCTTGTTGAAGTTTGCCATTGAGTCCCTGAATGTACAGAGCTCTTTTGTGCATACAGAAGTGAATGCCCCCGGAAAGAATACAAGGACCGATGGCCGCCCTTTCAGGCTTGAAGACTTTACCGGTTTTAGCTCAGTATCTACCAATTCAAAATCTGGTGCTTTGTCACCTATGTTCATGATTGGTCTATCAGATTATAATATATAAAAAATTAAGTCATTCAGCCCCGGTACATATCATTTTAATTTTGTTGTGGTTGTTCATACCTCTTTCTGAGTCTCTTGGCCACTTTCAATCTCTTTACCCTTTCGTTGTACCTCTTCAGACCTGCATTGTAGAGCTTCCTGTCTTCCTCAGTTTCTAGCTTGAGTTTGGGAACCTCCACCGGCTTTCCCTTTTCATCAAGAGCAACCATAGTCACTGTCGCCCTTCCCGCAAAGTTTATGTCGCCTGTCTCCAGATTTTCCGCGAACACCTCGACACCCACCTCCATGGACGATTTCCCTACAAAATTCAGCCTTCCCCTTAGCTCGAGGAGATCACCGATATGAACGGGATAGATGAAGTCGATATGCTCTATGTTGGCTGTAACTGAGTTCCTTCTGCAGTGTTTTATCGCCACAATACCAGCTATCTCGTCTATCATCTTGAGTATCGTTCCACCAAATACGTTCCCAGCAACATTGGCATCAGGCGGAAGCATCACCCTCGAAATGCTTGCCTCACTTTCTTTCGCAGTTTTTTCTTCCATTACATCATTCTCCTCGCCATCTAGTCATTTGCACTATACGCACGATTGTAATATGAGTATTAAGCATATTTGTGTCAGGACTGCGATCATATTACTGAAGAACTTCCCCTTTGCCCATAAATATTCTATAGGAATCAATTCGGCAACATTAATTATGAAGTAACAAATCATAAATGAATTCAATGCCAATTGATCTAAGGCCGGCGAATTGGGAAAGGACGAATAATACGATCTGCTGGCGTGTTGGCAGTTTGAAAATGTTGTATTCGGTGATCATATGAAATCTGATGACGAGAGGGTGGCTATAGTTGGGGTGGGGCACTCAAGATTCGGGAAAAGGCTTGATGTGAGCATGAACGAGCTCGGATGGGAGGCAATCAGGCCTGCACTTCAGGATGCGGACATTGTTCAGAAGGACATTGATTTCTATTCCGTAGGAAACTTCGGTTACTGGAGCGAGGAAATACTTCCTGCAGTCACGATTGGGGAGTATGCGGGACTCACATGCGGCAGCCTGAAGACAGAGGCTGCATGTGCCTCAGGCAGCGCATCCCTGAAGATAGCAATGGATAGCATACTTTCAGGCACTGCCAGGATTGCGATGGCTATGGGAATTGAGAAAATGTACAATTCGCCGAATGGAACTATCATAGAATTGATAGGAAGGGCAGGTAATTATTTTTGGGAATTCGAGAACTTTGGGATGACGTTCCCTGGTTATTATGCTCTTTATGCAACGAAATATCTTGATGCCTACAACGCAAGAGAAGAGGATCTGTGCGAGGCAGCAGTGAAGGCACACCACTACGGCAGCTTGAACCCATATGCACAGTTCCAGAAGGAGACGACTGTAGAAGAATGCATGAAATCGAAATACGTTTCACGTCCTCTAAAATTGATGGACTCATCTCCAATCACCGACGGTGCAGCTGCAGTAATACTCGCTAGGGGGGATATAGCGAAGAAAATGACTGATACGCCCATATATATAGAAAGCCAGGGAACCGCAACGGGTACTGCATACATAGGGAGGAGGGACGAATATACCGGTCTTGAGGCCAGCAGGAGGGCAGCAGATATCGCATTCAGAGGGGCAGGACTGAGTGGAGTAGGCAGCAATTTCGATTTGTTCGAGGTGCACGACTGTTTCACCATCGCAGAGGTCATGGCTTACGAAGATCTTGGGATAGCGAAAAAGGGTGAGGGCATTAATCTGCTCAGGGGAAAACAGACATACAGGGACGGTAAGTACCCTGTTAACCTTGATGGTGGCCTCAAGTCAAAGGGGCATCCAATTGGTGCAACGGGCATAAGCCAGGCTGTCGAGATAACAAAACAGCTGAGGGGGGAGGCAGAGAAAGGCAGGCAGGCTGATATAAAGAAGGGCAGGGGCGCTGCAGCATAATGTCGGTGGAACAGGACATTACGCTTACGTGACTATTTATTCAAGGGGTGACTGAATGCCGGAAGAACCAATTCTTGAGGACAGGAGAATACTTGACCTGAGATACAGGATGCCCATACTTCAAATCAGGGAATTCTTCACCGGTCTCGAGGAAGGGAAGGTAAGGGGGACGAAATGCAGGGATTGTGGAAAGACATATTTTCCACCGCAGTCAGAGTGCAGCTCCTGCATGACAAAGAACATGGATTGGATTGACTTCAGTGGAAATGCGGTACTGGAAACATTTACCACAGTCGAGGTTGCTCCAACCTCTTTTGCAGGTGAAGGGAAGTACGTTGTTGCTGTTGGAAAACTTGAGGAGGGAATAAACGTTCTTTCGTGGCTCAACCTAGGTGATACCAGTGACATCAAAATAGGGATGAAGCTCAAACTGAAGTCGGTAAGGAAGAAGGAGGGCTACTACAGCTACGAGTTTTTCCCTGAGTAGAATCTGCTCTCTATCCAGGTGCTCTCTATCCAGGGAGTTGTCTTAAAAGGCAAAGGTCAGTTGAAGACCTTCTCCTCTTCCAGCTTGAAGTCGAGGGCATCCTTCTCCACGTCCCTCTTTGTATCTGAGTAGCCTCTGGATGTGAATTCCCTTACAAATTCGTGCTGTATTATCAGCTTCATCACCTCGCTGCTCCCTGTCCATATAAGTCCAAGCCTCGAATCCCTCAGTAGCCTTTCAACAGGGTAAACAGTTGTGTATCCTATGCCACCCAGCATCTGCATAGAATCGTTTACGATCTTCCACATTGCTTCAGTGGAATGAAGTTTTGCAATCGAGACCAGCTTCCTCACGTATGGCAGGTCGACCTTCCCCTGCTCAAGCTGATCCGCAGCCCTGCTTGCAACGTAAACCATTGAAGATGCGCTCTGGAGTAGTGCAACGCTCTCAGCAAGCTTGAAGTTGATGCCCTCGTGGTCGATGAGTTTCTTGCCGAAAGATTCCCTCTTCATTGCGTAGGAAGTTGCAACTTCGAGCGCTGCCATGGCCACCCCTATCGATCCTGAAGCAGTGGTGAGCCTTTCCGGTACCATCATCCTGTTGAATATCTCATATCCTCCATTCATCTCCCCTATGAGATTCTCCTCAGGCACTTCAGCATCCTTGAATACTATCCTGGCAGTCCCTCCGCCCTTGTTACCCATCAGGCCGTACATAGTTTCAACCTTCAGGCCTGGAGTGTCCCTGTCAACTATGAAAGCGCTTATCCCTCTTGTTCTGGATTTTGCATTCTTATCGGTTATTGCATAAGTAACAAAGAAGTCGGCCCCCTTTCCTCCAACAATGAATCTCTTCTGTCCGTTCAGGATAAACTTTTCACCCTTCTTTTCGGCGGTTGAATGCATCATTCCGAACAGGTCAGACCCGCCAGACGGTTCGGTGATTGCTTCTGCACCGTATTTATTTCCATGCGTTATTCCATTGAGGTAAATTTCCTTCTGCTTGTCAGTGCCAAACCGGAATATCGGCTCTCCCACTATTGTGCCAAGGGAATACATGCAGCTCAGGGTGAATCCAAGGTACCCCATTTCTTCCACTGCCGCAGCCTCGGCGGTCCATGTACTTCCCCTTCCTCCGTACTTCTCCGGATATCTTAATCCAACGGTGTTGTTCTTAGTGATTATATCGATAAACTCCCTCGGGAAAACCACACTCTCGTTCTCTATGTCCCTGATCAAATCGTGCGGAACGGATTTCACAACCCTCCTCACGTCGTACTTTATCTTCCTTTCACTTTCACTCAAGAGGAAATCTTCCATCAATTCCACCTTCCAAAGGCGTCAATGCACACAATATTGCTAATCAATACTTGGATAAAAAACGTGGCCATTCATGCAAATTACATATCAAGTGTAATCAATGAGAACTTTGGGATGATATGAATTTAGATTGAGGAAGGTGAAAAATCAGGCGTTGAAAATAAGTTCAAAGTCATCTTAGGCAGGCCTAAAAATATTTAGAATTTTATGAGTTTTCTATCGATATATTTAATTACGGGACCACTTTTTTATATTGTGAAACAGTCATCAGATAACGGCAGGATATGGTTGAAAGTTTATGATAAGGGGGTACCTGCGGATGTTGAATGCAACGAGGGCAAGCCGTATGATTTCCTGAAAAATACCGCATCGAAGATACCGCGGAAGCTCGCTGTAGTCTTCTTCAATTACAAGATAGATTATGGAAGGCTGAAGGAGAAGGTTGACTCATTTGCCTCGTACCTGAAATCACTAGGTGTGGCGAAGGGGGACAGGGTTGCCCTCGACCTTCCGAACTGTCCGCAGTACATCATAGCTTACTATGCAATCAACAAGATAGGCGCAGTAATCACGCAGATTTCACCTACATACTTCAAGGTTGAAATAAATAGAATTATAGAAGATTCCGGTGCCAAGGTCCTGATAATATTCGATGACCTCCTTCCAAGGATTGAGGAAACTGTCAGTGCATTCCAGAACCTGATAGTTGTCGCGACGAGAATAGAGGATTATCTTGCATTTCCTCTCAATTTCCTATATGGGTTGCAGAGGAGGGCAGGCAAGAAGTTTGTGAAGATCCCGGACAAATACAGGAAGTTCAAGGAATTTGAAAAGTTCCAATCCGATCCGCAGGAAAACAACGACCCCCTCTCGCTAGCTGTCCTGCAGTATACAGGCGGTACGACCGGGATACCAAAGGGCGCAATGCTCACTAACAGGAACCTCGTTTGCAACACAATCCAGTCAATTTCAATCATCCCAAATCCTAAATTTGGGGAGGACACGATGCTGAGCGTTATTCCTTTCTTCCACGTCTTTGGGATGACAGTTGCCATGAATTTCCCTGTAAAGATTGGTGCTACCATGGTACTCCAGCCAAAGCCTGAAGTTGAAGGCATTTTAAAGCTTATCAAAAAGTACCGTCCGTCGTTCTTCCCAGGTGTACCCACACTCTATTCAGGCCTTCTTTCGAATGACAAAATAAGGAATGTTGACATGAAATCCGTTCAATACTGCATTTCAGGTTCTGCTTCCCTTCCTGTTGAGATAATAGAACAGTGGCAGAGGATAACTGGAGGGCATCTTGTTGAGGGTTATGGGCTGACGGAGGCTTCCCCCGTTACTCACGTCAATCCGATCTTTGGAAGGATAAAGCCAGGGTCCATTGGAATACCCATCCCTTCCACTTACGCGAAGATCGTTGACACTGAGACAGGGACAAAAGAAATGCCCATAAATTCTGAGGGCGAACTGATAATTAAGGGGCCCCAGGTGATGCAGGGTTATTACAAGAATCCTGATGAGACTGCAGGTGTACTGAAGAACGGATGGCTCTACACTGGAGACATAGCCAAGATGGATGAGGAAGGGTACTTCTACATAGTCGACAGGAAGAAGGACGTGATCATCGTTGGCGGTTTTAACGTTTACCCCAGGGAAATTGAGGAGATACTCTACCAGAACCCTAAGGTGAAAGAGGCAGCTGCAGTTGGCGTCAAGGAAGCAGAACATGGGGAAGTAGTGAAGGCATTTGTCGTGCTCAAGGAAGGGCAGGCTGCCACTGAAGAGGAGATCAAGCAATTCTTCCAGGGCAAGATTGCGAAGTTCAAGATACCGAGATATGTCGAATTCAGGCAGGAACTTCCAAAGACGCTTGTAGGGAAGATACTAAGAAGGGAACTGAGGGAGAAATAAGACGGCGCTGAAAGCCATTTGAGTCAAGGACGAAGGAGGAAAACTGCTGGAATCGCATTCTAGCCACAAATTACGTATTGGAAAAAGCGGCGTCAGGTCAGTTCAAATGTAGATGATATTAGCCTTAAGGTCCACGGACAGTCCTATGGCCTTAATCATGAAGAAGATAAAAAATAAGATACAGAGTTAATTCCTTCATTCCTCGTTTCAACGCATCAGACGAATCCAGCCCTTGCATCAAACACAAGTCCCGCGAGTTTCTCCATGTCCTTTTCCTCGTTATGGAGGAGTACTGAAAGGGCCATTGCATCTCTATAGAATTTTTCTATCCCAAAGTCCTCCAGATAGCCGTATCCGCCATGTATCTGAAGGGATGTCCTGCTGATGTCCTTTGCCAGGGTGAGTGCCTTGTGCTTTAGGAACAATGCTTCTTTTTCGCTCGGTGTTGCAGCCAGAAGGTCGTGGAAATACCTCTTCAGTATGTCCATCTCTGCTACAAGCGATGCTATGTCAAATGCCAGTGGCTGGAAGTCCTTCAGGTAATGGCCGAATGCAGTTCTGACCTTGGCGTAGTCAAGAGCTTTCTGCGAAACTCCCTCGCTCATTCCTAGTGCAATTGCTGCAACGGGTATGGAGAGTTCCTCATACATCCTCTCCAGCATCTTTCTCCCGTCCTTGCTGATTATTGAGAAGTCAGCCGAGTCAACCGTGATGCTCGAGAAGCCGATACTCCTGAAACCAAGTTTCTTGTGTCTCTTCCCTGCCGAGAAGCCTGATTTAATTAGCACAAGTTCCCCTGAATCAAGTAGGGTGATGACAAAATCTGAGTCACTACCGAATACAAACTCCTTTTCTCCCTTGATCCTTCCTCCCTCCACCCTGAGGCTCCCGTTCTGGTCCTTGCCAACAAGCAGGTCAGAAAAGGTGACCGTCCCTGACTTCGACCCGTTCGATACGGAATCTACTATCCCCTTCTCATTCACAACTGAAGAGAAGGAATTTATCATTAGCGTCTTCACGGCTACTGCGGGAGCGGATTTTGCCAGGTTTTCAAGAACGACGGAGAGCGCCTTGATGTCCGCGCCCTTCCCATCTTCTCCCTGGCCTGCCATAGAGAAGAAACCCTGGTCTGCGAGCATCTTAACGAACTCCTTGCCCATAGCTTCATTCTCCAGTTTGAGAGAATTGTTATCCACGTACTTCGCGTTGAAATCCTTAACAGTACTCTCCAAGATCTCATATTCCTCTTCCATCTCTTTCACGCTCCCTCTTCCTTCAGCATCATTCTCGTGATTATAAGTTTCTCCACTTCCGTCGTCCCCTCCCATATGTCAAGTATCTTTGCGTCCCTGAAGAACCTCTCAAGGTCAGTCGTCAGTCCATGCAATGACATTAGCTCCATTGCCCTCCTTGTTGAAAAGACCGCAGTATCTGCGGCATAATATTTGGACATGCTCGTGACTACGGGGTTTGGTGTGAATTTAAACAGGTAGGATGCTGCCTTGTAAGTGAGGTTCCTTGCTGCCTCAACCCTTGTTGCTATTTCTGCAATTGCGAGTTGCAGGTTTTCCTTCAGCTCACCTGTCTCTGACATTTCTCCATATTTCTTTGAGTATTCTACAAGCCTGTCGAGTGCCCCATGGGCAATACCCAGGCCCTGGGCTGCAACATATATCCTGCTTATGTTGAAGAAGGTCATGATGTAATAGAATCCCTTTCCCTCTTCTCCCACCAAATTCTCCTTCGGGACGCGGACGTTGTTGAATATGAGTTCCGCAGTATTCGTCGCCCTCACTCCCAGTTTCCCGTGTAGCTTGTTCACAGCAAATCCGGGACTCTTTGCATCTACCACAAAGACACTCAATCCCCTGTGTTTCTTCTCCGGGGAAGGCGGAGGGCTTGTCCTCGCAAGGACCAGGAAGTAATCCGCGATCTGGCCATTGCTGATAAACATCTTCCCTCCATTTAGGATATATGAATCTCCGTCCTGTTTCGCCTCAGTCTTGATGTTCGCAACGTCCGACCCTCCGCCAGGCTCAGTGACACCCAGTCCGAGTGTCTTCTGGCCAGCGAACACAGGATTCATGTATTTCTCCTTCTGTGAATCATTTCCGAAGAGCATGAATATCTCAGAACCGAAGGCGGATATTGTAACAGAAATGCCGAGACCCGGGTCCCTGCGCACAAGCTCCTCTATTGTCACAAGGACCTTCCACGGGTTGGAAAAATCAAGTATCTTCTCCCTTTTAGAAATTGCAACTATGTCTGTTGGAAACTGCTCTTCCCTGTCAGACCTTTCAGCCACTTCTTCCGTGAAATGCTTTCTTGCGAATTCCTTTGCCTTTACTATTGCTTCCTTGGCCTCATCACTCAATTCGAAATCCATTTTTTACACCTTCTCTATTAATGCGGAGTAACCTTGCCCTCCTCCAACGCAGAGTGTCGCCATCCCCTTCTCCTTCCCCTTCAGATTCAGCAGTCTTGAGAGCGTTCCTGCAAGCCTTGCTCCGGATGCTCCGAGTGGATGGCCGATTGCAATTGCACCTCCGTTGACATTCACTCTCTCTCTCGGAATATTAAGCTCCTTCATTGCGTTTAGCACCACAACTGCAAACGCCTCGTTTATCTCCCACAGGTCTATGTCATCTGCGCTGAGGCCGGCACTAGCCAACGCTTTCTTTGATGCCGGGACCGGTCCTTCTCCCATGATTGACGGGTCCACTGCAGCCCAGCCAAATGCGCTAACCTTTGAAATTGGCTTGAGTCCGTATTCCTTAACCTTCTTCCCCGATGCAAGCATTACAAGGGATGCTCCTGCATTTAGGGGTGAGGAGTTTCCTGCAGTTATCACGCCACCTTCCTTGAATGCGGGAGGAAGCTTCTTCATCTGCTCGACCGTACTATCCTTCCTTATTGACTGATCCTTGTCTACAACCTTCATTTCCCCTTCAATCTCCACCTCTATGGGGAGGATCTCTCCCTTGAAGTAGCCTTCATCCTGAGCCTTGGATGCTCGCATCTGGCTCTCGTAGGCGAACTGGTCCATCTCTTCCCTCTTTATTCCCTTCAGTGCGGCCAGCTTCTCAGCTGTCAAGCCCATATAAAAACCTGTCTTCATGTCATATTTCAAGTATTCGGGCCTGAGGAGAAGCTTGAGATTTGGACTTACCATCGGGTTATCGCCCAGAGGCACATGGGTCATATGTTCCATCCCTCCGGCAAGTACGATTTCAGAATTTCCGGTCATTATTTCCATCGTTCCTATCGTTATTGCGTTAAGGGACGATGAGCATGCCCTGTCAATAGCCATTGCTGGCACCTCCACAGGAAATCCGGCAAGTAGAAGGGGCTGCCTGCCACCGTACATCCAGTTCTCCCCAACCTGAAGGGCGGAACCAAGTATCACATCGTTTATCTCCTTGGGTTTCACACCCGTCTCCTTCACTGAATCCTTCATCAGTTCGGCAAGTGCTTCGTCCATCCTGATGTTGTTGAATACGTCTTTTGATGGATCATTTGGTCTTGACCGAGAGAAAGCCGTTCTCTTGTAATATACAATATAAACATCGTTTTCCTTTTCGCGCATTGAAACCAATCATTTATACAATTCTTCTATTTAATTCGTGGCGCTACAGTGGATAAAAATTTTTTACGAGGCTAAAATATTGATTTCCACTGGCCCGACGTATCCATAGTTCGGCGACTTGATAGTGAGTGTTATGGTTTGCGTTGAATGCGCACCTATCTGAATTGGGAGGGGCCCGCTTGACCCAGTAAGTGTGAAGCCTCCTGTAGATACGGTAATGGAATCAATCGTCCTCGTTGCATTTGCATAATTGGATATTGGGAGAGAGAAATGGAATTCCTCTCCTGCGTTGAGTGTCTTTACATTCCAGGTAAAATTCTGGTAGACGTTTCCGAAGTACCCCTGCTGATTTCCAGTGTAGTTGATATGCACCTGGATTCCCATGACGTTCACAGTACCTACTGTGTTGAGAGAAAGACCTAAAAAGACTGAGATCACAATGATAGAGACGACCACGGCGACTATTACGACTCTCTTCCTGTTCCTGTGCAACTCCTCGGTGACCGGGATCCTAACAGGTTCCATCTAGATACAACAGTTCAGTCTTTCTTCATTTAAAAATTGAGTGGTAGTTCAGTTCGTCTTTAAATGAAAAACCTGGAAGATGCCAGAAAAGAGTTATAATAATGAAGACATTTTTGAATTAGACCTATAATGGCTGCTGGAATAGTTAGTCCAACCCTTGTTTTTATACCAGAATTAGAACTCATAATCCTCTACGTGACCTCGTTCTCTGCAGCCATTTTCGTTCTATACTGGTGGTACAGGTCATACAGCCGCCTTGGCATAAGCATCACAGCAATACTGGACTACATAAGAAAGAACTGGAAGGCAATGATATCACAGGCACTCAGCTACGGTGCATTCCACAAGAAGACTGTCAGGAACACGTATGCAGGCGTGATGCACCTGCTGATTTTCTACGGAATGCTCATCCTTTTCATCAGCACTTCCCTCATTGCACTTTCACACGACATACTGAAGCCACTTTTCCACTTCGGCATTTTGACGGGCACATTCTACCTGAATTTCGAGGTATGGGCAAATACAGGCGGGCTTATGCTGATGGCAGGCCTCTGCATGGCACTATACCGGAGACTTGCAAAGAAGATAAAGCTCGAATCAGTCTTTGATGACTACATCCTCATCTCTGGGCTTTTGATACTTTCCATTGAAGGTTTCTTCCTCGGTGCACTGAAGATAGCGCTCTTCAGGAACGGGTTTGACATATACAGGTACATAGAGTGGTATCTTTCTTACATATTTCCGGCAGGAATGAACGTCAATACCGCAATACAGGTCTACAGGGAATTATGGCTTGTGCACATCCTGACTGCTTTTGCGCTTGCGATATACCTGCCATTCTCAAAATTCTCTCACATAGTCCTTTCTTGGACTAATGTGACTATCAAAAAATTCCATCCTAGGGGTGAACTATCCACTCCTTTCCTCCTCTCTGAGGCGCTGGAAACAGGCAACATAGATTTCACAGTTGGGGCTAAGGAAGTTGCTAACCTTTCAACTCCAATGAAGATCGATTCGCTCGCATGCACAAACTGCGGTAGGTGCGAGAGAGCTTGTCCTGCGGTGCTCTCCGGTTCCGATCTGGACCCAAGGCTTGTTGTGCAGAACGTCAAGGCAGTTGTCTACAACGGGAAGGTGGAAATGGTTCCAGGCATTCTGAGCGAGAACGCCGCATGGGCATGCACCACATGCCAGGCTTGCGTCGAGGAATGCCCTGTACTGATTGATCCTCATTCCTTCGTAATTGAAGCAAGGCGAAATCTAGTCATGGAGAACAAGATTTCAAAGGAGATGGGGCAATACTTCAACAACCTAACAAATACGCAGAACCCATACGGGAATTCTCCTTCAGACAGGGATGCACTACTGAAATTCGGTCCGAAGTACGATTCCAGCAAGGAGGTACTATACTGGGCAGGATGCATGGGTGCCTTTGATCCCAGGGGGAAGAAGATAGCTGAAACGGTAATGGGACTGCTGACAAAAGCTGGCGTAAATTTCGGCATTCTAGGCTCTGAAGAGAAATGCAACGGCGAAACAGCAAGAAGGATGGGTGAAGAGGGGAGGTTCCAGGAATTAGTAATGCAGAACATCGATACTTTCAAGAGGTACAACGTTAAGAAGATCATCACCGCATGCCCTCACTGTTACAACACTTTCAAAAACGAGTACCCTAAGTTCGGCTTTCAGGCGGAGATCGTTCATCATTCAGAATTTCTAGCTAAGCTTGTGGATGATGGCAAGCTCAAGGTGAAGAAGACAAATGAGACAGTAACACTCCATGATCCGTGCTATCTAGGAAGGGTTAACGGCGAATACGACAACACCAGATTCATAGTCAATTCGTTCGGTAATCTCAAGGAGATGGAGAAATCAAGGCAGAACAGCATGTGCTGCGGTGCAGGTGGAGGGAATTACTGGTATAAGGTGAAAAGCCAGGACAGCATATCACACCTCAGGATGCAGCAGGCGCTAGACACAAAGGCAACCAAGCTCGCAGTTGCATGTCCATTTTGCAATGCAATGATGGACGATGCCTCGAGAAGCATGGATGCACAGAACAAAATAGAGATAAAGGACGTAGCAGAGCTGATTTCAGAAAACCTGGAGAACTGAGACTTCAAAAGAAAAAATATATGGTGAATGTGACATTAACTGACATCAGGTGATTTATCTGCCATACAACATTATAGTTCTGATAAAACAGATTCTCGACATAGACCAGATGAAGACGAATCCCAGCACCGGGGAGCCGATTACTGAAGGTGTTCCGATGCGTATTGAGAACCTCAGCAAGAATGCGATAGAGGCGGCAGTCCGTATCAAGGAGAAATCCGGGGGGAAGGTTACGGGAATCATTTTTGGAGGAGAACAGTCAAGTAGCGCGATGAAGGAAGCGTATGCAATAGGCGTTGACGATGGGATTGTAATCAAGGGATACAAGGGGAAGAACCCGTCAGTTACAGCAAAGGTTCTTTCGGATAAGATAAAGACCCTGCCCTACGACATGGTAATACTGGGAAACCAGTCTGCAGACACCTATACCGGACTCTTGCCTGGTAAGCTGTCCAGTTTGCTGAACGTACCCCTCCTCGGGAATGCAGTTTCCATTGAGCCGGGGGAGAAGGAAGTTAAGGTGACGAGAGTTCTTGAGGACCACAACGTGATTCTCAAGGGTAACTTCCCCGTCATCATATCCGTATCTCAGGAAATAAATGAGCCAAGGCTTCCCGCAGTCCTACAGATCATAAAGGCAGGCAAGAGGGAGATAAAGATGGAGACTGCATCAATCCAGGATTCGTCATCAATAAAGGTTCTTTCCGATAAGGCACCTAAGAGCGAAAGGAAGAAGGAAGTTTACGAGGAGCCAGAGAAGGCAATACCCGTTCTGACCAGGGTGATAAAGGAGGCGATGTTGTGAGGGGAATAGTATTTTCAGACAAGGAGGACATTCTGTCACAGGCACTGACATTCTTCAGGCAGAAGATGGAAATAGACGCCGCAATTTATTCTGAGAACCCCCAATCAAGCGGGCAGTACGGGGCAAAAAAGCTTTTCGTCCTCCAGGGAGCTGGATTTTCAGACAACGTTTCTGATGCGCTACTTAGCATCATTCAGAAGGAGAATTATGATTTTATCTTCATCACTTCCACTGCACTGGGAAGGGAGGTAGCAGGAATAGTCTCGGACAAACTTGGGAAGGAGATCATCGCAGAAATATTCGATTTCAACATAGACAACTCAAAAGTCAAGACGAAGAGATTTGCATGGGGAGGGAAGACTGTTGCGGAGGAAGAATCTGAATGCAGGATATTTACTGTTATGCCAGGCATAATAGAAGCTACAACCGTCCCCGAAAAGTCGGAAGTATCCCAGATCAAGATGAACGATTCTAAGGTCTCCCTCGTGCAGACAATACCGAAGACGTCTTCTACAGTGGATTTGGAGCACGCTGGCATAATAGTCTCAATAGGGAGGGGAATAGGTAAGAAGGAGGCAATAGACCAGATAATGCCACTCGTTAAGGCTGTGAAGGGTGAACTTGCAGGATCAAGGCCCGTATGCCTAGATTACCAGTGGCTTAGCGAGGACAGGCAGGTGGGCCTTTCGGGGAGGAAGGTGAAGCCAAAGCTCTACATCGCTCTCGGCATTTCCGGCCAGATACAGCATATTGCAGGTATGAGGGGATCAAAGACAGTCATCGCTATAAACAAGGACAAGATGGCCCCGATATTTGAAGAGGCAGATTACGGCGTGGTAGGAGACCTATTCCAGATAGTGCCGATGATCGTGAAGGCACTCCAGCAGTGATTCGCTGAAAATTTAATTCTGCTATCCTCACTTCCCCTGGAAGTTCGGTTTCCTCTTCTGAAGCAGTGCAGTTATGCCTTCCTTCATGTCTTCCGTCCCATAGAGTATGCCTGCCGCCATGGCTTCCATCTCAAGACCTGAGTCGTAGGCAACGTCAGCTCCCCTGTTAATCAGTCTCTTGACCAGGCTTGCGGCAATAGGGGATGACCCTATCGCTATGGATTCTGCCAGTTCCATTGCACCTGAATCCACCTTTTCCTTCGGGTAGAGTTCTGAGACTATACCCATATCAAATGCCTGCTGTCCTGTTATCCTCTTACCAGTGAGTATCAGGTACATCGCCCTGGAGTTTCCCACCAGTCTTGCAAGCCTCTGGCTCCCGGACCATGCAGGTAACAGCCCAAGGGTCACCTCGGGGAGTCCCATTTGGGCATCTGGGGTGGAGACCCTTATGTCGCACGACATTGAAAGTTCAAATCCGCCTCCAAGCGCCAGTCCCTTGATCTCTGCAATAACTACCTTAGGTATCTCCTGGAGTTTCTTGTAAATCCTTTCTCCCTTCCTTGCATACTCCACAAAATCAAACAGTCCTGGTATGAACTGCGATAGTTCTGCTCCTGCAGTGAAAGTATCCCCTGAACCTGTTATAAGGAGAACCCGTGTGTCCTTGTCCTCCCACACCTCATCTATAGCACTTTCAAGATCATTCAGAAGTTCAGAATTGATGAAATTGTGCTTCGGTCGGTTGAGCAATATCCTTGAAACATGTTTCGACCCCTTCTCGAGTATAAGGGTGGAATATTTCTTCCCTTCCATGGTGCCTGATTGCGTTGCCTGCCCCTCCTGTTTCTTCTTCTCCGTAGTTGCAAATGATTTCACCTGGATTATCTCCTTCAGCTTTCCCTGTTTTATCGATTCAGCAGGTTCAAACGTCTTGAAACCATAAAAACTGCTGAGTTGCTCAAGCCTCTTCTTCACCTCTGCATTCGTAAGGCTCTTTGCAACGGTTATAGGGCCGAATGGCCGGTTCATCCCAAGTTTCACTGCAATGTCAATCTCATCTGGAAGTGCAACCTGTTCCTCTATCAGTTTCACTGCTTCATTGATCTCAATCGCAAAAATATCCATTATCGTGACCTTCTCTGACGGCTCCCCCTTAGGTATGGCAGCCTTGCCAGATGACCAGTCATATATCCCACGTCCACTCTTCTTACCCAGTCTCCCTTCCTTCACCAGATCCCTGAATGTCCTGCACCTGTTATATTCCTCAGAGAGAGTGGCCGAGTAGTAGTCAAGTGAGTGTACGACTGTATCTATTCCCACAAAGTCCATCAGCTCATATGGTCCCATTGGAAGCCCCTGCCCCCTCGCGTATAAGTCCATCTCTTCTGGTTTCTCAACATTCTTATCCAGTACACTGCAGAAGAACAACATGTCCGGCGCATTGATCCTGTTTACAACAAATCCTGGAGAGTCCTTCAGGACCTTGACCGGTGTCTTACCTATATCCTGCCCGATCCTGAACGCCTTCTCGAAGTACTCATCTCCTGTGAATTCTGACCTTATGATCTCCACCAGCTTCATCCTATTAGCAGGGTTGAAGAAGTGCATTCCAAGTACTCTTTCCTTTGAAGTCACATTCTTGGAAATCTCAGCTATCTTGATGTTCGATGTGTTTGTTGCAAGAATTGCATCCTTCCTGCAGAGTTTGTCAAGTTTTTCGAATATTTCCTGCTTCAGTTCTACTATCTCCGGTACAGCTTCGACGACAAGGTCTACATCTGTCACGCTATCTTCCATTGTACCTGAATATCTGATCCTCGATTGAATGGACTTGTCCTCCCCCTGCTTTATTATACCCTTTTCAACCATCTTGGATAGATTGTCTGCAATGTACTTCTTTGCCTTATCGAGTGCCTGAGGGAAGGAATCTTCAAGGACGACGTCGTTGCCGTACTGTGCAAATACCAGTGCTATACCTCTGCCCATCTCTCCCGAGCCGATGACAGCTACCTTCACCCTCTCACTTCCTTGCCTTGAGAATGGTAGATGAAAGTTTCTGTACGGAAAAGATGTCTCCGCTGATCTTCAGCTTCCCCTGCATGAATGCTTGCACGCCGTCCAGTTTCCCTGTGAACAGGTCTGTCAGTACCTGCTCTGAAGCTGTGATAGTCGCAGAAGCTGGTTGTTTTGTTCCGTTTTCAACCGCTACCTGCCCATCCCCGATGGTTACATAGAATGGGGTTCCGTCAGATACATTGAACTGGAATGTCTTATTTATTGCCAAAACTTCTTTCTTCAGATCTGGTAGGCTATCAAGCGATTTCACAACATTTTTTAACAAATCAATAGAACTCATCGGGGAATTATAGGGCATTCCCTAAAATAGTTTTGGCTGTAAAATTTAAGCTTGCTTCAATTTTATCCCTCTACTTCCCTTTGATTTTCCAATGGGCTCCAGCTTTGTCTCTCTATTGCGCTATCACTTCATCGTCTACCTTTCGTGTCTTATTTTAGATGGCCACCAGTTGTATTTCTTCAAAACAAGCATGAGTGCGGGTATCAAGAATAGCCAGGAGAGAAGTGTATCTACGAGCACCCCCGCAGTAACCGCGAAGCCTATCTCGCTTATGATACCTATTGAGCTGAATATTAGTGATCCAAACACGCCTGCCAGTATGAATCCTAGAACAAGTATCACTCCACCGTTTTCCTCGATTGCCTCGGCTATTGCATCTTCATCGCTCTCTCCCCTCATAACCGCTTCCCTTGCCTTAGTTACCATGAATATGTCGTAGTCAAGTCCAACGCCGAAGAGCGTTACTATGACGAAGAGTGGCCCAAACACTATGAGCGGAAGCTTCATGAAGTAATGGAATACGAGGTAAAAGAGGGAAACTGCAAGAAGTGCCGACGTCCCTACGTTGAACAGCAGTCGCAGGGGTGTGAGGATGGACGTGAGCTGGAAGGCGAGTACTGCGAAAATCATGACAGAAAGTATGGCTATGATGTCATATGTGGATGTATTGATGCTATCTGAACTGTCTAGAAGCGACTGTGGTGTTCCTCCAACTGCGTACTTCACATCGCTGGGAACAACATGTTTAAGGATGCTGTCAACTTTGGCTACCGCATCTATCCCCTGTTCTGTGTAGGAAACATATTTTGTAGTGAAATTCAGGAGGACAGTTGATCCGTCCTTTCCTATGAAAGTCAGGGACTGATTGAGGGTTGTGTTGGCAGCTAATGGACTACCCGATATATTTTGCAGGTCGACGTACTTCCCGAATGGATATGTAAGAGTTGTCAGCCCTGAAATCCCGTTGTCCTTTACCAGGGCAGACGTTATGTTATTCATTATTCCTATATCAGTCACGTTGAAATGACCATCCTGGTAAACCTGGCCGGGGAAGGTAAGAACTATGTAGCTGGGTGAAAGCGTATCACCTCCAAATGCAGATGTCATCTCGTAGTAGCCAATCTTGCCTGAGTTGTCAGGTATGAGGGAAAACAGTGAGAATGAGGTTGGGGTAGCCTCATAAACGACGAGGGTTGAAATGAAAATTACTATTAGCACCGCCACCAGCGCCCTCTTATGCTTCCTGCTTACCATAGCTACCTTCCTGAAATTGATCAGTGCCTTCTTCTGTCTGATCCTGTTCTTGAAAATTAGCATGAATGATGGAAGGAGGGTGAGCGCCACCCCCAGGGAAATAGCAATCCCAAGAGCATTAACGAACCCGCCTGACCCTATTATGGGCACCTTGAAAATACCGAGTACTATGTATGAGAGGATAACGGTTAGACCTGAGGTGAAAACGGCGTGGCCTGCCCACTGCACAGTAGTTCCAAGCTTGTCCTCTGACTGTTCCTTTGAATACCTGTTCAGCATATAGACCGAGTAATCGGTACTGAGTCCGAGGATAAGCATCGCGCTCAGAGTAGTGACTATGAAGGACAGCGTTGTCTTCATTATTATCCCAAATATCAACTCCGAAAGCCCTAGGATCACTATCATGCTCAATCCGAAGAACATCAGGGGTACGAATGCAAGGAATGCGGACCTGAAATAAATGCCGACAATGATTACGGACAGTATCATGCCAGCTACTAAGGAATAGATCAGTCCCGAATATGCAGTGCCTTCAATCCCGTTTGCAATCTGGCTGTCACTCGTGGAATAAATCTTCACTGGATCAAACTGGTTCTGCACCCCTGACAAGTATGTGCTCAATACACTCAGCTGAGAGTTGCTCAACCTAGAAGGGGTAAAATCAATTATGACCATGTACCCCGAAAAATCTGGCGGAACCAGTGAGTGGAATAAGGAAGAGGACAGGCTTATCCCAGCCTCAGAATAGTTGCCATCTACAAGTGACGAAACGTTCCCATTTACCTTCACTGAAGAAGATACGAATTGTGCCGGATTTGAAATTGTAAAATATGGATAGTCCTTGAAGTGGGCAGTGAGAAAGGACTCTGTTAGATTCATTGCAGATTTTGATGACCCCAACGAAAGGAACATTGATACGACCGAAGACGAATTCTTATCGAGGGTAGAGGCAAGCTCATTCAAACCGGATGCCGCTGAATCTACGAAATACTGCTTGAACTGGGAAGTATCGTTAGATAAAATTCCAGAATAGAAAACATTCATTGGCATGTTTACAGACCTGTAAAATTCGCTCATAGAGGTGCTCAGGAGTGAACTATTCATCTGTCCCTCGACAAATGAGTTGTTTACGTGAGGCGATGACTCGAATGACAATGCGAATTCTTCTGGTGTCTCCCCAAAAGTGCTGTTTGTGAATTCAGATATAGCGGTGTTATTTGAGGACAACAAAGTTCCTGTAATGTTTGCTGACAGGGAGATGAGGCTTCCATTTGAAATAAAATTCTCAAATGTACTGTTGAATATCAGCCTCTCCACAGCCGAGGAAGGCGATGATATCGATAGTGCGAGCTGTTCCGTTATGTCAAGTCTTTGTGAATTATTCTGATAGGTAGTAACGTTGAAGCTTGAGAGGACGGAATAAAAGAACTGCTGCTGTTGCACGTTCATTCCTGCGCTGAAATTTGTAAATGCATTGTCGACTGCACTTTCAAGGGTGTCACTGTTAGGCAAAGAAGAGTTGTTCGATACCAACTTGCTCCATGAAGCGTAAAAATACATGAAGTACCCTATACTTGTCTGGTTGCCGCTAAAGTTGTTCGTATTTTTCATTAGGGTAGAGTATGCGAAGTTATCCTTCTCTGAAATGTTGGTATAAGGTGAATTTAGGTATATTTCATAGAATTCCAAGGGTATGCCGTAAAGTAGACCGGAAGCTCCAGAAATGCTCTGAAACAGGCCATTATATCCTACTACAGCGGTAGAGACGTTATGATAAGTAGAATTGAAATAACCATCTATTTTGACCAGATTGGAAGCAAAACTCTCAAACCCATTTGTAGCGTTTTTGAATGTGCCGTATGCAGCTATCGTTCCATTGGAAGCTTTCATTATGTTGCCATATAACGAGTTAGTTGAGTTGCCCAGCGAATCTACCACGCTGTTTCCGATTTGGTAGGGTGAGACTATGCCAGAAGCACCTAAACTTGACAGGTTCTTGGAATAAGTGGAGTTGAGCTTTTCCCATATATGGTATGAGGTGGATGAGTTGAAGGCGGAATCAACATAAAGTACCACGACGGTACCGTTGGAACTGCCCTTTGATGAATTGAACTCGCTGTTCATAATGGTTTGAGCCTTGGCGGAAAGCGTGTGGTTGCTTCCAGCAAATTCCACATTTTCGATATTATAATTTATCAGGCTCGTGGACATCGCAGCGAAAGGCAGCAGTACGACGATGAAGACTACCCACACAATTATTATCGCCTTGTACCGTCTCTTAATGAAATTTCCAAGTGTTCTGAATCTGCCTTCGAGCATTCATCCGGTATTTCAAAATGTTATATCAACCTTGCATATGCATTTCTTGTTATCATTGCTTTCCCAGTATGTAATGGGATTTGATTTCCCCACTGTTATCAAGCAGGGAATACATTTTTAAAATTATAACCGATAGATCCACATGGAAATATTTGACAATCATGTCCATCTGACATCATCTTCCATAGATTTCTTCCTGAGAGTTTTCACGAAGGCAGGAGGGACTTCACTGAACCTGGTAAACCTCACAGAGGATTGCTTCCTTCCCGAAGATTTTGAAAGGAAATATGATCAAACAATCTCGATTTCAAAAATACTGCGGGAAAAGGGATTGGCTGTTGTTGTAAGTATAGGTCCATACCCGGTGAATTATATAGAGATGAGGGGAAAGATAGGGAGGGATAGAGCTGCTGAAGTATACAGAAAAGCAGTTGACAGTGCTGTTAGGAGGGTAGAGGAGGGGATGGCGAACGCAATAGGCGAGGTAGGAAGGCCACATTTCCCCACTTCCTCAGAAATAGTGGAGGAGAGCAACAGCATTATGGAATACATCTTCCAGTCAACCTCAGACAAGGACATACCTGTCATCCTGCACACCGAATCCCTTGATTCAGAAGGTATGTGCGAAGTGATGAGGATGGCGAGGAACAACGGGAAGGAATCGTTGGTCGTGAAACATTTCAGCTCCCCAATATTCTCCGGCAACTGTGGTATAATCCCTTCCGTTCCAGCAGGGCGGAAGAATGCGAGGTCTGCACCGTGGGGGGAGAAAGGGTTCTTCCTCGAGACTGACTTTGCAGGCGACGAAGGCAATCCGAATTTTGTACTTCCTGCAGATTCCGTTCCTAAGAGGGTTGCGATGCTCATTCAGGAGGGGGTAGATAGTGAAAGAATTGAGAAGTCAATGAACTTCTTCAAGGAATTCTATAGACTTGTTTAATTTCATCCGCTCCCGCTGAAACCAGTTGTTACCTTGTTTTGCTCCAGTGCATCTTCCTTGTCGGTCCTGAGGATGTGTATCGCCTCTCCGACAAGCATCCCTGTTATGAATGAGAGAAGTGCATTGAAAACTATGATTGCAAGCAGCGAATTGAATGAAAACAGCTCAAGCGATGTTCTTGCTACCAGTGCAACTGCCCATAGAAGGAGTATTGTTGGTGACCTTTTGTAGTATAACACCCCGTCCTTTGAGAAGAACTTCACGTCCTTTCCAAACCTGACTCCCAAAGGTATACCAACAGGGAGCAAGAGTATCATGAGCTGGGCATATATGTTTGGCAGAGACGTAAGGAATATTGCAATCAACGTCAGAACCAGGTATAAAACAGGCGTCCTGAGAACCCTCAATCTCGTATATCTCCTTCCCGATAATCCCCTAAATATTCCAAATATTATGATGACTGCTATTATGAGTTCAAGTTGGTAACCGCTGCCGAATGTGATGGATGACCCAGTTCCAGGCGCAGTAATCATTGCCGCCAGATGTTGGGCATATAGTTAACATTTTCGAGGAATCCTGTGCTACAGTTCCTTGCAACAACTATTTCCAGGGAAGTGCAAGAGTTTTATACGATGTTCCATTGTCGATTTCGACATATGACGTCCTCCAATCGTATAATGATACTCTTCACTCTTTCCAGGGGAAAGAAGAGCCTATACGAGCTATCAAAGCTACTTTCAAGCGATGGACGAAAGAAGTCAAGCGGTACACTTTTGCCAATCATGCGCAGGTTGGAAGAGGAAGGCTATGTCTCAAAGGAAAGTTCAGGGAGGGTCAGATACTATTCCCTCACCTTAAAGGGAAGAAAACACGTGGGGAAACTGAAGAGGCTGAGCGGAGATATAAGGAAGGGCTTCCTCACAGCTTTCATGAGGCAGGAAATCCTGATCTCTGAAACGAAGAAACGGGAACTCCTATTATCGCCTGATTTTGTTAGGAGACTGGAGATCACCTACGAGAAGCTCGGGGACGAATTGATTGAACTTATAACAGAAATCTTCAACATGGCGGTGGAAGAGGATTATGGAAGGATAGATGATACAAAGGAGAAACTTAAACAGCTGATAGGGGAGGTTAAGCATGGCGTTCAGTGAGAGGGCTAGGTCGACGATCATCATAATGGCGCTGATGGGTACGCTAATCACTTACGTTGAAACAATGGTTGTTCCTGCACTTCCAGTCCTTTCCAGGTATTTTGATGCATCCTACAGTTCGCTCTCATGGGTGCTAACATCCTACCTGATATCAGGGACTGTTTCTGCAGCCATTTTCGGCAAACTTGCCGATATTGTCGGAAAGAAGAAGATTTTCGTCTCCCTTGCCGTCGTTTACTCGGTGGCAATCTCATTCGGAGGATTTGCAACCACGCTTTCAGAGTTCATCGTCATCAGAACTATCCAGGGACTCGGAATGGGGATGTTTCCCGTTGCCTTCGCGTTGCTGAATGACGAGCTTCCCCCTAAGGAGCTGCCCCTTGCGCAGGGCATAATATCTGCAACATTCACGGTTGGAGCTTCAATAGGGCTGGTTATAGGAGCCTGGATTACACAGAATTTTGACTGGGAGTGGGCATACCATTCCGCGATACCAGTTGCATTTGGGCTGCTGATTGCATCTGCACTGATCCTCAAGGAGAGCCCGTTCAGGAAGAAGCAGAAAATAGATGCTGGAGGGATATTCCTCCTCGTCGTAGGTATAATCTCCCTGCTCCTCCTACTTTCACAGGGAGAATACTGGGGGTGGACTTCCTCTCTGAGCATTTCAGTTGGGCTATTGTCACTGGTCTCATTCGTAATGTTCTATCTTTACGAGAGGGTGCTCGAAGACCCTTTCATCAGCCTCAAACTACTTAGCGTGCGGAACATCTTCCTTGCCAATTTTGCAGGTCTATTGGTTTCTGGAGGGATGTTTTATCTTTTCTATACCATCCCAACGATACTGGAAGACCCGATCCCGCTGGGTTTTGGCAAGGACGTATTTACTGCAGGCCTGACGGTAGTGCCAGGGGCAATAATGGGGATTGTGCTTGCACCCCTTGGTGCTCTGGTTGTAAGGAGAAGGGGACCTAAACTGGCGATACTGATAGGTACAATCATAATGCTGATGGCCTTCCTGCTTCTATACATTAACAGGGGTACACCACTCGCAATAACTGAGGACGCAGCGTTCATTGGAGGAGGAACTTCGTTTGTCTTTGTGGGCATGATCAACATGATAATCATATCAACGCCGAAGGATTCGGCAGGGATGGCTACCGGTATGAATACTGTGTTCAGGAACATAGGATCGAGTCTCTCCCCTGCAATATCCGGGTCTATAGAAACTCAGTTTGTTGCACCAGCCCTTGTCTCCTATTTCCCTGTTTCCATGGGTGCAATTCCATTCACCCCTATTTTTTCAAATTTCCCATCCCAGCAGGCATTCAACTGGATATACATAATAGGTTTCGTGACGCTTCTAATTTCACTAATCTTCACGCTGTCAATGAAGAAGGTGATAGTAAATGAATCAAATGAGGTGGTATAAATGAAGAAACTGTTGATATTTTTGGGAATTGCAGTTCTGCTGTTTTCTAGCATGCCTATGAGCTTTGGAACAAGTACTCCGATAGCAGTAACAAGCATGAATTGGTACTCAACTAACAGTACCGAGCTTGCAGCACCAGGGTACTCTTATATTCCCCTGGTCGCAACTTTCGTGACGGAATCTGCGCTTGTAGATCTCAACGTGTCGTTCAACTTCACAGCTTCGGGAAGTTATTTCGGCTACAGCTACGTCCATGGTCCGAACAAGGATTTGAGGGATTACTTCACGTTCCCAATTACGCAGACTGGTGGCAAATACACAATTTACCAGCTTACTAACATAAGTGCATCTGCTCCCAGCGGCATCTACCAAATGACGATCGACTACAGTTACATTTCAGGAAACAGGACAGTCAGCGGAAATGTCACGGGGCAGGTGGGACTGCTCGGTACCATAAACATAACGCCGCTTCAGGCGTATTTCGGTCTCCCTGGAAGCCCTATATCTGCAACGTCATATGAGTCCAATATACCGGCAACAGTTTACCTTGAAAATGACGGTAATTCTCCTGCCACAAACGTAACTGTGACATACGAGCCCCAGTACCCTATGAGCGGAGCGTTGCAGCAGCTGGTTATACCTGCGTTTCCTGCTTACACGTCAATTCCAGTCACTTTTACCGTAAACACCGGACCTGCAACCCTAGTCACAATCCAGGATTTTAATGTAACAGTATTTGGTGTGACACATAACGAAAAATTCTCAGTCAAGCTTGCATCATTCCCTTACGTAGTAGGTGCTGCAGCTGCCTTTGATACGGGAACGGTTATTGCGGCCCAGGGGATGAAGAACGTACCGCTCCAATTCTACCTGGAGGATGATTCACCTGTTCCAGTTGCGAATGTTTCTGTATCTTATACGCCCTCCTCTCCTTTGAGTGGCGTAACGCAGGGAACAATAATATCAGCCATTCCTGCGTTCGGATCAGTGCCCGTTACATTCCTTGTGAGCATAACTGGAAATACAACAACTTTCTATCAGAACCTCACCATTAACTACAACGGAACATCGCACACTACTGATTTCAAGGTGATTGTCCCTGGATATTCCAACATCTCACTCGTGAACTATTACACAACGCCTCCTTACATTTACCAGGGGGAACAGTTCGTCCTGTTGAAGGTTGCGCTGATAAACGGGGGGAATTCCATTTCGCCTCCACTGAACGTGAGCGCAACTTCAAGTGCGTTCAGCGTTTCTACCACCCCTTATCATTTGCCCGGACTAAATTCAGGTCAGCTTCTAAACCTTACATTCCTGCTCAACGCATCAATGGCGACCGGACCAGCCGACATTTACCTCCACATTAACAGCAAGACGCTTACATTAACAGAGACCATACTTAACAAGGGATCTGTAGAGCTCTCTTCCGGTCCAATATCTGTGAACTCAGGCACGAATGGAAACCTATTTGAATTCACCGCCAAGAACAACGGCACCGTGACCCTTATGGACCTTAACTTCCACATACTGACTCCGGACTTATTCTACATTGACGTCCCATCTTCAAACCCTCTTGGGAGCCTTACTGCGAACAATATTACTTTCGCTCAGCTAAAACCAGGGCAGGCTATAACGGTCACATTTGTCATGGATGTCGAATCCGCTGCTACACCAGGTAACTACCCTTCACAGCTGGTCGTTACTTACATGCTTAACAATTCTTCCAACCAGTTCCTTGTAACGCACAACTTCAACGTTTCAGTGACGGAGACACCTATTCAGCATCTCTCCTCGACTACAGGGCTGACGTACATAGTGATTGCTGTGGTGGCAGTGATAGTAGTAGTATTCGGTGTTTTGATAATGAGGAGGAGAAGGAAGAAAAATTAATCCTCCATTCACATTTTTTTCAGTGTATAGTTCAATATATTTCCATTTTTGCAGTATTCAACCTCTGCCTCTGTGTCCAGCCTTAACTTTCCTTCGATCGTCTGCACGTTCTCTCCCTTTATTTGAATAGTTACCGTCTGGCCTTCCCTGACGTTGCTTAGGTCTATCGACACGGTCTCATTCCCCTTCAGGTTCAGGGTAGATGTGTTTGCCTCTATCGGTATCACGCCCATGTTTGTCAGGTTAGAGCGATGGATCCTCTCAAAGCTTTCCGCAATCACTGCCCTGACGTTCAGCAGGTAAGTTGCCTTTGCAGCCCAGTCCCTGCTGCTTCCAGCTCCATACATCTTCCCTGCAAAAATAACAAGCGGTATGTTCTCCTTCCTGTAGCTTTCAGCCGCATCGAAGAACGAAACCTTCTCCCCTCCCGGGAAATGGATGGTGAAACCTCCGCTTATATCAACCATCTTGTTTTTTATCTTTGGATTCGAGAAGCCGCCCCTCATCATCACTTCATGATTTCCCCTCCTTGCTCCGAACGAATTGAACTCGTCTGGCGATACCCCGTTCTCCATAAGGTATTTAGCAGCAGGGGAATCAACCCTGCTCAATACGCTCCTGTCACCGTTCTTGAGTACCTCCCATATCTCCCTGTATTTCTCGAGGTCAGTCACTATCGCTCCAGCCGGGGAAATGTGGTCAGTCGTGACCCTGTCCCCAAGTACGGCCAGGATCCTTGCATTTTCAATAGGTACCAGGGTGTTTGATACGTCGAACCAAGGAGGCTCCCTAACGTAAGTGGACTTGGGATCGAATGTGTATTCCTTCCCTGAGGGTATCTCCAGATTCTTCCATTCGTCCACACCCTCGAAAATCTTCTCCTTCCTCTCGCTGTAATGCTTCTTGCTCAGGAACTCTTCCTCATACCTTGCAATGAGTGCGTCCTCAGGCCAGATGTCCTTGAGGAAGACAGGATTCCCATTAGGGTCCACGGCAAGTGGTTCCTTCTCAAAGTCTATGTCTATCCTGCCTGCCAGGGCATAAGCGACAACGAGCATCGGAGATGCCAGGAACGCTCCCATCACAGACGGGTTTATCCTCCCCTCGAAGTTCCTGTTCCCGCTGAGGACTGCAGTGGTATATATCTTGTCCTTCTTGATCGCATCGTCCACCTCTGTAATCAGGGGACCAGAGTTACCTATGCAGGTGGTGCATCCAAATCCTACGATGTGGAATCCGAGTGCATCCAGATATGGTTGCAGGTTCGCCTTCTCAAGGTATTCCTTAACAACAGGGCTCCCAGGTGCGAAGCTCGTTTTGACGTACGGTCTCCTCGTCAGCCCTCTCTCGACTGCATTCTTGGCTACAAGTCCAGCACCAATCAGAACGTCCGGGTTTGATGTGTTGGTACAGCTGGTAATTGCAGCAATCACAACGCTTCCATCCTTTAGTTGTGCTTCCTTCCCCCCTATTTCCACTTCAAAAGTCCTCTGCTGGTTCACGTTGAGGTTCTTTGCTAGGCTCTCCTCTATTATCTTCTTTATCTCATGTGTGTTGGAAAGTGAAATCCTGTCCTCTGGGTTAGCCGGACCTGCTATGGACGGTACAACGTTAGCAAGGTCAAACTCCAAATACTGATCGTACGTCTTCTTCTTGCCATCGTAGTATAGTCCCTGTTCCTTCAGGTATTTCTCGACAATCCTGATATGTTCTTCATTCCTTCCTGTTAGAGAAAGGTACCTTGACGTGTTCCTGGAATATGGGAAATAGCCAACAGTAGCCCCGTACTCAGGTGACATATTGGATATGGTTGTCTTGTCCTGCGTCGTGAGATGGCTGATACCATCGCCGTAGAATTCAACGAATTTTCCTACAACGTTTGACTTCCTGAGGAATTCTGTGATGGAGAGGACTATGTCTGTGGCCGTCACTCCTTCATGCGGTTTCCCCTTCAGCTTTACGCCCACAACTTCTGGAACTATGATGTATGAAGGCTCCCCCACCATGACTGCTTCCGCCTCGAGCCCTCCGACCCCCCATCCAAGGACAGAGATTCCGTTCACCATTGTGGTATGGGAGTCAGTTCCGATCAACGTATCTGGCAGAAGCATTCCATCCCTCTCAGTCACCACTTCAGAGAGGAACTCAATGTTCACCTGGTGAACTATCCCGTTCCCCGGCGGAACAATCTTGAGGTTCCTGAAGTTGTTCTGTGCCCATTTCAGGGCTGCGTACCTCTCCTTGTTCCTCCTGTATTCCAGGGACAGGTTCTGCATAATTGCATAGCTCGTCCCGAACTTGTCCACCTGGACGGAATGATCGGCAACCAGCTGGACGGGTATCACCGGGTTGATCCTCTGAGGGTCCTTACCCATCTTCGATGCTGCATTCCTCATTGCTATAAGGTCGACGATAAGTGGGACTCCAGTGTAGTCCTGAAGTATAACCCTGGAGGGGAAAAACGGTATCTCCTCCCTCTTCCTTTCAAGGATTTTGAGTATGTGCTCTTCCTTGACGACCTTTCCATCCATCTTTCTTAGCAGGTTTTCCAGGAGGATTTTAGTGGAATATGGCAGATTTGCAATGCTGTATCCCTTGGACTCCAGCTCCTTCAATGGGAAAAAATCGTATTCCTTTCCCTCTATATTGATCTTAGAACTCATATACTTCTGATTAAAGGAGAATAATTAACTGTTATGGAAGTCAAAAAATGTTCATCGAATGATTTGTTTTTATAGGAAAGAATTTTTTATTGAATACTGATGTAGTAGGAGATGCCGGATAATTACAGTGCAAAGAAGGCATACAAACAACACATGGAAAGTGCTGGTTCGGTGGAGCGAACAAACAGTTCTGGAATAAAATTGAAGGAATATTACACCCCCCAGGACTTCAGGAAGAGCTACGAGGAACAGCTTGCTAATCCAGGGGAGTACCCTTATACACGAGGTATACACAAGGATATGTACAGGGGGAAGCTCTGGACAATGAGGATGTTCTCAGGTTTTGGTACTCCCGAGGATACAAACGGAAGGCTTAAATTGCTGCTTTCGCACGGCGAGACCGGGCTTAGCGTTGCTTTCGATATGCCAACCCTTTACGGTCTGGACGCAACATCTGAGAGGGCACACGGTGAGGTCGGGAAATGCGGCGTTAACGTCTCATCGCTAAAGGATATGGAGATAATATTCAAGGGCATACCCCTAGACAAGGTATCAACTTCAATGACAATAAACGCTCCCGCTAACGTCCTTACCGCCATGTATGCAGTGGTGGGGGAGAAGGGAGGGGTTGCAAAGAGCAAGCTGGCGGGGACGGTGCAGGCAGACATCCTGAAGGAATACATAGCACAGAAGGAATGGATATACCCGCCTGAAGCACACATGAGACTGATACGCGACATGATGGTCTACTGTACCAAGAACATGCCAAAATGGAACTACATCTCCATCTCAGGTTATCACATAAGGGAGGCAGGTGCGTCTGCAGTACAGGAACTTGCATTCACGCTCGCCGACGGGTTCGAGTACGTCAAAATGGGTATAAACAATGGGCTAGACGTCGACTCGTTTGCACCAAGACTCAGCTTCTTCTTTAACAGCTCAATAAACTTTTTTGAGGAGATTGCAAAGTTCAGAGCAGCGAGGAGGATCTGGGCAAGGGAGATGAGGGAGACTTACGGGGCGAAAAACGATAGATCGATGAAGCTGAGGTTCCACAGCCAGACATCCGGGTATTCGCTCACGTGGCAGCAGCCCCTTAACAACATAGTAAGAACATCAATTGAGGCGCTGGCTGCCGTTCTGGGAGGGACTCAGAGCCTTCACACGAATTCGTACGACGAAGCATGGGCGCTCCCATCGGAACAGGCAGTGGAGGTAGCACTGAGGACGCAGCAGATACTTGCATATGAAACTGGTGTTGCCGATGTCATTGATCCACTAGGTGGATCATATTACATTGAAAGCCTTACTGACAAGATGGAGGAGGAGGCATACAAGTATTTCAAGACCATAGAAGGGATGGGAGGAGTTGTCAACTCCATAAAGAACGGTTACCTGCAGAGGGAGATAGCTGCAACCGCATATGCCCACCAGAAGAAGGTGGAAAGTGGAGAAATGAAGATTGTTGGCGTGAATGCATTCGTGAAAGAGGACGAGCAACCGATAAATGTTCTCAAGATCGACCTCAAGGCAGAAAGGATTCAGAGGAAGCGTCTTCAGGAAGTCAGGCTAAAGAGGAACAACAGCAGGGTTCAGAAGAGCCTTGAGAGACTAAGGGAAGTTTACAGTGGAGATGAAAACTCCATGGAGGCAGTAATAGAAGCCGTAAAGAACTATGCGACCCTGGAGGAGATAACAAATGTGGGTAGGGAGGTGTTCGGAGGATGGAAGGAACCAACGATAGTATGAAGAGGAGGATAAGGATACTTGTCGCTAAACCAGCACTTGACGGTCATGACAGGGGCGTCCTTATACTGGCAAAGGCATTCAGGGACGCAGGGATGGAAGTCCTGTACGCAGGACTGCTGCCTACTCCTGAGACGGTCGCCAGGATTGCAGTGGATGAGGATGTAGATGTCGTTGCGCTGAGCCTTCACAACAGTGCACATCTGAGCGCATTTCCTGAGGTCAAGAAGTGGCTAAAGAAACTTGGAGCCAGTGATATCCAGGTTGTGGGAGGGGGAATCATACCTCCAGCTGACAGAAAGAAGTTGGAAAAATTGGGGATAACTGGCAATTTTGGGCCAGGTACACCTCTAGAACAAGTGATAGATCACGTCAGAAAAGTGGCAAAGAAAAAATGGAAGATGGATCAGTGAAGCGTTGAAGCTTTCTTCTGAAGTATCTCCAGTTTCCCCATTATAGTATAGATCAGCGTTCTTGCATGACCCGGGGTGTTCGGGTCGTTTACTATCTCGTCCAAGGTGGATATGGAAGTTGCAGCCCTCACGTCAAGGCTTCCCTTATTCTGTGAAAGTTTAAGCTTTGCAGCCTGGATATTCTTTCTAATGTTTCTTGGCACGGAATAGTCTGAAATCAGGTCGTCAAGCATCTTTGTTGTGTCAACCAAAATCTGTGTCATTTCGTCCATAATTATCACTCACTGGAACTTAACCCCCCTATCCTTGAATATATTAATTACCATCGACGTGTATGAATCTTTTATTCCATCGATCTTTCTCAACTCCTTTACAAGGAAGTTTCTCATTTGATTCACGTCTGGGAATCTGACTTTCAGGATCATATCCCAGTTTCCAGTCACAAGGTATATGTCCTCTACAAAATTGAGTTCCGAAAGACTTGCGCTTATTGTTTCAATCTTCGCTGTGTCAGCCTTAAGATGGACCATTGCGGTCACTACAGGGCCGGTCGCGTTTTCCACAATTCTCCCTTCGCTCACCATAACAATCAATCACCATATAACCAGTGTCATGAAATACTTTTGCCTTCAGGATAACTGAAAGCTGTAGTAACAAGAATAATAATTTAAAGTGATAATCCGTAGCTTTTCTCCATCATCTTACTGAACTTTTTGTACTGCTCTAAGAACTCCTTGCCCTTGTCCGTGAGTTCAAGGACAGTTTTGCTGCCATCTGGGGTTACGGACAGCATCCCCCTGTCCTTCAACTGTTGTATCAGCTCCTGGTACTTGTTGAAGGGGATGTTGACCTTTCTCAGCAGGGATGAGGTTTGTGAATTGCCGTCCCTTATCTCTTCCATAAACTCGAAAATGATCTGGACTTCGTTCCTGTTTTTCCTCATCCTCTGAGGTTCCCCCCTACGCATTCTTCGAAAACACCCCCATGAGGAAAGGAAGCAGGAAAAGAATTATCGACAGTACGAAGAGAGACACTCCAATCTCCATGAAGGAGCTGTTGAATTTCAGAATGTAGAACGCTTCCAGGATGAGAGATGCATCCATAAGGATGAACGAGCCCATCACTACCGTGCTTCCCTTGCTTTCTTGGGATTTAGCCTGGAGTATTGAGCCGGTTATGTAAAGGGAGAAGTAGATCGCTAGTATGACAACTATGTCTTCAAAGTACGGTATCACCTTTGTCATGAACCCCGATCCAGTCGTAACTGAGAAGAGCATCGCAGAGAGGAAATAAACATTGGATTTGAGGTAGCTGTAGAAGAGGGTTATCATCAGCAGAAATTCAGTGGTGACAAGAGGAAGGAAAAATATGCTTGAGTAGCCAAGCAGAACCACGAATATCATCGAAATCAAGCTGAACACGAAAAAAAGAGCTGATGCCTTCAGGAACTGTCTCCTCATTATGTTTGAGAAGTTCAGGGTAGAGAGAACAAATACAGCGAGAACATATAATGTTCCGATGATTCCAAGAGCCTCTAGCTCAATAATCACCATTTATAATTCTATCGAATTATATAGATGTTTGTCATTTGCCAGCCTGATTACATTTGTGTAAAGTCTTGAAACTCATATTCACAAAGTGGGAATAGGGTGTTACATTATGCAAAGAATGGAAAACGATTTCACCTGTTTGAGTTCATTTCTAGGATTACGCAAGAATGAGTTCAGAAGTGATTGTCATACCTTCCGAGTCTACTGTTACATATGCGGTAGAATTATCCGGCACTACAGAAGGAGAAGTTCCGTAGAAATAGAAAGTTGCAGAATTTCCAGAAGAGCTGTACAAGCTCATCGACACATTGAAATTAGATCCATACAGCGAAGTAAGATTCAAGTGAGCATAGGTGCCATTCGGGTCAAACGTTTCAACCTCCAGTACGATCTCAAATGAAGCATCCGGTTTCAGAGGATATGGAGTGGAATAGAATGATGAAACAGATAATTCGCTTGTGATGAAATATTTTGATTGCCAAAGAACCTGACTTGAAGGTTTATAGAAAAGAAAAGAGCTGAAGCTGCTATTTTCAGGTATACCGACCCCTATTGAAGAACTGTTCCACATCAAGACATCTCCAGGTTCAAGGTAAATGGACGAATTGCTGTACGGGCTTTGAACTTTTAAATTTGTTGTAGAGGTTGAAAATTCTCTGTTGTTTATGACAACAATGAGATACGTATCGCTCCTTGGGAGAATGCTTCCCGCCTTCAGTGTTATATTCTCGTAGAGAATTCCTGATGCAGGGTTGTAAGATATTTCAGGGTAGACAGTTACTTGCTGTGAGGGATTTGCCAGTGGGAATTGCTGAACGTAGAAGAATATAGCGGCGAAAAGGACAACTGTAATTGCAAGTATGAGTATCGTCCCTATGACCTCTGATACCGCTTCCTCCCTTCTTATCTTTTTCAACAAAAATGAATATTTTTCTGCCTTATGAATCTTTATGGGGGCATTCTTCATCCTGTTGAAACACTCCAGAGGTTTAGTACTTCAGAAAATTCAAAAAACTACTGCGACTTTGCCTTGGTTCATGGTTAACCTTTCCAAAGACCTATTGCAAGTCCAACGAGGAATAGCACTACTGTGAGGGAAACAGTCAGCGCCCCAATTTGAAAATCCTTCAAATACGATGATGCTAGAGCAAAGAATTTATTTATCTCATATGTCAGCGAGATCTTTGGGATGAATGTAATGCCGACGTACCCTGCTATAATAAAGCCGATGATCGCAAGAAGGAAAGCCATTGCACCTTTCTTTACTGCTAGACCGAACAGCAGGCCAACTACGAAAGTGAGTACGAAGTCCAGCAGACTATTCCAGGCAATCATCCTGTTTTCACCCTATCATTGTTCACCATTGTAAATAGACTTCTAAAACATATACATTAACTATTTGGTACATTTTTGAAACGAATTTCAGGGTAATTTTATGTACTAGTAACCTAGCGGATAAGATGGGCCGTCACCACGACACTACTATTGTTTCTCCTCTCAGCAGTTTATCGAACTCAACCTCCGTATATGATTCCCCTCCTGCCAGCGTTCCTCTCTTTACCACCTCAGGATTGCTCTCTTTGATCCCGTCAAGCAACCTTTTCGTCACGTGGATCTCCCTCGTTTTGTTGTCAATGAAACTCATCTTGAATGAATCTATGTTAATTGGAAGTGAAAATTTAAATGAGTCATCATTTAGATCAAGATCCCCTTTCAAGAACACGAAGTTCTTTTCAGCAGGTTTTAGGACTTTCTTAAAACTGACAGAGATCAATATCTGACCGGGATAGGTGTAACTGCTATTAATTCTACTTTTATCTATGCTTCCATATTGGTCGTATGCGATTAAATTAAGGTCATCTATTGAATCCGACGCCCCAGAGGGAAGTGCAATTGGTATGGAAGTTAATGGTCTGTCAATATCATTTTTCAGGTACAGAAAGAGATTGATTGACGCCTTACTTCCTGATAGATGCCAATTGAGTGATGTTTCGCTAATCTTTACCTCCTTTGTAACTTTGGAAGGATTCGCCTTCCTGTAAAAAGTGATATTCCTCTCAACAATCTTTTCAAGTAGATTAGATCTAATTGCTCTTTCCAGGTTGCGCGAAATCATGGAATTATTAACGACCGACCCAAAGCCAGTCTCAAACAGCGACTTGATTTCCTTAAATCTGTAATTTCTACTGAACATATTTGATTTTATCATCTGCTCGAATTTTTCAGATGTACTTGAATTCTGAACCTTGTTACCAGCCCTATAGTAATGAACTACGCCGTTCCTGTGAATGTATTTCTCATAAAAATATGCATTACTTCTAGAACCATTGGAAGTGTACTTCTTGACAGTTGCCTTAGCTCCGCAAACTTTGCATTTGGCTTTAATGGCATTCCCGGGCATTAATTCCAGTATTTAGGAAGAAATATTCAATTTTACCCAGGGTATTCTTTAAGAGTCCTATAGGGATTTCCACTTGAAATGGATTACAGAAAATTCTTTTACTGACCTAATTTTGGCTAAATAGACGTACTTCCATTTTCTGCTGCCACTTGAGATGATTGAACCAGAGAGGTCTTTTATCTCACCGGTTGTTGGTTGGGTTAGGGTTCCTTGTATCTTCAGGGGCATATTACCCATAAGTTTTAGTTCAAAGCTTTTCATGAATGTTGCGGCAGTGAAGAAAAATGTATGCTTAGGTTCCTGCCAATAATAATCAAAGCGAATTTTAATACTTTCGTTTGGGAATAATGGCCTATTCAACTTTAGTAGTAGCCTCTTCTCTCGTGGCTTGTCTTCCAATATTAGTGTTTTTAAAGTTTCGTTAGACTCTGCTACAGAGGCTCTGATTTGGAGGTCATCGTAATAGACATCTGAGTCACCAAATATCTTGTATGGCAGATAGTATAGTGGCCAGCTCTTGTCGTTTCTTATTATGGAAGTAAAGATGTGCCCCTTAAACATACCATCATCATCCAGGTCTAATAGTTCAAAATTTATAGAGTCATCAACAAAACTTAATCTCTCCTTGTAAACGGTATTTAAAAAATATATAATTCTTCCTTTTCTAACTGTCTCGAGCATCCCAGTTTCAACGAGTTTGTACAGACTGTCCCTAACTGAATCCATTGAAATGGAAAGAAACTTGTTTGACAGTGCCACTTTAGCATCCTTTGTTTTGAACAGCCCATACTTGAAATTTTCGGAACTGATCGTTTCGGTCAAGTGTTTTACCATTTCTCCTTTCTTGAAATTTCTTGAAATTGAGGCCTTTTCATTTGAATAATGGACGAAACCATCGTGCTGGTAAATCAGATAGTTGTATCTTTTCCCGTATGAATTGAGTACCCACTTTTTACTAACTACTGCTTTGACATTGCATACTGGGCAGACTCTAACTTCCTTCACATATACCATTCGATTTCAGCCCCAGAAGCTAGTAACTGCAGGTCAAAGTTGATAAACAGGTAACCTCCTTCCAACAAATTTGGTCCTGAGTTAAAGTTCAAATGGCAATACTTTAGGAAAGAAAGGGATAGTTTTTTCATAGGCACGTTCAGGTCTTTTATCATCTTTATGAGAATCAATTAATTGGCATATATTTAAACTAACGGGTAGTTAGAAAAGTTTTCTAATTCTCTGGAAGTATTAATCAATATTGGACTTATAATGACTTGGAAGTAGAAATAGTGAGCTGGCTGGATTGTATGTGTAGTCCTCTGCTTTCTACACATTCACTTATCACGAGGAGGGGCCAAAAAGAGGGGAGCCATTATCTGGCTTCCCCCTCCTTTTGTTTAAAGCAGCGGTTCAGAAAACTTCCCCCAATTTGGCCATCTTACTAATGGAATGGTAGGTGAAATTTTAAAATCGGAGTTCGCTTGTTTAATGAAGTGTAAGTCGGTCTTTTTCTTATTAAGATATTTTGAAACTGCGTGTTAGGACTATACTTTGCTATGAAAGGAATGAAATGCCTAAATGTGTCGTGTGTCATTCGAATTTAGTTGCATCCAACGAGGTAATGGTTTTACTAAAAAAGCAAACACGCATTAAATCGCGATATCCAAAATGCGGTATAGCGGTCATAAGGTAGGGATTTTGGTTTGCACTGGCAGTAGTTATGAGGTTATTTATTTGAATAAGATGTGCCAACTTATAAAATAATCCAAATCTCTGATTTTCACTTCGTAAGACTGAATCTTCAGGCATTAAAAAATGACTTTAAAGACTGGCAAGGAGTCTACTAGTGCGGTCCTTGAAATTTCTTCTTTGTATAAAGAGGACTTTCCCAATACTTCCTAATATGGATTCTTAAACTGCAAGGGGGAAGATAATAGCGTTCTCTTGGATGAAACGGAGCAGAAGGAGAGGAGCTTGATGTTTCAAAACGATCAGAATTCACCATCGCTGATACCTATGAAGCAATTAGTAAAGAGGGAAGATTGTTAGATTTAGCTATCTCGTTTCTGGAGAAACTTTGGCTTCATGTCATTAAAGCCGGGTGCAAAATCCAGCCACTTCTAAGCGTTGACTGACCTCAAAATATATATCCATTTTAGGCATTTCTTTATCACTCTTGGGTAACTAGAGGAGAAGAGATGAAAGAAGTCATTAGGAGAACTCGTAGAAAGATTTGGTCCCTTCATATTGAAAAGGACGAGGCGGTATCTCCTGTTATAGCCACAATTCTAATGGTTGCAGTAACAGTTGTACTTGCGGCAGCAGTATACCTGCTGGTGTCATACTATAGTCCTGGGCCTGGACCTCTAGTCGGAAGCCTTACTGAGGAATCATCAAGCACTAACTCTACCACGCTATTATTAACGTTAGCTTCTCCAACCGTTCTTAAGAACCCATCGAATTTTCATCTTCAAATATTGAACGACAGTTCAACGGGTATAGGCTGGACAATAGTGAACGCGACAATAACCAATCCTGATGGAACAGTTCTCTACATGAACACATTCACAAGCAGCGGTAATGTATGGACATCCAATGGGGCTATACCCGTCAACGGTGCAACGTCAATTGAATCGGGTGCATTTATCTTTATAGTGTTCCACACGACTGGGAAACCCGTCAATCTCTCAGATTTCAAGGTAGTCATAAACTACAATGGCACAACAGGGTCAATCACGGCTGCACTTAGTTAAGTGCTCTGATTGTCGAACCTAAGGGAAACATTGAAAAAGGTTCATAGGCATACCCATCTTTGAAGGGAGATGTACTATATTGCAGAAAGGGAAGTTTCTGACAATTTGGATATGAAAGCTGCAGTTGGATTGATGAGGGAAGCTTTCGATGAGTATTTTAAAGGGAATGCAGGGGCGGACCCACGTCAAAGAACGTATTCTGGCCCCGCCGTTTTAAGCACCATGCCCGCTTTTATGAATAAATACCATATCTCTGGCCTCAAATCATATATTGCGACAAAAAACGGCGCAAAGTTCGTAGTTTTGCTGTTTGATACAGAGTCAACCGATCTCCTGGCGCTGGTAGAAGCGGAAAAGCTTGGACAGATAAGGACAGGGGCGGTTACTGCATTAGCGACATCAATACTCCACGACAAATGTTCTGTGTTCACTTTAATCGGCTCTGGATTCCAGGCAGAGACGCAGCTTGAAGGAATTCTTAGCCTTTCTGATCCCATTGAAATAAGGGTGTATTCGAGGACGGCATCTCACAGCAGGAATTTCGCCCAGAGAATGAGCAAGAAATTTGGCAGGGAAATTAAGGACTATAGTGACATAGGCAAGGCACTTTACGGTGCAGATGTAATTACTTGCATTACTTCGTCCTACGAGCCTCTAATTAGTGACATTTCATTCTTGGAAAGGTACCACCTTAACATAGCCGGTTCTAACATCCTAGCTAGAAGAGAGGTTTCTGAAGCAGTGATTAGGGATGCCAACCTTGTAGTAGTTGAGCACCTAGAACAGGCGTTTAGGGAGTCTTCAGAGATTTCAGACTTCGTCAACGGAGGTGGTATGCCCATTGAGTTCAAGGAGGTAGTAGGTGAAAGTCAAAAATTCAGTCATTTTAGGAAGACAATTTTCAAGACGATGGGGATAGGGCTGGAGGACATCGCCTGCGCTTGGTACGTGCTGGATAGAATGAACCTGGTATGACTGAGGGCAGCTATCCAATTAATCACCTTATTGATTCCTTAAATAATCGCACGCAATGCGTGGTGCACATGCAAAAGTACGATCTGTTGATCGTTGGGGCTGGCGTGACTGGTCTATCGTCAGCTTATCACATAAAGAAGGACAATCCTGACCTGAATATCTGTATTGTTGACAAATGGAGCACCTACGCCCCAGGGGAATACGGCAAAAAGCGATGCAGCATTCAGAGATGTTTTCACCTCTGATACCAACTACAAACTAGCCTCCTCGTCAATATCGTTTTACAAATCTATCCAGGAAGGTGGATTCAATCTCGGGATGCATTTTAACGGCTACCTCTTTCTAATGGATGAGAGGAATTTAAAATCGATGGCTGTACAAAGTCTCTTGAAGAGGGTGAAATCTAAGGTCATAAGCAGGGAGGAAATTTCTGAGTTAGGGATTAAAACTGACACCGATCCAGAGGCAGCTAAAATAATGGGATTAAAGAATATAGATGGTGGCTTCGTAGGGGAGAACTGTGGTATAATGGAGCCTGACTTGCTTGCATCCTATTACGTCAGGGAGCTGGAGAATATGGGAGGAGTTGAATTCAGGTACAACACCAACGTAACAAGATTAAACCTCTCCCCGCGTACGAAGTTAAATTTCCCAGGTGAGCCATTCATTTGGCAGGATAAGATCATCGAGTCCATTGAGACAAAATCCAGTGAATTATTTGCTGATCATTTCCTGCTTGCAACAGATGTCTGGACCAGCGACCTTACCAGTCCTCTAGGAATAGACCCATTCACTCAACCAAAGAAGGTACAGGTATTCCAGGTACAGAGTAATGGCATCGTTGAAATGATGAAGAAAAAAGTAACCGGTGAAGAAGACATATTCCCTTTCACGATCCTTCCAGGTCCGTCTATTGATCTCAGACCAGACCCTAAATCTAGGACTTTCTGGGTCTCATATAGCGAGGGAATAGGAAGAGGATTCTCCCTGGAGGAGAACCCGATGGCTGAGGCAGACTATTACTCAAACAATCTATACCCAGTGCTAAGGGAATACATTCCCGCATTCGAGGATGCGAGGATCATGTCTAGTTGGGCCGGGTACTACTCAATGAACAACATGGACGGAACATATGTTCTTGAGAGGAACATGAACCTCTCAGTTGTAACTGGCAGCAGTGGCAGTGGTATTATGAAGGCAGATGCAGCAGGCAGACTTGCATCTTCACTTTACTCTGGAAAGGAAAAGGCGAAATTATACGGTGGTGCTGAAATCAGAGTTGCAGACTTAGGTATCACAACCAGAAGGGTGGATCAGGAAACTCTCATAATCTGAGAATCTACATACCACAAAGGATATTCACATTACTGTCATTCGACGATATGCCATTATTGAATAGGAAGTTGCCTTTTGAAGTGAAGAAATTCACAATTAACGGCAGAAGCTTGAAGGGAAACTTACCCAATGATCCAGAGGAAAGAGAAGTCATCGTTCTGGAAAGGAACGTTAATGACAAAACCCCAGCACTTATAGGATTAGCAGGATTCTTCGGAAGTTCCGTGAGTTTTCTCAACAGGTCCTACAGCAGTCATGATTTTTTTCGTGCAATGGAAAGGATTTCTGAGAGGAAGTCTAGTTCATTCCTTATATTTCTGCCAGATACGATGACATCCTACTTCGGCAACCAGTATGTGAATTCGACTGCAGTAGGCAATTATGAGGATTTCATAGTTAAGGACGTGCTAAATTTCATAAACAGTAAATATGGTAGGAGAAAGGTTGGTCTGTTCGGGAAATCCTCGGGTGGCTTTGGATCATACAATCTCGCATCAAGACATCCCGAAATTTTCGACGGTTTCATAGATGTTTCTGGCGATTCAGGGTTTGAGTACTGCTATCTTAAGGACTTTCCAGATGCTATCTCTCAGCTGGAAGGTACGACAATCAAAAAATTTATGAAACATTTCAATGAAAAACCACGCCCAAACAATTCTGAACTTGGTACGATGAATACGATTGCGATGTCTGCCTTCTATTCTCCAAATGGAAGTAAAGGAGTAGGGTTCGACCTTCCATTCAGCACTAAGTACCATACATTTAGAGAAGATATCTGGAGGAAGTGGTTGGAATTTGATCCGTTAAGGAACATAGAAGAAAGGATTGAAAACATTAGGGACCAGAAAGTGATACTTCAGGTAGGAAAGAGGGACGAATTTTCCATTAACATTGGCATGAAAGGGATGAGCAAGCTCTTGACAAAGAATAAGATTAGGCACGAATACAAGGAGTATGACGAAGGACATTTTGGAATAGAGTATCTCTATGAGGAATCCATACCATCATTGATAGATGCACTTCTAGACTGATTGTGTTTGCGGAAGGTATCAAGTCAATAATCACGAATATTTGTCCATCAGTTCATTGAGTTTTTTCAGCGTTTCTTTCAGTTCAGTAAGGTCTTCTTTAGTCATATTCCTGAATAAAGATTCGATGCTCCTGTTCTTCAGTTTTTCCATCTCCCTGCACTTTTCCATTCCCTTTGCAGTAAGATTGACCACGTAGCTCCTCCTGTCTGGTCCCCTCTTCCTCTTTACCAATTTGAGGTCCTCAAGAATGTCTACGGAAGCCGTTATTAATGCATTTGATAAACCTGTGGAGTCAGAAAGGTCACTCATTGTCTGTTCACCTGAGCTCTCACAGATCTTGTTCAGGACGTAGAATTCACTTGATTTTAGATCCTTCAGGTTCGCATTGATCTCTTCCAGTATCTTTCTCCTCAGTTTTCTGAGCGACGTCAGCTGGTCAAGTATCATCGCGTATTCGTTCTTCATTACTTGCTCCCATGGCCAGGTGATGGATCATTGCTTGGGCTTTCGACGTTTTTCTTAATGTCCTTCTTAATAGCTTCCTTACCGTTAGTGTACCCCTCACCATGGACATATCTTCCGCCACTGAGGGCAGAAAGAATTGCCCCTGCCACTGACATCGCTATGGCGACGTAAAGCGAATCCCTTAGACCAATAATGAACGATGGCCCTATGGAATTTGGGAAGAACGTAAGTGACATCAGGGATTTTAGTGCAGCTGGAGGTATCAGGTTCAGCATGGATGCAGGGAAACTGGCAGCAGGATTAATTCCTAGAAATGCAGCAAACAAGGCTCCGGAAGGGGGAATCTGGGATATTGCTGAAGCTATTGATTGAGGCAGACCTATAGATAAAGATGTTTGATAAAGCGATGCAGGAAGTTTGTCTGAGAATATTGTTATGGCTATTGAGAAGAATACGGCCATACTTATTGTCTGTCCTATGTTATTGAATGTAGTCCTCATACCGCTCCCTGCTCCTCTGCTCTCTTCGGGAAGTGAATTCATTACAGCGGTCGTATTGGGTGCTGCGAACAAGCCGCTTCCTATACCATTCAATAGCAGTATTAGTTCAAACTGCCACAAATTGAAATTGAAAGGAAGCGTTGTCAGGAGATATAGAGAAATGGCAACGATGATCATACCTACGGTTGCAAAAGTACGCGCTCCGTATTTATCCGTAAGTATTCCACCTATTGGTCCCAGTGCAATGAACCCGGCCATCATGGGAACCATGTATATCCCAGCCCAGAAAGGGGTTGAAGAATATGATATTCCGTGGAGGGGAAGGTATATCCCCTGGAGCCAGATAATTACCAGAAACATTATTGCTCCCCTCCCAAGTGATGACATGAAATTCGCCATGTTCCCATAATTGAATGCCCTGATCCTAAAAAGACTAAGATTGAAAAGTGGATATTTTACTCTCATCTCGATAAAAATGAAGGCAACGAGAAGAATTATTCCAGCAATGAAAGACGCTATGACCCAAGGGTTGTACCATCCCATTGCGGATGCTTTGTAGGGCACAAGAGCATAGGTAAAGCCTAAACTTATAAGGACTAGTCCTCCTCCAAGCCCTATGTTTCCCGCTATGTCCATAGGAACCTTCTCCCTCTTCCTTATTTGTTTGAGCTTGAAGACAGACCATAAGGACCCAGCCACAGCAAATGGGATGTTTACAATGAATACAAGGTGCCAGTTGGCGGAGGCCAACAGTCCACCTGCAATGAGACCTATCAGCGACCCCGTTATGAAAGAAATCTGGTTGATTCCAAGTGCCCTTCCCCTCTCAGTTGGTCCAAAGGAATCAGTTATGAGCGCAGTGCTGTTTACCATAAGAAGTCCTCCGCCAACTGCCTGAACCATCCTGAATCCAATTAGCATCAATGCGCCAGTATTACCGGAATTATCTGGTATGATCGACAACAGGATAGAGCCAGCGGTAAATATGAGAAAACCAAGTGTGTACAGTCTCGTCCTACCATAAATGTCTGAAAGACGCCCAAATGTCACAAGGAGCGTGGCTAAAACAATACTGTAACCCATCATGACCCAGAGGAGCATAATGAATTCCCCTGAGGCCGTAGGGTCAATGTTCAATCCGCGAAAGATTGTTGGGAGTGAAATTAGAACAATCGTCATGTTAATTGAGGCCATCAGGCCACCAAGAGTAGTATTAACGAGGACTGTCCACTTGTATTCCATTTACACGAAAGTTATTTCAGTAATAAAAGTTTTAGTGTTGAAGTATTTAAGGAGCCCGTAAAAGCTATGGCTGAATATGAGGGAAACAAGAGTTATATCTGCAATTTTGAAAGATATTATTTCATGGTGCGCAATATCCTGTCATGGAGGATGTCCAGAAGACAATCTCGCAGCTTAGGGGTGATTACATTCACGGTTCTTCGTGGTACTTTGAAAAAATCGCCAATCTGATTGTTGGGATCACCAAAGGGGACTTAAAGTACCTAGTAGATTCAATACACTCAATTCGTCCGGGGATGGCCAGCATCTCAAACATTGAGCTCGTTTTGAAGACTACTAGTATACACTCAGATGAAGATTTGAGGAGGATCGGTAGATTATTGCTAGACTATAAGAACAGGGCAAAGGAACGCTTGATTTCTGAGGTCAGGAAGGTCAAAATTAGGAGGGCGATAAGTATAAGCTACAGCAGCGCAGTAAGAACCTTTATCGAGGGTACTGGATTGGAGGAATTGGTGCTGCTTGAATCCAGGCCGGGTCATGAGTACAAAGCAGCCAAGCAGGATTATGGAGAAATCTGCAATGTTACTGTGATACCGGACAGTGCCGCATATGCTTTTGCAAATTCGGTTGAAGCTGCTGTCCTAGGATTCGATGGTTTGTATTCAAACGGTTACTTGGTCAACAAAGTAGGTTCAGTTCCTTTATGTCTATCAGCTAAAGAAGCTGGAATTGGGGTCTATGCCATAGGAGAATCATTCAAGGCCTCAAAAGATTATGTCGGGAGTATGAAGGAAAGAGAGACTAGAGGGAAGATTCCATCTAAAATTCAAACATTCGAGCGAGTTCCCCTCTCATTCATTGATAAATTGATTACCGACACAGGCACATTTAGGAGACCCAGAAAGGAGACTGTCGGATTAATTCAGGCAGTATTTATTGACGGATTTTCTATCTAGGAATATATGAAGAAGGAGAATGCTAGAAGGAAACGAATAAGACTCAGTCTGCACTGCCATACACATGAAAGCGTGCGTCCTAACGATCGGAAATGAAATACTTAAAGGAAAGACAGTGAATACAAACGCAGCAGAGATTGGTAGAATGCTTTACTTTGCTGGATATGAGGTGTATCGAGGACTTGTTGTTCCGGACGTAAAAGAGGAGATCGGTCAGGCCTTCAGGTCCCTTGTAGGCATCTGTGATGTAATCGTGTCGACAGGAGGCCTTGGACCAACTTTCGATGATATGACCATATCGTCATTTGCAGATGAATTCAACATCCCTTTGGAATTGAATGAGGATGTTTACAAGGAGATAAGAGCTAGGACGGAAAGGAGCGGAATGGAAATGACGAAGGAACGTGAAAAGATGGCTCTAGTCCCCAAAGGGTTCAATAATACTGAAGAACGACGTAGGGACTGCTCCTGGTATTGAGTACAAAATGGGGTCCACACGTATCTTTCTTACTCCAGGTGTCCCATCTGAAATGAGGTCTATGCTGAGTTTGATAGAGAGAGAAATTAAGCTTAAGGACAGTTTCTATTTCGAAGACTCAGTAGTTATAGTGGGGATCTATGAGGCTTCGCTGGCTCCATACATCACGAAGCTCATGAACGAATACGGTGGTACTGTGTACATAAAGTCGCACCCTAGTATTAAAGATGGGAGGGAATCATCACTTGAAGTAGAAGTGTCTGCAAAGTCTGATACCTTGGATAACTCAAGGAGGGTAGTTCTAGAAGTGCTGGATAAGATAAGATCAATAGAACGAGAAATAAAGTCTCATTGAGTGCCTCATTTCCCATCCCGTAGTTAGACAACAGTCTTTCAAACGGTCTAAGACCTATAGAACCGTATATCTAACAACTTACATCGCAAGAGAATTCACACATCATCCGGGACATCATAGTTGCAGTATACGTCTTCGTCTTTATTTGTTTCAAGCAAGGAGATAGCCCTATCAATTAATATCAACTTTCTTCCTGTCACCACTGAATCAATGGTCTCCTCATTTTCGGAAATTGCACTTGCAAGTATGGAATATCTCTTTTTCTCCAATTCACTTATTAGTACAGACTTGGCTCTGTCTTTTGCCGTTTCAAAGTCATTACCTGCAGTTACCTTCTTTATATACAAGAGGTATAGCAGGTTAGAGAAGAAAATGTCCCTAGCTACTTCAAAATACCCATTGGTCTTCTTCGAGAACTCTATGCTATGCAACGATATTAGTAGCCTAGAATCTTCATCGCTCGGGTAGATCCCCTTTCTATATTCCTTCATTAATCTCTCTTTTGAAGCTAATTCCTGAGACGTTGTCATTTCAAATTGCCCCTCCTTTTCCTTTAAGTGACATTATTTCACCAAAAATATTAAAATTTTTATCAAACTCAAAAATGGAATTTTGTCTAGACAATGAATTATTCGGTATTCCTAATGTCAGTTTAGATTTTAAATCCCATTTATCGGCTAAACCGAGAATATCATATCCTTTACTGCCGGTGAACCAGTTCAACGTTGTAACTGACAGTCCAACTTTGTCGGCTCTGCAAGGAGAAGAGAGGCTATTGTAGGGGGCAGGCTCCTCAACTGAAGAGGGGGATACATTCTTCAGGGGGAATCCCTTCCTCTGCCACAGCCAATTTTCTCCAGCTTCCGATATGTCATCGCCGTTTACCGATATTACGAAGTACTGTGAAGGGTTACTTCGCATCGCCCACACAGGACTTGTATATTCAGTTTTCATTTTATTTCCAATCAAGTAATCGATGGGGGGTATTCAATAGTATGATAAAGTTAGAAAATTTTTCTAACTTTACAGTAGTATCGAAATACCAGTTAATTATAGAATCTCGGGGGATTAGAATGTTTGACATAATTGCAATGGTGCTTTCCCTAAGTGCATTCACTTTCTTCGCAATTGTGAAGTCACTTGGTGGAGCCTTTATGGGAAGCGGATAGGCATATATTGCCCTTTTAATCTACTTTCTAACTTTTTTATACTTTATATTATTCCAACATAATGGTTTTAGGTCAGAAGGAAGGCGTCTGTCCCGTTTGCGGAGAAAAGGCGAAGGTTACAAACAAATGGGTCTTGAATAGGTATGGGAAGCGCTATGATTATTTTCTGTACCATCACGATGGATTTATCCATTATTCAAACCAAAATTTTAGAAATTCAAAATATTTCCGTAAGGGCCAATTGGAAAATATACTTATAGAAACAATTAACTCTCAAGATTTCAAATTAGGCTCCTTCAGAATAAATGACCTAAGAAATATTCTCGTCAAAGATTACCCAGAGGTTGGGTTCAGTTCGATTAAGGTTAGTTTAAATAGACTTGCGTTGGTTGGCATTATAGAGAAGCAGAAGAAGGGAAGAAGCCTATTCTACGTTAACACAGTTTCCAAAGAAAGGCTCAGCTATATAATCGAGAGCATTAATGTGTCACTTGATGATGTAAATGATGATAATATGTTCACGAGGCATTTATTTTATTATAAGATTAGAAATGATCACTCTTGGCCATTATTTTATGTTCCTTTTAGGGCAGTAGGGGATGTAGAAGCAGAGTTTGAAAATTTATTAATGAAAGCAAAAGATCCTACTAGCTCTAAGGACATAAGGTTGATGGTAATAGAAGATACTGATAATGATAAGCGGATTTTGTTAAAACTACCCACACCGTTACTTCCAAATGAAGATAGGAAAATTGCTATAGAATACCAATGGCCCGAGCCGAAACAGCTGTTTGTATATTCATCAGCTACTAAAATGAATAATTTCAACTTTTCAATCTCAGGTAATAGACCAATAAAGCTTAGCGTCTCTCTAACTAGCGCATCTAGAAACGAGACCCTTGACCTAACGAAGGAAGTTAGTGAAAGTTCTTCAGAGAATAGGAAATATATCTGTAGCATTGTACTAAAAGACGTAGAACCATTTTCAGTACTTCAGTTAAGGTGGAAGCAAAATTGAGATGATGTCTGGCAGAACATACAGAAATTTGAATACCTAAGTATACAATTGTGGATTTAATGGGAAGGAACTCGGTTTTAGAAGTTTGCAAAGTGTGCGGAAGACAGGCCAAGAAGATAAACTACTCATCAAGAGCAAAAGGAAGGACCTACCGATATTATAAATTCGTTCATCAGAATGGAGTGACGCACTATTTTAGAATAAGTGATGACCTAATCTCACAAAATGCACATTTAATTGAACCTAGTACATCCTACCTTGGCTTACTTGAAGACATATTGAATAAGAGTGTGCCCGGGAAGGGATTAACTTTCTCAGAAATTAAATCTGCACTCGATGAAAGGTATGGACGATTGGTTAGCACTGCCACTGTTTACAGAAATATTAATAAAATGCTGAAACTTGATTTGATAATCAAGCAGGAAGATGGAAATAAGATACTTTATAGTAAGAAAACTCAGTCAAATTCTACAGAAGGTACTATAATAGTTAGTATGTCAATAGGTTTTGATTTTACAGAAGGAACGGTATTTGTGACCCAATTTATTCACATTAATAATCTTGGGCTTCAGTTGATTAATAATTTTCCTGTATCTCTGCCGGTAGGAGTGATTGATTCTCCAGGCCAAATTAGCTTGATTGCATTTGACAGTATTAGAAAAATTCCTCTCAAAAAGGAATGTATTACATATTCCTATGCCGACCAAACAGGAATTTTAATTACCCTAAATAAGGCATTACGAAAGTCTGAAGAAGAAACAATTTTTCTACATTATAGTTTAAATTCAGAAGAAAGGCCTATTAACATTTTCGTGCCGTCTGATTTCAAATCTATAAAAGTTAATTGCGAAATCGATAAGGGGAAGGATATTTTGATAAAGAAAAAATTGGGAGATGGACTTAAAGAAATAGAACCGGTGCTTGTGAGAAGAACCGGAACAGATTTAGGGCACGTTATTGTGGAAGCAGAGTTCGAGAACACTTTCAGAGGGGACACTCTAGTCATAGCACATGGCAAATCTATGTAGCAATTAAAGTCAATGACACTTATAATAAGCGCCCGAGCTGGGATTCGAACCCAGGTCTGAGGCTCCGCAGGCCTCTAGGATAATCCAAACTACCCCACTCGGGCTTATAGGCTTTCAGAAACTCTCTCTAGAAAGATTATAGATTCTAGAAATTCATTTAAAGTCTTTCTAACATCGTTCGCATTGCCATTCACGGAACACATGAACCCATTCCTCGTCTTCCTGCAACTTATGTACTTGCTGTGGTCCGCCTTTAAGGCCCGGATTATGTTGTCAGATCCGGCACCACTAATTTTCAATTTTGCCTCAATTTCCAGGCTTCCCAGCTCCTATCACTCTCGGACTTGAATTCAGGGAAGTTATAGAGAATATTTCATCAATAATTGGTACTTTCTTGTCGACATCTATCAAGTATTTACCTTCTGAAATGTCTGATATTTCTGCATTTATATTATTGAACAGGAAATTCAGTTGTATTTTTTCACCAACAGTTGGAGCGACCTTTACATTCGGGTTGGTTCTTACATTAAGTTGTATGCTCTCAGCAAATTCTTTCCCTTCCTGTGAATAGAGAATTGTTCCTTTGGGGACGTCTTCAACTTCTGCGCTCCTGTAAGCAAGTCCAACCCGTGAAAATGGGCTAGCAGTATCCATATCTACGTCCATTATCTGGATGCTCTTTATATCGACGCTCTTTCCAGAGGGGTAAGCTTTCATTATCATGTGCTTCTTTATTTGGCCTCCAATAACAAATCCTAGGCTTACCGTCCCAACTCCCTTTACCTGGAAGCTCTGGTCCAGCACAACCATATTATCTTGCTTAGCAGTCCCGACTGGAATCTGTGCAAACTTTTCCAAATCCTCATACTTTGGATTTAGGGGATAGACTGATATTCCCATTCCGCTCGTTATTTTCTTTATTTGTGCTACCACGGCTTGGTCAGCAACAACACCTAGTGTTGTTATCCTGTGGTAATCAAGTGTTAGCAGGAATTCCCCTATGCTCTTGTCAAGTTCTCCCACGGTCAGAATAGCCTTGTTTGCAACAGATGCCGCATTAAGCAAGGTTTGGATTCTTTCAGGAAATTTGAATGGGTAAAGAAAGGTTATTTCATCCCCGGAAATCTTCGTGTTGTAATACCTGATATCTGTCTCGGACCCCTTTTTTGCAAGGTCCTTCAGTATTTCTTCATCTCCGAAGAACAGGATAGTCTGGTTCACCATCAATGATTGACTGCTTTTATAAAAAGTGTTTTGATTCTGCAGATAAACTGATTGGAATTTCAGATGGACTTGTTCGTGATATGTTCTTCCTTCTCCTTGTCTGGAAGAGAGTGGACAAACTGAATTATTTCTCTTATGGAGTCCATAGCAGGCTCAAGAATTCTTGACTGGTTTACCAGGTATTTTCTTCCTTCATTGCTTATCTCGTAATATTTTCTTTTGCTATCCTTCTCCTGTCCGGTCCTCTTATGAATGAGCCCCCTAATCTCGAGGTTTCTAAGAACTGAATAAATTTCACCATTAGAGAGCTTTTGACCGAGGCACCTGTTCACTTCCTTCTCTAGGACGTAGCCGTAGTTAGGTCCATTCCAGAGATTGCGCAATATTACAAGGGAAATTATCCCCTTGAATGTCCTGCCTCTCCTCTCTACTATCATCCGCACTTAGAACTCAATTATCTGTTGTATTTAAGCTTGAATTGTTAAAGCGGACAGTTATATCTCCCGCCACCTTGACCTTTTCAGGGCCAGGTACGTCAGGACAGTTGTTATGGCTATGAGCACTAACCAGGCAGTCGCAAATCCTGAGGTACTCAGGGCGTAGTAACCTGTCTGGCTTTGAGCAATCTCAGATGCGTAAGTGGTTGGAGACAGGTATGCCAAATACCTGAAAGGGTAGGGGATGTAACTGATTGGGTAATAAACAGGAGGAATGGTGGTAAGCAATGGAGATAGAATACCGGAGAACCCCCACGACTGGATTATGTCAGATGTGAAAGTGGAGAGGAAGAAGCCGAGTGAAATGGAGAATGTGAATATGGTCGCCATATCTAGGAAAAGAATGAATGCGCCGAGAACTGTGATCTTGACGAAGATGATGTTCAGTATAATGAGGAAGGCCAACGTGGGTATTGAATAGACGATCTCAGATATCGCCATTCCTATTATGTATATGAAAGAAGACGTTGGCGAGCTCACTATCATGTCCTGAAGCCTCATATCATTCTTGAGATGTGAAAGGTCCTGCTGAAGTGATGTGCCGCTGGATACCATGTTCATGATGAGCGCTCCTACTGCAGCCACAGGTAGCAACGTTCCCTTGCTTGCAAACGTCACGACTGCAAGTATTGCTAGAGGTGCCAGGAGTGTATTGATGAGTACCACCGGGTAGTTTATCATAGCATAAATGGAATTCACCAGAATGGAGGCCATTATCTGGCTACCAATCTTCCTCTTCATTTTCCTCATCCTCCGCACTGCCCAGGTACTGCTCAAATATGTTGCTGAGGGATGCTTCCTCAACAGTAAATTTCATCTTGTTGGTGACTAAATAAGGGATCAGCCCATATATCTTGGATGCGGACCCGTAAACAAAAGTCTCTCTTTCAGAAACGGGGTGGACCTGTACGTCATCGTCCTCCAATTTGAAATTTTCCGCATAGACCTTGAGCACGTACGGTAGTTTGACCTTGTTTCTCAGGTTGTCTATAGTCCCTAAGTCCACGAGCTTTCCGTGATCAATGATCATAATCTGATCCCCTAGTATCTCTGCCTCTTCGAGATAATGAGTTGTGAGAATTATGAGACGGTCCTTCTTCATCCTTGATAGAAGCTGCCAGAGCTCCTTTCTCGAAAGGTAATCCAACCCTGTTGTAGGCTCATCAAGGAAAACTATGTGTGCTTCACTAGATATGACTGTCGCAGCCATCAGTTTGCGTTTCTGCCCCCCAGAAAGTTTCCTGCTCTTCTCGTTTTCCTTGCCTTCCAGGCCAAGTTCCCGCAAGGCTTCCTTCCCCTTCTCGTTTGCCTCCCTATAAGAGTATCCCCTCCACATAAGGTAGGAGCTTACAGTCTGTAAGGGCGTCAACCATGGCAATGGTCTTGCTTCCTGCGGTACAACTGCAATATCCTGCCGAACTGCATCTGCCTGGTCTACAACGTCCATTTCGTTAATGTACCCTCTCCCTGAAGTCGGCAATAATTCTGTGGACATAATCCGGACGAATGTTGTCTTCCCAGCACCATTCCTCCCTATGACCGAAAATATCCCGTTCATGTTTACGTCTATTGAAAGACTCTCCAGAGCCCTGTGCTTCCTATCGTACGTCTTCGAGAGTTCTTCAGTCCGAATTCTCATGCTCAGTCTCTTTTGCCTCTTTAGTTGCAGCACTAACCCTGCTTCTTTACGACCCCTGGGAATGCCAGTATCCTGTCTACTATATTTCTAAAACTCTTTGAGCTGTTGCTCTCAGGGTGGGAGACAACCATCGGTGTCCCATCGTCCCCGTCCTCGACTACTGTTGATTCCATTGGAATCGATCCCAGGAAATTAATTCCGAATTCCTTCGATATCTTTTCCCCTGTTCCGCTTTTGAAGATGTATGTTGTCTTACCGCAGTAGGGGCAGACGAAGCCGCTCATGTTTTCTATCAGCCCAATAACTGGTGCATTGAGCTGCTTCGCGAAGTTTATCGCCTTCTTAACATCCAGCATTGCAACCTCTTGCGGTGTTCCAACTATGACAAATCCCGTGATCTTCGGAATGATCTGGATTATGGAAAGGGGCTCGTCACCAGTACCGGGAGGGAGGTCGAAAATCAGGAAATCAAGAGTTCCCCAGGCTATATCCTTTATGAACTGTTCAATCATCTTGTGCTTGAGTGCACCACGCCAGATGACAGGGGTATCCCTTGACGGAAGGAAATACTCAATAGAGATTACCTTAAGGTTATTGCTGTACCTCACGGGGACTATCTTCTTGTCTTCATCCATAACAGGCTTGTCGTCAACCAGCCCAAGCATTTGTGGTATGTCAGGACCGTGCATGTCTGCATCAACCAGGCCCACCTGGAATCCCCTTTGGGAAAGTTCAACTGCAAGGTTAGCTGATACTGTTGACTTTCCTACGCCCCCTTTGCCACTCATCACAACTACAACATTGCTGATGTTCTTGATTGTCTCATTTTCAGGACTTAACTTGAAATCGACTGGGGGTCGTGGAGGAGGTTGGTTAACTTTTATATTTCCAGGCACAATATCACCTTCACCGTTATCTGCGCAATGAATAATAACTCTTCTCAGACTGATTCGAATTTTGTATCAAACAGCTTTAATATGGAAGTATAATCTAAAATATATGAAGTACCCTGCCGTTGCCATATTGCTAGCGATAATGGTAATGGGCTCTACCATGGCTTTTGCAAGCGCAGCACAGGGGAATCAAAGTTCGGGATATGGTGTTTACAATTTCGATCAGAACGGTATCTCAAATTTCACTGTCCATGTTAATAATCAGTTTATCGAGGTATTCAGGTACTTCAATATATCCGGTCCAACCCAGTTCCTTAATATGCCAAATATTAACGAGAATAAGATGGTACCTATTTACTGGCATGGATTCGGCAACGTTTCCATAGTTCCAGCGGTTCAATTCTCGGGTGCCGGATCATTTAATTATTCTTCATTTCAACTGCAGTACGTCTATCTCCATAGCACTAATTATCTGGGTATGATTCTAACAACGGGCACGATCTCAGAATCCGGGGGGGAAATTATAATAAAGGCCATCAGTCCCCTCGTAGAAAATTCTGTAGAGCTCATTAATTCCCCTTTGTCAGATTATAACTTTACACAGGGAAGTTACAAGGTAAGTGGACATTCTTATCTGGGAAACTACTCCAGTTTCTCCTACGTTGGAAGCCTAAGTGACTACGCTTTAGTCAACAGAGAGGCGTCAGTTCAAGTGATATCTAGCATCTCTAGTCCCAATGGTCTTTACTTCTCGATGAATACTGCGGGCTTGTCAACTCCAGATGAAAATGGCATTTTTGTATCTGACGGTCTGTTCCCTATCATTTACGTGAACGGATTTGATACATCAATAAACGTCACTCTTTCGAACGGATTCCAGTTCGGAACTTCCGGTGAAAGAGTACAGAACGGGGGTGATGGGAATGGAAATAATGCACCAAGAGAAGATCGCTCAGGTATTGGTTCAATACAAATGCCTGAGGAGCACATATTCAAGATCATGAACGGTCACAGGACCGTGGGTTACATCGATGTTTATGGCAGTACAACGATCAACAACACAACTCTTACAGTCAATTCCCCTCTGAGCTTTGTCATAGTGAGATTCCTGCCGTCATTTCAGTCCGCTGGGGTCGCAAATCACAGCAATGATGACCTGGAGAACGCAACCACCGAGATTTATGTGGATAATGAGGCATACTTTGTTCCTTTTTCCCCGAATGTAACCTCTCAGAACCTGTCATTCAGCCAGAACACGTTGAGCTTCGATTTCATTCAGAATGGAACCCAGAACTTCGTGATTGTTATTCAGGGTAACTTTAACGTATCAGCCTTCTCCTTCCACGGACCAGGACAGAACAATTCTCATTACTCAGTTACCAAAACGTCAAATCAGACGATAATTTCATTCACCACAAATGGAAGCGGGCAGGGCTCGCTAGCTCTCTCAGTGACGCCAGGGCTTGTCCAATCAAGTAGCCTTCCCCTTATTGTATTGGTAATATCGGCAACCATGATTGTAGTTGTTTCCGGTTCCCTTATAATTTACTCCAGGAAGAGATGGATAAGGGAGCTTGAAAAAGAATAATTAGGTATTATCCCTGAGGTATTATGGACGTTTACAAGATACCTGTAGCCAAGAAACCTGATATGGAGAAGATACTGTCTATGGACCAGGTGTTTAGGCTATCAATAACAATCAAGGATTCTTCCATACTTGGAGAGGAAGGATTTCAGTACCTGATACTCGAAGGGACGGAAGACAGACTGAAGGTGGCAAGGGAAGAACTGTCAAAAATATCTGAAAAATTGGATCCAGATAAAGCGAGGAAGGTACAGGAACTAATTGAGAAGGAGAGACAGAACGTTAACGACAGCTTCGGCTCCATTTTTGGTTAGATGTTTATCATCCTTGCAGATGCGGAACTTGAACTTGTGCCAGAAGAGATGAAAGGGGAAGATGAAATAAGGTCGATACTTAAAGCACACGGGAAGGAAAACACACTACTGGATAACAGCAAGATGAGGTCATCAATCGCTAAACACTATCCTAAGTACATCAACAGGATGGGCTTCCCTCACATAGCATACATATTCACGAGACTTAATGAGGAGTCAATCTTGAATGAAACAATCAAACTGGATTATGCAATTCACACAAAACATGACGTGATCATAGAGAAAGGTGACCTCGCAGGTATCGGGGCTGGATATACCGAATTCGCAGAAAGGGTGGAGATGTTGCTTCAGAAGAAAACAGTGAAGAGGAAACTAGTTGAATATGTGGAGGAGATAGGGACTCCCGGGAATACAGTTGTTCTACACCCTAATGGAAAATCTGGGCTAGTTGTTAACGATCAATTCAATTACATCATAGGAGGTTTCCCAGAGGGGGACTTCAGGTCCAATCTCCTGACATTGAGGAAATTCGCAATTCACGACAAGGAAATTACCGTGCCAAGCGTACTGGAGCTGCTGCATTTCAAGCTTTTTGAGACATTATAATCTTCATAGCCCTCTTTTTCCTTTCAATTGATTTCCCAGTTCCAATATCGTTTCTCATCTCATATTCCCCCTTTATCAGTGATGATATATTTGAGAATCTGCTGTTGACTTCTTCAATGTCACTGCCTTCAGACATCAAGGCAACCGACCGGGAGGTCGTCTGTCTAATCCTATTGCCATCTTGATTAACAGAAGCATAGAAAATCCTCAGCCCCTTCACCATTACCTTCTCCTCATCAATCTCTAGTACTGAAGGAGCGGGTTTGGTTCCATATCCCCTCGGAACAAGATACCTTATCACGTTTATCCTATCCCTTAGCTCCGGTTTGATTTGCAACCCGAGAAGCATTCCTGCTGCAACCTCCATAATAGAAGTTTCCATCAGTGATAGGACGTTCATCGCCTCAGGATCCCCAAGTCTCGCATTTATTTCAAGCAGTTTGGGACCGTCGTGAGTGGCTATAAAACCCCCGTAAATTGGGCCTACATAGCTCGTCACTTTCCTGTTGAACTTCCTTACTAGATCCTCAAGTATATCTTTAGCCTTATCTACTATTCCCTTGTCTATAAATGGCAGCCCTCTTTCTGAGAAGCATACTGATCCCATGCCACCAGTGTTCGGGCCTCTGTCACCTTCGAACGCCCTCTTATAATCTTGGACGATTGGCAGGAAGGAAATCCTTGACCCCTTAACAAACCCCTGAAGGCTGAACTCCTCGCCGACCACCTTCTTCTCCACCAACAGTTTTGCCTTTCCTGTTGCAAGATATTCCCTTGCAATCCCGATGCCTTCTTCCCTTGATTTGAAATGCACACCCTGAACAACCACCCCCTTGCCTCCAGTGAGCCCGTCTGGCTTAAGGACAAAATCATAGTCTATGTCTCTTATGAATCGTTCTGCCTTATCAGGATCAGAGAAGGGCGTGCTCTCAATATTCCCCTTCACTTGATTTTCAGACATGAACTTCCTGCAGAATGCCTTTGAAGTCTCTAGTTTTGCTGCTTCCGAAGATGGGGCGAACACTTTGAATCCATTGTCCAGCAGGATGTCTGAAACGCCGTGAGCTACAGGCGATTCCGGCCCTATGAACACATAATCTGGCTTCAGTTTAGTTGCGTTGCGTAGTACCCATTTTCCATTATTCTCGTCGCCAATTATCACTTTCTTGGCAATCCTCATCAATCCTGGATTCTCGTTTGGTGATATGACTGCAAGCTCAGTCCCTGACTTGACTATAGAGAGCCCTATCGCGTGTTCTCTTCCTCCACCGCCAATCAGCAGTGCCCTCAATCGGTCACCTGCTCTTCCTGTTTCACTCTCTCCTTAAGCTCCTTCCCATACTTCGTGAAAAAATTCCTCGTGAGCTTCACTATTCTTCTCCTTCCCCTAGGTATTACCTCCACAAGATTCAGCTTGCTCAGATGTTCTATTTCTTCCTCTGCTCTCTTACCTCTGAGTTTCTCTATGTGGGAAATGTAAGTTTTTCCCTTTCTGAAAAGAAGGCCGATTATCTCCAATTCTCCCTTGTTCATCTCGCTTTCTGAATACTTGAATGCAACCTCGCTGTATCTGTCCCTAACTCCAATCTTATACTTCCTTCCTATCATCTTCAGTTCCAAGGCTGTGTTTTCGTATCTCTTCTTCAATAGTCGCAATGATCTTGCCACATCCTTTTGATCAACCGCAAGTGCCGCGGAAATTTCGTTCTTGGCCAGTGGGTTAACTGTTGCAATCAGGAGTGCCTCAGTTCTATTAGGGACATCGTCTTCCATTGCACAATTATGTTATGAGAAATAATAAAACTTACGTAGAAAACTGGAAATCCCATTTATCTCATTGAAAGTTGGGTTGTCCCGAGTAAGCCTCCTTCTGTTAGCCCTTTCGGGTTGATGGCATTTGACTAGTGCGCTCTACCCGTTCCTCTGATAGCTGTCATAGGAACCGCTTGAGTTTGCTCCGATCCCTCCTCCTCTGTCTCATCACATTTTCGGGAACGTCCCCTTCAGAAGGTTCACTCTTCACCGAAACTGTGTCATTTCTTTTGAGGAGAAGCAGGTCTCTCGACCAGGGTTTTATCCAGATTGCTACCCGGAGGGAGGACTTTCCTCACCATTTCTGGCGACGGCCATCCTGGGACTACCCTTTCTCAATCTGTTCTCAGTATTTATGATTCACTAACTGTGCCTCTCTTTCAGCATCAAATAGTCACTATGTCCCTCACAACTTCAGTGTTACCTCCTGAAAACTTCACAATGAAGTTTGAACAATTTGTGAACCTAATGCCGTCAGAATTTCCGACATACATTTCGTAGAAAGACCTAATGAAAGCGCCGTGAGTTATCACGATTAATCTCTTACCGCTGAAGACATCCATTGCAGTGCTCACAAAATCTCTTACTCTTCCCATAACGGAGCTTACGGCTTCTGTAGAGTCAATGTCGTCTATCTCACGGGAAAGGGACTTCATTTCTATTCCATATTTGTCTCGAATCTGTTCGGTCGTGAGTCCCTCTAGTTGACCGTACTCCCTGTCTCTAAGCGTCGAATGATGCCCTAATACAGGTATGTTCAGTGTTTTGGAAACTATCATGGCAGTCTCGATTGCACGTCTCTTGTCGCTTGATAATACGAAATCGAATTTGAAATCTGAAAGTGACTGTGCCAGCTCAACTGCCTGTTTTTTACCCGTGTCATTGAGAGGGTCGTCACCGCTGCCCACCCATAATCCTCTCGCGTTTGAGTCTGTCTGGCCATGACGTGCAACTGCTATTAGCAGATCGGAAACCATCAGACCGGTATACAACAAACATTAAAAAGGAAGCTATTAGAAGAAGAGTGGAGATGAGCTAGTAAAGGTTACAAATGTTGAGAAAAAATAATAACGGCCTAGTGATTGCCATAGGAATCTGCAATGGGCCCGTGGCCTAGTCTGGATAAGGCATTGGCCTTCTAAGCCAATGATCCGGGGTTCAAATCCCCGCGGGCCCGTCTATTATTCAGCGATTAAGTATTCTACTGAGAGCGAACCCATGCCCTTATTTATCAGGGTGTAGTAATTTCTGGGTAGCTTCTTCCATTATACTTCTGGAATTTCGATGCCCCATTTTTAATTGTAAAAATCCTTATCTTTTGAATCCCTTCTAGATTATGAGAAGAGGGGCGCTAATCTTAGTTACGACTTCTCTTGCTGCTTTCCTCACTCCTTTCATTTCAAGCTCTATTTCATTCGTAGTTCCTAGGATCGGGCAGGAATTGAATCTAACATTTTACCAAGCTGCATTGCTTCCCTTGGTGATACTAATACCTTTGGCCTCATTCATTCTCTTATTTGGGAGGCTATCAGATCACCTTGGAAGAATTTTGCTATTCAGGATAGGGCTTATAGTATTCTCATTAGGATCTATAGTGGCTCTATTTTCTCAGGATTTTCAAATACTGGTCGCATCATTGTTCATTTTAGGGGTCGGGGCGTCAATAATGAGCGCCAATTCAACTGCAATTGTCAGTACAATTTTCAAGGATGGGAGAGGCTTCGCACTTGGGATAAATGCAATGTCAGTATATCTTGGCCTTACAATTGCACCATTCATCAGTGGCATAGTTGTAGAATTCTCAAGCTGGCGGTTACTTTTCCTCATTGCAGTTCCAATTGCACTAGTTGGTTTCCTGCTATCATTCCTCACGCTTCGAACTGAGTTAAAGGGTGGAAAGGGGATGGAGATATATGGATCACTTCTCTTTGCAATTCTTCTGGTTTCAATTTCCCTATACCTGTCACTTGGCTACATTTATGGATTTGTAAGATTACTGCCGCTTTTAATACTCTTCACAGTGTCAGTTTTACTCTTCTTACTAGAAGAGAGAAGATCCACAAGGCCACTTATTTCCAAGAAGATGATGGAGTTGAGAAGGACGTTCGTTGCATCTAATCTAGCAGCCTTGCTCAATTATCTTGGAACGTTCTCAATTGTTTTTGTCTTCTCAATATACCTTCAGGTTACACTTCACGTATCCCCGTTTCTATCTGGTCTGTATTTACTTCCAGAGCCAGTTCTGATGGTCCTAATGTCCCCCATTTCGGGAACACTCTCCGACAAGATAGGTTCAAGAAAGATAGCCTCGGCGGGAATGGTCATAATCGGCCTATCATTCCTGATATTCTTCGTTCTGGGCCAACCATCCGTCATTCAGGTTTTGATAATCCTTGCTGTTCTAGGAGCCGGATTTGGCTTCTTTTCTGCTCCAAATACTAATTCAGTCATGGGCTCAATTAAAATGGAGTATTCTGGATTTGCATCCGGTTTTCTAGGGACAATGAGATTCATCGGACAGCTTGCCAGCATCATCGTTGCCACTTATATTTTCTCGCTTGAAATTCCAAGGAATGTGATGGTTGGCATTTTTTCTGGATTGTACGTTTCAATAGGGCAACTTTATTTCAACGACTTTGTGATTGGATTCAAACAGGTAATGCTTCTCTCTTCAATTATCAGCTTTGCCGGAGCAATTTCGTCCATGATGAGAGGCTGAGCAGGAAATGTTCTCATCTATTCTTTCCATAAAACTCCATGAAGTACAAGAAACTGGGATGGTCAGGGCTTCTTGTCAGTGAACTCTGTCTGGGGGCCATGACATTCGGATGGCACGCAGATGAGGAAACTAGCCATAAGATTATGAATAAATTTGAGGAATATGGAGGCAACTTTATTGACACAGCAAATGTATATTCGGAAGGAAAGTCAGAGGAGATAGTTGGGAAATGGATGAAAGGAAGAAAAAGAGAAGATTTTGTCGTGGCGACTAAGGTCAGGTTCCGGACAGGGAAGGGCGTAAATTCTGTCGGTCTTTCCAGGAAACACATTCTTCATTCGGTCAATGAGAGTTTAAGAAGGCTTGGTCTGGATTACCTGGATATCCTGCAACTTCATGCTTGGGACCCGCTAACTTCATTGGAGGAAACATTGGGCACAATGAATTACCTAGTTGAAGAAGGATTGATAAGATATGTAGGGCTGAGCAACTTCAGGGGTTGGCAAATTCAGAAGGGGGTGGATATCTGTGAGAAGAATGGCTGGGAAAAGCCAGTAAGCATACAATCACAATACAACCTAATAGCAAGGGGAACAGAATTCGAAATCTTGCCAGTTGCATCTTACAATAATCTGGGCGTCCTTCCATGGAGCCCGCTTGCGGGGGGATTCCTTACGGGCAAATATGAATCAGGTATAGCATCAGCACCAAAGGGAACCAGAATAGGTGAATCACAGAACAAAGAATATTATGAGAAACTGGAGAACGAACGAGTAAAGCACATCTTAGACGCACTAAAGGGAGTTGCTGAAGAAACAGGGAGATTAATTGGTGATATAGCCCTTAATTGGCTTCTAAATAACAATATCGTAACATCACCAATAATTGGAGCAAGGAATGAAACACAACTCGTGGAAAATATTGGGGCTACTGAGTGGAGGCTGACAACCGAACAGATGGCTCTTCTAAACGATGCAAGTCGCCTTGAAGTAACTTATCCATACGATCAAAGGGCGGAAGACCAGCAGAGGAGGGATAGGGTAATCTAAATTCATCCTCTAGATCACATCAAAGGGGAGGGTTCAAAGAAAGTAGAGAAGCATTTGAGATTTAATAAATTTCAATTTCAAAACGGAAGATATTCAAAAATAATTAAGTTAAGTTTCAAATGATCCAAGGTGAATTATTCAGGCTAGCGGGATTGAAACCATCCTTTCATTTGGTGGTATTAAGGAAGAGAAATGAGTGAATGGATTCACCATATGGTGATTACTTCTTTTGCCTTCTTATTCTCATTATCTGTACTGCCGAAGTGTTCATGGAATTTTAAGTGGATCACCGCAGGTATCTCCCCCCTGAAACGGTCAGGAGAATGCGGATCGTTGGAGACCTGCCACTTAATTGCCTCTTCCCTTACGTTTGCTCTCCAGCTTTGTGACCAACTAATATAGAATCTCTGTTCAGGGGTTAGGCCATCTATATTCTTCCTTAATCCTGGATTTCTAGCCAGTTTTTTCTGTAGCGCCTCGTATGCAATGCTAACACCACCCATGTCAGCTATGTTTTCGCCTAGAGTAAGCTCTCCATTTACATGAAGACCTGGAAGTGCTTCAAGCTGCCCGTACAGATTGACAACGCTCTTGGCCCTTTTCTCAAATTCATCGGCATCAACCTTCGACCACCAGTCCTTAAGATTACCATCCTTGTCGTATTTTCTGCCTTCGTCATCAAAGCCGTGTGTCATTTCGTGTGCGATTATTCCTCCAGTAGCACCATAATTTACCGCATCGTCCATTGTAGGGTCAAAGAAAGGTGGTTGCAGTATACCTGCTGGGAAAACAATTTCATTCTTTGTCGGGGAGAAATATGCATTGACAGTAGGTGGAGACATTTCCCAGAGTTCCTTGTCAACAGGAGTATTGACTCTCCTTATCTTCCTCATAGTCTCAAATTCGTTGGTTCTCAAAATATTGCCAAAGAAGTCACTAGGTGATATATCTATGGAAGAATAATCTATGAACTTCTTGGGAAAGCCTATCTTCGCATTGAACTTCGAGAACTTTTCAAGGGCCGTCTTCTTTGTCTCCTCACTCATCCAATCCAGTTTTTTGAGTTTTTCCCTGAATGCGTCTTTCAGGTCAGACACCATTTCTTCCATCTTACGCTTAGATTCCTCAGTGAATTCTCTTTCTACATACAGCTTCCCAAGTGCTTCTCCCATCTGTCCATCTATCAATTGAACTACCTGCTTCCATCTCTTCTCTGGTTTTTTACGTCCCAGCAGTTTCCTTTCATAAAAATCAAAGTATTCTTTCATCACTTCTTCATGTAAAAATGGAGACGCGAAGTGCAGCAGCTTCCAGGTAAGATATGTTTTCCATTCCGATAATGAAATTGAATCGAGCATTTTGCCGAGATTTTCAAAGAATTCAGGTTGTCTTATAACGATGTGATTTACATCTGGGAGGCCAATTTCTGAGAGATATCTCCTTATTCCAATTGACGGTATAGTTCTGTCAAGATCTTCATATATGAACCTGTTGTAATTTCTTTCCGGGTCCCTTAGTTCAACAGGCGTCCTACTAGATTTTGCCAGTTGGAGCTCAATCTTGAAGACTGTTTCAGCAGACCTTTCTGCATCTTGTAAGGACTGGCCGTAGAGGGAAAATAAATTTGCAACGTGCCTTTTGTAATACCCCCTTATATTCTCAAACGAATCAAGCAAGTAATAATCCCTGTTCGGAAGGGAAAGTCCTCCTTGCTCGAGATAATACGCGTATATAGAGCTATTTTTTTCGTCAGAGTCTGAGGAATATGAAAACATTGCATCCATGCCGTGCCTATGGAATTCTGAGATCAGGGAGATTAGTTCATTCTTGTCCTTTATTTCATCAATTTTTCTTGCCCATTCTTTTATTGGCTCAAATTTCAATTCATCTATTTTCTCTGTGTTCATGGCTGAAAGATAGAAAGAACCTAGCTGTTGAATTGTCTTATTGTCCCATCGTTCACTAAATGCACATTCTTCCAGAATTTTACCCAGCACATATCTATTTCTTTCTGCAATCTCCATAAATGCTCCCCAGCGTATCTTGTCCTCCGGTATAGGATGGGTAGCAATCCAGTTACCGTTACTGTAATAATAGAAATTTGATATCGGATCCTCATTTGGTGCCATGTAGCTTACTGAAAACTTAGGAAATTCTGGTTTTTCCATATCGCTAATTCTTTCGATTCTCTTCTTAATTTCATCTACTTGCATATTTATCAATAATCTAACTAGATTAAGTTATTTTCCATGTATAGATGTGGCTGATCCAAGAAGAGGGAAAATTTTCCATCTTCTCCGACTTTTGCTAAATATCGGAATATTGGTAGTATTCATATTGCCACCCGTTTCCAGTGATGTGGGCATTTAGTTTTTCTAACTCGTGTAATTTGAATCAGTTTTGAGTTTTAGGAATTCATCTCAATTCATGTTTAATGTATCTCTTACTTTGTTGTACCAGTAGATTGCTGCAATTGGAGGTCCTTGAGACCATGGGCTGAATGAATTGTTCTTGATGGAGACATAATAAGAATAATTGCCAGAAAGAGTGTCTTCACTCACTCGATTGAAGAGGCCGTCCTTGGTGAATGACTTAAGCGTTGCGTTCATCGCCAAGGATATGTTTTCTTTAATATCACTTTTTATTAGCCCTAGGGAGATAGCTTGTGCCCCTACTATTACAAAGAAGGGAGCTATTGACTTTTCTATGGGAGAACCTTCCTCGTCAATTACGGTGTTCCAGTTTCCGTCTTTATTCTGGAGACTGGAAACGGCTATGATGCACTTTTCAAAATTTGACACTAAAGTTTGCCTAATTGTGTATTTCTTAGGTAATAATTTAATTGTTTCTAAAAGGCCGACCAAAGCCCACCCCTGTCCCCTTCCCCAATGAACATTGTTTGATGTTTCTTTAATGATGTCGTAAGTATGTGAAAATAATCCGCTTTTATCCTGAAGCAACTCAACATAACCCATCGCAAGTCTTGAAGCGATATCATAAAATTCCTGCTTGTAAACGCCTAACCCAGCAATCATAGGCGGATGGATACTCATTGTGTCAACCCAGATAAGATCAGGATAATCATCGTCTGTCAAATAGACTCCCTTAAATTTTCTGTGCCCAATGATCCAATTAACGTGTTCTTCAATTGAACCAAGTAAGTCCATATCCGCGTGTTTCGTTGCAAGTCTTATTGCTTCAATCCCCGGCAGTGTTTGGTCATATTTTACCCTAGGGTATCTTCTGGCGTTCCAGCCTTTGAGCATTCCTAGTGCATAATTACTATACTCAGCTGTGTTAAGTAAATAATCTGCTGCTTCTAGTCCCATAAAACCAGCGTTGTCACCAAAGTACCAAACCCTCCAGTTTAATTTGAGAAGGAGGCTAGATGCTCTTGAAATTAATTCTTTTGATATTCTTGTAATAGGCACTACTTTGTCATCATAAAGGGCAATTTAACTGTTAATGTCACTGAAGACCTTTTTATAGGTAGTACAAGTTATTCAAAAACTAATAATTCTACAATTACATTATTACCAGATCATAATGGCTACTGAAATTCATGCACCTACTGGTGAAAAACTAAATACCAAAGGATGGGAACAAGAAGCCGCTTTAAGGTTGCTTATGAACAATCTTGACCCCATGGTTGCAAAGGATCCTTCAAATCTTATAGTTTATGGGGGGAAGGGGAAGGCCGCTAGAAACTGGGAAGCTTTCCATAAGATTGTCGATGCATTGAAAGGCCTGGAAGATGACGAAACCCTCCTGATCCAGTCTGGAAAACCTGTTGGAATTTTCAAGACGTTCAAGAACTCCCCTAGGGTATTGATTGTAAATGCACAGATTGTACCAAGGTGGGCAACGGACGACATATTTTGGGACCTAGAGGCTAGAGGATTGACTATGTTTGGGCAGATGACAGCAGGCTCCTGGATATATATAGGCACTCAGGGCGTTCTACAAGGTACATATGAGACCCTGTCGGCACTTGCGAGGAAGGAATTTCATACAGATTCCCTGAAGGGCAAATGGGTGTTATCAAGTGGACTCGGTGAAATGGGAGGCGCTCAGCCTCTTGCTATAAAGATGAACGGAGGTGTTGCCATCGTTGTAGAGGTAGATATGGAAAAGATCAACAGGAGGCTCAGGGACAAGTACCTAGACAGGTGGACCGACTCACTGGATGAAGCACTGAAGTGGAAGGACGAATTCATTTCCGCGGGTACTGACGAGTCCATAGGTTTGCTGGGAAATGCTGCAACAGTATATGATGACCTAGTCAAAAGAAGCGTAATTCCAGACATTGTGACAGACCAGACCGCAGCACACGACCTAAACGTTGGTTACATACCTGAGGGATATTCAGTAAAGTCTGCTGATGATTTCAGGAAGAAAAACCCCGAAGAGTATAAGGAGAGGGTTTATGAGAGCATTAGTCAAAGAAGTGAAGGCAATTGTCTGGTTCAAGGAAAAGGGTGCAAAGACATTCGATTACGGAAATAACCTTAGAACAAGGGCAAAGGAACACGGCTACGACAGGGCATTCGAAATTCCAGGTTACGTACCTGCGTATTTGAGGGACCTATTTGCAATTGGCTCCGGTCCCTTTCGATGGGTTGCACTTTCTGGGGAACCTGACGACATATTTGCAATAGATGATGCGATAATTTCTAAATTCAAGGACGATGAACACCTTGTGAAGTGGATCAAACTGGCAAAGAACCAGGTCCATTTCCAGGGACTACCTGCAAGGATATGTTATGCAAAATATGGGCAGAGGGAAGAGATAGGGCTGTTAATAAACGACATGGTTAGGGAAGGCAGACTGACAGCCCCTGTAGCAATTGGGAGAGACCACCACGACACCGGTTCAGTTGCTTCCCCATTCAGGGAGACGGAGAGGATGAAGGATGGAAGCGATGCAATTGCTGACTGGCCAATCCTCAACGCACTCTTGAACGCGGTATCTGGCGCATCATGGGTAAGTGTTCATCATGGAGGCGGTGTTGGCATAGGTAATAGCATTCATTCTGGCTTGGTAATAGTGGCAGATGGGACAAGGGATGCAGAGGAGAGAATTAGAAGAGTACTGAATGCAGACCCCGGTTCCGGTGTCATTAGGCATGCAGATGCTGGATATGAGGATTCCATTAAACTTATCAAGAAAGGAGTCAAGTTCAAGACTCCGTATTTCTGATATCAATTCCGTAGGTATTTGTAAATGTCACAGCATTTGAAGAACTGGAAATTCGAGAAAAGTAAATACATGGATATTTTCCGTGACCCTAACTCTTCTTATATCACTGAAATGGTCAATGACTCATTTAAGAGTCCAGATGTATCACTGTTAGGATTTCCTTATGACGGAGGAATACTGTCCCACAGGAGAGGTGCAAGATTAGCCCCAGATTTTATCAGGAAATCATTCTACAATTTTACAAACTACTGCTCGACTCATGAGACAGAATTATCAGGTCTAAAAGTTAAGGACTTTGGAAATCTGGATTTAAATGGTGAAGGCTCCCATATTTATGATCTAATCCAAAGTGATGTAGAAAGACTCTATAAATTCGGTAAAGTGGAAATAATACTGGGTGGAGACCATTCCATTACCCTACCTTCCTTTAAAGGTTTAAGAAGATCAGTAGGGAATGGTAATCGTAATGTAAACCTAGTGGTAATAGACCAGCACTACGACGTAAGAGATTACAATTTCGTAAATTCCGGGTCTTGGTTAAGGCATCTATTATTGGACAAGAATGACAAGCCAGATTCCACCGTGATTTTGGGGTCACACGGATTCAGGTATCCTGGATATTACGCAGAATTCCTCAAGGACAAGGGGGTAAAGACGGTAAGTGGACATTATATTCACACCTACGGAATCCGGGAAACTGTCAAGGAAGTAGCCAATATTCTAGGTGGTAGAGGTCATACATATCTTAGTGTTGATATCGATGCCGTCGACCAGGCGTTTGCTCCCGCCTGCAGCGGAAGCTCCCCGGGAGGGTTAATGCCATACGAACTCCTTGAATTAGTTAGGGAATTGGTCAAAAATTTGAATTTGGATGGGGTAGACATTACTGAATATTCTCCCCCATTCGATATCGGGGATATCACACAGAAACTCGCAGCCTCAGTGATAATGGAGGTCTTATGCGGTGTCAAGTCAAAAAATGGAGTTAAATAGAAGTCACTGGATTGGTTACTTGTTTTCCGCTCCAGGTTCAATGAGGGTCAATTCTTTCCTTTGGCAGTTCAGGTCCAATGAGCCACCTCTCTTTGTCAAAGACATAAATTCGTCACTTACACCTGTCACAATGGGTACGTCGCATATAATGGCAGCAGAAACGATTACGGGATCAGGATCCCTTACGACTATCATTGAAGGTTGATTGTCGTGTGTTAAGAGTTGGTAAAGACCATCGAGTTGTACGACTGAGCTGCCCTTTCCTGACGGAATTACAAGGGCCTTTCCCTTGACTTTAACACCTTTCAGCGGATGGTCGTCCTCTAGAATTTCTGAGGTAAGCGGATCCACTAAATAGAAATTAACAGACCTTTCCGAGAAAAGAACTTCTCCTTCAGTGTCTCTATTGCAAGCAGCTTTTACTTTTTGTATATAAGATTTGACGCTCATATGTAACCCCTCACAGCAGCTTCCACAAGATTTTCAATATTCGTAACCACAAATTCCTGATTCCTCCTCTTTCGGTAGTAAGCAGCCTTAAGGGAATTTGTAGCTCCAAGTCCACCTTCAGTGAACTTGAAGACCGGTTCATCAACACAGCTGTCCTGCATTACGTAAACCCCTTTAGACGCAAGTTTCTTCACGTTCTCTCCAAGAATCTTGATGTTTGTAGCCGACGTAAATATCAGGAATTTAACTTCATCATTCACCTTTCTTCCATCAAGCAAGCGGTTTACCTTCATCACTTCCGGTATTGTGGAATGCGGGCAGCCTATGTATACTGAATTTATCTTCCCCCTCTTGTCTGTAAATTTTTTTCTTACTTTTTCCACGTCTTCGGATGTCACTGTTATTCTTTCCCTGCTAGATACCCATGAAGACGTATCTGAAATTCCTTTGACCTCTGGAGTGACACCTTCCAGGTGAAACAGGGAAACTGCACCTGATGTATTCATCATTGCACCGAAATCTCTGAGCCCTTCTTCTGTCATTTCTATCTTAAGTCCCTTTATTAAAGGTACATCATCAGGCTTCAATATCTCCCCAAGATGCCATCCGAGTAAACCCATGTCAAAATCATCCTTTATTTGGGCCGAAACATTAACAGTTATGTTTGGAATTCTGTTCTCGTCCAAATGAAGACCGTAATTTGGTGTTTTACCTATTACCCCAGCAGCAAGTGCACTCGATGAGCTTTCTCTGTTGGTTCTAGCACCATATACTGAATTAATGTAGGGAGTGGCACTAGATTCAGAGAAGGCAGCGTGCTCTCCGAACGAAGGTACATCCTTGTAAAGATATGGAGTACAGTTGAAGCTCTTTATTACGCCGAGCTTGTCTGATACCTCAATAGTCCTGTCCAAGAGAGACCTTTCATAGTCATCTATATCCACGTGAAATAAGTTTGAGAGGGTCGAATCCCATGCGGGATTCGTCGTAGTAACTACAGATACTCGTGCACCGGAATTAGCCAACTTTTCCGCAAAAAATAAGTCTCCTTCCTGGCCGCTAACCGCCCAGTGAGCCCTCTTAATCGGGATGAGTTTATCCGCATCAAACATTTCCCCGAGCGAAACTAACAATTTCATCGCATTAGATTTGCCCATTCCATATTTTCCGTTCAGGACATTCTCTTCCTCAGTGGTCAGGTACATAGACAACTATACGAACAAGGTTCTTTATTTTTTAGTTACTGTTTGCTTAGGTCACTTAAGTCCTTATTTTTCCTGCTTATGCCTAGGTTGGCATTTTTGTCCAATTCAAATTTGAATACTCCAAACGTAATTTTCATTATCCATTCTTTACTTGTGAATCCTCTAGAACCTACTGGCAATTCACACAACCTTCTGGTTTTCCATTACTCAACATGCTGATAAGATTATTGGTTGCAAGATACTTCAAATCCATTATTGACTTATCTGAGATGTAGATTGAATGTGGGGTGACGAATACTCTATCCATGTTAAGCAAAGGATTGTCAATATTAAGTGGTTCTGATGAGAATACATCTAGAGCCGCACCCCTTAACTTCCCTTCTTTCAGAGCGCTGATTAAGGCACTCTCCTCAATGATTTTGCCTCTAGCAGCATTTATTATGTATGCAGTTTTTTTAATATAAGAAATGTTTTTCGAATTCAACAGGGAAAATGATGAATCGTTTAATGAAGCAGTAATTGCTATAAAATCGGCACGTTTAAGGCCATCTTCAAGGGTCACTTTACCTTCGACATTGCCAGTAGTAGGAATGTTTGGGTCATAATACAAAACCCTCATGCCGAGGGCAGTAGCCTTTCTGCCAACCAATTCTCCAATTCTTCCATATCCAATTATGAAAAGTGTCGATCCGTGGACCCGCTGTGGGAGTATGTCCATCTCTTCAACGGACCATTCATCTATTGGAATATTTGATATCGCCTTTGCTCCCCAATAGCCCTGCCTTGCGCGCTTGTTCAAGTACGTGAGCTTCTTTGCGAAGTTTAATATCATGGCTATTACGTACTCCGCTACTTCGTGGTTACAGTAGTTTGGTGACCTTGAAATTTTTATTCCTAGAGCAGTTGCAGATTTTACGTCAATATTGTTATAACCTCCGCCATAAACGGAAATAGCCCTCAAAGCTGGAAACTGGTCCATGAACTTTTTATCGATTTGGAAATCGATTTGAACCAAAATTCCAATCACTCCTTCTCTGTGCTTTAAGATTTCTTCCATAGAATAATTTAATTCAATTATCTCGATATCCTCCAGTTCACGTTCTAAAATTTCTCTCTCAATTTTGTGTTGATTAAATTCTTCGTCGATTATCAGAATTTTCCTCATGAATATCTCACTCCGTGTACGGTCATTAGATGGGAAGTGTATAAGAACGTTTACCTAAGAATGAGAAAATTTTTTTGAGAGTCTATAAACTGATTCCTGAATTAAAAGATGAAAATATTTTAGAATCAAAAAAAGAAAAAATTGAAATTTTTATAGAGTGAAATCACCGATCTTCTTGAGTTTTTCTGGGTTTTTACTTTTGTAGTAGAAATATGTGACTATCACAAATAACGCGTATATCCCAGCAACCCATGCAGAATATCTCAGTGGAGCTGGAGGTGCTGGATAAACCACATAGATTATTGCAATGAAAATCATAATCGCAGTAACCCATGGTATGACAACGTGTCTAAATACTTTAAGGGTTTTATTCCTGTGGTGATATACAGACAGTTCTAGACCAGCTAGCGCATGGTTAAAAAAGCTAAAGACGGAGTTGCTTAATATTAGGAATATACTTGCAGTAAAAGGTCCCATTATTATTCCTGCAGCAATGGCTATGACCAGAGAAAATACACCCGTAAAAATAACAACATTCCCAGGGACTTTATGTTTGTTTATTTTCGTGAATGATTTAGGGAAAAATACTCCATCTCTGGCATATCCGTAAACAGTTCTAATGGTACTTGTTTCAAATGATACCCCAGAAGTGTTGAAGCTGTTTATTACGAAAATTATCAGGAGTACACCGCCTGCTAGGCCGAGATATTTAAGGTAGAGGGTTACCCCTGGATCAGGCAAGGTAGCATAATTAAACATGTTGTTTATACCAAATAAGATAGTTTGGGAGTATGAATTCAAAAGTAAAGTGAATCCTACTATCGAAGCTAAGGTGACCAGGGCTATAGGTATATTCCTTTTGGGATTCTTAGTTTCCTCAGCAACAGGCACTATACTATTTATTCCTCCAAAAGTTGCAATACCCAGCATCATAGCTACGAATATCAACGTAAAGTTGTTTCCAACAGGCAGCGCTGTAAATACAACCCCAGTGTTCTTTCCTCCTCCTAGAATTATCATTATAATTGACGTAATCACAAGGAATATTACTTCTGCCATCCCCGTATAAAGAATATATCTCATTGAGATTTTAATTCCAAAATATGCGAGGGCAGTTGTCTCCGCAATAACTACTGTAATTATCGGAATCCATAGCCAAGGATATTGAGAAGTTACGGAAGGAAAGAGTACGTAAAGGAATGACGACAGGCCAAGCATTGCGAATCCCGTGTATCCTAGCAGATAATAATACCAGTAGGTCAATCCACCAAAGTAAGAAAAGAAACCTCCCAGCCGTTTAAATCCCCTTTTGTGAAAGGCTGCCCAAGAATATGCTGATGCAACTTCCTTAGACCATTCATAGGTTATAAGAGTCATCCCGGCGTAAATCAAAAAGGCTAAAATGAGAACAAATGGAAGGCTGGCACCAACCAGTCCTGCTATGCTCACAAAGAAAAGAGCGGTAACAGCAGCAGGACCATTTGTTCCAAGACCTTGTGCAAAGGCTTCCCACATGCTTAAGGTTCCAACAGCCAATCCAGATTTTTTAGGTTCGTCAACTTTTTCATTGCCGTCAGCCATAAAAGAAGATATGTTGCTCAGGATATATAAGTATTACTAACTGAAACGAAGTAAAATCAATGCTCGGGAGGGCTTTAATCTATCTAAAATATTTTTATTTTAATAATAGGAATAATAGTCTTGCTGATTATTTTGGAAAAAATTCAATGAAGTGAAACTGATGTTCCTAGTTACGTTAAAGATTCACTTTATGATGGGATATTTATAAGTTAGAGATTGCTAATGAGTAATTTACGTACCGGCACTCCCATCTAATTCAACATTTGCAACTTGTATTGTTTTTACTTCTTATTTGCGACTATTTCTGGAACAAGTCATTTTATTGAGATCGACTTTGTAGCCTTTAGAAATCGTTCCACTTCTGCCAAAGAATTATAATGCAGGAAGGTCGCCCTTAGCATTGATGGGTTTGAGAAATAGTCGTGTGAGAGATTCCAGTGGCTACCGCCAACTGTAGTAATTCCAAATTTTTTCCAGTAAATTTCCTCTGCTTTTTTATCGGTCACATTCTTGAAATTGAATGAGAAAGTAGTGCCCCTTTCGCTTAGCCGCTTAGAATCTGATATGCCGTAGAGGATAACATTCTTCATTGATGACAGTCCCTCTGTCTCTTCCGTCCCATCCAGGACGAGCCTGCTCAGCTCTTTGTGGTAGTTCTCAACCCTTTCCATCCCCTTCCTTACACCATTTCTTCTATTCCTTGGTAACTTTCTACCCTTGAATCGTAAAATGTCCAGTGAAAGGGAAGAAATGTAATCTACCACCGAATTCATTGCTGAAAATATGGCCTGGTCTCTCGTTCCAATTTCGAAATAAGAACTGCAACCCGGTCCGGCCTCCCTATCCACGTAGAATGGTCTTATAGTATCCATAGCCCTATCGCTCATGTACACGAAACTACCTCGGGGACCAAATATCTTGTAGGCTGAGAACACAAAGAAGTCACAGCCCATTTTCTTAATGTCCGAGCACCCCTGTGGAGCGAAGTGCACTCCATCCACTAGCAAGAAGGCTTCATTTTCGACTGCGATCTTTGATACCTCGGGAATGTTGACTTTATTCCCTAGAAGATTGCTCTCTGCAGTAATTGCTATTATCTTTGTTCTCCTGTTAACTAGAGAGGCAAGATGGTCTAAGTCCACTGTACCATCCTCTTTGTTCAGTTTCGCAAGCCTAAGCTCTGAAATCTTATTGTTCTTCTTCATTTCTATATATGGTGAAACGTTTGCATAATGTTCGGCATATGATGAAACAACGTTACTGTCTCTGTTGAAAATTCCTCTTAATGCATATGAAATTCTGAAAAATAAGTCAGAAGCGGACTCTCCCTGATAGATGTTCAGCTCACTAGGGGCATTAAGGAGATCTGCGACTGCCCTTCTTCCTTCCATCAAGATATGTTCGTTTGCCTTAGATTCGCTATAGATTGCATCCGTGTTAGCACTGTAATCTATTCTACTTTTGGTCTCTGACTTTAGTGCATCACCAAGGACTAGACTCCCCGCTCCATTGTCCACAAAGATTCTCTTCCTCCCTGTAAAGTCTTTCTCTATCCTGGGAAATCTCTTTCTGATTTCCTTGATGAAGCTTTCATCGAAGGATGTTTGCATAAACATAGATGGATGATTGATATAAAACAACTACACCGAATTTGCAGAATATAGACTTAGGTGTATTTAACGCAGGTTCGCATCTCGATGCATGCTAGCTCTACCCAGATAGCTTGCTTCAGGAGCAGGCTTACTCTTCCTTCAGAAATTCGTATAGGAGTCTTACGCCGAATCCAGTGGCTCCAGCCGGTAAATAAGCTCTCTGCGAATTGTTTTTCTGCGTCCACGCCGTTCCAGCTATATCAAGATGAACCCAAGGAATATCCCCAACAAACCTGCTGAGGAAAGCTCCTGCCGTTTCTGCACCACCCTCTCTCCCACCAGTATTTTTTATGTCAGCCACTTTGCTCTTAATCTGATCTTGGAAATCTTCGTCCAGGGGAAGTTCCCAAACATTTTCCCAGGTTTTCTCAGACGCAGATTTAATTTTTTTCTTTAATTTATCATCATTTCCCATCATTCCTGCATAATTGTTGCCAAGCGCTACAACGCAAGCACCCGTGAGAGTGGCCATATCAATTACGGCCGATGGCTTGAAATTCTTTGTTCCATAGCTAAGAGCGTCAGCAAGCACAAGTCTGCCCTCGGCATCTGTCGAAAGCACCTCCGATGTAACACCGTTGTAATGTGTAAGAATATCACCTGGTTTGTATGCATTTCCTCCAGGCAGGTTCTCCGTGAGGGGCGTCATTCCTATCACGTGTTTGTTCAGTTTTAGGTCGGAAATTAATTTCATTGTCCCGATTACTGCAGATGCACCACACTTGTCAAACTTCATCTGGTCCATTCCATCTGCAGGTTTTATTGATATGCCTCCGCTGTCGAATGTAATTCCTTTTCCCACAATAAGAACAGGTTTCTTGTTCTTCGGGCCATATTCAAGTATCAACAGCTTAGCTGCTTCTCTGGCAGCTCTAGAAACACCTTCAAGTCCGCCCATTCCCATCTTAATAAAGTCTTCCCTGTCGAATGCCCTGACTGTTAAACCTCTGACCTTTCTTGCAGTTTTTTCAAAAAGAGAAGGTGTTCCTATAGAAGGAGGTAAATTTGCTATATTCCTCGTGAAATTGACCGCTTCAGCAATGACCCTCCCCTCATCTATAAGTTTTTCATCTGAATTAGTCGTAATTAGCACCTTCTCCACTTTAGTCTTGCTCTTGTCACTCCTGTATTTATCAAAATCGTAGGCTGCAAGGGCGATCGCAAATGTGGCCTCCTTAGGTTCATTTGAAGATAATCCAGGAAGAATGACTTGTACAACCCCCTTTGGTATGGACCTGAGGGAGTTAAATGCTGACGAATATGCCCTCCTGAGTTTTTCATCATCGAATTCCTTCCTATGTCCAAGTCCTATGAGCAATACCCTCTTTTCCAGCTTTGCATCGAAAATATCAAAAGTTTCTCCCCTCTTTCCGATGAATCCGGATTTTCTTGCACTTTCCAGAACTTTTGAACCAGACATCATCTTTGTTGTATCCACTGGTTTAAAATCTTCAAAAATAGGTACAATTAATGCGTTAACATTGCGAGAGTCACTGCCGGAATACTTCAAAAACTCCATTTTCTCCCATAGTACGCTCAAAAATAAAAGTTGCGCATTTAGGAATATTAAGTGAAAGCCAGTAAATGTACTGAAATGGAAATTGTATAAGTCTCCCAAATTTCAAACCTCTTGTGTAAGGTAAAGACCGTAAGACGTATAACTCTGACATTTGTATGACATTAAGCAGACAAATATTTATACTGGTATAATATGTAATTAATTGCTATGGGAACAATATTGTCTGACGGATTTAGCAATAGTGTTATAAAGCAGAAATTGTCTGTTAAGACTTCAAGAGATGCGATTTTCATAATCACACTGGTTGATTTGGTACTGATCGTACCGTCAGTTGTTCTTTTCTCTCTGTTAAACTTCAGGGAGCTCAGCAGCTATGGCCTAGTCTTTTCAATCGTGGTTTTAGCTTTTCTGTCATATCTTCCCCTTTCAATTATATGGGCATCAATGGTCTTGTCAGGCAAAAGGGTAGATGGTAGGGCATCAGTCACAAATGAAAAGGTAGTACCAATAGTGCTCTTTCTCCTCCTGACATTTTCCATGCTTGGTATCTATATCCCATCTATTCAGAAACTGACATCAATTATGCCTTCATTTGGGGCACTTAACATTGTTGGCTTTACAATCATAGTATTGAACTTGATGTTTGTAATGAAGAACTTCTCGCTTATAACTGGAAATTAATGTCATTGCCTTGTCTGACAAAATAAGAAGGTGAACATAGACCTGTAAGACTTTAACACGCTGAGAGCCAATTCTAAGCAGTCTGTAGTCAAAATTGACAAAAAGTGTTATAATAGAGATGAGGCTGTTGAAGAGTTGATAACTACTGATGAGCTCCTACTGCTCTTGGCAGGGATCATGCTTCTCGGTTTCATAGGTGAGATAGCCTTCAGGAAGAAGCGAATCCCGGATATGTTACTGCTATTGCTGATAGGGATACTCATTCATTACTCAGGAATAATTCCGACTGTTTATATCTCTATACTTAAATCATTCCTTAGTTTTGTTGGCATAATTGCTCTTATACTGATAGTATTTGGAGGCCTCCTAAGACTCGATCTTCAAAAGTACGGTCATTCAGTTTCAAAAGGTATATGGATTGCAGTCGCCGATCTTGCGTTCGCTATTGGGTTGATGACTCCTTTATTGTACTACATTTTCCACATACCGCTTATCATTTCCCTATTGATATCCACCATTCTCAGTGAAACTGCTGCACCGTTTATAATTCCCCTCCTTGCAAGGATAAAGATGAATGAGGGCATCGCCCATTCCATAGAAGTAGAGACCATTTTCAATTCTGTTCTCAACGTAATAGGTGCACTTCTCATCCTAAGCATCATAAATCAACAAGTTACTTTTGTAAGCCTAACAAGTTTTCTCTTTGGCAGCATATCTGAGGCAATCGTTCTGGGCGGCGTCATTGGAATCGTCTGGCTTATAGTTTTAAAGCAGGCATCCGCCCCTCACTATTATATTGCAACCATTGCGGTTCTCTTCGTTATCTGGGGGGTTTCTGACTATATAGGTGCATCTGCAATACTTGCGGTATTTATCTTCTCCATTATAATAGCGAACTCCCTTACCATATCTAAAATAGTCAAAATATCTGGAACTATAGACACCTCCCAGCTGAATTTCTTTAATCAGGAAATTACATTCATTGTACTGACTATATTCTATGTGTACATCGGTATTCTTGTCAATATATTCGATTTCAGGGCACTTCTGCTGGCTTCCGTCTTTATTACTGCACTAGTTGCAATTCGATTCCTGGAAATATTCACTTTGAATGGAACGACCAAGTGGTTCGGTAAGGATACCTTGCTTGTATCGTCCTTCGTACATAGGGGGCCCACAGTCATAGTTCTCCTGGGCATTGTTCTCGCCTCAGACCCTTCAATTTTCAGCAATTACGGCAACACGATATTCTACGTGGTAATACTCAGCATTCTTGTAGGCTCAATTGGATTTGCTGCGATAACCAGAAGATATTCGACTAGCACAGTGCCAACACAAACTGTGCCTGCAGAACAAACATCTACGGATGTGAAACCTCCGTAGTAAATTCAATATGACGCGTTTAGTCTGATATCAATTGTCGACGTACTTCATTAAAGATTCTATGTGCTGTCTCCACAATGAAATGAAGTGGCATCAACTTTAAGGCATTGGTTTGGCCACAATTTGTCCGGGGGTTAAACGAACCAGGTTGTGGGTAAATATGTAAGAAGACCAAAGAGGAAAAGGGTATTGGCTTTAACTGATCGGCAATCAGTTCATTGTAAATATGGGTCAGTGCAATCTCATTTCTGCTTCCAGCTGAATAATTTCACTGCTATCGCGAACAGTATTGCCGATCCCAATAATAGCCAGACAATCTGAATGGCTACTGTAGAGATGTTCCCATAGTCCAATACAGAGATGAGTGAATTTATGAAGTAAGTGAGGGGCAGGAACTTTGAGATGGTTACCAGGTATGCAGGGGCGAAGGTTAACGGGAAGAATACTCCTGACAGGAACATCATGGGGAACATTACCAGGTTGCCGACAACAGAAACCGTTTCCTCATTATCTGATACTAGACCTGCTAGTATTCCTACGCTTGTGAAGAAGAATAGCCCTCCAAAAATAATCAATGCAGACGTAAGGATAGTTTCAACGTTCAGTGTGAGTGAAGCGCCAAATACGTATATTCCAATAGCAACGAGTATCACATCCGAAAGTACGAGCATTAGGAACGAGAACAGCATGTTCGCAGTTATCCATTCTGATTTTGTCAGACCGCTGAAGGATAGCTGCCTAAATAATCTCTCCCTCCTGTAGTTTGGGACGGTATAGACCATGTTGAACATCGTGCTCAGTACAGTGAAACCGATAAGACCTGGAACGTAGTAATCAATTGTCTTGCCCGTGTTACCTATGGCGACTTGCGACGAAAGGACAAGTTTCTGAGTCGTGTTGCTTGCCCTGAAGTTTATTTGGGTAAGTATGCCGTTGAGTGTCTGGTAGTCAGCGCTTGCAACAGTGGGGTTTGTGTGTCCCTTAAGTACAACGAATCCCAATCCACCAGAGTACAGGTTAGAAGTGAAGTTAGATGGTATAAGCAGGGCAGCCTGGACTGAATTGGCAGCAATGTAGTTAGACAGGTTTTCATTCTGTGGAATCAGTTGTACCTTGAAAAGACCAGAGCTGTTTATTGCATCTACCACTCCCCATGATACGGAGGAAGGGCTTTCATTTTGGATCACAAGGGTGGATGGGGAGTATGATGAACCAGAGAATATTGCGCCGAAGAGAAGTATCAATATTATTGGGAATGCAATCTGAAAGAAAAGTGCAGATCTTGACCTCAGGTATGACCTAGCATGAAGGGAAAAATATGCACTTACTCTACTCAGTTTCATCTTCCTCGATCTCCCCAACCATTCTTATGAAAACATCCTCCAGGCTTTCTCTCTTCAGCGTAAAATCTTCGAACTTTGTCTTATGTTCAGACAAGTAATTTATTATGCTTGTTGCATCCCTTATGTTCTTCAAACGAAGCTTGATGTATGAACCGTCCCTCTCGAACTGGAATCCTCCTTCGGCCAAATCCTTCTCCACCTGTCCGTCCCCCCTGATAATGAGATTGTCATCCTCGTGATGTCTTTCGACTATCTCCATTGGGGTGCCTGAATCTATTATCTTGCCCTTATTCATGATTGCAACCCTGTCAGCTAGGAGCTCCGCTTCTTCCAGATAATGGGTTGTCAGGAGGATGCTCTTCCCGCGTTCCTTCAGCGTCTTTATAACATTCCATATGTTCCTCCTTGCTCTTGGGTCCAGACCCGACGTTGGTTCATCAAGGAAGAGGACTTCAGGATCGTTCACCAGAGAGAGCGCAAGGCCAAGTTTCTGTTTTTGACCTCCAGAGAGTTTCTGGAATGGTGTTGTTGCCTTATCACCCAGCTCTACCATCTCCAATATTTCCTGAATGTCGCCAGATGCCCTTAGGGTGTGCTTGTAGAATGTAAGCGCTTCCTTTGGCGTGCTGTTGTAAATGAAAGAGAAATCCTGTGGTAGAATTCCAAGCTTGAATGTCAGTGTTCTACTTTTTTCCGGATCCTCGTTCAGAACCCTAACGTCTCCTGACGTCCTGTTCCTCACGCCTTCAAGAATTTCAACCGTAGTTGTCTTTCCTGCACCGTTTGGGCCCAGTAGACTGAATACCTCCCCCCTCTTTATGGAGAATGAGATTCCATCAACTGCGCGAAGGTCTGAATAACTCTTGACAAGGTTGGATACGTCAATAACTGTTTCAGGCATCTGCCACTTCAGTAGACTCAAATATTTAAGTACTCTTTATTTGATTCCGTTGGCCCTCCCAAGGTCTTGGGAAATATCATTAAATTTTAGGGATACTACGCTCTCACGGAAAGTCCTTCCCAGAACTCCTTCTCCGAGTCAAGCATACCTGATGCACCCTTCGTGAATTTCTCCCTCGCAACTCTATCATTGATGTGCTCCCCAAGAACGTTTGCCATTTCTTCCTCGTGGTGTTCCTCAAGTTCCCTGTGGAATGTGAAATATTCTATGTCCATCGACCTCAGGTTTGGGAATTTCATTCTTGCCTTCTCCAGGCCTGGTAGAAGTTTATCCCACATGGGAATTGCCATATTCTCAAGTCCATATTCTGCCCCAAGGGCGGTGAAATGGTCGCTCGAGAAGTATTCCCTCATCTTGTCAAGCCACTGCTTCGTACTGGGCAGCTGCTTTCTGAAGATTAGCTCCTCGGGAGAGATACCGATGCTTCTCAGATACTTCCTGTAAAGCAATTCGTGTCTTTTCTTTGGATCCATATCCCCTAACTCGGAAACTAGTATTCTTGTCAGGGACTCTGCGTCATTCTCATTAGGCGTGTTCACCAGAAGGACAGATAGTATTGAAACCCACTCCCTGGTGAAATGATAGAATTCTACTGAGAAGTTCATGAACTCATCGTAGCTGATGTCACCCCTCGCGAATCTGTCGATGAATTCGTTGTTTGTTGCCGGGTGTTTTTTTACCATTGAGTATATTTCCTGGTAGAACGAGTTTTCGGCATTTTTAAGTGCCATATTAAAGTTAAAGGAAAACTAAATTTAAACTTTTTCAAAGTAGCTGCGGGTATTACAGTATTTCCATCGCAAAGGGTATGGTACCCTTAGAGGCCTATTCCAGAATCAACGTTTATTGACTGGCCATTAATTCCGACGGATAGGTCGCTGAGGAGGAACAATGCAACGTACGCTACCTCCAGCGTTGATACATCCTTTCTTCCGTCAAGCCCCTTGAAATTGAACGGAAGAAGATCCTCTATTTCCTTCGTTGCGTCAACGCTGCCGGGCATCAGGGCATTGACCCTAATATTCCTCTTTCTGAGCATTGATGCAAGCTTCCTTGTCATCTCTTCAACGCCCCTCTTAGAGACTGCATATTCAAGCGAACTGAAGCGGAATATCGCGGGGGATGCACCCACATTAACAATGCTTCCACCGCTCTCCATCAATGGAGATATGGCCTCTACTGTATTGATTGAGGATACAACATTCCGATTGAATGATTCTAATGCGTCCTTTCCGTGGAACTCTTCGCTTTTTGGCGAATATAGACCGTGATTATTGTAAAGGAAGTTGATCTTTCCAAACTTCCCCTTAAGGAAATTACCTATTGTTGCTAGGGAAGATGGGTCTGTTGAATCACCTTTCATTAATATGAGATTTTCGTGTTTAATGTCCGGCTTATTCCCGCTCCTCGAAAATGCAACAACAGTTGCCCCTTTCTCAAGGAGAAGCTTCGCTACTGCCTTGCCCTGTCCGTTTCCTGCACCTGAAATGAGTCCAACCTTGCCTTCAAAAGATTTTGCGAAATAATCCATGCCTGCCTATCGTAAAAGTGCCTTAAGGTTTTTTCTCTGGAAATCTGATGGAGATATAGGACTTATCAGGCACTTCTTCTATTCCCCAAATATCACCCTTCTATAGATTGCAAGTGCTATTCCCGAGAATATCAGGACAGTTCCAAGTGCCATGCCAACTACCATTGCATCTGACGTAGGATTCAGCTTCAGTGAAAGTCCTAGAAGAACCCAGGACATAAGCGTCAGCAGCCCTATTGAAACATAAGCTCCAAGCGGTATCTTGTTCAGCTTCTTGTCTGGAAGTTGCTCAGCAGTTCTTGCTGTACCGATTGCAAGGAATCCAAGAGCAGTTCCTGATATGGCAACCTTGCCGAGTGCTAGCACGGAGAAATGTGTTATGAAGTAAGTGAATGAATATCCAGTAAGAATGACGGTTATTACCAGTCCTATGATGAAAATGAAGAAGGATGTGGTTGTCGTCTTTCCGCCTATCTTCAGCTTACCTTTCTTCCAGAGCTTTGAGATACCGAAAATTGCGATGAACGTTATTATGGCAGGAGGAAGGAGCACAAGTGCTACTGTGGGGGAAGGGATGATCACTCCAGGCTCGAAAGCTCCCCACACGCTGAGGAGTATCAGGTATACTATGCTAATTATTCCTAGGGAGGTGGTAATGGGCCTGTCCAGAGGATGAAGGGAATTTCCGCTATCGAGGAACGGGATTAAGAGGAAATAGATCAGTGGGAGTAGGCCGAACACTATTGATGCATTGAGCGGCCCCATGGCATTTGTGAACATGCCGAAGTCAACGGCCTTGTAAAGGAACAACAGGAACCAGGGAGGATATGCAGGAATAAGTGCTGCAGCAGCACTGGTGGGAGAAGGTCCTGGGAAAGGAGATATCAGAATAGGTGTGTTCGGGATGAGACCTACGAAGCTTGGTATAAGAATTATGAAGCCTATCGTGAGGAGGCCGAGTTCTACAAGATAAAGAAGGTTTGAAGGGTACCAGGGCTTCATTTCATGTGTTTCAGGCGTGGTGGCAGGTGCCTTGTACTTGCTGATTTTAGAAGATGGAAGCATTGTATTTGCCTCCGCAAGGTAGAAGTGGTACCCAAATAGAAGGGCAATCAATGCAGCCATTATTATATGATATCCAAGGAACTTCGAGAACAGGCTCGCGGCAGTACCATTCCCGAACCCTACCGCGGCTAGCCACTGTCCTATGCCTGGAATGAGGCTTGCAATGCCTCTCCCAACGTCTTGGGCATCGTATGAAAGGACGTCCCCAGTAAGAGAATAACCAAAGTATCCTGCCCCTATTGTCAGTGCGAGAAGTATGACGCCTATTATCCATTGCAGTTCCCTTGGCTTCTTGTACGCACCAACAAAGTAATTCCTGAACATATGCACATATACCAGTATAATCATAGCATATGCTCCGTATAGGTGCGTTGAGAGAATGAGTTTCCCGAATGGAACTGAATCAAGTATGTAGGTAGTGGACGTATATGGGCTGGATGGATTGTAGTAGAGAAGGAGTATGAGACCAGTCAGGACTTCGTATGTGAATGCGATGGTTATTAGGGCTCCTGTCCAGTACCATTTGCCACCCCATTTCCTCATGTAGTCTGGTGTTTTCCTGAGGGGTAATTTCTCCAGTTGTGTTCTGTCAATCAGCCACTCGCTTGCTCCGCTTCCCTTCAGTTTTGCCTTCTCAATTCTCTCTTTAATTGACGACATTTATTAACCTCATATCGTAAACGGGTTTCCAAGATTGGTAACTTCAGTTGTTGTGCCTGGTATCGGCGACTCACCAGTAAGGTCCGAAGCCCTTCCATATATAGTCGGGCCTACCATATTTGAAACATAAAGTTCATCTGTGGTGGAATCCCAGACAAGCTTAACCATTGGAAGAGGGTGCGTGGTTGGGCCAGTCAGCACTGCGGCTCCGGCTGTCGGATCGTAAGTACTTCCGTGGCACAGGCAGTGAAAGACTCCTGTGTAGGTCTTCCCCTGCAGAGTTATTGATTCCACCCCATTCGGATAGAATCTCAGTTCTGGAAAGATGCAACCAAGATGTTGGCAGATGCCGCTGAATGCTACTATTGACCCATACTTCCCTACTCCAGCATATGATTCGTACGTAGTACCATCCGCCGGAATCGTCACCTTTGTTGCTGGAATATTTATGGGGTTCCCACTTGCATCACCAAGATTTACTATGTTGTTGGGCGTACTTTGGAGCGGATAGTTGAACTGCATTGCAGAAGGATTGTTAACAGCCAGGTTCGAGGCAAGGATCGGGCTTCCTGAAGAGTCAACAAGTTGAAGATTTGGGAAGCTGGAAATGCCAAGTGCGGGTGGAGCCAATGCACGTACAACAACCCCCAGCGAGAGACCTGCCCCCGCAACGATAGACGCGGTAACCATAAGCTTCAGGAAATTTCGCTTATTTTCATCTATCCCCTCATTCATTTGATTTCCAAATTAAGAATACTATTTTAACCTTTTTAGTAAAGTTATAAATTTTAGGTATGACTAAGGAAAGGTGTCCCGTCTAGGACTTACTGTTCTTTCAATGATGTTTGTCATCTTTTTTGCGCTGAGCTACACGTTCAGCCTGACGGGCAACAGCTCCTTCTATTGGGCCAGTGTTTTGTTTGGCATTCTCACGATTCCAGCGGCCGCAGCACTTAATGGTAAAGAGATGATGCAAGATTTTTCTGTGTCGGTGCTTTACTTTATAACGCTAATCTCTGTATTGGTGGCGCTCACTTTTTTCATTTCCATTGTTGACTATAGATGGGGCACCACTATACCCCTGATATTTATAACTCCAGTAATTGTCGAGGAATTTAATTTCAGATATCTCCTACAGCGTGTCTTCCTCAAGAAGTTTTCACCCTATATTGCATTGTCTCTTCAGGCAGTTCTATATTCACTGTACTATGCAAGGTATGCAATAGCAGCAGGAGGGGTTGCCTATCCTTTTCCTTACAACATCGTTCTCGTAACATCGATGTTCGGAATGGGTCTTGTTTACGGAATTCTTGCAAAGCTCTCAAAAAACTTCTTCCTTCCTGCAACCGTTCATCTCATTCTCTGGTCACTTTTTCCCTGGCTGCCAGCTGCAATTGCCTCTACAATTCTTCCGGCGTGATGAATGTCAGCAGTGACGGAATTTTATAATAGAATCTAACATTGCTCCTCAATGGACCTGGGGTCTGTCATTTCCATTGCAGTAATTTCATCGATGATAACCATCATCGTGTTCACGGAATACGTTGTTTCCTCGGGAAAAGTGACCAGACTCAGGAAATATGCACTCTATTTCATCCTCTTCATGATGGCAACAATGTTCATCGGAGTTGGCTGGTATCTTTCTGTTCCCCCTGGATTCCTTTCCGCAATAATTGCGATAAACATCGTCATGATCCCGATGATCGCCTTTCTTGTCCTTCTCTTCTTTTTCTACTCAATGGAAAGCCCGCCCAAGGGAAATTTTGACAGGTTCATTTTCCCAGCATTCTTCCTGCTCAACGAGTTCTTCATGACGTATTTTGTCTTCATAATTCTGGGTATGAAGTTCTCATCATCCCTTATGGCAGAAATACCGCAGATGGTCAATTCGTTCGTATTCGTTGTTCCAATGGAAGTGGAAATGGTATTTTCAATCGTTCTTTTCAAGATGAAGGGAACGACAAGATACCTTCTCATTGCACTGGCTATGATGGATTTCCTCTCTCCTGCCCTCTTTGGTCAGCACGCCTTCCTTCTTACAGTTACTAACGCTCTGATAATGGTAGGTGGAATGATAATTCTCCTCGAAGAGGTATCGTCCTCCAAGTCCAAGATAATAGCAGACAAGAGGAGGATAATAGATATCTCTGTTGTTATCTACCTTCTGAATTCATTCGGTTTCTTCGTGGAGTATTCAACTGGACATAATATGGAGGCTGACTGGTTCGTGTACTCTGCTTCCGTCCTGATTGGGATGTTCCTCTACTTCTTCTTCATCTTCAGCGGAAGGAACAACAGGACGCTGGAAAGCTGGGTCAGCAGGCGGTGGTGGCTATTCTTCATACTGCTAAGCACATTCGTCACTGAACTTTTGATGAGCATCCCACTTGATATATTCACAGGTATATTCCCTACAAGCGGTACGGGTATCAGCTCCATAGCGTACCTGGTAACAAATGCGGGCGGAAGTGCAGGTGTTATCCACTTAGGCGGAAACGTCCTCCTCTCAATAGTTCCCTTCATAGCAATAGTCGCAAATGCACCCATGTTCCTTCTTCTCATGGGGCTTGAGATGGGTGCCTTGGTAGTATTCAGGATGAAGAAGATCAAGTGGCTGGAGAAGAGGGTTAATCTATCATTCGCCCTGATTGCTTATTTCACCTACACGCTGTATGGGCCCAACTACATCCTAGGATGGTCAAAATTACCCCTTTGGGCAAATGTAGGTGCGTTGGGTCCAGTACGCACTAGCCTCATAATACCCTTGATACTGTCGTATGTGGTGTATGCTGTCCTAGCACTGTTCTTTGGTAGAAGGTCATACTGCGGTACCCTTTGCCCCTCCGCAGTGATGTACGGTGGAACGCTCGGTCAGGAAATGATTTCGTTGAACTACAAATCCAGGACTAGCAAGAAGAATATAGGGAGCAGATATTCCTCCTTTATCCAGAAGATCATCGCTGGAAGCTGGATATTCATGCTTGCATCTGCAATGGCAAGTTTTGCCATATCCATCAAGGTCATTAATTTGCCGTTCGATCCTGCTATTCTTTACTCCTACCTGATATGGAATTTGCTCTGGTATGTCTTTTTCATATCTATCCCGTTTGTGGGAATGAGTCCTTGCAGGAGATATGGGTGGTGCACGACGGGAACGTTCGTCGGATTTTTCAGCAAGCTTGGCTTCTTCAAGATCAAGGCTGTGGATCCAAACGTGTGCTTCAGGTGCCCTACGAAGGACTGCGTCACTGCATGTGAGGTAGGTCTCGGAGACCTGCCAGCTCAGTTCATCAAGAATGGATATTTCAAAAGCCAGAAGTGCGTCGGTTCTGGATCCTGTATAGAAGCCTGTCCTTATGACAACATCTACTTCTACGATATAAGGAATGTACTGAAAGAAAGGCTAGCTTCCAAAGGTCCTCACACTGAGTAGGTAGATGTTGGAGAACCACATTACCGGGAGGCTGAGTATTAAAATGAAGACTGAGAAATTTATTACAGCGATTTCAGAAAAGCCAGTGAAAATTGAAATGGAGAACAGTGTTATATAAAGGAAGACCGCAGTTATCATCGTCTCCATCGAGAATATCAGTTCAATCAAACCGACCTTCGTTATCGTTCTCCTGTTCTTGAATGAAAGCGATAGTATGAGGCCGGCAATGAGGCCCGCAAAATTGTATGCCTCGAAAATGTAAGGAACAGTAAGTGCCTCATTTATGAGGTGGGGCCAGAACATTATTGCCTGAATTGCGAATGCCACTACGATGGAGAACATCGGGAGGCTCCTCTTTACCGGTATGGCAAATCCTAGCAGGAAGCCAGATATTATAGAGAGGAATGATACTAATCCGAAAAGTGCAAGATCGTAAACAAGACCAGTTGAAACGATATAGAATTCCAACGTCAGTATTATTACAAAGATGCTTACGACCATCCAGGGTCTGAACTTTGGGAACTTCATCCTGATGGGGTTGTGAAGGTAGATGTTCGTTAAGATTAGAAGGCCTGCGGACAGGAATATGAAAAATGGGAGAATAGAAAGAGCAAGGGAGGATACCGTTCCAGATAGAACCCCTATTGTGTTCTCACATTGGCAGGCTAATGCTGCCACTACTGCCCCGGTGGCGGATGCCGTACTCCCTGAATTGGACCCCTTGAGTATAAGCATTGTATTGTCTGCAGTCAGGTACGAAATGACAGGGAATAAGACTGCCGTGAGGGGAGAGAATGAAAGTGTTGCTCCCCTAAGGCCTATAACTATTCCGTATGCATATGTGAATGGAATCCCTAGTGGGGAGGAGTTATCGTATATGGAAAATGCGTAACCAGTGGAATTTAATGGGTTTATGGGTGTTGCTGCAAACCTCAGACTGGTGGAAAGCAATATGATGACCATGAAAACAAGGAAGGCTATGGTTCCAGTAGAAAAATCCAGTCTTTTCCTGTTTGATACAAAAAACCTGATGGATAATAAGACGGCGATTGCATAAAAGAATGCAAATCTCCACAGCCCAGTTGAAATCATGATGATTAAGATCGCTATGGAAATGTAGGACGTGATAAGATAGAGTCGTCCCATCCTCCCTCTAAGCAGGGAGACCATCAAAATCCCACCAAAAATGGCCACTTCAGTTACAATAAGTTCCAGCAGCACGTCCCTTTCAACTATGATGCCCTTCAGGATGAAAGGCGCATTCCAAAGCAACACAACAGCAATGAATGGAAGCGCAATCAGGACTTTGTTGTTCTTCAGATTCATATTATCCTGAACAATGAACCAGCAAGCAGTATTGCCAGGATTGCAGTGAGGTAGTAGTTTGTCGACAGGAATGTCTTGATTGCCCTGGCTTCAATTCTGCCTGATTTCCCGAACTTCAATATGACAACCCTTGCAATAAGGTATGCTGAGAATGGTATCAACAGATACCTGTAGAGTACGGGAAGACCAATGTTCATGAACAACGGAAGGAAGGAGAAGGCGATCAACAAACCTGTGCTCAAGACGATTGCATTAATCGATTTTGCTTCGTTTGTCACAGCTGGAAGCATTGGTACACCTGCAGCCTTGTAATCGTCCTTGTATTTCAGAGCCAATGACCAGAAATGCGGAGGGGTCCATAGGAACACTATGAGTGCAACGAATAACGATGCGCCTGACCATGCAGACCCAACAGCTGACCAACCGGCCAACGCAGGGAAGCTTCCTGCTATTCCACCTATCACAATGTTCCATGAAGTTCTTCTCTTCAGTACAACTGTGTAAAGCACGGAATAGCTAAGGAATCCTAGTGAGATCCAGACGGTAGTTGCGATATTTAGAAATAGTATGGAAATAGAAAGGGCGGCTGCAAGGAGGGCTGGTATTGAAATAATGTACCCGATGCTCGTTGCTGACCCTAATCTCCACCTCGTCCTCTTCATCTTCGAATCAAGATCTCTGTCCAGGAAATTGTTCGCCAGGGAGGAAGAAAATGATGCAAGCGTTCCCGCAACAAGTAGCGGGACGAGCTTCCACACGAGAGAAAAATTCTTCAGCGCCAGGAAGAAGGTTGTCACTGCTACGAGATCAAGCAGAACAGCTATCCCAGGTTTTGTGAGCTTGAATGCGCTACCAAACCTGCTCATTGCTATCAGCCATCTCATAAGTCCCGGAGTTCTGGTGTTGAATAATTGAAGTTAACAAGCCACTACTTGGGGCCTGCACCGCAGACGGGCTCGGGGACGAGGAAGTGGAATTCGCAGTTCCGTTCACATAGAGCTTTCCAACCATTGTGTACGGGTGAACGGTGCACCAATAGGTATATAGCCCAGGGTTGGCAAAAGACCAGTTCACCCATGTAATGCTACCTACAGTTGTTGGTATCACTACATTGACAATCCAGTCATTTGAGTTTGTTGTCTCGTTAGGACCAGCTGCTATCGTTAGGGTGTGCGGGAGACCGTCCTGCTCAATTACCTTGAACTCAAGAAGCGTATGAAGTTTCTCATTTAACGTTGGATTTGGGTTGGATGAATTGTAGTTCCAGCCCTGCGCATTGGCATAGAGAACTATTACCTGTGTAGAGTTGTAACTTCCCTGCTGGTAACTTATGCCTCCTCCAGGTACACTCAAAAACCAAGCAAAAGAGCCTCCTGCTACAATCAGTACAACGACCAGAAGGACTATTGGAGTAGCCTTATTCATATTGCCTGCACCTCATCCTCAAGCGGATTTGTAACATCTACCTTCGCTGGAAGGTATGCGGAATATGCGAAATTCACCAGGAAAATCAGGAATCCAATGCCAAGTATGACCCCGCCAATAGCTGCCACATCTTGATACGTTTGGAAAATACCGAAATATCCTGCCACTCTCCTCGGCATCCCAGCGAATCCGCCTACAAGCCAGAAGCCCGACATCAGTATAGTTCCAACGGAGTTAAGGTAGAAGTGAACTTTTGCGAGTGGAACGTTATACGTCCTTCCACCAGTCAGCGTTGGGAATAGGATGTAAATTGCCCCAAATCCAATTCCTGCCGTCAGCCCGATGAATATCCAGTGGAAGTGAGATGTGATTGCGTATGTTCCGTGGATAAAGGCGTTCAATCCAACATCTGCGGAATACACGCCAACTATGCCGCCTATAATGAAATCTACTATTCCGTTAAGGACAAAGAGCATAGGGACAGTCAACCTAATGTGCTTTGCAGTCCATAGCGTTGCTATCCAGTTGAAAACTGACATTGCAGACGGGATAACTACAAGGAATGAAGTGGTTGAGAAAAGAAGATCCCATACAGTTCCGAGACCGCTGTTGAATAGGTGGTGGCCCCAGACAACCGCGCTGAATATCATGAGCAGTAAAAGGGAGAACACTCCCGCTCTATAACTGAAAATCGGGACTCCAGCGTATTTTGGCAACATTTCGTAAATTAGTCCAAATGCAGGCAATATGGCTATGTATACCAGTGGATGCCCCCAGAACCAGAACATTATTGCGTACCCGAGGACAGCGCCGTTTGACGCCTGGAAAAACACTGGATTGATCAGGTCGTAAATGAGGAATCCGTTTGCTATCATTGAAACTGGTGCTGAAGTGATTACTAGGACAGCAGCTGAGACGATTGACCAAGAAAACATTGAAATCTTTGAGAGCGGTATTGACTTGCTCCTGTCAAGAAATACCATCTTGAGGAATATAACGGAAGATACCGTGGTGGCAAGTAATATCAGCGTTACACCTATCAGAGTCGCAAAGGAGTATGTTCCTCCTCCGGCCTCAGTCAGTTGGTCAACAAGTGGGTAGTAGAAGTACCAGGTGGCAGTGCTCTTAGAGAATATTATGAATACTGCCCCTATTAGGAACAGCCAGTACATTATTGACTTGACAACTCCTAAGGTATCCTTTTCTATCTTGTTTGCAGATGGGAGCAGATAATAACCGAATCCTAGTATAGTCCCGATAGCAAAACCGTACAGCATTATATTCCCGTGTGCGGTCAGGAGAATGTTGTACTGGTCTGGTGTCAGGAAGGATGGATTTGGGAACCAGAGAGATATTCTCATCCCAACTCCAGCAAGTCCACCTATGAAGAATAGGACAATGCTTGTTATTAGGTATCTTACCCCAATTGACTTGCTGTCGTCCATGAAGAAAGCAGAGAAGCTTATCTCCCTTCTCATTTTCGAGAGGAGCAGGTTAGACTCTTCCTTAGAAAGGCTGGATGCGCTCTCCCCCAGGAGATTCCTCCTGTAATCCATCGTGAAGTAATACAAAAGGAAGACCATTGCAATCAAGGCCGCTATAGTGGAACCAAACACCATCAGTTCAAATGAAAATCCCATTAAGTGACCACCACCGTTCCCCTCATTTCGTAATGGTATTCTCCGCAGTATTCTACACATTCAAATATGAAAGTGCCTGTTTTCTTCGGCTCAATCGTTACTTGGTTTGGGTGACCAGGGACAGCGTAGGATTGTACCCCGAACTGTGGAATATACAGATCGTGAATCACGTCCTTGCTTGTTATGACGAGGGTATAGGTCTGATTTACTTCAAGCACAAGTTTATCCGTAGTTATTGTTCCATTTGGGTACTCAAAAGCCCAAGCCCACTGGTAACCCGTTACGTTAATCACTATCCCTACAGGGTCACTGTTAGCGGGATTTGAAATGGCATTTTGGTTTGTTTCCAGGTATGAGGCGTTGGAAACAGCTGCCCACGACAGTATCGCAATTACCGCAACAATCCAGATTATTTCTACCAATAACTTATTCTTCAACTGGCTCACCAACCTCTTTGTATTTTAGGACGGGATAGATCATCAGTGCAATGGTGGTGAAGCCTACCGCAATTCCGACGGAGATATAGGAAATTGCAAACGGAAGTTCACCAACTGCCGGTTCACCAACATAGAAGGAACGGAAGATCGGTCCTATGACGAGATAAACCATTATGAGGTAAACGATAACCCCCTCTATAAAAATCGAGACCACAGCCCTAAACCTCTTGTCGATGTTCACTAAAGACCGATAGAAGTTAAGTTTATTAAATCTTTCTTAGGATAGTAAAGTTATTGGCTCTGATTTTTACCGTGCCAATCGAGAAAACTATAGCTTTATTAAAAGCAAGGAGATGTTGTCGCTTCCGTCCCTTTCGTTTGCAATATTCGCTAGTTCCTCCACGAGATTTTGGACAGGAATATTACTTGCAATATAACTCCCGATTTCAAGGTCACTCATTGAATCCCAGTAACCGTCTGAACAGAGCAGTATCGAATATCCTCTTTCGACTTTCATACTGTAGAAATCCGGCATGCATTCCTCATCAATTCCTATGGACCTCGTAAGCTGGTTCCTCCTCGGGTCAGTCCTTCCTTCCCTTGGCGAAACCTCACCTGCGTCTATTAGCTCCTGAACATAAGAGTGGTCTCGTGTAACAAATTTCATCGAACCAGTTGAGTCGAAGATATAAGTTCTAGAATCACCAATGTTACCTATAGTGGCATCATTCCCGCATATGAAAATTGAGGTGGCAGTTGTACCCATAAGGTTGATACCGTGAATCTTCGAATAGCTTTGAATATCTGTATTTGCCTTCTCATAGCTCTTCCTGAGGAGTTCTCCAATTCCCTTAGAATTGCATTTACCCTTTATAATAAGCTCATCTGCAGTGTTCATCAAACTTTTGATTGCAATCTTGCTGGCTACTTCGCCGTATTCTCCTCCTCCCATTCCATCAGCTACTGCCCCAAGAAATCTTTCGTCCGCTTTTCCTTCCAGAGTCTCTACGAAGTGCAGTGCGAGTACGGAATCCTGATTCTTGTCCCTAACCTTTCCAGTGATGCTCGTGTAGCCGAAATCCATATGGACCTAAATGTAGATAGTACAATAAAATGCTTGTGAGAATAGAAATAGAAGAGTTCTTTCCAAATGAAGGTTGAATGTCGCCTCCTAGGCATTAATTCCAACTTGACTCTGCTGTAAATGTGCATAAGCAATTTCTACCGTACAAATACGGGAGGTGATGTCACTGAAAATTCGAATGAAAATGAGATAATTAAAAATAAAAAAAATGAAAATACGGACTAGTCGGTTACAGTAATGGACGTAGATGCACCGCTCACAGTGACTGTTTGGTGATAGTTGAAGTAGAACTGTCCGTTTGTCACAACTACTACGTAATAGGTTCCGTTATAAACCTGAAGTGTCACCGATGAACCTCCGGACATCTCGAATAGATACTGATAGGAGCTATTCTGAACCAGATAGACGTTTGCAGTCTGTCCAGAAACTGCGGGACTTAATGTAACGGTTACGTTGTAGAGGTTTGGCAGAACTGGTGAATAGTCATATCCGCTTGCAACGAATCCAGAATCATTGTAAGGTACTCCAGGAATCTCATCCCAGTAGACATTTCCTGAAACATATCCGTTGTTCACTACGCTACCTGTTAGCGCCTGTCCATTGAACATTACTTTGGCTGAAGCAGGTTGAGATGTCACGTTCCATGTGTTGTTGTAGAGTTGTGAGGCACCATTATATATGTTGTAGGCTGGGGACAGGGTCGTTATGAGGACATTGAAGTTGTTGTTGTATATGGTGTTGTTGGATGAATATATAGTCAGTCCTATCGGGTCTAGTCCGAATGCAAATGCGCTTGGAGGAGCAATGCTAACACTCTGCTCAAAATTGTTTCCGAAGATCATGTTTCCTGTACCACCGTATATTGTCACTGAAGCTCCCATTGACAGGAAGTTGTTATATGCTATAAGTATGGACGACGAATTCCACGTCAAGATATTACCAATTACTGGATAGCCGTAAGTGGACTGGAAGTTTGAGAAGAACCATCCTTGATAAACGCTATTTACTATGGATACGTGGGACGCGTTGTAAAGTTCAGTAGGCATAAAGTTGAATGTCGGGAGACTGTAGTACTGAAGTACTCCGTAGGTGAATGACGGATAATCTATAATGAAGGGAGCAGCATGCGAAATGAGGACGTACGCATTCGTATTTACCAATAGTATTCCAGAAAATACCGGGAATAAATAATCGTTGAATTCCCAGAACAGAGGATTGACTGTATAATACTGGTTGTTCTCAATTACGTACGGGTTGCTTTGCGTTCCAGTTCCGCTGGAAGAAATAGACTGGAGCTGCTGATTGTCCATTGCAATGAGGGGGGTATAGATACCCCTTGCCACATTCTTCACCATAGATACAGTCAGGGATTCAGTTGAATTGAATGTGAAGTTCATTGGGTTGTAATCGCTCATCAGTATCTCCCCTGAGTAGGAACCCTTAGGGAGTTCGTAGTGGAAAGAACCGTCGCTTGATACCGGTGCCCATCCTGCGTAGAACGGGTTGAAAGTACCGTTGCTTATGAATATGAAAGAGTTAGATGGCGTTACCGTTCCTGATAAAGTCTGGTAGCCGGAATCAGAAGTAAGGTTCCACATTCCTGAAAGAATAGAAGGCCCTGTTCCCAGGTGGACTGTATTTCCAGACCACCATTCTGCAATTCCTGATGATGTTTCCCCTGTATCAGAACCGAAATTATATGCAGACGGCACAGACAGATATTGCTTGGATGTAGTACCGGAAGGCAGGTACGTTAGCGTCATGCTTCCGTTGATGGAGAGAATATTTGTCTGGCTACCTCCGCCAGGACCGCCTATCATGAGCTCAGCGTCATAAGGAATGTAACCAGTAGGTGTTAGGTTGAACCCGTTTATTTGGTAGTACGCTGGTTTTGTCTTGAAGGTGGAGGGCATTCCATAAGTGCTGTTGAATATCACCCTGTCGTAAGAACCTGAATACGTGCTTGAAGATGTGACAACTGAGTAATTGAAGAAGACAGCATCCCTATTGTCTATGATCGTGGAATTGAGGAAGAGATGTAGTGTAAAGGGATAAGTGACATTGAGAGAGGGGCCAACCGCATAGTAATACACGGGTGCCACTATGTTGCCATCATAACTGTAGAAGGTGTTGTTGGTCATCAGGAAAGAATTGCTCGAGAAGTTCCATATGTTGTCTTCGAATGCCAGGGTATGATTGTGTGCAGTGTACAGCACAACATTCTGGTTCCAGAAGACGAAACTTGAATTTCCGAAGAGCGTTACGTTCCTCAGTATTGTGTTGAGTTGCATTGTATATTGATCAGGACCTGCATTAGTTAAATCAAGCGTTGTGAGGTTGTTCAGGACTGCAGTACCCTCGAAACTGGATGCATTAAGGACATAGCCTGTCATTGTTCCTGAGGTGTTCATAATTCCATATGAGCCTATGCCCATAGGGGCGGGATTATTTACATAAGACGGTGATATTACTCCGTTTATCTCAGTTGTTTTGGCGTGGAAGTTCGGCGGGAAATAGTGTCTTGATACATTTGAGCTACTGAGGTGGTTGATTCCGCTCGAAGCAACAGGCGAGGTGGAAGTGATGGATGGAATGGCTACCGCAGGCGGTGTGCTCGAATTTTGGAATATAGTTAAGCCCGGGATAAGCATTGCAAGGGAAATCACTAACACCAGAAAAATAAGCAATTTCCGTGTCATGAAAAGTCATGATAGATACGATATTTAATTCTTGGCGTCAAGAATTATGATATTTCCTGCTTCCAAAATATGAAAAATCTAGATATTCATATTGGTCAGAAGTCCTCTGAGGAAGATTATCAATGCTAGCACAACGATACCAAAAAGTAATATTTATTGTGACAATCAAGAAAGTTATAAGATGGGGAGTATGGCTTCATAATGGCAGTTGAATCTTCTGGTAGCAGGGGGAAAAGAGTATCGTTATTGGGGGTGCTTGAACCAGTCCTGTTTGCTAGACCGTACCTGAAGAAAAGTGGTCTCTCTTTTTCAATTGTTATTGCTGCTGGAATAATATCAAACTTCACTCTGTTGCTTGTACCCGTGTTCATAGGAGACGCGGTATCTGCAGTAGAATATGGAATTTACTCATCCATTCCGCGCATAGCGTTACTGATAGTATTGGCCTATTCAATATCCGCTGCCGCAACTTTTTCCCTGAACTACGGAGGTCAATATATCAGCCAGACCTATGCATATAATCTGAGAAAGGATTTCGTTTCTCACCTTGTGAGGAAGAGATTCCTTTTCTTCGAGACGCAGACCTCAGGCGATTTGCTTTCCAGGGGATCAATGGATATAGAGGCAACAAGGAATTTTAACCTTAACATGTTTACAAGCCTCTTCCCCACCGTTTTTCTTATCATAGAAGCATTCATTCTGCTGTTCATTATATCACCATTTTTCTCACTCTTGCTTGCACTCGCAGTTCCGGTGTTGATCTTTCTCGGTATTGTTTCCTCAAGGAGACAGAGGCCGATTTGGAGGAAGATCAGGGATACATACGGTAAGCTTGGGGAAACACTGCAAGAGAACATTGTAGGTCAAAGGGTTGTCAGAGGACTGGCTTCGGAGGAGAAGGAAGTTGACAAATATGCTGCAATGACCAAACAGTATTACGACGAGAATTATGAAGTGGTCAAGGTAAGGGTCACATTCAACAACCTCATGCCTCTCACTGTTGCAGCAGTCACTAGTGCTATAATAGGCATAGGCGGTTACCTGGACCTAATAAGCAAGGCTAGTGTAGGAGGACTGGTTGCTGCAGTGACGATATTTGCGATGCTCACAAATCCAGTGTCATTTCTTGGTAGAATGATAGTGTTCTCTGAGAATTCTAGGGCTGCTATTGGCAGGATCCAGGAAATTACCGCATCAGGAGGGGAGGAGGATGTTGAACCATCAGATCAATCCCTTCAACCAGGGCCTCTAGTTTTCGACCACGTAAAATTTTCAAGGGGCGAGAATGTTATATTGAGGGATGTCACTTTCAGGGCTCACCCAGGTGAATTCATCGGCATAACGGGCAAGACTGGTGCAGGAAAATCTTCATTGGTAAATCTCATAACAAGATATTACGACGCTGACACCGGTACCATATCCCTGGGACAAAAGAATACAAAGGATATACCGCTGAGCATACTAAGGAGCAGAATATCCATTGTACCTCAGGAAATCACTCTTCTTTCAGGTACGATCAGGGAAAACATACTCTTCGGAATGGATGTATCGGATGAAAGGATAAAGGAGGCGGCAAGGATTGCATCCATTTCAGATTTCATAGATTCACTGCCCCAGAAATACGAAACGATGATAGGTGAAAGAGGCATAACACTTTCAGGGGGTCAGAGGCAGAGAATCGCGATAGCAAGGGCCGTACTCAGAAACCCCCTGATTCTCATCCTTGACGATGCGACCTCAAGCGTGGATCCAGATACAGAAATAAACATTTTCAACAACCTGAAAGAATACATGAAGAATACAATCATAATAATGATCAGCTTAAGGGCTTCTGCCCTATCATTTGCAGACAAAGTGCTTCTGCTTGAGGAAGGGGAACTAAGAGAGGACCTTCCCGGCGAGGAGGGGGGAAATGTCAACAGGATATGATGCAATAGAAGACCAGTTCCTCAAGCCGGAGAAAGGCAGAAGGACAATACTGAGGATGGTCAAGGACATACTGTACTGGAGACGAGATTCTGCAGTTTTTACAACCTCAGTAGTTATAACCGCTATAGCTGGAGTGCTATACCCCCTTGCACTTGGACTAGCTGTAAATTCAATACTCTCCAGGAACGTTGGTTCCCTCACAATTTACTCAGTACTCTTCTTCCTCATTTACTTCGTCCAATTCTTCAGCAACAGAACTATGTCCCTCAGCTCAACAAAGGTTGCTCAGGGGGTCATCAAAAGAATGAGGGATAGGGCATTCTACAATCTTCAGAAGGTTCCTCTGGAATTCTTCAGCAAGGTAAAGGCTGGATACCTGATCAGCAGGATTGAGAATGACTCTGAGTCCATATCAGACTTCCTTACTTATCAGCTTCCCCAGGTGATTTCCGGTGTAACTACAATCATCATTGCAGCGGGCATAATGTTCTACCTTGATACCACTTTGGCTCTTTACAGTCTCCTTGTAATGCCTATACTTGGTCTTTTCACCCTTGTTATCCAGACAAAGGTAAGGGCAAACTACCTGAGAACGAGAAGGGCAATAGCTGCTATAACAGGGAATCTAGCAGAAACTATAGCTGCAATAAGGACAGTAAAGGCATTCAATGCAGAGTCGCAAATTGAGGACAGGTTCAAATTGTTGAACTCAGAAAACTTTGATGCAAACATGAAGGCGACCAGACTATCTTCGTCCTACAGTTCTGCCATTAGGGTAATAGAGGCAGTAGGAATCGTCCTGGTCATTTATGAGGGTTCAATAGCTCTGCTGAACGGTCAGATTAGCCTTGGTATCCTTGTCTCGTTCATAGCTTATGTGCAGCAATTCTTCAATCCCATTGTACAGCTCTCCCAGCTCTATAACACATATCAGAATTCAATGGTTGGTGCTTCCCGTATTTACAGCATTATAGACAGCAGTCCAGAAAAAGACAGTGGAAACGTTGACATACAGAAATTCACGACTTCAATTGTTGGGAGAGGGATGAGAGTCACATACGATGGGAGTGTGGCTCTCGACAGGGTGACAGTGGAAATAGACAAGGGAGAGTGCGTTGCCATCGTTGGGAGAACGGGTGCAGGAAAAACAACACTAACGAACGTCATCTTAAAGTTCAAGTACCCCGACGAAGGGGATATTGCAATAGACTTAAAGGCATTGAATACGATAGATACAAAGGCCTATAGGAAATTGATAGTTCCTGTGCTCCAGGAACCTTTCTTATTTAATGGCTCAATATTTGATAACATTGAATATTCTAAAAAAGGCATAACGAAGGATGAGGTTCAATCCTTCATAAACAATTATGGGATGAGTGAGATCTTCAGAACTCTTCCAAATGGTCTGGACTCGCCGGTCGGAGAGATGGGTAGGAATCTTTCAGAAGGTCAAAGGCAGGCGGTATCCATTCTTCGCGCTTTTGTCAGGAACCCAGACATAATAATAATGGACGAAGCAACCGCCCAGATTGATTCAAAGTCTGAAAAGAATATTATAACTGCCATGAGGAATTATGCGAAGAATGGGACTCTGATACTCATATCTCACCGTTTTTCACTGATCACCCTGTCAGACAGGATCATAGTTCTTGAAAAGGGGAACATAGTTCAGGAGGGGAAGCTCGAAGTACTTGCAAATCGGGAGGGGGTTTTCAAAGACCTCTATAAGAGAAGCGTATCTGCCTACGTCCACGTCACAGGGGGTAGTTGAACGGTTATCGTCATATCACCTCATTTTGATGCCAGTTCAGGGAATAGAAACGAAAAAGACATTCAGCAGGTAATATTATAGGATTAACAATGCTGGAAAGAGCAAATATAGTGATCATAGGTGGAGGGGTTGTAGGACTTGCGGTCGCGGCCGAACTGTCAAAGGACAACGAGGGGGTGTTTGTATTTGAGAAGAACAAGAGATTAGGACAAGAAGTTAGCAGTCATAACAGCGGCGTTGTGCACTCTGGGATTCACTATCCAAAGAACTCATTTAAGGCAAAGCTGTGCGTTGCAGGGAATAAAATGATCTATGACATATGCACGAAGAGAGGATTACCATTCAAGAGGCTTGGAAAGCTTACGGTAGCGAATAGTGAAAACGAATTTAGGCAGATTGAATTGCTGAAGAAACAGGGGAAAGAAAACGGGGTGGATGGGCTGGAAGTGCTTGACTCAGAAGAGGTGAGGAAAATGGAGCCAGCAATTAGGGCAGAACAAGCATTATACTCTCCATCTTCCGGAATAATTGAGCCTGACTATCTTTTGGAATATTACAAATCACTTACCAGAATTAATGGGGGTGTTATTGTTCCGGATACTGAAGTGAAATCTGTCAAGAACAGGGATACGGGATATGAAATAGGAGGGCGTAATGGAGGAAGTAATTTTAGTTTGATGGCAAACACAATCATCAACTCTGCAGGATTGGGCGCAGACAGAATAGCAGAAATTGCTGGGATGGACATAGAAGCACTGGGATATAGGCTCCATTTCTGTAAGGGGGACTATTTCAGAATAGCAGACAGGCCACCGGTAAGCCATCTCGTGTACCCCGTGCCAGATGGACCGGGATTGGGTATTCACCTTACTCCTGACCTCTCTGGTTCCGTGAAAATGGGACCTAATGCATATTATGTTTCCAATTTAGATTATAGGGTTGAATCAGGCAAGGAAGATTTTCGGAAAGACGTCAGCAGATACCTTCCTTCTATAGTCAACATGCGTATAGAAGAGGATTCGTCTGGGATAAGACCCAAGCTGCAGGGACCAGGAGAGGGGTTCAGGGATTTCGTCATAAGGGAAGAGGGGAATCAGGGCTTTCCAGGATTTTTCAATTTAATAGGCATTGAGTCGCCAGGTCTTACAGCGTCACCAGCAATTGCAAGCTACGTATCCACACTTTATTCTGAGTGGAGAAAATGATGAACAGTATGATTAGGTAGTAGTGACAGCGTTTCTCGTGTTGTACTTCTTATCGCATCATTTACAGCGAAGGCGGTGCATTATTGTGAGTTTATTGGAGGTGGATGCCTTGCACTTTTCTCCAGAGAGTCTCGAATTTTCACATACGCAATTATTAGAAGTATCCCAGGGATTACACCTGCCAAGATAAGCTGAATAATCCCAAGAATCAGTGAAGGCACTTCGGATTCCTTGACTTTCTCATGGGCGAGGTTCTTGTAGACTAGAAAGTAATCAAGCAGTATCCACAGGAGGCCAATTAGAAAGAATATTGAGAAAACAGCAAGTATTATCAACGGAGCTGAAGAATTTACGGTAGTAGTTGTAACCACTCCTCCTGAACTTGTCACAACCCTCCCAACCGAAAAGTAAGCAGCAACACCAACTATTGCAACCGCACCAATTGCAAAAAACACTAATTGGAGTATTATCGCAACAAGCGTTAATGTCTTGGCTGTGGAAGCGTCGCTATCTAACATGCTAGGGGTATTAAAGGATGAGATATAAAGTCCTAGGTATTATCATTTTGAGGGTCAGAACTCTGTTTGCAGAGGTCAGGCGGGTTCCATCTACCAGTGACCACACCTTCAATCAGCCAACCTAACAATGTCATTAATTCGAAGTGTGAATTACGATCCATCCCTCTTCTGGAATGCCTATTATTGGGGGTTTACAGTGTTCATTCAATCTGTTTTGCCCGAGATTAGAATGTACCTCGATATTCAAATCGATTATTCCGAAGCCTTTGTATAATACTCCACCCGCATAACCACAATTGGCTAGTATTATTGCCCCCGCTGAATTTCCTATTACAACGCCACCAAAATCAGATATCTTTTCCTGTAATGATTTTTTCTCAATTTCCCTCTTTAGAATCACGGGGTCTCCACCTGGCAAGTAGAGTATATCAGATTTCATGAACTTCTCCTCAATTTCAGTCTCAGTATCACCCCTTTCTATGAATTCAATGGTCTGGAAACCGGCGTCTCTGAAATAGCTTAAATAAATCTCCCTGTATTTGTATTCCTTGTCCAGGGAATCAGTAGTCCAGGGAATGATGAGAATGCTGCTCACACTGGCGTTAGAGACTAGCTCCCTAAACAAATTACTCTGGTTCCTGATCTTTACATTCTCCCCCCCTTGAAGAATAATTGTACGTGGGGTCATGTTAGGGTCATTCTCTTCAGGGAAAATAACGTTACCTCATTGAAGAACCAGACAATTCTTAATTTACCCCTTAGGTCCTTGAAGAACTTTAGTTTATAACTCCACATAAGCATTGATGACCACGGAAGGTACTATCAATCAATTAATCGAATCTTTTTGTATTTACAACACAGTGCGTCTTCATTCTGGAAAATTACGGCTACGCAAAATCACTATAGCCCCGAGCAGATTCGAACTGCTGTCAACGGGTCCAGAGCCCGCTATGCTTGGCCACTACACCACGGGGCTAACGCATGTGATTACGAAGTAGTAGATAAAAATAGGCTATATTTGTTATCACTTTAAATTGGAGTGAAACTTATGTCCTTAAAATTCTAGAATCTGCGAATCTAGATGCCCATGATATATTCCTAGCATTTTTATAGTTTTGATTGTTATGGAAGAAAGAGTGGAGTACATGGAAAAAGGAGACTTCATCAAACTGCAATTCGACACCTATACCGAGGATGGCAAGCTAGTTGAAACCACGGACGAGAAAAAGGCAAAGGATAATGGAATCTATGATGAGCATTCATCTTATAAACCAATTGTAACCATATTGGGTTCAGGAAGACTCCTCAAGGACCTTGAAGAAGATATCCAGAAAGCCAATGTCGGCGAGGAGAAGGAAATAGTGCTTCCCCCCGAAAAGGCATTTGGCGTAAGAGATTCAAATTCAGTAAAGGTTAGTTCCTACAGGGAAGTGGAAAGGGCCCTGATTGAAGAGGAAAAGAGAGCAGGAAGAAGTGGTAAGGACGTTTTTCCAGAGCCAGGAAAGATGGTCAGGATTGGGGGCAAGTACGGCAAGATAATGACGGTAACTGCAGGAAGGGTAGTTGTAGATTTCAATCACCCCCTAGCAGGTAAATCCATAAAGTACAGCTACAAAGTACTAGAGAAGATCGAAGGTGAACAGAACAAGGTGGCTGCAATAATAGAGATCAATTTTTCAAGAGACTCCGACAAGTTCAAGATTGAAACAGGAGAAGAACTGACAATCACTATACCGGACTCTGCTAAGATAGACGATTCCTGGCCGCTGGCAAAGTTTGCTATTGTTGGTGCCATAAGGGAATATGTTGCAAACAAGACGGTAATCTTCAAAGAAATTTTCGAGAAGAGAGTTGAAGAGAAGAAGGAAGAAGAAAAAGCATCGGAACCTAAGGAAGAAGCCAAATCAACCAGTTGACGGGGAGAGATGTCGGGACTAGAACAGAATAAGAAGGATATTGAAAAATCTTTAAGGGAGTATCAGTTCAAAAAATACATAGACGAAATCAGAAAACTAGAGGGGAGAGGGACCGAGTTGATCTCTGTTTACATCCCCCCAGAAAGGCAAATAAGCGATGTAGTGAGCTACCTCAGGGACGAGTATTCAACATCCAGCAACATAAAGAGCAAAACGACAAGGAAGAATGTTACAACTGCAATTGAGAGCATCATGAGCAAACTAAGGTACTACAAGAGCCCCCCTGAACACGGTCTAGCGATATTTGTAGGGTATGTCCCTACTAGAGGGGATAAGAGTGACATGGTAAGCTATTTCATCGAGCCACCTCAATCAGTAACGAGCTTCCTTTACAGGTGTGATTCAAAGTTCTATCTGGAGCCAATACTCCCGATGCTAGAGAAGAAGGAAGTTTACGGCCTGATCGTGATAGACCGAGCGGAAGCGACAATAGGACTACTTAGAGGTTCACGTATAGAAATTATAGAAAACAAGGATTCACAGGTACCCAGCAAGCACCATCAGGGGGGCCAGAGTTCAAGAAGGTACGAAAGACTGATAGAAATAGCTGCACATGAATTCTTCACGAAGATAGGCGAGATTGCATCCAATGCATTTTTAAGAGAACCCAGTCTGAAGGGGGTTTTGATTGGTGGACCAGGGTCAACCAAGGAGTTCTTCTACAAGCACGGGTACCTGCATTACCAGATCCAGGAAAAGGTAATCGATCTCTATGACGTCGGATATACTAACGAATACGGCCTGAAGGAGCTTGTTGACAAGGCTTCGCAGACACTCGACCAGCTTGAGATAGCAAGAGAGAAGAAACTGATTGAGCGACTGCTGGTAGAGATAAAGAAAGGCAGCGGACTGGCAGCCTATGGTGACAAGGAAGTCTCGAGGGTGCTGAAAGAGGGACGAGTGGATACCCTAATAGTTTCAAAAGGTCTCAAGAAGATGAAATTTACTTACAGGTGCGAGGCAGACGGGACAGAAATTTCAGAAATATCACAGGAAGAAAAGGAGCATAATTGCCCTAAGTGTGGTAACCCTATGGTCCTAGTCTCTAAGACGGACCTGATAGAGGAGTACATCGAGCAGGGGCAGAAAAGTGACTCGAAGATTGAGCTTGTTAGCGATGAATCGGATGAAGGTGCGCTGTTTCTCAACTCTTTCGGCGGAATAGGCGCAATCCTGAGATACAGTTGACCCAGTTCCTGCTGAACGGAGTGTGACTAAATGGATGCTGACTTATTTTAAGATATATTTGAAAAAATTCTTAATGCTTTTCCGCTGACAAAAGAAAACATTTATCCTTCATTTCGATACGGATGCAATGAACAGAACAGCGAAAATTGCAATCACCATTGTAATCGGGGTAGCACTTGTAGCGACTGCCTCCGCCTTTGCATACACTACCATGATGAGTTCGCAGACATCAGATTCCCCGCTCAGTTACATACCTTCAAACTCTTCGCTAGTGATGTGGGTGGACTACAACGGCACAAGCCTTTACCTGTTCCATTCAAACAATTCCACAGCGGTACTGCTCAACACAGTAGGAGTGAAATCTGGCAACATATCGTTCACTTCCGGAAACTCATCGTACAGCCTTCCACTAAAATACAATACCACTTATGGGGGGTTTGAGATTTACTCAATAAATGTTTCTTCTGCTCTCTCCGGACTCCTTAAACTCAACTTGTCCCTGTCGCCGATGCTCAATCTTACAAACGTTCCCCTGTACGTATTCGTTACAGAAAGCGGGAAGGTGGTTCTAGGTACAATGAGCGGGGTTAAAAGTTCAATAAATTCATTCAACAAGGGATCGAATTTTGTATCGAAGGGATCATACCTAAACCAGAGTGACAACATCTCATTCTATTATTCACCGACGAACAATACTATTCCGTTCAAGTACGCCTGGGGAGGGATCAATGGAACGTCATTCTATGCATATGCAGAACTTAAGAACAGTACAGCGTTCAATTTCACGGGCTCATTCACCTATCAGGGATTTAGCGTCAAATCCATTTCTCCCAATGAGATCGAAATCACTTACGAATTTGGCAGTTTGTCGCAGCTCTACTCAAAGCTTGATTCAATGAGGTAAATCCGTGGAATCCACCCTTTCCTCACTATCTACAGTTTACTCCTATTACCTAAGGAATTACTACCGTTCCAAAAGCTTCTACCTCATCTTCATCCTTATCGCTGTTGCATCAGTCCTGATGGTCTACCTGTCCTTCCACTACCTCCCAAAGATAGATGCTCTCCTCTCTTCCCAGGGACCGCCACCTGCCGAACTGAAGGAGAAGGTTGTTCTATACCTGTGGTCCTACGTGATGTCAGACCTTCCCGTCTTCGCAGCTGTTTTCTTCTCATCACCAGCTATATCCAGCGAGATAGAGAACAGGACAGCCTTCCACATTTTTGCACTGCCGGTGGATAGAAGCATCCTCCTTATTGGAAAGTATCTAGCTGCAGCTTCTGCCGCGATGATATCCATGGCCATTTTTGTCGCATCGGAAATTGGAACTGCAGAATTCCTCTTCCCGGGGAAGATGATCCCTTCAATCCTGACTTCAATAGGTTTGCTTGTCCTGTTCATACTGGCAATAAGCGCATTCACCTTCCTCGTGAGCTCACTTTTCAGCAAGAACCTCTATTCCTACATCACCACATTCATCATCTACTTCATAGTCTTCGATGCCACCAACCTCATCCTCTCCCTCCTCTACAACTACAACGCATTCTTCCTCCTGGACAATGCAGCGTCAATCATACCCAGGATTTTCCTTAACGTCAGCCCTACTGTATTTGGTGGGCAGTTCAGTCTGAACGGTGCGTCCATAAGCGCGATAGCACTTTCACTTGTGGTAATGGTACTCTACACAGTAATCTCGCTAGTTGCTGCACTCGTGATATTTGAGAGAAAGGAGGTTAAGTGAATGGAAATTGAAATCTCTTCCCTGTCTAAGAATTATGGGAAGGTCCAGGCACTAAGGAACATCAATCTCAAGATCAGTGGAAACGGCCTTGTGACATTCCTGGGTGCTAACGGTGCAGGGAAGACAACCTTATTCAAAATACTTACAAGCATCGTTCGTCCGTCATCAGGGTATGTCAGGGTAAACGGAATTAATATAGATTCAGACCCAAGGAAGGTTCTTTCCAATCTAGGGTCACTCGTGGAAGAACCAGAGTTCTACCCGTATCTCACTGGGAGGGAGGTGCTTGAGTTTACAGCCAAGATCAGGGGGGTGGGGAAGAGGGACTTGGAAGCGGAGGTACAGAGGGTATCCGGGCTCATCGGTATTTCCGAATACCTTGACAGGAAGTGCGGCCAGTATTCGAGAGGTATGAAGCAGAGATTGGGGGTAGCTGTTGCCCTTGTTGGCAACCCTGCAATCCTCGTCCTGGACGAACCGACATTTGGGATGGACCCACTGGGAATGCTGGAGATGAGGAAAATCCTTAAGGAAATGAAGAAAGACAATGACAGACTTATAATCATGAGCACCCATCTGCTGGATGAAGCAAGGGAAATATCCGACAGAATCATAATAGTTAGGAGGGGCGAGATAAAGTATGATTCTCAAACTACGGAAAGGAAAGTATTGGTGAAGGTGATAGGCATTGTTAACGCTGATCACGAATACAAGAATGGAAGGGTGATAGAATCTGGAGACGGATATTGCATCTTCGAAATTTATGACAGGAACCAACTGCCACAGTTCAACAATGAACTTCTTTCATCTGGGTCAAGGGTACTCTATATTAATCCTGCAGATGATCTTGAGAAGGAGTTTACTAAAGAATGAACCCAACAATAGTGGGCTAAAGAATTATAGAGCTAGCGGATGTGCCTGCATCCAATCCCACTTTTCTCAACTCTATGATTGGTCGAGATGCCATCATCCCTTTCAACAGTAAATGTTAAAACTCGTTAAAACATATTGGATTATGCCTACCGTACCTAAGTATATTTATAGTTTTGAAGAAGGGTCGAAGGAGATGAAGAACCTGCTGGGTGGAAAGGGAGCTGGGCTGGCAGAAATGACAAGAATTGGCCTTAACACCCCGCCAGGGTTTACCATCACAACTGAGGCTTGCAATTATTATTTCAAGAACAACAGGCTCCCAGATGGTCTATGGGACGGTATAGTTAGCGCGGTGAAGACGCTCGAAAAGAAGACGGGTAGGGTTTTTGGAGGGGAGCCCAAGATACTTCTTGTTTCAGTGAGGTCAGGTGCCCCCGTCAGCATGCCAGGCATGCTTGATACGGTCCTGAACCTTGGAATGAATGATCAGAATGTTGAACAGTTTGCAAGGGAGACAAAGAATCCGAGATTTGCATGGGATTCATACAGGAGATTTATACAGATGTTCAGCAGAATAGTGCTAGGGCTGAACGGCAAAAAATTTGATGAAGTTATAGACAGGAAGAAGGAGAAGCTCGGCATCAAGAATGATTTCGAAATCGGAGAGAAGGACTGGAGAGATGTTGTTCAGGAGTTCAAGCAACTGATAAAGGCAGCAGGAAAAGAACTCCCGAGTGATCCTTACAAGCAACTGGCGCTTGCAGTGAACGCTGTTTTCGACTCCTGGAAAAACGAGAGGGCCGTAGTCTACAGGAAGTTAAACAACATTCCAGACTCTTTGGGGACGGCCGTTTCAGTCGTCACGATGGTGTACGGAAATCTTGGACCTAACTCCGCAACGGGAGTAGCATTCACAAGGAATCCTAACACTGGAGAGAAGGTACTTTACGGTGAATACCTCATTAACGCCCAGGGGGAAGATGTGGTTGCAGGCATCAGGACTCCATCACCTGTTGAAAAGCTCAAGACGGAAATTCCAAAGGCATATGAAGAGCTAAAGAGATCAGCTGAAATCCTGGAAAGTCACTACAAGGACGTTCAGGACATAGAGTTCACGATCCAGGAAGGAACGTTCTACCTTCTTCAGACGAGATCTGCCAAGAGGAGTGCTGCCGCTGCTGTAAAGATAGCACTTGACCTAAGGAAGGAGGGGAAATTAACGGATGAAGAGACGGTGAACATGGTGCAGCCTGAACAACTTAACCAGCTTCTCCACCCTCAGGTTGACTCCAAGAGGGCGGGTTCGCCAATTGCGAAGGGCCTTCCAGCAAGCCCTGGCGCTGGTTCTGGCAAAATTGCCCTTGACCCGGAGGAAGCAGTAAAGATGAATGAGAAGGGGGAGAAGGTCATTCTGGTGAGAAATGAGACGCTGGCAGACGATGTTCATGGTATTGCGGTATCCGAGGCAGTGCTGACTGCAAGGGGAGGAATGACGTCCCATGCTGCTGTTGTAGCAAGGGCAATGGGCAAACCTGCCATAGTAGGCTCTGAAGACCTGAAGATTGACCTTGATAAGAGGTCCGTAAATTTCAGGCAGGAGATCATGTGGGAACACCAGGAAGTCACAGTCGACGGTACTTCCGGTCTCGTGTTCAAGGGGAACGTTCCCCTTACCATTCCGGAACTGGGGGGTGATTTCCAGGAGTTCATGAACATATGCCGGAAGGTAAAGAAGCTTGGAGTTTTGGCAAACGCGAACACACCGGAAGAGGCTATCCTAGCTAGGAAGAACGGAGCAGAAGGGATTGGGCTTGCAAGAACTGAGAGAATGTTCCTGGGTGCTGAGCGCATTCCTATCATGAGAGAAATGATCATGAGTGATACACTAGATGAGAGGAAGAAACTGCTGGATAAACTTCTACCGCTGCAGTATAACGACTTTGTCGAATTTTTCAGGACAATGGACGGTTTTCCCGTGATAATCAGGCTCCTTGACCCGCCTCTCCACGAATTCCTTCCAAAGAAGGAGGAACTCATGGTCGAACTTGCTGAACTGAGGCACGAAGGGAAGAGCAATGAAGTGGAAAAGAAAATGAAGGAAGAGGAAGAGATATTGAGAAAGGTGAACTCACTCAGCGAATTCAACCCTATGATTGGCTTCAGGGGGATAAGGGTGGGCATCGTTTACCCGGAGATATACGAAATGCAGGTGAGGGCGATCATAAGGGCTGCTCTAAAGGTGAAGGAGGAGGGAAAGACCGTGATACCAGAGATCATGATACCTCTAACAATAGATGTCAGGGAGCTAAAGCTCGTCCATGAACGGCTCAAGAGGGTTATTGACGAAGAGCTTGATGGGAAGCAGCTGAAGTACAAGTTCGGCACGATGATCGAAACGCCTAGAGGAGCGCTTACTGCTGGCGAGATTGCTGAAGTTGCAGAATTCTTCAGTTTTGGAACAAACGACTTGACCCAGATGACATTTGGCTTTTCAAGGGATGACGTGGAAGCAACATTCCTTCCAAAGTACCTGGAGTACGGCATATTTAAGGTTAATCCATTTGAATCGCTGGACAAGAATGGAGTTGGCGAACTCATGAAGATATGTTTTGAGAGGGGTGTAAAGACGAGGCCGGACATCGAGGTTGGCATATGCGGAGAGCATGGTGGCGATCCAGACTCAGTTAAATTCTGCCACAAGATCGGCTTGAAGTATGTGTCAGCGTCGCCATACAGGGTGCCTATTGCTATACTTGCAGCTGCACAGGCAAACACTCAAGGAAAGGGTGAGAATTAGATGTCAGAGATAGTTGATTCACGTATCAGAAAGATACTTGACTCAAGGGGGAACGATACGATAGAAGTGGAAATTTACACTAAGTACGGTCGTGGAGTATCAGCTGCACCCAGCGGTGCATCAAAGGGGGCAACTGAAGTGAAGGACTACCCGGATGGTGGAATAGACCAGTCAATCAAGGCGTTCAAAAATGAAATATCGAAGAAGATCGTGGGTATAGAATCGGAGGATCAGGAGGGGTTTGACAGGTTCCTTGAGGATATTGACGGTACTGAGAACTTCTCTTCAATAGGAGGCAATCTAGCTGTGGCCCTATCACTCGCAAACGCCTGTGCCACCGCTGATGAACTAGGCATTCCCCTATTCAGGTATCTGGGAGGGCTCAACGTAAAGATGACCACCCCACTGGGAAACGTGGTTGGAGGGGGGAAACATGCAGTGAATGGAACAACAATCCAGGAGTTCCTGATAGCTTCTCACGCTGACAATGTGTTTGACGCCATCAAGACAAACGCACTAGTTCACAGGAGAATCAAGGAGAGGGCATCGAAGGAACTTGACATTCCAGTCGGGATGGGTGACGAGAAGGCATGGGTTCTTCCATTTGAAGATGAGAAGGTCATATCACTTGTCAAGGAGATAGCAGATGAAGTTTCAGACAAGTCAGGCCTCATGATAGAGAACGGGATGGACCTGGCTGCTACAAATTATTTCGAGAAGGGGCATTATGTTTACAGGGACAGGAAGCTGACAAGGGAAGAACAGGTAGATTTTGTGGAAGGCATTGTCAAGGACTGGGGGTACACTATTATAGAGGACCCGTTCGATGAGAACGACTTCGAGAGTTTTGCTGAACTTACAAAGAGGGTCGGGGACAAGGCAATAGTGATCGGTGACGATATTTACACAACCAATTATCAGAGACTGAAGGAGGGGATAGAGAAGATGGCAAGCAACGCAATCCTCCTGAAACCAAACCAAGTTGGTACACTAACCAGGCTGTTGAGGACGTGGAGGCTTGCCAAGGATAACGGAATGAGCACCGTTGTTTCCCACAGGTCAGGGGAGACGACGGATTATTTCATTTCCCATCTTGCAGTTGCCATTGGAGCAGACTACATTAAAACGGGAACTGTCGGAGGGGAAAGGATAGCAAAATTAAATGAACTCGTAAGAATTCAGGAAGAAATGGGTGGACATGAATGAGTGATCTACTGGCATCTGAGGACACGTACAGGAATTCGGCTATACACATAGGGACGAAGATAAGAAGCGCTGACATGAAGAAGTTCACTGCCTACGTGAACAAGGAAGGACTGAATATACTGGATATAAAGAAGATAGACGAGAGGATCAAGATAGCAGCAAAATTTCTGTCTAGATTCGACCCTAGTGGTATAGTGTTCGTCGCATCAAGGGAGTATGCAAAGAAGCCTGTGAAAGCAGCTGCTGCAGCGCTTGGTGCAAAGTACATCACAGATAGGTTCATACCGGGTTCATTCACCAATCCCTCCCTTTCAGGTTATTTCGAACCAGACGTGATAGTAATAAATGACCCTGCTACCGACAATCAAGCTCAAAAGGAAGCAGTCATAAACGGAACGCCAGTGGTAGCGTTGTGTCACACAAACAACAGCACATCATTCGTAGACCTTGTCGTCCCGGCAAACAACAAGGGAAGAGAAAGCCTTGCACTTGTATATTTCCTGTTAACCAAGGAAATACTTTCCACGAACGGGAAGGATGTATCGCAGTTGAAGCAAGAAGACTTCCTAGCTGAATTGTAAATAATTTCAGCCTTTTCTCTATCTTTTTATCATTCCCAGCGCGGAAGTCGACTTCTGAGCGGCTTCCATGCTATTAATCCATTTATGATCTGTAGCCTAGTGAATGCGCTTCTCGAAAGGAAGGATGGTGGGCCCTTTAGGTCAACTGCGACAAGTCAATAATTGTCAATTTCTTGTCAGCTAAATTTCATTGGTGTTGTGTTGTTACGACTTCAATTGAAGAATCTATGTTGTGAAAACGTATTAATCCGCCGTACATGTAGATGTGGCTGTAACAATGAGAGAACCATATGTCAGTGGCCACTTCTATCCTGCAGATCCTGAGGAGCTGAGAGAAAAGATAGCATGGGCATTCACGCACTGGAATGGCCCTGGCTACATACCGGAGATTAAGAAGATAAGTCCGGAGCACGGCATAGTTGCACCTCATGCGGGTTACGATTACAGTGCACCCGTTGCTGCATATTCCTTTGGCTCCTTAGCAAACTCTGGTAGGTACGATTATTTCGTTGTCATAGGGCCGAACCATACCGGTTTGGGGTCGCCAATATCTATTGGGAATGAGGATTACCTAACTCCACTTGGAAGGGCGAGGATCAGGAGAGACGTGGTTGAAGACCTGCAGGATGACCTGATAGTTGTAGATAACCTCGCTCACGCACAGGAGCATTCGGTTGAAGTGGAGATCCCATTCCTTCAATACATTTACGGTGAGGTGGAGATAGTTCCAATTGTTATGCTTGACCAGAGTCTGGAGGCAGCAGAGCATCTGGCAGCAAAGTTAAAGAAGCTGAAAGGGAACTTTACCATCGTAGCTAGTTCTGACCTTAACCACTATCTCCCCCTGACAAGGCTGAGGCGCTTGGATGGATATTTTGCAAGTGCAGTGCTTAACAGGGACATCAAGGCAGTTTACAGGTACGAATACTCCGGTGAGATGAGTGCTTGCGGATTTGGCCCGATTGTGACCCTCCTTTCTACATACAGGGGGAAGGTGGAATTGCTGAAGCTCTCAAACTCAATAGAGATGACTGGAGGCGAAACTGGAGTGGGCTACGCATCATTCACTGTGGAAAGGACCTAGACGATGGTTGCCCTGTAACTGCCGGCAATAGCAACAACCTTCCTTCTGAAACTGAATTCCAGGGTGGAGGACCATAGGTCAAATACTGCTACGTCCCCTGTTTTCACCGTTGAACCCTCACCGGGCATTGGGTGATAGCTGAATGGGTATAGCGGAGTAGTAAGGTAGAGTTTGCTGTTCCTATATTTTTCTAGTTTTGAAGAAATCAAGGATATTGAATTTCCCTCCACAAATAAACCCTTTACAGCTTCGACGGCCTCAATACTCTGCCTGTATTTTTCAACATACACATCCTCCCCTGTGGCCAGGAAGGAGTTTGAATATAGGATGGTAAGTCCATTCTTCTTCGAGGCTACCTCCACGTACATTACCTTCTTCAGGTTTGAATCCCCGGGCTTGTTCCATATGTTTAGCGTGTTCTTGTCGAATGCAACGACCGGGTCGTAATACAAAGAGTGACCTAAAGAGCAGAGGCTATGCCTTATGCGATCTGAAACACTCTTTTCCGTATCATCCGTCTTCAATTCCTGTGTTGTCTCTTCTATAGATTGGCTAATTCTCTTCCTTTCTTCAATCAGGAATCTGCGCTCCTCAGATAGTGGGTACTGGAACCAGTCTTTTATTTCCTCGGAGCAGGCTTTCCCCTTCCTAAACGAGAAGTAAGGTTGAGCTATGCAGTATTCCTTGCCTTCAGATTCATCAAAATTCTGATCTATTTCTTTGTCTCCTATCAGCCTGAATCTTCCGTCGCTTATGAGGACTGCGGATGCCCTTTCATCTTCAGAAAAATAATAGAACAGAGGATTCTCCTTGTAGAACGCCACTTTTCTTTCTCCGCTCCCAATAAGTTTTGCACGTGCATTTCTTGACGTTTTTAGTATTCCACTCATACTAATCTCCATAAAGGTAAAATGAGAAATGTGAGGGATGCTCCCTTGTATGGATGATTTTAGTGTTTGCAACTTTCATGATGGTATCTGTTGCAAGGTCGCTGCCTGTATTAAGGTTTCTGGAATATTTTGGGAATGCTGCAGAGTATATACTGAATCCAATCCTATGTCCTTGAGAAAATTTATGTCCCGTGTTCCATAAGTCTACGATCATCTCGTAAATTTTTCCCTTTTCCAGCAACTCCACCTTATCCATCCCATTTCTGTATCGGGCCCTTGTCATTCCATCACACAATCTTTGAGATTTGCCATTTGGCCAAATATCCAGAAGCATTGCCATAATATCTGTGTCGGGAACATCGGTCTCCATGAAGATATTGGCCCTGACTGCACCCAGGAAGGTGATATCTTTTTCAAGGGGCGGTGACTTATATAATAGGATGTCGTCCCTCCTATGTACAGAGGAATAATCATCTGGCCCGCCTATCTGTGCCGAGGTTGCCTCAGTGACAAAAGGGGTTGGATCAGAAGGGTTGTATTGATAAGAGTCATATCCGTCATTAATTTCATCCTTCGACCACACCAACGTACCATCTCCAAATCTGCTGTTTGCGCGTCCTCTGCTGCTTATGAATAATTCCGAGGCCGTGGTCCCGGATTGGGGCCAGTCATCAAAATCAACCCACTTATTTTCGCCCATAATGAAGACTTTTGCCCTCTTGCCTACATTAATATTCTCATCAATGAGCCACTTCTTGAACCAGTTTAGCTGAATTGTATCAAGGTCTATGATTGCATCAGGTCCAAAATCTAAATCTCCCAATTTGGACGATGAATTCACGTTATGCCCCCATGGTCCAATGATAATTGATTGATTTTCCCGTGATTTCGAGGTGGCAGAACTATACCGCATACCGCTATAATTGATGAACGTTCCAATTTGTTCGTCATCATACCATCCGGAAATGTGCATTACGGGGATATTTATACTAGCGAATTTCTTCTGGTAGCTTATCGCATCCCAGTACGAGTCGAATGTTTGGTGTAGCATCCCCTCTTCCCAATCATCAAAACCCATTCCCAATGCCTTTGGCATGTCCTTCAAAGGAAGTGTTCTGTAAACGCTCATCCAGTCGATGTCATCCACGCTTTTTACCGTTCTACCGCTTACAAGATACCTCCATGAGATATGCATCGGGTCGCTCACACCTGTCGGGCTCTCTACAAATGGGTCTGATGGCGAAACCCTCGATATCATTGCTTTGAGGCTCTTTGGAAGTTCTAGGGCAGTCAACCATTGTATCCTTGCAGAATATGAACCGCCGAATGTTCCCACCCTGCCATTCGACCACGACTGGCTAGTTACCCAGTCGATAATCTCTTTACCATCAGGTCCGTCATTGAAATAGGGGATGAATTCGCCATCTGAGTCGCCCCTTCCCCTGACATCGGAATTCAGGAAAGCAAAGCCATTAGAAGCAAAAAATCGAGCATTTTTTCTATATTGAGGGTCATCACGTCCGTATGGAGTCCTGAAGACAATTGTCTGGAATGGAGGACTTGAGGCAGGGTAATAAATGTCTCCAGTTATTCTTACCCCATCTCTCATAGGAATTCTAACCATCCTCTTGACCTTGTAATCCATGTTAGGAAATGGGATTGATAAATAAAAGAGATTTGAACGACTTACTTACAGTACTATTAGGTTGTCCATAATTAACTGTAATCTTTGTAATATTAAATCCCAGATCGTCAATTATAGTGGCGTCATCTACTCTATAATTACAACCAAAATTAATTGGATAAAAAGGTAGAATAATTTAGAATTTTAGCACGATGAAACCTCATTCACCTTTCTTTTCAGCAACCTTTCTTCCCTTCCTGAGGATAAGTGTGGACACTCCACCTATAATTGCAACAATTACTACCGCTATAATGATTAAGTATATCAGAGGGAAAGAAGTTGGTCGATAAATTTTTTCAAGGGTAATCGAAAGATGTGTTGTTTGTGTTTGGTTGCTTAGAATTGTCATATTCTTATAATATGGCTGATAACCCGTCATAGTTGCTTCTATTTCGTATGCTCCAGGGACTATTGAAATGTTGAAAATACCATTAGTTGTAGGTACTTCTTTGCCATTTACTAATAGTGTTGCATTTGTTGGCGATATTGATCCGGTTAAGTAAAGTTTAATTGAAGGAGGTGGTGTGGCCGAGAATTCTACGGACTGCGTCACATTGTTACCTGCAACAGTTATAGTACCCGAGGTTGGAGAGAATGTCAAATTGGACGAGGTTGATATTGAAAAGGAATAGGAACCGTTAGTTTCTGTAAATGAAATTGTACTCCCGGTAGATGTCACCGTACTATTCCCAAGCGTAACAGACCAGGTAGCACCACTGGTTAGATTAGATTCTATGAATTTTACTGAGAAAAGTTGCGTGAACGTTACCGTTTTAGTTATGGAAGACCCGTTCACTTTTATAACTCCAGTTGTGGGCGACAGCAAGTAACCTGATACGTTGGAAATATGGAAGGAATACGAGCCATTTATAACTCTAAATGAAATAGTAGGATTTGTTGAATTAATTGTGCTTGCATCAAATGTAACAGACCACGTCCTCCCATTTCGAAGGCCAGTCTCTGCAAAAGTAACGGAATATCCGCTTACTGGGGAGAATTTTATAGTTTGCGTAATTCCGGACCCTTCTACTTTCAAGGTGCCAGATTCAGCCGGTAGTGAATAGCCATTAAGGTACCCTATGGTATAGGAGTATGTACCGTTAGGTTCTGAAAATTTAATTGAGGAATTTGTCGAGGATTGTATGCTACTAAGTCCACCAAAAGAGGTAATTATCTGAATTCCACCGACTAGATGATTAGAAAGGTAAATATCGTGGTTTGAAGGATAGTATGTTGGAAATAGAGGTGAACCGGTGACTGCAATGTTTGATATTACGGTATTGGAAAGTGAACTTATGACTGCTAAAACGCTTGAGTTCTGCTCTGAAACATAAATATTGTGGTCAAATGAATCATAGGCAATCCCCAGGGGTGAAGACAGGGCTGGAAGATCAATAGTTGTCACTACTTGATTATTATTGCCATTCACAACGAGTACGGAATTCAGTGCGTGATCTGTGAAGTACAGGTATCCATTTAAAGAATCGTATGCACCAAAATAAGCTCCGCCAGGAATAGTAGTAACAATACCGTTAGTTTTTGAATTTATAACAAACACGGAGTCCTGAGCAGTTCCATTGTTAAACCCTCCAACATAAATATTCCCATTAGAGGGGTCGTATACTTCACCTGCAAGCTTTTCTCCATTTGGCCCAAGTGAAATCGAATTGATGACGGTGTTTGTCGTACTCGAAATTATTGAGACAGTTCCTGAAGCCGCATTTGAAACATATATGTCCTGGCTTAGGGAGGAATAGGTAATTCCTACAGGCTGGTTTCCTACTTGTATAGTTGAAATCACAGCATTAGTTGCCGTGTTTATCACGGACACATTATTCGTAAGTGCGTTCGCCGTGTACAAATATCCGTTGTAAGGATCATAGACGCTAGATTCAGGAAGGGAACCGACAGATATTATGGAAATTATCGTGTTAGTAGGAGGGCTGATAACCAAAACAACACCGGGATATCTTACTAGTGAAGTCGAATTTTCTATTATTCCTGAAGCGTATAGGTACTTGTTGGATCCATCGTAGGTAATTCCATAAACTGCTATTTCTTTTGATGAAGTTGATATTGTTCCTACTATCTTTCCTGAATATGTTGAATTCGTGAGGGATACTGTCCATTGAGTACCTGGGGAGAGTCCAGACTCATTAAATGAAATCGTATATTTTGTGACTGGGAGAGTTGGAGTAAACGAGATAGAGACTGATTGGCCTGACCCATTGATGAATATTAGTCCAGCAGAAGGATTCGGCGAATAGCCAGATGCATTCACTTCATATGTAAACGTTCCGTTCGGTTCCCTAATTGTTATTGAATCGAAGATTGATGAAATGGTAGAATTTGAAATTGTTATTGACCAAACTGTGCCGTTGGATAGACCAGATTCAGAAAATGTAATTGGATAGGTAATTACGGTTTCCCGGAATGAAACTGGAATAATTACAGACCTGCCAGAAACAACGATAGTTCCGTTAGCTGGAACTGCTGTATAGCTGGATGCAACGATGTTATAAACGTAGGTGCCATTTGGTTCGTTGGTAATGATAGTAGAGTTAGAGGAAAAGCTATACACTCCGTTTAGTGAAACATACCATAGGGTACCGTTTGGTAACCCGGTTTCCTCAAACGTTATAGGATAACTTATTTGAATAATCACAGTGACTTTTAAGGTACTTCCTTTGACTACGAATGATGAACTCGTAGATAGTTGCGAACTAGTTGTGGCTGAATAGTTATAAGATGAATTTGGGAGATAGGCCGTCATAACTGCATTAAAGGAAGAATTTGTATATTCATAGGAGAAGTTAGAATTTTCAATGGTCAATGTCCATGTGGTATTTGAAGTAAGTCCGATTATAGAAAAGGTTACCGGATAGAGACTAGGAAAAACATAAGATTCAGTTAACTGTTGTCCAGAAACGTTTATTGTATTCCCAGACGGGTAAATGTAGGTCCCTGCTTCATAAATTGAATAGTAGTAACTTCCATTAATGAGATATAAATTAACGCTCTGATATGGAGAAGATGTGTTAAAGAATTCTTCCCTAAATCCAGAGGAGGAAGTGGTCGAAAAGGCACTAACTCCCCAATCTATTCCACTCGGTAGATTAGTTTCTGTAAATTTGACCTCTGTTAACTTAGGGAATTTCAGAGATATTTGTGCACCATTTGCTCCCACTGAGAATGTTGCAGAGGAGTAAATATCTTGATATTGTTGGTTAATTATCGTTCCCATTGTATTCTCTGAGTAAGTATAGTTGTATTTACCAACAGGTAAATATATTGAGAGCGATGAGTTAAGAGACGTATTTGAGTATACGTCCGTCCTCCCGCTTCCGAAAATTGCTATCCCCCAGCTCATCGTGTCGTTTAGGCCACTCTCCGAGATATTTACTACGTAAGTTTGTGGAAAAGATATTGTTTGTGAATATACAGATGATGAGACGTTAAAACTTCCACTAATGAAATATGCTCCTCCCTCCCCTCCAGTAAATGTGTAAGACCCACTTGGGAGTGAAAAAGTCATTGATGATGAAAGAGTGGAGCTTGATGACGAATATTTGGCATTCGTAGAAAATACTGACATTTGCCATCCGATACCACTTCTGTAGCCAAAACCTTCGAATGTTACTTTATTTAATGTAGGAAACACCACACTTATCATTTCGTTTTCCCCATTTACATATATAGGAGAAGATTCTGAAAATAAAGTGCCCTCAGTCGTTGGCTGATAGAGATATACTCCATCAGGCACGTTTATTGTTATTGTGCTATTATCAGAGTTTACTGTAAAGAAATTTTCCAGCAGGTATTGATTTGAGGTCAATGTAACCCCGTAGACCCCCCAAGCAGTTCCTGCCGAAAGCCCTGATTCTTTAAAAATTATTGAGTGTAGAGGTGGTATGAAGATTTGCCTCGTCACGTTCTTGCCATATACTAGTAATGGCGAAGACTCAATTACAAGTGCACCAATTCCAAATGCGAAACTGTAATAACCGTTTGGAAGGTAAGCAGTAATTGTTGAACTTGATGCGCTTTGCGAAAGAATTGCAAGTTTACCAGAAGCCAAAGATGTAGTTGCATATACGTTCCAAATCCCACCGCTGGTTAGCCCTTGCTCGGTAAATGATGCCATGACCATACTTGGGAATGTAATCGATACAGTTTCTGTTGATGCAACTTTAAATTTATAAGGGCCAATCATTGTACCTGTAGGTCCCGTATAATAATAATAAGTTCCGGGAATTAATGATGTTGTGATAGTTGATGAGGAACTAGCTCCAGAAAAAATTACTCCATAATCTTCGTTCGTTAGGGTATTATACAAGGGCAGATCTGGTACCGAAGATGATAGATTTGTAAAAATGTACACACTCCAGCTTATTCCTGTCCCTTTATTAGTGACTTCAAATGTTACGGAAACTGAGGCTGGGGAACTATTTTGTCTTTCATTGAAATAGCCATATTGCCTTAAAGCCAGTAGTGACTCAATTTCCTTCAATCCGTTAAAACCAATTGCACTGCTATGAGGTAGACTCGTTTGCGAATCTCCCACAGCTTGTAAGTTTGTATTCAGGTTTAAATGGGCAGGAGGAGAAAAATTTATATGTTGTCCATCACTCGTTTGAGTCCCTGTTAAGCCCATTAATGAGCTAGTGACTAGGATAGTAAGTGTTATCAATACAATCACTCTAACAGAGAATTTGGCTACTTTCACTGCCTCAGATAACATTTAATATATTTAAGTTTGATTGAGACCGAAAATCTTGAAATGTTCAATCGAGAATTACATGGGGAACTGAGGTAGATTATGCTTTAGACGAAATGTCTGAACGGTACCCTGTAATCTTATTAATACCTATGCTCCAATTGCTAGGGGGGTTAGTCAAACACTAGTTTGAAAGTTATTTTAATTTGAGTGAAAAGTTAGAAAGACCATGTTTTTGCATTGGAATAATCTAAAAGGTGGTTTTTTAAAATGACTTGCCAATGAATTGAGCACAAGTTCAGAACTGCTCCACACGATATTTGAATTTTAATGACCAAATATAAAGATATTTATAGTGACTTTAACTAAGCTAAATATTGACAAATAGAAAGTTAGCTAAATCAATGACACTAATCATAGGTCTGTTCATAGTTTTCATAATGCTCTTCTCGTCGGCATCTGGTGCATTCTACTCATCTAATAGCACTTCATCAACTGCTTCTTCCAATCATATTTACTTAGTTACTACTAAAATTGGGGGCAGTAATTACAGCTATTACGAGGATGTTAATAATGGGAAGATATTGAAAACATGGGCTGCTCCTTCTGCTATTTCAACAAATGAAGCGGCTGGATCGACACAATCCAATACTACGTCTTCAAAAGATTCATTAAATACTGTATCAGTAAAACCATATGACCAAAGGTCAAGCGAAGTTTTGACGGGTAATTATTCAGATATTACATCTGATAATATATCGTCTTCATATGACAAAAATAATCAGGGAAGCGGATTTAATATAACCGAGACCTATTCAGTTTCTTCTATTACGCTTTCTCCTACTTCTTCGAATATTAATGTTGGTCAGAATCTTAACTTGGTCGGAACTTGGACAGGAGGTTTGCCTCCCTATAATATAGAGTGGTCGATAATTCATGCACAATCCGGTCGTCCAGTGAGTAATTACTTTACAAATTTTACATCTGAAACGTCTGCTAGTTTTATCTTCAGCCCTGACCATCCTGGTGTATTTGAAGTTACTTTGACAGTAAATGGCTCTAGTGCAGGTGACGGGTTGACCGCATATTCAGTCATTTCGGTAAATAATCAACCTCAAGGTCCCCCTGGGCCTCAGGGACATAATGGTCCACCAGGCCCTCAACCTACCCCAAATGGGAATCAACTTGAAAATCTTACACTGACACCTTCAGCTTCGGTGATGGATTCTGGCCAACCTATAGATTTTGTAGGGAATTGGACAGGTAGCTCTAAGTTCTACAATTACGAATGGTTTGTTTCATCTGAGCAGTTACAGTGGAAGTCATTCTATCAGGGAGATGAAAATAACTTACAAGGTTACAGCAACACCCCGCAGTCTTCGGTAAGCTTCACATTTAATCCAGTTTATGGTTCCTATGGTATATACTACTTGTATCTTTTCGTGAACACTGCCGGAGGACCTGGAAATCAACAGGGTCAGGGGAATCAACAGGAATCCCTTGCTGCTTTTGCGGAAATAGTACTGCTTCCAGGGACTCCAGGCGTGACCTCTGTGACGATATCCCCTAGTTCTCTAAATGGAGCCGTAAATTCTGGAGTACCAATCAACTTCGCAGGAAACTGGTCAGGAGGAACAGCACCTTATTCCTACGTTTGGTATGTAACGAATGACAAGAATAGTTTCTTGCCTAACACAAGATCACCCTACATACTGCAATTTGCTTCTTACAATTATACGAATGGAAATTCTGCGTCATTCCAATACACCCCTAACAGTACTGGAAATTTCTACGTCTATCTATTTGTAAATAGTGCTAGTTCTGCTGCTTATGTGATGGCAGTATCTCAAATATATTCGAAGCAAAATTTTAAGCCAACTGTGACGCAAGCAACCATAACCCCAACAACGGTAAATGCAAATATAGGCGAGGTTCTAAATTTTAATGGCAACTGGACTGGTGGCGTATCTCCCTATACATATGTGTGGTATGTCTCTCAATATTTTCCCCACTGGCAGAGAGGTTTCAGGTCATTCTCAAGCGTTAACAGTACATCTCAACCTGAGGCGAATTTCACATATATCCCTACTAATTATGGAATCTACTACCTGTACCTGTTCGTGAATAACCACGTAGGGAATACCCCTCCTAACAATGACGAGGACAGTGACGATGGTCTAGCGATAGTTACTACGGCTGAAATTATAGTACTCCACCCGTCGCAGCCTCTAACATCCTCAGCAATCACAATTTCTCCGACTACAACTAATCTCGGAAGTCCAATAAATGCTACTGTCACTCCGGGTTATGGAGTGGCACCTTTCACCTATTCGTGGAGCGTTACTAGCCAAAGCGGAACTACTATTTCCTCTTCCAGCTATAGTACTTTAGATAACCAGATAACGTTCTCCTCTCCAGGGTCTTATAGCGTGACAGTTACTGTTACTGATTCAACCGGGGTCTCAGCTTCACAGACTGCTAGTGTGAAGATACTTTCGCAACTTAGTGTTTCTATTTCAGTATCTGGCCTTAAGAGCATTGACAAAGGAGAATCCTCTACTCTCGTTGCAAATTCGCTTTCTGGAGGATTACCTCCATACACGGGGCAATGGATGGTGGAACAGCCAGGATTTCAATCTTTTATTGATCTAGGCAACTCTTTCGCTGTAAATCCTAATGATCTTTCAACTTCAACTGTGTCCACGGGAATTCTTTCAGTAACTGGAACATGGTTATTTGAGTTAGAGGTTAAGGACAGTTCTTCAGAGGTTGCGTACTCAAACATTATGACCATCACCGTAAATCAACCTCTTTCCGTTGTTCTCTCTTCGTCTAGCAGCCAAACTGATGTTGGAGGATCATTAACTTTCGCAAATACGACTGAAGGAGGAACTTTGCCTTTTACTTATTCGTATTCAGTCACTCCCAATTCAGGTTTTACAGAGTCAACCAGTCCAGGAAACACTTTTACCTTTAATTCCCCAGGTACGTATACTGTTAAGTTGGTGGTTGAAGACGCGACAGGCTCTATTTCTAGCTCAACCGTCGTTATTAACGTAAACTCTTCTCCAACCATAAGTGTTCAGCCACAATCTTATTCAATAGATCCAGAGCAAAGTTTTAATCAGCTTTCGTCAACTGTTAGCGAAGGGACAGGTCCCTACAACTGGCAGTGGTATGAGGGCACTCCTGGAACAGGATCTCCTGTGCAGAATGGAGGGTCAGGTGCTGGACAGGTTGCCACTTTCAGCCCAACGCAAGGAGGCAGCTATTACGTGGTATTTAAAGACTCAACGGGTGCTACAGTTACATCATTAGCAGCTAAGGTGACTGTTTTCTCGCCACCATACATTATTGTAACACCCTCAACTACTACAATCTACAACGTACAGACTCTTCCATTGACTGCTACTGTGGTAAACGGCTCTGGATCTTTCACGTACTCCTGGACAGTTGGTGGAAGCCCTACTGTGCTTTCTACTTCCTCAGAATTCTCCTTCTCTGAATCAACTTCAGGGAGCTATGTGATCTGGCTAAACGTTACCGACACTGGGACTACGCCAAATTATAAATTACCTTCGAAGTCGTTGAACATAACTGTTCTAACTGCTCCTGTTCTAAATGTTATCCCATCATCAGCTACGATAGATACTACTCAATCAATATTGTTAAAATCTGTCATTTCTGGAAGTAGCAAAGGTGACCTGTCTTACGCATGGTCCATCGGAGGAAGTCCTACCGTCGTAGGCAATGATAAAACGTTTGACTTTACTGAATCGGTTGCAGGCGTTTACAAGGTATGGCTCAACGTTACTGTTGGAACTTCCAAAACTCCACTGGTTATAACTGCTTCATCTACAATAACTGTAGATTCCGCTCCTACCATTTCGTCTCAGCCCTCATCAGTCACAATAGACTCTGGCCAGTCCATAACAATCACATCCACAGCAACTGGAGGTACTGGCTCATTCTCATGGCAATGGTACGATAAGTCCGGTCCCATATCAGGTGACTCAGGAACATCTGCCACTGCAACAGCCACATTCAATTCAGCTGACACTGGCGTTTACGTTGTATTCACTGATACTGGCACCACATCTGCTGCAACCCCAATAGTTACAGTACAATCTAGCAGCGTTGCCATAACAGTTGATCCTTCTCCCTCCATCTCAGTCCAGCCATCACCATCCACAATAGACTCGGGTCAATCAGTAACTCTCTCTGCAACTGTAACAGGTGGTACAGGCACATTCTCATGGTCACTTTACTCAACAGCATCCTCAACTGCAATCAATACAGGCTCAGGCACATCAGCCTCAGCAACAGTATCCCCCACTTCAACAACATCATACTATTTCGTCTTCACAGATACCGGAGTTTCATCTGGAGCAACTCCAGCATCAGCAGCAACAGTCTCCACGAACAAGGTAACAGTGACTGTAAACACTAAACCAGCTGTTTCAATATCACCTTCAACTGCCGTCATTGATGTAGGACAATCCATACTGCTAACACCTTCAATATCAGGTGGATCGGGATCATTCTCATATGCATGGACTTTGGGCACCAGTTCAACTGTGTTGGGTAGCAAATCATCATTCTCTTTCTCTGAGCCAACAAGTGGTTCGTATAAGGTGATTTTGACTGTGACTGATAACGTGACATCCTACGTATTTTCTGCTTCATCTACAATAACCGTAGATTCCGCTCCTACCATTTCGTCTCAGCCCTCATCAGTCACAATAGACTCTGGCCAGTCCATAACAATCACATCCACAGCAACTGGAGGTACTGGCTCATTCTCATGGCAATGGTACGATAAGTCCGGTCCCATATCAGGTGACTCAGGAACATCTGCCACTGCAACAGCCACATTCAATTCAGCTGACACTGGCGTTTACGTTGTATTCACTGATACTGGCACCACATCTGCTGCAACCCCAATAGTTACAGTACAATCTAGCAGCGTTGCCATAACAGTTGATCCTTCTCCCTCCATCTCAGTCCAGCCATCACCATCCACAATAGACTCGGGTCAATCAGTAACTCTCTCTGCAACTGTAACAGGTGGTACAGGCACATTCTCATGGTCACTTTACTCAACAGCATCCTCAACTGCAATCAATACAGGGCTCAGGCACATCAGCCTCAGCAACAGTATCCCCCACTTCAACAACATCATACTATTTCGTCTTCACAGATACCGGAGTTTCATCTGGAGCAACTCCAGCATCAGCAGCAACAGTCTCCACGAACAAGGTAACAGTGACTGTAAACAGTGCTCCAACAGTCACAGTAACCCCTTCTTCCGCAATAATAGATTCAGGTCAGACGGTCACACTAACAGCTACGGTCAAAGGAGGCACACCTCAATTCAACTACACATGGAGCATAGGGGGAAACAGCAAGCCAGTAGGATATGCATCAACCTACGCATTCTCATCAACAACCCCGAATACATACGTGGTATGGCTCAACGTAACTGACATAGGTACAACACCGCACTTCGTTTACAAGCCAATTTCAGTTTCTGTAGTTGTAGATTCTTCATTGTCAGTTACGACAGAACCCCTATCAGTCACAATAGACTCTGGCCAGTCCATAACAATCACATCCACAGCAACTGGAGGTACTGGCTCATTCTCATGGCAATGGTACGATAAGTCCGGTCCCATATCAGGTGACTCAGGAACATCTGCCACTGCAACAGCCACATTCAATTCAGCTGACACTGGCGTTTACGTTGTATTCACTGATACTGGCACCACATCTGCTGCAACCCCAATAGTTACAGTACAATCTAGCAGCGTTGCCATAACAGTTGATCCTTCTCCCTCCATCTCAGTCCAGCCATCACCATCCACAATAGACTCGGGTCAATCAGTAACTCTCTCTGCAACTGTAACAGGTGGTACAGGCACATTCTCATGGTCACTTTACTCAACAGCATCCTCAACTGCAATCAATACAGGCTCAGGCACATCAGCCTCAGCAACAGTATCCCCCACTTCAACAACATCATACTATTTCGTCTTCACAGATACCGGAGTTTCATCTGGAGCAGCACCTGTTGCTTCAGTGTCCTCTGACAATTCAATCGTGACGGTAGACCCGGAATTGTCGGTTAGCGTTAGCCCATCATCAGCAACACTTACTATTAATCAAGCCCAGGTATTCACAGCAACTCCATCCGGAGGAACTGGAAAGTATGCGTATCAGTGGACTCTGGGTGGAAGCAATTCGCCAGTAAGCAGTACATCCACATACTCATTTTCTTCTCCCAACGTAGGACCTTTCAAGATATGGCTGAATGTAACGGACACGGGTACTACCACGCCGGATGTAATTACTGTATCGATAGTAGTTCAGGTTAATCCCGGGTCCCTAAGCGTTACTTTCGTTACGCAGACACCTTCCACTGGTTCCGGGTCACTTGACCTGAAACAAACTTTGCAATTATCCCTTATTCCTACTATTAAGGGAGGTCTCGCGCCATTTGTTTATCAGTGGTACCTTAATGGGACTTCAAGTTCAGACAAGTTAGGTCCCTCAGGATCGGCTACTTCAGGAACCGCTATAGACTACACTTTCACCCCTGCTGGGAAGGGGACGTATCTATTTTACCTTGAGATATTATCGACGGATGGGCAAACCTCAACATCCACTCCAATAACTATAACCGTAGATTCCGCTCCTACCATTTCGTCTCAGCCCTCATCAGTCACAATAGACTCTGGCCAGTCCATAACAATCACATCCACAGCAACTGGAGGTACTGGCTCATTCTCATGGCAATGGTACGATAAGTCCGGTCCCATATCAGGTGACTCAGGAACATCTGCCACTGCAACAGCCACATTCAATTCAGCTGACACTGGCGTTTACGTTGTATTCACTGATACTGGCACCACATCTGCTGCAACCCCAATAGTTACAGTACAATCTAGCAGCGTTGCCATAACAGTTGATCCTTCTCCCTCCATCTCAGTCCAGCCATCACCATCCACAATAGACTCGGGTCAATCAGTAACTCTCTCTGCAACTGTAACAGGTGGTACAGGCACATTCTCATGGTCACTTTACTCAACAGCATCCTCAACTGCAATCAATACAGGCTCAGGCACATCAGCCTCAGCAACAGTATCCCCCACTTCAACAACATCATACTATTTCGTCTTCACAGATACCGGAGTTTCATCTGGAGCAACTCCAGCATCAGCAGCAACAGTCTCCACGAACAAGGTAACAGTGACTGTAAACAGTGCTCCAACAGTCACAGTAACCCCTTCTTCCGCAATAATAGATTCAGGTCAGACGGTCACACTAACAGCTACGGTCAAAGGAGGCACACCTCAATTCAACTACACATGGAGCATAGGGGGAAACAGCAAGCCAGTAGGATATGCATCAACCTACGCATTCTCATCAACAACCCCGAATACATACGTGGTATGGCTCAACGTAACTGACATAGGTACAACACCGCACCTGGTCATATCACCTGTGAGCGTTAAGGTTACAGTAGAATCTCCTCTAGCAGCCTCAATAACTCCGTCTACAGGCACGCTAGATTCAGGTCAGTCTATACCTCTCTCTTCTTCAGTTAATGGAGGCACGGGTTCACTATCTTATTCTTGGAGTGTACGTGGTAATGTCTTAGGCAGTTCAAGTTCTACCTCTGTGACGTTTTCCGAGGTTGGTACCGGAACTTATGTGATATACCTTAATGTTACTGACACAGGTACTTATTCGCCAATCACTATATCAGCCACTGCCACGATCATTGTGGATTCATCACCTTCTATCTCAGTCCAGCCATCACCATCCACAATAGACTCGGGTCAATCAGTAACTCTCTCTGCAACTGTAACAGGTGGTACAGGCACATTCTCATGGTCACTTTACTCAACAGCATCCTCAACTGCAATCAATACAGGCTCAGGCACATCAGCCTCAGCAACAGTATCCCCCACTTCAACAACATCATACTATTTCGTCTTCACAGATACCGGAGTTTCATCTGGAGCAACTCCAGCATCAGCAGCAACAGTCTCCACGAACAAGGTAACAGTGACTGTAAACACTAAACCAGCTGTTTCAATATCACCTTCAACTGCCGTCATTGATGTAGGACAATCCATACTGCTAACACCTTCAATATCAGGTGGATCGGGATCATTCTCATATGCATGGTATATAGGAGGGAACAGCGCCGTAGTAGGTTCAAAATCAACTTATTCTTTCTCCTCTTCTAAATCAGGTAATTACTTTATATACCTAAATGTGACTGATAATGTGACATCCTATGTATTTTCCTCCAAGGTATCAATTACTGTTGACTCATCCTTAACTGTATCTTTACAGCCATCCTCAAGTACAATAGACCTTGGCCAAACTGTGACTTTAACTTCCAAGGTATCTGGAGGTACAGGTTCTTATAGCTGGTCCCTGTTCACTAGCGGAGGTACTCTTGTATCATCCGGAACAGGGAACTCAGCTTCATATTCAGTAAAGCCCACTGCAAATACTTCTTACTATTTTGTCTTCACCGACAGTGGGGTTACATCGGGGTCAACCCCGCAGGCATCCGTAACTACAAATCAGGTGGTGATCACAGTCAACTCTGATCCGACTGTGACAGTGCTCCCTGTAACAATTGGAAGCGGTTCTAGCGCAACTCTTACAGCTACTGCATCGGGAGGGTCCAAGACAGGGTATACGTTTAAGTGGTATTCTACGTCCTCATTGACAACTTTAGTTTATTCTGGGAATCCCTTTGTCACCCCGGTGCTTACTGCTACTACCGTATACTACGTAACTGCAACTGACTCGACAGGAACATCAAGTGCTCCAGCATCAGTTACCGTTACGGTGGTTGGTGGCCTTACGTCGTCATCACTTTCAATTACTCCAACTACAACTGATCTTGGTTACTCAATTTCGGTTAACGTTGCGTCTGGATCCGGTGTCCCTCCATTTTCCTACACTTGGACCATAACACTTTCTCCATCTGGTTCTGCTTCAGGAGATTATACAACTTCCTCAAATACTGTGACATTCACAAAGGTGGGTGTTTATACAGTAACTGCAACGGTTAGGGATTCATCCGGAGAAACTGCAAGTATTTCTAAGGTCGTGACTGTTAATGCGCTACCAAGCGTGTCATTAACTCCTTCAACAGCAACGGTTGATGTTGGTAACACTATTACATTCACCAATTCCACAACGGGAGGAACTGGTACAATAACATTTAGCTGGGGATATCCATCGGGTGCAGGTATCACTAGAAGCGGCAACCAATTCACTTTCTCAAGTACGGGTAACTTTACTATACGACTATATGCGAACGACTCTTTAGGAGCAAGCTCTTTCGGGACAGCCACGGTGTCGGTGAATTCACAGCCAATCATCGTCTATTCCTCGTTAAACGTAACTATATCTACTGTAGCTACAATGGATTCCGGTACATCCACTTCCATAGTTGTAAAAAGCATTTCAGGAAATGGACCGTACACAGCCCAGCTTGAGGCAGAAGCTCCAGGTGCAACTACCTATACAGTTATAGCTTCGACAAATCAGTTCAGTTCTCTCCCTGAAAGCATCGGGACTGGTGTTTTATCAAATGTTGGTCAGTGGCATTTTGTTGTCTCTGTCACTGAAGTATCAAATTCTGGAATATTTGGTACATCTTCACCTGTCACAATAAATGTTGTAAATGCTTTAGACAGTTCTGCACTTTCCATATCGCCAACAACGACGGATATTGGTGCACCTGTGGCTGTAACGGTTCAATCTGGATATGGAACTGCACCGTTCCTCTATTCCTGGTCGGTAACAACTACATCTGGTGCATCTGCTGCAGGTGACTATTCTTCATCCGGCAACCAAATCACTTTCTCTGTAAGTGGAACATATTCCGTAATAGCAACAGTTACGGATGCAGATGGCCTGACTGCGTCAACTTCTGCTTCTATTACAGTTAATAGCCAGCTGACTGTGACTATATCTGCAACTTCTCCAACAGAGATAGATTTAGGGCAAACCGTGACATTTACAAACTCAGTTAGTGGAGGGAATGCTCCATATTCCATTAGCTATTCAGTCTCACCGGTTGGAGGAGGAATAGTATTTGGTGCATATTCCGTAAGTGGAAATGTAATCACCTTTACTCTTGCAGGACAATATGTAGTTACATCAACAGTAACTGACTCCTTGAAGAACACTGCAACTTCTACAAATTCTGTTACCGTTACAGTAAATCCGCTTCCAACGATTGCGATATCACCGTCCTCAACAACCATAGATAGCGGAAACAATGTGACTTTCACGAATAATACATCCGGCGGAACCAAACCATATACCTACATCTGGTCTTATCCATCTGGGGTAGGGATCACCCAATCGGGGAACAATTTCAGATTTAACGACACGGGAAACTTTACAATTACCCTTACCATAGTCGATGCGGTTGGAATTGTGGCATCTGCATCTGCTAACATAACAGTAAATCCCTCTCCAATCATAGTATTGCAGCCAGTAATACCCCCAGGGGCAACAATTGCTAACTTCACAATCAATGGGTATGTGTTTGAGACCACTTTAAAAGAGCAAAAAAAAACATTAAGTGGGGGGAGTGTTCCAACAATTACACTTGATGAGAATACGCCGTGGTCAGTATATGTACGGGCCGGTACAGGTACCCCTCCTTTTTCATTCACCTGGACCGTACTAACTTCAACCGGTTCTAATGCCACAGATTATACCCTAAGCAGCAGCAACTCTACATATATAGACAATGTAATAGATTTTACAGGGACTGGCAGCTACTCTGTATCCATTAAGGTCACCGACAAATACGGAGCTACTTCCAGCGAAAGCGTAAACATAAATGTAAACTCACCCCTCCTAGTTGTCAAGGCAACTGTACAAGCAACCCCTTCATCATTTGATCTGGGAGGTTCTGTTGTTTTGACATCAACTCCCAAAATTTATAATGGAACACCCCCTTATTACTTTCAATGGTACAGAAATGGAACTTCTGGTAACGTAAAATTGAGCAATGCTAATGGAAGTGTCACTAGTAATGAGACTCTCTCTGTCCCCTTCACCCCAACGGTACCTGGAGTGTACACTTTTTACCTCGTAATATATGATAGTGCATACTCTCCAGCAAGTAATTCCACTGCCGTTACTATTACAGTTAATAAAGTACCAACTACTTCATCATTGAATATATCGCCTACCTCAACGATAGAGGGAGGGCTGATAAATGCGTCTGTTTCTCCCGGATTTGGAACAGCACCTTTTAACTTTACCTGGACTGTAACTTCTCAAGGGTCAAGTACTCCAACGACTTATTATGGGAACCAATTGGCACTTAGCCAACCCGGAAACTACTCAGTTTCGTTGAAATTAAGGGATGCAGATGGAAATATTGCTTACAACAATACAACGCTTAGAATTTACTCAAGCAGCTTAATAGTAGTGAAGATTAGTTCGCCAACAACGCAAACGGTAATCGACGTTGGCGAAAGTCAAGTGGTAACTGGGACATTTTCAGGAGGAAGCGGGTCTTATGAATATGAATGGGTAACTCAGACATCGCCTGCACTTTCCCCCCCTACTTCTGGTTTTACAGTTGGTTCATCACCGCAGAGTTATAATTTTGTCCCATCTTCTCCCGGAACCTATTACATCTATCTATATGTAAAAGATACAATAGTTGGTGATGTCCAAGGAAGTTATGCAGAGGTTACCGTCAATAATGACTTAACTCAATCATCCATAACAGTAAGTCCCACTTCGACAACGACTGGTAGCCCAGTTACGGCTTCAGTGTCCCCGAAATACGGGACACCTCCATTCAAGTACACTTGGACAGTTACGCTGATTAATGGGGGGTCTGCAACAGGGGATTACTCAACATCGGGCAATCAAATCATCTTCAGTAATTCAGGAAATTATACAGTTAAGGTAACAGTAAGTGATTCCTTTTCTTCAGCTACCTCCACCAGCTACAACATATTTGTTTCAGCTGTGATTAGCCTCACTGCCTCAATATCAACCTATCCAAGCGCAGGTATAACGGCTATTGACATTAAGCACGCGTTGGAGTTTGAAGCCAACGTGGCCGGCGGTTCAGGGACTATAAGCTATTCCTGGGGATTGAGCGGGTTATCGGGCTCTGTTAGTACGTCAAGTACCTATACATTAAACGCCACAACACCCGGTCTTTATATAATCTACCTAAACGTCACCGAGGGGACGTCTCACACATCCGCAGCACCCATTACTGTGATTGTTAATCCCCTCCCAACAGCCTCATTCGGTGGAAGCACAACGGTGACGGTAGATGTTGGCCAGACAATAAATGCAGTTGTAGTTGGTGGCACTCCACGAAATGCGACTTCACCGTACACATACTCATGGACCGTCACCCTCTATCCCTCAGGAGGATCTGCTGTTAATGATTATAGGATTTCCGGCTCTTCAATAACTTTCACCAATACAGGAAATTATACTGTAGACTTCAGTGCCACTGATTCTGATAATGCAGTTGCATCGATTTCTGCTCAATTTGTTGTAAATAGCCCACTATCAAGCACGCTATCTCTTGTCAATCCTATATCATCAATTATAGATAGAGGTAATTCGACTGTCCTTAACGTTTCAATTACAGGAGGCTCTGGTTTTTTCTCCTACCAATGGTATGAGCAAATGCCTGATAGTAGTTCCTTCGTCCTTATATTAGGTGCGCATAATTCAACTTATGACTTTATTACGTCTAACCTTACGACTCCCGGAATCTATCTCTTCTATGTAAACGTAACCGATCTTAAGACTGACCCAGCCTATGTGCATTCCAATATAATTAGCGTTACTGTTCTTTCCAAAATCGTATATACGGTAACGTTCTCAGAAGCTGGTCTCCCGAGTGGTACAGATTGGTTTGTAAATATCACGAATGGTCTTTCACGTTCATCCAATACTAGCAAAATATCATTCCTTGAACCTAACGGTACATACTCCTACTCTATATCTACAGAAAACAAGTCTTATAGGGCGCAGCTTGGTACCACATTAACATTCACCGTCAGCGGTTTGGGAATTTCTCAATTCGTTGTATTCCTTCCTGTGGTCTACTCCGTGACTTTCTCAGAGTATGGCTTAACAAATGGTTCAAGGTGGTTTGTCAATCTAACAAATGGTCAGTCCTTTTCGTCCACTCTCAGTGCCATATCGTTCTCCGAGACAAATGGAACATACCACTACGATATAGTATCATCTAACAAAGAGTACAAACCTGACCAACCTTCATCTGCTTTCATAGTTTCAGGCAGTTCGGTTTCACAGCAAGTAAATTTTGAGGAGGTAACTTATTCTATTACTTTCTCTGTATCAAACCTCACAACAGGCGTCAGGTGGTTTGTCAACCTTACAAATGGCCAATCTTTTAACTCCTCAAAGTCTTCTCTTATTTTTTCCGAGCCTAATGGGACGTACTCTTACTACATAGGAACAACTGATAAGATATTCTATGCAAAGGGTGGATCATTTTTAATTAATGGGTCTTCAAGGTCAATAGAAGTTGCATTCCTTCCATATCTCTACAATATCTCTTTCGTGGAAAGCGGTCTTCCTCAGGGGATGAAGTGGAATGTTACCCTTAATGTTCCCGGAGGCATTCTGACAAAATCGTCAACAGGTAATATATTCTTCAACGAAGTTAATGGAACGTACAACTTTACAATTGGTTCCATACAAGGGTTCTCGACACCTAATTATGAAATAACAATCGTGATTAATGGGTCTCCTTTCAGAAGTAACGTTGTATGGAGTCCTGTCACTTATCCAGTTACAATAGTGGAAACAGGACTGGCCTCTGGTGAAACATGGTCTGTGACGCTTACTACTATGGTGAATGGGCAGGAGAAGGTCTATACTCTTAATTCAACATCAAATACCATTACATTCAACGTTACAAACGGTTCATATTCTTACACAGTATCTCTTCCGCAAGGTTACGAAGGGTCGCCAGTTAAGTCAACAATTTCAGTTGTAGGCAGCGCTGTAACAACAAAACTTATGGTATCTGCTATTCCAAATTATTTCCTAATATGGCTAGTTACTGGTATAGCAGCTATATTGGTAGCCATTATCTTATTCTATATCTTTGCCGGGAGGAGGAGCCTATTCAAGAGGGAAGGTAGATTTCTGAAGTCAGACCGCAAGAAGATAAGGAAGTGATGACCTATGCCGGTAATTACATACGCCTTAGAATATGGTCCAATGGCTAAAACAACAAATTTTCGACCATTTAACGGAAATGTATCAACATTTGACGGAAGATTCACGGCATTACCGGAAATAATTATTAAATACGAAAATATAATTAGTCTCCAAATATTATCATGTTGATGAAAACTGGCCCTAGAAGGAGTTTTACTTATTTTGTCATAATAACTGTTGCATTGGTTCTTCTTTCTAGTTTTTCATCTTCGTTAGTTTCGGGGAATGAGCTCAGGCTGGGTGGCCATGAGGGGCAATATTCTTCATCTGTTTCCTCCTTACCAGATCATAATGAAAATCTTGTTGCCTCTGAAACAACATCTTCCTTATCCGTCGTAATTTCTCCAAACAGTTCAGTTATTGACGTTGGGCAGTCTGTTGCCATAAAAGTTGTAAATCCATCCTCAAATTATACGTACCTCTGGTACGTCAATCAGGTAGCCCAGATCCCTGACCAACCTAAATTCAACTTCACCCCTTCTGCATCAGGTACTTACGATATATATGTTAATGTTACAAACAGTACAGAACATGCAAATTCGAACACCGTGACGGTAACTGTGTATGCTGCCCTTTCAGTTACCATTTCACCAGGGTCAGAAAGGGTATATGTCGGTCAGACTGTTAATTTTAAGGCAACCGTGACAGGAGGGACAGGGAAATTCAACTACCAATGGTACCTTAACGGTACAAAAACATCTGCTGTAGCATCCTCATATAATTTCACACCCGCTGGAAATGCAACTTATTACATTTACGTGATTGTGAATGATAACGGCACTAAAAATGGGGTTCCGTCACCTCCTACAGCTCAATCAAGTACAACCCAGTTAATAGCATTCTTAAAGACCTACCAGGTTTCGTTTGAGGAAACGGGCTTACCTACGGGAACGAGATGGTATATCAACCTTACAAACGGTCAGAGCCATTCAGCAATACTTTCTGTTGAGCAGTTTAACGAAACTAACGGAACTTATTACTTTTATGTTGCTTCAGGAAATAAGATTTATTCACCCAGCCCCTCATCAGGCACATTCCTTGTAAATGGGAATCCTGTAACAATTCTAATCACATTTACTCCAGTTCTCTATCAAGTTACTTTTAATGAAACGGGGTTACCGCCAAATACGTTATGGTTCGTTAATATTTCGGGCTATTCACCGCTATCTTCCAATTCGTCAGAAATAAAGTCTTCTTTGTCAAATGGTACCTACACCTTCTCCGTCTCCACTGTAAACAAAGAGTATTTTCCAACTCCTTTTTCAGGGTCATTCAGGCTAAATGGTAAATCCAATACAATTAACATAGAATTCTCTTTATATACTTACACGGTTGAATTTTCTGAGTCTGGGCTGCCTTTAAACACCGAATGGTTCTTGTCAATAACTGGAGTACCACCTGCCTATATAACTAACGTGTCAAGCAGTTCGTTTTCACAGGTTATTTCCGTAAACCTACCAAATGGCACATATAGTTATAGATTGTCAAGTGGAATACAGACTTATGGTCCATACCCAGCTTCTGGGAACCTGACAGTTTCAGGAACTCCCGTTTCCATAGCAGTTGCGTTCTTACGTCTTTACCAGATAACGTTTGTAGAAGTAGGGCTCCCGATTCCTTCTCCGAATATAAAGTGGTTCCTTAATATATCTGACCCACAAAGTTTCAACTCTTCAACAAACACAATCTCTTTCTGGGTACCCAATCAAACTTATTCATATTACGTTGCAACTAATGACAGGTGGTATATTCCGTCAAACTCTACAAAATCAGGATCTATAACCGTAAGTGGATCTTCTGTTACCGGGCCGGAAATCATTTTCAATGAACTTCTAAACGTCAGTTTTCTGCAGCAAAGACTTCCGACTGGAAATACGTGGTACGTCAACATCACAGGTGGGGGAAATTATCACTCATCCAATGGAACTATAACATTTATGGAAATAAACGGGACATACTCATATAATGTTTCTTCCGGAAACAAGTTGTATCGTCCTATTCCATACAGTGGGTCATTTGTTCCTAACAAGACAGCATTTCCAATACGTATCACGTTTATTCTTGTTACATACACCATTACGTTTTCAGAAACTGGCCTTACAAACGGTACCTTCTGGTCTGTTTCCGTGAATAATGATACCAAGATTTCTACGAATGGAACGATTATCTACAGACTCAGCAATGGTAGCTTTGAATATTCCATACAGCCCATTCCAGGGTTCTCTACTGATACCTACGCAGGCAATTTAACTGTAAATGGCAGTTCATTCGTTGAATCCATTTCCTGGACGATAGTAACTTATTTTATCAATATAACACAATCTGGACTGACAGCTGGGAAGAGGTGGTCCGCGACCCTCCAAGGGAAAACTTTCAATGGAATTCCAGTAGCCGTAACCCTTAATTCCACGAGTAACAGCATTGTTTTCAAAGAACCTAATGGAACGTACAATTACACCATAAATGCACCATTTGGATACACCGGTACACATATGACAGGCAAAGTAATAATAAATGGAAAATCAGCAGCTGCCGTTGCCGCCCTTGTTCCTCCAAATTTCACGCTGATTGGAATTGTTGGCGCCGTAGCAGTTGCTCTCCTTGCTGTAGCGTTAATGCTCATGATAAGACGGGAAAACAGAAGTTTCTTCGTGAGGGAGGGAAGGTATGTCAAGAAGGGGAAATACCTAAAATACAAAAAATAGCTTCATAAACAGGGAATGTTAGCTTCTCGGTACTACATTTTTTGATTGTAACCTATATTTCTTCAACTTTCTTGAAAAATGAACTACTGCTTTGCCTAGGTTCTGTTTCAGCTTGGGAAGAAACGATCCCTTTTGTGGTAATTTTGAAGTAGAATGGATATGGATTGTATGAGCCTCCCCTCATCTTGACAATTGTAGCCTTCCTTATGCCTGAAGTTGGATCATCAACTTCAAGCTTTATGACGCCAGATACGAAATACTCTTCTATTCCATACATGCTCAGGTCGCTCTTCATTACGGGGCTGGTTACAATCAGGTACGTGTCTGGAATGGCAAGATTCATTATGAATTGGTTGACGAAGTCGTCATTTTCCACAATCATTGGCGTTATTGGGTCAATTGAGAGTCTCGATATTCTTGATTCCGCAACTATTCTTTTTATTTCTCCTGTCAGTTTTGAAATATATCTTTCCCTGCTTTTCAAGCTCTCTAGGACGCCTTCCTTGAGTTCCCTTATCCTATCTGACAGTTCTATTACTTCTATCATTCCTTCTTTATAATATTCTTCGAATCCAAACGTGAATGTTTTGGCGTTTGCAATGTATTCAGAGCCCCTCGTATCTGTAAGTATAATTGCCCCTCTTTCTCCTATCCTTGCTCCCTCTACAAGAAATTGTGTACATGTGGTGGTCTTCCCTACGCCCGTTTTCCCTGATATCATGTAGACATTCCCCCTCCTCATTGCACCGCCAAGCGACTCATCAAGTTCTTTAACGCCGAATACAGCCGATTTTGATTTTGTCTTACTTCGTTGGTCTATCGTGACTATGTTGTACATGTGCACAAGGTTTGTTTCTGTCTGATCAAGGTCCTTGTCCACCACGAGTGCTTTTAATGAAATACCACAATCTCCTGCTATGGCATTGAATTTCATTATGTCGCTTACAAGATCGTCAGAAATACCCTTTAAAACAGCAACTTTTACATTCTCATCTTTCTTTGATGTTACTACAAGGTCGAACTTGTGTACAGCGCCGGATTTGCCAGTTAACTTAGCGTCCGCAGCCCACGTAAACTCGTTATCTAGCTCAAATTCTTCTGCTACCCTTTGAACATTTATAGATTCAACTGGCATTACGTAATAGGAAAGGTTTTAGCAGATTTAATCCTTTCTCTATCCAAGCAATGCAAATATGTTAAAATTAGGCTATTTGACTTAAAAGATTTTAGTTTAAGCTGCGTTCAAATTATCTGAATTCCCTGGAATCTCCTGTGTTGTCTAAATTATGTGAAATTCTGATAGCTTCGTCTGGTCCTCACCATAATTTTCGATATTTTCCACTCTGAAATCATTCTGGTTCTCTAAGGATTCATACAGTCTTACCAGAAATGACTTAAGCAGGCAGCTTGGAACGTGAACAATGACCTTAACCCGATCATTTTCATGAAGTTCTATGTACGAAGCTAGAGGGATATGGTCTTTGTAGACGCTTTCTATTAAAGCAGACGTTGGTTCTGTCGAGAAGTCGTACCTTTTTATGTAATTAGCGTCCTGAAGACTGTATAAAATGCCTTCCAGCGGGGCCTTGGACTTTGCCTTCCACTCTGCTATGAACTGTTGAGTGCCCGTCTTCGAGAAGCTAAACGAGACTGCAGATAATGGGATTCGTCTGCTTATTTGATTAAGAACTTCAACAATTCCTCTGGATTTAGTCATCTGAATTTCTTCAAGCTGGTCGTTAAGCGAAACTATCTTCCTGATAAGCTTTCCCACGCTCGAAAGATCGGATGAGTGAAATCTGAAACTTAGGAAAATATTCTTCCCTTTGACGTAGACCTCAGCATCGGCAAGAGTTGGGACGAGCTGAGAATTTTCTGCTAATGACCTTATGACCGCACTATCGATCCTTTCGGTTATTTCAATTACATTTCCTATAATAATTGGGTCAAAACTTGCAAATAGGGTTCTTTCGTTTGCAGAAATATTGTCCAGGAAAAAGGTTACGTGAATTTCCCCGTGGTTCATGAAAACATTTATTGGTACAGGATTATCCTTCACAATTGTAGAAAGTACATAGCTGTCTACGGGTGTAGCTATAGTTAGAACCATATCGAGTCTTTTGTCAATGGGTTGAACCATCTAGACCTCTAAACCTTTCTTAATAATTAATCATTTTCATTTGATGGACGAAAATCAATAAGTTTTAATTGGAGTGAGGAATTGACTCAAGATGCTCCTAGGGGAACTGGATAAGAGGCTTGATACCGAGTGTAAGATAACATTTGCCAAAAGTGACCGGGTATTCGACCTTTCCAAGGCCACAGGCCAGACATTTCAAGCGTTCCTGGGTGATAGAAGAAGCGAGAAGTTATGCCTTGTTTATATACCAAGGGATAAGCTATCTTTTGCCAGCAACTCTGTACGGTTCCTCACTCCTACAACTGATAATGAGGGATTTATTGTAGCATCTGTTCCGATCGAGGAGTCATTATATGAACTTTTCAGTCGGCTGGAAAAGGTCTCTTCCACATCGTCTTTCGACATGACAGTGGAAAATGGCGACCTTACCGTAATTTTCAGATTTCATCACGATTCTATTTCAGAGATTTCGAACCAGCTAGTAAAGACTGAGCTCCTAAAACACTTGGTAAAGGATATCAGCATCCAGCCGGCAGGAGGTCTTAAGGACAGATGCGATAAAAAAAGTAAGGAGTTTCCTGTTCGAGTACTTGTTTACTCAATACCATTTGCAGAAATAAAAGGAAAAATTGCGAAGTCACTTTTCACTCAAGGGGCGATTGCTGAATCAGCTGCCGTTTTCACGCACGAAGTAGAGCCCAGGCTAATATTTTATGGTAAAAAGGACATTAAGACTGACCTTAAGCCAATATATAAGAATACGTCAATTTATGAACTCCCCTTTCAGTCTGTTGGTATGGAAACATTTAGCGTTCTAAATGAAATATTTAATTCGGAAGGGCTAAAGAGATTCCACGTTTTCTTCAAGAAGGAAGGGGATAAGATGAGGATTATTGTCTTCGTAAACAAATACGATGCAATGAAGCACATCTGCTGTGTCTTTTGCTTACTACAGTAAAGCCAGGTGTTCCTGTTGACCTGAATCTCTCAACGGATTATTATCAAAAAGTTTGGGACGATCTCTAATTTACAAATTCAGTAAAAGGATTTTATACATCGCATTTTCAAGCGGTAAACTAGAATAATGCAGTTAATGTCAATTTGGCCAATTTTGAGTAATATTAGTTATACAAATATATAATAATTGGCATGCTATTTACTTACTATGTTGAGTAAATTTAATTCAATTACTATGGAATCCATCTCTCTTAATTTCTCCCTCTTTTTAATGGTTTAAATTAAGAACTATTTAAGGTTTGAAAAAATATAGTTACGAATGGTAGAATTCAATTTAATCATGGGTACAGTCGAAGATCTCGATTTACTTGTTGCACATAGACTATTGATGTGGAAGGACATACATCCAGAATTAGCAAGTGAAATTGATGAATCTAGAGGACTCACTAAAAACTGGATTCAATCCAAGATTCTGGAGGGCTCTTTGGTATCATTTATTGTTAGAACGACGGAGGGGTTTATAGCAGGCTCTGGATGTATTCTGGTGAAGGAAGACCAACCTAGACCTGGGAGCAATCAGCTAAAATTTCCATATCTTATGTCTATGTATACTGCACCAGAGGTTAGAAAGAAGGGAGTCGCCTCATTGATAGTTACTGAAGCTATAAGATGGAGTCGCCAAAATAATTTTGATAGAATATCGCTTCACGCCTCCAAAGAAGGGGTTCAATTGTACAAAAAATTTGGTTTCATTCAAACTAACGAGATGAGGCTCAAGCTGGACGATTGATTTTTAACTTAGAAATTTGGTTTACTTATAGAAAATATTGATAACAAGGTTAAGATAACGGAATTTTAATTGCTGAGTTAATTGAGTTACGCTATTTTGGATATTTATTAAAGTCTAAGCCTTAACTTAAAGGGAAATGTAGCAGTAGAGCCTTTTTTATCCCTTGAGAACCTATCCATGCAATAATTTAGGTGAAGTAAATGTCTATAGATAAGGAATCTATAAAGAGGATAATCGAGGAAAACAAGAATCACTTATGCCCTGATCATCCCGAAACCTGCGTTAAAATTGTTGCTATTGCGGACCTTCCCTCAAGGTTTGGAGATTTTCAGGTTGTGGCTTTCCAGAACGACCTCGACAAGAAAGAACACGCTGCGTTTATTCGAGGAAACGTTTTTGGGCAAGAAAATGTCCCCGTCAGAATTCATTCAGAGTGCCTTACAGGAGATGCCATAGGATCCCTTAGGTGTGACTGTAGGGAACAACTAGAGAAGTCGCTGACCATACTGGGGAAGATGGATGTCGGAATCTTGCTTTACTTGCGGCAGGAGGGAAGGGGAATAGGATTTGTCAATAAAATCAGGGCCTATCAACTTCAGGATGACGGCTATGATACCTTTGAGGCAAACAGGGCGTTGGGATTCAAGGAAGATGAAAGAGACTATGCAATTGCAGCTCACATGCTCTGGTCATTAGGCGTAAAATCGATTAGGCTTATGACAAACAATCCAAAGAAGGTAGAAGACCTAAAGTTTCATGGCGTCAAGATTACTGGAAGAATTCCCGTTATCATACAACCAAATGAACATAATTCTTTCTATCTCGAGACCAAAAAGAACAAGGGTGGCCATTTGCTCGATAAGAATGAGGAAGAAAATTACATTGAGCAAGAGGACGACCTAGTAGATTTCAGGCTGTGATGGTATTAGCACTCAATATGCAGAACGATATTTACGTTATCCATTAACCAGGATTCCATTACTCAAATTACCAAGAAATGCAGTATCGTTAACTATGAGTCCTCTTAGTGAAAATTTCGCGCCATTGACGTATAACTACAGTTATACATCGTTATTTGCCCCTTAAAGAATAACGAAATTTGACAATTTTTATTGGCATACGCTTTAAAATTAATATTTGAGGTTTATTTTACTCCAGATGGGTGTTTGTACGTTTAGGATTCCCAATTTTGTTGATTTGAGTGTCATCACAGGTTGATTCGTATGGCAGGGATGTATGTTGCTAACCAGAAAAGTTGCTTATTATTTATAATGGTCGGGATTTGAATCGAATTATCTACCCTGATCACACCTAACCCTTTTGATTATATCTATATGTTATGTTTAACTTATTAATCAAGAGGTCTGAATGAAATGCATCACTGAGAGTTAAGTACTAACTTATTTCTATAGTGGTTTGTCTAGCAGAATTTGTTTGAGAAACATAATCTAATTTTTTATTCCGGGTTATACTAATTTGATAGATTCCCAGGATCAGTGCCTATATCTTGATTTATCTCCGCCCTTTTCCTAAATGTTCACAATTTTGGCATATCTCTTATCCAGTTAATGGAGTATATTAACCTTAGTTATAGTATCAATAAACCTCTAAATTATATTTATATTTTAGAATATAAAGTTAGTGAGGTCGAAATTGTTAAGTATTGGTTAAAGAATTTATTTTTATGGCTGAAAGTTTGCATCTGAAAAAGGCGCTTTCTTTTGGCGACCTTCTGATTTTGGGAATTGCTGGGGCAGTCGGCACTGGTATTTTGTTTTCGAGTGCTGCTATGACTGGAATAGCTGGCCCCGCAAGTGTTTTCGCATGGTTGCTAGGGGGAATTTTCTATTTTTTCATCGGTTTAACTTATGTTGAACTATCTGCCACATACCCTGAGGCAGGTGGACCATCGAGGTATGCCTTGTACACGCACGGGTGGTTTACAAATCTAATCAACTCCTTTGCTGATCTTATATGGTATCTTTTCATTGCACCGATTGAATCTTTTGCCATTGTTTATGGATTAACGCTATTCTATCCGAATTTGGTTACGGCCAAGGGATTCCCGACTATAGTTGGCGCCGCTTTGGCGGTCGTGCTGCTGCTCATAATGATACCCTTCAACTACTTCGGTACAAGAGCGTTTGGGAAGTCCACTTTTTACTTTGGTTCTGTGAAACTAATCTTCTACCTAGCAATGGCGTTTGGACTTGCTGCAATATTCTTCCACGCTGCAAACTTCGCGATTTACGGCGGTGTTGCCCCGTTTGGTTTTGCAGGTATTTTTGCAGCTACCCCTTTTGCAATGTTCGCTTTTGGCGGTATCAGGGTTCTTCCTGATTATGCAGAGGAAGCTCACAATTATCGCAGACTTCCTCTAATAATCATTTTAGTTGTTGTAGGGCAGCTCCTTATTTACCTGCTTATAGATGCAGTCTTTGTCGCAGGTATCAATTGGTCAAAGCTTGGAATTACTCCCGGAAACTGGGCAGGGGTTGCAGGAATTTCTGGAAATCCGTTCATCACCATGTCAAACAGCTACAATGCTCCTTTTCTGCTTGTTATCACTCTGATCATAGGTATCATCGGTCCATTTGTTGTGGGGTACGTATACCTTGGGGGAGGTTCCAGAATTATTTATGCGATGAGCAGGACAAGAATAATGCCACAAATTACAAAGGTGCTTCACAAGAGGTTCGTGATACCTTACTGGGCAATAATCCTCATAGCGGCGGTAGGTGCCTTCCTCGCTTTCCTATCTGCTCCCTTACCAAACATATACAGCCTCATAGAGGATGCAGTAGTGGCGGGATACATTGGCTTCTCAGTTAACCCGGTAGCAATGATCGTTACCAGGAGACAGGGACAGGCCAAGTACAAACTACCAGGTGGTAACATTATAGCACCCATTGCATTCGCCGGTGCAGCGCTTATAATATTCTGGAGCGGATGGATCACTGTTTACTATGCCGTACTTATACTGACTGGCGCAGTAATAGTGTTTGGATTGATATTGCCTGCAGCAAGACACACAGCGCAGCGGGACCTTAAGAACGTGATGAATTCTGCCTGGTACATATTATACATAATCTTCCTGCTTGTCATGACTTACATCGGAAGCGACGGTGCCCTGAACATACTGTCATTCTATGTTGCAACGCTGGTAACAGTTGTAGTTTCACTTGCTGTGTTCTATCCACTAGGTATTCTCTCCGGCCTCAAGAACAAGCTGGATTTGCCCGAGTACAAAGGAGACGTACAAGAGAGCGCTACCCCTGGAAAATAAGTGAACCTTACCATGAGGACAATCTCTGATGATGACATCCCTGATAATGTGAATTATCAAGATGTGGTCAAGGAAATGAGGAGGGAGTTCCTCATGGTTTCAGAAGGTAAATCAAAGATACTTCACAGGAAAAGAATTTCGGCAGTGGATGGTACTCTGGATGTCATGGGGGCCATGAATGAAGTGGACAAGCTAGGGGTGGTTAAACACTATTACTACGGGAAGAATATTGACTTCCTTATTTCCCTCTTCTCAATGGAAACCTCTGGAATTTTGCTGGCTGTCACAGGAAGGAAGCTCACAAGAATAAGGACTGCAGCTGCAACTGGCCTTGCTTCAGATATCCTTTCTAGAAAGGATTCTAAAGTCCTTGGGTGCATAGGAAGCGGGTTCCAGGCCATAGAACAAATAAGGGCAATTTCACAGTTGAGGGGTATTGAAAATATCTTGATTAATGATATCAGTGCCTCAAGGATGGAGCAAACCAGGGATATACTGAAGGGAGAGTTGGATGCTGACGTGGCCTTGCTTCCAAAGGTTGACGACAATTTTGCGAATGCAGACATTATAGTCACTGCAACTACCTCAAGAACCCCAGTCATTGAAGATAGATTCATAGGAAACAGGGTACACATAAACTCAATAGGCAGTTATTTGCCGGAAATGATGGAGACTGAAACAGTGACCGTGTGTAGTTCCAGGATAGTTGCAGTTGACTCTATAGAAGAGACAGCAAACAGCTGTGGGGAGCTTATTTCTTCCTTATCATCTGGATGCATTTCTAAAGAGGAGATAAATGAGTTCACCGATCTAGTGAAAGGTAATATCAAGATAAGAGAAGGTACTGCAAGGGGTAACACATATTTCAAATCTATCGGTGTTGGTGTGGAGGACCTAGTAATAGCGAGGATGTTGTTCGAGGGCAAGCTTTCTTAAATTTCTATCTTTATTTATGATCAGTACATAGTTCCTATTTCTTCGAACTTGGACTTAATAGGCTTTCCCTCTGCAAACCTGTGGGGGCTGAAAGTCCTCCAGTCGAAAGATGCCTTTTCAGGGTTGATGCCTGATACCATCTCAGAGGTAATCAAACCATATGCAGGAGAAAGCTTAAAGCCGTGTCCACTTAGTCCAGCACAAACATAAACTCCTTCAAGACCCAGATAATCTAAGGGACTTATGATCGCCTGACCGTCAGGTGTCATGTCATAAAGCCCATTTATGGATGATACTATTGTTGACTCACCCATCTTCGGGATCCTGCTCACGAGCCTGGACATGTAGTCCTCTATGTAATCATACCCAGCTTCCTCAGGTATGGGCTTCCCAATATCAACCATTTTTTTATCTATTGCCGGATCGAGACTTCCTACTGCACAGAGGGAATCTCCTTCCATTTTGTAGTATGCAAGATTTGGAGGGTCCCATAACACGGGCTTAATCCCCCTCAATGATGCTGGTCTCTTTAGGTAAATAACTGAATGGAGTGATGCGCCGATAGGGAGGAGACGTTCCTTTGGAATCCCTGAATCAGAGAGCAGCATATTTGTCCATACGTTTGTAGCCAAAATTACCTTCTTTGCAGTGAATTTTTTCCCATTTCCCGCATTTACCGTGACAATATCGCCGTTTGATTCAACTGATGAGACATTAGTTCCTGTCTTGACTGAAACGCCTCTTGATTGGGCTGCCTGAATGAAAGAATTGGTCACTGCTACGGGGTCAGCATATCCACTCCAAGGCTCTGAAAGTACATAATCAAAATCACTTAGTGATATTCCAGGAAAGTACTTTTCAATTTCCTTAGGATGCATTTCTTCCTCTTCAAGTCCTAGATCCCTCAGCATTGCTGCGTTCTTACGTGCCAGCTCCTCTTCACTTCTGCTGAAAGGGAATATCATTCCCGTCTTGTGGAAACCAGAAAAACCGATGGCATCAAAATCGGAAATCACCTTATACGAATACTTTGCCATTGAGGCAATTAAGTCGTTGCTATAATGAGTTCTGATCAACGCACTGGACTTTCCCGTATTTCCTCCTGCAATCCCTCCCCTCTCCAGCATGAGAATTTTTCCATTCAATCCTGATAGGTAATAGGAAATGCTGGCACCAGTGCTGCCTCCCCCAATTACTATAAAATCAAAATCTGCTGCCACTATTTTGCATGTACTCTGCATTATTTAGTTGTTGTCTTCCTCTTGGATATTTCTTTTATCATATCCCATTGTTCGGCAGACAGTACAGAAAGGCCACTAAACTCGCCAGCACCCCTCAACCACTCCCCTCCATCTATTGTTACAACTTCGCCATTTATGAACGACGCCTCTTCAGATATCAAGTATGTAGCGAGGTTTGCAATTTCCTCGAGATTGCCCGTTCTCCCCAGAGGTATGCGCTCCAACAGAGCCTTTTCCATTCCTTCCAGGGGGAAGAGGTTTTTCCTTGTAGCCGGAGTAGGGAATGCTCCTGGTGCAATGGCGACGTGCCTGATTCCATACTTTGCCCATTCGACTGCAAGGGACCTGACGACGGCCAAAACGCCTGCCTTTGCAGCTGCAGATGGGACGACGTATGCTGAGCCAGTCCAGGCATAAGGTGTCACTATGTCCAATACTACCCCACCCCTCTTGCTCCTGATCCAGCGTTTCCCCATTTCAAGTGTCATGTATATTGTTCCGTGAAGGACAATGTTAAGGATTGAGTCTACAGCGTGAGGGGACAATTTCTCGGTGGGAGAAACGAAATTACCAGCAGCGTTGTTCACTAATACGTCAATGGGACCTATTTCCTCCTGAAAGAAATCGAGTGCCTGTGAAATCTGCTCCGGGTTCCTCACATCGCAGCTTCTGTAAGATGCAGTAATTCCATTGTTCCTGAAGTCGTCGACTGCCTCCTTCAGGACTTCCTCTCGTCTACCCAAGATTGCTATCTTTGCCCCCAGAGAACCGTATTTTTTCGCTATGCTGTTTCCAATTCCTGTGCCACCACCTGTTATCAAAATGGCTTTGTCCTTCAGCAGATCATTCCTGAACATGATTTCTGATATGTACTAACTACAATAAATAATAGCTGGAATTGAAGGATGGAAATCAGTTGCCTTTGACTACTATTCCATAAGTATTGTCAGCTAGGAACCTGCCTCTCTTCTGTCTGTTTCCTGATTATTGTCTTTCTTCCTTCCCAGGCTCCGCCTATTTTCCTGGTAAGTGCGAGTGAATTCAGGACTACGGAAGTCGAGCTCATCCCCATAGCAAGCGCCGCCAGCATAGGCAGGAAGGAATATATTGAAAGCCCAAAAAACGGAACGAGAACGCCGCCAGCTACCGGTATGAGAACAGAGTTGTATCCTACTGCCCATCCTATATTCTGCTTTATTTTTGATATTGTTTTTTCACCTATTATTTTCACTAGCACAAGCTGTCTAAGGTCGTTATTAAGCAAAATTATGTCACCGCTCTCCCTTGCAACATCCGTTCCTGAACCCATTGCTATCCCTACGTCTGCTGTTTCTAATGCTACGCTATCGTTTATTCCATCCCCTGTGAACATTACATAGTCCCCTTCCCTCTGGTAATTCAGTATTATGTCTGATTTGCCTTCAGGGAGAACCTCTGCGTGAAAACTGTCTACACCCAGCTGTTTTGCTACTCTAATTGCCTCGGTCTTGGAATCGCCAGTGATGATGGTGGTCTTGATCCCCATCTCCTTCATCTTTGATATAGTCCATGCGGCACCTTCCCTAATCCTGTAATCAAGGGAGATTGTGCCAACTTCATTTCCTTCCATCCGTACGGAGACAACTGAACCACCGACCCCGCTTGATCTGTTTACACTTATTTCTCTTCCATTCACCTTTCCTGATATACCCATTCCAGGCGTTTCCTTGATGTCAGTGGCAGGCTCCATTCCAACACCCGTCTTTTTTGCTTCTCTAACTATTGCCTTCGCTATGGGGTGATTTGATGATGCCTCTACTGAAGCAGCTAGAGATAAAATCCCCTTCTCGTCAAGATCAGATGTCCGTGAGATGGCCTTTATTGTCGGATCAGGTTCAGTCAAGGTCCCGGTCTTATCGAATATTGCCCTCGTAACCTTAGACAACCTGTCTAGGGAACTGGTATTCTTGACTATTATGCCGTTTCTTGAAGCGTAGTTCGATGATATCAAAAGCGTAATTGGTCCTGCCAACCCAATTGCACAAGGGCAAGCTATTACAACAACAGATACAAAGACAAGTATTGCCATTTCGAACGGCTGGGCGTACCCTATTCTTGAAAGATAAAAATACCAGAAAAAGCTGGAAAACAGTGCCGCTATTAGCACAACGGGTACGAATATTGAGGAAAATACATCTGCTATCCTTTGGATCTTTGCCCTCCCTGAAATAGCCCTCTGTATCAGTTCATAAATCTGTCTAATCGTGCTGTCTTTTCCTGTTCTTTCTATCACTATCTTCAAAACTCCATTTAAGTTGGAGGTACCTGATGTTACTTTCTGACCTATTGTTTTCAGTACTGGGTGCTGCTCGCCGGTCAGCATCGATTCGTCAACTTCGCTCTCTCCATCGTAAATGGTACCATCTGCAGGAATCGTTTCTCCTGGCTTGACCAGTATCTTATCCCCCTTCCTGAGTTCATCTGTTTTCTTGTCTACGGTCTGTCCATCTCCCATTATTGCATGGGAAACATTTGGAACAAGGGAGAGAAGCTTTGAAGCCGACCTGTTTGCCCTTGTCTTAGTGATATTCTCAATGAAATTTCCGGTAAGGATGAGGGTAATGATAAACGCAGATGCATCGAAAAATACGCCAGGATTTTGAGCAGCTCCATGAATGAACGTTACGTACGACGAGTAAACAAATGCTGTGATGGTCCCCAAAGAAATCAGTACGTCCATGTTCCCCATTCTGCTTCTGATTGCATGATATGCCCCTTCATAGAATCCAAAACCCGAGTACAGTTGAACAGGGACAGCAAGAATGAAAAGGAGAACGTCCTTAGTGATATAGCCGTTTAAAATTGCATGTGAAACTGTATAATTTATAACTATTATGGGGATTGCGAGAATCCACCCTACCAGCAGCCTTCTCTTGAGCTTAATAGCTTCCTTTTCAGGCGAGGTGTACTTATCCTGGCAGCCTTTCGAGCAGAAATAAAATGTTTGACCGTCTACGGTTGATGTAAGCGACCCTTCTTCAGGCACATACATTCCACAGACCGGGTCAGTTGGCATTTAGGTCAGCCCATCATCTTGTGTATTTCAGTGGGTTTTTGTCAAATTCCATTTTGCAGTGGTTGCTGCAGAAATAGTACGTCTTCCCTTTGTATTCAGATCTAATTTCCGTGTCTTCCTTAACCTTCATTCCGCATATAACATCTATTGCCATGGGATGTCATTATTCCCATTTACTTAATGGTGTACTATACGAAATGTTAAAATAGAAACTAATGCTCTTTACATTGTGAGAAGAAATATTACAGACATAGAACAAAGATTGATTGTTCTATTAAAGAGGAATTCAAGAATCACAATAACGGAAATTTCTAAGGAATTAGGCGTGAGCAGAATAACGGCAAAGAAGGCCCTTGACACATTGACCAGGAGTGGCCGGATTAAGCGTTTCACAGTTACGCTGGAGGATGAAAACAGAGAGATGGTGCTCGTTAGAACAGATGACGCATCAAGAATACCTTCAGAATATGTGATCGAAAGGTTCAAGCTTATTGATGGGTCCTTTATTAGTGTGCTTTTTTACGAAGACCTTCTCTCGATAAAGGATGCACATATCAATGGTGTTGACATTGCTGTTTCAAGGGAACAGAATGAAAATGTGTTTAGGATGGAGGGCCTCCATTGCGATTATTGCGGCAACGAAATTAAAGGGAAGCCCATAATGGTTGAAATCGGTGGAAAGACATATTACGCCTGCTGTCCCAATTGTGAAAGGGATCTGAAGAAGAGAAGAGAACTAATGCCAAATATGGATTAACCACTATCCTGATTCCACTAAGTATTATGATAAGGAGGGGGAAAAGAGCATTATTCAGGCTTTCCATGTTTACAAGACGTTAATAAAATGATGAACTCAATAGTCTATTTGTAAAGAAATAGATTATGTATTAAGGCAGCATCAATATAATGAAGCAATGAAAGTCAACGATGGACAATGTACCCCCCTAAGGAAGTGATTGGTCAATGGTATTAGTTGATAGAAAGAGAACCAGGACGATCGAAGTGGGCAAGGGGGTAATTCTCGTTGATGAAGACGTGTTGCTGTATGCAAAAAATAAAACGCTAATGATGGACTTAGCGGCAGAAAAAGGACCTTGCACGGATGATTACTGTAAGGTGATAATGACCTTGAGTCTTAAAGTTAAGGAAGACCCACCCAGCAAGAATTTGAAAATGTATGAGGTCGGGGGGTGTACAATAGCCATCACGGATGCAGTGTACAGGTCTATCGACAGGGGTAGGGAGCGAGTTACAATAAGCAAAACATTCTCTGGAAATCTCTTCGCCAAAGGTTTCTCCCTTACAAAGTAAGCAAACTTTTCTCAAGAAGGAACTTCTAATTAAGCCCCACCAGGAAGAGAAAGTAGATAATCTAGTTCATCTTCGTGATTTATGGCGCTCGGAAAGAGGGACCTAGACCGGAAGAAAAAGAACTTGGAGAACAAGCTCAAAGAATTAGAGGAAAAAGCTAGGAAAAACCCATTAAATAAAGCACTTCAAGAAGAGTTAGCGGAATTCAGAAAGAAATTAAAAGAATAAAAAAAGGAATCTGGGGCTAATTCACCTATTGATGGCACTAGATATAGTCATCTGAAGATTCTGTTGCATCCTTTTCTCTTATTATCTTCTTAAGCAGGGGGTGTGGGTCCACTGGTGGTGTATAATCCACCTCTTTTGGCGTCAAAGCTTTTGAATCATTGTGTATCGGATGTTTTGCAGATAGTACGCTTTTCTTTTCAGTATCCCTTACCAACAGCTCAGACATTGCTCCTCCCACAAATCCAAATGCAACAAGCACCGCCCAGTTAGATGGGAAAAATGCGAGGTAATATGGGAAGCTCGTGAACATTTGCCCGACTGCGGAAAGGAACCATGCTCCATAGGGGGATACAGTTCCAAGGTGATATACTATAGTTGAAGACAGGAAGTAAGTTACTGAAGTTGGAACTTGGACTATGTATGTGAATATGAAGGACACGACTCCAATCATACCAGCGACTATGGCCGTTATCAAAAGACCCTTGTATTTTGAGCCAGAAGTTCTGCCCGATACGTATCCTGAAACCATTGGGCCGAATATCGGCAACCACCATAGCAGTAGCGTGGCTACTAGTGCAATGACAAGAGAGGACTTCCAGGAGTACTTGCCCCTTTCCTTATACCTATGCCACCCTTTCAGTAGTATGTGTGACATTGGTCTGACAATATTAATTAAGAATAAAAGCTTTTCCGTATCTTGCCGTATGTAATTATTTAACCACATTTCCTCAATTCAGGCCGTAGGAAATGACTAGAAATGACCAATTTCTATTCCAGGCTTTTGAATAAGGTAGTAGGCGTCAGACGACTTCTGAAAAGGATTTTAATCCTTATGGTCATTGAACTCTTCATATAGAGATATTAGCTCTTTGATCTCTCTTTCAGTTGCGAATTCCATAGACCTTGTCCTCAATATCTCAGGGTCCCTTCTATTTTTTAGCGCGAACTGGATTGTCTCCCCAAATTTTTCAATGCTGCTTAGAAACCCGTAACCTCCTACCGTTTCCTTGAAGATTGGAAGGTCATTTAGAACTACATTTGTGCCACAGGCTAATGCCTCAATCGGGGGGAGACCAAAACCTTCTGCATCAGATATGTATACGAACAAATCTGCGTTTGAAAGATACCTCCGGAGGGCTGTGAAATCTAATTTGCCAAGCTGAAAGATATTCCCACTTCTTATTGCAAGCTCCCCGAGCTTCTTTGCCCTCTCTGTCCAGGCATTTGTCGGGCCAATGTGGTAAAGCTCCATATCCTTCTGACCTGCGACGATTTCGTAGAGCAAATCAAAACGCTTTCTTGGATTGAAGTCCCCTACAGTTACCAAATGGATTTTCCCATTGTCTGGATAAGGGCTGTTTGAATCCCTGAAGAACTTAGAAACATCTATACCCTCATAAATCACCCTTAATCTGTCTTCGGGAATGTTAAGGTTTTCCATAAGCTCAGTCTTTACCTGCCTAGTTGAAACTACAAGTATCTTCGCACTTAAGGCTCGATTAAACATCATTCTATAAGCAGACTTATCGTATCTCCCCTTTATAAAGTTCGATGGCTGAAGGAAAGGAATGATGTCATGTATTGTGACTATATCTACCCCTTCAGGGCTTAGTTCTGGTACCAATGCATGAATTGGATGATCGAAATTTCCATGAACCCTAAGCCCAAACCTCTGCGAAACAATGCCTCCATACGGTTTTCCTGCTATTGAGAATTCCACCTTCCTTACACCAAACGATTTGAAAGGGTAATTGGCTTCTGAAAGTCCTTTCAGGATGCGTTCAGAGTAGTGCTTGTTTCCACTTGGAACTCTAAGTTTGGGGTAAATGATGGTTAGCACGTAGAAATAGTGAAAACGTAGTTATAAGACTTATCAAGTATTCAACGAGGTGATATTCCCATCGACCAGGTTTTATGAAATCGTGTTAGGCGCTAATTTCATCTATTGCAAATAAGGATATGCAGAGAGGAGAACCATAATACTTTTGGAGGAAAATTGCACCGGTAGTCTATTAAGTCTAGGTAGTTAGCCATAGAGCAATTGATTCTAAACTCATACAGGGCATTCACACGGAGACCAGAATAAAATATCCGAATCTTAAATAGCTGATTCACATAGCGAAACAGGGAGGAGTGCATTGTCCTCAATCACAGTATTGATCACCTCATACAACGACAAGCGCATAGTGTCGACACTGGATTCTCTGATGAAGCAGACAATTAAGCCTAGGGAAATTCTTGTCGCGGATGGAGGGACCAAGTGGGACATAAGAGAGATATGCAATAAGTATGGTGCCATTTACCGGTTATTTCCAGGAAATGTCGTACAGACGAGAAATGAAGCGATAAAAATCATTGAGAGTGAAATAATTGCATTCATAGACACAGATGAGGTCGCAACGCCGGCATGGCTTGAGAACCTAACAAAACCAATCATTGATGGATTCGCAGATTTCTCTGGCGGGCCAACAAAACATCACGAACCTCAATCTGAACCAGAAAGATATCTAAACTTGCTAGAGGATGACCTTTACAACAACCTAGTCAGGGAAAGCATAACATACCTTCCTATGGGAAATTCAGCTTGGAAGAAGGAGGTGTTCGAGAAATTGGGCGGATTCGACCTATCAATTTCCGGTGGTGGGGAAGATTATGACCTGAACCTAAGGGCAATTAAATCTGGGTACAAAGGAGTTTTCGTAGAGGGCGCATCTGTATTCCACGATCATTCTGAAGTTAGTTCCTACCGAAAGCTTGCAATGAAGAGATACTCCTACCTTAGAGCAACGGCAAAGACCTATCTTAAAAATGGTGTTCTGTCGATCGGAATGAAAGGCGTTTCCCGTGTAAGGGTCAAGCATCCATTCTACCTAGTTGAAACAATTATGAAGCCAATTGCGCTTATAGATGCCATGACGAGGAAGTAAGATTTTTTTTATATCTGTTTCTCATAGGCCGAAGGTGAAAGTAGTAGTAATCGGGATCGATGGAGCAACCTGGGATCCTATTTTGCCCTATATTGAAAAAAATATGCTGCCAGGTTATTCAAAATTTTGGAATGAAGGTCTTCATGGCGCCCTCATCTCAACAATCCCTTACATTACACAGCCCGGCTGGAAGGCATATTCAATGGGAAAGAATCCTGGTAAAATGGGCGTCTATTTCTGGTCCAGGATAGACTGGAAGAATTTTGCAATCAAGAACATTAACTCTCTTGGATTCGATGGGAAGGACTACTGGGACATTCTTTCTGAGAAAAAGTACACTGTCGCAATAATCGATATGCCATCTACCTATCCTCCGAAGAAAGTGAATGGTGTTATGCTAAGCGGATTTCCAAAAGGAGATGGAACTTGGGTATATCCTGAAAATTTCCAGGACCAAATTCCACAGGACTACGTAAAGGACTCAATTCACCTGTTCACAAAGGATGAAGACCCGGAAGTGACAATGAGCGGGATTGAGAAAGATATCAAATCAAGGTTTGACATGGCAGAAAGGTTGTGGGACCCTGAATCTGGTCCATATCAGCGTTGTGATGAACGAACCACGTTTTCACTTCTTGTGGAACCTTGAGAGAATAATGTTCAGGAACTTTCAGGCAAATGACGCTGGAATAATGAGGATTCTAGAGAAGAATAAGGATGGCATCACTATACTAATGAGTGACCACGGTAACGGTCCAATAGAGGATGAGTTCTATGCAAATGAATACCTGGCAAAGGAGGGGTTGCTAGTTAAGAATGATAGGAAAAGCCCAATATTATCCAGGGAGGCAATTGTTAGCATAGGAAAAAAGACAGGGCTCTACAAGGTGGCTAGAAACCTGCCAAACAATCTTCAGGAGAAAATAGTCAAGAGGGTCCAACAATTTGACAGCGACATGGAAACATCATCATTGGACCAACTTATAAACTGGAAGAAATCTAAGGTGATTGCCTTGGATGAAGGTCTATTCTACATTAATCCAATGTTTTATGAGGAAAAGGAGGAAATATTGGAAGAACTTGGTAAAAAGTTGAAAGCTATTAAGTCCAAGAGCGGTAGGCCGCTTTATAATAAGGTATTGGCAGGGACAGAAATTTACTGGGGACCACATATTTCAGATGCTCCGGATGCGTGTCGCCATCACGAACGATATTTACCATCAAAGATATCAGTTATCCGGTTACATGTGGGCATCGGATATACCAGAAAAGAAGATGGGATTTAGGACCAGACAGGTAGGACATCACCGTATAAGAGGAATATTTGGGATGGTAGGCCCCGGAATAGAGCCAAAACAGATGGATGCTAGCATATATGATCTAGCACCTACAATCTTGAAGTTGTTTGGCTGCGATATACCAGATGACATGGACGGTAGACCACTCATTTAGAAAGGGAGTAAAATAGTACGGACAGAAGGAACGTTATTATAATCTCCATCGGGTCTTCCATAAGGACCTTTGGAACAGGTGGAGTCTGGAGCTTCACCCCGCTATTCATGAAGAACGAACTCCAGATATCCTTGCTACTGATCGGATTGATTTTTGCAATCAACGCCATCTTTGGGGGGTTCGTCCAGATATATGCTGGTCACCTTGGTGACAAATATGGTTTCAAGAGAATTATACTTATCTTCGCATTTACCTATATCCTTACCTTGCTCCTTCTCTTTTCAAGCGCCCTGTTCTTCCCAATCCCAATGGTATTTGTCTTATTGTTCATCGTCAATCAGGCAGTGGGAAGCCTGATAATGCCTTCGTTGAGTGCGCTGTTATCCATTAGCAGCGACGTGCCTCTTGCAGGCTTCTCGTACATGAGGGTAGCCTCGAACCTGGGCTGGGCGTTTGGCCCAGCTTTGGCGGGCGTGATAGCTGGTACATTGGGCTATCCGTACATATACTTCGTTGCAGCACTCACTGCAATAGGCACATTCCCGTTGTACTTCTTCCTAAGGGAAATGAAGGTGGAAGGGAAGGAAATTGAGAGATTTTCGTTCCACAAGGTGAACAAGGAACTGTACCTATTCGGAATAGGGGTTGTTTTCCTTTTCGTTGTTGTTTCCCAGTTTTCTGTTACACTATCAATCTATGCAAACAATTTTGTAGGCCTCAGTACCAGTGCTATAGGCCTTATCTATTTCGTAAACGGCATTTCCGTCGCAGCATTCCAGTTGCCCATATACCGGTTGGTCAGGAGGATCGGCTTATGGAACGGTATGATCATTGGTTCCGTGTTGTATATCATTGGATATTTCTCTATGGCCTTAGACCATAGTCTCTGGCAGTTCATGGTATCCATGCTCATTGTGACGATGGGGGAGAATTCTGTTACCCCGACGGGAAGTGCGATGGTTTCAAAGATAGCAAATGGAAAGTCGCTCGGAGCCCACATGGGCGTTTACAACTTCTTCATGTCCCTTGGGAGAGGTATGGGACCAAGCTACGGTTCTTTCCTGCTCTCATACCTCGTCAGTCCGTTTGACATCTGGGGCTTGGCAGTAGTCCCTGCATTGGTCGGGATAGTCGTATTTGTAACAAGACGATCTGAAGAAAATAAAAAGAATCCTTCTATGCCGTTTTCTTAAAATTTTATCGTCTAAAGTCAATCTTTCATTAAGTTAAGAATAAATGCGGATATTAGCCACATTATACCGATAAGGTCAAGAAGTATCTGATTGGAATAAATGCCGTACCCGAATATACCCAAGGGTACGATATAAAATAGAAGAAATAGAATAAACGATCTCGGGCTCATTCAGATATCTACCCGAACAAAGCACCGAGTCCAGCGACTGCTTCTTCTTCGCTCTTTTCGTCCTTCTTTTCCTCTTTCTTCTCTTCCTTCTTTTCTTCCTTCTTCTGAGGCTCTGCCTGCGCTACCGGCTGCGCGGCCACCATGGATGATTTTATTGCCTCTTCTATGTTGACTCCCTCCAGGGAAGCAACAAGACTCTTTACTCTAGCAGGGTCAGGTGTGACTCCAGCTGCCTTGAGTATCTGTGTAATACCATCTTCGGTGATCGGTTTTCCGACAGAGTTCAGTATCAGTGCGCTGTATATGTATTCCATACTTTTCACCCCTAATTACTCCAAGATAATAAACTAAGCGTCTTAAACATTTTCTATGCACCCCTTGGAACCTTGCCTTCCAGAGACTTTGCAATGGAGTTGCCTTTTGCAAGGAGCATTTTGATATTCTCCTTCGTCGGATATGAAGCAGCCAAGCTGACAGCAATCGCATTCTTGTAGGCATTTGATATGAAAATAGGTGCTGTTTCTCTGTTGTAGTAGTTGATGTGTAACGACAGGCCTATGGCCATTGAGTGACCTGCCACAAGTTTGTTTACGAAGTCTTGGGTTGATGATCCAAGCACGCTCTTCTCGAAGACTATGCCTTCCTCATAGGCAGCCCTGAAATCCAGACCTATCTCAAGGGGCATTATTTCAAGTTTTGCCATTGCAATGGCTTTTTCCTTAGAAATTTTCTCCCCCTTCTTAACAAGAACAGTCTCCTTCCTTATGACAACTTTCCCCTGGTCTATAGACGCTGGTATCCCTGCTTTTTGCAGTTCTCCGACGACTGGTCCCGGCTTGAGACTGGTTGGTTTTGCTTCAAGGACAATGTCCTCAGGTGCAGTCTCTCCTCCCTTCGCAGGAGCCCTCGTCCTGCTGCTTTCGATCTCCCTGAAAAGTTTGAATGGGTTCTCTTTTGAGAATATTGCTGCAACAGGTCCGTCCATGTAGTTTTCCATCCCCCTTATTGCTTCAATGTTCATCTCTTCAAAAGCTCTCTTGAGGAATGTTTTCTTTACCACCTTTATCTTCGCTTTTCCCCTCAGTGCCCTTCTTATCTCTTGGAACTGCTTACCGGGTACTCGCTCGATACCAACAAGTGCTATTGACTTCGAGTTCCTTATGTCCTCTGAAAGGGACTTTATTGCCTGGTCCTTGGATTCAGAGAACCTGTTTTCCTTCATTTACTTCACCTCAACCTTTACTGCAGGACCCATCGTAGTTTTCACATATACTGTCCTGATGTTGTCCTCACCCTTCTCTAGCTTGGACTCTATCCTCTTTATTACTTCCAGTCCATTCTCGACTATTTTGTCTACTTCCATGTCCTTGGTGCCTATGGGCACATGAACTACTGGCTTCTCTTTGCTCCTCGCCTTGACTGTCCTTCTCAGGTTATTTATTATGGGAACGGGATCTACTGTAGCTGGAATTGGCCTAGGCATCTTTCCTCTTGGTCCCATAATACCACCCAGTATCTTACCAACCCTGGGCATCAGAGCTATCTCTGCAAGGAAAAAATCTGTCTCGTTGACCATTTTTTTAGTCGCTCTCTTGTTGTCGCTCATCTTGTCAAGTTCTTCAGCGGATATGAATTTATCAACAGAACCCTTTGCCTTAGATGCCATTTCGTTTCCTGAAATCAATCCGATCTTTACCTTTCTCCCCCTTCCATTAGGGAGTACTATCTCCTCGTTGATTCTGTTCTTTGGATTTGACAAATCAACATCCTTGAGGTTTATCGCAATATCTATTGTCTCCCCAAAATTCCTCTTTGGAGACTTATTTATTGCCTCCTCTAGACTCTTCTTTAAAGTTTCGCTTTCCATTAGTATACACCAGAGTAGTCTCGCGAGCGCAGGGCTCTTCTACTCTAGATGGCGATTGACCCGTCTTTAATAAGTTTTTGTATCTCCCTTGGATCCTTGCCATCAACTGTAATGCCCATCGACACGCAGGTTCCCAGCACTTCCATTACAGCTGACTTTATGGAACTCGCTGTCATGTTGTCTATCTTCATCTCTGCCACCTTCTTTATCTGACTTACCTTGAGGTCCCCCGATGTTTTTGTCTTTGAGGCACCGGTAGCAGTCTCAATTCCAAGCTCCTTTTTCAGGAGTGCAGATACTGGGGGTTTTCCAACGGATATTTCAAATTTCTTTGTTTCCGGGTCCACTATAACCTTTACGGGTACCTGCATACCAGAGAACAATTTTGTCTTGTCGTTTATTTCCTTCAGCACTAGGCCAATGTTTACACCCATCGGTCCAAGTGCAGGTCCTAGTGGCGGTCCGGCAGTTGCCTTTCCACCCTCAACCATTACAGATATTTCTTGCGGCATTCTTTACACCTCTTTCTCCAACAATTTTACAGAATCAGCTTTCACAGTGAGCGGAATTGGTACGATTGCATTCTGAAGTTCAAGTGTTATTTCATCCTTCTGACTGTCTACATGAGTAATCCTTGCCTTCTCACCCTTGAATGGTCCTTCAGTCACCTCTACGAAATTGCCAACTCCAAGGGACTCTACTGCTGGCTTGGATACCAGGTAATTCTCTATCTCAGATAGCTGAACTTCTCCAGCTATCATGTTCCTTGCACCTCGCACCGTCCGGAGCAGTCCCATGGTCCTGTCCGGGTAGAGCGTTTCAATAAAAATATAACCTTTTACGTCTGGAGGAACGAGTATCGAGAATATGTACTCCTGTTTCTCTATTTTTGCCTTCAGGCCAATGTCTCTTGCGATCTTAATCTCCTGTCCAATTGTCGTCTTGACGACAATTATTGTCTGTTTCACCTTAATGGAGAAGAGATTGCTTGAATTTCCATCTGATTTCAGTATTACTGTTGCGTAGTCCCCTATTTCCCCTCCCTTTGGAGTCTCGACAGATAGTGAATGGACCTCATTTGACTTGGGCTTCAGCTTGTATTGTATCTTCAGCAGGTCCTGGTTCTTAGGGGATATAGCTACCTGTTTGCCCCTCTTCTGTTCCTCTATCAGGAACCATTCTATTTCTTCCTTCTGTTCGTGGATATCTAGTGAGAGCTCTAAGGACCCCTCCTTCTCCACGCCTTCTTCGTTTTCTATGACCAGGTTGAATGGTACTTTCTTGTTGGTGCCAACTTCCGAATCCTTGCCGTCACAGCTCCATTTGACCATCTACGGCACCTTGAAAAGAACGTTCATAAGGAGGTAGATGATGAACCCAACCCCCCCTATAATTATGATTCCAATCCCCGTTATCAGCGAAGATTTCCCGAATTCATCCCTGGTTGGCTTTTTTGCCATTTTGAGAATTCTGGAATACTTTCCTCTACCTATCTTCTTTACTCGTTCTGTAATAGAATCCTCTAGATCCTCTATCCTATCATCCATCTCAACCATATATGGCTACCTCTAAACGTACTTGTTTTTGGCTCCTACCAATATGGCTAATACCTTTATATCATTTTTCATAGTCTCATCGATCCTTGCGCCCCATATGATTCTCGCATTGGGGTTTATCCTCTTCTTAATCTCATCGAGAACTGTGTGCGCCTCTTCAACTGACATGTTTGAACTGCCCGTAACGGAGACTATGGCTGACGTTGCAGTTGATATTTCAAGATCCAGCAGTGGAGAGCTTAGCGCCTTCTTTGCTGCCTCCAAGGCTCTTTCCTGTGAACCTGATTGTCCCATACCTATCATGGCTGTTCCTCCGTCCTTCATAACAGTCTTCAAATCATTGAAATCAAGATTTACCAGTCCAGGCTTGGTGACAAGTTCAGTCAATCCCTTTATGGATTTCATAAGTATCTCGTCCGCGAACCTGAAGGCCTCATTTAGCGGCAATCTTGGGACTATCTCCAGAAGTTTATCGTTGGGTATGATTACAATCGTATCCGATTTCTCCTTCAGTTTTTCAAGTCCCCACAGGGCATTCTCCTTCCTCATAGTACCCTCTGACGAGAATGGAGTGGTTACGACTGAAATTACCAGGGCACCGGCATTCTTTGCCACTTCTGCGACAACTGGTGCTGAGCCTGTTCCCGTTCCCCCTCCCATGCCTGCTGTAATGAATACTATATCTGCTCCTTCTACCGCTTCGTTTATGTCTATTTCTGCCTCCCTTGCAGACATCTCACCTATCTGTGGTATGGCTCCGGCGCCGAGCCCCCTAGTTGTCCTCTTCCCAAGTAAGATCTTTTTGGAGGCCTGGGTGAGGAGCAGATGCTGCGCATCCGTATTTGCTGCTATTATGTCTGCGCCTTGTATTCCCTCCTCCATTATCCTGCTGATGGTGTTTGATCCTGATCCTCCGCAGCCAAAAATTTTGATGCTTGTTTTCAAGCTTTTCAAAACTTCTATTAACTCTGCGTCGGTGTCTTGAAATGTTTCGTTGTCAGGCATACTAACTACCACTTTGACAAATTATTTCGATATTTATATGTGATGCTGCAAGGGCAAGTTATACTCCCCATATCACGAAACCCATCTTAGATAAGAAAAGATGTCAGTGGTCATTCCTTGCATACCCATGCGCCATGGACTTGTTAGCAAGTACAAACGATTTTTCCCCGTTGAACCCAACGGCACCAAGGGAATATTTGGAATGGCCTGCAATTGATTCCCACTCTTTCTCAAGATTGTCCCTGTTACAGTAGAGGTCATATGATAACTGTCTCCTGATTATCTCCTCTCCTACTCCAGTTGCTGCAATGCCAAAGCCATTCTTCACCAGAATCCCAGAGCCGGGAATGGGGGTATCTCCCACCCTCCCCCTCATCATAGGGCTGGAACCACCAGTCGATAGTGCTGCTGCAATCTTTCCGTTGAAGTTTGCAACAGCGCCGACTGTGTCCACAGACCTTGCTTCTTGGTAGAGGAACCTGGGGTCCTTTTTAGCTTCTGCTTTTGCCTCTTCCAACCTCTTCCTTGCTTTATCTGTCGTAGGATCGTACATGGGATGACCCTTCTCCCTTGCAAACTTTGTTGCACCGTCCGCGCATAGAATCACATGGGGGCTGCTCTCCATAACCTCCCTCGCTACCTGGACGGGATTCTTAACGAATTCTATGTTTATAACAGATCCGAAATTACCTTCTATCATCACAGCAGCGTCCATCTGGATGCTTCCATCTAGCCTCATTACTGAACCTGTGCCTGCATTGAAGTTTAGGTCGTCTTCCATGTATTTTACTGCTGCTACCACAGCATCAAGGGGATCCTCGTAGTTGATTGCATAGGATGCGTACTTGTCAAGCAAACCGCTCAGCTCATTACTGCTCCCGACCCCGCCATGAAGAATGATTTGTCTCATGGGTCTGAATGCGTCAAGGATAAATATTTATTACGCGCGTTGTTCAATAAATGATGTGGTTAAATCGTGACATCGTTTCTATTGGCGACTTCAGCGTTGACGAGATAATGGAGATAATTGACAAAGCGAACAAGATGGTCCAATATGCAAGTTCAGGCCACCCCGAAAGACCACTTTCCGGCAAGATAGTTGCTACTCTTTTCTACGAACCTAGTACTAGAACTAGGCTGAGCTTTGAGTCAGCAGCTATGAGGATGGGCGCAAGGGTGCTTGGGTTCGGATCTCTTGAGGGGAGTTCTGTAGCTAAGGGCGAGACGCTCTCAGACACCATAAGGATAGTCAACAGTTATTCAGACGCAATTGTGCTGAGGCACCCTGCTGAAGGTGCTGCCAGGCTTGCGTCAGAGTTCGCAGACGTTCCAGTCATAAATGCGGGAGACGGTGCTGGGCAACATCCAACCCAGGCACTGCTGGACATTTTTACAGTATGGAAGGAATCAGGTCCCGTGAATGGAAAAAGCATAGGTTTCGTGGGCGATTTGAAATACGGTCGAACGGTGCATTCACTCAGCAAAGCACTCTCGATGTTCGACGTCTCCCTTTACTTCATTTCACCGGAGGAATTGAAGATTCCAAAGCACATAAAGAAAGACATTGAAAAGAGGGTTCCTGTAAGGGAGACTAAGAATTTGGAGGACGTGATCGAGGAACTGGACGTTCTGTACGTCACAAGAATCCAGAAGGAGAGGTTCCCTGACATCGAGGAATACAAGAAAGTTGCAGGAATATACGTAATAAGGCCTTCTCTCATATCGAGGGGTAAAAAGAACCTGATCATAATGCATCCGTTGCCGAGAGTCGATGAGATACCGCCGGAGATAGACCATCTACCTCAGGCCAGATACTTCAAACAGGCATCCTACGGTGTGCCAGTCAGGATGGCAATTCTTGATCTTATACTGAGGGGTGAGTAGATGACAGAAGAGAAGATGCTCAAGGTCGAGAAAATTAGACGTGGAACCGTGATAGACCACATCCCAGTCGGAAGGGCATTCAAGGTGCTCAAGATACTGAAGATCTCAAGCGATCCAGGCGTGACCGTTAGCATTGCTATCCATGTCAAGAGCAAGAAGATGGGATTGAAGGACGTTGTGAAGATAGAAGACAGGATACTGGATTCATCGGAACTCAATAAGATTGCGCTCATAGCTGATGGCGCAACGATCACAATAGTTGAGGACTATGGCGTTATCAAGAAATTCGTAGTCAAGCTTCCTGACATTATAACAGGAATACTCAAATGCAGCAACCTAAAGTGTGTTTCTAACATGGAAGGGAGCATAATCCCGTCTTTTACACTTATTTCAAAAGAACCGCTTACGATAAAGTGCCACTATTGTGAAAGGGAGATGGAAACGGAAGAGATCGTTGAGAATATCCTCTAGGTAAGACGGCCTTATCCCTCCTTGTGGATGGTGATCTCTATCTTGTCGCCATCTTTCAGTCCATATTTCAATCTTAGATTGCTTGGAGAAATTACCTCAAGCACCCTGTCATAATGTGTCCTTTCCGGCAGTACTACGCCTACTGGTGCGTCGAACATATGGGCCTTTAGGAGTTTTATTGCACCGAACTTCCTCCCATCCTGCTCAAATGGTTCCACGTCGAACCCAGGTATGTTGTTGATAATTGTGCTGAAAGTGGAATATTCTTCTGTGAATCGTAGATTAAGTGTCCCAGGGAATGGCTCAAAATTGAGGTACTCCTTGATCTTGCTGACGTAACCGTCCCTGGAGATGTAATAAGACCCTTCTCCCAGTCCAGTGAAAAGCGTTCCTTCCACTACGATGTCATTAGATTCGCTCAAAATATAACGTATGGTGTTAAGCTGATCCTTTAGTTCATCAAAAGTTTTCTCAGTAAGCGTAACCTCTTCACCACGCGCCACCCTTCTTCTGATAATGTAACCCTCTCTTTCAAGTGTAATCAGGTATCTTGATACTGATTGCTGGGAAATACCCAGTTCCCCCGCAATATCAGAAGTGTTGAGAATCCTCTTTCCCCCTCTGTGATTGAGAGCTATAGTCTTAAGGAAATCAAGTAACACGGGCTTCATATCTTTCTCACTCCACCCCTCGAGACTGATGTGACCCTGAAATTCAATTTCCTTAAGGTGGTCGTCAGCGCCCTGTCGTTAGTTATAACAGTTCCGCCGTATTTCATTGCTGCTTCTATTATTCCCCTATCGCCACTTGATTCTACTTCAAGTATCTTGTACCTGCCTGTGGTCTCCAGCGCTAGCCTTGCATCTGAATTCTTAACCGACAATTTCTTAAGTTCCATTATTGCAGAAGTGGGGATCCCTATCTCCTCACTTATGAATTTCTCAAGTGGGATCTTTTCCTTTATCGAGTAAATAAGGGCGTTTGTGTCCAGTATTATCAATTCTTTTTCACCAATATGCCTAGGGCGTAGTTCTTCCTGATTCTGTCTATTCTGACCGTCACCTTCTGTCCCTTCTTAGCTCCAGGAATTATCACCGTTATGTCTCCCTTTATTGATATTCCGTCCCCGTCCCTGTTTAGGTCAGTGACCTCAAGTTCGTATGTCTTCCTTTCTTCAATCTTCTCTTCTGAATATTTTATCTCTTTATGGGCATGAAGTGGCCTCTCCGCCCCACACGCCTTACACCGTATAACTTCATTCCTGAACTCCCTTATCATCTCAGTGTCGTAATTACCGCATTCATAGCACTGCACGTACGTTCTCAGATATTCCTGGAAAGCTTTCTCGATACTCCCCTCTGGAGGTTTTCCCTTGAATATGAGCCTGCCATCTGAAATGTCCCCTGACAGACCAAACTGTTTGATAAGGAACTTGTAAACGTGAGACTCATCCCTGTTAATCACATCGACAATTTCCTTGAAATTTTTAATTATCGTCAGTTTTCCCTCTGTGATAATTTCTGGCTTCGGAATCTGGAATCTCTTCTTTTCCTCCCTTTTCTGTACAGAGGACTTGACCTTCTTGAGCATCTCAGAATAATCTCTTTCTTCCACTCAAAGAGATTGGAACCTGCTTAAAGAATTTTTACAAGTGTCAGAAATTTCGCATAATGAATGACAACATTTGACATTTGACAAACATAGTCATGTCAGATGACAACTCCTGTATGACATTAGGAAAAGAGTGCGTCGAACAATTCCGCTAAGCTATAAATCTCATTTGTTATAAATATCCCATATTAGAGCCAAAATTTATTTTATTTTGATTAGATTTATTTTAGGTAACTACTAAATTGGTTGTACGCCATGATTAGAAATGTTTAAATACAGTTATGTTTATGTCATACTCAAGAGGATTGATTCAAAGTGGATTCTAGTAGTACCAGGAGAATTGCCCTTCGTCTGACACCACAGGAGGATGATGAAATCAATGACTTTCTCAGCACATCACTGCGATTCAAGACAAAGTCTGAATTGATACGAGCTGCAGTCTATGCGTATATTCAGCATCCCCAGACACAACAAGCACCTGTCGAGACTTCTGAGATGAAACTTTCGAAAGCGACTCTAAACACTTTGGATCAGATGGTCATGAAGGGTCTCTTCAAAGATAGGTATGATGCTATAGAATTCATCATAAGGAAGGTCAATGAAGAGCACTTCCTGCCCATGTGGCTTAACAAGCTTGTCAGGGGATACCTTGACGACAGGAACCTTTTGAATTTCGAAGATCTTCAATTCGAAGAAAAAGGTGAGGAACGACAGAAGGGTGAAAAAAGTGATAGATGAAAAGAGATCTGGTCTATTATACAAAGTGAAAAGCGGCCTTAAAAGTGATAGAAAATTTCTAGAACCTTCCATAGTGTGCGTAGGCATTGGTGGAGGGGGTTGCAATATAGTATCTGAATTGAGCAACAAGAGAAGGGAGGTTAACTTGTACTGCCTTAATACTGATACTCTTTCAAATGCAAAGCGTAGTGACGTTACATCAGTAAATGTTGGTGCAGATTACATTCTGGACAACAGGGATTCTGGAGGGTATGTAGAAGTCGCAAAAAAGGCATTCAAGGAAGATTCTGCAATGATAGACGTCCAGGTACTTAGAAGAGCGGACCTGGTACTTGTTGTTACAACTCTTGGCGGTGGAACTGGGTCAGGCGGTGTGATTGAAATTGTGAAGCTCCTTAAGATGGAGAACACGCCCTTCAAGATATTTGCGGTGAGGCCATTCGAATTTGAGGATAAGAGGAAAGAAGTAGCAGATCTGGCAATTGCCCAGCTTAGGAAAGAGACAGATCATCTCGAAATATACGACAACAATGAGTTTGAGTCAATAGCGGAAATCAACAAGAGGATCAAGGAGGATATGGATTCAACTATCGACAGTCAGTTAAAGCTTTACGACACAATCTATGGGAAGTACAGCGATTCATTTGATCGTATCATAGAAGAAACGTTGGATGAAGTGCTAACACGAGGAGGTCCTTACTATAGATATAGAGGTTGATCCATTAGAGACACAGGTCTCAAAGCCGCATTAATCTTTTTTATCTATTTTTCCCCCTTATATCGGACATTTTTCAGGCACTTCGAATTAAGGAAAATACATATTGGCTGTTTTAATTACATTTCAAATGGCATTCCTAGAAGTCCTTTTAAAACAGATTAACCCCGGTGAACGGAGTGGAGGCAAATGAAAAGATAATAAATGATACGCTGCACGAGAAATTTGACATAGCAATATTCCCTGAAATGTTCTACTCCGGATATCTCCTAAGGGATGAAATAAACCTCTTCTATGTCAACCAGGATTTTGTTCGTACCTTACAGAAGAGGATCGGTGGAAGGATGCTTATCTTCGGTGCTCCGCTAAAGGAAGGGTATCTCTATAACACCGCCTTCGTCGTAACAGCTGATTCGGTGAAGATATACAGGAAAAGGCACCTTCCGAATTTTGGTCCCTTTGAGGAGATGAGATACTTCCAGCGCGGTAGGCAACCTCTAATTGTCGAATTCAAGGGTCTAAGGGTTGGAATAGAGATATGCTATGATCTCTTCTTTTCAGATTCGGTCGAGAAGGGAATAGATGTTCTTGTCAATATTTCTGCATCCCCATTCACCTCATACCCATTTTTCGAAAAGATGCTTCCTGCGAGGGCAATAGAATCACAGGCGTATGTGGCATACGTGAATACTGCAGGTCTCCAGAGAAATCAGGTCTTCTGGGGAGGGAGCAGGGTGATTGACCCGGATGGAAGGGACGTTCTATTACTTGAGAAATTCAAAGAAGATTCTGGAACAGCAGTTATAGATACATCGGCAATTGAGCTGGGCAGGAGGAAGAGGAGGGTGTTAAGCGAGGTTCTAGATGAGCTTTCGGAATGACCTGTTCCTTGCAAAGGTTTTGAACACTGAACTCAAGTACCAGTACCTGAAAAACACCCCCAGGTTCCAGAAAACGGACAAGCAGTCTATAGCAAGCTCAAAGAAGTACCTGACAAATACAGTCAGGTCGTCACTATATGTAAACACAATAATCTATGCAATAATATCCATCTCATTCGGAGCAATTTCGACAGAATCAAATGCATCCAATAACAGCTTCATCCTGTTTCTCCTCCTTCTTATACTTGCAATAATGAGCGATACCCAGTTTTACAGGGGTGTCTGGGACATGAAACTTCTTACCCCTCTTTCACAGCTTCCATTGAAAGTGGAGAAAAGGGTTGTCCCATTCTCCCTGTTTCTGTATAACGAGCTCTACCTACCCTTTGTCACTATACCTGCCGGCATTGTGATATCACTTGAAATGAGAAGCCCTCTTCCGTTAGTGGTTTTTTCCCTCTTTACAGTCCTTTTCATCTACGTCGCGAGACTCGTGTCTCTCCTGCTGGGTGTCACATTTGTCAAAACAAACACGAACAGGAGAACAAAGAGACTTTACCTTGGCCAGGTTTTCCAGGTGGTAATTTTTGTCATATTTATCCTAGCGATTGAGATTGCCGCTAACCCGTCTTTTCAGGGTTTCGTCAAAATACCGCAATTCCTCTATTACTTTGTACCTGTTGCTTCGCAGTACATTTCTTCCCTCTCTGTGTATCCGTTCGCATCGTTCGCCCTTGTATTTGCGGTAGTCTATCCTTCATATCTATATGTTCAGAAAAGGAGTTTCACCGAAAGGATGGAAACATTCGCAGATGTAACAGAGGGTGCGAAAAAGAACGTAGCCCTCAGGATAAGGAAACCTGTAAGGTCACTTATGGACAAGGATTTCAAGGTGATACTCAGGAGGAGGGGTGCTATCATGATCATGGTAGTACCTGTGACATTCATAATTCCAATCATTCCCACCCTGCTAACCGTCTCTTCTGGAACTTTGGAGTCCGTTTTTTACATACCCTACATTTCTCTGGTCTTCCTCATTGATTTCGTTCTAATGATTGGCCTTGAGGGAAAGGCTGCCTGGCATCTCTCTGCACTACCGATTACAAGGAGACAGTTCTTTTTCTCAAAACTCCTCAGCATATTTACCATCGGTCTGGTATATTACGGCGCCATAACTGCAATAGTGGGCATTGTAAACAAGGGAATGGTTTCGTACATGTTGTTCAATTACCCTTTCTTCGCCATTATACTGACTGCGGTGCTATTTGCAGGTGGTACATACCTTGTAAATGCCATCCCTAATGAGGTCTATACGCTCTCACAGGAAGGAATAGGGGGGAGATGGGTGTTCATGAAGACATTCATAATCGGCCTGCCGATCATAGTACTAAATGCGCTCGCGTTCGCGTTTGCAAAATACATCATAGGATTCAGCGCCTCTTATTACATCAGAGGGTATACTTTGACAATAGCCATCGATGCACTGGTCTCGTATCTATTTCTCAGGTCATTCATAAAGAAGGGGGCTCACTTTTAGCCTTATTTTTATAACATCGCTTCACATGATGGTCCAGTGGAAAACGTTCGAAAGGTCGATCCAGTCAATCCAGACATAAAGGTGATGGATGAAGCAGCTGCTATAATTGCAGGCAGAGGGACGGTAGCATTCCCAACAGAAACTGTCTATGGACTTGGTGCTAATGCACTTGATGATGAGGCTTGCAGGAAAATATTCAGGATCAAGGGGAGGCAGCAGGATAATCCCATAATTGTTCACATTAGCGACTTTGAGCAGCTTGACTTTGTGTCGCAGGGTCTCCCGGGAAAAATCAGGGAGGCCTTTGAGATAGTCTGGCCTGGACCGCTTACAGTAGTTCTGGATAAGAAGAATGTTGGCTCAGTTCCAACTGCAGGCCTGGACAGTGTTGCTGTCAGGATGCCTGCACACAGGGTTCCTCAGGAGTTGATTAGAAGGAGTGGATATCCAATTGCTGCCCCTAGTGCAAATAAGTCTGGTCGTCCGAGCCCTGTTTATGCATCAGAGGTAGTGGAAGACCTAGGGAAGAAGGTGGATATGATTCTAGATGGAGGTCCGGCGTCATTCGGAGTAGAGTCAACTGTCATCATTTTCAGGAAGGACGAAGCTGTTATCCTTAGGCCTGGGGCCTTCTCGGCCGAGGATATCAAGAAAATTTTCAACATTAAAGTGTCAATCTCTAGTGATGTACCAGATGCTCCAGTTTCGCCTGGTATGAAGTACAGGCATTATGCTCCTGAGAAGGAACTTGTCCTGGGCATGGATGAGGAGAGGATCATAGAGGAGTGCAAATCTGGAAATGTCTTGTTCATAGGAAGCTCTGAACTCGCAAAGAAGGTGAATTCTGATTCCGTTATACTGGGATCAAGAGGAGACCTTTATGAGGTTGCCAGAAATCTATTCCCTTCTTTCAGGGAACTTGACAGAAGTAAATATACCAGGGGGATAATAGAAGGATTCGACGAAAGGGGCATAGGTCTAGCAATAATGAATAGGATAAGGAAGGCCACAGGGGGGAAGGTAATATAGACTGTTTTTTTGGCTATGAGGCTAGCTTACGGTTGCCCCTCAATTTCAGAAGTTCTCAGTTGAAAGTAGACAACTTTTGCTAACCTTTGTAGTAACCCCTGAATTTGAGATATTCCAGGATCGTGTTCACGCTTTCATCGACTGTCTGTTTGTTGGTATCTAAGGTAATTTCTGGTGACAGAGGCTCTTCGTAAGGGTCCTGTAGGCCTGTCAGGTTCGTGATCTCTCCAGCAAGTGCCTTCTTGTAAAGACCTTTCGGGTCCCTCTTGATGAGTACATCTAGGGGGCAGCGAACATAGATTTCAATGAAGTTCGGAATTTCGCTTCTTGCCTTCTGTCTGACCTCCCTGTATGGGGAAATTAGTGGGACTAATGTGACAACACCGTTCCTCGATAGAAGTTTTGCCACGAAAATGACTCTCTCATTATGTTTCTCCCTATCTTCCTTCGAGAAGCCAAGGTCTTTTGAAAGTCCTTTTCTTATCTCATCACCATCCAGTATTTCCACCCTTGATCCTTTTTCATTAAGAATTACCTTAAGTCGTTCCGCAAGAGTTGTTTTGCCTGCTCCCGGGGGACCTGTAAACCAAAGCACGTAGCCAGGTTCACTCGACATACTCGGTCCCCTCCAATGGCTCCCCTTTAATGCCGTACTTCTTCCTTACCCTATAAAGCTCGAGAATTGTAGGTGCTATGCGGTATATGTTGGAATCAATTACTTTGCCAATTTTCTTGTTTTTTCTGTACATTATGTAGATTCCGTCATAGTCGTGAACTGCATCATCCGGCCCTGTATCATTCTCGAGAAGGTAATCTGTATCATACCCAAGCGTTCCAGCTGTTCTCCAGCTTAGATCATCCAAGTATACGAATAGGTCAGACCTGTCTCCGTTAACAACTGGATATACTTCCTCAGGTTCAAACACTTTAGTGTTCCACTGCTCCCCATGGGGACCCTTTATTGACTTAAGTTTTTCCTTTAGCGTTTCAAGTTCAGACCTTACATTTCCCTTTTCTATTAGTCCTTCTGGTTCCCTGCCCTTGATATTAAGGAAGACCCTTGCATAATATCCTCCCCATGCCCAGGCCTTTGTGTGAGCCCAATCGACATCAAGGTCTTCCAGGGATACTCCAGCTTTTTTTATGGGGGATTTCAGTTTGAGATATCCCTCCTTAATGAGCCATTGATTGATCGCAAATGCACCCTTCATATGTTTTGCACCATGATCCGAAACAACGAGTACGACAGTGTCTTCGTCAAATTCATCCAACATTTTTCCAATATGTGTGTCTACCATCTTGAAGTAAGAGATGAACTTCCCTCTCATTTCCTTGTCATCCTCATATAAATGGCTCTCTTGATCTATGTATCTCCAGAATGCATGATGAATCCTGTCAATTCCTATCTCTACCATGAAGAAGAAATCCCATTCCTTTTCCTTCAGCATCTTCTCAGCCATCTTGAACCTGGTGTCTGTCATCTTGTAAATTTCGTCAATTATCTGCTTCTTTTCTGGCTTTCTAAACTTCACGTCAAACTGGTAGTCCGGGAAGTCCCTAAGTATTTCATTCTTTAAGCCTGGAGGATAAGTGAATTCCTTGTCTTTGCCTGGAGTCAAAAAGTCAGAGACCATCAATCCAGGTATCGGCTTAGGGGGATATGATGGAGGTACTGCTATAATTATGCTTTTCTTGTTCCTCTTGCCTAATATATCCCAGACTGTATCAAATTTAATATCAGATGAAGTTGGTATTTTAATCCCGTTGTAAGAATTTGGGATTCTAGACCTAAATCCGTAGAGACCAAGCTCCCCTGGTGACCTACCGGTGGACATTACCATCCAGGCAGGAACAGTTATAGGTGGATCTGAGCTTCTAAGTTTTCCCGATATACCCTCTGACGTCATTCTAGATAAGACAGGAAGATCTCCCTTCAACTTGTTAAATATTAAGTCAGGTGCCGCACAGTCAAGACCTATCACAGCTACTCTCATAATTACCGCTTAATCCAGGTAGCCAAGAGACCTGAGCCTGTCCTTCACTTTCTTTTCATCTTCTGCATTGAAAGCCTCTTGTTCACTTCCATGTGTTAGTATCTCTCTTAGTACAAAGGTCACGTAATCGCTCACAGAGGTAAACCCTGTTCCTTTGATTTTCTCCTGGATCTTTTCAAAAAGCGGGGTAGGCAGTGATACTGTCGTATACTTCTTATCCGTTGCCATAAGGAATGAGAGCAATGTTATATTTATAATTTATTTTAATTAGACCATTCATATATGCACAATTGAATTATTGAGTATTCTAATTATGCTAGAATGTTATTTCATCCTAAATCTTATGCCTTCATTCTAATTTTGTTATTGATTCAAAATCAGTTTTCAATGATTTAAGGATGCCACCTAGTTATCGAGATAAGGGGATAGCTACAGGTTAATCTGTCCCAATATCAGTAAACAAGGAAAGAATTATATATGATTTGATACTTGGACAATTCTGGTGATGAACGTGGCTGATAACAACACAATATTCATCGGGAAAAAGCCTACGGAAAACTACGTTTTTAGTACAATAATGCTCTTTACAAATGGAGCAAGCGAAGTATCAATAAAGGCCAGGGGCATGGCAATAAAAAGAGCGGTAGACGTTGCTGAAATCGTGAGGAACCGAATGGAATCGATGATGAAGACTCAGGTGAAGTACCAGGACATAAAGATTGCTACAGAAAAAGTACAGAGGGAAGATGGAGAGAGCAACGTTTCCTCGATAGAGATTGTCCTAAAGAAGTAGGTGATTTTCCACCTACAATTAATTTTTTAATTTTAAAACTTAGATGTTCCAAATTCTCCACAGGGATGGACTTGCAAGGATAGGAGAGCTGGAAATCAAAAACAAAAAAATTTTGACCCCTGTCCTGTTGCCGGTCCTTCATCCATTCAGGATAGACCCTTGGATCTCTGTTATTAAACAGCTGAAATTAAATGGAGTTATCACAAATTCGTACATCCTGAAGAAGGGGGGTTTCCAGGAAGGAAAGGATGTTCATGATCTTCTAGGTTTCAGGGGTATCGTAATGACAGATTCTGGAACCTTTCAGGAGCATATGTATGGAGAATTGAATGCAACTAACCTTGAGATGGTAAGGTATCAGGAGAGCATCAATTCAGATATCATAACCATAAGGGACATTTTTTCAGAGATGGATCACTCTGAAGACAAGATAAGGGAAGACATAAGAGAGAACTACAGGAGAGGTAAGGAAGCTTTATCAGAGACGGGAAAATATGTTGCCCTGCCCATACAAGGCGGAGTTTATCCCGACCTAAGAAAGGAAAGCGCAAGGATGATGGCCTCCCTTGAAAGTGAATATTTCCCGATTGGCGGGATCGTACCGTTCATGGAGAGATACATGTACTCCCTTGTCATTGAATCCGTCCTGAATTCAAAGAGCAACCTGAAGTCTTCTGCTGTTATTCATGCTTTTGGAGCTGGTCATCCCATGTTCTTTCCACTCCTCTTCCTGGCTGGAGTTGACGTGATAGATTCTTCTGCCTACATCAAATATGCAAGAGACAGCAGGATTCTGACTGAAACTGGCACAGCGGACCTAAGTTCTTTTGCGGAAGAGCTGCCGCCCTCACCATATCTCGACAGGTACAATGCAAAGGAACTTCTGTCCATGTCACAGGATGAGAGGACTAACGTCCTAGGAATGCACAATCTCTATGTTTCCGTTAAAGAATTAGAAAACATAAGACAGCAGATCAGGTCGGAAAACATGTGGAACTATGCTGAATACAGGGCCCATTCGCATCCACTCCTCCTTGAGGCACTTAGAAAATTTGATGATTTTTATGAGTATATCGAGCGTTTTGAGCCTATGTCTAGGAGAAATCCAGTTTTCTATACTGGGGAAGAAACTCTTAAACGCCCAGATGTAAGGAGATTTATTTCCAAGGCAGTTGAGAATAAACGAGGAGTCAAGATTGACAAGAAACCTTACTCATATTACTCTGATTCGCCTGATGTTCTAGTTCAAAGCCAGTTCGGAGCAGTATCCCTGTTCCTGGATGAAACATATCCAGTTGCACAATCACTCTTCCCTGGAGAATATTACGAAAGCTCAAAGGACATTACGAAGTTTGAGAAACCTGAATGGAAGGAGTTCCTGATCAACAAGGTTGACAGAATTTTTGAATATCAATTCGGAAGGAAACTCTACTCATTCCTTGACAGAGACAAAATATCCCTGCAGAGAAGCAAGAATACAGGAAAGATCAGGAACGTACTTTATGACGGAGAACAGATCCTTGCGCTCAGGGCGTCAGACGGGCTATTCAGTTTAACTTATAAAGGATCAGTCTTGATTCGTTCCAACTTTCCATACCCTCAACACAGGGTAGTAGTTGACAAGGAAGTCAGTGAGTTCATAAGGCAGGGAAAGAATGTTTTTGCAAAATTTGTAGAGGATGCAGATATAACAATCCGCCCACACGACGATTTAATAATTGTCGACAGGGATGATAACCTTCTGTCATATGGCAGGGCTATCCTGAACAGGGAGGAGATGATTGAATTCAAGAGGGGAATAGCAGTAAAGAATAGGCTGAAATCTGATGATGCCAGTTAAGAATTTATGGACGGTTGCATTTTCAATAAAATGGAAATAAGGCGGGCAGAGTCTGTTGAGGAGTACAAGGTCGTGGAAAGCATTCAAAGGGATATTTGGGGCATGGTTGAAGAACCGCCCGTTCCACTGCCCATTCTGGTTGCAATAAATTCTAACGGAGGCCTCGTCGAAATATCAAAGGACGGGAATAAGATAGTAGGCTTCAGCTTGGCCTTTCCCGGAACAAACGGAAAATACAGATATCTCTATTCCCACATGGCTGGTGTGCTGCAAGAGTACAGGAACAAGAACGTGGGTTATAACATAAAGATGCACCAGTTTGAGCAGGCTAGGAAAATGGGGTATACGGAAGTAAGGTGGACATTCGATCCGATGAAGGCGAGGAACACATTCTTCAACGTGAGCAAGCTTGGTGCATACGCATACGATTACAAGATAAATTATTACGGAATCATGGGTTCCAAGGAGAACCAGGGAGTGGAATCTGACAGAATCGAAGCCCACAAGTTCCTCGACAGGGAGAAAATTTCGGCCTCAAATTTTGAGATAGTCGCCCGAATAACTGATTTCCCTAGACCATGGCAGGACTTCAGGATCCGTGGAGAATCTTTAGCCGTAGAGGTACCTAATGACCTGGGAAGCAATGACATAGAACTTGCCAGGAGCTGGAGGATTACACTCAGAAGAGCTATAACGCTCCTTGAGGAAAATGAATTCGTGATGAACGATGTCGTCAAGGAAGATAGGTCAGTGTTGATGATATTTACACTTCGGAAGAAACTGGGGATTTAATTAAATCGAGAAATCTTCTACTTCAGTCTCCTTCCTCTTTCTGGGTATCTTCTTTGTCTTCCAGTAGGTAGTAACGTAGCCTGCCACGAGATTCCTAAGCTTTTTCGATGCGTCAGGTATTACTTTGTCCACTATCTCCTTATTGCGTTCAAAGTCTTTCCCCAAGTGCTGCTCATATTCGTCGTATATCTGTCTCGCAACTGTTTTTACAAGTGTTGGCCTAATGGCTCCCATTGCTCTCGATATATTCACAAACTAATTAAATATTTCATTTGGCAGGTCCAACGAATTCCGCAGACCCCTTCAGTACTGCGAATAGTGAAGAATAAGCAGGGAGTACGTACTTCCCCTCCTGTAGTTCTCTCTTCTCGCCATCAAACTCGATGGAGATCTTCTTGGTTACAGCAATTTCGTAATCATCATGAAAAGTTTGTGGTATCGCATCATTCAAAGGGTTGAATTCGTCCAGCTTCTCGAATTGCAGCACCTTGACTTGCAGGCCTGATTTTCCGTGGAGGCTCCCCGGTGTTCTTATCAGTCTGTGGATATCTATAGTAACTGGCTCGTCTATTCTGGAGGAGTATTTCCTTACTGCTATCTGCCTTGCATTCCTCTCGACATAGTCGCTCTTCTTGATTTCCCTCTTCCCAAGGTTGCCTGTCATCTCCCCAGTTGCCTCCTCAATTTTCTGCCGCCATTTCCTATCCTGAGAATCTAGGATCTGCACCAGGTTTTCCTTCACCTTGTTTATCCTCTCCTCCCATCTCGTTTTCACTATAGGCCTATAACCAGAGGAAATGCACCTTCCTGAGATATAATCAACAATCTCCCTCCTCTCCTGCGATTCAAGTCCTTCAAATATGGAATATACGTGGACGTGGTAGCCCCTGCTTCCAGAGAAAACAACCTCCAGGTTTTTCCTGTCAATGCTCAAGTCGTCTGTAAGCAGCGTCAGGAGCTTATTCAACTCACTCTTGACTGCTTCTAGCATCTCGGAGTAACTCATAGTCTCCGCCCCTTCAATGTGATCTCCGTCTATGTCGAATATCAGGTCTGCCCCTGTCCATTTCTTGTTGTCCATTGATGCCTCTGGATTCTGATAATAAGCACTCGAATAATAGAAGTGCAATGGGGTGTTATTTCTCACGTATTCAACGAGTGAAGCCATGTCAGGGAACGATGTATGCCTTACCATACCCTGCTTGCCAAAAGCCGTGAAGGCAAGTTCCCTGTTGCTTATTCTCTTTATGCCAAATGAATCAACTGTGGAATAGTATTTCTTGAAAAGGTCCTGGACGAGCTTTCCAGACAGTTCATTCATCTTTCTTCCTGTTGAAGATGAAATATAGGGCGACAATGGATACTACTACCCCTCCCGCAAATATCCAGCCATAGAGGGACCTAACGCTCGGGTTATTAAAACTGGTAGGTGTAGAATTTGAGAAACCCGGGAGAGCACCTGCGTTGAGCTTCTCCTGATTCGTGTAGCCCGAGTTTGTAGCATCTAGGGGGGCAATCTTTTCGAATGCAATGGTCACGTTCTTTTCAGTCAGGTTACCAGTTGCCTCCATTGCAGCTATGAATTCTGCGCCGTAAGGGTTGAGGCCGGTCATTCCATAATCGAATAGTATGTAGTTTCTCAGAGGGCTATCCCTCCAGTTGTACGTAGAGAAGTTCTTGCTAAATATCACCGGATATACAGTGCTGTTCCAGGTGCTTGCTATTATAGTTACCGTGTAACCTTTAAAGGTATGGTAAGTCACTGTTGGATAATTGGCACTGGACTGCGCATAGCTCTGGCCGTTAACTACTATTACTGCAGCTAGGAGAATGATGACAATTACTGCGAATAACCTTCTGTTCACTGGAAAGGGTATGGCTAGCTCAATTAAAATTTTTCTCTTACGAAACTCACTGCGCTTGAAAAAAAGCGACTTCCCATTCCTTCCCTCTTCTCCGTTCTCGTCCAATCCGATTCTGTGACGTAGTAGAAAACTCTTTCCGGATGTGGCATAATTCCAAGGACGTTCCCCTCCTTATTGCAGAGCCCCGCAATGTTTTGCTCTGAGCCGTTTGGATTCCAGGGATATCCTTGGAGTCTACCCATCTCGTCAGAGTAGGAAATAACATTCATCCCGTTACTTATTATTCCTTTGAGTATGTCTGAGTCCCTTGTCACAAATCTTCCCTCAGAATGCGCTATTGGCAATTTCACTACTTCCCCATCGCTGAAATCCCTCAGGAACAGGCAATTGCCCTTATTGATTTTTAAATAGACAGTTCGAGCCTCAAACCTGTTAGAAATATTCGGCGCAAGTGCTGCCTCTATGCCGTATTCTCCTCCCACGTTTGGTATCAGGCCCAGTTCAACCAGCACTTGGAAGCCATTGCAAGAACCCATGACAGGTTTTCCGATTTCAACCAGCTTCTCCAGGTCCTTGAGCAAGGTTGACCTCAGTCTAGCTGCCATTATTGCACCAGCCCTCACGTAGTCGCCCCCAGAAAAGCCCCCCGGAAAAAACAGGATATCGTAGTCTTCTAACCTCTTGCTCTTGTTCTCAAGCTTCTTAAGGTGAACGATCTCTGGTGATGTGCCTGAATGCTTGAATGACAGGTATGCCTCTACCTCGTTGTTCGTTCCCTCCATTGTAAGCACCGCTACCTTGATTTGCCTGTTCATTGGTATCCCTTCTTCCATCTGCTGAGTATCTTATCAATACCTACGTCCATAACCCTCCCTTCCCCAGCCTTTACTGTAAAGGAATTTTCCTGAGTGTAACCAATGAGGACAGCATCCTCCCCTAGTATCTCCAGGAACTTTTCTTCACTTTCCTTCCGCACCTCAACTATCCAGCTAGATTGCGGTTCAGAAAAGAGGGCAAAGTCGGCCCTTAATCCTAGCGGAGAAAGATCGATAGACGCTCCAATTGATGAACCCACAGTCATCTCGGAGACTGAAATTGCAATCCCACCATCTGATACGTCGTGCAATGCACTTACGGCCCTTTCTCCAATCGCCTCAAGAAGATTCCATCCCCTTCTCTTAAGCACTCGGGGGTCGGAGTATGGAACCCTTCCACCATCCCTCTTCAGATGCCTGAAGTAAAGGGATCCTCCTAGGTCAGTTGTAGGGACCCCTACCATGTATATTGAACTTCCAACTTTCTTGAAATCGGGCGTAATGGATTTCTCAATGTCCTTTACTTTACCAACCCCGAGAATCGTCGGGAACGTAGGTATTCGTTTCCTTCCAGTTTCGTTGTAGAAGGAAACGTTTCCAGAAACAAAGGGGATATTCAGTGAGAATGCAGAATCATGAAGCCCCTGGAGCATTGAAATGAACTCACCCATTATTTCAGGTTTTTCAGGGTTTCCTGCGTTTAGGCAGTCCGAGAATCCGAGTGGCTCGGCGCCAACCGAGATGAGGTTTCTTACAGTTTCATCCACTGCCGCCATGCCGCCACGGTATGGATCAGCATGAGAATAGAATGGGTTTGATCCATGGGTGATTGCAACCCCCGTTTTCTTGCTCCAGTCAGGTCTTATCACTGATGCATCTGTTGGGCCTTCCCTCCCAACTATGCCGCTGAAAGGGCCGATTACTGTGCTTCCCCTGACAGTATGGTCGTACTGTCTTACTGCATATTCCCTTGTTCTGATATTCTTATCTGAAAGCATGCTGAGCAGCAGCTTGCTAAAATCGGAAGGCTGCTTTGGTAAAAATTGAACCACTTTTTTATCTAATTTTGAATAAGGTCTTTCATACAATATCGGGGAGGTCATGAACTCGGTCCCGAGATCAAGTACCTTCTTACCCCTGAAGAAGATTTGCAATCTTTTCCCGTTTTGGCTTTCCCCTATCAGTGCAGCAGTGATATCCCAGTCATCCATTATCCCAAGAACTTTATCCACATTTTCCCTCCTGACCGCAAGGAGCATTCTCTCCTGGCTTTCAGAGATCCATATTTCCCACGGTTTCATGCTAGATTCCTTAAGTGGAACACTATCAAGATGTATGATTCCCCCCATGCCTCCAGATTCAAGCATCTCTCCAACTACACTGCTTAGCCCTCCTCCTCCCAGATCCTTTAGTGCGTATATCAATCCCCTCTCATTAGCCTCCAGAACGGCGTGAATGAGTGGTTCCTTAATGATAGGACTCCCTAGCTGCACTGTTGTTATGTCTTCCTTCCCCTTTTTCATCTCTGCTGAAGCCATGTTGACGCCGTGTATTCCATCCCTTCCTGTCTTACCTCCCGCTAGTATGAGCTGAATTCCAGGTTCTGAAATAGCAGATGACCTGATTCTATCTTTCCTCACAACACCAACGCAGCCCACATTGACAAGGACGTTTGGGGAGAAGAAATCAGAATAAACGATCCCTCCTGATACAGTGGGAATTCCAACACGATTCCCATAGTCCCTGATACCCGAAATTACCCCAGTTTCAATGAATCTTGGTGATGGAAATCCTTCTATCCTCTTTGTTCCAAAATATAGAACATCCGTGACCGCTATAGGTTGAGCTCCCATGCTCAATATATCCCGTAGAATTCCGCCCACCCCTGTAGCAGCTCCCCCGTAAGGCTCTATCGCGGACGGATGGTTATGGCTTTCAATTTTGAATGAAATCGCAGTTTCGTCATCTAGAGCAACCAGGCCCGCATCTCCCTCAGCAACGACCTTCTCCTTTCCGATTCCGAATATGTATTTCTTTAGATGAATTTTTGAACTCTTATAACTGCAGTGTTCACTCCATGCCTGTGCAATGGCCTGCATTTCCACATCAGTTGGATTCCTTCCTTCTTTTTCAAAGTATGACTTGATCCTGGACATCTCATCTGTGGATAGCCCCAGGTTCATCTCCCTTGAAACTTCATTGAGCTGAGTTGAAGACATCGTTACTATTGGTATTTCCTTCGAAAAATTAGGATCACTCATCAACTACACACTCGTTGATTACAGGGTTAGCCAGCAACTTCTCGCAGAAGTCTTTTGCAGTCTTCCTATTCCCCTTTGAGAGGGTTATGAAGTAGACCTTTCCAGTTCTCACATCAGTGACGTTCTCATAACCGAGAAGCCTCAGTGCCTTCAGAACAGAACTTCCTTCGGAATCCTCGACCGTTTTCTTGAAGGTTACGGTGATCCTAAGTTCCACCATGCCTGCAGATATTTTTTTGATAGATAAACTTGACAATCAACTATACTTAATCACGAGGTCCATGAATATGTCAGAAACGTCTTCGCATTTGTCCGTCACAGTTTCTAGGTACTCATATATCTCCTTCAGTTTCAGCAGCTTTATGGCGTCATTCATGGCAAATATTTCCTTGTAAGATTCCTCAAGGACGTCATCTGCCTTGTTTTCAAGTTCATTGATCTTCACTGTCTCAGCCAATATGTCTGCCATGTCGTTATTGCTGAAATTTCCAAGTAGATTAAGGGCCTTGTTGACTTCAGTGACTGATTCCAGTATTATCTCGCTGAACACATCCATGTACCGCGTTTTCTCCACCTTGAACAGAGATATCCTCTTGGCGACTGCATTGATGAAGTCAAGAATGTCATCATACTTTGTTGCGAGGTTTCCGACATCGACTGATTCCAACGGTTTCTTCATGTGGTTAACTTTTGTGTAAATCTCATGGACGATTCCATCAGCCTCATGTTCTATCCTCCTTATGCGCTCTGCTCTTTCATGGAGGTTATCGTACTTGGAAGTCATTTCAGCTAATTCGATAGCACCCTCTTTTACCTTCTCTCCTATTTTTTGGAGATATTTGGAAAATTCTAGGAATACTATTGACGAATCTTCGAGTGACAGGCCCTTCGCTTCTGTCCCGAGCAACCAGGTGAACAACGCACCAAGAAGCATGAAAACAAAGACGAGGAGAAAGAGATTGTTCCATCCATAATAGAGTTCAAATATTGGGAACATCAACGTACCAAAGACCGCACCAAGCCTGCTGAACCCGGATGCAGTACCCTGGGCTGTAGCCCTTAATCTTGTAGGAAATATTTCAGTAGGCACAATCCAAGTCGTCAGGTTCGGGCCCACATTTTCGAAGAACTGATACGCCGCAAGGACAAGAACCATTATATAAACGCCGTGGCCAAAAGTTAATGTGAACATAAGTGCAGCTGCAGCCATCCCCAGGAACCCAATTTCCTGAAGCTTCAATCTCCCAAGCCTCTCAATAATGAAGAGTGCAACAACGAAGCCTGCAAGCACTACCACATCCAGTACCATAGTACCGATGATTGCGTGCACCTTGTCCTGAATCGTAGTCCCACCGAAGCCTACCTTTTCCAATATAAGTGGAATGGAGATACCAACGCCATAAACGCCTATGTCCATGAAGAACCAGGGGATCCATGTAAACATTGTCCTTTTTCTGTATGTGCTACCGAATAGTTCAGAGACTCTTCCTCTGCGTTCCGGCTCCACACTGGAGAGGTCCTTGGTATAGTCTATCTGATATTTCTCCTTTATATCCTTTATCACCTTCTTGGCATCTTCACCCCTGTTATTTGTAAGCAACCATCTCGGAGACTCCGGCATAGTTCTTCTCAGGATTAGCACAACAACGGCAGGTACAACGCCAGACGCTAGCATTATCCTCCAGGTTGCAACCTGCATTCCAAATATATTAAGGAATTCGAATCTTCCAACGCTAAACCCAACAACCGCTGCAACTAGGGAGCCAATGCCCCAAAACATAAACGTTCTCGTTACTAGCTTCCCTCTCATCTGTTTAGGAGAAAACTCCGCCACGTATGTGGAAGAAATAGGGTAATCTGCGCCAATTCCTATTCCAAGAAGGAGTCTGAAAATAATTAACTCATCTATATTGGTTGCCAGAGAAGTAAGAAAACCAAAGAAAATGAAGAAGATCAGGTCAATTATGTAAAGCGTCCTTCGTCCAACCCTATCGGCATATCGGCCCAAGAAAAGGGCTCCGAAAAACATTCCTATAAGTGCTGAGGATTGTAGAAGGCCAAGTTGCACTGCACCCAGCGTTTTTGAAGCAAGCCAATTCTGGGATTCAACGTAAATAAGTGCTACAGAAATTATGAAAAGGTCGTATCCATCAAGAAAAACACCAGCCGCCGATAACGAAACGACCTTTCTCAGGAATCGATTTTGTTTCTTGGTGACCTCTTCCATTTATTGACGAATTACCGCATATCATAATTAAATTATCCATTGTTTCAGGTGTTATAGAAGGTTGAAATTGTTTGACTTAAGAGAATAGACTAAAATTGTGTAATCCCCCAGTCCCAGGGACCTTCCCAATCTTTGAATAAGAAAGTTACATTTCAAGTACCTTCGAATTAAGATGTCATCTTCGAGGTGTACTCTTGATGCGCCTTGAAGATGGCATTCCATGTAACCAGACCAATTACCCTGTTATCCTCCTTGGTTACAATGGGAATATGAGAAATATTGTTTACAGAAAGTTTTTTCATGACGTCAAGAAGAGTGTCATCTTCGTGAGCATATACCACATTCCTCGTCATTACGTGAGAGACAGACTCCATGTCCTGATGTATCAATTTCACTTGGATCAGATCGGATTTTGTGACTATTCCAACAAGCTTTGCATTCTCAGTTACAGGGATGCCTGTTACTCCTCTCTCTTCCATAAGTCGCAATGCATTCGAAACTGGTGTTGCAGGGTCTATGGTTGGAATGTCAGTTGACATTGCATCCCTTGCTGAAAGGTATGACAGAACGGGTATGTTATACTCTCCCCTGTGGGCCTGGGATTCCGACCTGTTTCTAACCTGACTTCTGTAGATTGAATATCTATACCCCACAATATAGTAAGATATTACAACTGCAACCATCGATGGTATCATTACCTCCAAGCTACCCGTCATCTCGCTTACCATAAGAACTACAGCAATTGGAGTTCTCCCGACACCTGCAAATAATGCCATCATACCAACTAGTACGAATGGTGCGGGCGAAAGAACTAAGGTGGGATTTATCATATGTACTCCAGTCCATGTCGCTGCTCCAACAAATCCGCCAATTACCAGAGATGGAGCAAATACACCAGCACTCCCGCCTGAAGAGATTGTAAAAGATGTAGCTACTATCTTTGCAAAGGCCACTATAATAAGAGCTGCAAGTATTGGGACAACGAAGTAAACCGGTTCAGCCGATTTTAAGTTACCGTCCATCAGATATTGAAGATACCCATAGCTCATTCCGACAGTCTGTGGAAAGAACATTGCTATGATTCCAGCGATCCCGCCACCAATCATGGGCTTCAGGAACTTCTTCACCTTCAATTTAGTGAAAAGCCCCCTTACCCAATAGAAGAACGAAGAGTAGAATTTTCCAACTAGTCCGCATATAATTCCAAGAACCGCGTAAAGAATGAGGTTCAAGGGATGATCGAAAGTATATGGCGAGGATAGGCTGAACATGGGTGAAAAATTGGTTAGGGAGGCAAATATAACATAGCCTACCGGTGACGCAATGAAAGCTGGAGTAAGTGCCTCAACTTCCATATCGCCTCCACTGTATAGTATCTCGGCACTCAGTATGGCACCAGCGAATGGAGAACGGAATATTGCCCCAATCCCAGCCCCGATTCCAGCTGCAACGGCTATCCTCCTGTCCCTGTTTGACATTCCAAATGCAGTTGCAACATAAGACCCGAATCCAGCGGAGATCTGAGCTGTTGGTCCCTCCCTACCTCCGCTTCCACCAGAACCAATCGTGATAGCAGAGGCAATCATCTTCACTATTGGAACCCTCTTCCTTATGACACCATTCCTATTGTGGAATGCGTCAATAGCTGCATCAGTGCCATGACCTTCAGCCTCCGGGGCAAAGTAAAAGATGATGAGACCTACAATAAGCCCGCCCAAAGCAAGGGAAACTGGTATCAGGAAGTAATGTGGGGAAATAGTGGGTGGGACAGCCAGCTCTCCTGCTGGGTTAGGAGGGTAAAAACCTGTTATCCTTCCAAGGAAATTATCGGTGGAGAATTGAATCAGATAATAAAAGATGGTGGCACCAATACCGGCAACAATCCCGATCAATAGGCCAACTATTACCCATTTTCCGAGATAGCTTGAATTTATGAAGTTCTTAAAATCCAGCCGTTTGTGCCATCGTCCTTCAGTCATTTGAAAGTATCATCGGATAATGTAATATTACTTATTATTTTCCGGAACCTTTTACCACTATTTTAGAATTAAGTCCACTTATAGGGCAAAGGATCCTTGCAAATGACCTCTAAGTTTTTGTTCCGAAAAGTACCAAATTTATTTGACCATTCGAAAAGATGTTGCTCTTACACCAGTATAAAATGTGAAAGGAGCGCTAAAACAAATAAATACAAAATAATAAAAAATATTGGATTCCTTTTGTGAAGATACCTTGCCTTTATTCCTCCTGTGTTACGTACTGTGTTCCCAAGGTTGCAATCTCTTCAATGTCTTCAGTTCTGTATCCACTATAGAGTGACCAGAAGTAGAACACAAGAGCTACAACAGCAACGACTATGAGATCAATAGGGAACTTTAGAATGCCGATCCCACCGAAAGTTACCCCACCGATGTAGGACAGTATGACCAGCGCTATGATATAAACTGGTACCCATGCCCCAGCCTTCAGGTCCTTCGCGGAGAACGAGCCAGGGGCCTTGAATCCATAGACCATTACTGCCCAAACAATAAGGCCGATGCCTATCGCTATGGCAAGGTAACCTACTAGTGGCCATCCGCTCCAGTATACTATCTCTGATGCGCCTATAAATGCAATGGGAGAAAGAATAGATGCAGCTCCTAGTCTAAACGGTCTCTTGAAGTCCGCAGCATGTTTTCTGAAAGTCATCAAGGCGCTTCCACCCACAATGTACGTGAATACTGTTGCACTAGTTATGAAGCCGACCATTTTGTACCAGCTGGGGAATGGGGCAAAGAAGATGAACCCGATTATTAGGGAAATGAGTAGTGGAAGGAATGGAATCCTGTGCTTTTCGTTGATTTTGATCATTCTCTTAGGGAAGAATCCTAACGTTCCTAGTCCATACAATGTTCTCTGTGAAGTACCAAGATAAACGTTAAGGGTTCCGGATGGAGAAACGTACGCGTCTGCGAACAGAAGGTATGTCAGCCAGACCAGCCCGGCCGAAGAGGCAAGCGTAGCGAACGGGGCAGTTACCACTCCCCCAGATAGTGCACTCCAAGATCCTGGACTAATTCCAATTGAAGCCCAGTTGACCTGCCCTATGAAAACGACTTGCAATAGTGTATAAAGGGCAATACCTATGAGAACGGAACCAACTGTTGCTATGGGAATCGATCTCTGTGGCGTCTTGGCCTCTCCTCCATAGTCAAGTGCTTGCCTGAATCCCAAGTATGAGAAGACTATTCCTGAAAGGGATACTGCCGCGAATACATTTGCCCATCCGTACGGGACTAATCCTGTGTGAAGTACAAAGTTTCCAATGTTGAAATGCACCGCAAACAACAGCAACACTGTTCCTAGTGGAATAATCAGTTTCCACCACGTCATTCCCGTATTCGTCTTTCCCATTATTTTAACGCCCAGATAGTTCAGGAAGAAGAAGAATATCATCAGCAGTGCTGCTAGTATTATTCCTACTCCCGATAGTACGGCAGTTGGAGTAACCAACCCAGGTATGTAAGTACCCGCATATGTTATAACAGCTTCTGCCTCTATAGCAGGCACTGAGACGGCAGACAAGAAATAAGCCCACCCAAACATGTAACCTGCGAAAGAGCCGTGTGAGTACTGTCCATATCTCACGATTGCACCTGACCTCGGTAACATTCCACCGAGTTCAGCGTAAACGACCGCAATCGATAGAACAATTAGTCCGCCAATTATCCATGCAAATATAGCTCCTGGACCTGCGAGTATTGCCGCACCGGAAGCGGCAAACAGCCAGCCTGAACCTATTATTCCACCTAGACTGAGGAACAATAAATCCCAGGTCGTGAGCGCACGCCTCAGTTTTTTGTCAGATTTCACCGCAGTCTCTTCAACTGCTGCCTTGGTGACATTTCCTGACGTTTTTTCTATTGTCAAAGGAACACCTCAACATTGATTATGAAACTACTATTATTTAATCATTATCAGAATTCTGAGCTTTAGTTTAAATACTAAAGGCTCGAAAGCCTTCGATAGACCAACTAATTTGCCCTTTTATATTCGTCTTTATTTTGAATACCATTTTGCAAAATGGACCCCGTGATTTGGACCAAAAGTAATTTCCCCATTTAGGGCCATAAAAGTCAAATCAGTCTAGTCTGCAGAGTTTTCCTGAAGGACATTTGAAAATACTAGATTGTAATTCATAGATATTGTGATATTTGCATTCGTTGGCAAGGGTGGAGTTGGGAAGACGACTATTGCATCTGCGACTGCATTGGGTCTTTCTGCAACTGGAAAGACTGCATTAGTGTCTAGTGACTTCATGCCTTCGCTTAGATACCTGTTTCCATCAAATCCGAAAAACATTGAAGTTATTGAGTTAGGCCAGAAAGAAGTGGCAGAAAGATGGAAAGAGACATACGGTAAGGAGGTTGTTACCGTCCTCAAGAATCTTTTTGAAGTTGAGGACTGGGTTCTTGACCATATCGCAGAAAGCCCCGGTGTTGCAGAAGAATTTATGATCTCTAATATAATGGAACTCGATCTTTCTAGAAAGTACGAATACGTAGTGTGGGACACGGCTGCGTCGTCATCAACAATGCACCTCATCTTCCTTCAAAAGGAATTTTATGACCATCTGAGCAGGGATGTTAAGATATACTTAAAACTGAGGGACACGGTCAGGTCTGACAAGATTCTATCCCTTCTAGAAAGATGGAGGACACTTGCAACGAATGTCTGGAAACAATTACTTTCTACTAGATTCTTCCTCGTAACAACTGGCGATGAGCTAAGCATGGTTCAGGCGTACCAAATTCGTGATGATCTAAGGAAGATGGGGATTGAAGTGGTCTCCACAATATGCAACCGTGTTTCTACAGGATGTAAGGGAAATATGAAAATCAACGTTCCGGAGACTAGGGGTTCTGCCAGGGATATAGTTTATTCCGTATACAGACATCTCGAGGATAACGGACTAATCAGGCAGCTTCAAGAAGCTGCAAGTGACCAAAAAGCTTAGTAAGTATCCTTATTCCTAAATGATAACTCAATATGATAGACATCAGTGAAAAGGAAGTTGTCAAAAGGGAAGCAATCGCTGAGGGATTTATATCCCTAAAGAAGGCAACAATCAATGCAATCCTAGACGGCAAGGTGAAAAAGGGGAATGTTATAGAAGCTTCGAAAATTGCAGGCGTTCTTGGAGCGAAGATGACGCCTCAAATTATCCCTCACTGCCATCCTATTCCACTGGAATCAGTCAGTACCCAGGTAGAAGTTAAGGAAGATAGGGTGACTGTAGCCTGTAATGTCAAGGCACAGTACAAGACAGGGGTTGAAATGGAAGCCCTGACCTGTGTCAACTCCATGCTTCTGACTATATGGGATATGGTAAAATACCTAGAAAAAGATAGAATGGGGCAATACCCAAAAACCCAGATATCAGGAATAAAAGTTCAAATGAAGAAGAAATCCAAGGACTGATTAGGATGGTACATAAGGAAGAGCAGGAAAGGAAGTTCAACATACTGATAGTGGTTGTTTCAACCTCCAGAACAGAGGAATCCGACACTTCTGGCGACGCTCTATCGAAAGCATTTCGTGGAAGGGGCCATACTGTCAGAAAGGTTATTTGCCGCGACGAAGAGGCACAGATAAGGAGAGCATTTGAATCCAATCCAGGTAATGAAATTTTTATTTTCGTTGGTGGAACAGGTCCAAGCAGAAAGGATGTTACTGTCCAGAGCCTGAGGAAGATTGCGAACAAGGAGATGACCGGTTTCGGTGAGATGTTCAGGAAGGAATCTGGCCAAGTATTTGCTTATCTTTCCAACTCAACACTACTTATAAAGGATAAGATGCAGATTTACTGCATTCCAGGGTCTCCAGATGCAACGTCTCTCTCATTTGCATTGATCAATTCCATCATGGGACACGTATATCACGAGCTAAACAAGGAATAGGTAAAATTGTAGCCCATTTACCTTTCAATGATTTCACCGATGTTTCCGGGAAATTTGTAGCCAGGGAAATCTTTGCGGAAACGCGATGACTTCCTCAACATTTCCAAGAATCTTCTGCCAGCATAAGAATCGTAGAATTCAGTCCTCATAAGTATGTCATAGTTTTCATCCCTTATCTTTTTGAAGGTTAGATTCAATTTTTTTGCATAGAATTCTATGGAGATGCCAGCATCAGCCCTTCCCTGTTGCACAGCCTTGGCCACTGCAGCATGGCTCTTCGCTTCCCAGAAGTATCCCCTGATATTTTCTCTATGATATTTCTGGCCCAGTTCCTTGTCTATCTCGGAGTCAATTAAGTCCCTCGTTCCAGATCCCTTGTTCCTGTTGACAAATATCAATTCATTTGCTATTATCTCCCGGAAACTAGAAATCCCATCCCTGGATAGAAATCCCTGCGTCCTTGAGAACCCTCTTATCATTACGTAATTCCTCTTCTTGTCTTCCCCGAGGAGGAAGGAATTGTATTCCCCTTTCCTCAAGAGGTGAATGCCGCTAACATCTGCCTCCCCCATCCGCATCGCTTCCACTCCACCCCACGAGCCCGCATTAATCAGAACTGGGGAATTTGACGAATCAGATATCACCCTCTCTATCAGAGGGTCGTTTGAACCAATAAATAGCAAATCCCTATCATCGTTGTGAAGGGGGAAGTAAATGACTTCGTCATTCTCATCATAATAATTCCTTTCTGACTTCAACACTACAAACCCGTCAGCATATGCAAGCCTGCTGATTGAACCGGACTCCCCGAAGATGGGGTATGCTCTACCGCTCCTCCCCTTGATTGCAGGCAACACCAAGTCCTTCCCCCTTTCAGAATTTATTCTGAATGGTAACTTTACTGAAGACATCTCATCATCGACCTGCCCAAATGCAGACCTGATAGAAGGAATCACAATGTATTTCAGTACTGACGCTGCAGAGAGAGGAAATCCTGGCATCCCTAATATGACACCCTTTCCAAGCGAGGCCAGGAAAGTTGGCTTCCCTGGCTTTATCGAAATGCCATGAAACTCCATCCTTCCGCCTAGATTCTCAATGACACGATATAACAAATCATGGAAGCCTGCGGAAGTGGAACCTGATGAAATCAGGAAGTTGAATCTGCTCAAGTTTTTCCTAATGAACATTTCCATTGACTTATCGTCGTCCTTTAGCGTTCCAAGGATTGAGCACACTGCTAGGCCCGTTCCTTCAAGAGCTGTCTTGAAATAATAGGAGTTGCTGTCAAAAATCTGACCAACTTTGATGGGATTTCCTGGACTTATGAGCTCGTTTCCTGTGGAAATGATACCAACTCTCAATCTCTCCATGACTTTGATTCTCCCGATTCCAGAAGAAGCCAGGAGTGCAACCATTTCCGGCGTGATGGTCCTTCCCTTTCTGACCAACACTTCTCCGACGAAGAAGTCAGATCCAGCATGTGCAATGTTTTCCCCCGCATTAACTGACCTGTAGACCGTCACTGTCCCATCGTCAGAGGATGTGTGTTCCACCATGACCACTGAATCAGCGCCTCTTGGAATAACTGAACCAGTGGGAATATATGCAGCCTCCCCAATCCCAATTTCAAGACTCGATTGCTTTCCTATCTCAATTTCACCCACTATTCTAAGCTTCTTTGGGGAATCCTCATCTGCTCCAACGATTGACTGATGGTTCACTGCATAGCCATCCACCTCAGACCTATCGAATGGCGGAATGTCCTCTGTGGAATACACTTCTTCAGCTGCTATCATCCCACCGGCATTTTGGATTTCCTCGGTCTTCTGTTCGATCATATTGCCAAATCTCGCTCTCAGCAACTGTTTGGCTTCATCAGGGCTCACAAGTAAATGAAAAATCTTGGCTCCCGTCTCTACCACCTCAGCATTTCAACTTTTACAATCTGCCCCTCTTCAATCCCCTCAAGATTTTCATCAATAACCAGGATGCCATCAGCATCTATGACAGAATAAATTACACCTGAGCCTGTCACCCTAGAAGGTATTACCTTTCTTCCCTCTTCCCCCTCCTCGATCTTGACCCTAACGAAACTTTTAAAACCCAATGCATTTACAACGCTCCTCTGCAACACCCCTTCCCTGACGTCCTTTGTTGCCGTAATGAGACCGAACCAATTTTCAATGATCCTAAGAATCAGGTTCTCCGATGCCACTAGTGCTGCTACAGGAAGCCCAGAGAGCATGAATACTGGTTTTCCTTTCACAATGGCCAATGAAGTAGTTCTACCAGGCCTAATTCTCAATCCCCTAAAGACGTACTTCCCCTGTTTCTCAACAACATAAGGCAGATAATCCCTCTCCCCTGGTCCGGTTCCACCTGTTACAATTAGAATATCTTCTGTCATGGAATCCAGTCTTTTTTCTATTTCCCTAACGTTATCCTCCACTTCTCCGTACCCCTTTGCCTGCAGCCCTTTGCTCAGGAAATAAGAGACAAGCATAGGCTGGGTGGAGTTCACTACCTCCCCAGAGACTAACTCATCTCCTGTCGAAATGATACCGATGGATATGGAGCATACCTCAATCTCCTTGATTCCACATTCATAGAGTGCAGCAACGTGTGGGGGTGCGATTCTTTCCCCACTTCTAATTATCGTGATGTTTTTCATCATGTCCTCCCCCTTCCTGCTGACGTTCTGGAAGGGCCTGACTGGGGAGAACACTTCAAGTAGATTCCCTGACTGCTTTGTGTCTTCCATCATTACCACAGCATTTGTACCTGCAGGTAGTTGAGCACCAGTCATGACCTTAACCGCCTCCCCCTTTCCCACAGAGTATGCAACCCTTGAAGACGGGTAGAGTTCACCTTTGATTGTGAAAGCGGCTGGATTTGTCTTGCTTGCGGAAATTGTTTCATTTGAGTTTAAAGCAAATCCGTCCATTGCACTCCTGTCCACCTTTGGAAAATCATGAGGTGACTTTACTTCTCGCATTGAATACTTCCCAACTGCTTCCATCACCGGAACTGTTTTGTGTTCCACCTTCGGAAGATATTTCGTACCTCTTAAAATTGCATCGTCTAGGGAAATAAAAGTCTTAAATTCCATATGCAAAAAATTACTACTTACCTAAAACGTTTGCTGAAAGAGTGGATACTGGAATCAATTTGAGTAAGTTCACAATTAATTGTAACTCTTTAGTAACATGGAAGGGATAATTTGAGGAAGCCCTAATAAATAAGCTCCTTTGCATGATCTGGCAGTACCCTCAGGTACCTTCCAGTCGGGATGGCAGTTATGGACGCGAAATAATAATTGCCTTCAATGCTAAACCTCACGTATCTATTTTCGTCAGTTCCAACAATCTCGTATTCATTGCCAGATATGTCATTGAACTCAATTGACTTTTCAGTAAGAAGATAATACCTTCCGTTAAATGATGCCAGATTCTTGTAGTCTAGTAGTGAAAGTGTCCTGTAGTGTGTGATATTAGAAACAGAATCTACTACTTCCACCACCTTCCCTTCATCAATTGAAATGAGTGACGAAAAGCCCACTTCAAGGTCCTTCGCATTGTGCGTTGCGTAGACGAAATCAAAGTCGTATTTCCTTGAAAATTCATCAATAAGACTGATCAATCCTAGTCTAGATATCTCATCCTGAAACGAGAAAGGCTCATCCATCAACAATACTGAAGGCCTTGAAATTATCGCCCTAGCGATAGCCGCCTTCTGGGCCTGTCCTAGCGAAATCTCATTGGTCCTCTTCGGTAGTAATGGGCCAAGACCCATCCTCTCTATAACTTCCTTATATACTCCAACGTCCCCACTTCCGTACCTTACAGATGAAAGGAGGTTGCCCTCCACTGTCATAGTACCAAAGAGGAGAAGGTCCTGGGGGATGTACCCTATTTTCCTTTTCTGGGGCTCCAGTAAGCCTATACTCCTCCCATTTACTACGAATTCACCTTTGCTCTCAATCAATCCAGCCATAGACTGAAGGAGGGTCGTCTTTCCCGCTCCATTCTTCCCTATGATAAAATTCCTCCTCCCTTCCAATGTTATGTCTGGAATGAGTAAGGTGAAACCCCCTCTTGTAACCGAATAATCTTTCAACCTTATCATTTTTCTCGCTCCAGGACCTTCACAAGCAAGAGGGCTACCAGTCCAGTAAGGATGAGAATGGAAGATGAGGCAACAGCAGTAGGTAGGCCGACAGATAGAAATTGGTAATAAATTAACACTCCAGCTAGATGGATGCCGCTCGGAAGGATGGAAAATGCAACTATCAAAAGGCTGCCAACCTCAGAAACAGACCTTGCCCATGAGAGGATGAGACCGCGAAGGAGCGCCTTTGTCATGGAAGGGATACCGATCACGAAATAGCTTTTCAATGGAGTCATCCCCAGTGTCCTTCCTATGTCTTCATATTTCATTACGTCCCTTGAGTATGAAATCTGCACAGCCCTTATCGCATAGGCTGAGGACAGAAAGAAGAGGGACACTATCACAGCAAGGAATGTATCTAGGAACTGATATCCTGGATATATTCTCGATATCAGCTTTCCTATGGGCATGTCAGGTTCAAACGTTATCAACATCATTATCCCGACGACGGTGTGTGGAATCATTATCGGTAGCTCTACGAGGCTGTCTAGCGATTTCGTGACTACATGCTTACTCCTGGAAACAAAATACACATACGGAATTGAGAATCCCACAGATATGATCGCGACTAGGAGTGCAAGAAGGTATGTGTATTCCAGGCTCTCGAAAATCCCATTTGAACTCGCTCTCACAATGCTTTCAAAGCTTTGGAATGTAAGGGTCCTGATTACCGGTGTAAGAATAAACAGGATGTAAACTGCGAAGAAGGGGATGAAGAGGTAGTAGAGAGAGTTTACCCTCTTCATATCTCTTCGTAGGACGAGGTAGGAATGTAACCGGGTACAGGTTGAGTGATTTCATCCATTAGGGATGGAACGGATTGGTTTATTGAATAGAGGAATGGGGATGGAATAGGATTGAAGTCAGAAGAGACTAGCAGACTTGAGCCAAGACCACTTACAAGATAGTAAATCAGCTGCTGTGCTTGAGCAGAATTTTTAGAAGAACTGAGGATGGTTGCTGAGTATAGTATTGGTCCTCCTGGAAAATTCCCTATATTGCTGTATCCCGGTCCCTGCGATGTTACTGCCCCGTAGAATGTTACAACATTGCTGCTCAGATTCCCAAGGTTTATCCACGGTGAGAGACCATTCCGCCCACTACTATTCTGATAGTAGAAGAGGTGCTGATTTATGGCCTGAGATCTATAGGTGAGCGCATAGTCCACAGACTTCGAAGTGAGGTAAGCATCGAGACCGTATTCTTCAGTAGTCGTTATTAGGTTTCCATGTTTATAGGAATAGCTGAAAAGTTGGTCATAAAGAGCCATCGGATCGTTTTCAGGATATCCTCCCCCATACTTATCCTTGGACAATGTTCCGTTCTGCCCGAACCAGTTGTTCCATGCAGAATTGTACATCCCATACAAAGAAGAATTGTTCCCCCATGCAAGGTGGACAAAATAGCCAATTGTATGCCCGCTGTTACCCAGAATGGTGCTGTTATTGTACTGAGTGTAAAGTATGCCTGCAAGCTTTAGCATCTCGATAGCCTGGAAACCGCTAGGATCGAGGCTTGCATTTGAAACGCCTACCTTGATACCGGGGGCCGTTAGATTCTCGAACCAGTAAGGTGATGAGATAGCGTAGCTGCTGTTCAACCAGGCAATTGCCATCTCGTTGGATGCAAAAATTACCATCCAGGAGGCAGTCTTGTTAGGGAAAAGGTATTGAGGTATCACTCCTGCTGCAGCAGAAATGAAAACATCAAAAGGCGTCCCCGCATCGATCTCGCTAGCGCCTGAAACAGAGCCTCCGAAAGTTGGTACTACCTTAATTCCGGTTACGTTTTCAAACTTCGGAAAGAACTGATCTCCGAGAACGTAGGTCAATGACCCTGCTGCAAACACAGTAACGGGTTGAGTTTTCTCTTTAGAAGTGGAATAGAGGGAATGGCCAATTGTGATGCCAGCTCCAACCCCTATCAAAAGAAAAACAACAATGATTACAGCAGTAGTTTTATTTGACATCCAGTCTGGATTTTCTGGTGTTATTTAACATTTATAGAGTTTCTGAGGAAAAGAGCATTTACCTGGACTGGAATTCGTCTTATACAGACAAATAAATATATTCAATTATCAATCAGAAAGTTGTGTACGGAGTCAATGGAAAAATATTGTGGGTAAATTTGAATGAAGGAAGTTTTCGAGAGGAAGCGATCCCGGATGAGATTTATAGGAAATATCTGGGAGGATATGGCCTCGGGGTTTATATCTTGAACAGGGAGATGTCTGGCAGCGAAGACCCCCTGGGTCCAAAGAACATCCTTGGTGTCATGAGCGGTATATTCAACAGCCACGGCGTTCCCCTAGGAGGAAGGCTAGAGATTGTTGCTAAATCACCTGCAACAGGCACATGGGGAGATGCAAACTGTGGAGGGAAATTCGGACCAGAACTGAAAAACAGCGGTTTTGACGCAGTATTCCTCAGAGGGATTTCAAAGGACCCCGTTTACCTTAAGATAGTGGACGGCAAATACTCTCTTGAGAGTGCGACCGAAATATGGGGGAAGGACGCATACGTCACTGAAGACTATCTCAGGAAGGTAGAACCAAAGGGGCAGGCTCTAGTAATAGGGGTTCCAGGAGAGAAAAAGCTGCTTATCTCCTCTATAATGAACGACTATGGAAGGGCTGCCGGCAGGTCTGGACTGGGAGCCGTAATGGGTTCAAAGAAGGTGAAAGGAATACTTGTAAGGGGAAGTGCAAAGATCCCCCCCTTTGACAGGGAAATGCTTGTCCAGACAAACAAGGAAATACAGGTGATGTTCAACAAGAATATTGATCTTGCAAGACCGTGGCAACTTTATGGCACTACCTCAATAACTGAATCTGCACATCTGAATGGCGATACTCCAATAAAGAACTGGGCAGGTTACGGACTCAGGGATTATGGGGAGGAAAATGCAAGGAAGATCAGCGACAAGGAGATTGCCAAGGACAAGCTTAGGTCGTACGGCTGTGCTCAATGTACCCTTGCCTGCGGGGGTCATGTCAAGAGGAATACCAGGTACGGGCCAATAGAAGGGCATAGGCTTGAATACGAAGGAACTGGTTCATTTGGAGGACTGAACCTGAATTCTGATCTCGATGCCATGGCCATGGCTTTTGAAATATGCAACAGGGAGGGAATAGACATCATTTCGGCTGGAGCTGTCATCGCATTCGCAAATGAGTGTTTTGAAAAGGGGATACTCAAGGAGGAGGACATAGGGTTCAAGATTGGATTCGGAGACCCGGATGCAATGGTGAGGATGGTCAAACTGATTGCCTCTGGTGAGGGAATAGGGGGGATTCTTGGAATGGGGGCTGAGGTGGCATCCAAAACGATTGGAAAATCCAGCGACAAGTTTGCAATGCACATTCACGGGCAGGACCTTCCGATGCACGACCCTAAGCTCATGCCTAGCCTTGCAACCACGTACATAGCGGACCCTACACCCGGAAGGCACACGGCAGGCGGAATAGGCTTTGACGAAGGGGGAACGCTGACGTTGCCGTTTGAATATGAAGGTTCCGGGACCAAGATAGACAGGTACGACTACGATAGGAAAGGAAAAATGCAGTCCCTTTCAACATACGGGATGCAGGTGATGAATGCTACTGGAATGTGCCAGTTCTCAACTGCCGTCTGGCCGAACAGCTACCCATACCTAAAACTGATGAAGGCAATTATGGGATGGGACATGACTGCTGACGAACTGATGGAGATAGGAAAGAGGATACAGGTTGCGAGGCATCTATTCAATTATAAGGCAGGCGTGAACCCCTGGAATGTAACACCGCCAGGTAGGGTTGTAGGCAACCCACCACTTGAAGGTGGGCCCACCGGTGGAGTTTCTGTCGATTACCGTAGACTTGTCAAGGACTATCTTGAGGAGGTCGGAATCGCAAGAGATGGCCGGCCAACTGAAGAAGTTCTCAGGCAGCTAGGAATAGAGGCCTAGAGAAAGAGCTCTGGTTCTGTCATCACTTCTGAGTAATTGAAAATTGGACCCTCCTCACATGCATACCTATGCCCTACGTTGCAGTGACCACAGACACCTATACCGCATTCCATCCGTCTCTCCAGGGAAATAAAAATTCTGTCCTCCCTGTATCCCAGGCTCACTGCTTCCTTGACTGTGTTCTTCATCATCAAGGGAGGGCCTATGACGAACATCGCGGCATTCTTGCTGAAATGACTGTCTTTCAGTAGGGTAGGTACAAATCCTACCTTGCCGTTCCACCTTTCATCACCCCTGTCTACTGTTAGATGAACATCCACAGTTTTCATCCATTCGTTTATCTCCTTCTTGTAAACGATATCTGACGGTGACCTGGCGCCATACATTAGCTCAACGTCCCCTTCTCTATTCGCATCAATCATTTCCTCTATGAGACTTCTTATCGGCGGAATCCCGATTCCTCCCGCAACTGCAACAATTTCATCATACTCCTTCCAGGGCCAGTTGGAACCGTACGGCCCCCTGACGCCTATTCTTCCTTCCTTCATTGCCCTTGAAGTCACGGACCCTATGCTCCTTATGGTAAAGACCAAATTTCTTCCAAAACCTGAAGCGACTGAAATCGGTGCCTCACCTACCCCCTGGACGGATAGCATGTAAAACTGACCCGACTTCCCCTCATTTTTTGCTCCTAGCTCCAAGGTGTATATTTCAGGTGCTTCGTCAATCCGCCTGGATACAGTGACCATTCTTGGAAGGTATTCATTCAAGGGAGTAGTCGTGAGTTATCACCTCCTTAATGTCTATTCCAACTGGGCAGTCTTCAACACACCTGTTGCAGCCTGTGCACAAGAATTCATCCTTCGACTTTTTGAAGTAAACAAACTTGTGGTAAAACCTCTGGCGTAGCCTCTCGTCTAAGCCACTTCTGATGTTTCCTGCAGATGAGGACGTGAATCCGGAAAGGATGCAAGAATCCCATTCTCTTTTTCTTTCGTCGCCATCATCATAGAGGTCGAAACAGTAGCATGTGGGGCAGGAATAATTGCATGCACCGCATGAGATGCAGCGGGAGGCGAACTCTTTCCATATAGGGGAATTCCACTTTATCCTGTTTTCCAGGCCATCGACCTCTAGAGGTGGCATCTCTGTGTTAAATTTACGATTGAAGTCAGAGAAGTACGACCCATCATCATTCCTGTAGCCGCTGAAGTATTTGTCGTACTTGTCAGATGCCATTACGTGGTAATTGTTCCCTTCTCTCAATACCTGAATATCAAATTCATCAAGAACTGGTCCACCAAACGATGAACAGAATCCACCCTCACAAGGAGCGTTGCATACAAAGTTCACAAAGAGGGTCTTGTTCCGCCTCTCCGTATAAAAGGGATCCCTGTTAAGTACCTGCTTGTCCATAAGATAGAATCCCTTAAGGTCGCAGCTCTTTATACCAAATACAGCCTTCCTCTGCTGCTCCTCAAGGTACAAAACGTTCTCATTCCTTCTGATCAAAAATTCTTTCGGTGCATACCTAGACCGGTTTTCTGAGACCTCAGCGAGGCTGTGGACCCTATCGAATACCACCTCCCCCTCTTTCTCCACTGCGCCGTATGACTCAAAGTCAACTGAAATTGCAGCAAAAACTCTTTCCATCTCCTCCTTGCTCAGTATATAGTTCAAGCAAACACCCTCACTGCTACCACCTTGAACTCTGGTATCTTCGAGAGTTTGTCAACTTGCTTTCCTACCAGCCTGTTTACTCTAGATTCATCGTAATGGAACGGTACAAACACAATGCCAGGGGGAACCTTCTCCGTTATCCTCGCTTTTGTCCTTATGGTTCCATGTCTGGATTCAACTGTTACAGCCTGAGAATTCCTGATACCCAATCTCTTTGCGTCAACAGCATTTATCTCGACATACGGCTCGGGGGACTCCCTTTCCAGTATGTCCGCCCTCCTGCTCATTGTTCCAGAATGGTAGTGGAAGTAATTCCTGCCTGTCGTCATTATCATATCGTATTTCTCATCGACGGATTCTGCAGGTGGTGCATAGACGACTGGGACGAATTTCGCCCTTCCGAGGGGAAAGGTCTTGGTGTGGAGTATCTCTGTCCCTGCAGGATTCTCTTCGTTTATCGGCCACTGCTTCCCTATCGGGTAAATGTTATCGTATGTTGCGCCAGCATATCCCGGTATAGCCTGTCTTATTTCCTCGAAAATGTCTCTCGGTGATTCATATCCCTTAATTCCAGAAATCCTCTTTCCAATCTCATTGAGAATCCACCAGTCTGGTTTAGCCTCTCCAGGGCTTGGATAAACAGGGTTTACCTTCTGAATCCGCCTCTCAGTATTTGTAAAAGTTCCCTCCTTTTCAAGAGATGTTGAAGCAGGCAGCACTATGTCGGCCTCTCCTGCAGTGAGGGTCATGAATATATCCTGTACAACAAACAGTTTCAGGTTGTGTATGGCAGTTTCAACGTCGCTAACTGACGCCTCTGTAACTAGAGGATTTTCCCCCATAACATATATCGCCTTCACCCTTCCCTCTGCGGCCGCATCGAACATTTCTGAAAGGGCCAGTCCCTTATTTCTTGGGAGTCTTTTATTCCACAATTTTTCGAACCTTTCAACTTTTGGGGAGTCCACAGGCACGTACCCTGGGTACCACTCTGAAAGTACACCCATGTCTGATGATCCCTGGACGTTATTCTGCCCCCTTAGAGGGAATATGCCAGATCCCCTAACACCGATGTTGCCTGTAAGCAATGCAAGATTTGAAACAGACATGACGTTTTCCGTACCGTGAATGTGCTGAGTTATGCCCATTGCATATAATATCGATGTTGGTCTATCCCTCGCAATAAGCCTGGCAGCTCTTCTTAGTTCTTCTGGCCTGATTCCTGTGATGCCTTCAGTTATCTCGGGGGAATGCTTGTCAATAGCCTTCCTGAACTCCTGGAATCCCTCGGTTCTATCTGAAATGAACTTCTCGTCTTCAAGGTGTTCTTCCAATATCACATACATCATTGAATTCAGAAGAGCTATGTCAGTGCCTGGGTTGAATTGAAGATGGATGGTGGCGAGCTCTGCGAGCTGGGTTTTTCTTGGGTCTGCAACAACAAGATTTTTCCCCTTCTTCCTCTCCGTTACCAATTTTGTACCTATGATTGGGTGCTGTTCTGTCGTGTTAGAGCCAATGACAAAGTAGGTTCTCGCTGCAGCCAGGCTCTCTATAGATCCGGTAGCTGCCCCTGCGCCAAGTGTGGTTATAAGTCCTAGGGCAGTTGGACTGTGGCAGCTCCTAGCACAGTGGTCCACATTATTTGTTCCGACCAGTCTTGCTATCTTTTGCATCAGATAGTTCTCTTCGTTTGTGCACTTGGCTGATGCCTGGAACGCTATAGAATCCGGGCCATATTCATTGATTATTTCAAGCAGCCTGTCAGCTGTCTCATCAAGTGCTTCCTTCCAGGATACCCTAACAAATTCTCCATCCCTATTTATCATCGGATATTTCAATCTGTCACGAGAGAAATTGTAGGAGAGACCCGAATAACCCTTGATGCAAAGCTTTCCTTCATTCACAGGTGATCTAGAATAACCAATGACACGCTCTTCAGTACCCTCGTCATTTACAACGATCTGACATCCCGTTCCGCAGTATGGGCAAACGGTAAGAACAGACACCATACTAAATCGCCTTACGCTATAAACACTTAACTAAGGCGTCTAAGGCGAGATGACAGGTCTAGAAACATCCTTGCTGTATATTGACTCCCAATTGAACTGTTTCTAAATTGGGATAACTTTCATGGTTTCATGGAGAAAGCATTTGGATCTTGAAATGAGCTCTCTTTTGCATTATTCCATAGCCTTCTATAATACCTGAGATAGCATCACACTTCCCTGCAACCAGCTAGTTTCCTCGCCATTTTTAGGTCTTCCATAGTGTTTACATTAAACAATTTTGAACTGAGCTCACTATCAAGCACGATGCGCCGAAACCGTTTGCCTACGAATTCGTATATTTTCTTGCTGCTGCGTGAGTAGCTTAGCAGATCATCATAAATTGAATCATTGTATATTGCTAACAAGGGCTCCACTGTTCCGTCACTATCAACTGAGACCACTGGATCATTGTGGTAGTTCCGGACAATTATAGATATTGTCTTTCCGTCAAGGAGAGGCAAATCCCCTCCTACCGCAAGGAATTCATCAAATGCAGATATAGCACTCAATAAGGAATCTATGAGTGTCCCTTGAGTCCCGTCCCTTTCAATTTTGCAACCGCTTATCTTCAAATCAGCATACTTTGAATATATCAGGACATCATCAAAAAAGCCCGTGCGAAGTAGCGTGTCGTAGATCCTCTTTATCATTGGTTGACCACATATGTCCATCATGTGCTTTCCTGGAAGTCTTTCGCTCTGCTTGGCAAATATAACCGCCTTCACATTACCACTCTTAGGCTTTTTGAAGCAAGTCGGCCAATCACCGACTACTCCAAATCCAAGTTCCCAAGACAGCAACTTAACTTTCGTAATAAATTATTCGAGAACTGGCAAACGAATTGCACGTTGGAATTGTTCAGTCCATCAGTGGATATTATAATAGTCAGTTTACATTTAACGTCCGATGACAACGGCCTTGAACAAGATAGATGACTGCAAGTATGAAATACCAATGGATAGAGGAAAGGGAATGAATGTACGGGGCATTGTCTACAGCAACGATGAATTGATTAAGGGGATAAGAGATGATGAGTCCCTTAACCAGGTTGTCAATGTTGCAAAATTACCTGGAATTGTCGGAGCCTCAATGGCTATGCCCGATATTCATCTTGGATACGGCTTCCCAATTGGGGGTGTGGCAGCTTTTGACCTAGAAAATGGCATTATCAGCCCTGGAGGGGTTGGCTACGACATCAACTGCGGAGTTCGTCTGATAAGAACATCTCTTAATTTTGAGCAGACAAAACATCAAATCAAGGACATTGTGAACGAGATATTCCAGAACGTCCCGTCTGGAGTAGGAAGGGAGGGGAAATTGAGCCTCAGTCAAAATAG
>ATMD01000002.1 GCA_001856825.1 Thermoplasmatales archaeon I-plasma
GCNCGCAACGAAGGAAATCCGGGCGGCACATCGGCTGTTCTGTGGGAATACCGGAGCCTTCAAAGTGGCCCCTTGGGGACCCATTAGGACGCGTCCTCCAAGGGTGGGGAATATCGGACCCTTGGAATCGGCAATAGCCAAAGGCGTGGAGAAGTAACCCCTGAGAACGAATGGTCGCATCGTCAACCCGGCCTGCTCCATGGCTTCCCGTAGGTCCCTCGTTACCAGCGTTGTGCGAAGGAAGGCATTCTTCTTGACGCCTCTGACATCGAACTGCAATAATGGGGATTCATAAGTAAGCTCTTCTCCATTCGTCCTTCTCTCCTCAAGGTATTCCCTGATGTATGTCGTGCCTTCCTCTCCAATGAAGCTGAAATACTGGTGCCTCGCCTTGCTCAGCTTGCTCTTAACCATCACCGTTGCTGGTATTTTGTCAAACTGGATTTCATCTGACAGTTTCAGCTCCTTTAGGTCACCAAGCCTGAGGCCATCAGTGCCCTCATAATCGCCAAGAGATTCCGGCCGTAGCCCGGAGAATGCCATGATTGCTATGGCAACCCTGCCTCTTGAAGTGGCTTTCCTGAGAATCCTGGCGAGTTCTTCCTTGCTTGGCACCCTCTCGTTAACGATTGTTGGTGTTTCGTTTTCCCCTGCTATGTTAACGGTTAACTGCAAACGGATATCGTTAAACTTCAGCCATGAGAGAATGACCTTCTTGAATCTCGCAATGTATGATCCTGCCTTGCCCTCCTTCTCAAGTTTCCTAACAAAGTCTGTGAATTCGTACCTAAAATCCTTCTCACTGGCTCTGGCTTTGCTCAGGATTTCACTTGGCGTTGTTTCAGTGAGCTCACAGTAATGGCCCAGATTTCTCAATGCCACGGTTGCCGTCAATACGGATTTCGCCTTTAGGTTCTCAAACCATCTTCGTACATCCTCGTCCAGAAGGAATTCCCTATACTTCGGCTGCATGGTCATTAGAGGATAACGAGTGGCGCAATAAAAAGTATTCGATTAATAGATTAAATGGACCGGTCGGGATTTGAACCCGAGGCCTCTTGCTTGCGAAGCAAGCGATCTTCCGCTGATCTACCGGCCCAGTTGCAGTCTATCACCGCATTATTTTTGTAGATTTCTCTTTCAATTTCTTATCTTCTGCTTCATATGAAAAGTATTCAATAAGCTCATAATACTCCTTTCTCGTCATTAATTTTCCTAGAAATTCCCTCTGTGTCCCTCTTTTAGAAAGTTCTCCGTAGATTTCTTCCATATACTTAAGCGCACCCCTGAAAGCAGTCAGGGGAAATATTACTATCCTGTACCCAAGTTTCCTTAGTTCATCTACTGAAAGAAGGGGACTTTTACCGAACTCCGTCATGTTTGCCATAAGAACACCACTAACTTTACTTGAAAACTCCCTGAACTCCTCCTCTGATTCGAGCGCTTCGGGGAAAATCCCGTCTGCACCCGCTTTCAGGTAGAGCTTGGCTCTCTCAATAGCATCGTCTATCCCATCAACGCTTCTTGCATCGGTTCTTGCGATTATCATGAAGTCCTTGTTTACTCTTGCCTTGCATGCTGCTTCCACTTTCTCAATCATTTCATTCACCTCTATCAGTTTCTTTCCTTCAAGGTGGCCACATTTCTTCGGCAATACCTGATCCTCTATGTGAACAGCAGATGCTCCTGCGCGTTCAATTTCCCTTATAGTTCTCTCAACGTTGAGTACCTCCCCAAAACCTGTATCAACATCAACTATCAACGGAAGCTTGCTCACTAGCTTTATTCTTCTAACCTCCTCTGCAACTTCGCTCAGACTCGTTAAGGAAAGGTCTGGGAGGCCCATCGCGCCTGCAACCCCTGAACCTGAAAGGTAAAGAGCCTTGAACCCATGCTTTTCGGCAATAATAGCACTGATTGCATTGAAAACACCAGGCGCTGCAACCACTCCTCTCAAAACTGACTGCTTCAGCTCTGACGGATCAGATCGTGCCCCTTCAAATAGGTCATCCGTCCTTTTTGCATTCTTTTTCATTTCATTCACATCCTTCATTATATTGTTGAAATTCAATTTTCATTCAAAGTAATCCATTATGAGTTCGCATATGTCAGTAGAATAGAGCGCTATTCTTTCGGCATCTTCCAGTATTTCAGCCAGTACAATTCCTTCTGCAGATTCTCTCAGGGTACGATTTATTTTATCTCTCTCTGTTTTGAAATATCCTTTCTTCGATATTTCAATGTTCGCGTTCTGGACGTCCTTCTTGAAGAAGTATTCCATTGACCTCCCCATTATGTCAGTGGCAGCCTTGATGTAGTTCTTTATTTCCACGTTGTTCAGGGCCTTCTTCCCAAGAAGGCTGTAGATCCTTAATCCATGATCAGCTATTCTCTCCAGTATCCTAGATACAAGTAGATAGGAAAGAGCCTCTGACGATGAAATCTTGTTAAGCTGTAGAACAGAGTAGTCCTTAAGACTCTGGTTAAAGAGCCTCTGGATGTAGATATTGAATTTGTCGACTTCATTCTCCTTTTGCAAAACGTAATCAACTGGTATCTTCTGATCGCTAATTGATTCAGCAACTATGCTTCTCACTAATGTCACCATTCTCCTCATTCCCTTTTCGAATGTCAGCATAGGCAGTGAAATTAGGTCCTCCATTGTTGCTTCATTCGCCTTTTCATCAATTATCTCAAACCCAATAGTATAATCCATGAATCTCCTCATTACGTCGTCCATTGCCTTCTTGTCCTCTGCCCTTATGACGATCCTCTTCACCCCCTGTATGTATTTAGATATCAGCATCCTTAGTTCGTTATCTATATCCGCATCTTTCTTGATCTCCAAAATCGCGCCAGAGGAAGTCTGCTCCCTGTCGAAAGGTTCCATCATGATACCCCCCTTGTCGTTGTAGTTGAGCATGACCTTTGACCCTACTTTAAGATCAAAGTTCTGACACCATGCCTTTGGAAGGGATACTACAAGGGTGCTACCACCTGTCTTCTGGATTTTTCTTATCTCCACTGTATTAGATAGTCATCATATATTTCAATGTGTTTATATTTTAATTAAGCTTCTTTTCAAGCTAATTTCTCGAAGAATGTAATGAAAGACGAACGCATAGAATTTATATAGAGTTCTTTTCAAAGTCAGTGTTTATTCTAGGTGTTATACGCACGCTTCCGCTTGGATTATGGTATATCTTCCTCGTGCTGCTGCAGAGATTCCCAGATTTAATATACTGCCCCACAATTATCAAAGTCATTAGCTAATAAAGAGACAATACCCACTTTCTTAGCTATAGATATTACAAAAGCTCTTTAATAGGGGCACCATTTGTAGAGCTATGGACCAAGCATTCGAATCCATACTATCTCCGGAATTCGAAATCAGTCCAAATTCAAAAATGAAGAATTTGGACGAGGTTTACGAGAAATTCGGCCATTTGATAAACCCCGGAATGTTAGCAATAAGAGTGACAGCATCTCTGTGTCCTGAGTGCGTCGCGGAAAACAAGTTTGACAGAATGAAAATCCCTGCTCTCGTTTACGCTGAGGGGGGAGAAGTCAAAATGATAAAGGAGTGCCCAGAGCATGGAGTCACCAAGGAGAAGTACTGGGAAGACTACGACATGTACATGAAGGCAAAGAAGTGGCTAGACAAGGGTATCAAGCTTGAAAACCCTATGATCAGCCTTGCTGCAGAGAAGATAAACTGTCCAACTCACTGCGGTCTTTGCGTTAAACACAAGAGCCATACTGGACTAGGAAACGTCGTTTTGACGAACAGATGCGATCTTTCGTGCTGGTACTGCTTCTTCTATGCAAAGGAGAATGACCCCATTTACGAGCCGACATTGGACCAGATCAGGATGATGTTGAGAAGGATGAGGAACGAGAAGCCTGTTGGTGCTAACGCGGTGCAGCTAACTGGAGGAGAGCCAACTATGAGAGAGGATCTTCCAGAAATCATAAAGATTGCAAGGGAAGAGGGATATGAGCATGTTCAACTGAACACGAACAGCATCAGGGCCTCGAGAGACCTTGAATTCGTGAAGAAATGCCGCGATGCAGGATCAAATGTAATTTACACTAGCTTCGATGGTGTTACCCCAAGATCAAATCCTAAGAACTTCTGGGAAATTCCAGAGGCACTAAATAACTACAGAAAAGCAAACGTTGGAGTCGTACTAGTTCCAACCGTAATAGGTGGAGTGAACGATGGAGAACTCGGCGACATCATAAAGTTCGGTCTATCAAACCTGGACGTTGTCAGGAGCGTCAACTTCCAGCCCGTTTCGCTTGTAGGAAGAATGCCAGATAAGCTCAGAGAGAGGCAGAGAGTCACAATACCTGGCTGCATCAAGAAGATAGAAGCACAGACAGACGGTGCAATAGGAAGGGAAGACTTCTTCACTGTTCCAAGCACTACCTCAGTAACTAACTTCGTTGAGGCACTCAAGGGTAAGCCGACCTATAGGCTCAGCATCCACTTCGCATGCGGAATGGGTACATACATCTTCAAGAAACCTGACGGATCGATCATCCCGGTTACAAGATTCATAGATGTCGAAGGACTGTTCGAATACCTGAACGAGCTGTCCGCAGATATAAACGAATCAAGGGTCAAAGCACTCAAGAAAGCATCTGCACTCACGAATCTGCTAAGGAAGCTTAACACATTCGTAGACGAGAAGAAGGCGCCTGAGGGCTTCAAGATGAGGGAAATGATCTTCGGTGCGTTCACTGGCGGGGATTATCACGGACTGAAAGCATTCCACTACAACTCAATGTTCGTGGGATTCATGCACTTCATGGACCCTTATACTTACGATGTCGACAGGGTAGAGAGATGCGATATCCACTACGCAATGCCTGACGGAAAGGTAGTACCATTCTGTGCATTCAATGTAATTCCTGAACTTTATAGGGATGCAACTCAGAGAAGGTTCTCCATGGAACCGAAAGCATACGAAGAGAAGACTGGAAGAACACTGAAGGAAGAGAAGTTCATCAGGAAGTATTCCGACCAGGAGAAAGCACAGGTAATTTCATTCTACGAGAAATCCATCGGAAGAAAACTGGCCTAAACTAGGGAAAAATTACTCTTTTCCCTACTATTTTATATTTCTTTTCACTCATTTGTCTTAAAGCTTCTACGAGTATTTGATGTTCCAGAGGATGCGTTCTTTCTAAAAGAGATTCTGGGGTGTCGTCATCCCTCACCTCCATACATTTCTGCAAGATTATTTCACCCCCGTCTATGTCCCTTGTTACCAAATGTACAGTAGCTCCAGAAACCTTCATGCCACTTGCAATGACTGCTTCAGTAACCTTTGTTCCGAACATTCCCTTACCACCGAAAAGTGGAAGGAGGGATGGATGAACATTAATTATCGGCCTTATGCCAAGGAGGTCATCTGGTATGATCCACAGGAATCCAGCGAGAACAACAATGTCGACCTGCAGGAAGATTTTTTTCAGTTCTTCCAGCATATTTTTCCTACTTATGGTCAAGGTCCTGATCCCGTTGTTTTCCGCCCTGCGAAGCGCCAAGGCATTTGGGTTACTGGAAACTACGTACGATATTTCCACATCTGTAAGGTAGCCGCCCTTTATGGCATCAATTATTGACTGTAGATTAGTTCCGTTTCCGGAAACTAGAACTGCCAATTTCATCTGTCATAACAATTTCATCGAATATATATCTACTTTTATCCTTCAGCCCTAGTGCCATCTGAAGCTCGTAGAAGGTAATAACCGGCCTAGAAAAAGTTCCATAATCCTCGATCGTTACCCTTGGGCATGCTGTGTTAACGTAAACTTCCGCAGGGAAGTTCAACAGTTCCTCATTCCTCACTAAATCCAGAGTTATAATGAACGGGGACTTTCCCGCCTCCTCCAGAATCTTGTAGGCCACCCTTGCAAGGGAATATCTTGTCTGACCAACCTTTGTAGATACTATTATTCCGAACCTCTTGGACCTTGATGCAAAATCTATGGCACTGTATCTCTGCGAAAGGAATCTTCTCTTCTCCTTCTCCATATCCACATATTCCCCTGTCTTCGGGTTGAATGCCAGCACATTCTTTTCCTGTAGCCCCAAGGCTATTCCAAGCGGATGGAACATGCCTTCACCAATGAATAGCACGTTATTCTCCGTACCCCTGGCTGCAGAAACATTGCAACCCAGGATCTGCCCCGGATAGAATACCCTAGAATCGCCCTTCTTTAGTTTGACTTCCAGTCCACTTTCCTCCAATTTCCTCTTTATTTCTGGAAGACTGTTGGAATAAGTTACGTTAGATGTCAGAATGAGTGATTTAAATGGAATCCTTGCCACATCCAATTCAAAATCCAGGTCTTCCTGAATTTCCTCGAATATCACATTTGAATATGAACCGAGATTTGGGATTGGACTATGCCCAAACTGAATAAGCAGGTCCCATTTTCCATTTTGAGGTATATCACAAGCTCCCCAGAAAGAATCGCCTATGAAGACCAGTTCCTTCCCATCAAATTCGTTCACTATATCACGAATTCCTCTCTTCATTCCCTCAGGTAACTGGACTGCTATAGATCTAGCAGTTCTATACCTCTCATCCTCCTTAATCTTCCTTAAAACAGCTTTAAAGTCCATTCGTAAAAAGCTATATCAAACGTGTTATTAATGGTTAAGCCGTGGTAGCGAAGCGGCCTAACGCGCCAGACTTGAGATCTGGTTCTCTCACGAGATCGGGAGTTCAAATCTCCCCCACGGCGTATTGACAGAAGTAAGAATCCGGAAGAATTAAGTACGAAAAAGGCGTATAACTATTATGGTGAAGCCGTACAATTACACAATTGAAGACGAGCTGATAAGACTAGAAAACGAGCCATTTAACGAGAAAATCAAGGAAGAAATAAGAAAATTTGTCAATGACCTCAAGATCAAGGAGAATATATCCGAAATCAGGAGGATCAATTACATTCAGCGATTGAGGATAGTAGCTGAGTGGATACCTGATAGTTTCCTGGACCCAGGAGAGAAAGACATCGAAACGGTCCTGGAGCATCTTTCAAGTGATGACTATACGGACTGGACCAGGGATACTTATGTGACAATGCTAAAGAAGTTCTATAGATGGAAGTTGAAGCATTTGCCGGACCACATCGCTAACCTGAAAATAAAGGTAAAAGAGAACGGCAAAGCCCCTGATGACCTGATAACCAAGGAAGAGATAAAGGCGCTTGTAAATAATTCAAAGAACGCAAGGGACAGGGCCCTATTCTCTGTCCTTTATGATTCAGGTTGCAGAATAGGTGAAATCATTAACACAAGGATCAAGGACCTAGGCTTTGATGAGTTTGGCGCTCTGCTGAAAGTAACCGGAAAAACAGGATTCAGGCAGGTCAGGATTGTCGGCGATTCCATAGCATATCTAAGGGCCTGGCTTGATAATCATCCCCAGAAAAACAACTCTAACGCTTTTCTTTTCTGTAATCTATCACAGAGGATACTAGGCAGAAATCTGACTTACGCAGACATTTATTCCATAATAAGGCAAACATCCAGGAGAGCCGGAATAGATAGGAAAATCCATCCTCACCTATTCCGTCATACCAGGGCAACAATACTAGCTAGCAAAGTGACTGAGGCACCTTTGGAATCACAAATGGGATGGGTACACGGATCCAAGCAGACCAGGACATACGTTCACCTAAGCCTAAGAGACCAGGACAATGCGATTCTCAAGGCCTATGGAATCAAGGTCAATGAAGATGAGACCATAAAGGAAGATAGACCCAAAGAGTGCCCCAGGTGCCATGCCTTGAATCCTAGCGATGCCCAGTATTGCAGGAACTGCTGGATGCCTTTTGAGGTGAAAGTTGCCCTGGAAATGGAAGAAAAGGAGAAGAAGACAATCGAAGCTATCGAGAAAACCGATGTAGTGGATCCCCTGGTGAAAAAACTAATAAATGAAGTTCCAGATAGTTCAAAAATACAACTGCTAGTCAGTTTATTAGAAGAGATAGTCAAGGACCCTGAGAAAGTGAAGAAATTAAGGGAAATTACGAACTGAAAATCTCATCCGGCACTTAGGTTTATCCGCACTTCACTTTCTAAAGATGGAACTGTGAGTTTTTCGTACTTATCTTTGAGCATAGCATTTAACACTATTCCAATAAGACTTTGCGTAATTGACTTTACAAGAGAATTATTCATAAAATCGTTGATAATCTCAATATCTATGCCTTCTGCTCTTAGTCTCTGAATTAATTTGCTCTTATCAGGACCTATCACAACATAGGCAGAATCTTTCGCATATTCAAGGTTGGACACAATCTCTAATATTCTATTTATTAATTCAGAAATAACCACAGATTCGTCGTAGTCGCTATTTCCTAAACTTGGAAACGGAACTTCCAATTTCTTTATAATCTTTAGAAATCTATTTCTTAAGTCCACAACATTATCAATCGATCCGTGGTAAATGTCCTTTAGGATTGCTAGTGCATTGTTCATAATTTCACTAGACCTTTTCAACATATTGACAGCAAAAACTGTGCCGTCATTTACAAATCTGAAACCGGCCTGAATATTTTTAATAATAGAAGATAGTTCTCTCTTGTCCTCTGAATCAATGATTAGACCTTCTTTACCCATTATAAAATCTAAAGCTGTCTCTGTCAATATTCTCTTCTCACTTATGTAAGAGAATATCCCAACATATAGCGTCAAATCAAGTATTCTATCCCTAGAAAACAAAGTTTGAAATGCAGCTCTTATAAGAACCGATGCTTTGGGATAGAAAAATCTCTTAGTATCCTTCGCATATTTCTTCGAGATTTCTTGCAGCTTAGATCCAATTAGTGTATTGCCGAAATAATACTCCTTAACAAGAGGGCTGTTTATTTCTTTTGACTTGAAATTTTGCAAAAATAATTCATATACTTCCCTGGACTGTGAAATCTCATTTAGGGCAAAATTGAGGACTAGCGTGTTCAAGCTTGCATTAGACATGTACCCGGCGATTGAACCGTCCTCTTTGACTGCCCACTGAGCTAGCGCAGACCTGATAATTTTTCGATACTTCTCTAGCTCATTGGATAACTCTTCCTTTAGGTAGACTGCCTCCATCGCTATAAACATAAATGTAACATATATAAACTTATAGTCTAACAATACATAGAATCTATTTAGATGAGAACCGTAAAGGTTATTTACCACGATGGGATATATTTTTAGATGAGGTGTCTAAAAAGATGAATGATAAGCGAGACAAGTTCATGGGATTGCACCTAAACTATCGGGAAATGAAAGTCATAAAAGAGTATGCTGCCAGGGTACATCTCAGGCCTTCAACGGCCTTGAAGCAGGCATTTTTCGCACATCTAGAAAATGACGCAGACAACAAGGATCTACTAATCGAGCTAATGCCATGACGAACAAGCAACCCACGCAAGAATCGGCATTACAAAAATTCCTTCAGCTTTACGAGCAGATCTTTGGTCAAACAAAGGAGGAGGGGAAAAAGAAATGATTGATGCGAAGAAGGAGAATCCAGGCGATAACTCTTCCGTTCCTCACAGCAAGGAAGAACTGACCGAAAACGAGAGAATAATCCTGGGTAGAGAAGCCCATGAGGCGGACGATTATGACGAGCAGGAGCTATTCGATGAAAAAGGCAAACCGGACCTAGCACTACTTACAGAAATTGTAAGATCCAGGGAAACTTTCATAACATTCAGGGACAATGAGGAGATCTACTTTTACAGGGATGGCGTATATGTCAGGAATGGAGAGACGAGAGTTAAGGAGATCTGCCATCAGATAATGGGGGGGAAGGAATCAAGGCAAGCAGTCAACGAGATCATAGGAAAAATCCAACGAAGTACCTACGTTGACAGAGAGATATTCTTCCAGGAATCAGAGCAGCACCTTATTGTACTTGAAAATGGACTGTTGGACCTTGACAGTCTAAAACTGACAGAGCATAGTCCCGACTATTACTCTTTTACTAAGTTTCCGGTTAGATATGACCCGACAAAGAAGTGCGATAGAATATTGAAGTTCCTATCGGAGACTGTCAGGTCTGAGGACATTCCAGTATTGCAGGAATGGACAGGCTATAATTTGTGGGTATTTGGATATCCTGCTCAGAAGGCATTAATCTTAGTTGGTGAAGGTGGCAATGGGAAGAGCACATTCATTGGACTGATAGAAGCTTTAATTGGTAGAAACAACAGGTCAGCTGTGAGTCTTCACGAGCTAGAGGACAACAGGTTTGCATCTCATGACCTATTCGGCAAGGCATCCAATCTCTACCCTGATCTACCCGACAAGGACCTGAGAAGCACCGGAAGATTCAAGATGCTCACCGGAGGAGACCCAATAAGAGCTGAAGACAAAAACATCAAGGCGTTCACTTTCCATAATGTCGCAAAACTGACTTTCTCCTGCAACAAGATACCTAGAGTGGACGATGACACGGTAGCATTCTTCAGACGGTTTATCATCATTGAATTTCCATTCACATTCGAGGGAAGTGACAAAGAGGACAGAGATCTCAAGGAGAAGCTGATTTCGGACAAAGACGAGATGTCGGGGTTCCTGAATTGGGCAATAGAAGGACTGACAAGGCTAAAAAGTAATGGATGGCATTTCTCAGATGGAAAGACGGTTGAGCAAGTGAAGGAGGAATATATCGTGAGAAGTGACCCGTACAAAGCATTCGTACTTCACGCAATAATTGAAAATAGCGATTCTTACGTGGTAAAGGACAATCTTTATGAAGCGTACAAGAAGCACTGCAAGATGCATAAATTAGGCCATAAGTCGAGGGATGCGTTTTTCAAGAATTTTAAGGATCTATTTCCACTTGGAAAGATCAACACGGAACGACCGGAGATAGAAGGAAAGAGAGTTTGGATATTTCGAGGCATAAAGCTCAGGGAAGAAGCAAACTGGTGCAAGCCCTTATCTGAGGAAGAGGTAGAAGCGAAAATTGAGCTAGGTGGGGGTGCGAAAGGTGGACAGAAGAGACAGAATGGACAGTTTGAAGTCCGAGGTGTCTTGACTGTCCAGGGTGAGGCACCCCACCTGGCTAAAATAAATGACTTTGAAAAAAGACTCAAAGAGTATCTCGAAACTCACAACGAAATTGAAACATTGAGCACGGTTTATTCATTGTTTAGTGAATGGTTCCCAGGAACTGAAGGGCCAGAGCTGCAAGAACTAATAGACCAGATCAAAGAAGGGCACGGCTTCAATTTCAACTATGCAACTCAGAACGTCAGTCTCATTAAGGAGGGGTCACGATGAGTTCTGACAGTTGCTCCTTGTCTGAGAATTGCGAATGTCCTTTATGTCCTTTGTCAACTGATTTCAATCAAGTCTGGTATTCTGAAGATGAGATCTGCAAGAATCCAGAATTTGAAGCTATTACCAGGTCAATGAAGAAACTCAAGAGGAAAGCAGCTCAGGGATATTTCACCCTGGAAATGCTCAACAGGGATTTCATAGTCCGCAATGGAACTGAGGGGATTGATCCGGACTTACCCGACTCAGTCAGGGATCCCTGGAAGGAATACCAGAGGAGAGAGAAGACGTGGCTAAGGAAACATCTTGAGATTACCAAGGAAAGACGAGAAGCGATGAGGGCATTAGGATTGAAATCCATACAATCAATCCAGAAACCCATCTCTCATCCGTCAATTTCTGAGGTAGTGGGCTCAAAAGGTGTAATCACACGTCTTGACTCTTCATCTCTTCTAGAATCAGGACAAAACGGAGGTTTCGAGAAATGAGGTACATACATCACTTGATTGACGATCAGAAATTCAAATTCGTTTCAGATCTAGGGGAGATAGGACACTACGAAATCACATCAAGGTCCACCATTTTTCAGGACAGAGACCAGGATGCTATAGTTCCTGGAAGAAGTGATAAGAGATGACAACAACTAGAGTGAGAGCTCACGAAAGAGTGAGGGAAGGAAAGCATGAACATGTGAGGGAACATGTGAGGAAAGTACAGGGGGGAGCTGGAGGAGTAGAAGAACCTAATCCAGAGGACTACGAAGGCATCGAGGACATTAAGCGGTCACATACGGGGCAAGGGCTAAGCTCTAAGACCAACCCTGCGAAAGGGGAGGGGCCTTAATGGAGCACGAAGATACAGCTGAACCGTTATACATAGGACCGGAAAAGAAGTCTAAAGACGGGCCAGAAAGGAGATCGTTGTGGGAAGATGTGACTAACGGAATAGCTATCCCACAGGCATCGGTCAATAATGCTACCTATGATCGGTCGGCGCATCGATACACCTACGAAACAGAAATCACTCCGAAACAAGAACGCTGGTTCCTAAAGCTGTTCGGCATAGATGTAATTGCGAAGGACATGGCTGCTGATGTTTACTATACCAGCTTAGACGAAATAGAGGAAGACCGCTACCAGATATATGCTCTTCTTCAGTATCTCAGCACCTACGAACCTGAATCCCATCCTATCGAACTGAAGTATAACGGCCAGAAAGGCCAGTGGAAACTTGGAATAAAAGAGCTGTGGAGCTATCTTAATGAATGGTCCGGATGCACCATCACGACACCTAAAGGACGAGGGTATTTCGATTCTGATGATTATCCTGGTAGGCCAAAAAGGAGTTCCGATGGCCCAATCTATCAACCTGATAGCGCAGAGGCTCGAAAGATAGTAAAGACGGCTTGCGAGCAAATGAAAGGAGAATTCATCGAATCATTAGGAGAATGGATCCAAGAAATTCTGAAATCATCTATCGAATCGAGAATGAACACCAGACCACAGAGGAGAATGAATACTAACTCTCTCAAGAACCTGAAGCATCAACGTTAGTATTTTCTTGTCCTTTTTTTAATTTCTTTTCGTTTTCTCGATATTTTTTCGTCTCTCGATTTCGTTTGTCGAAAGGGAACCTGAAAAATGGCCTATTTTGTCGATTCCCTCGATTCCTCAAAACGGCCTCGTGTCCCCACACATATATATGACTAACGCACGAAGAAGAAATGACCCTTCCGGTTTTTCTCACGGCTAACTTTTCGTCTCTTTCAATTTCGAATGAAAGACTCCATACATACACCCCCTCCCCCCTTCTTGGTCATTCTATGAGAATTAACGTGCGTGGAAGATGATTGACTTTTCTTTCGCTTCTTTTCTTTCAGGCTTGAGAATTGGCTGTTAGAAGGTTGAAGTCATGGGTCCTGATTGATTAGTTCATACTGCTAAAATCATCTCACTCCACAGGCCTGCAGGACCTGAGAGCAACTGCTCTCCTGGAAAGAAGGATCCGGAGAGATATCCTAAAGGCCAATCATGTTCGGTGAATAAGGAATAATCGGGATTACCAGACACAAACAAAGCGAGACTCAAAAGAAAGATGGAAAAAAGAAGTTAGAGAGAGGTCAGATTCAGAATGGTGTTATAATTCGTGCTCCTCGCTAATGCTGACCTTCATCTTGAGGTCTTTATGGTCCGAGTGATCAGACCAACTAAGGCTCTCATCCTCGTCTGGCCTATATGTATTCAGAAATGCCAGGATGTCTTCAGTGTGAAGGAGCTTGACTCTCCTCTCCAACATCGACAAGGCCTTAATGATGTTCTCTTTCATTTTCCATTGGTCTGGCCCCTCAACTTCCGTATGCCAGGCCTCAAACTCGCTTGCCATTACTCCCTTCATGAATCCATCCCAAAACCTCTGGTCCTCTCGGTTCATTCCATCACCTTCTCAAACCCTAGCCATTCAAGGGCCTTATCGAAATTGTTTGTATGGATGTTCTCTATTCTCTGCTTGAGATATGCGATCTCCTTTCTGGCCTGGTCTAGCGTCTTGCATTCCCCGATATTCCTTTCCATCTTTATGGCACACTTCAATGCGCCATTCCAAAACTCGATGCTTTCTTTGTTCATTTCATCACCTACTACAAGTAGTATAGTAGTATTATATTAATACTTTACTACAATGTTACAAATCGACAAGTATTAGTAAAGTGACATTATTACAAAATAATATGTCAAAGGACCAGGTAACAAGCTTCCGCATAGATTCTGAATTATGGAAGAAGGCCAGAGTTTACGCTTTAGAGAACGGGCTCTCTGCAAAGGATCTTGTCGAAACATTAATCAGACAGGAACTTCAAGAGAGAAACATTGAGAAACGTAAAAAAAGGTGACAAATTGGCTTTTGCAAACAGAATACAATATATATTGTTGAAGGCAACGGGGGAACCTTGCGCAATAAGAAATCGATGAGGCCTTTCCTTCGATTATTTGCTCTCTTTGCATCAGTTTACTGGATTTTCCAGACATTAATTAGCAGAAATTCAATAGTACTAGCCTACAGTAAAACTGCATTGCCTACTGTTGTATTTACATTTTATAGCATTCTGTTTGGGGCAATGGTCGTTACTTTGACTTTGGCTATATCCTTAAGCGCAGTTTCACGAGATAAAAAAGTGGATAGTTTGGTAAGAGGCCCCTTCCCTAACAGGGTGTTAGGATTCTTGATATTTTTGGCTATTTTGTTGTTATTGAATGTTGGACTTTATCTTCCTATACAACACAATGCGTATTATCTTTATGCACTCATAGAGATAGGAGCATTGGGTCCGATATTCGCCTGTCTATTACTGATTCTTGGAGCTGTCTCTGATTTCATATAAACATAAGATTATGCCGTATTAGAATGATGTTGGGGCAATGGCTAGAGTTTATCTACAAACTGGAAAATAATAAGTATTGTAATCAGAATACCATGACAATGACCCAGGAGATTGAACAACCTAAGAGAAGAAATCACTTGGGTAGGAACGTCACAATCGTTGGGATAATTGTTGTAGTGGCAGCTGCAGGAGTATTTGTGGCCTATAATTCAGGCATATTTGGACCATCTTCTTCTATCATCAATAAGTCAAGTCCTCTCTCTATCGTTCTAGGCTCTGTCATTGACGACCAACCAGATGCAACACAAGGAAACACAATCTTCGTCTACAACCTGACTATAACAGATAACTCCCAGAGCAAGCAATATTCGATTTCTCCTTCTGAATTTCAACTGGTGACGAGCACAAATTCGGTATACAATTCCGGAACTATTCTCTACTGGGGGGACTTGGATGGACTCTCGTCAGTCACACTGAGCCCTGGTCTGAATACGAAGGGTAATATTGCATTCGAGTTTCCGTTGAATCAAGCTCCTTCCTATCTTATGTTGAATATATCTGGTTCAACCTATAAGATTACGGATCTTCCTTCTCCGGACAAGTGGGTTTCCGAGTTCAATTACACTGCAGATATCAGTTATAATAGTAATTATGACATATCGATATATTCTTCCATGCCTGGATTTCTCCCTCCGGACGAATACTTGAATGGTCAAGTGGTCCCATTTACAATTTCTTTTAGCAATCTAGGGAATACTAATGTAACTGTAAACTCGATAACTGTTTCTAATTCAGGTCTCCAAATTTACAGCATAAGCCCGTTATTACCAATCACTATCTATTCTGATTATTATTCCTATGTAGGCCCCAGCTCTCTATACTTCCATGTAAACATAACTGCCCCTCAGAGCTGCTTCATCGGAACAGCCACTTTCAATATTTCCTTGTCTTGATTTTGTTAATTCATTAACAATATTGTTTCTCTATTACCTCTCTTTTATCATACTTGACCGCAAGAAGTTAATAGAGGCCCTTAACAGCAAGTAAAGGTTAATATATAGTAGTTGAATCCAAGTAAAATGACGATGCAGATTCCTCTAGAGGTATTAGAAGATTTCACAGAATATGCAAAAAATGCCGAATATGCAAACAGTATTTATCAGGAATTGAAGGGTCACGTAGGTTATTTTGTAGCAATAGCAGAAGGAAGGATACTAGGATACTCCTCGGACAAAGAAGAATTGACAGAAAAATTCGGGAATATAAAGGGAGTTTACATAGACCTTATAACACCTGAAAACCTAATATGGATCTTATGAAGATTCATGGCAACTATAAGTCTCGAATGGGACCAGTCAACGAGATTATTTAGGTTGCCTGTTTTAGTTGGAATAAAGACACCTCATACTGTTAAGATGCCTGCGACTCCTTCTTATTTTAAAGCTATGTTTTATCTGGACACAGGATCTGGAATTTCAGCTGTAACAGACGATGAAATCTCAAAATTAGGTATTGATTACAATTCTCTACCTACCGAACAATTAGCAGGAGTAGGGGGTTTTACACAAGGACATTTCTTGACAAACCTGACTTTTACAGTCATAACAAACGGAAGCTCAGAAACCGTAAATCTTCCAAAGATAAATGTAATGCCTTCAGAAATTTCCAGAAAAGTTGAAACTGGCCGAGGGATGTATAAAAAAAAGGGTACACAGTCTGGAAAGATGATATGCCTTCTTGGAATAGATTTTCTAGAAACGATTAAGGGCGTACTATATTTAGATTTTGTAAACAAAAAAGGAGAGATCAGATTTTAGAATCCTAATTTAAATAAATGAAGTCGCATGGATTGGGTGTTCAAGCCTTGATTCAAAAGTTATTTCTAAGATCTTCGAATTTTCCCATATTCTTCAGAGATCTCAGGAATATAGCCACTATCTCATCTTTGTTGTCTGTCGAGATATTCTCAATGATCTCCTTCTCCTCGTCAGTTATCAGGTTGCTCTTCTTGAGCGCAGAAGTAACCTTATCCACTCTTTCATCTAATAGCTTCGCTTCATCGTGATCTAGAGGCCTACCGCACTGTTGACAATATTTGCCAATGGCGGGATTAGGGGACTTGCAGTAGAGACAGATCCTTGCCTTCCTGATGGATTCTAGTTTCTTTTCTACCTTGACTCCCTGAGCCCCTAATATGGCTCTATCTGCGTCCTTGTCGCTAAAGTGAACGTAAACTCCCGTCATCCTGGAAGAAGGGATATCCATCACATTTCTTTTTTAAGTATGGGACCTTTCACTTTTGAAGAAAGTTCAAGTTGCTCAGATTAACTCTCGAAGCCCAAAACTTTGCTTATTTATGCAAAAATTATATATTATTCAGCTAGATTCTTTGGTATTTAAAGAAAAGTTATATTTCTACAGACAATTATAATAATACCGTGTATAATATCGATAGGGATTTTAACTTTTATTAAGACTCTCCCCCACGGCGTCCAAAAATAACGTTTAAACACAGAATTGTTATCTTAATAAGATGAGCGACTGGAATACGCGAATATTGGTTTTCTCTAAAGGAGAAAGTGAAGGAAGATACTTTAATAACAGATCCCTGATAGTCAGAAGGGGAAAATCCCATACGGAGTTCGATCTACGATTCAATAGTGTTGAGGAGGGGCTGGAGTATGTTTCAAAAGGTGGGGAAATAGATGAGCTTTGCATATTTAGGAGAGGAGACAGACTCCCGCTAAATGATCTTATAGAAATAAGAAACGGCCTCATATACGGATTCAATTCTATGGATGAGGAAAAATACTGGCTTGCCCACGAGATCTTCGAAGACTTTTGGAAGCATTACGAAGGCGACTTAAGCACATTTTTTCAGAACGTAGTATTACTATGTGTCTCTATGGTCCATTTCCAGATGAACCATGAATCCAACTCTTCCAGGCTCTTCGGTGAAGCAAGGAGAGGGTTACAACACTACATAGATGATGCGGATTCCTGGGAATTTTCATATCCGCTGGACAGTAAGATACTGAAAGTACTGAGAGAATCTGCCCTGACTCTCTCCACAGCTTAGCTTCCCCTCTTATTTTCGAGAGTCAGTTTGAATTCTCCGCTTTCCTTGCCCATAATGTGTACGAATATTGCAAAAGTTGAAATGAAAAGGAATATCGCACTGAATATCAAAAGAGTCTTCTCAAGACCAATCACCGTCGCTGAATAGCCCAAGAAAGGCTCAGCAAATGCAGTGAGCAGGGAACTGACAAGAAATATTACTGAAAGAACTGTAGCCCTAACTTCTGATGGAACCAGAGCATTCACCTCCTCACTCAATATGTTGGAATAGAATCCAAATATCACAGAGTTGAGAATTAGAAAGACCAATGAGAATACGTTTTCTATAAGGCCCGGAATGTAAATGGTGAAAAAAGTGAGCGAGGTGAAGAAAAGCATTGCAAAGAACCTGTTCCTTGCAATGAAGGCAAACCTTTGAGTGCCCAGAGATGCCAATCCCCTCAGTAGCACGTCTGCGAAAAATATTACGCCAATTAGTCCGGTGGTTATTCCCATTTCCTTATAGTACGGTTGCTTGAATATGAGCATCATATTGAAGTTCAGAAGTAAAGCAACCCTCAGCAGGATTATGCTCAATATTCTTCTGTCTCTGACATAATGCCCAAGCTTCAGGGCAAGAACTCCATGGATCCGGACCTTCTTCCTCTCCTTCAGCCTAAGTGTATAAACAGATGAAAATAGGACGACTAGTGCTGTTACAATGACAACAACCTTCAGTCCAATGTACTCTCCAATGTATCCTCCTATCAGGGAAGCTATTGCAACTGAGAGCGCTGAAAGAAAGTTCACTACGCCTATTGTCTGAAGGTATCTTAGGCTGTGGGATTCTGAATACTCGTATGTTACACTTTCAAGCGCAGTTGAGTTTATTGCAACCCCTACTCCCCAGATAACGTAACTTATCGCGATTCCGATGAAAGTCTGGAATAAACCAAAGAATAAGATTCCGATTCCTGTCAGCAAGGATGATATGAAGAGTGCATTTCTTCTCCCTATTGAATCGGTGATTCTTCCCATGGGAATGCTTGTTAGGACGATTGAGAGATAGAAGACAACGTCGAGAATTGTTACGTAAAATATACTGTATCCAATGGCCAGTAGGTACAATACCCACACCGGATTCAAGAGGAGGAACGAATAGAAGAAAGTATAAGTGTATATGTTTCGAAGTCCACTCTTCAAGCTTTAGCTCCTGAAGGGCGAATTACGACCAGGCTATTACCTTTTTTATCTCCTGGTCCTCTTTTTCGGTGAATATCTTGAGATCCTCTGGCGCATACTTTCCAGTTATAAGTCTATCCATTCCAGTTGTCTTACCGCTTCTCTCTATGAATCTTATTGCTTCAGCATAGTGTGACTTTGCACCGTCTACGCTTCCGGCTACTACAATGTTCCTGTCCACCAGCTTTTCCAGTACGTCATAGTTGGAAGAAGGCAACTGCCCGCTTGTTCCGAACATGATAGCAATTCCGTTGTTTGCGATGTTATCTGTAATTTCCTTTAATACGTCCATTGCACCTACTGCATCTATGGCTGCATCCATTGGAGCATCTTTCACCTTCTTGTCAAGACTTTCTGAAGATGTATCCAGGTATTCTATCTTGTTGAGGTCAAATAAATTTAATATGGTTTCTCCCAGGGGATGGCGGTTTACCTGGACGACATTCATTCCCAGTGATCTGAAGACGATTGATATCAGGAGTCCTTCCGTACCAGTACCAAAAACATACATGTTTTTACACGCAAGAGTAGAATCATCGCAGTACCATGGTAACCTCAGTCGTAGGAACTGAAAAGTTTCCTTAATCTTCATTACGTTCTTCAGTGGCTCTGTGAGGACTGCAAGCCCTAATATGGAAGGGTCATTAACTTTATTCAGGAATCTTGGGTCATCTATGAATTCGTCCCTCATGAAACCATTCTTCCCTCTTATCCCAGCTTCAACAAAGTCGCCGTCCTCGCAGTAGTCCTGTCTCCCCAGTCTACACATCCTGCATTTGCCAGGCCTTCTGACCATCGGTACTACTATATCCCCTTCCTTGAACCCTGATTTACCTTTTGGGTCTTCCACTATTCCTACAGCCTCGTGACCAAGGATGAGCGAAGGACCTTTCTCTGGTCTTGCAAACTTGAGGTTCCCAAGTACTATTTCCTTATCCGTACCGCATATGCCAGTCTGATACGTTCTTATCTTAATTCCATCTCCTCCTTCAGGGCTTACCTGAGAAAATTTGACTCCTCCGTTGGGCGGAACAGTTGTAATAGCTCTCATCTTCATTCCTCCAGTGCAATTATCCTAGCTGGTGCTCCGTCTCCGTCCTTCACCATAATGGGCATGACTTCTACTTCGAATGAATGCCCCACCAGTTTTGATAATGGGATTGAGTTGAGATTCTCTGCGATAGGAATGGAAGCACCGAGAAGTATGTGATGCGTCTCGAAATCCGTTGAGTTCTGAATTTCAGCGGACGGGGAATCTATCCCCACTAGCCTGACTCCATAGTCCCTGAGCCTTTTTGCATCTTCTCCCTTGATATATGAGAAATTTTCAAAAGTCTTGAAATTCTTCCAGTCATTGTTGTATCCTGTGTAGAGAAGTACAATGTCATAATGTTCTTCAGGCAACTCAAGTGCTTTCGTTGGATTGTATGATATACATATACCCCTACCCCTTAGATCAGAAATGTCAAGCTGATCTATAGTTTTCCCGCCATCGATGAAATGTGATGGAGCATCTAGATGAGTCCCCGTATGTGTCCCCATCCTTATTTCCTTAATGTTGTAACCATCCTTCCGAATATTCTTGAACTGCCTTATTTCTGGTACAGGATCTCCCTTGAAGTATGGCATACCCTCTTCAATTGGCAGGGTTAGATCATGAATAATCAATGTATTCACTCCTTCTTGAAAGTACCCTTTACTACCCAGGGAGGCTCCTCTTTGTTAAAAGATTCCATCTTGTTTGTTTTGTACTCACTGAGTATCCTTTCATTGACTTCTATGCCGAGGCCAGGCTTTCCACTCAGGGAGAAATATCCCTTATCCAAGCTGTAACCTGATTTGACTAGATCCTTCTTCCATTTTGGCCAGAATTTCTCGAAGCTTTCCTGAATTAGGAAATTCGGTATGTTGTAGTCCAGATGAAGGGTTGCCGCTGTCTGGATAGGGCCAAAAGCATTATGGTATGCAACTTCGACCCCAAACGAGTCTGCAAGCACTGCTGACTCCCTTCCCTGGATTATTCCCCCCACATTCGTGATATCAGGTTGTATAACGTCTACTAGGTCAGACACAAAATAAGGAAGGAATAGATTCTTGTTTAGCACCCTTTCTCCCAACGCTATTCGTACCTCTGTCCTCTCCCTTAATCTCTTCAGTCCAATGAATTGGTCAGGGTGTACCGGCTCTTCCACAAAGAACGGCTCCAGGTCCTCAATTCCCTGCGCGACCCGTATTGCAGAATTCGCAGAGAATCTGCCGTGGCACTCTATCAGTAGATCAAGGCGTGTTTGCTCTTTCAGAGTCTCTATGATCTTCCTTGCGTCGCCAACTCCCTTCTCATCTATCTTATCATAATTAGAACCGAACGGATCGAATTTTGCTGCAGTGAATCCCATTCCCTCAACCTCCTTTGCCTTAGCCAGGAAATTTTGGGGGGTTATGCAGTTGTCATACCAACCGTTCGCATAGGCTCTCACCTTATCTCTTACCTTTCCACCTAGGAGGTCGTAGATTGGTGCCCCATGCTCCTTCCCCACAATATCCCACGACGCAATCTCGAAAGCGCTAAGTGCCGCAGTTGACTCCATAGAAACTGGAAGATAGAAGGAGTGTTTGTAGAATTCAAGATAATTCCTCTCAATCTCTTCAACTTCCCTGCCCAGGAATACCCTCTTTACCTCATTCATTTCTTCGTAAACTGGCCTAGTCATCAGGGTAGTCGGAGCCTCACCATAACCTACTTCCCCGTCGCTGGTAACAACCTTAAGGACTAATATCGTGGAACTCCAGGGGCTCGACTTTTCACCCTCTTCTCCAAGCTCTAATATTTCAACATCTTTGATTCTTGTCATACCTATATCCAACGAAATATGGCTAAAAACATTTCCGAATTAGATTTCCCCCTTTATTCCGCCTTCAATGCTCTTTTGAGCAAGCTACATTCTAGCTTTTGACGACTCGTATATGGCAAGTGCAACAGGAGCCAGTTCAACCGTTTTATCTGCAACCTTAATTAATGGTACGTCCCTGTAATATTTCCCTAACTCACGATCTACTGATTCCTTTAGTTCCCTAATCAATGAGCGATCATTCTTCATGAGTCCTCCTCCCAGAAATATTGCTTCTGGATCGAACTCATTTATGTAATTTGAAATTGCAACTGACAAATAATAAACAGTTTCATCTATAAGCAGAGTGCAGAATGGATCGCCCAATCTACTTCCGCTGAAAATATCCTCTGCAGACAATCTCTCTAGTGGAATGGAAGAAAGGAAAGGGGAACCCCTTATTTCACGCGAGTTCTCTGCGGCCCTCCTGGCAAGCGCCCTCCCGGATGCCAGGGATTCTATGCAACCTCTTCTTCCACAGCCACAGACCGGTCCATTTGCAAGAATAACTGCATGGCCGAGCTCACCTGCATACCCTCTTCCTCCCCTGTAAACCTCGTTGTTTATGAAGACCCCTCCACCGATTCCAGTTCCGACGACTAGGTAGACGAAGTTCCTATACTTTTTACCTTTGTCAAATAGCTTTACTGAGATAGCCTGGGCAGTTGCATCGTTATCCACAAACACCTCTTGCCGGAAAGCCTTTTCAAGCTTTGCCTTCAGATCGACTGATCCCCATCCCATCAGGTTAGGCGCAAAGAGGGTTATCCCTTCGGCGGAAAGAGGGGCGGGAAATATAACTCCTATATGGTCAAAATCATCAAACTGCTGGCCAATACTATGAATCTGGTTGATTAGATCCGATACCCCCTTTAGCTTCCTTGTCTTTGCTTCCACTCTCTTCTCTATGTCTCCATTGCTTTTAGCTAGAACTGCAGTTATCTTTGTTCCCCCAAAATCTAATCCTAGATACTTCTTGTAGGCCACAACTGAATAGGAACTTATCAAATTTATTCTTTCTTGTGTCAGATTATGAAAGATTCCCCTGGTTTCAGGATAGGGACTTTGAACTGATCACCCAGCGCTTCTCGGAGATCGTTTGGATTGGTGTTTATGGGTGGGAATGTCCCGTAATGCATAGGAATTACTATTTCAGATCCGATCATTCTGGCAGCCATTGCGGCCTCCTTTGGACCCATCGTGAAAAAGCCCCCAGTAGGGAGAAGTGAGACCTTTGGTCTGTACATCTCCCCTATTAGTTTCATATCCCCGAATATGCCTGTATCGCCAGCGTGGTAGATCGTCACATTATCCCCTGTTATTACAGCTCCTGCACAATTTCCGCTGTGAACCGCCGGGACCAAGGCCACCTTGATCTTCCCAAAATTGACCTCATTACCAATGTTCATTCCTACCAGGTTTTCCTCCGGAATGCCTGCGTTTGCGCCAGGTAGTACATTCTCAAACATAGATATCAGTTTAGCTCCCTTGTTCTTGGTTATCTCAAATGCGTCACCCAGATGATCGTCGTGATTGTGCGTAACTACAACGAAGTCAATCTTCTTCAGGCTTTCTGGTTTAATCGGCGATTTTGGATTGTTCTTGAGGAATGGGTCTACCAGGACAACCGTATCCTTGAAATCTATCTGCCATGCTGCATGACCATACCAAGTAAGCTTTACCATTTCTCTCCACTCCTCTGACCCATTGTCAACGTTGAATAAAAGATTTTGTTAGTTCATTTTGGAATCATTTCTCAAGAAGGTGCCCGCATCCTCCCTGAAGCCAGCAGGCTTTCAAGGAATTTGCCCCTTATTTCGTCATGATTTTTTCCACTTACAACCAGAATTATCTTTACCAGGTAGGTGTCTTTTCCAATTTCCTCCACATTACAATGGCACTCTATAATTTCCTTCATTTTTGAGGCTATTGAATCCACATCCTCCTTGAAATTAGCATAATCAATGCTCTTCATGACTTCCGTCCTGATCTGAATCCTGTTCCTTACAGGGTTCACTGTAGTCGCTCCCTGTATCACTATGCTGTTTGGAAGCTTGAGGATCGTTCCATCGTCTTCCAATATTGTAGTGAAATTCATGGAAATGTCGTCTACCACCCCCGATATTTTCCATCTGAATTCGTCCCTTGAGAGAAACTTTGGAGGATAGGATGGCAACATGTACGAGTACTGCCACGAATTGAACTCAATATAGTCCCCCGGAGCAAACGGTTTAGACCATATTAGAAGAATCCCACTGAAGAAATTCGAAAGTATTTGCTGGGCAGCCAATCCGATTATCGCACCTCCAAATGCACTGCCCAAGATGACCGAGCTTAGGTCCACTCCCAGAAGGTCCAAAATAACAAGGAGTATGATGAAGTAACCTAAAATTGATACCAGGAATACAAGTGGTTTTGCGTATTTCTTCTGTACCCTCCTTTCAAGTGTTACTAGCAGGGCCCTCAGTATTAATCGAAGGATTATGTAAAGAATCAGGCCAAAAAGTGCTGCCTGAATGATATTTGTGTATTGCGCATAGCCTGCAGGTATGACCGATTTCGTCTTTGTGAAGAAGAAAACAAGAGCTATCATTGCCAGCCCAGTAAGAATTATCCACCACAACCGGCTCGCAATGCTTCTCTTCTCCATGATAGGGCACCAAATTATCTGATAAAAGTTTTATCGGTTTAAATCGGAGCGTGGGATTGGACTAATCAAATTAAATATTTTGATTTGATTCATGGGAGAATGGCCACTTACACCGTGACTTACAAGAAGAGCAATTTTTCAAGGAAGGAGCTACAGGACATTGCAATTTCAGTAATCACGCTTTCTGTGGCTCTATTCCTCATCATATATCGTTCTACTTTCAGGGTCAACGGTGTTCCCATAAAACTGCAGATCCTCCCTGCCCTGGGAATTGCCTTCCTAATGACTATAACCGCCTTCCTTATACACGAGATGAGCCATAAGTTCACTGCTATACATTATGGTGCTTGGTCTGAGTTCAGGATGTGGCCAATGGGATTGGTCCTTACTATAATTACAGGACTCATTGGGTTCCTCTTTGCACTCCCTGGCGCGGTTTATTTTGCCAGTTATAGAAATCCGATTAAGGAAGGGAAGATTGCAGTCGCCGGACCCATTGCAAACCTGGTGATGGGTGCTGTCCTGCTTCCCCTGCTACTATTTGTACCCATGACATTTGGTCCTTATGCAGCAGTTTTCTTCCTAGTATATATAAACCTCTGGCTAGGATTGTTCAACTTACTGCCTATCCCGCCCCTAGATGGAAGTAAAGTCTTTGCCTGGAACAAGTCCTACTGGGGGATAATATTCGGCATCGCTGCCGTCATGGTGATTTACTTCTTCCTGAATTTTGGAGTGATCTAGCTCCCTCCTGAGTTTGAAGCATTGCTAATTGTATTTATAGCCTCATTCTTTGGAGTAAAGACCTTCCCCACTTTATGATTTGTCAGCCGATTCAGATTTTTCCGTGTTCCTCCTCTTTGCGAACCACCTGTAGAGGAAGTATATGAAGAAGGCAACAATGAATATTGCAAGCAGGAACAATCCTATCTTCTCTATGATTGGAACAAGTGTATTCCACGATTTCCCTAATACATACCCTCCTGCTGCCAGCGCTGTAGACCATATAAGGGACCCAGAGAAGGTAAATATTGAAAATTTCACAATGTTCATCTTTGATACACCTGCCGGTATGCTCATATAGGACCTGAAACCAGGCACAAATCTCCCGAAGAATACAGTCCATTCTCCCTTTGCGTCAAACCACTTCTCTGTTCTCACAAGGTGCTCCTCCTTTAAGCCAACGTACTTTCCTATGAAGAGGATCAGTGGCCTTCCACCATAAACAGAAATATAGTATAACAGAAGATTTCCTACAAACCCTCCGATGGACCCAGATAAGGCATATAATATAAAGAGACCTAAATTGCCCGTTGAGAGGAAGCCTGCAAAGACCATTATTACTTCCGAAGGAAATGGGAGTCCTATTCCTTCCAGTACCATCAGCAGGAACACGCCTGCAGGACCCAGAGTACTCATAAGTTCAAGGGATTCTTGAATCAAGTATGAAATTAAGCCAGATATAGTGAAGACCAATCTAGTTCAAACTCGTTATGCAAACTAGTTAATAAACTTAGATTTACTAAATTGCATCCTCATTACCTCTTGCCAGTAGGATAATGCCTGCGGTTACACTTTTAATCTACTTTGCCATAGCACTGACAACTAATAGTCATCTTGGGGAAATAATGAAAGTAGATATCAATGAAAGAATGATGGCCCTTAGCAGGAAGTACTCGCACTATGGAGAGGTCCATGACTACAGCAAGGACGGGAGTACTGAAGACGTGAATATTCCCTGGAACGCTGCAAAATTGATTACGCTGGAAAGGGATAGGTACAGTTGTCGGATCTGCGGCAAATCGCCAATGATATCGGAGAATAAAGGCGGGGTTGAAAGACTGCGAGTGGAGGTTGAGGTTCACCACATAATTCCCAGAATCGCCGGTGGCTCAAATTCCACAAGAAATCTCATAACCCTTTGTAAGGATTGCCACATAAAAACATTCAAAAATAACTATACTGGAATCCCGTCACTTGATATAAAATTAGATGAGGGAGTTGAAGTATTAACAAACAGCGTCGTCCTGCTAAAGTACGGCAGCAACTGCAAGAAACACCCTATCTCTGCGTTCCATTACAGGGATAGAGACATCTTGTTGAAGGAACCACTTGATTGCGAAATCTGTGACTTTCCAAGTCTGAAGAGGGTTTATGACGTAATCTTTCAAAGAGACTTGGATATCGAGGAAATTGTAATTAAAGATAAAAATAAAAAATATAGCGTGGGAATTATTGAAAAATAAAACTCCCTTTAGAATCTGCTTCTGAAATTTCTGTTGTTATTGAAGCTTCTCCTGGGTCTTCTATCAACCTCATCTGGTTGATATTCTTTCTCGCTCATGTCAACAGACTCATTAACTGATTCAACTGCCGTGTCTGCCTTCTTTATTGCTCCGTACTTTCCTACGTTGAGTCTCATGTGTCCCCTGACAAAGCTTACGTACCCATTTTCGACGATAATACTATCGCCGTTCTCTACCTGGCTTACTTGTTCATTCCAGAGTGACATTGTCACTTTTCCAGTCTCGTCGCCTAGGACTGCCTCGGTAACTTTTTTCTGTTCGCCATATCTTGTCTGTATGTCTTTAGCCTCGCCAACATTCAAAACTTTTGCCAAAACAGTCACTCTCTTGGATCCCTGGTTGAGATCCTTCACTTTTGTAAATTCGTCCATATACTACCAATCCTTTGTCTAGAGCTATTAGCTCATCATCTTCAGGTTAACGTCCTTATTAACCTTTTCCCCCTCAAAAATCAACAAGAAACCGCGCTAACCATTCTATATCAGATAAATTCGCCAAATTGAAATCCTTTATTTATTGATTTTATGAACTGCATTAATCTACTTATATGAAAGAAGTATGAGATTCATAAATTTAACGTTTATTAAATGTTCCAATATTCAGAATTTTCTACAATGGAATTTTTAAAATATGTGATTTTACGAATATGAATTATATTACTTCCTAGTTATTTGTAAATCCTTTAATGCAAAAAAATTAAACTTTATATATAAGTAAATCTTGAGAGAACTCGGTGAAAACTGTTGTCGATAGGTATTCATCTTGTTGGTGATCTTCAGGGGGTCTCACCCGAGAAGATTTCGCACACAGATACAATGCAGGAGATCATGGAATCTGCAGTAAAATACGGAAAACTAACTAAAATTAGGTCTTACTATCACCAGTTTACCCCAAGTGGAGTAAGTGGCATCATATTGCTAGCAGAATCGCACCTCAGTTTTCATACCTGGCCGGAATACGGACTGGTAGCTTTGGATATTTTCACCTGTGGACCAACTGAAAATGCCGAATCTGCAATGGAATACATCCTGGGAAAACTGACTCCCTCCAGTATAGAATATAAAAGAATTGAAAGAGGGGTAGATTTTCCAAGGGGAAATCAGAAAGAGAAAGCGATTGAAGCTACTGCCTAGAATAGGTATTCGAGAAGGGAGGTTAATTGCAGTCCTTTCTCCCATTTCATCATGTAGGCGCCGCTCCTAGTTACTTCCAGCTTCGGGATGATCTTTGCAAACATTCTGTACTTTCCTTCATACTCTGAATCAAACGTAAATACTCTCCATGGGTCACCATTAACACTCTTTAGCCTGTATGCATAAAGGGGCATCACGCCAGTCTTTGAAATCATCTCTACATATTCTTCGGCTTGATCTTGAGAACGGTGAGAAGAAGAGGAGAAATTGAGCGTTCGTTCTTTTGAGCTCTTGATCTCAATAGGAATGCTCAAGTCTTGTCGGATAATTATAATGTCAAAACCGTGACTACCGGCTGCCCTTACAACGAGAAATGGCTTTGACTTGATCCTCTTCTTAATGTCTTCCCTTATCCATCCAATCTTTCCGAGTTTGTCATCGTTTCCTGCAAGTATAAGCTTCAGCTCTCTTTCATAAACAGTTCCGTTTGCCGCGATTTCCACCCCTCATTTCGCACCCTTACCATATAAGTAACCAAGAAAACTCTCAAGCTGTATTATTTCCCTTGCCCCCTCAGATATCCTGAAATCAATTTCTCCAAGGACAAAGAGAATATCGGACTTCAATTCGTCTTCAACAGGAAGATCATATATTACCCTATGGAATTGTTCCACAACGTCCTGTCCAGAGATCCCCTGTTTGATTACAGCGTCCTCAAGCATCGATCTTGCCTTTGAAACGTCCCCTTTCAGTGCAAGCGTCAAAACCTGGACTGCCCAGTCCTTATGAACCAGACCCGCGGCCTCGTAGATTGAGTTAACAGTTATCTTTGGGGAGTAGGTGGCTGCAACTTGGAGCGTGTTGATCGCTTTTCTCATGTCCCCATAAGAGAGCTCTGCTATCACATCAAGGGATTTTTTCTCATACTCTATCCCTTCTTTCCTAAGTATCTCGGCAAGCGCAGCAACAACTGCTTCAGCAGGAATAGCTTTGAACCTAAATATGGCTGTCCTCGACTGTATCGGCTCTATTATCTTAGATGAGTAGTTGCAGGATATTATGAACCTTGTTGTTCTTGTAAAATTTTCCATTGTTCTTCTTAATGCGGCCTGAGCCTCATCAGTCATATAATCTGCTTCGTCGAGGAATAGTATTTTGAACCCAAGAGGATTTGTCGGTAAAATTCTCGAATAGTCCTTTACCGTTTCCCTCACCATCTTTATTCCCCTATCATCGGACGCATTAAGCTCAAGAAAATTCTCCTTCCATTCTTCCCCAAAGAATTCCCTTGCGAGAACAGTCGCTGCGGTTGTTTTCCCAGTTCCAGGTGGTCCCGAAAAGAGCAGATGAGGAATGTTCTTCTGCTGGATGTAGCTTTTGAGCCTTTCAGTGACAACGGTCTGGCCAATAACATCAGCTAGCCTCTTTGGCCTATACTTCTCTATCCAGATCTCATCCATTTCCTCTGGTAATCATAGTTTACGAATAAATAACCTTTCTTGGATTGAACTAAGAAGGATTTTATATTCCAAATCATTTTCCTGAAAGGTAATATAAATGGTAAGAAAGCCGGGAAGGATGTACAGGAAGATCACCGGGCCAGCATATACGAAAAGGGAATACATGGGAGGAGTTCCAGCATCAAGGATACAACAGTACGTTGCTGGTGACATTAATGGAAATTACGACGTAGAGCTGCGTCTGGTTGCAGAAGAATCCTGCCAGATCCGGCATACCGCTCTTGAGGCAGCCAGGGTAAAATCCAACAGGCTGCTCATAAGGGATTTCGGAGAGAAAGGTTACTTTATGAGAGTTAGGCCATTCCCCCACCACGTCATAAGGGAGCATAAGATGGCAACGGGTGCTGGGGCAGACAGAATATCGAGTGGAATGAGTTTGGCGTTTGGACGCCCAGTAGGCACAGCTGCCAGAGTAAAGAGAGGTTCTACAATTCTAATAGTTAGGATCCCAAAATCCGGAATGGACAGGGCAAAGGAAGCACTAAGAATGGCTTCCCATAAGATACCGACACCTTCAAGGGTGGACGTTATAGATCTGACTAATCCGTCCTGATTTTAATAGTGTTCTTGAATTCCTTCTCGATTAGCGAAAGCTCTGCCTTCCCCATAGTATTCTTGTTCAGAGAAAGGATGAAAATTCCCTTCCTATCCAGGACTTTATCCTTAAGGACGGTCAGGAAACGGATGACGTTCTGAACAGAGTTAGAAGTGGAAAAGATGTAATCAAGGCAATCAATGTACAATACCCCTCTTTCTGTAAAATTGTTTATCACAAATTCCTGAATCTGGCTGAGCTGGGCTGGATTAAAGCCACCTAGAGATTCTTCATAGGTAATAGGAGCAAATTTTACATTCTTAAATGAAGCTATATTGCTCTTGGTGTCCCTGCTCATGACTATTAAAGGGACGCCCTGCTCCGCTATTCCAGATACGATCTCCATTCCCTTGGTGTTTCTCTTCTCATACACTAAATACGTCTCTCCGTAAACCAGCTTGATTGCTGTCTCGTCATTCTCACCTTGACTTTCCCTTTCAAGCCTGTTTATGAACTCTTCGCTGATTCCGTAGGACCTTGCAACATTAATTGCGAATTTTAGCCCGTCCTTGTAGCCTTCCTTGTACACTTTATTATCGTTCATTTCCTTGGCATTTCTAGATAAGAAACAACTTCTTGAATGATTCGTGCAGCAAGCATGGAGGTGTTGCCGTTATCAAATAATGGTGTTATCTCATTAACATCAAGCCCAATCAGGTTGTTTCCGACAGAGTCAAGAATATCCATTACAACCATTGGATTAAGACCGAAAGGCTCAGGCGTTCCAACCCCAGGGGCAAAAGCAGGGTCAAAACCATCAAAATCTATGGATAAGTAAACGGAGGATTTGCAGAATTCGTTGAGAAAAGCTTTTAATTTCCTGCGATCCTCATTTACCTCGAAACTGGTAAAGTACTTCTGCGTACCCTCCTTAATTTCCTCTGGTGAAACTGATCGGATTCCTATAGATACAACATTATCCTTTCCGACCACTTCGCTAACCCTTCTGGCGACACACGCGTGAGACAACTTGTCCCCCATATATGAGTCCCTGTAATCTGTATGTGCGTCTATGAATATTACCTTGCTCTTGATTCTCTTGATAGCTCCGTAAGTTATACTGTGTTCCCCTCCCATCATTATCGGGAATTTGTTGTCTGAAACTATTCCGTCCACGACAGAGTATACCTCTTCAGTCATCTCTTCCGGTTTATGATATTCGTCTAAATCCCCCAAATCATATACGCCTGAATTCTTGGTATCTACCCCCCTGTAGATCGAATAACTCTCCATATTGTAGGAGGCCTTCCGTATTTCATTCGGGGCTAGCTAGCTTTGCCCCTGATCTGAAAGATACAGTAGAATCGAAAGGAACTCCGAAAACTACGTATCGAGAATCTTCGTAGCTGTCAGATGAGTCACAAAACTTCAGACGAGAGGGCATCTAAACCCGCATCAGCCTTCTCTTTCCCATTGATTCCCAGTATTCAACCTCGACTCCGCTGGCAGCTCTGTCCTTGAATTCATCTGGGATAGGAATACTAAATTGCTCGAATGTCTCCATGTCCATGAAAAGTCCTTCATTTTGTGATATGCTTAGTATCTGCGCTGTCTTCTTTTCTATTATGGGCACCTTGACCTTGTGTTTAGTTGGATAAACTACACTCCTTTTCTGGTTGTCAAAGATACCTATTGCAACAATTCTCGCCTTGGCTTCGCCATGTTTCCCCGGTTTGGAAGTTGTGATTTCTACTATTTTGCACGGCTCATCATCTATAAGAATGTACTTGTTTTCCTTTAATTCCCTGACCTCTTGATCTTGCCAAGTCATTTATTATCTCTGGTTAAAGATAGTGCTTTATATATATGTTGGGGATTCAACACGGCTAAGGACACTCCAAATGAGTGAAGGTAAAACAGAGATTAAGAAATTTGATTTAATGCATGAAAAGAGAGTCCGTACAGGCTTATTCATGGCCATAATATTAATCGAATTCACAATGAATTTTTGAGACTGTACAGTTGAGGGATTCATTGAAATTACCATGGGAAGTCCTTAGAAAACGAATTGTAGCTGGTGGGGTTACAGCTATGCTCTTATATTAAATTCAATGATGCTTTCACATGACGAAGGTACTTTACCTGGTAATGAGTGGCGAAGAGGCGCCTACAAGATTTGATACTGCGATATATTCTGCAATGAAACTAAATGAAGAGAAGAGATTCGAAAGCCTAAAGGTTCTGTTCTTTGGGGAGAGTGAGATACTCCTAGCGAAGGCTACCGGCCAGAGAGCTGAGTACCTGAAGACGCTCATAGAAAGGGGAGTAATTGATTCGGCCTGTGTTGGAGTAGCGAAAAGCAGGGATATTGCAGTCGAAATACAACAGAAAGGAGTGAGCTTAGAAAATTACAGAGACAGAATTGCTCACTACATATCAGAAGGATTTACAGTCATATCCTTTTGATATTGGGGCTCTAACTGCCAGTGCTGCCAGATGGAACTGGGTCTTCAATTATCTTGCTGGTTACATTTATCCTTACTCCTCCGCGTTTTAAGATAATCGATATATTGCAGTACTTTTCCTGGCTCAGACTGATTGCCCTGTCAAGGCTCTCCTTCCTTACATTACCATGGACAACATACTCTAAATTGATATCCGTAAACACCTTGGGATGCTCGGGAGCTCTAGTACCATCTGCAATGACTTCTAGCCCCACAATAGGTTCTTTCTTCTTCTTTAATATTGACAATACATCCATTGCCGTGCACCCGCACATGGCCTGTAAAAGCATCTCTGTCGGGGAGCTGCCTTTCTGCTGTTCCTTATCATCTGAGAAGTCTAATATTGTGTAGCGGTTTGAATCGCCTGAGGCAATAAAACTCATATCCTTCATCCATTCTACTTTACCCCGCATGCACAGCCAACATTCAATGGTATTTATTCTTATAGAAGCTGGATACAATAAGAAAGCTCACCTTTATTTTAGCATTCTTAAATTGTTTCCTTGAAAAGAGTACAGACTGAACAATGAACTCACTCCATTATGCACTAACAAAGCAAATATGAAAAAGGCTAATGAGCACTCCTTACTGCATTCATGGAATTAGCCTTTACCGACAGGCAGTACACAGAGATTGTTCACCTCATGACCTAAGTTGCATCCAGGCCTGATCTGAGGATTTCATGCAATTAACGTACTTGCACAAAGAAATGATTAATACAGTAATTCTAATGGCGACCGGTGAACTGGCTCCTGATTATTATCATATTGATTATTGCCTGGACTGCGGTATATTACCTGGCAATAACAAAGCTAAAGAGCCATGTTGCTCCCTATGGTCCTGCACTCTTGATCAAGACACAGGCAGGTGTAAAGACCATCGAGAAGGTATCAAAATTCAAGTTCTGGGATTATTTCATTTCCTTTTATTATTATGCGCTTCCTTTCTTCGCAGCTGCAGGAGTGGCTCTACTCGTCTATGAGGCTTTCCTTGTACTGTCTATCCCAAGGAGCGCGGCACCTTCGCTTTCCTATGTGCTAGCTTTGCCTGGAATAAACCCCGCAATACCTATCGTGTGGGGGATAATAGGCTTGATAGTAGCAGTTGCCCTCCACGAGGCGTCACACGGAATTGCTGCAAGAAGATTCGGGATTTCCGTCAGGAGCACGGGCCTTCTATGGCTCATAATACCGGTAGGAGCATTTGTTGAGCCGGATGAGGAGGAAACAAAGAAGGCAGAACCAAAAACAAGGGCGAAGATTTTTGCAGCCGGACCTGGAATGAATGTTACGCTTACCGTAATATTCCTAATCCTTGCGATACTTGTTGCTTACACGTTCGCACCAGTTCCCGGGGCTCCAGTTCAATCTTCACTTATTCCAGCTTTTCACCCTGGTGACGTGCTGCAATCAATAGATGGAATTTCCATCCCAAATATTACCGCACTATCCGATCTTTCCATTACCCCAGGAAATTATGTCAACGTCACACTCCTGAGGAGCGGCCATGAGTTGACAGAAAAGGTGATGTACGGCGTGTACGTGACAGCCGTATTGAAAAACTACCCTGCATATAATGCAGGTATCACAACAGGAAGCGTTATTATTTCACTTGGGAACCAAAAGATATCTAACATCACTAACTTCCAGAATTTAGAGGATACTTACAAAGCAGGACAAACAGTTTCTGTTGAAACATTCAATGGGACCAATTATAATTACTACAATATCACCTTTGCATCAAGATATTCCTATCTGGTAGCAAGTGGAATAGCAAACCCTGGCATTCCAAAGGATTCAGCTTTCATGGGGATAGAAGTTTCTGTGCTTGGCCTCAGCCTATTTGACCAGTATTCATATCTTAGCCTCATCAGGAACCCTGCTTCTGCTGGCCCTCTGGGATTCTTCGAATACCTCGGCCTACCTTTCCATTTTGAGCTCCCACTTCCTTCTGTCCTACTGTCTACAATAAATTCAAACCCGATTTTACTTAACCTTGAGTATCTCTTTTACTGGCTCTTCTGGCTTAACTTTGCCCTTGGCTTGATGAATCTCCTGCCTATAGTTCCTCTTGACGGAGGGTATGTTTTCCTCAACATACCTGCACTGCAGAAAAACAAGAAAGCAAGAGATGCTATTGTAGCAGCTGTCAGCCTTATAGTCCTATTCCTTATATTATGGGAACTCATCGGCCCCAGGATAATCTAAACAAGACTCATCTGGAATTGGTTTCCTGAACTTCTGCTTATTGCCAGATCGAAGTAGCTTACGGGTAGTTTTGAACTTTCGGAGAAGGAAAGTGCCTCTTTTTTGAATGACACAAAGTTAGGGCAGAGGTTGCATTTAGTTGTTTCATTTCTTAAGAAATTGCAGTTCCCGTTTGAATTGTAAAAGCAGAATCTCCCTATTGACTCCACAATTATGCAACCTCCTTTTCAATAAATACTTTGTTTCTTCAAGGTTTTGTGACCAGATTTAGCTTAGACCTTTAATTACACCACTTTTTGAGTTGCCCGTCTTTTTGCCTCATAGTTTGCTCTGACCTCTTCAAATTTCTTCAGTATATTTTCCGTAATCTCGATGGAGTTTCCCGTATAATCCAATGGTGATAATTTGCCAATGTTCTTTCCGCTCCTTTTCCTTATATTTTCCCATAGTTCCCCTCCCTTTTCCCTTGCATCCATTGATGCCTGCCTGACGATCTCATGAGCCTCCTGTCTGCCATATCCGTTATTCACCAGAGCCATAAGGTAAGCCTCCCCAAGTGCCATGTCGTTGGCAAGTACATTCTTAAGCATTACGTCCGAGTTTACCCTGAGTCCCCTGAGCACAGAAGTCATCTTGTTTAGTATGTCATCTATGAGTATCGACACATACGGGATTATGAATCGTTCTGAAGCGCTATTTGTCAAATCCCTCTCGTGCCATAGAACTGCAGATTCGTGCATTGGGGTGACAAATCCTCTTATGATTCTGGCAAGCGAGACAATATTCTCGGATGTTACAGGATTTATCTTCTGGGCCATGGTACTGGAACCTACCTGTTTTGCTTCATTGAACGGCTCCTGGACTTCATTAATCTCAGTTCTCTGGAGATTTCTTACCTCTGTCGCAATTTTTTCCAGAGAGGTGGCAATATTTGCAACAATTGAAACGTACTCCACGTACCTGTCCCTGTCAACTATTTGTGTTGGACCCTCTTCCTCATTAATTCCAAGGTTTCGCATCAACGTGGACTGCACCTTGATTGTATCCTTTCCGAGGGCAGCGCCCGTGCCTACTGCCCCCATGAATTTCCCTACTACCACCCTCTTTTTTGATTCTTCCACCCGGGCCAGGTGGCGCATCACTTCAGCTAGGTATACGGAAGTTTTCAGCCCAAAAGTTATCGGTAGTGCCTGCTGTCCGTGTGTTCTCCCAATCATGACAGTATGCTTGTTCTTCTTGGAAAGATCATACAATACTTCAGACAAACCTAGCAGGTCCTCTATCAATATTGAATAGAACCTCTTGAATTGCAGTGCGTTAACTGTATCGGTTATGTCATTGGACGTTGCGCCTAGATGAACGAATCTTCCACTCTCCCCAGAAACTGAACTGAGCACCTTGACCATTGCCATCACATTGTGCCCTATTTCCGCTTCAACCCGCTTCACTTCCTTTATATCGACATGCTTTAGGTTGGCGTTCTTCCATATCTCCTCTGCTGCCTCCTTTGGCACTATTCCTATTTCTGCTTCTGCCTTGGCTAGAGACGCCTCGACCTCAAGCATGTATTCAAGAGTAGACTCTTCCGAGAATATCGCCTTGACCTCTTCCCTTCCGTATCTGTAATCCAGGGGAGAAACAATCATATCAAAATATCGGGATTTAGAATAACTATATTTCTATCTTAAGAGAGGCTGCAATAAACCCTAGAAACTTAAGCTTTTTACCTTGAATGTCCCACTGGAAATTCGCCTGATTATTGAACGTTCTACAAAGATTATGTAGACAATCACCAAGACTCTTTGCTACAATTGAAATAAAGAGGACAGTGGCCTAGAAGAATCTGTACCCAGCAGCTTAGACGAGATGCTTCATTCTGTGCCCTCCATTTCCAGACAAAGGGTAAATTACCGATGAGAAAAATGACACGCCTCAATCTCAGTTTCAAGGTAGTGGTCAAATTATCTGCAGGATGGAGAATAGTCCTAGCCCAACTGCAAGTACCATGAATACGTAGAGAAATACAGTTCTGGGCATCCCTATCCTATACTGGCCCATAATCTTCTCGTTAGATCCTATTCTTATTACCACTAGAAGAGGCAGAGCCAGTGCTATGGAACTCAGTACCATTACATCAAGCGCAAGATTGATGAGATTGGTTATTAGGAGGGTCAATATTGCAGCCGGTATTATCTCAACCAGATAGATGCTATAGAATTTCTTCTGCTTTCTGAAGCCCCTATTAAAGCTACCTCCCATCTTGAGTACATCTGAAAGTGAATATGACATGCTCATGGATATTACAAACATGGCAAGGAGCCCTGCTACACCCAGTGCGATTGCAAAAATCAGTGGGCCAATCGGGCCCACTACGTGATTCAAGGCAGATGCGACGTAAGTGACTGAATTTCCATTAATGAACCCGTCCTGCGCTAGTTTCCATGAGAATACAACAATGGCAATCATGAGACCCTCGGATGCAATAGCTCCCTGAAGCGTGCCCCAGCTTTCCTTCTTCATGCCGGATATCTTTATTCCTGCGTCCACATCTGCTGCCTGGTGGTAGAAAAGCATCCATGGCATTATCACGGCTCCGATGTTTGCAGCAATCAAGAAATAGAATGAATCAGACGGAACGAAGGGAACGAAATCCACTAAGTGTACGTTATGAGGGTATACGAGGAAGTCCAAGGCAACAAAGAGGAATAATAGGAATCCTATTGCAACAAGAAATATCTCTATTTTCTTGTATTTGCCAGTGATAATGACAAGCGTATGGACCACTACAACAAAAATTATTGCAATTATTACAGGAATACCTATGATCGAAGCTGCCACTGCAATGCCTGCAAATTCCCCAACGTAAGCGGCGAAATCTATAACCGCTGTACCTGCAACTGCAGTTACTGTCCATCCGTGCCCAAAATGTTGAGAAATCACCTGTCCCAAGGTCTTTCCAGTCACAGCCCCTATCCTGGAGGATGTGTCTTGAACGAAATAAAGCGGTATTATCAAGACTATAAGGAATATTATCAGGTGGGCCTTGAATTCAATGCCTGATTGAATTGCGGTTATAACACTCGGTGCATCCAGATCAGCCAACATAACAACCCATCCGGGTCCCAGTACTGGAAGCAGTTTCCTAAGAGTCGGGTTCATTTCAATTCATTTTAGAGCTGGTGATCATTCTCAAGGGAAATGGAGGTGCTAACATGATGAGTGTTGTTGAGTGCTATTGGTTTATCCCCCGGTCTCAGCCTGATCGTCCTTCCCATCTGGATGGGTACCTTCAGCTCGCCATTTTGACCTGTCAGGTAGAGACTGTCTTCCCCCTTCTCCAGTCTGACGGGCATCCCTGGTGTTGAACCGGCATCCAGAAGCTTCTTCAGAAAAGAATATTCCTCAAGCACCTGCCTTACAAGATAATACTTGCCTTCGGGAGCGTCGGAAGCACTTACCTCTACCATCTTCCGGTCTGGTTCAATGGGGTTACCGTGGGGGCAGTAGTCGGGCGATCCCATTTTCCTGTATAGATTTGACAGGAGTTTGTCAGGAAAATCGTGCTCGAGGTCCATTACTGCATTGTGGACTTCGTCCCATGGGACTTCTAGAAATGTGTATGCAAAGTGCTCGGTGATCCGATGAGCCCTAATCATCTGCATTGCATTTACATACCCGTCCCTAGTAAACCTCAGCCCTTGTTTGCCCACAATCAGCTGTTTTTCCCTTTCCAGCCTGTGAATTCCTTCCCAGGCCGATGGAAGGGAGATACTCAACCGCTGGGCCACGCTCTTTTCGTTGACAAATTCGTAACTTTCGTTTAGCTCCCATATCGCCAAGAGATAATCCTCGGCATTATGTTTCACTTCAGTTAATTAGGGTAGCCTAATTAAAGATTGCTAAAGGCTTGGTCAAGCAAATCCAATACATTGCAAACTTGATCCGCAGATGAATTTGGAGCAGGTACATAAATTATAATATTTCTTACTTGTTCGTTATTAAATGAAACCATACGTGAAGATAAATTTCGCCTGCTCCTTGGATGGGAGGATCGCATCAAGAGGGGGAAAGGCATTCAAATTCTCTGACGATGATGATCTTGCCAGGGTACATAGGATGCGTTCGGAATCTGACATAATCTTGGTAGGAAGGAACACCATAAACCTTGACGATCCTAAATTGGTAGTCAACGAGAAATATCATAAATCTGAATACATTCCGGATGCAGCCATAATGGATTCCAACCTGACTGTTAATTATAAAGCCAGGGTATTCACATATCCAAGGAAGGTGGTGATCTTCTGTGGGAGCGGAGCAAAGGATGAAAAAATCCCCGGTAACCTGCGATCTAAGATAGTTCTTAGGAGGAGCGAGACGCCCCGCCCTGATTCCGGGTTCGTTCTTAGGGAACTTGGGAAAATGGGATATTCTAAGATAATGATAGAAGGCGGGAAATCAGTCATAACATCCTTTATCTCTGAAGGAAACTGGGATGAGATCTCTATATTCTACTCCCCGGTCATGATGGGAGAGGAGGGCATACCAATGTTCGGGGTAGCAGAATATCCGATAGAACTAGGTACACCTGAAGTGTCTAAATTGGGGAAGGGTTTTTTGGTTAGAATCAAAAAAGGATTATAACCATATACGATTCATTGTATATGGACGGCAAGAAGAAGATTGAATGGGCAATGAAATGGATGCCCGTACTGGATATGATAAGGAAGGATTTCATGTCAAGCAAGCCTTTCAAGGGAATGAATATATCAATGGCCCTTCACCTGGAGGCCAAGACTGCAGTTCTTGCTTACACTTTGAAACAGGGCGGGGCAAGAGTGAGCATAGCTGGGTGTAACCCCCTGAGTACTGACGACGAAGTGGCAAAATCACTTAAGGAAGACTACGGGTTAAATGTTCATGCAAAGCGTGGACTCACCAAGGAAGAATACTATGAGAGTCTGTCAAAGACGATTGATATAGAGCCTGACATAATAATAGACGATGGAGGTGATCTTACAGGACTGGTACACAACGACAAGAGTGTTTACAAGAACATCAAGGGAGGAAATGAGGAGACTACAACGGGAGTTGTCAGGCTAAAAAACATGGAAAAAGCGGGTGCCCTCAAGTTCCCAATGTTTGACGTAAATGATGCACTGATGAAGCACCTTTTCGACAACAGGTATGGAACTGGACAAAGCACGATAGACGGAATATTGACTGCTACTAACCTGGTCATTGCTGGAAAGAACGTGGTAGTAGGCGGGTACGGATGGTGTGGAAGGGGGATTGCAAACAAGATGCGGGGTCTAGGGGCAAATGTTACAGTAACAGAGATAGACCCATTCAAATCCATAGAAGCGCACATGGACGGTTTCAGAGTAAAGCAGATGAAGGACGCAATAAGTGACGCTGATTTTGTCATAACTGCGACGGGCGTGAAGGATATTGTAACACCTGAACTCCTACGGTACGCCAAGGATGGGGTAATCATGGCAAACTCAGGCCACTTCAACAACGAGGTTGCGGTCGATGATATTGAAAAGGAGTATGGAAAGGGGAAGGAAGTGAGGAAGAATGTTACTCAATACAACGTTGGGAAGAAGAAGGCATACGTCCTGTCAGATGGACGTCTTGTAAATCTCGCATCCGGTCAGGGGCATCCCGCGGAAATTATGGACCTTTCCTTCTCAATACAAGCACTCACAGCTCGGTTCATTGCAGACAGCCCTCCAAAAAATCCGGGAGTTTATCCTGTGCCTCACGAAATCGACCTGGAGGTTGCAAATTCATATTTGCATTCCTACGGAATAAAGATCGACAAACTAACCAAGGAGCAGCTGAGATATATCAATTCGTGGCAGGAAGGGACATGATTAATTTCAGCACCAATATTTTACAGGCAAATCATAAATAATCAATATTGGATATGGCGGTGTGCCGTTTGAGAGACTGGCCGAGATGATACTCCCCAGGGAGGTCATTGGGGGCCATGGTGCAATCGAAAGGATCGGCGAAGTGTTCAAAAAACTCACTATATCGCAGAGGAGCATAATAGTCACGGGCAGGAATACTGTCAAACTGGCAGGAGACAGAGTCAAAGGGCTCCTCGAGGCCTCAGGCATAGACACTGAAATAATAATCACTGATTACGCTACAGAGGAGAACGTAGAGAAGGTTAAAGCGCAAACAAAGGACTTTAATGCAAATGTCATCATTGGAATTGGAGGAGGGACCAAGATCGACATAGCCAAGAAGAGTGCATTTGATCTTGGGCTAGATTTTATCTCAATACCCACCTCTGCAAGCCATGACGGTGTTGCTAGTCCCAGGGCAACTATAATAAAGAATGGATTGTCAACGTCTGTAGAAGCGTCCATGCCTGCAGCAATCATTGCAGACACGGAAATAATAGTCACGGCGCCATTCAGATTCCTAGCGGCAGGGGCAGCTGACGTGCTTTCCAACCTGCCTGCCCTCAGGGACTGGAATCTGGGACACAGGTTGAAGGGGGAGAGAGTCAGCAGCTCCGCTTATGCAATCTCTGAATTTGCTGCAAAGGAAATAATCAATAATGCATCTCAGATCAAACCCCACGTTGAAGAAAGCGTTTGGCTCGTGATCAAGCAGATAGTATTCTCTGGAATAGCAATGAGCATTGCAGGGAGTTCCAGACCTGCTTCGGGTTCGGAGCATATGTTTGCCCATGCTGTCGACACCATAAAGAAAGGCAACGGACTGCACGGCGAATTGTGCGGTATAGGTTCAATAATTGCCATGTACCTGCACGGCGCTGATTGGATGACCATAAAGAACACGCTTCAGACTATCGGGGCTCCGACTACCCTGGACCAGGTCTCGCTGACGGAGGAAGATGCAATACAGGCACTCATGATGGCACATAAGACAAGGCCCGACAGATATACTATACTGGGAGAAAGCGGCCTCAGCGAAAGCGCTGCGATGGAAGCGTTGCGCATCACGGGAGTTTCATAATGGTCATAACGCTCGTTCCAAAGAACATTGCAAAGGATGGATCTGTGTTTCAGTATTTTGCCCCCGCTCCGGAATGCAACGTTTGCAACCTTAAGAACGTCTGCCACAATCTTACACCTGGTTCATACTACAAGGTTGTCAAATTCAGGGAGAAGGAGCACAAATGCTTCATTCACGAATATGACAAGGTGTATACTGTTGAAGTAGTTGAAGTCAGTAGGAGCATAATGATCCCCTTGAAGATAGCAAAGGAGGGGGCTAAGGTAACTTATAAGAGACCAGAGTGTGATGATTATGAATGTAAGCTGGCAAGCATATGCATTCTGAGCTATATGAAGGACAGATCGAAGATCAAGGTCAATGAAGTACTTGAAAACAAATGCCCAAGAGGCTTTGGCCTGGTTGAAGCAAAGATAGAATGAGCCTACTTGTAGGAATTATAGGGAAGCCAAATGTTGGAAAGAGCACATTTTTCTCCGCTCTTACAGAAAATCCTGTAGAGATAGCGGACTATCCATTTACCACTATAGAATCAAACAAGGGCGTCACCTATATTAGGGCAAAATGCCCCGAGACAGATATCGGAAAGAAATGCAACCCTAAGCTTGGAAAGTGCGTAAATGGGGTAAGGCTTGTGCCGGTTGAATTGATAGACGTCGCAGGATTGGTACCCGGTGCCCACGAAGGCAAGGGGCTTGGAAACAAATTCCTAGACGACCTCAGGAGGGCAGATGGCTTCATACAGGTAGTCGACTCAACCGGTTCCCTGGACCATAACGGGATCAATGTTGGAAGAGGCAAGGTAGACCCATTGAGCGACGCGGAATTTGTGCAAAATGAAATTGGGTTGTGGCTAGCAGGCATCATATCAGATGGTCTGATAAGAAACCTGAGGAAACTCGAGAGTGAAGGCGGCAAGCTGGATGCGGTAATAGCAGAGAAGGTTTCTGGGCTTGGAATCGATCCAAAAGAGGTGTCCGCTGCCGTCAGGAACGCAGGAATACCCAGCAATCTCAAAGAATGGGATGACCAAGTTACCCTGAGACTTTCAAAGGAAATAATAAGGCTATCAAAACCCGGGATAATAGTCGCCAGCAAGGGAGACAAGATCGAGCAATCTGAAGCAGCAAAATTGAGGGAAAGGGGGGCTATCGTTGTTTCAGGGGACTATGAGCTTGTCCTGAGGAGGGCATCAAAGGCAGGGCTGATAGACTATTTCCCAGGAAATAACTACTTTAAGATCATAGATGAGGGAAAATTAAACATTGCACAGAAAGAAGCACTGAAGAAGGTCAGTGACTTCCTTAAGGCCAACAATGGAACACAAACACAGGAAGCGGTAGAGTATCTTGTTTATGATGTTCTTAAGATGATAGTTGTCTATCCTGTTGAGGATGAAAACCACTGGACAGACAAGAATGGAAACATACTCCCTGACGCAATCCTCATGAAACAGGGGTCAACCGCAATCGACCTTGCCTTCAAGGTTCATTCCGATCTGGGGGAAAAATTCATCAGGGCAGTAAATGGGCGGACAAAAAGGGTTCTTGGGAGGGATTACCAGTTGCAGGACGGAGATGTCATTAAGATTGTCGCTGCCCACTGAATTCACCAAAAATTTCCAGCAGCTCTATACTCGACAACTCTTCCGGCCTGTTATCGCCGTAAATTTCGGAATCAACAATGTTTCTAATCTTCTTCCTTCTTTGAGAGAACAGTATCTTGAGGAATTCATCGAAACCAGGTGGTATATATTCATCTTTCTTCTCAATTCTGAGGACAGTGCTGTATACTTCTGGAGACGGAGTGAACCTCGATGGGGGAATGTCAAATTTCCTCTCTATCCTAAACTTCATCTGCATCATAATTGAAAGCCTGGAATACTCCCTTGTCTTTGGAATAGCCGTTATCCTGTCAGCAACCTCTTTCTGGATTGTAACTACGCCTTCATCGAACCTGCTGTTCCAAAGTTTTTCCAGAAGAGGGGAAGAGATGGAATACGGCATGTTTGAAATAAATACGTCAAACACGGGCCATTCAACCTTCAGGGCATCTCCGGAGATTACTTTTGCGTCTGGGAAAGACTCAACCAATCGTTTTACGAACCCTTTTTCCCTTTCAATTATGGTCAGTGACCTGTAATTCCTCAGGAACCTCGTAAGCTGTCCCAGTCCTGCACCAACCTCTAGAACATCTTTGTCTTGAACATTCACTATAGAAACTATATTCTCTGCAATCCTGGTGTCGTTGAGGAAGTTTATTCCTGAACTTCTATTCCTGTGCATCGCCTATCCGGAAACGAACAGCCTGTGCCTTTCATCCTTGTTCTTGAGTTCCCTGATAATCCGCTCCGTGATCATTTTCTCCGGGTCCCTGAGGCCCTTGACCCTAGACTTAAGGTCCTGGAAGTTTTTGAATGGCCCCTTCTTCCTTTCGTCAAGTATCTCCCACATGAGGTTCCTTCCGACACCGTAGAGGAGATCAAGCTGGTGGAGCCTTGCCGTTACAGGTTGTGCATTGTTGAAGAAATTTACGAATCTCTGTTCGTTGTTTTCTACTATTTGCCGCAATACAAATTCAATCTCATTCTGGGCACCCGGCGTCAGCTCATCAAAGGAAATCCTTCTTCTTACGCTTCCTATCTTATCCCTCTTCTCCATATCCTTCCCTATGTACACCCTGTCTCCTATTGCCATCGCAACACCCTGCTTCGGTATAAGCTCGAAGAGTTTCAGCTCCTCTTCCCCAATAGCGAGCGATAGTGGCACCCTCTTGAACGCTTTTTCTTCCATCCTTCCTTGTGGTAGAATGTCAAGAACGTACGCATACTCTTCCAAGGTAATCACCTGCTCTTGTGAAGAGTTTCAATGATCTTGTTTCCCAGTTCCTGTTCAAGGTTTTGAACGTGGGGGTACAGGATAGACCTTAGTTCATCTATGTTTGCGGGCATGATGTCTATGACCTTTACTGCAAGCATCTCTTCCAGTCCTAATGAAACTAGTTCCTTCTGGAGTTTTGCAGCCTTTTCCTCTGAAACTTTCGAGAATTTGGTGAGGTGCTTAAGTGCGGATGCCTGGACATCGGTGAGCTCTCTTTCCTTTGAAGCATCAGAGAGCAGTTCCTTTGCCTTGGCAAGAGGGATGTATTTTACTTTCATTCCCCTGATTCACGCCCTTCTTAAATGAATTGGATAAGCAACGACCGTCTTGGGTTTCCCCTGATCGCTTATCTTAATGACGTATGCATCTCCTCTCTGTCCCTCAACGACCCCCGTCATCCCCTGAAATCTCTTGAACGGCATACCCTTGTGAAAAGATGGTTCTACATCAATGGCTACACTGTCTCCTACCTTGAACGTCTTAACTATCCTGTTTACGGTAATAGGTCCCCTCTCATTCAACCTCTTCCTCATCTTGTATCTAGTCTTAGATCTGGGACCGTGAGACATTTTTCCCATTTTTCCATCTCCTATTTGACTTCGAGCACATTAAGATAATCTATTTTAACGTTTATGTCCAATTCGTCCTTGAGGTTTGGGACTGTACGACCGTTGTCCCCCGTGATGAATTCCTTGATGTATGTACCTGCTTCCGCCCTTATGACTAGCACCAGGTGACCATCTTTATATTGCTTGACTTCCATTGACCTGATAGTCCTTTCCCTAAGCTTATCCTTCCTAATGTTCAGTACCCTCCTGGGGGTCTTCTGGTTGATCCTGAGATTGCTATATTTCTTCAATATCTCCTCCAATCCATCTATTGCCTTTCCCTCTATTGTTAGACCGACTTCATATGTCTTGTCTGGTCTCAGAGTCTTCATATCCTCTATTTCAACAGGGTTCGCGAGGGATAATTCGATCACCTCAACCCCACCACCTGAAAACTTCAGTACCTCCTCTGAAATTCTGGCGGGATCAAATGTGCGATTGCGGGGGTTCTTGATTTCTACGTAGAACGGCCTTCCATTGCCGAGCATCAGGGCATCAACGTCTTCCCTGCCTGACGCATAGAAATTATAGTCGCTACCCTTGAGTAGGTCACACGCTGTCAAGCCTATGTATTCTGAAATAGATTTCTCCCTCTCCTTCCCTTTCCCCGGCTTTATCCAAGGAGATTGAGGGATGCCTCTCCTCTTCTTGAGATACCTTCCTTTCAGATATTCTGGTCTTATCCAAATTGAGTAATCCATGTTTTCCTGGTTTACGGTGAATACAATCTCTGGCCTGGAAAAATCAGCCCTGTAAGGGAGTTCAGCTTCTATCTTTGAACCCAAGGCAACCTGGAAGTCATCCTTGTAACTCCTGAGTTTCACTCCTGACTTCTCTGCAAGTTCAATTTCCTTAGTCAGGTTTTCCTTCGGCGCTCTCAACCCTATCAGAAATGTAGAGAAGTCATACTTTTTGGCTTCTCCTTCAAACATTACAAAATAATCTTCAACGTGGTCCAGAATATTCCCGCAAAGTTCACAGCTTCCTTCCCGTAATTCCGAATAGTCGTTATATGACAGCCTTTCTTTGCATCTTGGGCAAAGGTACATCTACTTGACTTCTACTGTCTTCACGACATTCCCGGGAATCCTCACAAAGACCTTGGATCCACACTCACACTCGAACTGTGTTGTATCTCCTTCGTCCTTCAGTTCCCTTCCACACCTTATGCACTTAAACATTTTCCAGGTCCACCTTCTTGAATTCAGTACTGAGTTCAGGAGAATATGCATCCCCTACAAACTCGAAGCCACACTTTCTGCAACCCCAGATACCAGGATGTATCCTCTTGACTGATACGTGGTGACACTTGGGGCATATGTAGGTGGTTTTCCTGAGATTTTCCATCTCGAGCCATCTCTTCTTGACAGTCGAACCATACCTGGCACCGAATCTGCCAGAACTTCCTACCTTTCTTGTCTTCTTGGTCATGGACTCATTTCCCCAGTACTCTCTTCCTAATATCCTTTCCCACTTTAATCGACGTATCGACTGCGGAAAACAGTTCCTCCTTGGTGATGCTGCCGCCCAGTCCTTTTTGCATTGCGACAACGTCCCCGTTCTCATTCGTTGCGACTGACAATCTTGCCGACGCAACCTCCTCCTCTTCAAGGTTAGGATCCGCAAGGAGGGTATTCCCTATCTTTGCGAACGTCACATTGATTGGAATGTGGTTTATTGGCAGTGGGAAATCCTCGGCACCGATCTTGGATGCAGGTACCTTTGCCTCAAGCAGAGCAGCAACTGCTCCGAGCGAGCAGGCGTCTATCAGGTTTCCGTCATAATCCAGGATGTGCATGTCGATGAATACGACCCAGACCTTCTCCCCTTCCTTTATCACCAGCTTGTCAAGGTCTATCATCTTTGATTCCCTAATACCCCTGTCAACTACTCTCGCAAGTTCAATTGCATCTTCGCTTGGTGGTCCGGATTCAAAAGTAGGCGAAGCCATTGGTAGTAGTTCTGCATTGGTCGTCAGGATGCCGCTGTTAGGGGTGTCCGGAAATGGTTCCCCCTGCTCAATCTTGATGCCAACGAGTACCCTCGTGTCGCCAAGTCTAACTTCAGCTGATCCCTCTGCCCTCGGAACGAAGTTTGTGTTAACTACTGCAGTCCTAATCTCGTCAAACTTCCTACCGTCTATCCTGCTCCCCTCAGCACATATTTTCTCCAGGTATTCCCTCTTTAATCCATAAACTATCTCGTCTGCGCTTTTACTCACTTCGCTCACCTTCCTTCTCACTTTCACTTGCCTTGTATTTGGCAAGAAGCGCCTCCTTCTGGAGGTCGGAAATGTACATCGCTGCCTTCTTTGAGAGCTCAACTGCTTCTTCCAGCTCGTCTCTTGTCATATTCCCATCCATCTGTAGCAGGACTATCTCCTGAGTCCTTGGAATAATGGCCATTGGCAGGTCTGCCTGTCCGAAGTTGTCCTCTTCCTTGTTCAGGTCTAGGACCACTTTCCCATCGATCTTGCCAGATGCACATCCAACGACCAGGTCCTTCATTGGTATGCCCGCATCCACGAGTGCAACAGATGCGGCTGTAAGTCCCGCAATTCTTGTGCCTGCATCAGCCTGAAGGACCTCTATGTAGACATCTATGCTAGTCCTTGGGAACTGTTCCGTAAATACGGCACACTCCAGCGCTTCCCCTATGACCTTGCTTATTTCGACTGCCCTTCTATCAGGCCCAGGTCTCTTTCTCTCGTCAACTGAAAAAGCAGCCATATTGTATCTTGCATTTATTATCGCCCTGGAAGGATTCTGTGTGTGCTTCGGGAATGCTTCCCTCGGCCCGTAAACAGCAACTAGAACCTTGTTTCCTCCCCATTCGATGTATGCTGATCCATCCGCCCTGTTAAGCACTCCTACTTCTATCCTGATAGGCCTTAACTCGTTGAACTTCCTTCCGTCTATTCTCAAACCATCTTCATTTATCAGTTTTATATCGCTTTGCGTTCCCAATTCAATCACCTTTGTTCTCTTCCAATATCTTTTTCACTCTGTCCGTCAATCCGGACGTGTGCGCCTCTTTCTCTATATACTTCAAAATTTTCTTCACTGCCATGACCTTGTCAGCAGATCCGTCAAGCCATACTACCCCATTCTGTCCAAGCTGGATCTTTACTCCCGTCATTTCCTTGATCGTGTTGACCATTGACCCCGCCTTTCCTATGATACGTGAGACCTTTGTCGGCTGAACCATTACTATGTGGCCTCCCTCAAGTTTTCTCAGGCCTGCATCCTTCAGCGAGAGCCAGATCTGCCTGGACTCCGTTATCTCATTGACCTTGAGGAACACGGTATCGCCTATTCCAAGTATCTTGTTCAGGTCCTGGTCCAGGTTCTTCCACGGCGTGTCGTTAATGTGCAGGAAACCCGGATACGGGCCTCTGATGTCCATGATCCAGAACGACGGGGCTATGTCTATTACCTTTCCAATTATCCTGTCGTTCCTTACAGGATAGTATTTCCCAGACAGCGGAATTATGTTTGCGTAGTTGTTGTATGTTTGCAGTACGCCCATCTGATACGAATAATACTTCCCGTTCTCGTGATAAATTCCGTTTCCCTGTTTCATTCCTTCTAGATTTATCTCCTCTCCTGGCAAAACAATCTTCCTTTCCATATCCAAATATATTCACCTCTATTTTATCAACCTTATATTCACATTGCCTTTTGTTCTCTTGTTCAGGAAGTCGTAAAGCTGATCCTGAACCCCACCGGGAATTTCTATTATTGCACTGTAATTCCCGTTGTTCTTCCAATCTTCCTTTAGTATCTGTCCTAGGTGGGCCATTTCCGCATATATCTTCCCATACTCTGTTCCCGGTACCTCGATCTCCATCTTAACGTGCTCGAACCTGATCGGAAGAATGACCCTAATAGCCTTCAGAACATCATTTACCTGTTCCTCTGCGCTCTTGAATGGATCCACCCTGACCTTTGCTTCCTCCATTGCTTTCTCTATCCTCTGCGGTGGATGTGGCGTTCCCGACTGGGGATTCATAGACTCCCTCGATATTATCTCTATGATCTGCCTTCTCTTCTCTTCGAGCATCTTGCGTCTTTGTTCTGTTGTAAGTTGTACCTGACCCCTCTTCACTATCTCGACTACGACAGTCTGAAAGTCGTCAGTGCCAAATACCTCTTTTATTACTTCTTCTGATGCTCTGTCCCCTTTGCTGCTGTCCTTGAATATCATGTCAGTGGCCACGTAGTCAGATACGTTGACGTTTTTCCCCGATTTGATCAAATCTACAAGTTTCTGGTCTATGAGCACCTCGAACCTGTGGCCCTTTGATTCGTATCTGGCAATAAGCGCGTCCTCTACTTTGACCATTAACCTACTCACTTGTTGCCTATGAGCTTGTTGGTCTCCTCCGGAGATAGAATTTTGAACCTTTGTCCCTTCGTTATGACCCCAACGCTCACCGTACCGAGCCCCTGACCCTGTTCTAGTCCTGCCTTGAGCGCCTTTATACCGAGCTCTGCAGCATCTTTAAGTTGCATGTTGCTCCTGTATTCCTTTTCCAGGATGTCGACTGCAGCGTCCCTTCCATACCCTATAGCATCGGCCTTATAGCCAGTTGAGAGACCCGAAGGATCAGTTTCAAACAAGGTTATTCCCGTTTCGTCGATTCCAGTGATCAGAAGAGATGCTCCGAATGGTCTTACTCCGCCGTACTGTGTGTATTGCTGTAGGAGGTCGCACACCTTCTTAACCAATGACTCCACTATTATATCCTGTCCGTAAGTAACCTTCTCAGACTGGGCCTGGAGTCTCGCATGGTCTATCAATATCCTAGCGTCCCCTATGAGACCAGATGAGGCAGCACCGATGTGACCGTCGATTGTGAATATTTTCTCAATACTTCTCTCGTCTATAAGCCCGCTCTTCACCCTCTTGTCTGCCATGAGGATTGCTCCGTCCTCAAACACGATACCAATGGCAGTCGTACCTCTCTTGACGGCTTCCCTTGCATACTCTACCTGGAACAATCTTCCGTCCGGTGAGAACACTGTGATAGCTCTATCATATGCCATTTGTGCTGATTGCATCATTTCACCTACTTTCTCCGTATATGTCAACGGAGTAATAAACCTTTATGAGGATATTATTGCGAGAAAACGCTACCTAGAGCCTGAATAAATCTAGCGATTCTTTCTCTTGAAAATGCAGTTCTGCGGGTATGACAATCGTTAATGGAACTTTCCCTTTTCTCCATTCCTTAATATCTCTCATTCTGCCATACGCTATAGCCTCATCTTCCGTGCCAAGAGAGCTTACCACCCCTATCTCCCTGCTGTCTTCAAATACCCCTCCCTTCACTTCAGACTCCAACCATTGTAGTTCTTCTATAGCCTCCCTCAATTCCATGGGAGGCTGGGTATCTAGAAGCAGGATCGTGTGCAGTTTTCTTTTATAATTTTCGCTTATCCTTTCATACGGTGATAATGGCCTAAAATTCCCTTCAAACCTGGGAAGAGATACCGGCGCTCCTATCTTGTAGAGGTGAAGCCCCAGCCTAGTTGCTGCAGTCGGAAAAATTGAAGAGTTGTGGAATATTCTAACAGGAACTCCCTTCCTTGATGCCTCCTGATATATCACAAAGTGAGTGGTTGCGGAAAATGAGTCTCCTGGTATTACGATGGAAACGTTCCCCTCCTCCTTGAATAACCATTCGAAGTCTTCGAGCATTTTCCTGCTGGCAAATGTCAATTCCCTTTGCCCAAATATCTTTAGATAATTTGGGGAGGTATATGTGTCCACTATTATCAGCCTTGAATTTTCAAGGAAATCGATCTCCTCCATCGTAAAGCTCTTGGGAGGGTTGAAACCTGCAGATATGAACCCTATCATAACAGTCCCCCAACAGTCCCCAGATCAATCGTTCCATATGCATCCCAGAGGCCGTATACCCTCCCCTCGTTCAATTCCACCTTCTTCAACACGGGAGAGGAAATGTCATTTTTCAATATGTCAGAGCCCCCTGCATAAATCGACATTGCCGGAAGCACTATCAATCTCTCCTTCTTGAAATATAGAAAACAGTGCAGCTTCAGCACTGAATCCACTGAATCCCTTAGGCCGACGGCAGGATGCTCATTCCCTATGATAGCAAATTCGTCCCACCCGAAAGTCTTGTGCCCGTGATGGAACGTATAACGCCCCTCCTTGTAGATGTCGTATGTTCTAAGATTCAATTTTGAAGCAATGTTAGCCACATAGTTGTCATGGTTGCCCTTTACCACGATGGGTTCAGACTTCTTCCCAATTCTTTCGAGGAGTTCATACACGTCATCCCATTCCTGTGGGGTATTCCTTGAAAATTCATGTTTCAAGTCTCCATCTATGATGAATTTATCGGGCTTGTACCTTTTTATTATCAGGTCGACCGTGTCGTATATCATCTGGGACTGCACCCTGGGAATGAAAATTCCGTTCATTGCCAGAACGTCCTCGTAGCCTAGATGAATATCTGAGACGACTACGGCAGAAATATCCTCAAGATATGCTGCCCCATATCTTGTGAAGAATATGCTGTTCTCGACCTCTATCTCTTCCATCTGTTGATAATTTATTTAACTACATCTAATTATCTTTGTGATGGAAATCCGTAAGTCGGGGGAGAGAAAGCTCATTGAAAAGATATGGAGGATTTTTGGAGAGAAAAATGAGGACGAGGACGTGCACTTTTTATACCTTGGGGACAAATACCTCCTTCTGGCAGTAGACACCATAAACGAAAGGTACCATTTTGATCGTTCATGGAACCCTGGCTCCATAGGGAAGTTCCTCGTAGACATAAATTTGAGCGATATCGCGGCAAAGAACGGGAAACCTTTAGAGATGATGGTATCCTTCTCATTCCCCCGGGAATTGGAGGAGCGATGGGTAACAAAAATGGTCAGCGGAATTAAGAGAGAACTGAAGAAGTACAACGTGAAATTCTCAGGTGGAGACCTAAAGGAATCAGACAGGATTTCGCTGACAGGAATGGTTATCGGGGAAGTCCAAAAGGGGAAAGAATTCAGAAGAAGTGGTGCGAGACCTGGAGATTATGTTTACATATCGGCCAAAATTGGCAGGAATGAGAGAGCGATCATTGATTACTACAGGGGTAAATCTACGAAACCCGAGAGAATAATAGAAATTACACCTAGACTTGACTTGCTTGGAAAATTGGGCACGCTGAAAATAACATCGTGCATTGACAATTCAGATGGTATATACAAGTCTCTTGGCCTGCTGTCTAAGATGAGTGGAGTGATGATAAGAATAGTGAGGGACGTATCTGAAAATTCCAGGAACGAGGAAGAGAGGGAAGCGATATATGCAATGGGGGGAGATTACGAGCTCATCTTCACTTCACCTCAGAAACTGAGTGATTTCCCCCTAATAGGTAAGGTAATGAAGGGAAAAGGGGTAGTGGATATTAACGGAAAAGCGAAGATTCCAGATGGATTCGACCACTTTAGGTCGACTCCAAGGAGAGTAAAGAATTCCTCTGGGGAAAAAGGAGATTATAAGAAATGGAAAAAATTATTAGACTGACGAATCAATAACTGGGTGATTTCATTGATAAAGAAACTACTGCTTATGAGACACGGAGAAAGTTTTGCCAACGTTAACAATATAATCTCAGAGGACTTGGATAAATATCCGCTAACCGACAGGGGGGTTGAACAGATACTCTTTTCTGCAGAGCAACTGAAGGGACTGAAATTTAAAGGGATTGTCTGCAGCCCGCTGCTCAGGACCAGACAGACAGCTAAAACACTGGGAGAAGTAGTAGGGTTGAAGGTCGTAGAGAACAACAAGATAAGAGAGTCAGGTCTTGGACCGTATAACGGTTACAGAGTGGATGAGGTACCTAAGCTCAAGAGGGAGGATCTTGGCATGGAAACGTGGGATTCTCAACTGGAAAGGATGAGAAGTGCCCTGAACGACTATGATGGAACGTACATATTTGTTAGTCACGCCCTTCCAATAAGGGTCCTCACAGCGAGTTTCCTCGGGCTTGATGAGAGGGAGAGTTTCGGAATTGACATCAAGCTTGCGTCCATGACAGCTATAGACGTGGAGAAAAGTAAGGTTGTCTCAATTGGGACGCTCCTTCTAACCGACAGGATAAAGAAGCTATTTTCCCAATAGATTGGCAGTTCGTTGCACCGAATATTGATGTCAGTCGTATTGACGCACAACACGGGCTGAAATAAAGGGGAAAGAAAACAGAAGGTTAGAATCAAGGATACCGTCGGTAAATTACTGGTATCCTCAAAGTTCCAACAGTGAGACGGGTTCCTTATCGTGAACCCGTCCATTATGCTTTAAGTGTCAAGGGCTAATCAAATGTTAACTCCTTTAACCCAGAATTCGGATTTAATTCCCTCTTTAACACGACCTCTTCTAGCCTTAGGATATGAATCTCCATGAGAGGGTCTGCGGTTCCTGAAAAGAAATGCCCTCCCTTGACTGAATGATCGCTGATGGCTACTGATGTGTGAATGTGAAGCCTAGGTTCGTTGGAGGATATTGTTCCGTGGAAGGATACTACCTCTCCTGGCATCTGTAATTTTGCCTTCTCGTACTCCTTTCCATTCCAGTAACCCACTTCCAGATCCCTTATCATTCCTATTCCATATTCTATCAGTCCTGAAAAGATACCATAGTCATCTAGAACTTGAGAAATCGATTCTCCAACATCGTCACCTTTTTCAAGCTTGACTACGATGTAGTTTTTCTCTATGTCAGAGATCATGATTCTTTAACCTGAACGCATATATATATGGTTTCCCGTGACTTGTTGAATTGTATCCGCACAAGTTGCACTTGTATCCTATTATCTTGCGTTTTCCCTCGAGGTTAATCTCCCTGATTTTTGAAAGCTTTGAAGAACAAACTGGGCACTTATCGAGATGATCAAACTTCTTTTTAGTGTACCTTACAGATACCTCTATTTCAGGTATGGAATAGATTAACCTCCTGAACCTTTTTGGGGATGCCCCTATATTCATTTTCTTCAGGGCTTCGAGGAATCTGATCTCTCCTACAATTTCCCCGCTCTTCCTGAGGACGTTCAGAACGCTGAATATGAGTTCTGCATCGCTGGGTCTCTTTACCACTGGAAAGATACTCTTTTTTCAGATATATCATTTGTCATTTCAGTATCGATACGCAGAATCCATTTCCGCAGTTCACGTTCATCCCTTGGACTGAGTACGACTTCGTAACAATGATTTCTTCCCTCTTAATTTTCATGCCCTCGAATTCTATGGTTTCACTGTTCAGAACTACTGGATTTTGATGCAAGTACTTAATGAAGGCTTCTGCTTTCTCCCTGAGGATGGAATAAGTCTCAGGTGTCAATTTGAGCGACTGTATCTTCTCCTCAATTGAGCCGTTCTCGTATGACAGAACCTCAGCCCTGATGGTACCCTTGATGTCCTCATCATCTACTTTAACTTCTGCTGATGACAATATGGACGCCTTCTTCACTCCGTCTGAGAGAGAAATCTTGTCTTTCACCTTCAGGTCCCTCATCATCGATATTGCATCTATTGTCCTTTCCCCTGTTTCTGCGTCATCCGAGCTGAATGATGCCTCACCCGGGTACTCCAGCTCGAATATGCTCCTCTTTCCTTCCCTTGACCTGAATGCCCTTTGATACGAATCTTCAGCTATGAATGGGAATATGGGGGATATTGCCACAATGGAAGAAAGTAGTACTTTATAGAAATTCTCGTATGTCTTGGACCCGGTAATCCTATGCTTGATTATCTCGACATAATTGTCTGCAAGGTCGTGCCATATGAAAGATTCTGCGACCTTTATTGCACGGTCAAATTCAAAGCTGTCCATAGCTTCCCTTACTTGGCTTAGCATGGCGTTCATCTGCCTCAGTATCCAGTGATCCGCTGGTCTGAGTTCATCGTCCTTGTCCTGTTTTCCCTTGTAGAACTCAAGGAAGCTCACTAAATTGAAAATCTTGTTCATTAGCCTTTGTCCCCTTACAAGATCTCTCTCCCTGAAGGCAGTGTCCTCACCTAACGAACAGGAAGCGGTGAAATATCTGAATGCGTCAGCGCCAAATTTATCCAGGAGGACGTTCGGGTCGACAACATTCCCCCACGAAGCGTGCATCGGCCTCCCGTCCGGTGCCATTATGTTGCCATCCACCATAATGCTCTTCCATGGATTCTCACCCGTCAGAAGGTTGCCCCTTAGCAGGCTGTAATATGCCCATGTCCTGATTATGTCTTGTCCCTGAGGTCTAAGGGACATGGGGTACATCTTTGAGAAAAGTTTTTCATCTCTATCGTAGAATGTGTTGAAAAGCGGAGAAATGGATGAATCCATCCAGGTGTCAAATACTTCCTCAGATCCTTTGAGCGATTCGTGGCAGACCGGGCATTCCTTGACAGGGGGAGGATCTATGAGTGGATCTACGTAGCACTGTTCTTCCTCTGCCACAACGGTATGACCGTTCTTGCATTCCCACAAGGGGATGGGGGTTGCAAAGTATCTCTGCCTGGAGACTACCCAGTCCCAGGAAAGAGAATCGATCCAGTCGTCCAGCCTCTTTTTCATGAAGATTGGGTGCCACTCAAGGCTGTCAGCCCACTTCTTCAAGTCTTCCTTGAATTCCGTTGATTTAATGAACCACTGTTCCTTCTGCAGAAATTCCAGCGGGGTACCGCAACGCCAGCACGTACCGACGTTTTGCTTGATTCTGGAGCTTGATATGAAATTCCCAGATGTCTTCAGGTCTTCTATTATTTTCTTCTGTGCCTCTTTGATCGTCAGGCCTGCATATTTTCCAGCTATGTCTGTCAGCTTACCCTGCTCATCTATGCTCTTGAGGAATGGGAGGGAGTGCTTGTATATCATCTTCAGGTCAGCTTTGTCTCCAACAGAACATATCATCTCTGCCCCTGTGCCGAAATCCATTAGCACTTCGTCGTCAGCTATCACCTGGACCTCCTTACCGAAAATCGGCAATTTGACTTCCTTTCCAACTAAATTAGCGAATCTATTGTCCTTAGGATTCACCGCTATTGCAAGACAGGCAGGTAACAGCTCAGGCCTGGTAGTTGAGATTATGAGTTCTATACCATCCCCACTAAACTTAATGTCATTTAGGGAAACTTCCCTCTCCTCATAAACTATTTCGGATTCTGCAATGGCGGTTTCACACCTTGGACACCAATTGACTGGGTGCTTACCTTTGTATGCAAGTCCACGCTTATGCAATCTTATGAAAGATATCTGAGTGTATTTCCGGTACATTTCAGAATCAGTTTTGAAGTATAATGACGGGTCAGCAGTTATGCCAAGCGAGCTGAATTGGGAAATCATCGCCTGGATGTTTCCCTCTGCAAACTCCTCGCACAACTTCACGAATTTCTGCCTGTCATATTCTCGCATTTTGATGCCGTATTTTTTTTCCACATTGACCTCAATAGGCATTCCGTTTACGTCGAAACAGAGTGGGAAAAAGACTTCTTCACCCCTTATTTTGTGGTATTTTGCAACCATATCTATGTGCGAATAGTGAAATGCGTGTCCTATGTGCATCTTTCCTGATGCGTAGCGGGGTGGAGTATCTATGCTATATGTCGGTTTCTTTGAGTTGAAATTGTACTGGAATATCCTCTCATCTTTCCAGAAAGTGCTCCACTTCCTCTCGCTTTCCCTGAAGTCGTACGGCATTTATTACCGATAGCCTAAAGCTAAAAAAAGGTTCTCGCTTTTCTTCAGTGTCACTTCTTCTTGAACGCCTTGAACAGTTTTGCTAGAGATTCAACTGCCCTAGTTGAATATTCTTCGATCCTTGCGACTGCCTGGTCGTGCTCTGCGCCGGGCCCTATTATCCCGATCGTCACAGGCTTCTCAAAATCGTTTGACAGGTCTACAATCTTCCTTACTGATTGATTTATGACGAGGTCATCGTGCTTCGTTTCCCCCTTTATATTACCGCACCAAGCAACGCTACCCCGTCTATGTCCTTCTTCTTGAGCAGCAGTTTGACTGCAAGAGGCATATCAAATACGCCTGGAACCCTTATCACTTCGTGTTCAAATCCTAGAAGGTCCGCCTGTTCTTCTGCCTTCTTCTGCATTAATGACGTGATGTCATAATTGAAATCTGATACGACAAGTCCGATTCTCTGCATATTAATCCTCACTCAGGATTTGTCCTGCATTATTATATCCTTGCCTGATCCCCTTTCCAGCCATCGATGAAAGCGAGCTTCCACCATCCCTGACCAACTTCACCAGGTTGGCAGCATGCTTGGTGGACCTGTCTTTTGCCAGAGCAAGGAGCATTGATTCCTCTACCTCATCCTCATGGACCGTGACATCCATTATGTGCCTCTTCGATAGGAGCTGGGCCTGAATCAGTCCTATGCTTGTTGCTAGGTAGCTGTACTTGTCCAGTTTTGTCTTCCCGACCCATCCCAGTGTTATCACACCGTCAGCGCCCTTTTCAAATAGCTTTGTTGCACCGAGCGGAAGATCCTTTATCCCTGGTACAGTATATCTTATGATCTCTCCGTCTGGGTCTTCCCTCCTTATTGTATCATACGCATACTTTCCCATATCAACGCGTGAGAACGTAGTATCCACTATCCCATACTTCACCACTTATATCACATCCCGACGATATCCTTACCTTCCAAAAATATGATGTTTTTCATTGAAGCGTATTTTTCCGCTTCCCCCCTCTTCAAGCTTCGCCCTTCTCCCAGCATCTCTGCTATTACCATGCTCCTGGGTAGGTTTACAAGTTCCGCAACTCTTGCAACCAGTTCTGTATGTCCCCTTCTTTGCTCTATTCCCCTGGATGCGAGAACTGGAACGTGACCCGGAGCGTAAAAATTCCGCAGGAAGAAACCTTCCTTGTCATCTATATGGTCAGTCAGAAGATTGTGGAGTTCCCTGATAGTGCTGGCCCTATCTTCATCAGATATGCCAGTAGAGACTGATACGTGATTTACCCACATCGTGAATGAAGGGTAATCTCCGTATGATGGTTTCTTAATGAGATTCTGGTAAATCGGATGGTTCTTCCACTCGTCAGTTAGGAAATTTAGACCTATCTTGTTCGCTTCCTCCCGTCCTGTGACGTAGCATATCAGCCCACCGGCCTCCTTCCTCAGTTGATTGATGGATTTCCACGTAACGGAACCAGCATAGAATACCATGTCTGCCTCTTCTTCCCTTCCGTCAAAGTCATAAATAATCAATGGAGAGCCACTGATCAGCTCTTTTCTTATATTCGAAAGCAATGTCTTGGATAGGTCAGTCATACACCAAGAAGTTAAGGACGGTATTTTAACATTTTCCATTTTTTGGGATTTACTCAGAAATTAGTAAATAAAGTACATAAATGTAGCCAAAGAAGCAAGATAGAAGAGGAAGATGTAAACCGCATTCCTTGACCTGTAAGTGATGAAACCCAATACAGCAGAGAATGAGGATGTAAGGCCAACGGCGAGTATTCCGTCCGTAGTTATTACCCACTGGCTTGCCAGTATCCCAATAACGGGGTAGAGGGTCACAAAAAATATCTCCTCTCCAACCATTGCACCTATTGCCAGGCTTGTCCTTCCCCTGTATGCCCAGATTACTGCATTCATTGTCTCTGGAACTATAGTGCCTAATGGAACCAGCAGTATGGTGATCAGTTCACGATTAACACCAATTTGCTGGGACAAATTATCTATCCCGGTTACCAGTAGGGATGAACCACCGAAGAGAAGCCCTATTCCCAGAGCCAAAATGAGAGCAAACATAGCACCGGTCTTGATCTTAAAATCCGATGCCTCCTGCTCGAAATTACCTTTCCCCCTGACAAGCTTGAGGAATACTATGTAGAGGATTACAAGCAAGACTGCCACAACAGGGCGGACGGAAACTGAGCCGAAGAAATGAGGGACAAGTATGATGGGAAAGATAAGGCCCATGAAGATCAGCATCTTTGAAAGTGTGCCGTCAATCTCCTCAAGCTTCCTCTTTCTTCTGGCAAATAGCAGGGTCAATGCTACTATTGGAAACCCTAAGGCCGAAACCATGAAGGGCTCACCAATTATGGTCCCTGCGGCAATTTCAGATCCTGATGTCCTCCCGACGAACAGGAGAGCAATGAGTATAACCGCAAGTTCAGGAAGGGACGTGAATATTGGACTAATCACCGCTCCTGTGAGCCTATCGCTTAACCTTCCCCTCCGCCCTATCTCTTCTATTGCCAACGTTAGAAGAAAGGAAGAGACAATGATCATCGCTATTCCTGATAGAATTTCTAAGATAGGTAGGAGCGACAATGTCACCGTTCCTCTATATCTTCGCAATTAAAAACATCGCTCGTCTTTTTGCTCAACACAGCATTGCATCTAATGCGTAAGTCTGCCAAATCATCCTGGGAGCAAATTTTATACAATCTAATAATGTCCTTTAAAAGGAATGAAAGCTATCATAACGGCTGCAGGACTTGGAAAAAGGTCTGGGTTAAACGGCTTGATAAGGAAGGAGCTGCTCAATGTATATGACTTCAGGGACGGTGCGCTCCAGCTTAGACCTATACTCGACGTACTCATTTCCAAATTCCTTAGGTTCGGGATAAGAGAGGTGGCAGTAGTACTGGATCCGACGGACATTATATCTCAAGATTACATTAAGAGGATTTTTCCTTTTGTGACCGTATACTTCCAGAAGGAAAAGAATGGTTTTGGCGATGCGCTGCTCGCCGCGAGGACTTTTATCAAGAACGAGGGTTTCATACTTGCTGCAGGTGATGGTATGATCCTTGACCTAGAAAATCTGAAGGTCCATCTGGAAGAGTCAATAAAGAAAGGCATGTGGACTGTGTTTGTAATGAAAGTGGATGATCCAAGGAGGTACGGTGTTGCAGTATTTGAAGAAAGGAATGGAATCAAAGAGGTCGTGAAAGTTGTAGAGAAACCTGAAAAGTCTCCTTCTAGTTATGCGTTATGTGCACTCTACCACCTCCCGCCACAGATATTCGATTTCATATCCTACAGGGATGGAAAAGCAGAACTTACAGATGCAATAGCGAGGTGCATTGATTCAGGAATCATGTTCCGGGCGGTTGAAGTCCCAGGTTCCTCGTGGGTGAGCGTTGGCGTTGCAGATGATTACCGCCTAGTGTTGGAATCAACATATCAACACGCCATGAAGATTTCGGGTAATAATTCAAAGTCAAAGACCTGAACTATCCCTCCATGACGTCCTTGGCATAACGACATTCCTTAGTTCCACACACTTCTCTTTGTGCTCCATCAGGTCGCCAATGATCTTACGAAGGTCGTTCCTAAGCTCTCCTGAGGGCTTATATCCGAGGTCCAGCAGTTTTTTGTGATCTGGGTTGTAGTAATGATCTTCCGACTCTACCCTCGGGTTGGGAACGTGTTCTATCCTGGCTGGTCTCCCGGTCATCTCCTTGTACACTTCACCCGTAGTCTCCGCAAGTTCATTTATGGAGTAATACTGGTCAAACTGGTTCAGTACCCTGTACTCTCCATCTCCTGGAGGCTTTTCAAGAGCTATTGTCAGGCAAGTAATGCTATCCTCAAGTGAGAGAAAACCCCTCTTCTGGTTCCCCTTGCCATATGGCGTTATAGGCAGGCCGGCAACTGCCTGTGCAGCGAACCTGTTTAGTGCCGTCCCCCACACCTCATCAATGTCGAATCTTGTATATAGGTGCGAATTCTCTATCTCCTTTGTCTCTGTTCCGTAAACAACCCCCTGCATGACGTCAGTGATTTTGAGCTTCCACAATCTGTTCGCGAACATCAGGTTATTTGAGTCATGGACTTTCGTCCAGTGATACCATGAACCCGCGTTCCTGGGGAACGGTAGTATGTCTTTCCTCCCCCTGAAATTCACTTCAAAAAACCCCTCCGGTATGTCAGTATTTGGAGTTCCGTACTCTCCCATGGTCCCCAATTTTATTATGTGAACGTCCGGATTCAGGTCCTTTGCAGCGTAGACAAGATTGAGCGTGCTTACAATATTCGTAACCATTGTCTCATTTGCCTGCTTAAGCCCAAGCATCGAATAGGGCGCAGATCTCTGTTCTGCAAGGTGATATACTACATCCGGCTCGATCTCCCTGAATATGCGGTACAGAAATCCGGGATCTGAAACGTTTCCCCTGAAGAATTTTAGCTCCCTTCCATAAAATTTCTTGAAATCTGTCAGTCTCTTTCCAATAGAGGGAATGGGAAGAACTGAATCCGAACCTACTTCCTTTACCCTTCTTCTGGTAAAGAAATTGTCAGCCCCAAATACATCGTATCCCCTGTAAGCCAGCCTCTGGGCCAGGGCCCAACCGATGTACCCATCGACGCCGAGTACCAAGACCCTCATGTTTAACAGAGTTCATATGACAATTTGAAGTTTGACGCATCACTTAACCGCTGCGGTATCGTTATAAAGATCACTTTCCTATCAGGGTGCACTCTATGCGAAGAATATCAGTGATCTCCCCATACAGGATAAGTTTCAGTGGAGGTGGGACTGACATACCTCCATTCCCTGAAATGTTTGGAGGATGCGTTATAAACTCAACCATAGATAAAGGTATAAGGGTAAACTACGTTGAGGACGGGTTTCCGTTGGAAATATCTTCCAGAGACATCCTCAAGAGCTGGAGCTTTTCAAAACACATTCAGAATAGCTTCCTTGAGAGGGTTTCCACTCTATTCAGAGAGAGGGGGGTAAGGAAGGGGAGGCTCAGCATATCAGGTGATGTCCCTCCAGGAACCGGTCTGGGGACGTCAAGCGCGCTCATAACTGGCCTTATACAGATTCTCCACCTGCTGAATGGCGAGGAAGTAAGCAAAGCGGACTTGGCAAATGAGACATATGAACTAGAGAAAAACTTCTTTAACGTCACCCTTGGGAAACAGGACCCGTTTGCTATATCATTTGGAGGACTGAAGTATTTTGAGTTCTTTAAGGACGACTACAGGATGGAATTGCTAGACCATGAACTTCCGACAGTGAAGGAACTGGAAAGGTCTATACTGATGGTCTATACGGGTGCAACACACAACAGTTCTGACGAGCTGCAGGACGAAGTAAGCAAACTGAAGGAAGGGTCTGAAGAATTGATAGGTAGACTCCTCGAGATCAAGAAAAATACGAAAGAGGCAAGAGATGCCATCATCAAGAACGATTTTGATAGATTTGTAAATCTGGTGGACATTGGTTGGGAACTTAAGAAGAGCTTGTCGAAGAACATCTCGAACAATAAGGTGGATGATCTCATTAGGATCGCAAAAGAGAACGGTGCTGGTGCTGCCCGTCTGATGGGAGGCGGATCTGAGGGTTTTATTCTCTTACTGGCACATCACGATCGCATCTGGGAACTTCAAAGGAAGATGATGGAATATTCCGAATTTGTCACGCGTATTTCATTTGACCGCTACGGAGTGAGATCTGTCACCTCCTGATATTGCAGCGATTCAAAAAAGAACAAAATTTTGTTTATCACCTATATTATCTTCTTTCTTGCTTCGCACACCTATCTGGTCATCCATTTTGACTGCTTCCAGCAGGTGAAGAAGCCGTAAATGGATGTGAAGAATATTATCAATAGCGCAAGTCCGCCATATCCCAGGGTCCTGAGTCTTTCCCTCCTCACGTTCATAACGACCGCGGAACCAAATATCATCGGACCGGGTAAACTTATGAGCGTCAAGAATGGATGAAATAGTGTTCTATTAGTGAACAAAATTGCAGGATTCCTGATCATATCAAATATTGTATCAAAGCTATTGCCTGCGAAAATCCCAATAGAGTGCATGCTAAGGTAGAGCCTGGAAAGCCCCAAACCTAGGGTAATGATTGGCAGTGCAAACGTGCTAATCGCTTCGAATGCGTAAAACCCTCCAGCCTTTATTGCCGTCCCATCTGTCAGATTCTTTAGGAAGTAATAGTAGGAACTGCGTGCCCATCTAATGCTCTGCTTTGTAAACTGCTTGAAATCCTCTGGAGGCTCCGTTTCTACGACAACGTCGAAACACTTAGTTGCCTTGTACCCCATCTTTATTATGTGAGCTGTCAGCTGCTGATCATCCCCCATCATCACAACCTTTCCTGCAACTTTGTAGTTTCTGAAAGAATCTGACAAGAGGAGCGGCTTCACTATGTCCGTTCTGTACATAGCACATTTTCCATCAATAACCATCACGCTTCCGCCTCTTGCAGTCATCGCTTTTAATATTATCTCCCTCGTTCGTTCAAGAAATTCGGCACTATAAGAGGCCCCGCTACCTGTCTTCCTTATGGAAACGTTTGCTCCAACCCCCCCTACATTGTCGTCAAAGTGTTCGAGCAATTTGTTAACTGCATTGCCTAGCAGTGTTGTATCACTATCAACGAACAGAACAAATTTGGATTCTACGTACTTCATCCCTTCCGATATCGCTATTCTCTTCCCGTTTCTTGTCTTCAGGTGGACGAAAATTCCACCGTTCTGCTCAACAATTGTTCTATAAGGCTCGTTACTGGAATCGCCCACGACAACATACTTCGTCCCCTGCTCCTTTACCTGCCTTATCACCTTTTCAAACACATCAACTTTTTCGTTGTATACAGGAATCAGGATTGTGACATCATCTGAGCTATACCTCTTCGTGTCAGATTCTTCCCTTTTGTGCTTCATCAGGTAATAAGCGTTGAGGGTGTAGTAAAGGAAATACATAACTGTGGTAACGATTGAGACCAGTACTATGTCCCTATAGATGGCTAACACTTCACTCCTATTGGATACACGTAAATAAAGCTTCTTTTTAAATTCTGGTATATTTATACAAATTCCTGCTTGAGCAGTTTCGCTAAAGTTATAGCCAATCAGTGATTATCTATTGTGCCTAAATATTCTGAGCTGCTTAGGGAAGACCTAATAGAGTTCAGAAAGTACCAGGAGGATATCGCTCTGAAGGCAGTTGAGAATAATACCCTCGTCGTTATACCGACTGCGCTAGGCAAGACAATCATTGCAATAATTGCACTTTCCATTCTTATAAAGGATGGTGGCAAATGCATATTTTTGGCACCCACACGACCCCTCGTTCATCAACACGCTACCAACATACGCAAGCTCCTGAATTTACCTGAAAGTGAGATAGCAGAGGTCACAGGTGAGATAAAGAAATCAGTAAGGAGGGATATTTACAATTCTGCAAGGGTTATAGTATCAACACCCCAAGTGATAGATAACGATTCGCCCCTCTTCCAAGATATGAAAGATGAAGTTAAAGTTGTGATATTTGATGAAGCCCACAGGGCTATCGGGAACTATTCATACGTGGAGGTCGCGAATTTTTTTTCAAATTCCAGAATAATCGCAACAACCGCCTCCCCCGGAGGAGACAGGGAAAAGATTGACCAGATCATAAAAAACCTGCGAATAGCTGATCTGGAGATTAGGGATGAAAACTCACCTGATGTTGTTGGTTACATTAAAGGGATTGAGATTGAACAGGTAAAAATACCAATACCTCCTGGAGTCGCGGAAATAATAGGCCTTCTCAAGGAAATGCTGGACGAGATGATAAAGAAACTTGAATCGTTCTCCCTGAAGGTGCAGGGACACTCAAGGAAGGAGCTAATAGGTCTTGGCGACTACATATTCAGCCAGATAAAGAGCGGGAACAAATATTACTATTCTGCAGCGAGGATTAGGACGTATGCAATTCTTATAGATTACCTTCTGGAATTTGCCGAGACACAGGGGGTATTACCGTTCTATGAGTATCTGGAGGAGATGAAGAAAGAAAACGGAAAGGCGAAGCATATTGTAAACGACAGCAGGATTCTATTGATAGAGAAGAAGGCTGAAAAGTTATCAGAGATGGAACTTAGTCTTCATACCCCAAAGATGTCAAAGATAATTGAAATACTCAAGGAGAGAGGGAATGAAAAGTCCATTGTTTTCTGTCATTATAGGATTACGGCTAACATTCTTTCCGACATTTTGAAACAGGAAGGATTTTCCTGCGAGAAGTTCATTGGGCAGAGTTCCAGGAAAGATGCGAAGGGAATGAGCCAGAAAGAGCAGACATCAACACTGCAACTGTTCAGGGAAGGAGCGATTAAAATACTTATAGCAACCCAGGTTGGAGAGGAAGGACTGGACGTACCGGCTGCAGATACGGTGATCTTCTATGAGCCGGTGGCGAGTGAGGTAAGGTCCATTCAGAGGAGGGGAAGGACGGGTAGATTTGGGAAGGGAAAGGTCTACGTCTTGACTATGGAGAACACAAGGGATTTCTCTTACTATTATTCTGCGGGAAGGAAGGAGAATAAAATGAAGAACATCCTTAAGGACGGGAATAAAAAAGTCCAGACAACTTTTGATTCATTCCAGTAATAGGAAAAATAAAGATTGTGTCTCACAAGATTGCTGAGAATGCCACTTAGAAAATTAAATTAGTAATCCACCAATTACCAATGAGAAGACAACAAGGTCGCTTATAATGTTTGAAGAAATAGAAAATTATATCAGAGCCGGGAATGGCATCACAAGAATGTTTCTGGATTATGACGGAACGTTGGTGGATTTGACCACCCAACCAGAACTGGCAATTCCGAGTCAGGAACTGCTGAACCTTGTCAACAGCCTGAAGAGGGAGGTACCGCTTTATCTTGTGACAGGAAGGGATTTGGATAGCATCCTTTCACTGGTTGGAGGGGGGTTCAACATAATTGCAATGCATGGATCTGAATTTGTAGATGAGAGTGGCAGGAAACGCTACATAGATAATTTCGAGTATTACAGACAGAGGACAAAGGAGCTATCAGAAAAGTACTCCTATCTTGAAAAGGAATTCCCAAACCTAAGAATAATTGACAAGAAGGGGGGGCTCCAGTTCCACTACTATAACGTTGACCCTAAATTCTTAAATAGTCTTGAAAAAGAGATATCTAACATACAGGAAGATGGTTTTGAGCTATATAGCGGAAAATATGTTTACGAACTTAGAGTGAAGGGTGTAAACAAGGGTAAGGCAATGCTTAAATTCATAGGTAAGGAAGATTTCATACTATTCGCAGGAGATGACACAACGGATGAGGAAGCCTTCAAGGCACTGAAGGGTCATGTGACGATAAAGATAGGGGAAGGGGAAACAGACGCTGCGTTCAGGATTGATTCTCCAACTGAATTTAAGATGTTTCTCTCCAGCCTGCTTGAACACAAGGGTGAGATGCTGAGGGATGAGAGATGAAATTTGAATCAATTGATGAAATGAACTCCGAGCTGATTCAATGCACAAGGTGTCCAAGGCTCGTGAAATTCAGGACTGAAGTGGCCAACAGGAGATCAAGATATTTGGGAGAAGAATTCTGGAGCAAGCCTGTACCCGGATTTGGCAGCATAGGTTCAAGGCTTCTTATCCTTGGTCTGGCACCCGCTGCAACAGGCGGGAATAGAACTGGAAGAGTATTCACTGGAGACAAGAGTGCGTCATTCCTCTTCTCATGTCTTTATGAGGTAGGTTTCTCCAACAGACCTGATTCAATTTCGAGGGACGACGGGTTGGCCCTAAGGGATGTTTACATAACTGCAGTCCTGAAGTGCGTCCCTCCTGGGGACAAGCCGGAAAATAGTGAGCTGGAAAATTGCAGAGAATATCGGGAGTATGAAATTGAGTCCATGAAAAACCTGAAGGTTGTGCTAGCTCTAGGCAAGATAGCATTTGACACTTTCAGAAAGTACGAAAAGACGAAAGGATATGATGTTTCCGACGTAAAATTCAAGCACGGTGCTTCGTACAGCATCGGAAATATCAGGTTTTACGGGTCATATCATCCTAGCCCGAGGAATGTCAACACTGGAAGACTCACTAGGAATGCATTTATTTCATTGCTTTCGGAGATAAGGGAAAGGTTACTATCCAGATAGCATCTTTGATTTAATCATTGAATTCTTCTGTTTGGCTAATACTGTCTCTTTTGGTTCCTCCCCCGCCCTCAACTTGAAGTTGAATAGATTGTTCTTCCTGAACACGAACAGGTCAACATCATCCCCTGGTTTCAAGTGCTTCAGGCTATCGACCTTCCTTGACCTGAGTTCCTTTCCGAGGGACCTTGTGAACGTATCCGTGAATTTTTGACCGTTGACTGCCACCAGCTCATCTCCCGGCAGCACTCCAGCCTTGTGGGCAGGATAACCTCTTACAACATTTTTCACTACGACCTTCCCCCCTTCCGTCGCGAGTAACGTGCCTAGAAATCCTCTGGGTCCAGTTTTTCTGTCTGCAAATTTGCGAGTTACCCTGTATCCCATTTCCTGGAGATATCTGTTGAAATTTATCTCATTCTCCGTTTCCGTGAGTTTACTCACTAGTTCACTTGCATCGTAACCGATAATCTTCGATATGTGTTCTATAAGCTCCTTCTTCTCAATTCCCTTTCCGTTTCTGTTGAAATCCGCAAATAGCCCTCTGAAGACGTCATCAAGGGACTTCTTTCCTTTGGTAGCCTTTATGATCTCACTGTTCAGGGCGAATGCTATTAGCTCCCCCTTCAGGTAGTAGGAAATGTAAGCGTTCACAATGTTCCCGTCAGGTTTGTAGAGTTTTGTCCAGGTGTTGAAGGATGATGAGTCTGCGGGCAGCGTGTGTCCTGGTTGGAAATGGTAATAATCGATCATGCTGGAGAGATGATGCATGTATTCGTCCTCCTTGACGAGACCGGCCCTCCAGAGGATCAGCCATTCATAATACGAGGTAAATCCTTCGCTCAGCCATAGAAGGTTTGTGTGTACCTCTTTGGTGTAGTCAAATGGACCAAGCTCCTTTGGGCGGATCCTTTTCACGTTCCACGTATGGAAGAATTCATGCGAAACGGTAGTGAGGAAAAGCTTGTACTCGAAATCATCAAGTAGCTTGTAATCTGGATAGAGAATTGCAGTACTGTTCTTGTGTTCCAGTCCTCCATAATATTCGTCTGGAACGGTCATTATGAGGAAGAAGTATCTGTCGTATGGAAGCTTACCGAATATTCTTCCTTCCGCTTCAACAATCTTCCTGAAATCGTCAGTTATCTCCTTCTTTCCTCTGATCATTCTCCCTTGCCATGCTATCACATGCTTCTTGTTCATCACGTTGAATTCCATAAATTGAATGTCTCCGAGTAAAATTGGGCAGTCAACAAGATGGTCATAATCTTCGGCTGCAAACATTCCCTTTTTCTCTGGCAATCCGGTCGCTATCTTCCATTTACCCTGGTTCTTGAATCTTAAGTTGTACTCGCAATCCTTCTTCCCATCTGGGTAGAAGAATATGCTGGTACCATTGATCAGGGCAAAAGACTCGTCTGAGTAAGATGTGTCCACCGTTAGTTCATCGCAATAAACGTCGTAATCCACTTCCACTTCGCCACCCCTTGACTCTATAGACCATCTGTTCTTTGATAGTTGCTTTGCCGTACCGTTTGACTCAATATTAAATACATGTCTTGAGAAGTCCCTTACGAGATATGATCCCGGTGCCCATACCGGCATTACTATTTCTTCCCTGCCCGTGGACGGGAATTTCATATGGACCTTTAGTACCCCGGAATGAGCTTCAGACAAGTCTACAATAAATTGAACAGTCATGACATGTCAATTTCACTTACAAAAAAAAGATTGCGGCTGATCTGCCATGTAAAAGCGATGGAATAACGCAAAAGACTTTCAGAAGTCTAAAAAAATGTTGAATTAGGTTCTTAATCACAGAATTAGTTGCACGCCAGAAATATCTTCGAAATTCAGCCTAAGGCTTGAGCTACTCAAATAATGCCACGCCCGGAAAAAATTATGAAATGTATACCAAAGTGAGAAGGATCAGGCCTTGCTCTCTTCCATCACCCTGGCATTATGCCCATCGATCAGCAGGAATATTGTCTCATCCTTGTGCTGAAACTCGAGTGTCCAGACTGGAATGTGCACAAGGTACATATCAGCGATATCAACATTTACGTTTGCTGACAGGAACCCTCTGACGCTCTTTTGCAGCCTCCTGATTTCCCACTGCTGTATCCTTATCTTTCCTTCCAACCTAGCTTTCTCTTCACCCATGCTCCCGTTCATGAGTTTTATAGGCCCGCTCAAGTCATTCTGTTCAATCGGTCTCTTATTTGAAAGATTGAATACGTAGTCCGGAGGTTGATACTGGTTCATGTCCTCTATAGCAATGACGGGGTAATGGACCTCATTCACATCCGAGCCTGATTCAACAATTGTTTGTACGTTTATTGAGGGGCCCCCGAAGCCCCCTCTTCCACCCATCCCTACTGCAACGAATCCCCCCGGGTTTACCTGTTCCCTTTTGTATTGATACTGGGCAGAATAACCTGCATCCATTATCCAGTATGGAATGTAATTCAGCTCCACCTTCTTCAGTTGACTCTTTTCGAAAAGGTGTCTATGGAATATGCTGTTATCAAGGAATTCCTTAGATATCTGCTCGGCCTGGTCCTTCATCTGTACCTTGATATCCAGTATGAAGTGCTTGTCCACCTTCGTCCATCCGAGAGATCCCAGGGATATGGATGTGCCGCAGTAAGTACATACGACCATTGCCTCGCCTGATGCTGGATTCAACGGTGCTCCACAGTTGGGGCACTTCATCTCCTTAAGAACATCAGACTGTTCTTTCCCGTTCTTTCCACTTGCTTGGGAGGTGGTTGAACCGCTTTTCTGGGGGGCTCCGCACTTCGGACAGAAATCTGAATCGTCCGGTATCTCGGAACCACACTTTTTGCAGTACGTTTCAGATCACCTTCTCACCACAGTTCGGACAGAATTTTGATCCCGGAGGAATATCCGTACCGCATTTAGGGCATTTTGTCACTATCGCTTTACCACATTCTGGGCAGAATTTGGAATTCTTGGGTATATCTTTTCCGCAGTACGGGCATTTCATCGTTTCCTCGGCAACGAAACTGTAACCGCAGGAAGGACAGAACTTTGCATTTTCATCCACATCAGCCTGGCACTTTGGGCACTTGCTTCACTCTCTTTTCCACCGGCGGCTGTTGCCTGGGTTCATCCCCTGTGTAATGCTTTGAGGCCATTGGATACGCCATCCCTGCACCCGCCCCTAGGCCCATACCGAGCCCCACCCCTGCACCGGCAGTTCCGCTGCTGTTCTTTGCGGCATCTACCATTGCCTGTCCAGCCTGATACTGTAGGTAGTTGGCTCCAACCGCCTTCATACTGGATCTGGTATCTATCGCTTTCTGTACTTCGTCAGGGAGGGAAATGTTGAGGCCTGAGATCTTGTTCAGTTCGACTCCGTATTGGTCAAATGCCGCTTTTGCTGAAGCAAGTACTGCTTCCTCTATATTCATAAGGTTAGACGGAAGGTCAAGAACAGAGACACCCTGGTCCTTCATCTTGCCAAGGACGTTGTATATCAGCAGTACCACCTGATCCCTTATCCTCCCCTCAACGTCTGCGCTCGTTTCTATGTTGAATGTGCCTACGAACTGGTTTATGAATATTGATGGGTCAGAGATCCTGTACCTCATGTCACCGAACAGTCTCAGCATTACTATATCGAAATCCTTGTCCCTGAATGCGTATGGTTCCTTGGAACCAAACTTCCCATCGATGATTCTTCTCTGTAGGTAATAAACGTAAGCCTGCTGCTGAACACCGCTCAGTGCCTTGACCAAGCCACCGACCACCGGTGCATTAAGGTCAGTCAGAGCATATCTTCCGGGCTTGTCAATGTACCATATTGCCTTTCCATCCCTGAAGAATACGGCTGTTTCGTCCTCCCTAACCACAGCATTATCATTAAGCCTTATGAGTCTTGGGACCTTCCACATTATGTTTCCCTGCTTGAATTGGTCCTCCCATTCAAATGTGGTAGAGCCAAATAAGCTTCCTCCCTTTGATGGAATGTCTGAACTCTTCTTCCCGAATGGCATCTAAACACCCCCGTATAGCAGGGTCTCCCTGCTGTTGTTAAGACTTGTGATTGCGGATAAAGTCGCATTGATCCCCTGTAATTTGGATTGATCAATATTCCCGTTGGCGCAATTCTGGACGAATGCATTCATTAGATTCTGGAGGGATTGTATCTGCTCAAATATCTTCATGTCAAGGTCATAAAGCGAGGAAATTTTCTTTGCATCCACCCTGACGGGTGCGGAAATGCCTGAATAACCCGTTCCATGATGTTTGATCGTCTCTGCTGCAGTTTGTATCCTTGATCTCAGGGCGCCTATTGATTCCAGCCCTGCAAATTTGCCAGAACTGACGAGGGAGCTTTCCCCCTCCTTCAGATTTGTAATAACATCCAGCATCTTCTTGTAAAGTTCGTCCTTTAGCATTACGTCTGCGTCCCGAAGATCCTCATTGACCCTATACCCATGATAACCAGGGAACACCAGTTGGACCTTCTTTATGACACCTCTATCCTCGACGACTTGATCCCTTAAGTCGGTCATGTGGGTGTGAAGGGAAAATCAGTCTAAATACTTTCCGCGGCCTCAGTTTGTTGTCGAGCCATGTTCTGGAAAACTAGCGGAGTTATCCCTTCAACTTGCTCTCCCCCTATAAATTTTAAATTCATCTAAAATCGTGTGTAGCGTGTATTCCTGACAACATTTAACATCTCGTTCTCGATACAGTTATATGAGAAATGAGGGGGAAAGCAGTGGCAAGAATTTTTCCGATCTTGCCATCAAGTACTCCAAGGAATATTTAGGGAAGATCCAGACAATGCTCAAGGTTCCGGTACACAACCTTAGTGACTTTTCTGTCTGGTACACCCCCGGTGTGGCAGCGGTATCTCTAGAGATAGCAAAGGACAAGGACCTCTCTTTCGACATGACCTGGAGGTGGAATGCAGTTGCGATAGTTACGGATGGAACAAGAGTCCTTGGACTGGGAAATGTTGGACCCGAGGCCTCACTTCCTGTTATGGAAGGGAAGGGACTTATCTTCAAGTATCTGGGCGGCGTAGATGCAATTCCCATTCCTATAAATGTTCACGAAAGGGAACAGATGGTGAATGTTGTAAAAGCGATAGAACCGGCCTTCGGCGGAATAAATCTTGAGGACATAGAATCACCAAAGTGTTTCTATCTGCTAGAAACGCTCAGAAAAGAAATGAACATACCTGTGTGGCACGACGACCAGCTTGGGACAGCTGGGGCAACACTCGCCGGGTTGCTCAACGCGCTAAAGATAACAGGAAGAAATGAAAGGGATACCAAGATAGTAGTTGTCGGATCGGGGGCGGCAAACATCGCTACGATAAAGCTATTCGAGGCTGCAGGTTTTGACATAGGCAATATTACGGCGGTAGATTCGCACGGAATTCTTCACCCTGAGAGGGAAGATATGGATGTCCTGATGAGGGACAACCCATGGAAATATGACCTTGGCATCAGGACAAACAAGAGGAGAGTCACTGGCGATATTCCGGACGCAATGGAAGGAGCAGACGTACTCATTGCGGCGTCCAAACCGGGCCCTGGAGTAATAAAAGGGGAATGGATAAAGAAAATGGAGAAGAGGGCAATCGTGTTTGCACTCGCAAATCCTGTACCTGAGATTTGGCCTAGCGAGGCGAAGGAATATGGAGCTGAGATAGTGGGAACAGGAAGATCGGACTTCCCGAATCAGGTAAACAACAGCCTCGTTTTCCCAGGCGTATTCAGGGGAGCCCTGGACGCAAGGGTCAGAAGAATCAATGAACCGATGATAGTCAGGGCGTCAAAGGAGCTTGCTCTATTTGCAGAAGAAAAGGGGATCAATGAAAATTACATCATACCCACGATGCAGGAATGGGAGGTATTTCCCAGAATTGCTGCAGCAATAGCTGATGAGGGGGTAAAGGAGAATGTTGCAAGGGTTAAGATGACGAAGGCAGAATTCTTTGACAGGGCAAAGGAGATCATATCCGGCAACAGGATGATGATAGAAAAAATGATGGACCAGGGACTTATAAAGAAGGTGATATGAACATGGAAGGAATAAAAATAAGAGACTTGAAGAAGGAAGATTTGAAGGAAGCAACAAATCTGGTGATGAGGCTCAAGAAGTTCAATTCAGAACACGACCCGCTTTTCACAGTATCGGAAGACCTAGAGAAGAACGTCAGGGAGTATCTGGAAAGTGCAATAGAACTGGAAACAAGGGATGTCCTGGTTGCTGACAAGAACAAGAAGATTGTAGGTGTAATAATGGGTGAAATCCACAGCAGACCATTTTATCAACCCAGCAAGGAGCTCAGGGTGACAGAGATATACTTACTTCCTGAATTCAGAAAGGGGGGACTCGGGAAAAAGATGCTTGACGCGTTGATCGAGAAGGAAAGGGGGAAGAGCTGCAACATAATAACTGTAGAGTTTCCATCAGAAAATCTTCTGGCTCACAAATTCTACACAAGCCTAGGTATGAGAAGCATCCTCTCCATATACGGCAAGAAGTTCGAGAAGTAAGAGGAATCTACCGCTGCGAAAATACCTCCGCAGGATACTGCAGTTTCTTGACAGCTAAAGCGTCAAGTAGCTTGACCAAGTACCGATTTGCAGACTACTTGCCATCGTTCTTTCCAGTCTATGCGATAAATTTCGAAAGGTAGAGCGATATGAGCAATATGACGAATACTACTGACGCAATTGCAACAAATGTTCTATCCCTCTCCTTCGCGTATATGAGAATCTGCAGGAATATCCTTCCTATTGGAGACAGTATCAGAAGAAGTATTCCCAGCTCAATGATTGCAAATGCCCTGAATTTTATGACACCCACCGAGATTGTACCGAGAAAGTGTGGGAAGACATTCGTATTGATCCCACCAGATTTAAAGAGGACATCCAGAGGGACGGTAAAATAGCCTGATGAACCTGTCACTAGATAGTCCACCACTCCTATGATTATTACCACAAGCGAAATCAAAACGCTCCAGATCAGGTAGAGAGAGAGGATCCTTGAAGAGACGTCTTCCTCCTCTTCCTTCTCCCTTTCAATTTCCGTCTCCTTCTTTCCCCTTTCCTGTTCTAAAGTCGTATTCCCACCCCGTTCAGCAACATTTCTACTGCAACAACGACTATGATGATTGCAAATACGAGCCTTACAGTAGAGCCCTTTGTCTTGACCAGCAGTCTAGCCCCCACAACTGCACCTATTAGGACCCCTATTGCAACAGGAGCTGCAATATATGGGTTTACGTAGCCATTGAAGAAATAAATACCAGCGCTTGCGGCAGCTGTCATGCCTATCATGAAGTTTGATGTCGTGGTGGAGACCTTGATCGGCAGCTTCATGAATGTATCCATGGCTATGACTTTGAAAACACCCGATCCTATCCCAAGCAATCCAGAAAGAATTCCTGCCACCAACATCATTGCAGAGCCGCTTTTGACGCCAGCAACATTGTAAGTTACCTCTTTCCCTAGTTCCATGTTGTGATAGTGTGAATTCAGTGAGAGCCTTTCTGCAATCGGGTCATTCTTTACCGAGCTTGGCTGGTTGACTTCCCCAAACTTCTTCAATAACGGCATAACTGAAATCAGGAGGACTATTCCAAACACCAGATATATTATTCGTGTAGGTGCGATATGCTCAAGAAAGGCTCCCAGTATTGCACCAGTTGTAGTGAACAGTACTAGAAATGTACCTACCCTTATATTTGATATCTTATCCTTCACGTATGCTGATGCTGAGCCGCTGGAGGTTGCTATTACAGATATTATAGATGCACCAATGGCTAGAGAGATTGGAACATGAAAATAAAGCGTGAGGAACGGGACTATCAGGACTCCTCCTCCCAGGCCTGCCATAGATCCTATAATCCCGGCAAAAAAAGCAGCTACTAATATTAATAGAATATAATAGAGAGTTAAGTCCAACACAGAGGGTTATCAGCACAATAGAGATTAATCTTACCCACCGTCAGTGGAAATTGATGTTATCCACGTACTTTGCCCTCTCTAGTACTTTGAACTTTGATATTCCCCTTGGAATCTCAAGATTTTTCACATTGATTATGGATTCGACATAAGCTTCAAAATCCGCCTCCGTGATGTCCTTGAAAACAAGGTTCTGGATGTTCTTGAAAATTACCTTTTTGTTGTTCTTGGCCAGATCGGGCCCTGTGATGTCTATAGAACTAATGTCTTGGACAAAAGTAGACTTGCTGTCCATGACTGCCTGAATGAACTCTTCCCCCACCTTCTTTGTTTCTCCTGCTGCAGCCAGTAGAACCTTGAAAGCATCGTTTGTAATCTCACCAACTGTTTTACCTGTGTCGGTTGCGAGCCCCTTAACCCTTTCGTAAAGCCTCTTCTGAACGCCCTTTATTGAGATGTTCTCCGTATCTTTGTTGTCACTTCTTGTTTTGTCTTCTGCCATATGGGCAAATTGTTTTCTGGAATATAAGATTTCTGGTTTTCCTAAAATCAGGATTTCAGGAAACTATCAAACAGTTTCCCTACCAATTCTGGGAATTGTACGTGGGGAACGTGACCTGCATTCTGAACTTCTTCGAACCTGCTTCCAGAAATGAGTTCCCCCAGCCTCCTTCCATTTTCCAATGGAATTACTCTATCTTTTGTTCCCCATATGATCAGGGTCTTCACTTGAAGTTTCTTAAGCTCTGACTCCTGTACCTTCCACCTGGAATCTGCATTATTCCTTACAATGCTCTCTATCACTTCATCCGAATTCATTGAATTACTTTTTACCACCGCCCTAACGAAACTAGTTCTTTGTTCTTCCTGCATTTCACCCACCGTCCTGTTTATTCCCGCGCTGTCCTCCAGAATCAGTTTTTGTGGGCGTTTCCTGTCTATTGAGTAACGCATTGACACCCATCCTCCGTATGAATGACCTGCAAGTGAGAACTGCCCAAGGCCATTATATGAAATAAAGTCATCAATAATATCCTCCTGAACGGGGATGGTATATTCTATAGGAGGCTTATCTGATCTCCCATGCCCGAGAAGGTCCAGGAAATAAAGACCAAATGTTTCGTCGATATACTGGGCAATCTTCATCCAGGAATTTCCCGTCCCCCCAAGTCCGTGGAGGAATATAACCGGTTTCTGGCCTTCCCGCTCTATGTATGAAACTTTGCCGTGTGATGAATTGAAACTCTTCCTAAGCACGGGGAAAGAGGTTCACTCCTGATATATCTTTTCTCTAGGCACTTCCACTAATTATATAAGGGAATAGAATCATACTCATACATGGAAAAGATAGCTTCAAGGAAGAGCCTGAATGTTGCAGGCGCCCTACTTTTCATTTTCTCTGTCCAGTTTGTAATAATGCTTTTTGTGACGGAGGCCCTTTACCACAACTACAGCATAGCTAATAATTACATAAGCGATCTAGGTGTAGGCCCTACAGGATGGCTTTTCGACACATCTATCGTACTTCTTGGGTTGGCAGTCATCTCCTCTTCTTATTTCATCTACAGGGGATTCGATGTCAAGGTCTTTCCGATACTGGTAGCCCTGACTGGCCTTGGTGCTCTCCTCGTCGGAATATTCAATGAGAATTTTGGCCACATACACGGGTACGTATCTGATTTCACCTTCATTCTGGGCCCGCTTACCGCAATCTATGCATTCAGGTATGAGAACTCTCCCTTCAAGTTCTTCTCTGTGGTCCTGGGAATAATATCATACTTCGGTATTTTCATGTTCATGTACACTAATTCCATCCTTGGTGTCGGCGGATGGGAAAGACTGATCGTTTACCCTTTCCTTCTCTGGGGGGTCGGATACGGGGCTTTCCTGATGGGGCTGTCAAGCAAATAGTGAGTTAGAACGGAATAATTACAAAAATGGTTGTTTAGTTAGACTAGCCGTTCATTACCGTCATCCGTGCCCTCGTCAGATAGGCCAAGGGTCTTCACGTTGGGAAGGCTATTCCCTATGATTCCCTGAAGGTCCCCGAACATCCCTGAAAAATTCACTATTGTTCTCTCTATCTCCCTTGTTCGTTTAGCCCACTGCCTTTCCATAGACCTTCTCTCTGCATCAATGTCATTCTTCATCCTCACTATTCCATCCGCCACCGCTTCCACCCTCTGCCTGAATTGCGTGCTTGTAAGGTATCTGTACAGAATTTCCTTGGTTTCGTTGCTTCCCTCTCCCAGCCTCTTTTGGCGTGCCAGCTCAATGAGGTTCATCCTTGCAATCATGGCAAGAGGAATGGCATCCTCAAATCTGGTGACGAGTATTCCGTCTCTAGTTCCAAATGTAGCTATTTCCCTCGGTAGCGTCTTTGTGACTATGATCCCAACTTCCGCGCCATGTTTCACCATGTCCTCCTTTAGTTTAACAATCCATTCCTCGCTCCAGTCCTTTGTCCTCTTTGCCTCCCATGCAATTCTGCCGGATTCCATTCCTGAAGAATTCCTGACAACCTGAATGATGTCCGGTCCCTTTATTCCCTGAGGGACAGGCTCCAATGAGTCGTAGGGGAAGGCTGCTCTTATCCTGTCCTCCAATGCACCTTCTAGCACTTCACCCTGAGTCTGCTGAGACTCCTGTTCCAGTTTCTGGTTAAGTTCCTGCACCTTCTTCATCAAACCATCAATTTTCTTCTGGTTTTCCCTCCTCTCAAGGTTGTATTCATCATCAAGCTCTTTCCTTACCCTTTCCCGAATCCTCTTGCGCTCCTCCTCCATCTGTCTTTCGGAGGACAGTTTCTGTTCGCGGACCAATTCCTCCATTTCCAGCCTTTTCTTTCTTTCCTCGCTTTCCATTCTTCTTGCCTCCTGAAGGTGTTTCTCCTTTACATTGATCTTGTCTTCCATCTCGGCTATCTTCGAGCTCAGTTCCTCACCTATCTCCTCCTTCATCTTCCCCCTTTCCTCTGACAGCTTCCTTTCAAGGTCCAATCGAAGCTTCTTTTCGTAAAGCTCCCTGACTTTGGACTCAATTGATTCTCTCAGAGCAGCGCTGACAGGGATCTCCGCACCGCAATTGGGGCAGGTTAAAGTGTCTTCAGCCATGAATTATCAAGCTTCCGTTACTATTAATCCTTTTTTAGGGGGGATGAAAGAAACTGATAAGTGGTGAATGTGATTCCAGTACTGGCATCCTGGACAAGAAATCAGCAATCTTTTAATAAATCATTTTTCTTCCCCCAAACGGTGGAGGTGCGCCAATGTCGATCAAGAGAAGGCCGGATGACGATGAGGACGACGAGGATGATGATGATTTCTGAACCCAGTCCTGAGAATGGGCTCAATCAAGGACATTGATGACATAGCCAAGGTAGAGAACAGGGCATTCGGAAGCCACGCTTATGATTACTCAGCATTGAAGTACATGCTTGGTATTGCCAATTCTATTACCACAGTGGCAACAGTTGATGGAAGTATTGTTGGTTACGCGAGCATTTTCTTCAGGAAAAACTCGAAGATATCTCATCTAGAAAGCATTGCAGTAGACCCGGAATTCCAGAATGCAGGCATTGGGAGGATGCTGATGGACGAGGTTGAAAGGATATCACTGGAAAAGAACTGCTCACTGATAGTTTTGGAGACATTCGAGAAGAATGTTTCTGCCCTGAAACTTTATGAAAGAAGCGGCTTTAAGGCGAAGGAAGTGGTCCAGGATTACTATCATATTCCCTTTGATGGATCCCGGAACGCCATAAGGTTTGAAAAGAAAATAAAGTGAAATCATTATTTAGGCATTTTCAATAGAGTAAGGAATGATCAGGGTCCTAGCGACAGGTGTTTTCGATATACTCCACCCGGGGCATGTGCATTTCCTAACTGAGGCAAAGAAGCTTGGAGATGAGCTGGTCGTTGTTGTGGCGAGAGATTCTGTAGCGCAGAGGATGAAGAGGCTTCCATTCATACCTGAAAACATCAGGGTCACGATGGTCGGTGCACTCAAGCCTGTGGACAGGGCCATACTGGGAGTTGAGGGGAACATCTACGACATCCTTACTGTTGTGAGGCCAAACATCGTTGCACTAGGATATGACCAGGAATTCGACGCTAATGAAATCGTAGAAGAAGGAAAGAAGAGGGGAATAGAATTAAAGGTCGCAAGGATTTCCAAGTATTCTGACAGCGAATTCGATGGAACCCGGAAGATCATAAAGATGCTCAAGGATAGGTCATAAATCTGGCCAGTTCGTGATTGACGACACCCTCTCACCTATGAATCTGATAGCCATTTCCGTGTTCTTTCCGTTTTCATAGGAGTTCAGGGCACCTGCACATTCCATTTCGCTTAGATTGTTCAGATTCCTGAACGTCCTCTCGACGTCGTCCACTATTGTGATGTCACCGAATCTTGAAGTCCTTGACAGCGGATTAAGATCTATTGCTATGATGAATTTCCCCATTTTCTTGAGTGCTTCCGCCCTGTCTCCATCCTCAAGTGGTATGACAACTGTGTCAGCTGAAAATATTCCTTTGCTCTCGCACCGGCCCCTATTACTCTCGAGGCCTGGAATGTGAGCATCCTGGTTCAACCCCAATATTTCCAGTCCCAGGTCCCTGAAGTATGATACAATTTTCTCTATCCTTTCCCTTGACCAGTAGAAAATGTTAGCCTCGACAGGTATTCCGTATCTCCTAGAAAACTTCACTATTTCCTCCCCTGCAAGTGCAGCGACATTTCCGTTGACGGAAATCACGGCTCTTTCTGACTTCAGTAATTTTTCCAATGCGGCCTTCTCCGCATTGAGGGAGAAAGCTTGGCTCCTCTCCCCTAAAAGGTAGTCGAAAGCTTCCCCCCTTCCGTGTGATATCAACCCTGATACCGTCACTATCCCCTTATCGTAAAAGTTGAGAAGGGCTTCCCTCTTCTTCAGGCTCTCATATCTTGGGTGACTCTTAGGTATTTCCAAGCTGCCCGCCTACCACTTCATCGAGTGCCTGGAGGAATTCCTCCTCCTTGCCATATGTTATCTCCCCTCCGGCAGCAATATTGTGCCCGCCCCCGTGTCCACCGACCCTTGAAGCCGCTTCACCTATTGCTTTTGAGAGATCCAGTCCCCTGGATACAAGCTCCCTTGTCGCTCTCGCAGATATCTTCGTACCCTTGTTTATGTACAGGGCAACAACTGGCTTGTCATTATTCAGGAGATAGACCATCAGTGCACTTGCAGTAATGCCTGCCAGAAATGGATTTTCAACGTAAACGAAATTGATATTCCTCATCTCCCTCCTTGATTCATATGACTTCTTCACCTGTTCCAGGGCTTCCTTCCTGAATCTGACGGATAGTTCATCCATCTCGTCCCTTGCATAATCATTACCCATGAACCATGAAGTCGGGAGGCCCATCCTACCGTTCCTTCCTGCTGCGTCAAAATAATCACTCAACTGGTTTCCTGTCATGCCTATATCCTTGAACATGAATACGTCAGATACTAGTGCCTCGTATCCTTCCCTTGCAACATTTTGCCTTATTAGCTGCAGTGTAAGGGCATCTACGATTTTCTCCTTTTCATCAGTCGCTAGATTCATTATAGGTGAGTCTGGATCTATGTTCAAGTTCTGCAAAAAGTACCTTGATTCCTCCATGTTTCCGCTCAGCTGGTAAAAGTAAGGCTCCAGTGAAAGTTGTATTGCCTCCGATATTGTCTTACCGGTGAGATTTATTTCCTTCGAAGAGGGGTATCTGGTCTTGAGGTCATCCACTATCTTCCCATTGATTCCGTAGAAGCCACCTATGTCCTGCTTGTCCCCTATTACACCGGCCATGAATACGGGGAATAGGTCGTAATTTGAGTTGTCTATTGCCATTGAAAGCAGGAATGCAACAGTGCTGGAACACGCCTCCTTCGTGCCATCGTAGCCGAACATCCTGGGGTTAAGATTAATTCCTCTGCCATCTCCCGATTCAGTGATCATGTGGTGGTCAACGATTATGACCTCACTTGATTTCAGGTCAGCTGGTATATCTGACCCCAGATCGCTCAGGATTATTGGGTAATCCACAGATTCCCTGATTACGTCAGCGTCCATAGATCGGAGGAATGAAAGGTGGAATCGCTTGTTCAATCTCCTGAGAGTTTCAGCAAGAATGAGGGCAGATGATACCCCATCTGCATCATAGTGGCTGAATACCCTAAAAAAATATTTCTCTTCTATTAGTTTCTTGGTCTCTTCAAATTTTGATGTGTACGACTCACTAAGTGATATCATTTGACATTTGACTTTGAAGCTGCCCTAGAATAATTCCAGCTTGCGGGAAGTTTGCTCTTTCTCTTGTAATAGTCACTTAGCCTCTTTATCTTTGCCTCTACGAGTTCTAACCCTCTCTTGTTTTTGAGGTCCTTTGGATTGACGCCGAGATGCTTGTTCAAGTTAGCTGCCCTGTTCATCAGTGCCGCAAGGTCTTCTGGCACCTGATCTTTCAAACCACCATTCTCCAGGATCTTAGATACCCTGGCGCCCCTTATTTCCTTCACCTTCGGGATGCCGTACTGGTCTCTGAGGATCATTCCAAGTTTTGATTTTGTGAGACCCTCCTTTTTCAGCTTAATTATGAGTTGGTCCAGTTCTTCGTTGCCCATAGTAACCCAGCTGGGCTTACCCTCTCGAACCGGTCTTTTTGATCCTGCTCTTCCTCTCTTCCTAGTATGCATCCTCGCCATTATTGCACCTTTCCTGTCCATTCAATTTTAATACTTAAGTTTTAATAGGTTCGGGTGTACGATGCTCTCGTGATAGGCGCTGGACCTGCTGGAACCAACGTTTCCTATCAACTCTCCAAGAGGGGATTCAAGGTTAGGATGGTGGATATCAAGAAAAAGGTGGGAATCCCCAACCACTGCTCTGGACTGGTTGACAAGAGGGTAGTTGATCTTGTGGGAGAGGATCTTGTTACAGATAGACCTTCCTCGGCTGAGATATCAACGCCCTTTGGTTCCTTAAGCCTAAGGTCCGATAGGATGCGAGTCATAGACAGGGTAGCTCTGGACCAGAAGCTTGCTATGATGGCACAATCTGAGGGAACAGAAATGTCACTGACGACTATGCTTACCGGGTTACGTCAGGGGGATGAGGGCATCGTTGCGACCCTTAAGTCGAAGGAGGGATTTGAAACTGTAGAATCTAAATTCCTGATAGGAGCGGACGGACCGACAAGTTCCGTAAGGAGGAGCCTTGGCATTAAAGCCCCGAGGCTCCTCGCTTCTCTTCAGTATGACCTGCGGCGCTCTTCAGATAGGGTGAAAATCAATCTAAATCGTAAAATTACTCCAGATTTTTTCTCATGGGAGATTCCAAATGGAAGCGAGGTGGAAGTCGGTGCTTCAGGGAGGAATAGCGAGGAAGTCGTCAAGGCAATGACTGGAAATGATACCATAAAGCGTAGGAGAGGAGGACTGATACCCATAGGTTCCACAGAGCTTGGGAATGGAAGATGCTTCCTCATCGGGGATGCCGCTGGTCTCAGCAAGGCCACTACAGGCGGCGGCCTTTTTGCAGCTCTTGATTCCGGTAACGTGCTTGCAAATGCAATGGAAAGAGGAAAAGACGTTCTTCGGGATTACCAGAGGAGCTGGAAGAATTCGTTTGGTTCTGAAATTAAGAGAGATTACAAAATAAGGAAGCTTCTGGACAAATATGAGAAATATTACGGCTTGTGGGTTCCACTTGTAAGTTCGAGCATTTCCGGCATTAACAGGGTTGGAGACGTGGATTATCCTTCCAAGACTCTTCTCTATATGCTTTATTCCATCCCCATGAGATTTCCGTTAGCAGTTGCAGAGTTCATCTCAAACCTGGTACCGTGATGGACTTAAAGAAGCACACATATGGATGTTAAAGACCCTAATCTATGATCGTCTGGAAAACGATATGTGAAAAAGTGTTCTCTACTCCCGAAATCCCCCTAATCCTGTTCACAACCTTCTCACCAAGTTCCCTGAGGTTTTTTGCCCTGACTTTTGCTATGATATCAAATTCACCCGCAATAATGTGCACTTCCTCAACGCCCCCCAGTTTAGAAATGACCTGAGCCAGTTCCTCCTGAGTAGTGTTGCCTGTCTTCTTGAAGGAAATGAAAACAAAGGCTAGGACATCAAGTCCCAACGACTCGTAGTCTAGTTTTACTGTAAACCTTTTAATGATGCCACTTTTCACTAGTCTCTCTAGCCTCTGGGCAACAGTCACCCTATTCAACCTTAGTCTGTCCGCTATATCTGTAACCCTGTCCCTGCCGTTGTCTTTTAAATATGTAACAATTTGATTATCAATTTCGTCAAATCCTTTCATAATGTCATAATTATAAGTAAAATTTAACGTTTGTTATTCATTATGTCAATATATTTTGAACTAAAAGCAATATGATTTCATTGATTGAAGTATGCATGATTGAAGAACGCCTGATTGAAGAGTTCGTCGAAAAGGACAAGACCAAGCTTTTAACTGGAACCAGAGTAAATACCATCGTTAGGGGAAGCATGAAGCATTTCCTGGACGAGAAAGGATTTCTTGAAATCAACCCAGTCATCATCTCCCCCATTTCCGATCCTTTGAACCATCCGGTTGACGACCCTGTTTTGAGTTACTATGGTTACAAGTACAGGCTGACAAAATCCATGATTTTCCATAAGCAACTCGCCCTCATTCACTTTGAAAAAATCTACTCCTTTTCCCCGAACATCAGGATTGAACCGGTTGAAAGGAAAAATACAGGAAGACATCTTGCTGAGTTTACACAGCTCGATCTCGAAGTGAGGGACAAAGGGCGGGATTTCGTGATGGGACTGGCTGAAGAAATGCTGAATCTTACAATTTCTAATGTAAGGAAAGTAATAGAGCCGAAACTTCTCAACCCGTTATTGAAAGAGTACTCAATGCCCTTCAGGAGGGTTAGGTATCTAGATGCAGTCAGCGCATACGGCAGGGATTTTGAGTCAATAATGAGTTCTGAGGCAAAGGAACCATTCTGGATTATAGACATACCGCTCGAAGAAAGAGAGTTCTACGATAGGGAAAAGGAAGAGGAGAAGGGTGTTCTCATGGATATGGACCTCATTTACCCCAATGGATATGGAGAAGCAATTAGCGGGGGGGAAAGGGAGTTTTCATACGAAAGAATTCTTGAACGCATAGCAAAGAAGGGACAGAGAAAGGAGGACTACTCATTGCTCCTTGAAGCTTCAAGGAGAGGTTTGCACCCATCTGCCGGATTTGGAATAGGGATAGAAAGACTGGTTAGATTCATCGTAGGGTCCAAGGATATCAGCGATGTCGTCCTCTTTCCAAAGGAGATAGGCAAATATGTTCTGTAGCCATTAATAGCTGGGAAAGCAATTCTCCAAATATTTGCTAATTATGTTTATTAACCAGTTTTCCATTTTCGTGGGACGGTGAACTATATTGAAGTTGTATATTTACGTGATCAGAAGACTGCTTCTTCTAATCCCCGTCATACTGGGAGTTACTGTAGTAACATTTTTCCTTGCTCACGCCAATGAAGCGTTGCTCATTAATGGTTACCTTGGAAAAATAAGGACTCCAGCTCACATTGCCGCCGTCAAGGCAATGCTACACTTGAATGGACCAGTTTATACTCAATACTTTTACTATTTAGGTGCACTGTTTACAGGAAACTGGGGTATTCTTTCTCCAACTGAACAGGCTGACGCCTATACTCCTGTGGTTACTGAATTCATGAGGAGGTTCCCACCTACAATTGAGCTTGCGGCAATTGCTATATTGCTCATAGTTGCCATGGGAATTCCACTTGGTGTATTCAGCGCGGTTAAGAAGGACAGACTAACAGACCAGGCTACCAGGGTAGTTGCGATGGTTGGAGTCTCAGTCCCACTTTTCTTCGTAGGACTACTAGTTCTAATGGTCATGGGACCGGCTTCTGTCCTTCCATCAGTTCTTAGGCTGCAGGGAGCAGGACAGATACCTATTTCTTACTATTACATACCGGGTACTAACAATCTTGAGCCGTGGATAAACCCTAATGTCAGCGGACTTACGAGGCCGACCGATTTCCTGCTTATAGATACATTAATATATGGAGACTGGCAGGCATTTCTGGCAGGACTTTGGACCGTCTTCTGGCCAGCTCTTGTTGTTGCATTTGGTACCTTCGGAGTAATTATTAGGTTCATGAGAGGCAGCATGCTGGAGGTCATGGGACAGGATTTCATAAGGACTGCAAAATCTAAGGGAGTTCCGGAATATTTCGTGATAAGGAAGCACGTAAGGAGGAATGCATTGGGAGCGACTACGACAGTGATGGGGCTGACATTCGCAGGATTGCTGGGAGGGGTTGTTCTCACTGAAACGGTATTTGGGTGGCCAGGTATGGGCAGGTGGGCATACTATGCTGCTGTTGGTGGTGACATGGCTTCAATAATTGCGATCACATTTGTATTCACGCTGATAATTGTTACAGCCAACCTGATAGTGGATATACTTTACTCCGTTCTGGATCCAAGGGTGAGGCTTGAATGACAGCAAATGCCAACTCTGCAAGCTCAAATTTGGCCAGGGCATTAAGAACGAAGTTCCAATCGTTTGCCAAAACTTTCTACTTCTACACCAGAAGCCCAATCGCTACTATTGGGCTTATTATCGTGCTTTTTTATGTTCTGGTAGCAATATTTGGGCCAATAGTCCTTGGAGGAAACCCATGGAGAATGACCCAGTATTTGTCTTACCACGGACAGTACATCTATAACATTCCTCAACCTCCATCAAGGTATTTCCCGTTTGGAACAACTTTCGAGGGGTATGATATCTTCAATGGGGTAGTGAAAGCTGCAAGAATAGATCTGATGGTAGCAGCAATAGTTGTTCTAAGCGGAGCGTTAATAGGAACTTTCTTGGGGAGCATAGCAGGGTACAAAGGTGGATTGACGGGAGAGGTGATTATGAGGGTCACGGACATATTCCTTTCGATTCCATCTCTCGTTTTAGCTATCGCTTTCCTTGTGATATTCTCGAGAACGCTGAACGTAATGGTTCTTGCGCTCATAGTGATCTGGTGGCCCACTTATACAAGAATCGTAAGAGGACAGGTACTTTCAGTAAGGGAACTGAAGTACGTTGAGGCTTCGGTCGCAGCTGGTTCTTCTTCAATCAGGACAGTACTAAAGCACATAATTCCAAATTCCATATACCCCATATTTGTTCAGGTATCACTTGATTTTGGTAACGTAATCCTCACAATGGCTGCGCTGTTCTTCCTGGGCGTGGGATTCGCAGGTTACTGGACACCGGAATGGGGGAATATAATTTCTATAGCAACGACATTCAGCAGCGGTATACCTGCCATAACACATTACTGGTGGACCGTAGTCATACCAGCACTTGCAATTTTGATACTTGTAGTCAGCCTGAACCTGATGGGCGACGGCCTTAGGGATGTAACTGATCCGAGGCTAAGGAGGTAAATATCATGGAAGACGTACTGGTAGTTAAAAATCTTAAAACACAGTTCTTCATATATGAAGGAGTTGTAAAAGCGCTTGAAGACGTTTCGTTTTCAGTCGGGAAGGGAGAAGTTCTGGGCATTGTCGGGGAAACAGGCTGCGGCAAGTCTGTCACGGCATACAGCATTACAAGACTCATTCCCGACCCCCCAGGAAGGATTGTCGGTGGAGAAGTAAAGCTGGGGAATCTTGACTTAATGCGTAATATAAAGGATGAGGCAAGATTCATTCAGAAAAAAAGGATCAAGATAAAGCACAACTATAAAGTAATCAGGAACAACGAACTTTTCTTCAACACCATCAGGGGCAAATACATTTCAATGATTTTCCAGGAACCGATGGCTGCCCTGAATCCAGTTTACACAGTGGAAGATCAGATAGCAGAAACACTCCTACTCCACAACAGGACGAGACTGCTGAAGATAATGAAATCTGCAAGCAACCACCTATCCGAACTTGAAAGATGGAAGGACGGAGGGGATATTGATATTTTTGACGACGAACTCGGGGAAGAGATAGATAAGATAAAGAAGACTGCTAGAGGGGCAGAATCCATAAAATTCCATCAGGACCTTTTGATCGAGGGGGCGAGAGGATTCTCAAAGAAAATGCAGAAGTATGAAGAAATGCTCAAAAAGTCAATAGAACGTGATGAACTTGAAGATAGGTTGCTAACCGACCCGAATCCTGCAACGCAACAGGAAATTATTAAAAGGTTGGCAAAGGAATCCAAGAAGATCAACCTCATAAAGATGTCTAAGCAGATGAAGAGGAACAAGAAAGATCCACTGCTTATTGAGGCCAGGAGGGAGAGCTTCAGCCTGTTGGAATCTGTTGATATACCGAATCCTCGTGGCGTTCTGAAAAGCTATCCTCATGAGCTGTCCGGGGGAATGCTGCAGAGGGTAACTATATCCATAGCGCTGGCAAACAATCCAAAGGTGCTTATAGCTGACGAACCGACCACTGCTCTGGACGTTACTGTACAGGCTCAGATACTGAAACTCCTCAGGGACCTTCAGGATGCAATCGGTACGTCGATCATACTGATTACCCATGATCTTGGAGTTATAGCAGAAACATGCAACAGGGTTGCAGTTATGTATGCTGGAAACATTGTAGAAATGGCAGAAGTCAAGGAACTATTCAGGAACCCGAAGCACCCTTACACGATAGGCCTTCTTCAATCCATTCCGAGAGTAGACGACCCAAACAAGACACTGAAAACCATTCCAGGAAACGTCCCAAATCTTATTAACCCCCCGCAGGGATGCAGGTTCCATCCAAGGTGCCCGTTCGTGTTTGATCGCTGCAGGGTGGAGAAACCTGTTTCTATAGAAGTTTCCAAGGGACATACAGTAGAGTGCCACCTCTTCAGTGGAAAGGTGAATGCTGAATGAGCAAGGTATTGATAGACGCAGTTGGTCTGAGGAAATATTTCCCAATAAAAGGGGGAGTTACAGGAAGGACGCTGGGATATGTTTATGCCGTCGATGATGTAAACATCAAAATATACAAGGGGGAAACCGTTGGTTTGGTTGGTGAATCAGGATGCGGAAAAACGACACTAGGCAGGGTCTTGCTTGATCTCGCAGAACCCACAGCAGGAGTCCTCTTCTACAATCCCGAAGATTCCGTATCTAGTAAGGTTTCAGAACTTTACAAGAATCTTAAGACGAACAAGCCTTCAGAATTAAAGAAGGAAGAGAAAAAGCTGGTTGAGGAGGCAAAGAAGGCAGATGTGTACAGGAACAAGAAGAGAAACAGGGAATTCAGGAAAAAGGTACAGATTGTATTCCAAGACCCTGTTTCATCCCTAGACCCTAGGATGCTCATCAAGGACATAATTGCGGAGCCTATATTAATCAATGGAATACCCACGGAAGACGGCAAAAGGAAGAAGATAAAGGGTGATGAACTGCTTAATTACATCAGGGAGATGATTGGAGAAATGGGCCTGAATGAAGACCACCTGTTCAGGTTTCCTCACGAGTTCTCTGGGGGTCAGAGGCAGAGGATAGCAATTGCAAGGGCAATTTCTATAAGACCCGAATTTCTGGTACTTGATGAACCTACGTCAGCACTAGACGTTTCAGTACAAGCACAGATTCTCAGTCTCCTTGAACATCTCCAGCAAAAATACGAGATGACCTACCTCTTCATAACTCACAACTTAGCCGTTATAAGAGCGGTAAGTGACAGGGTAATCGTAATGTACCTGGGCAAAGTTGTGGAAGTATCCAGGACAGACGACCTGTTCGAAAATCCTATACACCCATACACCCAGGCCCTCCTTTCCGCAATACCAGTTCCAGACCCAGAGAGAAAGAGAAACATAGTAGTACTGAGTGGTGACGTCCCGTCCCCAGCTAATCCACCTGCTGGATGCAGGTTCCACACAAGGTGCAGATTTGCAGAAGAAATATGCACGAAGGAGGAACCGAAGCTTGAGGAGATAAAGGAAGGGCATACAGCTGCCTGCCACTTCGCAAGGGAGATAATTTCGGGGCAAAAGAAACCAGCCCCAGCGCCCACATTCTCAACTTAATGCCAATGCCTCTATTCAGCAGACTTGAAGGTGAAGAGAGAAAGAAGGCAATTGAAGAACCTGGAAAGAGCTGGAAGCGATGGGCCAAAGAGGATTTCGCAAGATACTGGTACAACCTTCTCTGTCTATTCATTGACGCACTCTTTGTCCTTCAATTCGTGGAGGGTTACTCAAGGTACGGGGGTAATGTAAACCTCATCTTCATGATCCTTTCAGTACTTGCACTCATCCCAATGATCTACGTTGAGTTCCTAGTTTACAAGCGCCTATTTCCTGAGAGATTTTAAGAACCTGAATTGAAAAGAATAAAGGTTACCATAAGTCATTAATTTTGCTTTAGGAAGTGCCCCAGAATGAGGAAAACTTAAGTATAGAGGTTCATTCCAATAGGGAGGTCATATGACGCAACCACAAAGCTCAGAGCAGGCCCCTTCTCCACCAAAGAAGAGTTCTGCTTGGAAATGGATCGCTGTGGTCGTGGTTATAGTCGTTATAATAGCAGGAGTGGTTGTGCTTACATACCACCCAACGACTACGCCGCCACCCACGAAACAAACACTATCGGTAACACCTATCACGTCTGGAGTTGCAACTGCAGCAGGAACGCCCACTACATTCAGCCCGAACATCCCATCCAACTTCACCTGGACAAAACTGGTTTGGAATTTTGGTGATGGGTCAACAGAAACATTCACCAACGGAACAGGTCAGGCTGTGCACACATACGCAAACCCGGGATCATACCTGGTAGGCATGTATGCAGTAGGACCAAGTGGTGTTGCCTCGAGTAACTCCTCATTGCTAGCTATAACTGCAAACGCACCTATAAGCCCGAATCCGGCTCAGATTTTCGGCCCTATTTATGTTCAGGGCACATCAGCGAACGGTAACTTGACGATCGGCACGGGAGGATGGGTAAATCTGACATACGCTGGATTACTAGCTGGAATAACAGTAACAGTAGGTAGCCCTGTCTCAGGGGCACCAGGCTATACCGTCCAATCCTTCTCCTGGAATGTTGACAACGGAACGCAGGTAATTGCAGACAACAATACGGGAATGGCAGAAACGGTAAATCTTACGTTCAAAACGCCAGGCTTCCATAACGTTGCACTCACGACCACAACCGTAGGAAATGGTGTGACAGTTACTGGAACTTATACAATGACAATTGCAGTAGGAAACTACTCTGTTGCCAAGCCGCCAACAGGAATCTCGACAAACAAGCAGCAAATTGTAAATGCTGAATATGTACCGGGTGGCCCAAGAACACTCGACCCTGCAATCGCTTACGATACTGTGAGTTACGAGGTACTTTATGAAATATACCAGCCACTGGTATACTATAACGGAACATCCCTTACACAGTTCCATCCAGTTGTTGCAACAAACGTCCCAAGTACCGCAAACGGTGAAATAACTACTTGGAACTGGTTCGGAACTGGTAGCACTGCGGAAAACATTACGTTCTACGTAAATCAGTCTGTCACGTTCTCTAATGGAGATCACGCAACTGCTTATGATGTATACGTATCCTTCTTGAGGACGCTTCTGTTTGCGAATGATCCGGGAACACCGGGATGGATTGACGCACAGGCTTTGATTCCAGGAGCATCAATTTATGGTCCATTCAACAACAGCTTCTACTGGATACATCATGCAATAACTTGGAACAATACAACACAGTCAGTGACTTTCCATCTTCTTCCATCAACCCTGACATGGCTGCCAAATTCAACTGCAACTTATGCAGGCAATAGTTACGGTATCCTTAACCAGTCTTATCAGGTATGGAACTACGGTTCCGGTGGAATATTCTTCGAGCTTCTTGCCGGTCCAACTGCGTCCGATATCATGGACTACAACTGGTTGGTAGCTCATAACAACTCTGCTCCAGAACCGACCCTTCCGCAAAATAATAGTGCATCATATGCAAACTTTGAGCAGTATGGAACAGCCGCCAAATTCAATTCGTTCCTGATCTACAATACAATGGGAACTGGCCCATACAAGCTTTCACTGTATGAAGCAGCCGCACTTGTTTCACTCACGCCAAACACATATTACGTGCAGTCTAGCAGTCAGCTTCCTGCGCCATCGGCGATTGTGCCAAAAGTGGAACTTGAGTACCTGACAAACCAGGGAACGGCACAGGAACAGCTGCAATCAGGGTATGCACAGTTCGCTGCTGGAGCCTATCCTCCTGCATCAACGCCGCAAGCAAAGGCGCTGCAAAGCCAGGGTATAGTTACGGCAGTTAGCGCCAGAGAAATGTCTAACTTCTTCTACACATTCAACCTGGCAATAAACGTTACAGGAACGAAATCGTATCTATCCGCTACAAACATCTGGCCTGGATTCTTTGACAATCTGTCAATAAGGAAGGCTTTCTCATACGCATTCAACTATTCTTACATGATCAATGTCACGGAATACAATGACGGTCAGTACTTTGCGGGACCGGAAGTTGGAATGCTGCCTCCAGGAATAGCTGATTACAATAGTAGCATCATGTCGTTGCCGGGTGCAAATGAATACAATCTGCAGATGGCAAGGTTCTACTTTAATCAATCAGGGTATAACAACGGAACCTGGACTTTCCCTGCTTTCAATTCACAGGGACAACCAGCCCAGGACGAAATGTTCACAGTTTGGGAAGCAGCACTAAGCCAGATAAGCGGTGGAAAAATACAGATGACAACTGTAGACGTACCGTTCGCATACACGGTAGCATTCAGCACAGTGTCTTCAGGCGCAAACATAATGCCACTCTGGTTCTTGGGATGGATAGATGACTACCCGGGACCATCGGATTTCATGGCACCTGAACTGCAGCAATACGGCATATATACACTCCCTAACGGAATTATCGAAAATAACAGTGCCGCCTACGGGACCACACCATTCACTCAGGCAAAGTATCCGCACCAATGGGCAATGATAAAGGAGATGTGGAATGACATCCTCCTAGCAAATGAGGCGACTTCAAGCGCTAATGCTACATACTACTACTATCAGGCAAACAAGATAGCTGTTGAGCTTTACCTATACGTAGGAGTGTTCCAGCCGATCGGCGTGGTTTACATGAGTACATCGCTTAATCCTGCCGGACTGATTCCAAGCGAAAACACAGCCGTAGGATTGTCTTTCCTGATATACTACCCGATGACGTACAGCTAAACAGCAATTTCATTTTTTTTATTTTTTTAATTTCTTCTAATTTTTAAGAAGTTCAAATTTTCATCTACGATTACGATGAAATTATTCTCCCCAGATGTCCCTCTTGATCTGTTCGTCCTTTATTCCTTCAGACTTTAACTCCTCAACTATGTCCTTGACGAACTTTATGCCACCGCATAAATATACGGTGCTAGAAGCAAAGTCTTCTACGTGATTTTTAATCATTTGCATGTTGATCCTGCCCCTCTCGCCGTTCCAGTTATTATCCCCATGGTCCCTCGTGACAGTATATACAAGTTTCAGGCCAATATCTTCGTATGACTGCAGTTCAGAAGAGTTTACTATGTCTTCTTTGTGTTTAATACTGTAAAACAGGTAAATATTTCTCTTCAAATTTCTACTTCTCAGGAACCTAAGCATTGAGAAGAATGGAGCGATGCCAATTCCTGCTGCAAGGAACAGGTCACTGTGCTGACTGTCCGGCTGGTATGTGAATGCTCCTCTAGGTTCCGAGACATATATCTCGTCACCTACCTTCAGATTGGCGAGCAGACTTGTGAATTTGCCATTTATCATTTCTATCATGAATTCCATGTAGTCTTCATTTGGGGAAGATGCAATCGAGTACGATCGGAAGAGCTTGTCTTCTGGTTTAAGGAATAGGGATGAGAACATCCCCGGCACAAAGTCAAATCTCTGTCCGTCGACCGGCCTCATCTTGAAGCTCACGATCCTCGGGCTATCCGGTTCACCGTGAGTAAGCTCAGTAATTTCATAGATCGAAAAGGGCTTGAGGCCCATCTTTCCTAACATCAGGGCGCAAGTTGGACACCATTTAAATAATTTTCTTGAAGAATTCCTTGTGCATTCCTTTTTAAGTATCTTGGCATCCAGTCCCTGAATGCCAGATGGGTCGTACAGGGAAGTGGAACAAAAGTTGTTAGATGTCCTCAAGGAGAGAGGATTCAATGAATTCACGGAACCGCAGAGAATTGGTATACCGGAGATCCTGAAAGACCATAATGTTCTTCTTACCTCCCCCACGGGCAGCGGCAAAACAGAAGCCGCAGTCCTCCCTGTTTTCTTCAAGCTTAGTCAAATGAAGGAAAAGATCCAAGGATTCGGTGCCATATACATAACCCCGCTCAGAGCACTCAACAGGGATGTACTCTCTAGGATAGAATTCTACGCGGAGTCATTCGGCCTCAAAGCTGGCGTGAGACATGGTGACAGCAGTGAGAGCGAAAGGAGGTATCAGCTTCTACACCCCCCTCAAGTCCTAATAACAACGCCTGAAACACTTCAGCTAATCGTGAGCGGGAGGAAGATAAGGAACCACCTCAGGACAGTCAGGTACGTCATAATTGACGAGGTCCACGAGCTGCTCAATGATGAGCGCGGATGGCAATTGATGATAGGTCTGTCACGGATGAGGGAGATTGCTCCGGATTTCAAAATAATAGCAATCTCCGCAACAATCGGTAATCCGGAAGAGGTATCCAGGAGTATCTTTTTTGCCAACGACTACACGATCCTGAAGGCAGGGATTGCTAAGAAATATGAAATTAAAGTCTCTATGCCGAACGGCGCCCTTCCCTCATTCAAGGACATCATAGGATCTGACGAGAATTACGCGCAAATAGTTGATTACATAATGAAATTGTACAATTCAAATAAGCAGTTCATAGTTTTTTCCAACACGAGGGCAACTGCCGAAGACATAGTGATGAGGCTGAGGCTTGTTGATGAAAATATACTGGTTGAAGTGCATCACGGTTCCCTCGGCAAGGACGTAAGAACGAAGATTGAGGACGACTTCAAAAGGGGGAAACTGCGGGGCATAATATGCACATCGAGCATGGAACTGGGCATTGACATAGGCAGCGTTGATTTTGTCGCACAGGTAAATTCCCCCAGGCAGGTCATTAGGCTTGTTCAGAGGGTTGGACGGGGAAAACACAGGCTTGGTGATACATCGAAGGGAGAGATAGTCGCAATGAACGAGATTGAATCAGAGGAGGGAGGCGTCATCTCGAAGTTTGCGGAATCAGGCCTGATAGAGAAGGTGAAGGTCAGGGAAAAACCATTGATTGTGGTTGCGAACCAGATAATGGCAATGGTTCACTCAGAAAGACAGATTACCCTCGAAAAAGCATACAACATATTCAATCGTGTCAACAATTTCAGAAACCTGACAAAAGATGACCTGGCATCACTCCTGACTTTTCTTTCGTCGATTTACGTGATAAGATACGACCCTGAGACCCAGGAAATTCGCAGGAGCGGAAGGACTCTGAAATATTTCATCGAGAATATTTCGATGATACCGGACGAGAAAAGATATGTTGTTAAGGAGTCAAGCTCAGCGAAGATCATTGGATTCCTTGACGAGGGGTACGTTGCAACTGAGATAGATATGGGCTCTACTTTCACGCTAAAGGGGAGCACGTGGAGGGTCCTTGGAATAAAGGACAGGTACATCTATGTGGATTTCATCCAGGGAATTTCTGTCCCTCCCAGCTGGTCTGGTGAGGAGATACCAGTACCCTTTGAAATTGCAATGGAAGTGGGGAGGGAGAGAAGGGAGAACATCCTAGGCGACAGCCTAGATGAATTCACAAAGGACAAGGTAAGGAACTTCAGGCAAAGCGCCGCAAATGATCGGCTGATGAGGATAGAGAAGGAAGGGACGACTACGGTCATACAGCTTACGGCCGGAACGAAGGCAAATTATACCCTTGCACTCATCATCACCTTCAGGCTGTCTGAAAAGTATGGTGAATCCTTCCTCTTTGACAATTCGCCTTATCACATAGTCATAAGCGGGAACACAAGGTACAGGGTTGAGGAGATAGTTGACATAATTGAGCATCTGGGGGATGAATTCGAGAACCTGGACAGGTTTGTGGAAAAGTCAAAAACTTTTCAGTACAGCACAATCAATGTTGCAAAGAAATTCGGCGTGATATCCAAGGAGAGCGACTTCACGAGGATAAGGATGGACAGGATATTCTCCTCACACAGGAATACCCCATTCTTCAACGAGGCCCTTGACAAGTTCAAGTGGGATTACTTGGATATTGAGAACCTCACCACTATCCGTGACCTTATTTCAAGTGGAGAAATGGCAATTGAAGTCAAGGGCTCATTCTCGAACTCATCTAAACTCTACATGAGCAGCCTTAAGGAAAAGATGATGCCCATCAGGCCCTCGGCACCTATACTGTCTGCTGTGAAGAAAAGACTTCTATCTGAGGAGATGGCATTCTACTGTCTCAGCTGCCATAGGGTATTCAAAACGAGGGTGCAGGACCTCAAGGAGAGGAGGTGCATATTTTGCAGCAGCCCCAGGATTGCTCCAATCAAACCTTACGAGATCGAGAACGCCAAGAAGATGTCACCTGAGGCTATGAGAAAGATCAGGACATCGTACCATCTTCTGAGGATGTATGAGGATAGGGCACTCATAGTCCTTGCGGCCCATGGGATAGGTCCTGAGAGTGCATCTAGAATCCTTGAAGTTCCATCGAAGTCGGAGAACGAGCTGCTTGAAAGGATACTGGTAAACGAGGTGGAATTTGCCAAGAACAGAAGATTCTGGTCTTAGCCCAGCTCATTCCTTAGTGCCCCGAGGGTCCCATATTTTTCAGCATAAGCGTTATGCTTGTGAATTGTCTCGTGACTTTCGCTTGTTACCTTGACGGAAACTTCATCTGGCATCTTTGAGAATTTTTTTACTATGAGCTTCATAGCGTCCCTCACAACATCTTCAACGAACTTCGGGTTCTTGTGTGCTTGGAGAACTAACATCCCTTCCTCCTCCCTCTTCAGGAGTTCGTAGGTTGGAGCGCTCATCGATTGCTCTGCTATGTCTATGAGCTCGTTCACTTCCACATCCCAGCCGTCAGGCACCTCCATTGTTATGGAGACGTCGTTCCTCTGGTTGTGCGATATGTAAGGTGGAGAATCTTCCTTCCTGTTCATTAGCGTGGATACCGTTTTCATTGCTGACGGGCAGACTGTTATGCCAGTTGCTGTTGCCCCCACATACCTCTTTGCCCGCTCCCCGTCCTTCTTTGTAGCCCTACCCTTTATCACATATCTTTCAGTCGTCTTCCGTCCTTTTGGATTCTCCCTCTCTAGGAAGTAATCGGCAGTCAGTTCTGCTTCCGCGGAAGATGCATAAGGATGTCGAGCTAGGAGCTTCTCAACTATCAGTTCTGCTACGTATTCTATACCCTTAGTTCTCCCTTCCACCTCCCCTTCTACTACATCCTCCACAGCCTCAATATCCCTTGACAGATCACTTCCTTTCCTGGATGGAGGGAGGTCAACAAAGACCCTGAACGTGGGTATGAGAGTTATCGTCTTCTTCTTTCTCTGTACAGTGATGGGCCTGATAACATTTGTAAGACCCACCCTGTCTAGCCTGTAATTGCTTTCTGGTGGTTCTGACTGGACATCCTTGAATTTTTGCATGGCGGTGTAGTGCTCAAATATTATCAAACTTTTCTTTATTCTGCCAGCAAAACTAATGTGGAGTGGCTTTCTTCTTCACGAATTCTAGGAGCTCCCTTGAGAAGAGTTCCGGGTTGACAGGAATTTCCTCTCCATTATCGGGATTTATCGAGTAACCGATGTAGAATCCCTGAGGGTGGAAGAACCATCTGTCCGTCCCGCCCCTGCTGATTGACGCTATCACGTCCTTGAAATCAGAAAGATCCGGAGCCTGTAATTTTGCTGACCTGGTCACAGATATCCCCCATCTTGATACCTTCACGAGGAATTGCGGTCTAAACTCCTGGAAGATGACATCCTTCGGGAAGTCACCATTGACCGTGAGGACCTCATTTCCTTCACTCCTGAAAATCGTGTTTTCTTCTATCTGCATTACAACTTTCTCGTCCTCCTGAAATTTAACGATCATAGCATCAAAAATTCTCTTGAATACGTCCTCGAATTGGTCCGGTCTGTACCCGGCGACCATCAGACTCTTCAGTGCAGTATCAAGGAGGTTGTCCATCCCATCCCTTCCAAGCGAGCGCCACCCTGCATTGTCCTGCCAGCAAACGGCCTCTGCAAGTCTCCTCTCAGCCTTCCCCATCTTGAAGTATTCTGCCACTTTCATTGCAGAACATGTCCAGTCCTTCGTATCGTGGTGGTCAAATCTCATGATCCGTGCTTTTCCGTGGGGCGAGTCAAGGATATAGTCAGCTTCCGATGCCTCTATGACGCTGTGATCAATGTACCTTACTTCAATATTATCATTCAATGCCCTCTTGAGGAGGTATACGGACGCAACTGCGTCTAGATCAGGAGGACTGGCTAATGCAAGAAACTTGCCCATCAGAACATCAGTTTGCTCTTGTCAATTTTCTGCCAGTCATCCAGGAATCTCTTGAGCCCTTCGTCTGTCTTCGGATGGTTTATCAACTTCTTGAATACTTCAAAGGGCATGGTTGCAATATCTGCCCCGATTAGTGCTGCATCTCTGACATGAACAGGATGCCTAATTGATGCGACGATTATTTTTGTCTCAATTCCGAAGTTGTCGTAGACTTCCCTGATATCCTCGATCAATGACATCCCATCCTCGCTGACGTCATCCAGCCTGCCTACAAAAGGAGAAGAATATGTCGCTCCGGCCTTTGCGACCATGAGGGCCTGATTTACAGAAAAGACTAGCGTAGCATTTGTCTCTATTTTCAGGGATTTCAGCACCTTCAGGGCCTTCAACCCCTCTACAGTTGTTGGTATCTTCACTACCACATTGTCTCCAAGCTTCTTCAGCTTCTTTCCTTCTTCTATCATCCCTTCGGCCTTGACAGAAGTTACCTCGAGTGACACTGGACCGTCTACCAGATCAAGAATCTTCTTCACAAGCGTTTTGAAATCTGTCTTTCCTACCAGTTCCCTCGAAATCAGTGTGGGGTTCGTCGTGATACCATCCACACATCCCCAGGAAACGCCTTCCTCTATTTCTGCAATGTTTGCAGTGTCCAAAAAGAATTTCATCTTTTCACCTTCATCATCTCTTCCACATTATTCACGATTCCCATCGGATTCAGTCCATACTTGTCCATTAGCTCCCAGGATTTCCCGGACTCACCGAACATGTCGTTCACTCCAAGCCTCTTGACGAGCACGGGATAACTTTCAGAAACAACCTCGCTGACCCTGCTGCCGAGCCCGTTGTAAATGCTATGTTCTTCTGCTGTCAAAATCCTGCCCGTTTCCCTTGCAGCTTTCAGAACAGCATCACGGTCAATGGGCTTTATCGTTGACATATTAAGCACCCTTGCAGAAATCCCCTTCTGCTTCAGGTAAGATGCGGCAATCTTTGCCGCTACGACTAGAATACCCGTTGCAATGATTGTCAAATCGTCCCCGTCCAGTATAGTTTCCGCTCTGCCAAACTTGAAGGTTTCAGAATCGTGAACAACAGGAACCTTTTCCCTGGAAAGCCTGACGTAAAATGGGCCCCTGTTTTCGTACACATACCTGACTATCTGCTCAGTCTCAAGGGCATCTGATGGAACCAGAACACGCATCCTTGGAAGGCCTGTCATAAGGCCAATATCCTCCAGCATTTGATGCGTTGCCCCGTCTTCCCCGACGGTGAGACCTGCATGAGTGGCGACTATCCTTACATCGCTATCCGCGTAACATACGCTCTGCCTTACAAAGTCGTACGCCCTTCCGGTTGCAAATATTGCAAATGATGAAACGAAGACTTTTTTCCCTGTCCATGAGAGACCAGATGCTACGCCCATCATGTTGTTCTCTGAAATACCGACGTTGAAGAACCTGTCAGGGTATTTCTTCTGGAACATGGATGTATGGGTGGAAGTTGATAGATCCGCATCCAGAACTACGACACGCTTATCGGAACCAACGGAAACGAGGGTCTTCCCATACGCTTCCCTCACGCTCTGTTTCTCGAGCTTATTTACCAGGTCAGGGAGCCAGAGGAGCTCATTTGACATCATCATCTACTATGCACCCTCTATATCCCTTAGGGCCTCGTTCAATTTCTCCTCATTCGGTGCTGGTTTACCGTGATATTCCGGGTTATTCTCCATGAATTTGACACCCTTTCCCTTGACTGTCTTGGCTATGATCATCTTGGGGCCCTCCTGACCTTTTGCCCATTCCAGTGCCTTTCTTATCTCCGTAAAGGAATGGCCGTCTATGGTGATAGCCGCCCACCCGAACGACCTGAATTTGCCTTCAAGGTCGCCCAAGGTCAGTATTTCCTCTGTGAACCCATCCAGCTGAATCATATTCCTGTCAAGGAAAACTATAAGGTTTGAAAGCTTCAGATGAGCTGCTGATAAAGCAGCTTCCCAAATGCTACCCTCATCTGATTCCCCATCCCCGATCATAGCAAATACCCTGTAACTCTTCCTGTCGATTCTAGCGGCGAGGGCCAAACCTACCGCGTTACTGAGCCCCTGTCCAAGTGAACCTGCGGTTATGTCCACACCAGGAACATGGTTTACTACGTGACCTTGAAGAAGTGAATTTATCTTCCTGAATCCGTGGAGCAAGTTCTGATCGAAGAAACCCCTCATGGAAAGAACTGAATAAAGAGCAGGAGTCGCATGCCCCTTTGAAAGTACAAATCTGTCCCTGTCGGGCCAGTTAGGGTTTGCTGGATCAATATTGAGCTCCTTAAAATATAGGTAAGTGAGAATTTCGGTGGCGCTTAGGGACCCCCCTGGATGGCCACTCTTTGCCTCAAATGTCATTTTGACAATCGATTTCCTGACTTCTTTTGCTATTTCTACTAGATTCTCCGATTCCACGGAATCTTGCACCTTCCCAAATCACCATCGTTCTTATTCAATTTTTTGTTAACTAATCTTTATATTTTCAGGGCCAATAGAAAGTTCAGTCAGCATACCACTTTTATATATAAGATTAATTTATTTTCCCCCACCACCTTAAAGCCGCTGCCTCCTATCCAAGATTGTCAATCCGATGTGATATTTCAGGCCATTTCTATCCATGGTTCAAGAAGGTTGAAAGTGTGTTTTGTTTATCTATTTAATTTTTCGTGAAAAAGGGTAATAATTCCTAAACAATTTAGGTAAGTGAAAACGAACGAGGATAGGGAAAAATATCTCGAATCCATCGATCATTTCATAAAGGAACAAGGATACGCTCGACCTCTTGAGATTGCTGAGTTCTTGAAAGTGACACCTGCTTCCGTATCGCAGATGCTAAGCAAACTTTCTAATGATGGGTTGATAAACTATCAGAAATACAGGGGAATGACGCTTACTGAAAAGGGGAAAAAGCTTCTGGAGAACTTGAACAAGAAGGAAAGTTCCATTTATGAGCTGCTGAAATTGATGGGTTGCGATGAGGAAACTGCCAAGGAGAGAGCCTGCTTCTTCGAACACTTCATCGACGAAGACCTAGCCGAAAAAATGAGGACATTTACTAACAAGATAAAGGAGAGTAAGCTGAAGCTCCCGGCATAGTTCCAGATCAGCCATTATGGTGCGATTCAACTGCTGTAGTGCTGAACATTAGGGGGCACTCTATGCCACATTCCTTCCTTTGGTTACGTTATTGAAATTCCACAAATAATCCGCCGTTTCCCGATGAATGTGATTGAGCTTGGATTCACAGTTAAAAAGGGTAAGTTTACCTAATTTTTGGACAGTGTTTTATAATCGTTTATGCTATTTATTCTTGTGATCTAAATGATGAGTTCAAAACCTACTATCAACTATGGATTGGAGGGGATTTATGTAGATGAAAGCTCCATATCCAAGGTAGACGGACAGAACGGAAAGTTGTGGTACAGGGGATACTCTATAGAAGATCTTGCAGAGCGTTCGAACTTTGAAGAGGTTTCGTACCTGCTGATATACGGAAAACTGCCAACTCAGAAGGAATATGACGAATTTGTGAAGAAACTTAAGGAAAGAAGGGAAATTGAGCCGGAAATAAGGAATATAATAAAGAAGATGGCACCTGTAGCCCATCCAATGGACGTGATAAGAACTGCAACGTCTATGCTCGTTATGTACGATAACGATCCAAACAACAGGGCAACGGAAGCAACGATAGACAAGGTAATAACCCTGATAGCAAAAGTATCAACTATTGCTGCCGCAACTGGAAGATTCAGGGCGAAGAAGAGTTACATTCATCCTGACAATTCTCTGGGACATTCGGAGAACTTCCTCTACATGCTCACAGGAAAGAAGCCTACTAAGTTCGAGAGCAAGCTGATTGACCTCATGTTCATACTGCATGCAGAGCACAGCACGAATGCATCCACTTTCTCCGTCCTTGTGACTGCATCCACCCTTGCAGACGTGTATGCTGCTACAACGTCAGGCATAGGAACACTGAAGGGACCACTGCATGGCGGTGCAGATGAGGCTGCACTGAGCATGATGAATGCAATAGGCAACCCTGACAACACGGAGAAGTACATAGAGGAGGCACTTGAGGGGAAGCAGAGGATAATGGGGTTCGGGCACAGGGTGTACAAGACGTACGATCCTAGGGCAAAGCTTGTGAGGAGCTACCTTGAGGAGAGCCTGACAAAGGAGCCTTCTGACGAGGTGAGGAGGCTGCTGCAGATTGCACTCAGGGCAGAGAAGCTCATGATAGACAAGCTGGGGAGTACGAAGGGCATATGGCCAAACATAGATTTCTTTGCAGGCCCGCTGTACAGGGTGATGGGAATAGAGGGACAGATGTTCACCCCCATATTCGTCGCTTCAAGGATGGCAGGATGGGGATCGCACATAGTTGAGTACTGGCACAACAACAAGCTGGTGAGACCTCTTGAATACTATTCCGGATCTGTGGACCTAAAATACACACCAATAGAGGCAAGATAAGTAAGACCGCAACCAAGAGTAGAGAAGAACGACACTCTATAGCTAAAATCAGAAGGGTAGTTGGGGAAAGTTTCAACCGATTACGTGTTTCTTCCCCTATTAGCTACCCTTCTTTCTTTTCATATTACTGGAAAATGACAATACAGTCTTCAGGTAGCACATTATGAGGATCGGTTAATTACTTCCGCATTCACTGAATAAAGAAAGTTTATAAGGTCTGTAGAAATTGTTAAAATATGATCTCTATAATAGGCTCAGGAAGAGTAGGAGCTACCACTGCGGCCCTATTCATGGTAAGCGAGTTAGATAGCAACATAAATCTTGTAGATATCGTTGAGGGTCTTCCACAGGGAGAGGCACTTGACCTAAATCACACAGCGGCAATTCTTGGAAAAGACGTGAAAATAAGAGGTTCTAACAACTATGAAGATATCAAAGGAAGCGATATTGTTGTCATTACAGCTGGCCTTCCCAGAAAGCCTGGGATGACAAGGGAAGAACTTGCGGTGAAGAATGCTGACATAGTCTCACAAACGGCTGAAAAGGTGAAGACGTATGCGCCCAATGCTATTGTGATAATAACAACGAACCCTCTTGATGTGATGGTAACCGTACTTTACAACAAACTGAAGTTCCCCAGGAACAGGGTTATCGGTTTCAGCGGTGTCCTAGACTCGAGAAGAATGGCATATTATGCGTCGCAGTACATTGGCGTTTCGCCAGCAGCAATAACTCCACTTGTTCTTGGTCAGCACGGTGAGAACATGTATCCCGTTCCAGAATTGTCATTTGTCTATGGGAAGAGCCTAAAGACCTACCTTACCGAAGAGCAGTATACGAAAGTAGTCAAAGACACGATAAGTGCGGGAGCGGACATAACCAATTTAAGGAAGTTCAGCAGCAACTGGGGCCCTGCCAGCGGACTCTCAGTAATGGTAAATGCAATAGTGAATGATAGGAAGACTGCGCTTGAAGCAAGTGTTCTTCTTGAGGGGGAGTATGGTGTCAACGGGGTGTTCGCAGAAGTACCTGTGATTCTTGGTAAGAATGGCGTCGAAAAAGTAGTAGAGGTAAACCTTTCTCCAGACCAAAGGGAGAAGTTCATGAAAAGCATTGATGCAATCAAAAATAACCTCAAACAGGTACCAGACTCTTATCTAAAATAATCATTTTTAACCTTCTTTTTTATATTCCAATTTTGTGATTTCCTAACCTAAATCTCTCTGTATAATTCTGTCTTTTTCTTGCGACGATGAGCGCCATTTAAATTATTATATTTGAACCTCTTTCATCTTCTTGGGGCTTTGTTGTTTGCGTAGATCGTAAAATACTCGCAAACGTTAAAACGTGTTAAGCATTTCCAGTTGAATGGGCGCATGGCCTAGTTTGGATAGGGCAATGGCCTCCTAAGCCATAGGTCAGGGGTTCAAATCCCCTTGCGCCCGTAGGGATCGTAGCTCCACCCGCATGTTTTTGAACCCTCCTTCATTTCACCCTCCTCGTCAGAAATCATCGGAATAGGCAAATGTTAATTAAGCTCAGATCTGTATAATAAACCTAGAGTTAAAAATGAAGGCAAAAAGAAGGACAAAAACACCAACCAGAAACAGAGCTGAACACTCAAACCGTAGTAATTCTAAGACACTGGAAGCTAGGTACCCTAAAAAAGAACAAAAAAAGAAGAAATAGGAAGTTAGAGAAAGAGGATAGACACATTTCCGTTACTCTTTCCTGCACAAATTATCATTTAAAGAGGGCCTATTTTCTTACGTATTCAGACACTTACTGGTAACATATATTAGATAAAATACGCTGAAGATATTTGGACTTGACAGAAAACAACAAATATGACAAAGTGAGCATTGAGGAGACTTTCAAATCACTTTCTACAACTTCTGAAGGTCTTACAGAAGATGAAGCAGAGGAAAGACTGAAGAAGTTTGGACCAAATACAGTTCGGGACGAAAAAGAAAATCCCTTATTGAAGTTCTTGAAAAAATTCTGGGCTCCCGTACCGTGGATGCTGGAAATCACTGCAGTCATTACATTTCTTATAGGCAAAGCTATCGATACCTACATCATAGTAACTCTCCTATTGTTCAACAGTTTTATAGGCTTCTTTCAGGAATCAAAGGCAGATAATGCGGTAGAATTATTGAGTCAAAAGCTGAACGTAAATTCAAGGGTTCTGAGGAACGGGAAATGGAAACAGTCACCAGCAGCTCAACTAGTTCCTGGAGACATAGTATACGTTAGGATGGGAGACGTCGTTCCTGCTGATCTCAAGATTGTAACAGGAGAAGTGTCGGTCGACCAATCACAGCTAACAGGGGAATCGATCCCAGTTAGGAGGATTGCAAATGAAGTTATCTATTCGGGTTCTACATTAGAAAGGGGGGAGGCAAATTGCGTTGTTCTTTCAACTGGGGCCAATACTCTTTATGGGCAAACAGCAGAATTGGTGAAGAAGGCAAAATCAGAATCGCATCTGGAGAAACTCGTTCTAGGGATCGTGAAATACCTCGCAATTGTTGACGTAGCCCTTGTCATCTCACTCGTCGGTTTTTCCATCGTCTTCAAAGTTTCATTGACCGAGGTGATCCCGTTTTCACTAGTAGTTCTAATTGCGTCTATTCCGGTTGCCCTACCGGCAACTTTCACTGTTGCCACCACATATGGGGCAATAGACCTTTCAAAAAAGGGTGCTCTTGTGACAAAACTTAGCGCAGTGGAAGATGCAGCAACAATGGATTCAATTTGTTTTGACAAAACTGGAACATTGACCCAGAACAAACTGACTGTATCAAACCCCATACCTTTCGGGATTTCTGTTCAAGAGCTCATTTCCTATGCAATGGTAGCTAGCAATGAATCAAGCTTGGATTCAATAGATTTGGCCATTATAGACTACGGGAAGAAGATAGGCGCTAGCACTGACAAATTCACTGTAAAAAAGTTTGTCCCGTTTGATCCTTCGACCAAGAGAACAGAGTGCTTGATCGAGGTTGATGGGATGGAGATGCTGGTTGTTAAGGGAGCCCCGCAGGTCATAGTAGAAATGCTTGAGCCAGGGAGGGCGAAAGAAGTCTCTGAGCAAATAACTTCGCTTGCGGTGAGGGGGTATAGGTCAATCCTTGTTGGCATTTCTAGCGAAGGAAAGAAGCAGATATCTGGCATAATACCGCTTCGTGATCCTCCTCTGCCTGATTCAGCTGACCTGATAAAGAAACTACAGTCCCTTGGTCTGAAACCAAGGATGATAACAGGCGATTCAGAACCCATTGCAAGGGAGATTTCGAAGGAAGTAGGCATAGGAGACAAGATCTGCAGAATTTCGAAAATAAGGAATGATGGAATGGACATAGATGAGTGCGATGCATTCGCAGAGGTCCTTCCTGAGGACAAATTCTTCATTGTGAAATCACTACAGAAAAAACATCACATTACTGGAATGACGGGGGATGGTGTTAACGATGCCCCTGCCTTGAAGCAGGCCGAGGTTGGTATCGCCGTCTCATCTGCTACCGACGTTGCAAAGGCATCTGCTAGCATAGTCCTTACACATAAGGGGCTGCTAGACATCGTATATACTGTTGAGGACGGCAGGAAGATATTTCAGAGGATGCTAACTTATACCCTGAACAAGATAATCAAGACAATTCAGGTTGTGATTTTCCTTACCGTATCATTCTTCATCTTCAGGTTCTTTGTGACAACGCCTTTTGACATCATCCTGCTGATATTTGCAAACGACTTCGTGACAATGTCCATAGCAACAGATAATGTTAGACCGTCCTCAAGACCCGAAAGGTGGAATGTTAAGTCCCTTCTGGGATCATCAGTCATGCTAGGTATTCTCATAGTTGTAGAATCGTTCGCCGCCCTACTAGTCGCACTCAGGCTAGGATTGACTCACAATCAAATTGACACATTCATATTCGATCTACTGGTGTTTTCAGGCCTCTTTACAGTATACATGGTAAGGGAAAGGGGGAGATTCTGGAATTCCACGCCTGGAAAGTGGCTTATGATTACCACCGTTGCAGATATAGCGATTGTGTCATTGATATCGTGGCTTGGAATCCTGGTAACCCCTATAGGAATTGCGTACGTTGCCGTGTCACTTGGGATAGCTTTCGTTTCCATGGCTGCAATAGATGAAATTAAAGGTATCATCTTCAGGCATTACAGAATATGAATCTGGTAATTTTGTGTAAAAATTGAGAATGGGAGAAGGCGCAAATCAATATTATATATGGATTTCATCTCCAGTTAGCAAGTATTCTGATACAGCGCAAGAATAATAACTGACTTGGGATTAATGCTTGCTTGATTACAATAGACGAGCTGCTATTACTATTGGCAGTTATTATGCTGCTAGGTTTCGTTGGGGAAATAGCGTTCAGGAAGAAGAGGATACCTGACATGCTGCTTCTGTTACTCATAGGGATAGTTATTCACTACACTGGGATCATACCAGTGGTATACCTATCAATAATGAAAGACCTGCTTGGATTTGTAGGCACCGTCGCCCTGATATTCATTGTTTTTGGGGGGGTATTGAAGCTTGATCTAGAGAAGTTTGGAAAATCCGTTCCAAAAGGAATTGCAATGGCATCTGCAGACCTCATCTTTGTGATCGGCATTCTCACTCCCCTGCTATATTTCTTCTTCAAGATTCCTTTCATAGACTCTCTCCTGCTTGCTACTGTCCTGAGCGAGACTTCTGTCACTTTCATAGTCCCTCTTATTGCTAGGGTGAACCTTAATGAAAACATAAAACACACAGTGGAAGTTGAAACAATAATGAATTCAATTATGAACATCATAGTTGTCCTTCTCATTCTCAGTGTAATGAATCAGCAGTTCACGATAGCCGGCACGGCAGGTTATCTCTTCGGGAGCATATCGGAATCCCTTGTACTTGGAGGGGTTGTTGGAATCGTTTGGCTCGTAGTCCTCAGGCAGGCTCTTACTCCTCACTATTATATAGCCACCATAGCAATACTTCTTGCCCTATGGGGTGTCTCTGATTACCTCGGTGCTTCAGCAATACTTACTGTTTTCCTGTTCTCGGTTATAATCACCAATTCCGTCCCAGTTTCTAAAATAATCAAGATCTCTGGCAGCATCAACAACGAGTCCCTGTCATACTTTAACCAGGAAATCACATTCTTCGTACTTACGCTCTTCTACGTCTATATCGGTATATTGGTAAATATTTTCGATTTCGGCGGGATAATAATAGCTGCAATTCTCGTCGCCATACTTGTTCCTATAAGATTCCTGGAAGTATATTCTGTACAGGGAATGACAAAATGGTTCGGGAAGGATACTGCAATTGTGTCTTCCTTTGTACAGAGAGGTTCTACGGTTATCGTTATCGCAGGCGTTTTGCTTTCAACCGACCCGAAGGTATTCAACCTTTATGGCAACATACTCTTCTACACTGTAATATTCTCCATACTTGCGGGATCCATTATATTTTCAGCTCTATCTAGAAAGTACGTCCCCGCGGCAACATCCGCTCCAAAAGAGGTTCCTGAAAATCACTGAGGTGGATGATGTTAAGAATGACAGGATGAAATAAGAATAGTTTATATTCAATGTAGTTTAGGTATTCTGATGCTTGACCTGATAACATCAATCCTGCTATTACTGATAGTTGCAATAGGATTAGGTCAGCTTTTCAACTTTTTCTCTCCCTTCCCGAGATCGTGGGAGCCATTCTGGCCGGGATACTGCTGGGACCCGCGGTGTCGGGCATAATAATCCCTTCCTCCAACCTATCCACAATAAGCACTCTGGCTCTCTTCTTCATTATCCTCCAGATAGGTGTTGAAGCCTCCTCAGACATTTTCTCAAAGAACATACGATATGTTACCGGATTTGCAGTAACGTCGTTCATCGTTCCGTTCTTGGTCATGTCCATTGTATCTATCTTCGCTTTTAAGCTCCCATATCTGGAAGCTGTAAGCACTTCGCTTGCGGTGAGCATTCCATCCATCTCTATAACATCAGTGTTACTTGTCCAGTCTGGTCTTATCAGGACGGAAGACGGCTTCAGGCTCCTTGGGGGCGTCGCGATGAGCGATGCAGTTGCGTTCATCATCCTTGTCTCATTTCACCGTGCAGCATCAACCGTAGCCATCGATTCTGCTTTGCTAGCGGCCTTCGTGATAGCGTTGTACTTCCTAGACATGTACCTGAAGACAAAGTCAGACTTCCTGATTCGCAGATTTGACATGTTCAGCAGGAGGGGAAGGGAGGGGATAATCTTTGCAGGCGTTATACTGATGGGACTCGCTGCATCCGTGCTCTTTGAATATATAGGCATAACCTTCGTCCTCGGCGCATTCTTCTCGGGGTTGATAATCCATCAAAACACCTTCGGCGAACATACTTACGGAATTCTAAAGAGAACTTTCCAGCGTATTAACAGCAGTTTCTTCGTTCCCCTCTTCTTCAGCATCTCAGGTCTCGAAGTGTCAATAATTCCATTTTACACCGTTCCCTACCTGCTGGTGCTTTTACTGATTACAACGATCATAGGCGGTTTTGCAGCATATAAATTCTCTAAGAGGTATATGAAAAGCATAAAGCCTACCGTGTCCCTCGGCATTTTCGGCGTAAGGGGTGCAGTTGGGATCATAATAGCTTCCATCGCTCTTTCTAAAGGTTTCATAAACAACACTTATTATTCAGTGGCTGTAATTGCAACAGTGATAATGGCAATTGTATTCACCTTCGTCTTTCAGCGATCCATTGAAGATAAAATGAGATTTTCATGAAGGCAGCTTTTCAATTCTAGATTTGTACCGTGAGTGCTACTTATCATCTATGGACGTCTGAAATTCAATTATACTTTTTGATGTAGGAAACCGCGATAGTAAGTCGAATTTTAGCACACAACTAACCATATTCCTGATAATGGAGTGCTGTTAGTATCGTCTATCACGTTTAGGTCTTTTTCATTAGGTACCCTAGGATTTACACGTTTGGCAAGAAAAGTCAGTCTTTCAAGCCACATTAAGGAACGTCAGAGGTTGGACAAGATATCATACTTCGCACCACATAACAATTCATAACCTGTCATCGCAGAATCAAAGAATAAAATAATTAGAAAAAGGGGAGGTAATCTCCCAGACTACCTCGACTGCCCTCAATCCCTGATTTCCTTCTCGACAAGATAGTATGTCAACAGTAGAAGACCTGCTGCTAGGGCTGCAAGTGCCCCGAGCCACCTTCCTTCCTGAACCCACTGGGAGGATGTCAAGCTTCCATTGATGATTACTGTCCTAATCGCTTCCGCTGACCAAGAAACTGGATTGTACTGGGCAATGTTTCCTAGCCAGTCTGCCATCATCGCCTTTGAGAACATTGCATAGCTTACAAACATAAGAGGCAGATTGACAAGGTTGACGATTCCGAATATTGATTGCATGTTTGTCATTCTGGTGGCTATGACGCTGAAAATTGACGAGAATATGAATGCTATAAGGATTATTGCAGTTGCCATTACCAGGACGTCCACTATGGTAAAACCATGCACGAATTTCAGCCCGTTTGGAATGAGGTAAGCCGCAACCACTAGGATCACTACCTGTGGCAGTATTCTGATCACCGACGATATGATCTTGGAGAAAACTATGGAACTTCTCCTTATAGGGGAAGAAAGGAATCGACCCATAGGACCAAGTCTCCTGTCGAATATGATCTGTGTTCCGGCAAACATGGCAGTGAATAGACCCATCGTGGTCAAGACACCACCGACTATGTAAGTGATATAGTTCGGTGCACCATCAAGCAAAAAGCTAGCTGCGGCGCTTCCAGAGGGGCCCGACAGGAATTTCGTGATATCAAAGGCACTTCCAAAGAGAGCAATCCAGAATATCGGTTGTATGAGTCCCGTGAAGAAGAACGTTGGGTTTCTTACCCACTTCTTCAGTTCCCTGACTGTCAATGGCCAAAGACCGCTCATTGTCTCGCCCTCCTTAAGTTCATAGCAGTTTTCATTCTATCCATCCCACCTTCTTCATCCCTTATTGATCTTCCTGTGTATTCCAGGAAGACCTCGTCAAGAGATGGTTTCTGGACTGTGAGCTTTATTGTGGAAAGCTCGTGCTGCGATATGAAATTTATAACCCTTGGAAGTGCTTCATCCGCATTATCGACTTTTATCTTTACTGTATTGGGCCCTGCATCCACGACTTCAATCACTCCCGGAACTGTCTTCATGAGGTCTGCAGATTTCTGGTCCGTTAATGTCATCGTTATTATGTCTCCCTTAAGAGACGCCTTGAGTTCGGACGGACTTCCTGTTATCAGCACCTTTCCGTGGTCTATTATAGACACCTTTCCAGCGAGTGCATCTATCTCTTCCAAATAATGGGAGGTGAGTATTATGGTCACGTTCAGTTTCTGCTGGATTTCTCTAACATAGTTCCACATTTGTGTCCTTGTCTGAATGTCCAGTCCTAATGTCGGTTCGTCAAGGAACAGTATCCTTGGCTCGTGGACCAGCCCTATTATCAATTCTAGTCTTTTCCTCATTCCACCAGAATAAGTCCTTACCAACCTGTCCGCGGCATCCTCAAGCTCTACCAGCTTCAGCAGCCTGCCTATGTTCTCTTTGGCCTTCGCCTTGGGCACATCGTAGAACTGCGAGACCATCATTATGTTCTCCCTTCCTGTCAGGTCCTCGTCAGCAGTGAAGTCCTGAGGAACCACTCCGATCAGCCTCCTTACGGCAAGTGAGTCTCTTACTATATCAAAACCACCCACTGTTGCTGATCCACCTGTAGGTGCAATCCTAGTTATCAGCATGTTGATAGTTGTTGTCTTTCCGGCTCCGTTAGGCCCAGCCAATCCATAAATTTCCCCCTCTCTAATGGATATGTTTAGGTCTGATACCGCCTTTATGTTTCCATTGTAGACTTTTGTCAAGTTTTTGGTTTCTATTATTGTTCCATCCATCATTTCACCTCTTGCGCTTGAACGAGTTTTTCTCTTTCTTCCCTGAGGATCTTGATTGTTTTTTCGAGCTCTAGTTCATAGTTCAACAAAAACGCCTCATACTTCTTCTGACTTTCAGTCCCCTCCCTTATGCTCTTCAGGTTCTCTACGAGGGAATCTGCAGTGTGCTGGGCAGAGGCGAGAATAAATCTTGACCTTTCCTCCGGGCTCATTGAATCCATCCACAACTTTCCCATGAACCGCGATATTGGAGATCGTTCAAAGTGCCTCTCCTTAATCTTTGAGACGAAGTTCCTGCCCTTGTCTGTTATCTCATACATTACTTTGCCGTCCTTTTCGTGCCTTGTTATCAGTCCCTTTCTTCTCATCCCGTGTAGAATTGGATAGATGGAACCTGCACTTGGCTTCCAAGCTCCCTCTGTTCTTTCGTATATCTTATTTGCAACCTGGTTTCCGTAGATGGGTGCTTCATTTACCATTGAAAGTACTATGAAGAAGATGATACCTCTATTCCATCTACCCTCTTCGGGTGCCATACTCGTAAGTGCATCGTTACATATAACGATATCGATTTCGATAATCATCCCGAGAATGCCTATCTTTCTAGTTTCAAAGGTAATGTGTTGGGTCTAATTAAACACATTCCAGAACAGAAATTAATTCTATGGTGGCGTGATTTTTGTCCTTTCTGGAATGTTGAACAATCCACCAATGTGTGGGAGGGATAGGAAAATGGGCAAGACTTTTTAACTGGTTCCAAGGAGCCTACATTCCCCGTTCAGCCTCAGGAAAAATTGTACTATGGTGAACCCTTCGGGAAATATTTAAAGGAAGATTTGGTTAATGTAAGGTGCCGAACGACCAGGAATACCCGAGAATAGAAGACCATGGAGTACTTCTGAACAACAGGACCGCAGCACTTGTCTCAAAGCAGGGTGAAGTAGATTTTGCCTGTTTCCCTAATTTTGATTCTGAAATGGTATTCTCATCCTTGCTTGACAGAAAGAAGGGGGGATATTTCAGTATCCGCCCTGTTAACAGGAATTTTGAGTCAAGGCAATATTATGAACCTGATACGAACATCCTTTTCACTCTATTCTCCGATAAGAAGAACAGGGTGCTTTCGATTATGGACTTCCTTCCTATGAGTTTTGAACACGCTGTGTATTTTTCTGAGATTCACAGGCGGATAGAGACCTACGCAGACGTCAACATTGAGATAGACTTTAACCCGTTCACTTCCGGAAGCAGAAAATCCGTGGAAAAAGTTGACTCTAAGGGGTACATGGTCTATTCTGACAAATCAAGCCAGTTCCTGTCGACAGACTTGGACCTAAAGGTTGATGACAACTGCGTGACAGGGATAGTCACCCTTCCGGCGACCGAGGTGAGGTGGCTTGTGACGACGCATAACCTGAGGAAGGCGTATCCTCCAGAGCTCTTTGCAAGTGAAGATAGATTGTGGCAGACAAGGAGATTCTGGAAGGAATGGCTTATGAAATCCAAATACCAGGGGATCTTTTACGATCTAGTGAACAGGTCACTTCTTACTCTAAAGGGACTGTTCTTTGACCCTAACAATTTCATGGTTGCATCACCGACAACGTCTCTCCCTGAGGCTATTGGGGGGGAGAGGAACTGGGACTACAGGTTCATGTGGGTGAGGGATACCGCTTATGTGATAGAAGGTCTGGTACAGCTCGGGTACATAGAAGAAGCAACAAAATTCTACCTTTCCATTATAGACAGATTCGAGAAGGATGGGAAACTGACTTCTATCTATAAGGTGAGCGAGGATTCTGTCATTGAAGAAACGACGCTGGATTTAGCCGGGTACATGAATTCTGCCCCTGTTAGGATAGGAAATGGGGCGAGCAGCCAACTGCAGATAGACCAGTATGCCTCCCTGATCATTTCCCTGCGCATGCTTTTGGAGAATTCTGGATTTTTAAGCATCCATACGTTGGAGAAGGTATTCCTTATAGGGAATTCTCTCCTCAGCATTTGGAGGGAACCGGATTCTTCTATATGGGAGATACGTGGTGAAAAAAGGAATTATGTTTATTCAAAGGCCCTAGCGTGGAAAGCACTTACAGATCTTTCCTGGCTTTATTCAAAGATGGGAGACGAGGGAAATGCATTCTCAGTCATGAACGAGGCCAGGGCGCTCCGTGAGGAGATCTATGGCAAAGGTGTTTCATCAAAGGGATATTTCAGGCAGAGTTATGAAACGGATGATGTCGATTCAGCACTTTTGAGACTACCTCTTTTCGGTTTCTGCACCATAGCCGACAACGTGTACAGGAACACTCTTAAGGAGATAGAAGAACGTTTGATGCCTGAGAAATTCCTCTTCAAGAGGTACACCCTCCAGGATGGGTTGAAGGGGGAGGACAACGCATTCCTGATGGTCTCATTCTGGTACATCAGGAATCTGATACAGAACGGCCAGCTTCAGGAAGCTCACGATGGAATTATGATGATCACCGACCTACTTAACGATGTGAGCCTTCTGCCAGAGGAGATAGAGTTCAAAACACACAGGTATCTCGGCAATTACCCTCAGGCATTCAGCCATCTTTCCCTCATCACCACCATCATGGAATACAACAGGAGCATAAAGAGGAAGGAATCCTCCCATTTCCATGTTGGTAACTTCTTATGAAGGATTACCCTGTTAATGGTGCTTGTTTTATTCTTAGCAGATTGGATTACAACGCCCTTGCCCCCACTTTTTAAGCTGATCCATTAATCATCAGCAAGGTTTAATAATGTGAAATTAATTACTACCCAACAAGAGGTTGTTAACCGAAGGTGGTAAACATGGTAGGAAGAAAGATAAGGAAGAGGGATGATGATTTCTGGGAAGACATACACGACTTCCTGCAGAACAGTGACAGGGAATACAGAAGGTTCCTGGAGAGATGGTTTGATGCATTTGATGAAATAGAGAGCATAAAGGAACAGGATCAACCCGGCACTTACGTATACGGATTCACCTACAGACTTGGACCTGACGGGAAACCTGAGTTCAAGGAGTTTGGTAACATACCCAGGGAATACTCTGACGTTCCAAGCCTAGAATACCGTGAACCCATAACGGACATCCAGAAGAGAGAAGGGGAGACGGATATCACAATCGAGATACCGGGAGTAACTAAGGACGAAATATCAATCGAGACCAGCGATAACATACTGATCATAAAGGTGGACAAGGAAGGCAGGAAATACTACAAGGAAGTGGAGCTCGATGATGAGGTCATTCCTGAAAACATCAAGGCATCCTATTCAAACGGAGTACTGGATATAGTGGTCAAGAAACCGCCGACCAAGAAAAAGGAAGGCAAGAAGATTCCAATAGAGTGACCATGTCGACAGACTTGCTGGACCTAATAGACAACGACATCAGAAGGAGCATCCTCAGCATACTTTCCATCAGGCCCTCGTACACATTCGAGCTCGCCAGGTCTCTGGGAAGTTCACAGCAGCTGATCGCAAAGCATATCAAGCTGCTTGAGGACAGTGGCTTGGTCTACAAGGTCGGCAAAATCGAATCTGACGAGGGCCCCCCGAGGATACTGTACAAGGCAAATTATCCGCTTCTTTCGCTACTGCAGTTCATAGAGAGCATCTCCGTCTTCGATAAGGATGAGGAGGAGAAGGATGCTATTGAAGGAACACTGCAGGAACTCATTAACCAGCTGAAGGAGATTGACAACAGGATAAGGGTACTAGAGGGGGAGCTAAAGGAGTTGATCTCATCGAAGCAGCGTGTGCTTCTTGCCATAAACGATCTTCTTCCGAACACAGATACGTCGTTGTTCTACAGGATGATCAGGGAAGCCTTTGAGAGCGGCAATTTTGATTTATTCTTCGATGCATTAAACAAACATACAGTAGAATGAGAAAGTAAAGGAGCAGATCAGATCGCCTGTCACTCATCATGATCAGTTAAGGCTAAATTCATCACACTGCCCCTTCAATCTTGTATCATAATGACTTACGTTTGAATAGCTCTTTTCATATTTTACCAATGACAATCACCGGGTAACTCATTTTATTTGAAAACATATTTATGCAAATTTATTTTGGAGCAGGGTGACGGCTAGGCCCATATCAAACGAGGAGAAGAGGGGATTGTCAAAGAGGGGCAAGGTTATAGTTGTAGTTGCAATTCTTGCAACAGTTACAGCACTTGGGACGTTTGAGGCTCATAATATTGCATTGGAAAATTCGCTTTCCCCTGGAAGCGTAATCCTTTCGCCATCAGAAGTAGCTCCCCTGATGCCCAACGCCAACAGCTGGAACATCCCATATCTGCCTAGTGGGAGCAACGTGGCAAGTGTCGACTATACAAACTCCAGCCCGCTACCTGCACTCGGCGGGAATGTCACGTCCCCGAATATCGTGTTGATCATAATTAAGAACTCTACAAGTAAGTCAGCATCCTTTGGTTACTTATACCTGAGGTCGCATATCCAGGAGGTTATTGGGAACAGTATCGATCAGGGAAGCTTATACAATGTTACTGTGGCCGGTTACCGCGGAGAGTACTTTGGTTTTTACAATTTGTCCGCGAACGCCGGTGCAATTGTAACAGCCGTCTACAATTACATCGTGTTGGTTATAGTATACAATCTTCATCTCACAACCCTAACTCAGGTATTCTCGATGCAGATAAACAAGATATATACGACCCTTGAATTTGACCATAACCACTATATTCTTTAGGCTCGTTTATTCCATTACTTTACAAAAGCGACAAGGAACAAATTCCGGAATAATGGATAGCCAATTACTTTGAGAGATCAATTCTGCGATAGCGGTTACTAAAATGACATATACGGGATTACAATTGTTAGTGGTGTATTCTAGACGTGGCGATTCTGGAGAAACCGATACTGCCTCCGGGAAGAGACTCAAAAAAGATGATCCAATCATGGAATGGGAAGGAACTCTGGACGAATTGATAGCCAATCTGGGGTATTCAAAGGTCCAGATGCCTTGGAACGACATCAGGGATGACATCTCCCAGGTTCAGATGGACCTATTCCACCTAGGTGAGGAGATACTGACATCCGGAAAGGGTCGGAAACTCCGCGACGATGGAGTAACGTGGATGGAAGCCAGGATAGCTGTGTATTTGAAGGAGATAGGGGAGATTAAACTATTTGTAGTCCCAGGTGGCTCCCAGGAAGCAGCGAGCCTTCAACTGTCCAGGACGGTAACGCGGAGAGCAGAGAGGAGATTGGTTGAGTTGAATGAAGTGGAAAAGGTCAATCCTCTGTCCCTGCAGTACCTCAACAGGCTCTCTTCCCTCATTTTTATGATGTCACTTGCGGCAAATAAGAGAAGAAAGATCGAGGAAGTGATTTTCCCCTGGCCTAATCCAAAAAAGAATGAACAGTGACCACATTAAATAGAGTATTGCGATAAGGAAGCATGAGCAAACCTGTCGTAAAGAAAGCTGCTGAAGTTGAAGAACTGGACTTGGAGGGTGGGGGGAAGATAAGATGGCTAATCACACACAGAGATGGAGCCCCAAATTTCTCCATGAGATTGATAACTGTTCCTAAAGGCAAATCAACTCCTAATCACAGCCATGACTACGAGCATGAAATCTTCTTAATCGAAGGAAAGGGAGAAGCCGTTCTGGATGGCAGAAAATTTCCGGTTGACAGCAACCACTTCTTATTTATCCCCGGGGGAGTAAAGCACACCATTTCTGCTTTAGAGGATATGAAAATGATTTGCATTGTACCTGTAAGCGCAGCAATCGAGATACTTGGACCTTGACTCCAGAAGCATTGAATCTCCTACAGCTGACATTAAAGAAAAAGAATTGGTATTAGAGAAATAAAAAATAAAGAGAAGATTAGTCTGTCACTGCGTACTTCTTGTTGAGTTTTTCCGGCCTAGTGAATTTGAAGAACTGGTCGAAGATTGGATCTGCGGTACCCATTAGCGTCATCCAGTAGATCCTTGCCATAGTCATCTTCATCATATGTTTGAGTCTCGTGGGCGGGTAAGGCGCAACAGGGTTGTTGTAATCCGCTATCACGAACGTTGCCTTGCCATAAGCCGTGTCGAATGGGCAGTTTATCCTTCCGTTAAACTCAGAATACTTGCCCTGAATTATGTCTGCTACAGCCATGGCCTCAAGATGGGCGGTGACCCCTGTTTTAGAGGTTGGGAGGGTGTTGCAGTCCCCGACAGCAAATGCATCGTCATATCCGCTGATCTTCATGAGCTTCTTGTCAGCCTTGATGAATCTGTCTTCATCCTGAACAGTTTCAGGAATTATCTTGATTTTCGTTCCCTTGCAGGGTGGGACTATTATTGGAAGGTCATACTTTAGCGAGTCCCCCTCAAGGGAGGTGATGGTCTTCGTCTGTGGATCTATTGCGTCGACGTCAAAGAATGGCATTACCTCAATTCCACGCTCTTTCACCAATGGCTCAACAACCCTGTTCATCGGCTCTGCAGGATAAGCCCTGGGGAACGGGGTGAAGAATACTATTCTTGTCTTATCCCTCAAACCGACTTTCTTCAGATGTTCCTCCAGCAGGAAGGCGCCTTCAAGCAATGATGGAGGACATTTGCATGTTGGGGATGCTTGACCTATTGCTACAGTCCCGCCCTTGAATTTGCTTACATTTGACCACAGTTTTTGCGAACTCCAGACACTTGTATGGTAGTCGCCATATTCATCGTAAGTCTGCCTCAATCCGGGGATTGAGTCTGGGTCTGGATTAGTACCAGTGGCTATGACAAGGTAATCGTAGTTGTATATCCCCTTCCTGGACCCGTAGACCTTTCTTTCGTCGAGGTTTATTGTAGATATCTCGTCTTTCACGAAGTTTGCGCCTGGTTTCAACAGTTCCCCAATTGGTCTTGATATCTTCCTCTTTGAACCCTTGAAGGCGATATAGAGAAACCATGGTTGATAGAAATGAAGATCACTCCTGTCTACGACAGTCACGTCATACTCATTAGTATCTAGATGGTTTGCTAATATTAGCCCCCCTCCACCTCCACCTATTATCAGTACCTTCTTCATTGCAATCGTCCGCTTATCTCTTGTTTATCTTGATCTTTATTGATATCTTTTCAGGATCTTCCTTCACTTCTAGTACTTCGTTGCCGGTTTTGGTTGCCCATGCCTGTGTGTCTGCCTTGACTCCCTTGTCTGTGGCCCAGAGCTCAAGTATGTCCCCTACCTTGGAGTTCCTGTACGCCTTTGCAAGATCTGTTATCGGGCCCAGGGCATGCCGATCCCCTTGAATCGATTATTTTAACTGCATCCATTGTCATCACCTTAGATGAAGAGCATCTGACCTCCTTCAGCTTCCTGAAGGAATGTTGCAGCACCAACCATGTCGTCAACAATTGGGTCCAGGTCTTCTCTCTTTATGTTCATCACGCCGCACGCCATGGAGCAGGCATAGACCTTGGCCCCAAATTCCTTTGCTTCCTTCACCATGTCGTACCACGAGCTCACCTTTTCTCTTTTCATTCCTTCCATGAGAGCAGGTCCCATGTTTTCAAATTCTTTTGGAAGAATCATTTTCTTTTCTCCCTTTGTGAACCCCAACAGGCCCCAGAACGTCACGAAAAGCCTGACCTCTGTGCCCATTGCAGCAGCTGCCTGGGATAGAACTCCGACAGAAAGCAGTTTGTCTGTGGTTCCGCTAAAAACGACAATAGATAGTTTACTCATAGGTCTCCCTGTTAGGTATCATTTTTTTGAATTTAATTTCATGCTCAAGTATTCTTAATGGGCTTAATCATCTTAATTTCGATTAACTCTGGATTTCATCACCGTAACGTTGGAAACCTAAGAAAAAATTGAGTCAGAACTACATCGTAAAGTACGCCCGTAGGAGGTTCAGAATGAACTCCAATCTCTCATGCATCGAGTGCCTTTACAGTTTCCGCAAATGCCGCCGCCTGTGTTTTTGTGCTAATGTATAGAACCCTCTTTTCATAGCAGTTCCTTCTCATCATTTTCCCGTCGCTTTCGGATTTGTAATTGTCTGAAAGTATGTTTATGACCGCGGAGATGTTGCCTGTTCTTAGAATGTCTATTGTGTTCGGGTTCCCCTCGTAAATTTTCTTTATCTTGACTGTGTTTATGCCATACTTCTTCAGTCTCTCGTGAGTCCCCTCCGTGCTATATATGACCCTCCCCGAATCATATATCATCTTTGCAATTCCGAGGAATTCATTCATTTTCCCTGATGGTACGGAAAATATTACGCCTTCCTTGCTGACGTCGTATCCTGCGGCCTTGTAACCCATCTTCATGGCTTCCTTCAGGTCCTTTCCTATGCCAATAACTTCTCCAGTGCTCTTCATTTCCGGTCCAAGAACAACGTCCGAACCCTTAAGCTTGTCAAACGGGAATATCGGCAGTTTCACCCCAACTACTCCGCTTCTTGTCCTTATGTCTTCGATCTTATCACCAAGAAGTACCCTGGTTGCAATATCTGACATGTTTATTCCTGAAACCTTGGAGACGAAAGGGAATGTCCTTGAAGACCTCGGGTTAATCTCTATTATGTGAACAACGTCGTTCTTTACCGCAAATTGTATGTTTACCGGCCCAATTATCCCCAGTTTTCTGCATATCATCTTTGAGTATTCTTTCATTGTGGCTTGCACGTGATTTGGAATATTGACCGAGGGGAATATGCTTGTCGAGTCTCCTGAGTGAATTCCTGCTTCCTCTATGTGCTCTATTATTCCAGGGATCAGGACATTCTCCCCGTCAGAAACAGCATCAATCTCAGCCTCCACGGAGCTCCCCAGATATCTCTCAACTAGGAATTCCCCCACAAATCTCCCATGATATCTTATGTATTCTTCGGCCTCTTTGTCGGAGCTCAATATTGCCATGTGAGCCCCTGATATCGTGTAAGATGGTCTCACTATCACGGGGAATGAAATTTTCTTCACGTCCTCAAGGAAAGTATCAATGCCGGTGAAAAGAAATTCTGGATACGGTATCCCCAACTCCTTCATGAGACCTGCGAATTTCTCCCTGTTCTCCAGCATGTCTACCGTTTCCACGCTTGTTCCAAGTATCTTTAATCTTTCTCCGAAGTGTTCCTTTATCTTCCCGAGGATGTTTATGGGCCTCTGTCCGCCGAACCATGGTATGAGAGCAGTTACTGTGGAATTCTCAACTACGTTCTTCACGGTATCGAAGTCCACGGGGTCAAAGACCAGGAAGCTGCTTTCGTCGAAGTCCGTAGAGACAGTTTCCGGGTTGTCGTTGACCATGATTACCCCCAACCCCCTTTTCCTAAGTAAGCGGGAAACATGGACGCAACTGTAGTCGAACTCTATTCCCTGTCCTATAGTGATAGGTCCCCCTCCTAGCACCATTATCTCCCCCCCAATCTTTCCACCTGGATTAGAGGAGTAAAAGTATGGGGTCTTGACGTCGAATTCTCCTGCACAGGTATCTACTACAGAGAATCCATTGAATGAGTGCTCCTGCTCGAAAGCTTTCACAAGTTCCGAAATGAACAGCATCTGCCATCCAGTCATTTCAGATATCTTCTCTATTTTATACCCTCTCTTGAATGCCTCAAAGATCTGCTGGGGCCTTTCGGGGTTGGGTGATGTGAGAAGCGCTTCGTTGAATGTTACCTTTCTCCTCATCATTCCTGAAGATCTTATCACTTTCCTGAAGGCTTCTGAAACGTTCTTCCCAATGGCCATGACTTCCCCTGTGCTCTTCATCTGGGTTCCCAGTTCAAAATTTTCTTCTGGGAATTTTTCCGTAGGCCAAACGGGACATTTAACGACGACATAGTCTATAGCTGGTTCCCTTGCCGAATTCCTTTCACCCGTCACAACGTTCTCAATCTCTTTCAAATTCTTCCCCAGCGCAATGAAGGCTGCTACCCTGGCTATAGGATAACCCGTGGCCTTTGATGCCAGAGCAGATGATCTTGAGAGCCTGGGATTGACCTCTATTACGAAATACTCTTCTGTCCTGTTATTGAATGCGAATTGGACGTTGCATGCCCCCACTATATTCAATGCCTCTGCTATTTTTAAAGCTGAGTTCCTTATCTTCTGGTAGTTCTTGTCATTGAGCGTTAGAAAGGGAACGACAACGATGCTGTCGCCGGTGTGAACACCCATAGGGTCGACATTTTCCATCGTGCAGACTGCTATCTTGTTTCCTCTTGAATCCCTTACCACCTCAACCTCGAGCTCGTTCCAGCCTATCACGGACCGCTCCAGCAGAATCGACCCGACCCTCGAGAGATAAAGTCCCTGTTCTACTATGGCCCTCAATTCCTCTACATCCCTTGCTATTCCGCCTCCGGTACCTCCAAGGGTAAATGACGGTCTCACAATTATAGGGAAGCCTATCTGCTTCGCAAATCTCACTGCCTCCTGAACGGATGAACAGTAGTAGGATTCAAGGACTGGTTCACCGATCTCAAGCATCTTGTCCTTGAATTTCATCCTGTCCTCTGCTATCTCAACAGCTTCGGGACTTGTTCCGAGGACCTTGACGTTTTTTGATTTGAGGTAACCCGATTTCCATAGGGCAACCAAGATGTTTAGCCCCGTCTGTCCACCGAACGTGCCAAGAATGGAATCCGGTTTCTCCTTCTCTATGACGCCCCTCAAGCTTTCCTCGTCAAGTGGCACCATGATGGGCTTGACGTTTTCCCGCACATCTGTCTGAATCGTGGCTGGATTAGAATTTACCACTATAACCTCTATCCCTTCCCCTGCAAGCGCCTTTAGGGCCTGGTTGCCGGAATAGTCGAATTCTGCTGACTGACCGATCACTATAGGACCTGAACCTATAAGGAGGACTTTTCTTGGTCGATGGTCAGCGTTCATTCATCATCCTCCTGAATTCCTTGAAGATGTTCAGTTCGTCCACAGGTCCTGGCCCCCCTTCCGGATGAAACTGCGTCGTCAGGAAGTTCTTCCCCTCTATGCCTTCATTTGTCCCGTCATTCATTGACCTGTATCTCTCTACCGCCCCTGCCGCGGGATCAAACACGACTGTGAATCCATGATTATGGGTGGTTATGCCCACTTTCCCGGTAGAAATATCTTCAACAGGGTGGTTGATGCTCCTGTGACCAAATTTCATTTTTTCAGTTCTCATTCCTAGTGAAAGAGACAGAAGCTGGTGCCCGAGGCATATACCGAGTGTCGGTTTCTTCTTTATCACAATCTTTAACTTATTTACGAATTCTAGTAGGTCCTTATGCGTCGGATCGCCCGGGCCATTGGATATCAGGACACCGTCCACCCTTTCCAGCATACCCAGGTTGAACTTGTTGTAGGGAACCACCGATACCTCAAACCCTTCGAGATGGTCAAGGATATTCCTCTTGTAACCAAGGTCTATCACAAGCACATTCCCTTCCTCTTTCCCCCTGTTCTCAAGATTCTCATCTATGAGATTTGATAGGTACGGGTCGACGAACTTGTCAGTACCAAAGGCTCCCAGTTTATTTCCATTTGTCCTGATATAGTCAACTATCCTCCTTGTTTCCTTTGTAATCAATCCAGGTATTCCCCATTTCTCGAGATAGCCTGACAATTCCGGCTTTAGCAGCTCTGGAACATGGTTCAGCACAACACCCCTGACTCTAGGACGTGCACTTTCGCCTCTTTCTTCAATTCCGTAGGAACCGATGAAAGGGAATGAGAACACAAGTATCTGTCCCGAGTAGCTTGGGTCCGTCATGGATTTTATGTAGCCTGACGGCGAAGTTGTAAAAACAAGCTCCCCCTGAGAAATAACATCCTTCCCGATGGATTCCCCCTCAAATACGCCCAACCCATCCACGAATAAATGCCCTGACTTCACTCTGACCTTTAGCGTATACTGACTCTGAATAAAAGCTTAAAGGTCACCTAAAGAGAAAATCGTGCCTGCCAATCTTTCATTCTTTAACGTCGCAGACACTTGAAGGGAATAATTTTTGACTTCAAGTTTTGCACTTTCGTCCTGTTTAGCCCAATTGCTTGCGGCTGATTTCGAGATTTAATAAATTCTAACCAGCAAGAAAATTAATACTTCTCCAAGCATTTAGGATTATGCCATTTGACAACGAAAACACCTATATCAAAATGGTTGAAAGGAATGAAGAGGATTTATTTCATAAAAAGTTCGATGAAAGCGTTTTGAGCGTGACAAAACTTTTCGACAAGGAATACCCAAATCTAGTGAACGGGGAGGTATTCGAAGAGGAGAAATTGGTTCATCTCTCTCCACTAGATGCAAAAACACAGATTGGGAAGTTCCAGATGTCCACAAAGGAGACCTCAGAACGGGCAGTAAAGATAGCAAGAGAAAATTACAGGAGCTGGTATTCGAAGGGCTACCTTGCCAGGGCACAAATTTTCCTGAAAGCTGCAGACCTGCTATCACAGGAGAAGTTTGAATTCTCAGCACTTCTTAGCTATGAGAATGGAAAGAACAGGTACGAGGCTTTTGGGGATGTTGATGAGGCAATAGATTTCCTGCGTTACTATGCACTGAACCTGATCGAGAACCAGGGATTTGAAAGGTTCACCGGGACTGCATACTACGGGGAAGATTCCAAGAGCGTAATGAAACCATATGGGGTTTTCCTTGTCATAGCCCCATTCAACTTCTTCTCCATTACAGTTGGGATGGTCAGCGGTCCCCTTATTACTGGAAACAGCGTCATACTGAAACCGTCATCCGACATCCCTCTTTCGTCATTCAAGTTCGTCGAACTTATGCACAAGGCTGGAGTTCCAAGGGCGAACCTTATTTACCTTTCAGGTTCAGGAGGAAGGGTGGGAAGGACGCTCTACACAGACGACGGCGTAGATGGCATTGTTTTCACAGGGAGCAGGAACATAGGGACGAAGATATACAAGGAGTCTCAGGAAAAGAGACCAAAGGTTGCAATAACTGAAATGGGTGGGAAGGACACGATCATTGTCACCCAGAAGTGCGATATCGATAAGGCTGTTGAAGGAGTTGCCAGATCAGCATTCGGTTACAACGGACAGAAGTGTTCCGCTTGCAGCCTTGCACTCATTGACAGGAAGATATATGACACATTCAAGAAGAAGCTGGTAGAGTTCAGCTCCAAGTTTACCATAGATGACCCGAGAAAGAAGGGAACATTCGCCGGTCCTGTGATAAACAGGGAGGCTTATGACAAATTCCAGAAAATAATGGATACTGTTCCCAAGGAAAAGATACTGCTAGGCGGGAAGAGGATTTCGAGGGATGGATTCTACGTGGAGAACACGATCCTTGACAATGTTGGGGATCCAAACATAGAAAGGGTCGAGCTGTTCCTCCCAATTCTTGCCCTTAAGCCCGTTGACTCGCTCAGTGAAGCTGTAGAGTTCGTGAACAGCATGGAATACGGCCTCACGGGAGGGATATTTTCGGAAGACAAGAAGGAGATAGACTATTACTTCAACAATGCAGACGTCGGAGTGATTTATGCCAACAGGAGAAGGGGAGGCTCTACAGGTGCCATGGTTGGATCCCAGCCGTTCGTTGGCTGGAAGATGAGTGGAACATCTGGCAAGGGAACCGGGTCATTCTATTACCTGCAACAGTTCCTGAGGGAACAGGCGCAGACAATAGTCAGGTAGATCATCTATTGCTCAAGAGTTCGTTGACCCTTTCAACGAACTCCACTTCCTTACCCAGAGGCACGATGGCGCCAGCGGCATTTCTATGCCCTCCCCCTGAACCGCCAAGCCCACCTGCGACCTGCCTGAAGAGGAGGGAGAGATCTATCTTCTCAGATAGCTCAAGCGATATTCTAGCAGAAATCTTTTTCATGGGGCCGAGATTTGCCATGACCATGACCACAGATGTCTGTGGTACCTTCTTGTGAGTGATGATCCTGGTTGCGATAGTCCCAGTTATATTATTCTCCAGGCTACCCCCAAAATCATAGTAAAGCACATTTCCAACTGTTTTCCCTTCTGCATCATCAAGGGTCTTAGAAGCTCTCCTGAGCGATTCAAGGTGGTCGTTGTAAAGTTGCATTGCTTCAGTCATTGTGGCCCCCCTTTCGAATAGGCAGAGCCTGATGCCAACGTCAGGTTTCCCCTTCCTTGATGTTGCATTTATTAAGGATGAGAAGTCACGTATGTCCCTCACCATGGAAGATCTCGGTTCAGTACTAAGTTCATACACCTCGCCCACAATGCGGCTTGGATCGTGCCCCTCGTCCTCCACCATTCCCTTGAGGTCAGATATCAGTTCTTCCTTCTTTCCATCATCAAGGTCAATCCATCTCACTGTCTTGATGCTCCTCCTGTCTAGGCCGTGGCTGACAAGGAAGTCAGCGACCGCATCTGGATTATCGTAAAGTGCGCCTATCTTCGGCTCGTTCCCGAACCTGAGCATGTAGGAAACGGACTTAGAACTTCTGCCAAAATACCTGATATCTTCCTTCACCTCTACGATCTTCATACTCTTTGCAAGGAGCATTACCTCCCTGTCTGTGTCAACAAGTTTTCCAAACTTCTTGTCATGAAGATCCCCAACGGACCCCACTATGGGAAGATGGGAAACAGCAGATACCTCAGGCAGTATGTTGGATGAAAAAAGGAAAGTAGTTGTGGAACCAGATTGGGATATGCTCCCGTCTAGCCCCTCTAGGTGGGGGTTGAACTGGTAAATATTGTTCCCGTTCTCAGTGTAGTGCGTATCAGGGAATACTGGGTTGTGATGATCGGTTATGATGCCTTTCACATTCTTCATGTCCTTCAACCTTGCCGAGCCCATGTCGTTGAACCAATAGATACCCTCGCCCCCCTGAAGATCCTGTGGAGTCAGTTGATTCCTTATCGTGACATCATAGTCAAGGCCAAGTCTCCTTGCCACGAAGACCGCTATTGCGGCTGAGGCGATACCGTCTGCGTCGTGATGGGAGTATATCTTCAGCTTCTTTGCGTTCATTATAAGTTCCACTGCTTCGCTAATCGTCCAGAATCACCTCATCCATTGCAACCCCTACCTCCTCCTCAACCTCAGAGAAATTCTCCCAGGTATCCCTGCATTCACAACTCAATTCATCAAGGTACGCATAATTGTGTGTCTCACTGTACTTCCTAATCGCCTCTGAAAATCTCTTATCGCAATCATGACCGTTGTGTGCTCCTCTCCTCTTTCCCGCAGCAGTTATGAGGGAACCTACGGGAACATCCAAGTCTCTCAGTGCCTGTAGTACGGCTACAACGCTCCAGAGCCAGGGAGGCCGATAGTTTCCCTCCCTGTACATCTTCTCTACTAGCGTTCCCCTCTGGATATTCATTGGGTTTATAGAAATGAAATCACTGTAGGGTGCGAGATCCCTTGCAGACTTGATTGAATCGTTTATTGCCTCCTTCTCCGTCATGAATGGGGGTTTAAGGAGAAGATATGTCCTTACCGAAATACCATTCTCCCTCAAAAGGGAGGCAGCCTCCTTGAAGTCATCAAAGTCGTAGTTCTTGTTAACTGAATTCTTTAGGATGTGAGGGTCCGTGCTCTCCAGGCCTATCGCAACCTGCACCCTCCCTCTGTACTCCTTCAGCTTCCCTATCACCTTCTTAATGTACTCTGGCCTGCTCTCTACTATTAGATAGCTATACGACTTCAGTACTTTTTCTATTATATCGAACTGAAGAGCTGGATCAATCTCTACCGGGTCAAAGAATGACCCAGAAGTGAATATTTTGAGCACATCTCCTTTGGGGAATTCCCTGAGGAAAGTGCTGATCTGCTCGTCTAGTTCCCTCCTTCCTATCTCTGGATTGGTGTCGTCCCAGTAACCACACATGGTGCACCCTGAATGATAGCTCCAGCTGCATCCCCTGGTCCTGAGTATCAGTACCCGCTCCACTGTAGTTTTTCCGTTGAAGAATTCATTCTCTGTATAAGTCGTCACGTAGTCTGTTCTGTTGCTCCTCCTGATTGCATTCCTAATCCCCGCTACCTCCATTGCTAGCTTGGGATCGATCTTGTTCATTACTTCGTCTATGGATGTGACTTATAAATCATTTTCCGCAACATTCTTGACCTTAAAGTGAACTATTGAAATCGTGCTTCCGATAACACTGAAGGTGAACGGAATGGTCCAAATTCGCCCAAGTTAGCCAACATAATGGTTTTTTACCCGTAAATAATGCAAATGCATGTGCAGGATGCTCCTTTCCATTGGGAAATATTCTGATCTTACCAGATACATGGATTTCGTATATGATATGGCAAATGATGGAAAGCATGCACCACATCACGACGGATTTGGCTATGTCGTATATTCAAAAAACGAGATCACTGTCCACAAGAGCATAGACCCCATAAAGAAGGTGGAAGGGATATACGGGAATACACTTCTTGCCCATGCAAGGAAGAAGAGTTCTTCCGGGAAGACCTTGATAAACACCCAGCCTTTTTTAGCAGGGAACGTTTCATTTGCACACAACGGCACGATAAAAGGCCTGGGAAAGAAGGGGAAGAGTGATAGCTACTATTACTTCAAGATGGTCCTAAAGGGATTCCCGGCAGCAGTGACTACGATCAGGGAATCAGACTTTACCAGCGCAAACTTCCTGATAACAGACGGAACCTATGCTGCCGCCTACAGGGAAGCGAGGAAGGAACCTGGCTACTACTCCCTTTTCTATCAGCTTGAAGATGAAAGGTTTACCGTTTCTACCGAGCCAATGAACGGGAAATGGTTCGAGGTAGAGGACAGGACCCTGGTCGTATTCAGGAACGGAAAGGTAAGTGAATACAAGGCGGATGAAGTGGTTCCCGAAGTTATTTGACCTTCCTCGGAATGGATTCTGCGATCCTCTGCGTGAAGGCAGAGATTATGGACTCCTCTACCAGGTGCTTTCTCTCTTTCAACCCCCTTGAGAAATAATAGATTGCACCCTTGTTGTCCCCTGAGTCGTTCACCCCTATCAGTTCATTTGTCACTTCCTCGAGCTCCATCCCTGATTTCATTCCGTCCATCATTGAAGCGTTCATAGGCAGCCCTGACGACATGCCATAATTCGTAAAACCTAGCGAGTCCTTGACGGCTGCGATGTGCACGTCGTAGTACGTACCTCCAAAAGAAACTATTCCTGCCTCCACGCCTATCGCATAGTCATAATCCTCTTTGATCCCATCCACCCTCTTTCTAGCTCCAATGAACGTCTCGTGGTTCATCGGCTGAGGGTGGAAGTCATCAGCTGCCGCCACTGTACTTAATTGATAATTCTTGAATAACTGTGAAAGTGATATTGTTGCACCTTCTATCTTTGTTGGGTTCTTAGTAACCAGTATCACCTTGATCGGCTTTCTTCTCACTCCTTCCTCGTCAATGTCCCCCCTTATTATTCTTTCAGACTTTATTGGCATCAGATCCTCGCCAAGGATCTCCCCAACATTCTCAACAAGCAGCGGGGGTATGCCATTTGCTCTTCTTGAGAAGTTTATTGTCTCGATAAAATCAAGCGTTTCGTTCGAAGAAACTATAGCTCCATACTCGGGTGAAAGCGTGGACCCGTATGGATCGTCCAGCATCTCTATATTAGCCCTGGACCCTTTATTCCTGAGGTAGTTTTCCAAGTTTGATTTCCTCGCCTGATACGGCGGGACTACATACCTCTTGTTGAATTTGAAATGGTCTGATGTCAGGCCTATCGTCAATTCTCCCATTCTCAGGCCCCTGTCTATCATCTCTTTGTGAGCCTTGTGCAATACGCTGAATGTGCCACCGAGGAGAACTTTCACCCTTCTTGATTCCTTTTCCAATAATAACACCTCGGTTCCAACATATCAGTCATGGAGAGGATATGACACCCTTATGCTATCCTGTCCCCCGGCTTTGTTTTCTCTGGATCAGTGGGTGTCAGTAGAATGACGCCGTTGCTAGAAAGAACACCGAGCACCAACACCTCAGATATGAAATTTGCCACCTGTTTAGGCGGAAAGTTGGTAACTGCGACTATCTTCATTCCTATGAGGCCCCTCTTTTCATAATTCCTGATCTGCGCAGAAGACCTCTTTATCCCAAATTCCCCGAAATCAATAGTCAACCTGTAAGCTGGCTTTTTGGCCTCAGGGAAATCCTGCACGTCTAAGATCACACCTACTCTAATCTCAACTTTTGAAAAATCGTCGAAACTGATGTTCATCCGTTGCAAATGGCAACATGTATTTTAAATGAATGCGGAAAACCCTCTTTTGTTTGGTAGAGACAACCCTGTTTATGTATAATTAATTCAGAGAACTTGCGCAGATGAATGGAGACGCATAATCAATATTGCCTAGATAGATCAACTTGTGAACTCTTTTTATTACTCTTCCCAAGATTGACTGCTCCAATCCAGTGACGAGGAGTAAGAATTCAGTTGGACTTTCTTTAAACCTGAAGAATTTGCCGCTTTCCCAATTAGCAGAGTATCACACATTAAACTTAAATCCAAGCTTTGAAAATCAGGGTAATGAAAATAGCAGTAGCCCATAGTAAGGAAAACAATATTGTACCCCTTGACCTAGCCGAGCTCATCAGCATAGTAGATACGGAAGAAAAGAAAATAAGCCAGTACGAGAACCCGGGATTTGAGAGAGTCCCAGGTGGAAAGGAAATAACAATGGCTGCGATCCTCAAGCTTCAGCCTGATGCTGTGGTTGTAAAGGAAGGCATGATGTGCCCGGGATCATACAGAATGTCAGTAGGTAGGGTCAAGTATGCCCATTTCGAGGAGGATAACCTGGACGATATTCTGCCAAAACTCGACAAAGTAGACGACGTCCTGTCAGATGATATACCTCCAGATGTTTACAGGGAAGTTGAATAAGGACTGCATTAAGTTCCTGCGGCCACAGCCCTATGACAATTCCATTTTTATTCTTCCAATAAATTTATAGAGAGTAAAGGTAAAAATGCCGCGAGCCGGGATCGAACCGGCGACTTCAAGCTCTTCAGGCTTGCACTCTCCCAGCTGAGTTATCGCGGCTGATTTACTCCAGAGGATTAGCACCTCTTAGAAATACTTTAACTATGCCCTCCCCCCTGGATTTCGACTGGAACGCCAACGTTAATACGTCAGTGGAAATAACGAGAAGATGAGAACCCCACTTTACAATGAAATATTGAATTTAAACGCGAAAATGGTAGATTTCCATGGCTGGGATATGCCTATTCAATTTAGTGGCATCATAGAGGAGCACAGGCACGTCCGATCGAAGGTCGGTTTATTTGATGTTTCCCACATGGGAGATATCACAATAGAGGGGAGGGACGCAACTGGGTTCATGACCTATCTTTTCCCAACAGACATATCTAAAGAACCCATTGGTAAGGCAATATACTCAGCTTATCTTGACCAGGAAGCCAACATGATAGATGATACCATCATCTACAAGGAAGATGAGAAGAAGTATCTCGTGGTACCCAACGCAGCAACCACAGAGAAGATTCACAACTGGATAATTGCAAACAGGAAATCCTATGACGTCAAGATTTCGAATCTTTCAGACAGAATGTCTTGCCTTGCCCTTCAGGGACCAATGGCGCCTGAGGTAATGAAAGACATATTTCCTGAAGCGAACAAGCTTGAACATTTCACATTCATGAGTGCATCTGAGAAATATCCGGAGAAGGGACTCGAGACTGCGACCGTTATAGGTAGAACCGGTTATACGGGCGAAGATGGATTTGAATTTGTTGTGCCTAATAAGTATGCAGTTCCACTTTGGAGGGAGATATTGAAGAACCCAAATGTCAAACCAATTGGCCTGGGCGCCAGAGATACCTTGCGAATGGAGAAAGGATTCTTGCTGTCAGGACAGGACTTTGACCAGAACAGGAATCCAATAGAGGCAGGCGTATCGTGGATTATCGGATGGGACCATGAATTCATAGGGAAGAAAAAGCTACTAGAGAAGAAAGGGAACATCAAAGAGAGGTTCAGGGGGGTCATTGCAATGGACAGGATAGTTCCCCGTTCTGGTTCTGTTCTCAAGAAGGGGGATGAAGTCATAGGTTCTCTTACGTCCGGGTCATTCTCCCCAACATTGTCCAAGGGGATAGGCCTAGGGTATGTGAAACAAGATGTGGAAGTGGAATCAGAAATAACAATTCAAATAAGAAACACTGAGGGGAAGGGAATACTGAAAAAACCAAGGATGGTTTAATCTGCCTGGAAGAGACTTTCTATAATCTATCAATGAAATATTTATGTATTCTTACGTCCCCGTATATTTCCGGATGGAAAGTAAGTCCGAGGTGTTTCCCATCTGATATCATTACAGGCTCACCATCGTAAGAAGCAAGCACTTCTCCACCATTCACCCTGATAATCCTGGGTGCCCTGATGAAAACGCCCCTGAATTTTCCTATTCCCCTTACGAATAGGTCCGTTTCAAAACTCTCCCTCTGACTGCCAAATCCATTCCTTTTTATTGATATGTCCAGGAGAGGCACTAGGCCTTCCTTCCCCTCAACATTTTTTGACATGAGGATCAAGCCGGCACACGTACCCATTACGGGGAGCTTCCTTTCTATTATCCCCTTAGAGATGCCTCTCTGGCTCATTATGCTCCCAATAACGGTGCTCTCCCCGCCTGGCATGACTATCCCAGATATTCCCTCAAGGTCAGAAACCTTCCTAACAGACCTCGTTTTGACACCAATGCTTTGGAGAATACTTACGTGCTCAGAAACGTCTCCCTGGATGTCGAGAACACCAATTTCCATCTTCAGGTTATCAACTCTGAATATCTATTCCTTACCATCTGAGTATAATTATATCTAAAGAGATAATCAACGGTAAGCATGAGGATACTGATAGGGGAAGTGAAGGATCACATAGATTCAGAAGTTGAAATCTCTGGATGGGCTCAGAACATAAGGATCATGAGTTCCGTTCTGTTCATAGAGCTGAGAGATGTTTCAGGCACGGTACAGGGAGTTTTACTGAAGAGGGGGAACGAAGAGTTGTTCAATTCCCTGAAGAACGTTCCACGCGAATCAATAATATCAATAACTGGCCTTGCAGTCAGGAGCCAGGCAAAGATAGGGTACGAAGTGCAGGTCAAAAACCTGGAGGTGATCAACAAGGCAGAAACTCCGCTTCCCCTGGGGGTTACAGACAAGATAGAGTCTGACATAGAGACAAGATTAGAGAACAGGTTCCTGGATCTAAGGCGACCGGAAATACTATCGATATTCAAGGTACAGAGTACAATCTCAAACGCAATAAGGAATTATTTCGTGCAGCATGGATTCATCGAGATTCATTCGCCAAAAATCGTGGCTGCAGCTACTGAAGGGGGGACAGAGCTCTTCCCAGTGAAGTACTTCGAAAGGAATGCCTATCTCAGCCAGAGCCCTCAGCTTTACAAGGAAATAATGATGGCCGCAGGTTTTGACAAGGTGTTTGAGGTGGCCCCCGCATTCAGGGCTGAGGAACACAATACGCCCCGCCACATCAACGAATTCACTTCAATAGACATGGAGATGAGTTTTGTCAATGACGAGGACGTAATGAACGTTCTTGAGGATGTCATTAAAGCCGCTGGCAAATCAGTGGCCGAATCAAATAAGAGGGAGCTTGAGATACTCGGAGTGAAGACGCCTTCTCTCAACTACGATTTCAAAAGGATTACATACTCAGATTATGTGAAAAGGGCAAATGAGAAGGGATTTGAAATTAGGGATGGGGAGGACCTTTCTACTCCTATCCTCAAATCCGTCGGAGGAGACATCAAGGAGTTTTACTTCATAACGCGCTGGCCAAGGGAATTAAAGCCTTTCTATGTCCAACCTTTTGACGATAAGTACTCCAGGGGTTTTGACCTTCAGTTTGGAGAGATGGAAATAACAAGCGGTGCACAGAGGGTTCATTTGCCGGAGGTCCTGATAAGCAACCTTAAGAGCAAGGGGTTGAATCCGGATTCATTCAATTTCTACGTCAATGCCTTCAGATATGGGATGCCGCCTCATGCCGGATGGGCTATAGGATTAGAAAGACTCACCATGGTGATGTTGGATATTGCAAATATAAGGGAGACCACACTCTTCCCCAGGGACAGGACAAGGATAACACCATGAGTTTCCACTTGAAATTGAGGGGGGTGGGCATTTGATCGAGAGATACATAAATAGCGAATTCGTGAAAGTAGAAAAGAAGGTGTCCAGGAAACTGGAAATTACGGAAATTGCAAAGAAATATGGAAGCAGGCCCATATTGCTCCAGGACCTGGAAGGGAAGAGGGGCATTGTAAATTTATGGGCAGACAGGGGAAGAATATACAGGGAACTTGGCATGACAAGGGACCAGTTTCTTGCGGACTATGAGTCTGCTCTTTCAGATGCCCCTGCCTTGAGGGAGGGGGAGAAACTCTTCAGGAGAACCACAGATATTGAAGAAGTTCCAGTGTGCTGGCACTACCCGGGGGACGCAGGTTTCTACATTACATCCGGTATTTTCGTAGCAGAAAGGGGAGGGAAGAGGAATCTTTCCATACATAGGGTTTTCATAGAAAGCAAAGAGGGAGGGTATGTAAGGCTGGTTCCAAGGGATCTTCAGAGGATGTACAAAGACGCAGTATCGCACGGAGAGGAACTGAAGGTATCCATAATTATTGGTTCACCGCTAGAATACCTGCTTGCCGCTGCCACTTCTGTCCCGTTTGAGCGTGACGAAACACTGATTGCAGCATCTCTCTACAGCAAATCAAAGGGGAGGGAAATGCTCTTCTCGAAGTCAAAATTCGGGCTTACAGTTCCGGCAGATTCAGATTACGTGATCAATGCCATTCTTACAGGAGAGACGAAGGAGGAGGGTCCATTCAAGGATGTTACAGGGACATACGATATCCAGGAGGGCCAGCCTCGGATACTCTTCGACTCGGTGGAAACAGTCCGCGACCCTGTTTACCATGTCCTGGTCCCAGCTACGATGGAACATTTCAATTTGATGGGACTGCCAAGGGAACCAACAATCTTTAAGGAAATCAAGAAGAGTGGAGTGGATGTGAAGGATGTAAGGCTCAGCGAAGGGGGGGCCAGCTGGTTGCACGGCATTGTGAAGATCAGGAAATCAAGCAATGACGATTTTGCTAGGACTGTTGATGCATCATTCAATGGCCATAAAAGCCTCAAGAGGGTCATAGTTGTGGACGAGGACATCGACATCTATGATGACAGGGATGTTGAATGGGCCCTTGCCACAAGGTTCCAGGCAGACAGGGGTATAATAATAAGGAGGGAAAGAGGATCTTCCCTTGATCCGAGCAGCTACGAGGGGAACATCACGTCAAAGATGGGGATGGATGCTACTATGCCCATCGGAGGCGGCAGGAAATTTGTGAGGGAAATCACTTAGATCTCAAGACCATGAGGTCCGCCATTATCTTCAACTGCTCCTTCTGAGGAGGGGAATTTGTGATTCTTTCGATTGAGGATACCGCGCTGTCGTAATATTTCTTCGCTAGGTTCTTCGTCTTCTCCAGCGCTCCACATTCTTCAATGATCTGCTTCACCTTCTGAAAATCATCCCTTGAAATCCCCTTCTTTCCGAGCCTTTCCTTGATGAAATCTACATCACTCTTCCTTGCCATTTCGTAGGTGTTCAGTATAAGATGCGTTTTCTTCCCTTCTTCGAAATCACTCATTACAGATTTTCCAAGTTCATTCTCGTTGCCAAACATACCGAGAATGTCGTCCTGGATCTGGAAGGCAATTCCAAGCGGTATGCCATAATTATCGATCTTTTCTGGGTGTTTGTACCCTCCCAATATTGCTCCCATTTTCATGGGACCATTTACCGTATATTGCGCTGTCTTGTATTTGTGAATGGCCGTGACGTCGTCAAGGGTGATTCTGTCCCCAATGGGAAGAGTTATGTCCATCAACTGGCCGATTCCGGTTTCCTCCACGATTTCTGACATCAGCTTCATTGCTGAATTCAGGCGACGCGGATCGAAATCCACACCAAGCAGGGCTTCATGAGAATAGGCATCAGACAGGTCAGCACACACTATCGAGATCCCCTCGTTTATCTTTTCTCCATATCCAAACATCTTGTGGAAAGTAGGTCCTCCCCTCCTTATCTCGCTCTGGTCTATGATATCGTCGTGGATCAGCAGATATGACTGCATGAGCTCAAGCGAAATGGAGGCATCTATGATCTTGTCATCAATGTCAGAATTTATCCAGTAACCAAGAATCATGAAAAGCGGCCTGATCCTCTTGCCCCCTCTCATTGTGAATTCCCTCAATTTTGAGATGGCATCCCTCTCGATACCGGACTTCCCTGCTATCTTGTCTGCAAAGAACCTCTCTAACGCAGCGTCAACCTGACCCTTGTATTTGGAAACGAAGTCCATGCTCCTTTATGATCTCGGTTTATAAGAAAGTTCTCGGGAAACTATTCTAATTTTATGCAAATTATCCTATAAAAGGAGTTTAATATCCAAATCTGATAGGGAAGATACAAAAAACAGGAATGTATCTGATGATAACTATTGATAATCTCACGAAGATATACTCTCCAAAGGAAAGGGCCGCAGTTGACGGACTTAGCCTGGAGATAAGGGATGGGGAAATAGTGGGATTTGTTGGTTTAAATGGTGCTGGGAAGTCGACAACAATAAGAATAGCCGCTGGGGTTACGCTTCCCACTTCTGGTGATGTTCTTGTGGACGGTAAAAGCATCACCAGGGAGAAAACAGATGCATCAAGGCAGATCGGGTGGGTTCCGGAGCTACCCAATTTCGAAATGAATGCCAAGGCAGTCCCACTCCTGAGGTATTTTGCAGGCTATTACGGCCTGACCAAGGACCAGGAGAAAGAGCACATAGATGAATTGCTCAAGCAGGTAGGATTGTGGGAACACAGGAACAAGAAGTTGAGGGCCTACTCCCAGGGAATGAAGAAGAGGTTCTCCCTAGCAGAGTCCCTCATAGGCGACCCTAACAATCTCATGTTCGATGAAACGCTCAATGGTCTTGATCCCGAAGGAGTACAATTCGTAAGAAATCTTATTCTTGACCAGAAGAAGAAAGGGAAAGCGATCCCTCCTCTCCTCACACATACTGAGCGAGATAGAAGCCTTATCAGATCGTATAGCAATAATCCATCATGGAAAGTTAATCAAGATGCTCGACAGGAAGGAACTGAATGAACTTGGTCGGGAGAGAATATCGATTGAGATAGACAACCTTGACGACAGGTTGCTTGCAATTCTCTCGAGATATGGTGACGTCAAAGACACAGGCAACGGCATTTCCATAACGTCGCTGAGGGTTGACAAGAAGGACTATCCCAACATCCTCCAGGAACTTGTGCAGGCTGGTTACAAGGTAAGAAAATTTGAACCTTCCGGGGAATCGTTAGAGGAATATTTCTTCAATGCCATAGGTGAATAGATATGTACCATATACTAAATCCAAATGAAAGAATTCCAGGGAAATCGAGATCTTTTTTGATGCGCAATCAAGGAGATGAATTGTCTAATCCAGCCAGACTCAAGAGAATAAAAATAATAGAAGGAGTGATACAATGAAATATTCTGGAAGAAAGAAAGACGGAATGTCAAGACTTAGAATGCCTATCGTGGTATTGATACTGGCAACAATGGTCATGGGCGTAGCAATACCTGCAATTTCGGGCGCACAAAACAGCACTCAATCGGCCCCCCAATACGGTTACCCGTTCAGTGTATTAAACACAACGCTGTCCGAGCAAGGTAGTGCTAATTCTTACGAGCTTCAGATAGGGATGGACGACGCAGGAACGGTCAGCCTTGCCCAGTTCAACCTTAACTTACCCCGCTCATTTTACGGAGCAGGGAATGTCTCATCAGAGCAGCTGTCCAAGACAAATATTCAGGTAGGATATTTTGAATTGTCCTATCCCGTATATGCCCTGAATAATGCAAGCAGGGGCCACTACAATTTTTCATTGAGGGTTCAGTACTGGACATCCCTGCCATACTCTGGCACAGGCGCATACAGTGCAAACCAGACTTTCAATCTCAATATTACTTATTTGGGAACAACTTCCATCAAGATAACAACTTCCGCAGTTACTCTCATATCAGGACAGACTAACTATCTGAAGATGTCCGTAGAAAATCAAGGTACGGGGAACGTTTCAGACCTCAAGATGGTAGCCAGTACCCAGTCACAGCTGACTTTAATGAAATCTCTTCCCACCGTCAATTCACTTGGCTCAAAGGGGGTATACAACTTTACAGCGCAGGTTTACGTTGCAAGCTCCGTATCAGGTGCAGTTTCTATGAATTTCACAGCCACCTTTGACAGCCCCTATGGAAGTCAGGAATCCACAAGCAACGATACAACTTTCCAGGTTCAGCCGCCATTGGTCTCCATAGACATTACCTCTTCAACAGCCCTGTTGAACACTGGTAAAACAAACAATGTCTCCTTTACCTTCACTAACAGCGGAAATGACAACCTCTCGAATGTGCAATCAGCACCATCATCCCAGTCACAGATCAGTTTCCTGAATCAGTTTCCGTTGATTGCGTCCCTTGAGGCGGGGCATTCTTTCTCATGGGTTGAGCCAATTTATGTCTCGAGCTCAGTATCAGGTGCTGTGACAATTGACTTCACTGAGACTTTCACAACAATGTCTGGAGTACAATCTTCGGAACAGGTTACCGTTGGATTCCACACTCAACAGACAATCAATACGGAAAATGTATCGCTGGAAGTAAGATTTGTTTCCCCTTACATCATGTTGGGCCTTAATTCGACAGCAGTTCTAGACATCACTAACATAGCCAATACATCAATATACTCTCCGCTTGTCGACTTTTCAGCTCCATCCGGTTTCACTGTCACAGGCAATTCCATCTTATATTTCCCTGGAGTTTCTCTAGGGGCAGGAGATAGTTTCACGGCACCCATAACAATAAGCAGCTCTCCAACCACTACCCAGGGATCATATACAGCTAATGTTGGAATAGAATACTACAATAGCACTGGCTCTGTTGTAACGAAAACATACTCTGCGGGATTCCTTGCAATTGCCCCAGTGTCGCTGATAGTACAAGGATTCTCTGAAAATGCCTCCGGAAATAGCGTAACGGTAAGCGGAACTTTGCTGGACGAAGGAGCCGGATCTGCATACTATCTGACATTAGAGGCTAATTTTGCACAGCAAGGCGTAACTTCTTCAGGGACTACATACCTAGGGGAAATTGACTCAAACACTCCAACACCGTTCAGCCTAACACTAAAGATACCTTCAGGAGCTGTCAACGGCTCTGCTACAGTCTCGATATCGGTCGCATACCAAAACTATTATGGCCAGGCAATTAACTCAACGATTGTATCCCACGTAATAACATTCCAGGCTTCAAATAGCTCAGCAATTCATACTCCTCCTCCAGTCAACAAATTCAGCCGTGTTAGGGCAATTGCCTCACTAATCACTATTCTGGTGATAGTGCTATTGATCATTGTTGGCGTGGCATTGGTCGTAAGGAGAAGGAACAGAAGAAAGAAGGGGCAGTAAACCCGTGATCAAGATGATGAGATGGACAAGAAGGTAATCATGCAATGAAACCATATTTTGCTATCTGTAGGGATATGGGAGGACTGAGTGAAGGCAAGACTGCTCGCTCAATCTTATCCCGTATAAAAATTAGCCAAGCGTCTTCCTTGCATGCCAATCATTGGGGTAGATAGAAAGTGCGTCCAGTATTCTACGAAATAAAGAGGTCTATCACCAACAGATTCTCTATAGTCCTGATAGTGGCAATCATAGGACTTTCTGCGCTCATATCATATGAAGGAGGTGTCTCCTCAACATCTCACAATGCCAGAATAGGGTCTACCAACGAAGTGACAGGCTATTACGTTTCAGGGAACACTGTGACGTTAATATCATACTTTTACGACCAAAATGGGAATCCCGTTAGTGACGTTAAGGCGAATGCCCTCCTTAACGGTACGAGATTTCCGGGGATAGAAACGTCTCCAGGAACCGTGGAGTTCAATGTAACCGCATTGCCACAGGATAGGATAGACCGTTCAACTTCGGTGTACATAACATTGAATTATACCTATAAATCATCATTCGGCCTCAAAACAAGCACAAATACTTCCATGACAATAAATGTAGTCAACACCAAGTACTCAGGCCTGAATGTAGTCACGGGAATATCAGATCCAAGCAACAATTCAAATCTAGGGTTCCTATTGTTCTATGTTGGAGCTGCAGGAAATCATACTGCACCTGATATAGACGTAAACCTTGCAACTGTAACTTCAGGTGTAATGAGCACAAGTTACATCTGGGAACATGAATATTCGTCCTTCACCCACCTGAGCATCTTTCCATCCCTCGGTTCAGCGGCCATCAATAAGACCTATGGGCTATACATAAAGAGCGGCGTGTCTTCATCCGTTTTCTTCAAGTCTCCGATTGGACCCCTTTCTCTCTACAAGCCCACGACGGTTAGTTCTCTAGAGACCGCCTTCTTTTCGATTGAGAGCTCCCTGCTAGTAATATTCATACCACTCCTTGCGGTGTTCATGGCATATTTCACATACGGCAAGGACAGAGTCATGGGGGTGCTGGAAACAGTCATAAAGAGGCCCATCACAAAAGGAGGCGCTATTCGTTCCAGATTCCTCGCCAATTCCGTGGTTGTTGCATCTTCAATAGTGGCTGCAATACTGGTGAGCGACCTGATCTCCTTCAGGTACTTCCACCTATTCATGCCAGCATCTTTCGTTATCTATATGTCGTGGGCGTACTCAATTATAGGCATATCATTCCTTGCGATCGCATACCTGTTTTCCCATCTACTTAAGTCCCCAGGATCCTTACTTGGAGCCCTGATTGCTGTTTTCATGATATTCGGCCTTTTCTGGACTGTCATATTTGATGTTGTTGTATCGGTGTTTTCAATAGTATCAGGATCAACAACCTACCTGACACTTCAGGTAATATTTGATTATGCCAATCCCGCAGGATATGCATCCCTGTTCCAGTTGTTCATCACCCACAGCCTGTCCGGAGGCCTGGGCGGAGGAGGCTCATCTCAGAGCATAAATCCTGCAAATTTCGGGGTCACACCAGCTCTGTTATTGATATCGGCTATATTGTGGGTAGCAGTTCCATTCATTCTCGCCCAGCAGATAGCAATCAAGAGAGACTAGTATGGTAATGTGAAAGTTGGAAATCTATATGAAGACAAATGAAGGTATTTAAATAACGAGGAGATAACGGGGAAGTCTATGAATAAGATCAAGGTCGTCAATGATGTAGGTGATTTAGTAACTATTTTTACAATTTCGAACGACAGGACGAAGAGCGAGCTGTTGAAGTTACTGAACCAGAACTGGATGACTGAGGATGAGGTAAAACAGAAGCTGGGAGCAAAGGCGGTCGAATACCTCAAGTACATGGAAAAGATAAAATTCGTAGAATCGCAGTGGTCTAATACGCCAAATGGCCCGAAGAAGGTTTTCCACAATTACTATACGAGTATCCAGATTAACATTCTGCTGCCAACCGAGGAGGCTGGTGATGTGATATACGTTGCCTCCCTTGAGGACAGTGAAGTTGAAAATTACTGCCACAAAATAACAAAGATGATTGATGATGGCATACAGTACATAGCAGAAATACAGGAGAAATTGCAACAGTCGCCAACGTACGTCAGGGCAATCATAAAGAGAAGCAAGCATCTCACGATAAAAGGAATGAAGGTGGAGAAAGTACCTTGATTACTGTCCTCAGAATAGGACACAGACCGGATAGGGACAAGAGAATTACAACGCACGTGGCACTGGTTTCCAGAGCTTTCGGTGCAGACAGGATTATTGTAGATAAAGTGGACGACAAACTGGCAAGGACGATTGACAACGTTACTAGGAAGTTCGGCGGAAAATTTGAGATAGGGTTCGGAAACTACATGGAAGAAATAAGGAAATTCAAGGGTATAAAGGTACATCTCACGATGTACGGCATGCCCCTTGAAAGTAAGATAAAGGAAATCAAGAAGTCTGAGGATATAATGGTAATAGTCGGATCGGAGAAGGTCCCCAGGATTATCTACGAAGTTTCTGATTTCAATGTTGCAGTCAAGAATCAGCCTCATTCGGAGGTGTCTGCCCTTTCCATTTTCCTGGACAGGCTAGGGAGATCGAAGGAGTTGAAGGATGAATTGAGGATTATTCCAGAGGAGAGGGGGAAGAGGGTCCTTAGAATACCTGGGAGGGATGAATGCATTGCCTTGCTGGAAAAGTACGGGGCAGACGAGAGACTGAAGAGGCATTCCATTATGTGCAGTAGGGTGGCACTCAAGATCGGGGAAGGCTGCAATTCAGATGCACGCCTTCTGGAGGCTGGTGCGCTTTTGCATGACATAGGAAGAACGGTTACCCACAGCATATTCCACGGTGTCGAAGGGTACAGGATTCTAAAGAGGGAGGGGATGGACGAGACCATAGCAAGGTTCTGCAGTACTCACGTAGGTGCAGGGTTGCTGAAGAGCACCGCAAGGAAGTTGAAACTTCCAGACCAGGATTACATTCCCAGGACCATTGAGGAGAAGATTGTCTGCAATTCAGATACACTGCTCAACGGGGACAGGGTAGTGAAGATTGAAGAGATAGCTGAGGACTACAGGCGAAAGGGTCTCCTTTCTGAAATTCCTAGACTGAGGCGTCTTTATTCGTACCTTGAAAATAAGTGCGGATTCAGTATAGATGAGTTGATGAAGCTTAATGAGCAGTAATATCTTTAACTCAGAGGAAATTTAGTCACGTGAAGATAGTTTCAACCAGCAATTCAGAGGGGCTCTCTTCAAAGATATCATCCATTCTTGACGTACCTCTTGCTAGAATCAGCAGGAGGAGATTTGCAGATGGGGAGCTCTACGTAAGATTGGAAGAACCTCTAGATGAGGCCATACTTGTAGGTAGCACTTATCCTGATTCGGGCATAATAGACATCCTCCTAACGGCTGATGCGTCCCTCAATGCGGGAGTGAAGAAACCCATCCTTCTGATCCCCTACTTTGGTTATGCAAGGCAAGACGCGATGTTTCAGCCGTATGAAGCTGTGAGTGCGAGAGTTCTCTCGAATCTTTTCAAGGAGAGGTTCGAGAAGATTTTAGTCATAAACATGCACTCGCCGGAAGGCATGGCCTTTCTCGGGAAGAAAGGGGAGGAGATTAGAGCCGAACCCGTGATAGGCAAAAAGGTGAAGGAGGATGGGAATGACCTGGTAATCTCGCCGGACGACGGGTTCAAGGAGGAAGGTGAGAACATATCAAAGGTGGCAGGACTGGATTCAATCTACCTGAACAAGAAGAGGGTTTCAGATACGAAAGTAGAAATCACCATACCTGAGGGAATAAGTGTAAGGGACAAGGTCGTGGCACTGACGGACGACATGATATCAACTGGAGGGACAATTCTCGAATCTTCCAAAGTCCTTAAACAAAATGGTGCCAAAGCGATAAATGTTTACTGCGTGCATGGCCTCTTTGTATCGGGTACATCTAAGTACGCAGGTTTTGTGGACAGCATATCAACCACAGACACCGTTGAGGGGCCATTTTCTAAAATGACCGTTTCTGAAATAGCGGCTTCAAGTCTCAGAAAATATATATGACCCTGGGCCTCCGGGTGTAAAATCCTCTAGAAGCTCCAGGTTGAGTTCCGTAAAGGAATTTACTTTGATGTCAGTTCAAAGAGTTTGCCCAGTCTCCTGACTCCTTCCACTATGTTTTCGTTTGTGCTGTATGTGAAGTTGAGCCTCATGGATTCGTGGTTGTCCTCGTCAGGGTAGAATGCAGATCCAACTACGTATAGCACCTTCTGTCTTACCGCCTCATCGAACATCTTGTCTGTGTTTGCGCCCTTCCTGGTAACCCAGAGGAACATTCCTCCGTTTGGTCTTGTGAACTCTACATCTTTCGGGAAATAGTTCTCAAAGGATTCTATCATGAGGTCTCTCTTTTGCTTGTAGAGTTCGATTATCTTAGGAACCTGCTTGTCCATGTAACCTCCTGAAACGTATGCTTCTGCGATATACTCCGAAAGGGTGCTAGAGGCGAGATCAAGGGCCTGTTTCGCAATGTTCAGTTTTTCCTTCACATCCGATGGTGCAACTACATAGCCAAGTCTCAAGCCTGGGGATAGGACCTTGGAAAATGTGCCAAGATATACCACATCCCTATCCATTGACCTTAGGGTTGGAACATGCGCCCCTGCAAACCTCAGGGAGCCATATGGATTATCTTCAATTATTGTGATCCCCCTCTCACTAGCTATCTCCAGCAGTTCCTTTCTCCTCTCCATGCTCATGGTAATTCCTGTTGGATTCTGGAAATTTGGGATTACATAGATGAACTTGGGGTTTGGATATTTCTTAAGGGTTTCCCTGAGTAAGTCCATCCTCATTCCATAATGGTCCATCTCGACCCCGATAATTTTGATCCCAGATCCATGAAGGGCTGATATTGTTCCAACGTACGTAGGGGCTTCAGTTATTACATACTCCCCCGGGTTGGCGAATATCTTTCCTAACATATATAGGGCTTCCTGGGACCCGGTAGTCTGGATAATGTCAGTGGGTTCAGATTTTATGCCCTCTTTCTCCAGGAGCATCTTTGAAAGTGCGACATTTAGTGAATCAAGTCCCTCGGTAGCCCCGTATTGCAGCATCTTCTTCCCGTTTTTTGATAACTGTTCGTCAAAAATCTTCCTTATATCCTCTATAGGGAAAGATTCAGGATTTGGGAGGCCCCCACCGAATGAGATTATATCAGGCTGGTTGGCAACTTTAAGAAGCAGTCTTATTGCAGAAGGTTTCATCGAATTAGCTAAAGTAGAAAACTGTCTCCTGATTGGTGCATTAACCGACATAGACAAGAATCGGTTCGAAAGGTAAAAAGGTTTTGAAATGTCTAAGGCCTTACAAATTTTATAATAATTTCTAGGTACTGGCCATCAGAAATGACCCCTTAGATGACCATTTCTTCCTCCTCTACTTTTCTCTTATGAACGCCAAGGTCTGATGTATTAATGATTGCTTTATCAAATAGAACTGTCTTCTCCATTCCAGAATGAAGGGCAGCTACAACCCGGCCGATTGCATCTGCCTTCATGATGCCGCTCCCGCTGGAACCAGTTGCAACTATAATGTTCTTGTCCCTAAATACGTAGTGAGTTTTGTCAATTGTATTATTGGCATAATATCCTGCCCACATTGAGCTTATCTTGGACCCATCAAGCTGGGGGAGGTAGGATATTATTACAGGGAACAGACTCCTTTCATAAAATTCCAGTTCTGGCGTGGGGTCATCTGAAATAGAAAAGTCCCTGTTATACTCATCTGCTATCGTCACCCAAATTGATTTGCTATCTGGATCTGGCCTAAGAACGATTTCATGTGAGGGGAGAATTATCAATGGCATAACAGTCTGTCCATTTATGAAGTTTCTCTTCAGCAATTTCTCCACTCCTTGGCCCGTGATCTGGAAGACCTGTCTCTTTTTCCCTCTTGTGTGTCCGTCTATGCCTGTCCTGTCAAGCAGCTGGTTGGTCCATACGTCTGTGCAGAATATGAACTCTTTGGCACTGAATTCACCTCTATTTGTATCTATCGTCTTCAACAGAGTCTTCTGCCAGACGAATGGTTCGCCTGGATAATTCAGGGGGTCTATCGGTTGAAGCAATGGCGACTTCACTTCGGTTCCAAATAGGAAATCAACTTCCATCCGACTGAGTTCATTTGCGTAGTACGAGCATATCTTCTCCGGAGCAAGAATACCGCATTCTAGTCCCAGAAGTCCTCCATCCACGTTTGATAGGTTCATAACAGAGACCTCATATTCATTCAACTTAGTCCTAAAACCTGCTTCCGTGAGAGAAGGTTCGCCGACGTACCTTGCCAATCCCCTCTCAACGAAACCCCTGAAAGCATGATTCTCCAGAAATTTTCGGTCTCCAAGGAAAAGGTATCCGTTGAAGCGCATGCCAAGGTCAAATCCGTTTACGGTCTGTACATGCCTGTAGAATTCTATCGTGGACTGAGTTATCTTTCTGTTGACCGCTGAAGTGAACAGATTCCTGAATGCAGCCGAGCTCTTTGCCGTATTCCCCTGACAGAACGTCGATTTCCTTTCAAGAACTGCTATTCTAAGTTTGGGGTTGTTCCTCTTGATATGGTAAGCAGAAGCGAGTCCAGTGATGCCCGCTCCAATGACTACCACATCAAACTCTTTCACAGCGCCTCAAGAATTGGTAAACATATAAAATATTCTCTTCTCTTGATGCGCTTGTTGCAGATGCCAGAAGATATGCTAAGGCCAGGTCATCTGTTCCAGGATCTCCCTTACAATTCTTGTCGCTGATTTCCTGTTGAGTTTCAGCCCTTCCTCCAGTGCTTCACCAACCGTATCCATGTTCTTGGGGGCGAGTCCTCTCATTGTGACTTCATTCACGCCTACCCTTCCAACACTGTCTACCAGTATGTTGTCTCCCTCGAGTTCTCTTGATATTTCAGGTGCATTATCGTAATCAAGAAGGAACATGGCGCTCTCTGAAACTTCAGGCATGTTTGCAAGTCTAACGCCCCTTTCCTTGAGGGAGTTTACGAGGCTCTTTCTGTTCTCAAGGCACATTTTCCCATAGTTTCTTTTTAGCAGGTATTCCAGGGAAATGCCAAGGGCAGCTATCCTTGAGAGGTGGAAATTATCATAGTAATTCCATATTGGGTTGCTCTTGATCTTCTCCTCAAGCTCCTTCTTTCCAATGATGAGCCCCCCCTGTGGTCCAGGAAAATTCTTGTGGGTGCTCCCGTAGACAACGTCTGCTTCATTGAAATCCTTCTGGAATGTGCCATTGGCCAATAGGCCAAGGACATGCGATGCATCGTAAAGAATGACAGACTCCGGGAACATTTCTCTTATTATCTTCATATCATAGGAATGAAGGAATATGCTGGCGCCAAGAATTACGGCCCTGAAATTCCCGCGTATCCTTGAGAGCTTTTCATAATCTATTTTCCATCCTTTCATAGGAATTTCCTTCCCTTCAAGTCCAAGGAGTGTTGGAAGAAAAGGAGGGGTGTAACCATCATACCCTCCCTTTTCCAGTGGTATATACAGGAACTTCTCACCTTTCTTGAGAAGGCTTCCCAGCACCTGCATGGCAGCCAGGTGACCGGCAATAGGTCTCACATCTGCAAATCCGCTCCTGAAAGCCTTTCTTGCCAGATTCTCAACTTCTTCTACGAGAGCCTCTGAGTGCTTAGTTCCCGCATACGCATTATGCACCTTCTGCTCCCTGTAACTAGAGTCAAGTACAAGGGAATATCTCTGTTCAAAATCTGAGGACAATGCCTTGAGTGCTTCTCTTGGAATTGTATTTTCAGAAGGTTGAAGGGCAAGTACATTTCTCCTGTACCTTTCCTGTTTCAAAATTAGGTCAGAAACACCTGCCATGATTTGTAATGATTACGGATATTAGTGCTTTTTTACGTCCATGTCAACAACTACGTGGTCATGGGATGGAGAGTAACTCTTCACCTTCCTTACTTTAACGCCCTCAACATATTCATGCTTCCCGTATTTCTCATAGAGGGAGGAATAATCTCCCCTGGTGGCCAGGGAATGGAGGTGGATTTTACCCTCCTTCTTCAGGTAAAGAAGGGCTTTCTCAAGATATTTGTGGGAGTCAAAGTGACCCATTATGATCCTGTCCGAGAAGCCCTTCATGGGGATTGAGGAAGAATTTCCAAGCATAGCTACCAAATTTCTTGCTCCATTAATCCTCTTGTTAATAAGCAGGTAATGAAACGAATCGGGATTTATCTCGCAAGAATAAATTCTTTTGACCTTGAATGAAATAGGGATGGAAAAGTAACCAATACCCGCAAACATGTCAAGGACTGTTTCGTCCCTGTGAACAGTTTCTGTAAGTATGTGCCTCTCTCTTTTGTTTCCCTTTGAGAACATCACCTTCTCCGGGTCCATCTTGTAAAGTATTCCATCCTCCTTCTGAACAACTTCAGTGTGAATTCCTGATAACAGTTTGATATCCGGTATCCTTCTGTAGTCCCTTATCCCGGCGTAACCGTAAACTGCCCAGAGCTTGAATGAGGAGAGCATAAGCCTACCAAAGTATCCCTCCTCCTTAACGAACATGTCATCCCGCCTTATGATCATCGCCCTGCCGATAGATTCGTAATTTTGGTGAAATTCGGCCTTTGAAATCCCAAGTTGTCTGCTGACAACACTTATTGCGTCATTTCTCATCCTTTTCCCACCTGGCCATGTATATCCAAGTCACAAGACCGATAATCGGAACTGCTACGGATATGAGGAATGTCCTGGAGATGCCGTAGATGTCAATGAGAGAAGCAACAAAAAATGGTGCAATTATGCCGCCTATGTTCCCCCAGAAGTTCATCCAACCACCTACAAAGGAAGAGCTGTTTTCCCCTCCCAGCCTCGTTGACAGGCGCCAAGAGGCAAGCAATATTGGATCGAGGAAGAAGAGTGAGACAATTACGAATGCCAAGAACATCAACGAGCTTCTGGAAACGGCCATACCAACCAACGTGATGGCTATAACTCCGTATGCTATCTCCGACAATAGTACGTCCCTGTTTATTTTGTCCATGAAGAGGCCAAAGACCAGTGAACCAACTGCCATCAGTATCCAGGGTAGCGGTCCATATAGAAGGTTGTTCGATTCTATTGCGAACCTTTCTTTGAGAAAATAGGGGTACCATGTGAAGATCATGTAGAAGAAGTAATCATAAATAAGGAAGGAGATTCCGAACATCACGTACCTCTTTCCAAGCAGAGCATACCACCTGACCTTTTCTTGGGAGCTTGTGTAACTCATCCTAAGCAGTAACAGTATGACTCCAGCTGCAATCCCGACAAAGCCGAAGAACAGAAAGGGGAGAGCCAGGTCAACTCTCATGTAGTAGAAGCCGAGCGTAATAAAAGGGATTAACGCAGGGGAGAGGTCTCCAACAGCAGTTACTATTCCAGATGCCCTAGCATATTGGCTGTCCTTGAAGAATAGCCTAGTTAAGAAAATTACGGACGGGAATATGGGGCCCTGTGCAAGCCCCATGAAAAAGGCAATTGCTATTGCGGCGACAAATGATTTTGTTATCGGCAGGATGAGAAACAGGATTGACCACACTATGAGAGAAATCCCTATTACCTTTGATGGGCCAAAGTGCCTTGCTATCCTCCCGCCGGGAATCTGGAATATAGTGTAGCCTACGTAGAAGGAAGAGAATAGGAAGGAAAAAATTACTGTCGAGGTGAGCAGGTAATTTGCCATGAGCTGGTTGTACAGAGTTGACATCACATATCTGTCCCCTAATGCGAGGAAGCCAGCAAGTGAGGCAAATACTATTGCCGTGACCTTTCCATTCATACTATTCCATTTTCTTTGAGTTTCTCTGGTAGGTAGGTATCAGTGACGAAATCCAGGCCATACTTTGCGAGGGCCTGTTGTTCAGCCTTCTTTCCAAGTTTCAGCATCGTCTCAATCTCCCCCTTCCAGAAGGGTATGTTGAATCTCGGGTCCTCAAGCTCAGACTGGAGTGCCTGGATGTCCTTGTCAGTCAGTTTGTCCGTAGGGAGGTCGTACCTTAATATGTCGCTTGCCGTGATCCCAATAAATTCGGAGGTGGGGGTAGCAAGAATATCAGAAATGTGCGCTGTCTTTATGGCGCCGTAGGCAACCGAAGCAAAAATCCTGAAACTCCAGGGGTCCCCATCGGTAAAAACAACTATGGGAAGACCCAGCTCCTTGTTAAGCCTGTTCAAAAGTCTCTTTGTTGATCTTGACGGCTGACCCTTCATGTGAACGAGCAGTGATCTCATCTTTTCGTCGAACCTGTTTTCAACGAGTCTGTCAAACATACCACCTGTCTCAATCGCAAGAACGAAATCAACATCTGCAGAAACTAGGTCCACTTTCTCCTTCTCCACGTTGTAGGGTATCGTGTAGCCCCCGTCTCCCACATCGTCTCTGCAGTTGATTTTCTTCTTTTCCCCCTTCCTGTTCAGTTCAGTTAGGGTGAGATTCCCGATGACAGATGCCCCACTTTCCTCAGGCCTCAGCCTCATCTCCTCTCTCAGGTAATTCGTCATTACCTCGAGGTCCTCGACCATCATGTCAGATTCGTCCTGGCTCTCGAATTTCCCGAGGTTCCACCCCTCTGAAATGTAGTACATCTCTCTTAGAGTAGAAGTCTTGAGCCCGGCTGTCATCTCGTCAACGAAATCGATGATATAGAGCATCTTGAGTATCCCCTTCGCGGAATTTGCCTTAGATGCGTATCTCTTGACTGTACTCTCCCCATACTTCCAGACGGAAGACCTAGGGTCGAAGAGAATGTTTTCCTTGTTTCTTGATTTCAGCTCCACCTTCGGGATCTGCCCAGCGCTCATCTCCTGGTATATCCTTTTAACAATGTTCTCCAATTTCTCATTCATCTTTAAACACCTTCGGCAATGTGTATGCCCCAAGAAGAATGGGTTCCGGGAGATCTACATAGATCTCCGAAGAGCTCACTATCTCCCTGGAAAAGTTGAGTTTCACCTTCTGGAACGGCTTGAGGTTTTTAACGCTATCAGTGAAAGTCCCCTCACCCTTCAACACTACCTTAAAGCTGTGGGACTTCTCTGTGTAATTTTCAGCGAATAGCTCACCGTCGATTTCCCTGAATGCAACCACACCCATAACCTTCGAAATGATCGGAGTTATGTCTGGAGGTTCGAGGTTGAGTATCTTCGAGCTTTTTGCAGCTATTTGCGGCAGTATCTGCTCTATCAACGCAAATTTTTCGGCCACCTGGCTTTTGTGCGCTTCCTTCTTCCTCATTGTCTTTATCTGTCTTGCCACCCCCCTTAGAAGCAAATCAAGGGAGTCCATGATCTCAGGGACGGTTGCTATTGCTTCCTTCGCCTCGGAGGTGAAAGGGATCTTGGTGCTCGCTACGTGAACTGCAATAACCAGGGGGCCTATTGGTAGCTGGTCTTTGACTGGTTGGGAAAAACCGTACTGGTTCCATGCGAGGGAAGATACTGCCCTTGTTATCGCACAGCTGCCAGACTGATAAAGAAGCGGCACCCTGTTGGCAAATCTCAGTACCCTTATGGGGTCCTCCTTTGGAAGGTCCCCGCCATAGATAGCAATTGCCTCGACAAGGAAGGGATGTCCCGAAAAGACGAAGGGCCCCCTCACAACTGCTTGTGAAAAGTATGCCGGATGGTACTCCTTGAATGAGTTTATAGCACTCTTGAAGAGTGGCTCAGCACCTATAGGCGAAAGGCAATCTTTACGGGGCTCCATGAAGTCAGTTTCCTTTATGGTCCTCATTAATTCTTCAAAATCGTCCCTCGTAAGCTTGGAAATTTTCTTGTCCTTCAGCTTGCTCTTTTCGACAATTGACTTTGCAGTTTGCTTGGTTACGCGTGAAAATTTATCCTCGAGTACCTCCTCTATCGTCTGATTTTCATATTCCTTGAAAATGGATATGAGTTCCCCTAGTTCTACGCCGTGAGGGTGCGGTTTGACTGCTATAGGAACCTGAGGTGCTTCATTAACGCTTCTATCTATGTCTATCGCCTTGTCCGGCAGGATGAGGTGAAAAGTTGTGTGGGGGTTTGCAATAGCACTCTCCCTGACATATTCCTCCACAGACTGCTTCCCGCTTACGTACTTCCCTTTGAGAACTAGGGTAATTTTCAGTCCACTCTTGGTATCCCAGATCTCCGGAATCTCAGAGATCTTATGGGGGGAATTCTTCTTGATGTCTATGTCTAGCACGAAATGAAATGCAGTCATTTCCCTTTCAACTTTTGTGACTATCTCGGTGGGAAAGCCGGTTGTCTTCTGGGCATAGAGGATGGCAGCTGATATGCCGAGTCCCTGCTGTCCCCTTGTCTGCCTCTCCTTGAAGAATCTTGAACCGTACAGCATTTTCCCAAATGAATTCGCAACCTCCGACCTCTCAATCCCAGGCCCGTTGTCAGTGACCTCAACCCTGTACTTCTCCTTTCCAAGTTCCTCAATCTTGACTGTTATTTCAGGAAGAATCCCGCTGTCCGCACAAGCATCGAGCGAATTGTCAACTGCCTCCTTTACGGTCATGAAGAGTGCCTTCTGAGGGGAATCAAAACCAAGCATCTGCTTGTTTTTGTCGAAGAACTCAGAAATGCTGACTTCCTTCCTATCCGTATCCAACTCAGTCATATCTCTACGAATTTGGGATTTATTCTATACTTATGTATGTTTGCAGAGAGTTTCTGGAAGAAGAACCTGGCCATCTCCGGGGAATATACCAGCAGGCTTGTCAATCCCTTAGCCCCTGCTTCGATGCATCCTTCTACCGGTGCATAAATGCTTGTCTTTATACCGGCACGGTTACACATTTCGTAAGCGAGGACGCCGTAGGCCCCCACATATTCAACCTTCTTCTCGTCTATAACATTCTTCAGCTTCCTTAGCCCTTTGGCACTCAGGTCATCGAAGTCTACCGACATTACGTAGAACTCGCCTACCTTATGATTGATTATTCCCTCAATATTCGAAACCCTAACAGGTTCCCCCTTTTTTGCATTAAAATCGGCTATGCCATTTGAACCTGACCTGCCTCTCCTGCTTGCGTAAAGCATCCCCTTCTTCATGGAGAGGCTGACCCTATCACCTTTTTTCAGGTCATCCCAGGCAATGGCCTCGCAGGACGAGATAATTCCAGTGTCTTCGTAAGCATTCTCTACAAATTGGGAAATCGTGGAGAGTATCTGCTGGAGGAATGCTACTCCCTTTGGTGTTGGTGTGTTGCCGGAGTCAACGAAATTGTTCTTCTGAAGATTCTTCAGATATACCGATGCTCCCTGTGGCGTTATTTTGAGGTCTGTTGAAATCTCCCTCAACTTTCTCTTGCCCCTCAGCAGCTCGATTATGATCAGTGCGGATGTCAGGTTTCCCTTTTCCCTGAACTCATATATGTCCTGCATATAATTGCTCCTCATAACAGACTTCAAACCCAGTTCAGCCTATCAATTTCCCTGTCCTTCTTTGTAGCCTTCTTGTATTGTTTGTAGTGTTCCTTGCACAGGTGGGCCTTTGTTCCCTTGGAATTCAGGGTGAATATCTTCTCAACTGATTTCCTGCCTATAGTCCTTGCTTTCGGGTTAGAACAACCTGCAACATCGCACTGCTCTTCCATGCTTATAGAAATATACACAAATTATTATCTTTGTTGATTGTACCATGGACCACTGATGGCATCTCTTGCTGATAGAAAAGTCAGGTTTGATGAAATGAGAGCAGATGACAAGTTATGCACGGGTCTAGATAACTGCAAGTTCCTTGGATAGTTTGTTGAACGGCATCGCCCTTTCGCCGTTAAAAGAGACGGTATCCTCTATTCTTACCCCTCCCCTTCCCTTGAGATAGATACCCGGCTCGATGGTGAAGACAGCGTTCTTCTGGATAACTTGTTTGTTGAGAGAATTCAAGTAGGGCTCTTCATGAACTGCAATTCCAAGTCCGTGGCCTACCCTGTGAGTGAATTGTTTTCCATATCCGCTCTTAGTTATAATGTCGCGGGCAGTTTTGTCAATGGAAGCATATGTAGAATCTCTTTTGATTCCATGAAGAGCGCTTTCCTGTGCATCCTTAACTACTTCGTATATTGTCTTCATTTCTGGTTGGATCTTGTCGTATGCACAGGTTCTGGTGGTGTCTGAGGAATACCCCATGTATTTCCCTCCAAAGTCAATCAGTACAAGGTCCCCCGACCTCAGTTTCCTGCCTGATGGAACATGGTGAGGTATTGCAGCATTTTCACCAAATGCAACTATACTTTCGAAGGCCACAGATTGAAGGGAGTTAAGTTTGAATTGATATTCAAGGATGCCTGCGAGCTCCACTTCTGTCATTCCTCTGTGGACCTCTTCCAGTGCTTTCACGTAAGATGCCTCAGATAACCTTATTGCCATAGAAATGAGTTCAATCTCATTTTTTGTCTTTGTTATCCGCAAAGAATTGAACATGCTATCAGAAAATTTGAATTTCTTAACGCCCATCTTTTTAAATCTAAGGACATCTGAATAGCCAATTCTGTTTTCCACTGCAAGCGTTTCAATACGACCATTTGTGAACACTTCTAAGACACATTTGTATGGGTCCTCTCCATCCTTCCAAGTAACAATTTCTCCTGGCCATGGCGTTCCTCTTATCTGGTCCTCTAGCATCAGTGGGCTTACCATTACTGACCTCTCTGCAGTTATAATTACCGCAAGGAGACGTTCCATTGAATCGGCGTTGAAGCCGGACGAGTAGTAGAAGTTGTCTCCCGGAGTAAGGTAAATCCCACCTATATTTTCTTCCGAGATCCACCGCTGGAGCAATTTGATTCTCGATTTAATTTCATTCCCAAAGTCGACCATGGTTCTCAAACAAGATGGCTACAGCCGTATTCTATTTTATGCCTAGCAGCAATTAATTTAATTTATGTTCAAAAAAAGTTTTATAAAAGTAAGGATTGCAATATTGGGAGGGGTTAAATGAGATTATTAGCACTGGCATTGACCCTGGTAATTATCACCGTGGTTCCAGTAGCATTTGTCCACGGAACGGCGACAAACCAATATCCTGTACCATCTGCATCGGACAACGCTTCAACTATTAACGGGGATGGTCCAGAGGGCTTTCGGTATCATTGCAGGGGTATCTGGGCTGATTATAGCCATACTCTGGGTACCGATAGCTATAGGCTATTTTTCTAAGGACATGGATAGGAAAGCGGATGCGAAGGAGAGAACAAAGGATGCGCTGATAGGCACGGTCATATTCGTTATGGCAGTAAGCGGAGTCCTCTACGCAGTTGTACACTATATCGTCGCAGGATAGAATGAAATGATCGCATGAACTTCGTTTCAATAATTGTAGATGCAATCCTGAAGGCGATAAGCTACATTGTATCAGCCATTGTGTACGTAGGCAAACCAGTCCTGGTATCGCTTTACAGCAACTTCATATCTAAATATCTTCTAGCTCCACAGTATGCATTTCCAAACATAGTCAGCGGTAGTGTCGGTGAGGGGGTGAGATCTCTCTACTACTTCGTCATGTTCAGCATCTATGATCCATTACTAACCATTATACTCATTGCTCTGGGTTTGCTCATTCTGCTTAACAGCAGCATCCAACTTGGGATGGATTTTAAAAACATATGGATCAAGATACTCCTTCTTCTTGTCCTGTCTAACATATCCTTCTTCCTCTTCCAGGACCTCCTCTATGTGGGTTCACTGCTCTATACGCAGCTTTGGAATTATGGGGTTCCATATCACAACTTCTCTTCTGGCTCAAATTTACTTATAGGCCTGCAAATAGGCGGGGGATCTGGCTCTATTGTAAGCCTCCTGATACTTGTCATCTTTGTCTTCCTCATGCTTTACCTTTTACTTTTTCTCTCTATGAGAGCAGCTATCCTTTACACCTTCCCAATACTCGCTCCGATCTTCACTTTACTCATCCTGATACCTAGGACAAAGGAAATAGGAGAGAGGATTTGGTTTCTATTCCTGGACTCACTTTTTGCACCTATAATAATGTCCATTCCCCTGATACTTTCAACTTACGTCAGGAACAATAGCGTACTTGTCCTAGGATTCCTTGCATTGGCCGATGCAGCCCCTACGATGCTCGCCATGAGTCAGTCCTCCAGGTCAGCAACAAGCTTCCTTGGAAGATCAGTGGGAAGGGGAGTAAATTCGTCAATGGGCTACATAACTAAGAACGTAAAGGGAGCGGAGATGATAGTTAAATCCATCCCTGCTCCTGGTGAATCTGTAGCTGCGAACGTGTCCCCTGAAACTGGTTCTATAAGACAGTTCAGTCCTCTTAATTCAGGGAATGGCACAAGTTCCTCTCTCTTTTTCAAGGTGAAAGAGTAAATGGTTAGGCTGGTAAAATTCCAGACTTCTTCAATCAGAATAGGGCCGCTTGAAGGCTCTGCCCTTTACAGGATAACCCTCGTCACCCTTGCAGTACTCATATCGATATTCTATCTCGGTTCATACGGCTTCCTTTCGCTAATACTGGTTCCTGTGTTCTCCATAAGGATTCAGCACGATTATGTGGACGAATACGTCCTGAAGAAATTAAGGGGAATAACAGTTTCAACTCTCTTTCCTCTGATCACAGAAAGGAAGGCCGCCTATGAGATCTTCGGAACAAACTACGGCCTATCTGAACAGCAGGACAGGGCAATAATAGATGTTTGGACCTCAATAATAGATACGTTTTCAGAAGATATGACAATCGTAAAGCATCCTTATAGAGTTCCGCTTCAAAGGTTCATAAGAGGGAATGAGGAATATGATTCACTTTTCTCTGGTCTGAACTGTTTCGCAGATGCTTATTTCATTACTATCCTTAAAGAGAGGTCGGACGACTTTGAAAGAACACTGAGAAATTACGGCATACCATTTTCAAAGTTGTCGGATAATGAGGCAAGTGCTCTCAATGACATCATATGACAAGAAACTCACCTCTGTAATCCAGAAGGAATGGTACTACATTGATCATGGAGCCGCCCACTCATTCCTCTTCACTAGGGACTTCCCCTTCGAAATTGATCCAAAATTCAAGCTCAAGATTTCTGCAGAGAGGGAGAACGTGGGGGAAATTGTCAGGATACATCCTGTAGAGGAGAATTCGGCATGGAATATCATAACAAGGGAGTTTGGAAGGAGGAGCATGAGGCTGATCGACCACGATAGAATAAATGACAGAAACGTAGAATCAAACAAGCTGACGGTGCAGAACATAGTCAGCCTGAAGGAAGGAGTTGCATCCGGTAGATCCAAGCTATTGAAATTTTCCAGTGCCTATTTTGTAACAGGGGAGGCAGACAAGGTACTCAGGACAAAGAAGGAATTGCTTGAGGACCTTAAGAAAATAGGGGTCAAGGCAGAGAACAAGAGATTTTCTGACGCAAGGGTGAGGAACAAGATCATCGGAGGTCAGCTTGAAGGCGTTTACTTGGACATAAATTCTGTTTCAAACATGATACCCGTCAATCGTGGATACTTGTTTCAGGAGAAAGGGACTTTCTATGGAACGTGCGAGATAACTGGCGCACCAGTTTTCATGGATAGATCCGGATTTCCTTCATCGCACCAGCTTGTACTTGGAATGACTGGGTTCGGAAAGTCCTTTTTTGTGAAGGCAACAATGTTGAGAGAGAAGGTCACTAGAAATGTCAGCCTGAAGATCATAGACCCTCTAGGTGAATACGGGAATGTAGCTAAGTCGGTCGGGATGCAGACGATTGACCTCATCAATCAGGAGATGAACATGTTCGCCAGAGTCCAATTTCTTTCAATCAAGGAGAACGTGGATAGAACGCTTGCACTATTGCTTACTCTCTTTGACCTGGATAACGAGGACAGCGGGATACTTGATACTGGGCTGACCAAAATGTACGAGCAGAACGAGAATCTGGGCTTCTTGAAGAACTACGTGAAATCCAGGGGAGCAGAAACATACAACAAGATTTCACCCATATTTGAGGGATCACTCAAGAAGTTCTGTTCCGGGAAGAACCCAAACCTAACAGGGGATGTAAGGATAGACTTGAAAAATGTTCCTAAGAAGCTTTTGCCATTCTACATGCTTCTGTCACTCGACCTGTTCATGAGAAGCGAGGAAGAAGGACCCGCGAATTTAGTGATCGACGAATCGCATTACCTCCTCCAGGAAAGGGTGATCACTTCTGTAGAGCGTTACATAAGACACGCAAGGCACAGCAGGATTTCCCTCATATTCATCTCTCAATCGGCTAATGACTTCCTGAAATACGGGCCTTCTGTGACGATAATGGAGAACTGCTCTATTCACATCCTGTTCAGGCACCAGGTAGTATCAGATGATATGGTGAAATTCTATAATCTTGACGAAAGTCTTGCAAATTTCCTGAAATCGGGAGCAGGGTTCAACGGGAAGTATTCTACAGCGCTTTTCTACTGCCCAGGTTTCACCACTATCCTACGTTTCCAGTCCAGCAAGAAGGAGATTGAGAACATAGATGGAATTCCTAAGAGTTGAATCGATAACCCCCTTAAGGGAGAATGATCCCTTTCTGCTCTCCTGGATAAGGAGCGGCAGGTCCATAGAGTTCCTGTTTCTGAAGAGAGAAGGAGAACACGCAAAGATTTATTCGTGCAGGGGAAACGATGAATTCCTCAGGAAGGTGGGGTGGAAGTTTTCAGAATCGAAGAGTTTCGAAGGAAGAGGAAGACGGATATTCGTGAAGGGCGATTCCCACTTTCTGAAGTTTGGAACGGAAAACTATGCTGATAAGATCCTAGAGCTATTGAACGAGGAGAAGTCGGGTTTCCTGAAGATGTCAATAGAATCTCACTACTTTCAGTCGGTGAGGAAGGAGGAATTAAGGGAAAAGGTCACGGATAGAAAGATCAATGAGGTCAAGGGATGGAAAGTCGTCCTGGAATTTGATAACGTAAATTTGGGCGATTATCTCTCCCACATTTTCTCTTCTCCAAAAGTGAGTGCGAGGAAGGGAAGGTTCGGATTCAGGAACCCCGTGATTGCATGGTGGGAAATCCACCAGTTCATTCCTACGAAAACGCATTCCAACGACAAAGGAGATGTTAAGGTTGGTGCAACAATAAACAGGGGAGATGTTTTCATAGACTCAAGAAAGAATCCTCACACTTTGATCGTAGGCTCATCGGGGGCTGGGAAAAGCTCGATGATAGTCAGCATGATGAATCACATTCTCAGCAACAGGCTGGGGAAGGTGATGTTGATAGATCCACACGGGGATACAGCAAAGAAAATGGAGGAGTATGATTACAAGAAATATGTCATCTCTCCAGATTCACAGAACTCATTCAATCTGATAGGCAGCTGGAATGAAAAAGGAATGGCTTACAGGGTGGCAGAAGACTTTGTTTCAATACTTAGGTCCTCCAGAGAGGTACAGTACACAGACCCGCTTGTAGGACCAAGGATGGAGGACCTGATAACAAGGGGGATCTCGTTGCTCGCCGGAATCAAGGGGATGACACTGGTGGATTTCTATAATATTTTGAAGGACCCGGTGGTCAGGGAAGAATTGAAAAGCAAAGACCAAACAGGACAGCTCAATAAATTCCTCGATGAACTTGGCAAAATATCCAACGATGAGAAGGCAAGCACAGAAAGGGCAATAGGCAGACTTGTGAACGACCCAGTCATTCGTACACTCATCTGTGATCCAGACGACGAAGGTGCCTTAATGAGAGCAATCAGTCAGGCGGACCTCATAATATTTGATCTTGAGAGGAGCAGCATCGGCTATGAGGATTCAAGGCTGCTGTCAAATATTTTGACCCTTTATGTGTGGATAACCATATCAACGATAAGGAAAGGTGATTACTTCCTATTCCTGGAAGAAGGGCAGGACTACCAGAGCACCCTAATAGGGGATATGCTAAGCTCGGGTCGAAAGTTCGGACTAAGGATATTCTTCCTCACGACTTCGTTGAGGTCTATATCGGATAATATCGGAACCCTCTTGTTTTCAAACGCTTCCAATTACATTTTCATGAGGCTTACGGAGCCAGACAGGATAAAGATAAATGAATTTACCGGCCTTGATCTTGACCCACCAAAGGATTCGTTCGAATTTCTGCTTCTGTCCCCGTCAGGACAGGAGAAAGGGATAGTGAAACCCATGCAGTTCTCCAATGAAAGCAGGGAATTCAGGACAAGGGATTTCGATTTCATAACAGAAAGGAAGAGTAAAGGACTGTCCTCCGAAATAGAAGAAATGGTCATGGAGATGAAGAATAACGATTCAACTTACTTCATACTTGAAGAGTTCTGTCAAATTCTGAAGGAGTACGACAGGTCGGAAGTCATATCCACCCTGAAGGAGAAAATTGCAAGAGATAATGATATTCATTTCGTAGGCAGGATCACTATTGATTCGGGAATATTCAGGGGAAGGCACGAATGTTTTCAGGTACGTGGAAGGAAGCTTGCAGATTCAACCATGAGAAAAGATTTCAAGATCACGAGCGACTTGATTTCTAAGATATTGGAAAAGAAATGATATTTATCCATAAAGTTATTGGACAACGAATGAAAGGAGAGGTCGATGAGGGTTACCTCAATGCGTTACTTCGGTTAGAGGTAAAGAACGACTATTCGCTTGAACCGGTATCAGTACAATTTTACAAGGAGGCAAGGGATTATCTGGAGAGATTAAAGGAGAGAATAGAGACAGAGACAGTCAAGAAGAACTCAAGGCAGATAGGAAAACTCACAAACGAATTAGAATCATCTGAAAAGTTCCTAAAGAAGATTATTGAGCTGAGAATATCAAAGATACTGAAGGCAAAGGCAAATAACGAGAGGGAGGAACTGGAGGGGAGGATGACCCCCGAAGAACAAATATTTTTCGAGAACATAGCGAAATCAGTAAGTGAATTCTCTGCTCAGCTGGAACAGGGGGAGGTCATAATCCCGAGAAAGGAATCGGAAGAGACAAAGGAAGAAGCGGAAGAAAAGGACGCACAGGAAGAGGATGAAGAAAAAAATGTGGTGGTATATATCCTCGAGGAGATCAAGGGCATTTCAATAATGGGGAAACCGGTCAATCTGAGAAAGGAAGATATCGTGACGCTTCCTATGAAGTATGCCAGCATTATAGTCAAGCAGGGAATGGGAATGATACTAGAGGGAAAGGAGGTCTGAACTCCGTTACTCGCTGGGTGACATTGCGCCACTGAACAAATGGAAGTTTAAAGACAAGCTTTATTTCACTTTACAATTTAAATCTTAAAAATAAACGAGTTCTGGAGAATCAGGAAAATGGCTAATAATCGACGATAAGAAATCTATATATACGGAGTGTTGTTATGGTTCTTTTGCTCATTATGCACCCTGTGAAATAGAGTCACAGGGGAAGGACTGAAATCCATTTTGGATTAATGAAGGTCAGCAAAGGGTTAGAAAGAGATGGATTGTTACAGTACGCAGGCCACTTGATGGATGGCTCGGCTCGGGCACCGATGAAGACCGTGCCAAGCTGCGATATGCTTCGGGGAGGCGCAAGGAGCCTTAGATCCGAAGATTGTCGAATGGGAATTCCTGTCCCGCAAGGGACATTCTCGAAAGAGAAGAGGAACCCCGGGAATCGAAACATCCTAGTACCGGGTGGAAAAGAAATCAATTGAGATGCCGTTAGTAAGGGCGACCGAAAGCGGCGAAGGGCAAACCGAATAGCCTCTCAAAAGAGAGGAAAGATGTGGAGTTTGGAGTCAGGCTAATACCCTGGATAATAAGTTCAAGTTTCTGGAAAGAGACACCTTAGAGGGTGATAGTCCCGTGGACGAATTTATCCGAGTTACAAGCTTGAATTTCCGGAGTACCGTGCGTCGGTTATCGCGCGGGAACATGGGTCTCACTAAGATCCAACCCTAAATATGTCCCGAGTCCGATAGCAAACTAGTACCGCGAGGGAAAGCTGAAAAGTAGCCCGAAAGGGTGGTGAAAAGGACCTGAAACCAAGTGGCTATTAACTGGCAATGCGTGAAAGAAATGAAGTTTTTAACTGATCAGCGTGTTGCCGTCCGTGTTGAAGAACGGGCCAGGGAGTTCTAATCAGCGGCGAGGTTAATTCCTTTATGGAAGGAGCCGAAGCGAAAGCAATAAGCCCGCACCGCAAGGGAGGGGCGACGTGAGCTCGCGTGAAGTCGCTGGTGGGAGACCCGAAGCCGGTCGATCTAATCTTGGGCAGGTTGAAGCCTAGCGAAAGCTGGGTGGAGGACCGAGCAGGTTCTGATGTGCAAATCGTTCTGTTGACCTGAGATTAGGGGTTAAAGGCTAATCTAGGCCGGTAATAGCGGGTTCCCCTCGAGACTACCCGCAGGTAGACCTGAGCAGAGGCGTCTGGTGGCGTAGAGAAATGTATAGGGCAAGCTAACCCGAAAGGGTTGGCCCTCTTAACAAACTCCGAATCCGCCAGAGCCGTAGAAGCTTGGTGCTAGGGGATCGGGATAAGCTTGATCCCCGAGAGGAGAAGAATTCAGACGAAGGTTAAGGTCCCTAAGTTATGGTTAAGTGTAAACTAAAGGATGTTTGCGACCCAAGACAGCTGGGAGGTTGGCTTAGAAGCAGCCATCCTTCAAAGAGTGCGTAATAGCTCACCCGTCGAGGTTGCAGGCTCTGAAGATGGACGGGACTAAACCATACACCGATACCTTCGGACACCGAAAGGTGATTCGGTAGAGGGGCGTGCTGCCGGGGCAGAAGTATCTTCGAAAGGAGGTATGGACCCGACAGTATCGTGGATCCTGGCGAAAGTAGCAGCATAGAGTCGTGAGAATCGACTCCGCCGAAAGGGCTAAGGGTTCCTCGGCAACGATCGTCAGCCGAGGGTTAGCCGGTCCTAAGGTAATCCCTAACTCGAGATTACCGAATGGGAAAACGGTTAATATTCCGTTGCCTCAACTGTTCTGTCTCAGCAATGACATTTAGGGATAGGTCGAGTAATCCCGTCAGATTATTTTTGTCCATACATCGATGGAGTACCGTAATGGTGAGAAGTCGATAAAAGGACACAAGCTGCCCTAGTGGTGGTTCGGCCAATTCCTTGAATCCGTGAAAATTTGCTGAGAGTCAAAGTTGAGTCCGTACCAAGAACCGACACTGGTGCCCCTGGGTGAGAAGCCCAAGGCGTATTGGACAAATCTTCGCGAGGGAACTCGGCAAACTAGCTTCGTATCTTCGGTAGAAGGAGTGCCTAGTCCTTGAAAGACTAGGTCGCAGTGGCTAGGGGACTCCGACTGTTTAACAAAAACACAGATCGCAGCGAGCCCGAAAGGGTGTGTATTGCGGTTGAAGCCTGCCCAGTGGCGGTACCTGAAAACCCGGTTCAACGGGGAGAAGGGCCGCTAAACGGCGGGGGTAACTATGACCCTCTTAAGGTAGCGTAATACCTAGCCGCTTAATTGGCGGCTTGCATGAAGGTCCAACGAGGGTCCCACTGTCCCCGCGATGAGTCCAGTGAAATCGATGTACTGGTGCACAATCCAGTCTCTCCCACGTGAAAGCGAAGTCCCCGTGGAGCTTTACTGCAGCCTGTCGCTGTGATATGGTCCTAGGTGTGTAGAGTAGGCGGGAGCCGTCGAAGGATGCTCGTCAGGGTATCTGGAGGCAACGATGAAACACCGCCCTTCTGGGGTTATGTCACTAACCTGGTAAAGGGACACCGATAGGTGGGCAGTTTGGGTGGGGCGCCACGCCCTCGAAAAGATAACAAGGGCCCCCAAAGGTTGGCTCAGGAGGGTCAGCAATCCTCCGTAGAGCGTAAGGGCAAAAGCCAGCTTGACTGGTTCACTCACAATAAAGGAACCAGATGCGAAAGCAAGGCCTAGCGAACCACCCAGTCCTCCTTAGTGGGGGCGGGTGATAAGAGAGAAGTTACCCCAGGGATAACTGAGTCGTCGCCGGCAAGAGTTCATATCGACCCGGCGGTTTGCTACTTCGATGTCGTCTGTTCCTATCCTGGCGGTGCAGCAGCTGCCAAGGGTGGGGCTGTTCGCCCATTAAAAGGGATCCTGAGATGGGTTCACTACGTTGCGAGACAGTAGGGTTGCTTCTCCGTGGGAGTGCAATGATGCCTGAAGGGAAGGAGCCTTTAGTACGAGAGGAACGGGGCTTCGTGGCCTCTAGTTTACCGGTTGTCTGACAAGGCATTCGCCGGGCAGCCACGTCATATGCGGATAAGAGCTGAAAGCATCTAAGTTCGAAACCGTCCCTGAAAAGAGGCATCGTCATCAGATCTCTCCTAAAAGAGGAGTTTGATAGGATCGGGATGTAAGCGTCAAGCCGCAAGGCGAGACGTTGAGTCCGCGATTACTAACGATCGAAAACCTGTATAATCCGTCAATCTAACCCTTGCTGATATATGAGCACTTTTTTGTTATGGAGATTGGATGTGTAATTTCACTGTTCAGGTTTCAGAAAATTCAATTGTTGTTTCCCCTTCAATCTTCAAAATCCTATTCTATCAGAAGAGATTTGTTACAATAAGAAATGTAGGGTGGCGTATTTCATTTGTATTGTAGCTCATGGAGGTTAATATAGCGTTATTCTGGGGCAAAGGAGGGATCCAGATTATCGTTGCTTTTTTAATAGACTCCGTAAAAATGCTACTGTCCCTTTATTATGTGCTGTTTTGGAGAATTAATCTACCGTTCAACTTAATTTAAGAAGTAAGCCGGAACTTAATTTTCATATTTTGAACATTTGGCCCATTCTACCTACCTCCTCTGTAGATAGAGATACTTCCACGCTTTCAACATTCTCTTCAAGTTGTTCCATTCTTGTAGCCCCTATTATCGGGAATATGTATTTACCCCTGTTTATTAGCCACGCAAGCGCCAACTGGGACATCGTTATCCCCTTGGATGCGGCTATCTCCCCAAATTTCTTTAGGGCCTCCTTGTTGTTCTCATGCAACCAGTACCCTTTGTAGTTGCCTCCATCCGATTTCTTACTTGAAAACCACTTTTCGTATTCAAGTCTAGAATCCTTCTTGTCTCCGCTTAGATATCTTCCTGCAAGAACGCCTTGTGCAAGAGGGCTGTATATCATGGAAGCGAGTGAATTGTCCTCTGCAATCTTTATGTTGCTCTCCTCAAGTTCCCTTTCCAACAGGTTGTATTTGTCCTGGATGAATGTCGGCGGCTCAAGAGCAGAGAAATATTTCAGATTTAGGAATCTGACTATGTCTAGTGCAGAATGGTTTGATATCCCGTAATGCAGTATCAACCCCTCCTCTTCTAGCAGGTTCATCGTCCTAGCAGTCTGTTCTATGCTAGTGTCTTCGTCAGGCCCGTGGATAATATAGAAGTCTATATACTTCATCTTCAGTCTTTCAAGGCTCATCTGTATAGACTTCTTTATGTGTTTCCTGTTTGCCCCAGAATCGTTCAATAGAGGGCCAGTCCGGCCCATAACTTTAGTAGAGACTACATAACTTTCCCTGTCGTACCCTTTCAGTGCCTCCCCTAGGATTACTTCTGAAGTTCCAACTCTCTCATAGTTTGGAGGATTAGCCTCCCTTTCGTAAACACCTCGGTAGACATCTGCGGTATCAAAGAAGTTTATTCCTAAGTCGTATGCTCTCTGAATCAGCTTTATGGATGCCTGTTTGTTCACCAGTCTTCTCCCATTAACCATATGATTTGGGAGGTACCACGTTCCAAAAATCAATTCAGAGACCTTGATTCCTGTCTTCCCAAAGCTCTTGTATTTCATGATTGAGTTAGGTTGAGGTTATTCATATTCTTTAAGGTTTAAAGGAAACTAACAAATGCTAGCGAGATTGAGTTGGTATGGTTGATAGCAGAGTTGATCCTGCAAATAGGTTAATATTATATTGATAATAACGAAACACAGCGGGGGTTGTCGAGCTTGGTCAAAGGCACTAGATTCAGGGTCTAGTCTCGTAGGAGTTCGAGGGTTCAAATCCCTCCCCCCGCATCGTTTAATAGATTTTTGCAGTACTATTTCTAGTGGGTTTCCCTTGTATTTGCGATAGAATATCACCTGATAAACGCCATTTAACGCAACCAACCTAAGTCAATATATGTGGTCGGATATTTGGAATATATGTCTGCCAAAATAAAAAAAGAAAGACCGCATCAATAGGCATTTGCGGTCGTCAATAGATGCCCCTATCATTATATCCCCAAACGGGGATTATAGTTTTCAACCTTCTTAGTTTGTGATATTCAGACGGATCAAGAAAGAAGCGAGAAAATGACAAACAGTTTAATGAACGAGGACTTCTGTCAAGTTGAGGATGTATACGGTACATTCTTTAAAAGTATGTATTTGGCTATTTTTGATCTCAGGTCAATATATATCCACTATGAATTTTCAGAAGATATACTTATGTTTTACATCGAACGTTACACATGCCAGACCTCATTCTAGTGAAAGGTAGCAGGTAGTGAGACTATCTGAGTATCTGGTTTTAGGGAATCAGATGAATGATGATCAGCAACATATCATTGATTCTCTTCTTCATACCGGAATGAGGTACTATGAGCTCCTGAGGTATCACGACTAATCTGGCTGGTTGGATGATGGATCAATCCACCTGCCATAAGAGGCAGTATTGAAGGGTCAGGCAATAAGGGACTCTGATGAAAGAAAATGATGGGTCAGGTTGTCATTAAGGGGAAAGCGGTACCTACACTCCTTCACAGGGTATCCATTCCTTGAAGGGAAGTTTGATCAGATGTTGAAGAGGAAGGGTTAGAAGGTGATTTAGACCTCACCGAGATTCGATCCTACTTAGATTACAGCAAGAAGCATAGAGAAGACTTATACATCCTGGTCGAAAGTTTACTACCCCTAATGTCCGATCTCACCTCCCCTACCGATGGGGCACTCTAGAAGGACAGAACTTAGGCATTATCTGAGCATTCCTTTCTTGGAAATTGACAATCAGGATATGAAGGAATGGGTAAGAGGTTGGATTTAGGCAAAGTCCCTCTAGTGATTGTTATCATTTTATAGAGATGATTCTATCTCCTTGATTCCCGTAGAAAGATTGTTTTCATTTATGTTTAATGGTGGAGAAATCCTGATTGCATCATTCATGGGGGTAGCAAATATGCCCTTGTTCAATATTAAGCGCGAGAATTCTGATGCCTGAGCATTACTGTCGAATCCTATTCCCCGTATCAAACCCATTCCCCTCATTCGTTTCCTGAACTTATCTCCTGGGATGTTGTCGAACAGCTCACCCTTGAGTTCAACTCCCTTTAGAAACTCTTTAGAGGAGACAACCGATATAATGTAGTCGGCAACGTTAAGAGCTAGAATATTTCCTGCAGATGACCCAAAGGCACCATTTCTGAATATCCCCGATATTGAACTCCTTTTTTTCACATCATCATCAATGATAGTCAGACCAAGCGGAAGTCCGCCTCCGATTGCCTTTCCCACTACCACTATGTCGGGTTTCACGTTAAACCATTGGTATGAGAAGAACCTGCCTGTCTTTCCGAAACCGGTGTAACACTCATCCACGCAGATTATCAGCTCTGGAAAATTCCTCCTTATGTCACTCAGGAAACTATCATAGACTTTCCTTAGACCTCCCTCAACTTGCAGAGGCTCTAGCATAATGGATTTAGCCCCTCTCATTATCATCGTTTCAATACTGCTTAGCACGGAATCGGAAGAGGGGAATGGTATCTCAAAATCGTAGCCGTAAATTGACCTATCAGTTACCTTCTTTCTGATAAATTGGCCAATATTTCCAGGATATCCTCCTTCTACAGTGATTACTGGACCAAGATCTGACATTACTGACACTGCGACATCACAAGCCTCAGACCCCGACGAAGTGAAGACATATCCGCCCTGATCAATTCCTGAAATTCTTTCCATCTTCTCGATAACCTTTTCTGCTATTCTTGGAAATGAAATAGTCAAAGGATAATGAATGAATCCATCTTCGAGGTATCGTTTAATTACTCTCATTACCTCGGGGTTTCTATGTCCCAAAACATTAGTGGATTCCGCGAAATTAAGATATCTCTTGCCGTTTTCATCGTACAGAAATTCATCTTGTGCTCTTGCGACTATCGTGTTAACACACCCTCGTCTGAGTATTCCCATTCTTCGTATTGAGGTTTCTGGCTACCAATAGCAATTTTCAGAAAGGGATGATAAAAGTATATAAGTTTCTTCGCGCTTTTTTGGCATGCGCTACAGTGGAAGGATATTTGATGGCGTAAGTTTGTGGGAAAATGCAGAAATAGAAATTGATGAAACCTCTGGGTTAATCGAATATATTGAAGATGTAAAGAACGTTGAAGAGAAATACAAAGGACTTACATTCCTGCCAGGATTAATTGATACCCATATGCATTTCTTTGGTACTGCTAGTTATTCTCTCCTAGACTGGGTAACTACGTCCGATGTTCTCCTTACCATCAGGTCCGTCAACGATGCTCGCAGGTTGCTGAATGCAGGATTTACGACTGTCAGGACCATGGGAGACAAGGTTTCCCTGGGCATGAGTAAGGCAGAAAAGGCAGGTATTCTTTACTCCCCAAGAATTGTTTCATCGGGGTTTTCACTTGCGGAAACTGGGGGGAATGATGATCCCAAAATGTTAGACCTGGAAACAGCTGCTAGGGTCTCCTATTCCTATTACTGCGACGGTCCATGGGAATGCAGAAAGGCTGTTAGGAAAAACTTGAGGAATGGAGCAGAATCCATAAAGGTCTATGCGTCCACTAGTTTTGTCGGCGGAGGGTTGATAAAAGACGAACTCACAACAGAAGAGTTGCAGGCAATATCTGACGAGGCACATAGAGTACGTCTAAAGGCCGCATCCCACGCTTATGGCGCATCTGCAATTGATAACACAATAGAGGGAGGGTTCGATAGCGTTGAGCATGGTCTTGGTCTGACCGAAGAAGCTGCTGAGAAAATGCTGAAGAGAAAAATTTTCTATGTACCTACATTGGCAGTTTACAACAGGAAGAGAGAAGATGTCAATCCTTACCGCGACGAGATCATAAAGAGGCACCTCGAGAAGGAGGTCAACATTGCGTTCAACTCCGGAGTTAAGATAGCCACCGGAACGGATTACGTAGGATCTGACAACGAACCTCATGGCAATAACTACATTGAGGCACTACTGCTTTCTAAGTATGTTGGCCCTCTGGAAGCACTAAAATCTGCCACTTCAATCTCAGCCGAATGTCTGGGTAGGCCAGAACTGGGCTTTCTATCAAAAGGCAAAGTTGCAGATATGATAGCCGTGAGAGGAGATCCCACAACCGACATATCGCTTTTGAGACCAGAAAATATTGTGCTGGTTATAAAGAACGGAAAAGTTCAGAAAAAAGAGCTAAACTGAAAACGGATATACCTATAGTCGAAGGTTCTACAAATCAATGAAGTGAGGCGCAGGAAAGATAGCCTCACTATTTCAATGAGTTAGATGTTGGTCTTTATATTGTGCAGAAGAATATAAAGGAGCAGGTAGCCCTAATAAACAAGCAAATCTCACGCATAGTCAGAATATTCTATTAGCAAGGTACCTACTCAAATATGCTAAAAATGTAATGAGTTCATTCCATCAATATCTTATCAGCATAGTGTGAGAGGGGGCAGAATTTCCGCGAGGCCATTGAAGCATTGCATAGCTAAAGTAATCTTGTTACGCAATTTCCATTAGCTAAACTCACATACCTCTAAGACTACACTTATTTACCTTTAATCAGCCCTTTAATCTTTTTGCAGTTTGTTATAAAGGCCAAAATAAGGCATTTCTCGTAAATTTAAATTTTAAAGAGTAATATAAAAGACAGAAAGTTTGGGATGTAAAAGCCTCATCCTCCAGTAGTATCCTAATCCCAATTAAGAAAAATATTCAATGATGACTAGGTTGCTCGGTATAAATGGCGCTCGTTTGAAATTGGGAACAAAAATAGAGGGTAAGGGAGAATGAAATCTGTTCAAGGATATATGACGGCCTTAAACAAAGCGCGGGCAACTCCTCTACTTTTTTTTAATTGTGCCCCATACTAAAAATGGAAGATTTTACCTGTACTGCATTCACTTTCTTATAAGAAAAGTCTTGAAATCCGTAAGGTCTTATATAGACAGACTCAGCGACAAGAACTGAGGCTTCAATCTTTGAGGGAATCCACCATTTGTTATGCATTATACATTGTATCTTAATAACTGCATGTTAACATGGAAGTGTCGAAAGATGGGGACGTATTTCATGAGTACAACGAAAGTAGGGTCTGATGATCTGATTAAACTTTTACCACATTTTGGCTAAGAAGGAGAAAAATATCTAGTACAGTCTAAATGGCATTACCGGTTCACAGCAGTAGTGAAGATACAACTCTCATCTTGAATTATTCCTAGCTTAACGAATTGCCTGACCAAGGAATAAATAAAGTGGAAAAAATAATTAAAAATAACTAATTTGAAGGCGTCTTCTGGTCAAGATCACTCTCAGTCAGTGGCACATTACGTCTCTTATATGCAATTAAGAGTCCTATCAAAATCCATATTACCACAATGGGTGCTGCAAGTACGAACGGGAAGGCTATCCCAAGGAAAGTGTAATAGAAGATTATAATTATGAATATGGTTCCTATTGTGGGTCCAACTATGTGTTTTAGCACGTTGAGTTCTTTCAATCTGTGTGTCAGGAAAGCAAGGGATTGATTTACCGCTACGTGATATATCAGGTTTGTCACAGTTAGGATTGTCGCCCAGATGACAACGGCATAGAAAAATCCTGTCAGAACCCCATAGTGAAGTACAAGGGGAATTTGAGTGATAATGGTGGCAGCCAGTGCAAAAACTAGAACGACAGTTGATGCCCTGCTTGGGCTTCCATATTTTGGATGTATCTTTGAAAGAGACTTGGGGAGGATTCCGTCCCGGCTAAGAGAATAAAGGATTCTTTCTGCGGCATTACCAAATGTCATGGGGGATGTTATCTGACCCAAAAGGGCTACGATTAGAACTACCAGTGCAAATCCCACGCCGACGAACTTCGCGGTCACCAGTAATGCAGGTGCGTAAGTGCCTGCTAATGCTGCAAGGCCTGACCTCGGTACTCCGACTGTTATGGCATACATTAAGAACGTTTCAAAAACTCCAGCAATAAGGATGGAGGTTATTATTGCCTTTTTCATAGTGGTTTTGGAAAATTTTGCCTCCTCACTAAAATGAACGACTGCAGAATACCCTATGTACGCAGTCAGCGGACCAGTTACCATACCTATGAAGAAACCACTTAGCCCCCCGCTCGAGTTAGCTATGTTAAAAGTACCCAAAGTGTTGTAATGGGAATGTGCTACAATGAGTATGCCCGCTGCGGTAATGAAAATGAACTGTGCTGCCCCAACAATCATCGCTATAATGGCAGATAGTTTAATTCCGAAGTAACTTAGAAGAAACACGTATACAACAACTAAAATGCTGGCCAAGAATGGTATAAAAGCCGGAAGGGTTACATTGAAGAGGGTGCTAGCTGTTACCGGTATGAGCCATCCGAAGACCGTGGATGATATTATGACTGGCGTCATTTGAGCAATGAACTGGTCCCACGCTATAGTTCTGGATATGACAGAATTATTCGTACCCTTTTGCACGAATTTATAAAATCCGCCTGCATTTACAACTTTTGTTGAAAATATGTAAACCGCAATTACGTTGAAAAACATCAGGATTGTTCCTAGAACAAAAGTTAATGGTGCTGCCTCACCCGCAAAGGTTAGTGCCGTAGTAGACGAAATAATGTATATGCTGCCCGGAAAAATCGCAACGACGGAAAGAAAAACTATTCCCCAAAAGCCGAGAACCCCTTTAGGTAAACTCTCGCTTGCCATAATATCAATCAATCTGACGTACTATTTATTTCTTCTCAGGTCTAATGCTTTGATTGAATAGTTAATATGGAGAACAAGACTGACTATGCCGTAAGGATAGACTTAGGGGAAAAGGAGAGCGTAGCAACATATATGTCTAATTCCGGAGACATCATTGGAGAGATCACATTTTCAATGAACTCAGAGGGAACAAGGAGTTAAAGGAGAAGTCTGTGAAGGGATCGGAGGCGAAACTATATGAAAAGTAACTAAAAGTGTGAAGAATTCGAGGGGAACAGATCACTCTCTATTAGCATTCTAAGTGGTGTTTATATCAAAAGTTTGCTGCTTGCTCCTATCTAGAAATTCACGGATTCGTCTTTCAGCCAACCTGATGTATTCAGGGTCATTGTCATATCCTACATAGTGGCGATTTGAACTTAAGGCCGCAATTGCTGTAGTTCCACTTCCTATGAATGGGTCTAGAACTACTTCTTCCTCAAAGGTGAAAAGCTTGATGCACCTGAGAGGAAGTTCCACCGGGAATGGAGCAGGATGCCCAATCTTAGAAGCCGATTCAGCGTTGAAAGACCAAATGCTCTTGGTATACTCAATAAACTCTTCTCTGGTCATTGTAGACTTCATTTTCTCCTTCACTCCTCTAGTAAAAGAATCTTTGGAAAACACAAGTATATATTCATGTGAATCCCTCAAAACAGGATTCTTTGCAGATAAATAAGTACCCCAAGCAACAGACGAACTTGCAGTCGCTCCCTTGTCCCATATTATCTCTCCTCGCATGAGGAATCCAATATCGATTAGGTCTCTAATGATGTACGAGTGAAGTGGCAGATATGGTCGTCTCCCTAGGTTTGCTATGTTTAGACAAAGCCGACCGCCAGGAACGAGTACTCTATGAACTTCTCTAAACACGCTTGATAAAAAATCTCTATATTCCTTTAGAGTTAGCTCCTTGTCATAAAGTTTTCCAACATTATAGGGAGGTGATGTAACCATTAAATGAATGCTCTTGTCCGATAGCTCTTCCATATGCTCTGAAGATTTGCAAAATAATTTATCAATAGTGCTAGCAGGTAAAGAGTTCTCCGTAAAATCCAAATCTTCCTTTTGTTTCGGCAAGCCTTCGTATATTTTTCCCGCATAGAATTTTGAGGAGTCATGATTAAACCTGCTTGGACTTCCAAATGAACTTGTCTCGGATCCTCCCTTTTTGTCTTTCCCCTGCATCTAATCTTTCTCCCAGAATTCTACCCATCTGTCATATACGTTATAGTTGAGTTCTTGTTTCTTCCACACTATTGGAATGGCCTTTGTATCTTTGTCGGTCAAAAGAGCCTCAAGAGCTTCATTAGCAATTTCCACTCCCCTTGGATTGGTGCCCACCTTTGGTAATTTTATGTAACCCTTTCGTCCAAATTTGATAAAATGCTTAATTTGAGTTTCCTTAGTAATATAATAGAATCCACCTTTTCCGCCTTCCCAATTGACTTGCACAAATAGCATATCGCAACTGGGTTTATATTTATTGAGAAATTCTTTCGCTTTGGTGGGGTCAACTGTCCATATAAGTTTAACTCCATTCGCCTTTTTACCCGTGACTGTCTTGATAGATATTGGTGAGCCAAAAACTTTCACATCCACCTCAGCTTCAGTTATGGGTATATTGTTGTCAATGTTGGTTACTCCAAACTTATAGATTAGGAAAGCAGTGATGATTTTCTCCCTAACCGAGCCTACTTCCATTCCAACCTTTCCAGCTCTAGAGCTATCTAACTCTGCTATCTGGAAGAGGTATGGAAGTTTCACTTGAATTTTTGAGATTGTTTTGGGGTCATCAAACAATTCTGCTAGTTGAGATAGCATACCGAATGAAGATACAATCTCAACCTAAGAATTTTCTCCTTAAACGCTAAATGCCATTCTTAAATCTTTGGCCTCAGGAAGGGTTCTATGATTGAAAGCTTCCTCTCCAATAACAAGACATTAGCATAAGCCAGTAAGTAAAATTTTCCGAGGGTAGTCTTTCATTCGTTAGTTCCTTATGCATGGGGCTGGTCTAAAAATTTAAGAGGGCATATTCAAAGAATACAAGCATCTAAGCAGAAAATCAAATCCATTGCAGCAGTATCACCATTTTTCCTGAGGGCGGTTATTTCTTCTTCCCCTGGGTCTTCAGTTTCTCTTCTACATACAGCTTCAGTGCAACCGCATTATTGATTTCCTCTGTCTTTGTCGAATAAAGGAAAACCACATCTCCATTCTTGCAAATTTCGAGAAGTTCCTTTGTCATTGGATTCTTATCAAGCTCCTTGAAGTATCTAACTTTGAAATCATTCCATTTCTTCGGATCGTGAGAATACCACTTTCGAAGCTCATCGGAAGGGGCGATGTCTTTCATCCACGCATCTAGCCGGAGTTTCTCCTTTGATATACCCCTTGGCCACAATCTATCAACTAGGATCCTGTACCCTTTTTCCCTTATCGAAGGGACATAGACCCTGGAAACATTTATCATAATAGAAAGCAGATGCGTACAGATAAAAGATTTTCTTGACTGGGTTACAGAAATCTGTAGATGGAATGTACTTTAAGCAAGGAAAAAGTTATTAAGTTGGCTTTAAGTTATTATATGTGGGCTCCGGTATTTCTCTAAGTATAGTTACTGCCACCTTAAATGAAAGGGGAAATATATTGCAGCTAATCGAGAGAGTCCACAATGCGCTTCCAAAGGTCCCATATGAGATCGTTGTCGTCGATGACAACAGCAGTGATGGAACTTCAGAACTCCTCGAGAAGATTTCTGGCAGGGACAGCTCCCTCAAGGTGATAATCAATTCACGCAGAAATGGCCTACTGAGCTCTAATTTGAAAGGATTGAAGGAATCCAGTGGGCAAATAAAGGTGGTTATGGATGCCGACCTTCAACACCCTCCAGAGCTTATACCAAACATGATAAGCAGAATCAGAGAAGGAATTGATGCTGTCGTCATGAGCAGATTTGTAGCTGGGAGCTCTATCAACAAGAGGAACCCCTACAGGACTTCCGCTACATCTATGGCAATATCCCTATGCCACTTGATCGTCCCGCAAACAAGAAATTTCAGGGACCCGATATCAGGTTTCTTCGCCATTGGCAGTAAAGTTGTGATTCCTTATGAGAGGCTTTTCACCAGCTTGGGAAATCGCAGGGGTTACAAGATCCTTATTCCAATAATTGCAAACAATGTAGACAGGCAGTTTGTTGAGATGCCGTATTATTTCGATTCTAGGCACTGGGGGGAATCAAAGATAGGCAGGGAGAATCTTTTGATACCTCGATACATAACTGAACTAAGTCAGTATCGTAGCCTGTTCAAGGAGAATGCAATCTGAATGGAAACAGCGAGGGATAGAAAGATAAGGGAGGCGAGGGAGTTCTTTTCCAGGATCAATACAAGGAACTCACTCTTCATTGGTATAAGCGGTTCAGTTTCCTACGAGCCCAGGGAGGATGACGACATAGACATTTTCCTTATAGCAAAGACTAACAGGTTGTGGACATCCATACTCGAGATCCTGCTGTTCAGGAGGATTTACCGTTTCAACGATCTATGTTTATCCCTATGCATGGACGATGCCTATGCCGTCCCTTACTTCACCAATCTAAAGGACGGGTTAGCAGTAAGGGATTCCACAAAGGTCATACCGATATCAGGTGAGCCATATTTCAACACACTCATAAGAAGGTCCAGCCTTATACTGAAAAGATTGAATGAAAAGGAGCATAAGGCAGAAGAGAACAAGTCAATGAAGAATTCAGTGTTCAGCCCCGTTGAATTCCTTTCCTTTGTTTTTGTTGCAACTTGGATTAACTTAAGAGCCATTGTGGTAAGCAAATTAAATCCGAAGAGGGGGGAGGGAATGTTCAATACTGTATTCTCCCTTCATTCATGTTATTTTGATACGGAGAAATACAAAGTCCTGAACGAAAGATACCTCAAGAGCGAGGCATATACTGAATGACGCAGCAGCTCAGCCTACCTCCAGTCCTGCAAATTACAAAATATATTGACAAGAGGGCTCCATCAATTCAGCAGTTTCATCTTGAAAATATTGTATTCTTAAGAAAATCGAGTTGTCTGCCCTTGGTTATTAGGATCATCGTTACTATCACGCTTACTGCAAAAGCGGCTGTCAGGGGGAAGATGAAGAGATTAGAAGATGTTATCCATGTCCTAAGTGCTTCCTGTTGGCCTAGGGGAGAAGAGAAATAGTTGAATGAAAGGCTTGGGACAACGAAATATGCAAATGAATACGTAAGAATCACGAAAACGAAAGGATATACGGAGAATACCATGTAATTCCAAAGGTCCCTGTTTATCAGGAACAGCGGGATTAGGACTATAAGATATTGGGGGTCTGCATAGTTGTACGTAATCAAGAAAAACAGGAATTCCATGATTACATAATTTACAATATTCCCTCTCTTGTAATAATAGACTACACAGAGTACAACAAGAAATGGGAGGAAAAGGTAGAGGAACAGTGGAGGGAAATGTTCAACACCAAGCCTGGAAACAATTACCTGCCATGACAATCCCTGTGCATTGAAAATTCCATTGAAAGTTGGGACGGATCTGCTGTAGATCATTACTTCCATTTCCTGTACAAAGTTACCAGAGAAGAAATAAATCAACAAAGCAGGCACGGAGGAAATTACTGCTATTCCCAGGTCTCTCAGCCTATGCTTGCTCTCTATCAATATGAAAGGGATTATAAAAACTGGGAATATCTTTACCCAGAAACCTAGAGTGGATGCAAGGATTGCCATACCACTTCTCCCCTTCACCATGTAATATACTGACAGCACCATGAAGAAGGCTGCGATTACGTCAAGTTGCCCCCATACAACCCCTATCAGTATCACAAATGGATTGAGGAGCCACAGTTTTGTCAGGTTATACCGTAACTCGAACTTCCTTACTAGAAGGTAGTAGACTCCAAGTACGGACAGGATCATTGGGAGCTTGGCAAGAAGGTAATATACTGGAAGGGAGCCAGGAACAAAACCAAGCCATGCATCGTAGTAGTTTCCTAACCTCACCTCAGGAAAGATGAGCGACGAGGGATTTGGGATAGGGGTATGGGTCAGCGTTCCAGACAGGAAATCCGATACTGTAGACCAGATAAGGTAGTAGGGCGGATAAGTCCACTTTAATGTCCCTGGCAAATTTGCAGACTTTATGAATGGATTCACTCCTGAGAGTAGATGGAGACCTCCAGATATCATGAAAAACATGTCGTACCGCTGACCAAGGAGCGCTGCAAATGCAAGGTAAGAAATGGAAATAGGAACTATCCATAATTTGGATTTGAACGGGGCAAAATATAGCCCCAGCATGAATAGTACAAAGGAGGAAAGAAGACTGACCTCACCGATCAGTGGGTATGGACTGCTCTCAACTCTTACAGAAGCATTGACGATCTGTCCATTTATAGATACGCTGAAATTCTCTATCTGCTGATTCCCAGAAGGGTTAAGGGTTACGTAAAAGGAGAAGAATGATACATTATGAAACGTCTCATTGAAAAGTATGTGGTTAGAAGGCGACTCCTGATATGCATATGTCTGGACGACTGCAGCGCTTTGGCCCAAAGTCACTGAAACAAGTATGGACGGGCTGTAAGACAGAAAATCGTGGAAATAAATGACAGATGGACTGACACTCAAGGAGCCGCTGTTGAAAGAATACTGGTTCACTTCCTGTGGAGGTTCGTTCAATGAAAGTGTATAAGAAATGCTAAAGAGTAAGACCGCTACAACTATACCTAAGTAGAAGAGTTTCCTGCGATTTCCTGAAGTTGACTTTTCTTTCTGCATTTTCTATTCTTGTTGAGGGGGAATACTGTTGAAAAGATGTAATATGCCATAAGCAATTGGTTTACTAGAAGGAAGGAATGGTTTATCCTTTTCATTTTCAAATGCCGAGGGTCTCCAACACTCTCCCTTAGCTCTTACGGGGGTAATCATACTGAAATACGACGTAATGAAGGTTAATAATCTTTCTTGAGGCTTAAGAAGAGTTCAATTTTAGGGAAAACAAAAATTCCATATGGCACTGGTATCTGTAGTAGATAGCTGGTGAAATGTGAAGGGCCCAAAAGAAGAAGATTCAGAGGAATTAGAAATCGTCAGTAAGTTCGAGAAACTTGATTTTAATAAATTGTGGAAGGGGAGGGATAAGGTTGATCTGCTGGAGAAGAACATCTTGTCTGTATTCTTGAAGGAGATGGATAGTCGCAGAGTTCTCGAAATAGGTCCAGGCAATGGCAGATTGTCGGGCATTATTCAGAATTATTCAGATGAATATGTGGCTACCGACATAAATAAGTCATTTTTAAGGGAAGTTAAGAAAAAATTTCACAAAGAAAAGTCTCTACATGTGTCATCGAACTTATTCCATCTTCCGTTTGGTAGTAATTCATTTTCCTCCATCGTGGTTGTCAGGGTATTCAATTTTGTATCAAAACCTTCTGAAGTTCTAGATGAGTTTTCAAGGGTTCTTGTCACGGGTGGGCATCTTTTGATATCTATAAGTCCTAAGCCCTCATTAGCTACTCTTATTGATGATCTAAAATATAGGGGCTCATTTAGTGGTAAAAGGGGTTCTAGAGCAAAAAGTGTAACTTTTTCTACCAAAAATGTAGCTCAGGTTCATCCTGCGTCTTATCCAACTTTCTCGTTCAAGAGATCATACGTGAAGCGGTTGTTTGTTGCTAGTGGTTTCAAAGAGATTGCAAGAATTTCTAGCGGTCTAGAAGATTATTCTTTACTGGGTTATCTACCCACTCGTAGTTTGCTTAATGCTGGAGTCATTTTCAGATACATTCCAATATTCCCATCCACATTTTACCTACTTAAGAAAGGTGGGAACGGGAGTCTTCAATTATTAGATTACAGCGAAATACTGCATTGCCCTTCATGTGGAGGAAAGCTAAATGTTAACGCAATCCCTGACAATCTAAATTGCCTTAATTGCGGTTTTGTTGGAACAGTGGATGACGGGATAATAGACCTAACATTCCTGCCAAATGATGCAAAGATTGTAGAAGAAGACCCACAAGGTTAGTGAACAGATCACAAGCGTTAACAGTTGCCAATAGGGTTTTTCCAGTCTTTCATAACTAAGTCTTAATCCAGATATGAGATATAAACGCAGAAAAACCACAAAAGCATGAACTTGCTCATTATAAGTAATCAAATGACAGAAAGAGTTAAGATTCTCTTTTGTAACACTAAGACCAAGCATGAATGGCTACATTAAGGGGAAATCCCTGCTGCGGTCTTTGGAGGCTCAAAATGGAGAATAAGGTCGACGTGATTATCAGAACTTTTGACTCGGAATCTACAATAGGGAATTGCCTGAAGAGCGTAACCGACTATGTTCCGGCTAATAGAATACTAATAATTGACCATTATAGTAAAGATCATACTCTGGACATTGCAAAAAGGTATAGCTGTGAAGTATTCTTAGAGAATGAGGGTCTTGGGAAAGCTACGACGTTAGGTATTGAAAATACTACTACGGATATGATCCTGTTTGTGGACAGCGATATTACAGTTAAAAGGTCAGATTTTGTTAAAATTGCTTCAGAACTCATGAAAAATGAGAATGTTGGTGCTGTGGTAGGAATGTCAATTGGACACAAATTTTCTTACGGTTTGCCTCTAGGAATGACACTGTTTAAGAGGGCAATAATAGAAAAGGTCAACATACCCGGCTATGTTATGAGTAGGGAGACATACTTTATTCAGAAATTTTTCAGAGAAAATGGTCTAAAGGTTAAGTATGTCCCTGCTTCTAATGTTCATAATCCAGAGAGCAGAAAAAATAAGAATTGGCCGGAGTGGCAGGGATCATGGGTACGGATCACTTCTGGCCTAAGCCCAAGGGAGGTAATATACTCAATGATAGTCGTGTTCCTTCTTTTGAGCAATTCAAGGAATTTCAGGAATTTTCTATATATTCCAATATTCCAGGCAAAATTAATGAGGGGATTTCTAGAGCCTGAGAAGTGGTCTAGGAGTTTCAGAGCAGATAGTTCTATATCAAGAGGCAATGGAGGTGAGTAATAATGAAAATTTACTCAGAAAGATTCGCTATTAAGTACTTATTTTCAGGTAGTGGAATTTGCCTTGGAGTAGATACTAAGAGATGTTCATACCTCTTTATTGCATCAAGATTGGGCGTTCTATTTCAGCGCAGACCTGTCGGAGATAAAGTAGTAGAGAACTTAAACTATGAAATTAACGCAATTCATAAAGCCCTAATTGAGGAGAAAAATAACTCAATTGTCTAAGCTCAAAGGTTTCATGACCATGAGAAAATGATCCCCGAGCATCGAGAATGGCCATCGTCTCCCAAGCCAGTAATCCAATCTTTTAAGCGTATCCATTCTTCCGTTGAACATTCTAACGTATCTTACAAAGTTAGAGGGAAGTATTATGACTGGAACACCTTCCCTGTAAACCAATTTGAAGTGTGAACTGAACATTCTCATGACCTCTGGCATAGAATAGGCAAACACATCAATGCAGAATCTTGATTCTCCCTCTGGGGCAGTGTTTTTCAGTCTGTTGAACGCAGATTTAGGTTTGAATTTTGCAAGATATCCCACGATCTCGGGAGCGCAGTACCTGTTATATATCCCAAAGACAAGTTTCCCATCAGAATTTAGAAGTGAATGAAGCTTTGTAGCGATATTATTTAAATTTCTAATGCAGTTGATTGCTCCGTAAGTAGAATAAATTCCATCAAAAGCGTTCTTTCCGTATGTCGGTATGAGGGATTCCAATTGTTCACCATTTAACTTAATCGTTGTAAGTTGAGATTCAAGGCCTATTCTCTTTGCTTTTTGCGAAACTATATCTAGCATTTTTGATGATACATCAGTAGCGACAATATGGTGTCCTCTCTTGAGAAGTTCTATTGTCTCTGTTCCAGTCCCACAGCCAATTTCCAGTAGTCTGGACGGACTACTGAATACCCTTTCCATTAGTATTAGGGATCTTTCTCTTAGCAAATAGTTAACTTCATTTCCAAAAATATGTTCATCGTAATTGCTGGCAATTGAATCAAATTCCGCCTCCAGCCAATTAGAATATATGTCTGTTTTGGAAGGGTCAGGTGGAGAACCTTTGATTTCTATGATCTTGGAAGATGGAGAAAACCATCTGCCAGTTCTATCTTTCCCGTATTTTTCGGACATAAGGCCGAGGATCCTTTCCTTTTCCCGAAGTTCGGATACCAATATTGCGCCCCTTTCATATGATTGACCCTCGATTTCAACCACTGCTTTCCCTTCTCTCAATACCCTTGATGGCCATCTGGAGTTGTTACCACTCGAAATTAGGAAAATACTATCTCCGTCCTCTACGTATGCAAGGTCGACTGCATCCTTTCCTAATAACAACTTGAGACTGTCGCTCGACATTTTATTCTCCAAACTTATAGGATACAACTAAATGTTATTTATATAAGTATGCGGGAGGAAGCTTTGGAATTCTACCTACCACGGACTGAGCTTTTCAAAGGGCTTGAGAATTTTAATTAAGTTAAATTAAAAATGTTAAGAAACTATAAATATCAACATTCCAATGAGAATATGTGTCAGAACCGCAAAAGAACTCCTACAACCTAAAGGCCGAAGGGGCATTGTTCATTTTAGCTTTCATAGTTGCACTGACGATCCTGTTTACAGATAAGAATTTGCAGACGGACTTTGGTATCCAATCTCCGTATTTCATTCATTGGTACGGAATGCTAGTAATAGCAGTAGTTTCGCTCATTGGAGGTGGAATACTTCTTGCATCCAGAAGCAGGAAGCTTGGGCTAGTTGGAAGCGTTGGTGCGATACTGATCGCACTATTCCTGATTGGTGATATAGCACTCTATTCCGAGGTTGGGTTCAAAACGGCATCCCAGTTCGCTACCTACCTGTTCGGTATTTCAAAATATCCAGGGTCACTGTCCTACATCCCTGGCCTATACGACCTGTTGTTCGCCTTGTTTGTTATTACTTTTATCGTTGGAATCATTTCAACGCGGAAAGGTAATATTGTCTCTCCTGAAAAGCAGTAATATCTCGATGGAGTATTTCCCGAAATGTATTTCGCAGGACAACAGCAGTAGTATCAAGGGGTTCTCATAGTAAGGCAAGCCGCTACAATTGCCAAGATGGTCCCACCGCTTCTTCTTCATTCACTGATTGCTTTATCATTCAACAAAACCTTGAAGAAAAAATTAAGTTAATAGTCTTATTTGTATAATATGATAATAATTGAGCAGGTCACAGATAGAGAGTATCCTCCAAATTTTATTAGGTTGGATATTGCGTGGAAGTTATTTCTTCCGTCAAGTATTGGTGATGTACCCAAAGGTCATGGTAGAAATGCAATACCCATTGCTAATTGGCTATGGGATGCTTTGGCTAGGAGGTGCGGGAACCTTAAGGCAGATTCCGAGGGTCAGGTCCACATTGTTGTGCCACCAATTACTGCTGAAGGTCTCGATTTCATTGTTAGGTTGTGTTCTTTATGGTCACCTGAAATTTATCTTGACGATGACAGAAACAAAAATCTCTACGCTCTGCCGATAATTAACGTTTTTGAGAAGCCAAGAGGCGCAGAGGTCAATCTCAGCAGGAACGACAGAGGAATGTCAGAGAGATTCTTTACCCCACTCCTAGGACCATCGAGGATGTTTGCCAGAGTAGAAGATATACCGCCAGGCAGTGTATCTGCCAGACTTCATTCCCACTCTGCAATAGACGAATATTACTTGATACTTAAGGGGAAAGGGCATCTAAGGTTTAACGACAGCATGATAGAAATAAAATCTGGCGACCTCATAGGTAAAGTCAGGGGACCTGACAATTCTACCCAGATTCTTGCGGACCTTGGAGAAACAGTTACAGTTTTGGACATGGAGATCAGGCCAGATCCAAGGTATAATGAGAAAGATGTTGTGGCGTATCCGGATCATAAAGAAATCTATCTGAGCGGCCCAGGTTGGTCATCCATATTGCCCACGGAATCAATCGTTAGTGGCAAAGATATCGCGGACGTAAATACGTATTATAAAAAGTACAAACGTACTAAAGATGGTGCAAGGATTGATATATGAAATCAAGCATTGCGCTAATTATTGGCTCGTAAAGCCGTGGCTGGGAAGACATCATGCACCAATATTTGTTTGTTTCAACGCTGTCTGATATTCACCCTCAGATGCTTCAATCTTTTTACTAAGTATAATCTTTCAGTTGAACTGGCTCCTGAATTAATCATTAGAAAGATGCATCATCCTGACCAAACCGGGCACATGAAAGACCGGTTGCAAAAATAGGTAAAAATCTGCGATTATGAGAATAATGGCCATTTTTCAGCGAGCTAATTAAATATAATTACGACAATATACAAATATCAACTTCCATTCTGCTATCAATGACAGGTTCAAAGAAGGTTTCACAACATCATGAAATTAAAGCGAAACGATCAAAGGAAAACGGTAAAATGAGAAGTGAGGCAAATCTCTTCGAAAAGATATCCTATATTTTGATAGAAGCTTTCAGGAGCAATGGAGAGTAGGAACTCAACTTTCAAGAGCCTCAGGTCACTTGAGTGATGCGATGGCAAGCTAATCGATTTAAATGAGTTTGTATTCAGATTTCAGTAAAATAACATGATGATAACTTCTTTGGCAAGCGGCAGCTCTGGAAATTCCACCCTAATATGCAGCGGCACCACATGCATCCTGGTCGATATGGGTATTTCAGTCAGGAAGACCAATGCAGCCCTGCAAAGCAAGGGCATAGACCCAAAGAAGATTGCTGCACTGTTCATAACTCACGGCCACTCAGACCACGCGTCGGGTGTGCACAGTTTCAGGAGAGCATTCCAGGTTCCTGTTTACGGCACGTACGAGACTTCCGACATATACGTTGAGAGGAGAGGCGGATACGGAGGATATCAGGAGATGGGCGTGGAGCTGGACAATTTTTTAAAGGAAGGGGAAGATACACAGATAGGGGACCTTACAGTGGAAGCAGTGAGAGTTGCACATGATGCAAGGCATCCCGTGGCTTATTTTATACACAACGGAAACAGGAAAGTGTCCGTGATTACAGATCTGGGGGAGTCCAATCCGTTGCTGGAAAAGAGAGTGGGAGAATGCAATGCAATCCTGATAGAGGCGAATCACGACCCACTAATGCTTGAAAAGGGTCCATATCCTGACATGCTCAAAAGGAGGATAAGCGGAGCCAGGGGGCACCTGTCAAACCAGCAGACAGCAAGGATACTCAGGAAAACTGTGAATGAAGATACTCCCGTTCTTCTTGCCCACCTATCAAAAGTGAACAATACACCGCAGCTTGCTATTCAGGCCGTCCACGGGGCACTTAGAGAGAGCGGACTGAAGACAGAAAAAATTCGTGCCTTGGCACCTTACAACGATGGTGCGGAGATCAGACTCTGAATGAAGGGGACTATATCTTTTGCAGAAGTGATGTCACTTGCTAAATACCTCGAGAAATTTGAAGGAGGCTTCATAGAGAAGAACTACCAGGGGGACAACGGAGTTTCATTCAAGCTGAGGAAGTCTGGGATCGACTCGGTATACCTTCACTTTGTAGATGGAAAATTCCTCTTCCTATCCCAGGAAAACGAGATCGAAGGAAAGAAGAACTCACTTCCGGTTGAAAATTCGCCAGTGTACAGGATAAGGCAACTTGGCACTGACAGGGTGCTGTTAATTGAGGGGCCTAAGACGGTTGTCATTGAAATGATGGGAGGAGGAAACGTTTTTGTTCTGCAGGAAGGCCTGGTCATCTATTCAAGCAAACCGGGTAAGAGGAGGGGCAGGATATTGAAGGTTGGGGAGAGATACGAATTCCCCCAGTACATAGACCTTAAATCAACAGAATTCGACTTCTCAGCAGCAATAGGAAATTCCACGAGCGACCCTGTCAGGACGTTGGCCGTGAGGCTAGGGCTGTCAAAATATGCTGACGAGATAATCTGCGCCCTGGGGCTTACATCACAGGATAACTCTTCGCTGCTGGACAACATAGTCAAGATAAAGGATATGATCCTTCATCTTTACAGCAGCGCGGATGAAGGTAAACTGTACATCTATGGAGACGAGTTCTACATATGGAAGAGTTACTGCAGGAAGGATGAACCAGAGGTAATGAGCATAGAGGACGGACTTCTCAAAGTCTACAGGAGCGGGGAGTCGGAGGGGGACAACAGGCTGGAGGCCATGAAGAGAAACGTGGAGAAGATGACTCAGGAAATGGGAAGGTTGAGGGTTGTTGGTGAGTACATAATGAGCCATCTGGCAGAAGTTGACGGTTTGTTGAAGGGAGATTGGAAGAAGGATCCGGAAAGGTACAAGGTGGACTACGAAAGGGAAACAATCAGTTTCGTTGATGATGGAATGGAAATAGAGCTGAAGATGAATGAGACGGCAGGTGAAAATGCAGACAATTATTTCGCAATGAGCAAGAGGATCAAGGATAAACTTGCCAGGGTAGATATGGAACCTAGGAGGAAGGAAGAGAAGGTTGAGCTGAAGAAAGTGAAGAGGGTATTCACGAACTACAGATGGTTCATAACAAGCGACGGCAACCTCGTTATCGGGGGGAGAGATGCGGAATCGAACGATTCAGTAGTCAAGAAGTATCTGGGCGAAAAAGACTTGTATTTTCACGCAGACATACACGGAGCACCATCTGTTGTCATGAAGGTCACAAAAGAACCGACGCAGAAAGGGATTGAGGAGGCTGCACAGTTCTCCTGGTGCATGTCAAAGGCATGGAACACAAGGATCGGGAATGGCTCAGTATTCTACGTCACAAAGAGCCAGGTAAGCAAGACACCTGAATCTGGGGAATATCTTGCGAGGGGGGCGTGGGTCATCAGAGGGAGGAAGAATTACATCACCCACCTGAACCTTGAGTTGGCTGTCGGTTTCCAGAAATATGAAAACAGGGAGTACGTTGTTGCAGCACCCATCTCCGCTATATCAGGAATGAAGGTAATAATCGTACCAGGGGAGGGGAAGGAGGAAGTGGTAAATGATATATCTGAATTCCTGAAAGTGGAGAAGGAAGCAGTTTACCCTGTTTTGCCACCCGGTTCTTGGTCCGTTCGTGAAACTATTGCTCCCTGATAATTCCAGTATCTTTTTGTCAGCGGTATTGCCGATGCTAGCGCAACACAGATCAGGCCGATATACCCCCATAAGAGTATGGGGCTGTGATAGAAGTATGCAAGCATCGCCTCATATACTATAGGCGTAAATGGGCTGACGAAATTACTGAGTAGTGAGAATCCTCCGTAATATTCTCCCCTCCTTCCCTCAGGTGCAATCCTGCCTATGATGGAGTTCAAAGGCGGAGATGTTATGTTCTCACCGATGGTCAGGAAGAATACGTCTATGAAAAGTAAGACTATATTCCTTGTTATCCCTATAACGACGAATGTTGCTGCATACACCAGAAGACCCACAGCAACCCTGGACATGTCATTCATCCTGTAGAACAACCTGTTTACGGGTAGCTGCATCACTACCACCACAAGTCCGTTCAATCCAAAAAGGAAGCCGATCAGTATGTTGGGGATTGAATCAACGCTGGATAGGAATTGATTAAGTATGTAAGCCCATGGTCCCGTCGTAAACATCGCAAGTGAAAGTAGCAGGGAGATGAGTAGGAACCTGTTGTCACCCCTTGGAAACGATATGAGGCTCTTTTCAGATTGTGGCGGTGCTTCGTTATAGTTTATGTACCGGTAGTAAAGATAGAATCCAAGGCTCTCTGAAATGAGGGGAATGAGGGGAAGGATTGCATAGTTATAGGAGACAACGAACCCTGAGATTGCCGGTCCTAAGGCAAATCCAACGTTTGCCCCTATCCTTGTAAGACTGAAGGCATCTATCCTGTCGATGTCTTTTGTCGAATCAGTCACTATAACCATATCCGCTACGGACTGCAATGTTGCTACTGCTGCAAACAGGACGAAAGAGGAGTAGACGTATAAAACTGAAAGGTCGAAGTATATTCCCATAAACATCATAAAGAATAGAACTGAGAGCATGGGCGGCAGGAGAAGGGCTATCTTTCTTCTCCCAACCTTGTCAATAAGATTCCCTCCAAAGATGCTTACAGGAACGGCAGCTATGCCAGAAAGAACAAAGAGTATCCCTATGTCTATGTATGGGGTTGTCCTGACTTTGAGAAGATAAATGGGAATGAATACCCACACCCCGGATCTACCCATCAGTCTCAGCAATTCAGCTATCGATACGGTCTGAACAATCCTGTTTTGAACTACATCCTTTGATATCGGTAGCTTCATGCAGTAAAATCTCTGATTACTGTCGAGATAAAAATATTGGCAACGTTGCAAAGAGTGATAAATTTAGGAAATAAAGAGGAAAAAAGAAATTGAATGTCTATTTCTTCACTTCGGCCGCCTTAGTTGTAACTGGAAGCTTTTTATCAAGACCAGATAGGCTGAGTGATTTTGTCTCAAACCCTTTCCTCTGCCAAAGCACCGTCATTGCCAGCGATACCACGAAGATAATCATCACAATCGCAGCAGATCCGTTGAATGAGAAACCTCTTTCAGCAAGCAAAGTCAATACTCCAGTGATCACTCCAGCACTGACCCAGACGGTAAACCTCACTATAGAAACGTAAGTTCCCCTCTTGAGCGTTGGGAATAGTTCTGGTTCAAGCATTCCTCTGGAAGCCCAGGTAATTTCCCCAGGAAGGAAGAGCAGGGTCATCACTACTAGGAGAAGCAGGCCGGTGGTAGCTCCCGATACAGCTTCATATACCCACAGAAGCGCCCATAATCCTACAAGGATTCCGTATGAAAATATCGTGAATGATTTCCTGCTTACCCTGTCTACGAACAGGAGACCAGCCACGACGCCTACAACTGCCATTGTTAGACCTCCTATAACCGGGATCATGGTCGCTATTCCTATGTTGAAATAATCGTATCCAACCCCGTATGAGAAATAAACAAAGGCAACATCCTGTGCAACGCCAATCAAGATGAGGATGAGGAATCTCATCGGCAGTCCTACAGAAACATGCACCTTCTCAGTTTTACCGTCTTGCTCCTGCCACGCGTCTTCAACATCTATTTCATGGTTTCTCCTAATTGCTGCCCATGGAGCCGATTCTGACATCAGTCTCCAGGCAATCGCCAGAGCTATAAGGGGTGCGAAGAAGAGAAGAACAAGGGCTATCTCATTGGAAGCCGCTGAGAACCCCAGGAGAAGTGGAATGAATGTAATTGCAACTCCAATGTTTCCAAAATTCTGGACAATTACAAGTGACTTCCCTCTTGATTTTGCGGGAACAGCCTCAGCCATCATGGAAAGTACTGGAGTCTCCAGTCCTATTGCAGCCATTCCGATCAATATGAATGATATTATCAGTGTAAGAAGATAGGCTCCTGAAGTCTTAGGAAAGAGTTGCCCCAAAATGTATATTGCAATGCCAACCACTATCATGCCGGACGTTATCATGAAGGACCCCTTCCTTCCTATCCTATCAGCCAGTCCGCCTGACACTAGCGCTCCGACTCCACCAGCAATGTATGGAAGGCTCAGTCCTAGGAAAGCGTATTTGGCAGGAATGATGCCCCCTATCGCAAATACAGGCCCGTAGCTTTCAGCAACGCCATAAACTAGCATCCCCATCGCCAGGGCTACAAAAACTGCCCAAGGGTACTTCATCCCACTTATTTCACCAGAATTACTGCCAACAGAAGTCAATGGTTCCTTAGCGGGATTTGAATTGTCATAGCTATTTTGTTGAACCATCGTACGATGTATCACTGTTGTTATAAATACGTTTTCTTGTAAAACATATTAGAAATTTTGACACATATTTTACTACCTAAATGACCTATGGGTGACAAATATTATACAACATCAAATATTCAACAATTAAATATATTAACGTAAAGGGCGCATGTGGCGTAACAATCGCACAATTTTATTTAGGTAGACGCTATCCTAAAGCAAATGAAGTATGCTGTTGAAATATCCAATTTTTACTGGAAGTTTCCTACATTCACCGGAATCAAAAAAGAATACTCCCTGAGAAATGTCAACCTGAAAATTAGGGAAGGGGAAGTATTCGGTATCACGGGATCGACGGGATCAGGCAAGTCAACCCTATGCTACGTAATTGCCGGGCTCATTCCACAGCAGTTGAAGGTGCCGCCGGATAAATTGAATGAACACATGAGCGGCAGTGTCAAGGTACTCGGAGAGAATGTGGTCAAGTCCACAAGATCAAAGAAAGGCAGTTCATTCGCGATAAAGGAAATTAAGGAGGGAAGGATAGGATTTGTAAAGCAGGACCCCCAGAATTATCTCTCCCAAGGTACAGTAATGGAGGAGTTGTCATTCAACCTGAACAAGCTCAATCTCTCCAAAAAGGAGAGGGATAAGAGAATTTTGGATGCACTCGAAGTAGTAAAGATGAAGAGCATCTTCAAAGTTGCATCCAAGCTGAAACCGCACGAGCTTTCTGTCGGAGAGCAACAGAGACTTGTAATTGCAAGTTTCCTCGCATTGAAACCGGACATACTGATACTAGACGAACCCACATCCGATCTCGATCCTGTCGGAAAGAGTGATGTAATCGACTCAATTCTTGCCATGAAGAAGGACAGCGGTATCACCATTATATTGGTTGAACAGGACCCGGAGACCCTGACGAGGCTTTCTGACAGAGTGGCGGTTATGAACAAAGGAGAAATTGTTGCAATCGACGTCCCTGAGAACATATATTCAAGGAACGACATAAAGCGTTTCATAGAAGTGCCTGAGCTGATGGACCTTATAGGGCCGACGGGGGAGATAGGTGAAAAGCTTGCACCGGAAAGGGTCAAGGGGTTCAGGGTCAGCAGGAAAGAGAAAGAGAAGGGAAAGGTGCAGCTTCAGGTAAAGGACGTGGAATACTATTATGAGGACGGAACAAAGGCTCTGGACAGGTTGAACCTTCTGGTTCATGAGGGGGAATTTCTATCTCTAGTAGGATCGAACGGCTCAGGAAAGAGCACGATATCGAAAATAATTTCTGGAAATCTGTCAGGATGGAGCGGGAATATAACGTTCGAGGGGAAGGACATATCCAAGAAAGATGGGAAGGATATAGTGAGAAGATATGTGGGATATGTATTCCAGAATCCAGACCAGCAGGTGCTCCAAGGTACGGTCAAGGATGAAATTTATTCAGGTCTCAGGAAGGCAAATATGGAGAAATCTAAATTTGAGGCTCTGGCCGAGGAAGCGCTCAAGAGGGTCAATCTGTGGGACAAGGTGAACGAAGACATCAATGCCCTGAGCAGGGGTGAGAAGAGGAGGTTGGCCATTGCAAGTGTGATCTCTACTGGCCCAAGAATGCTCATAGTGGATGAGCCAGCTACTGGACAGGATTACAAGGGATCAACCGAGATAATGGATCTGCTCTCTGAGATAAATAACAGTGGAGTTACTGTGATTATCATAACACATGACATGAGGCTGGTAGCAGAGTACACTAGAAGGGCTATAGTATTGAAGGAGGGAAAATCGATATTTGACGGAACACCTGAAGAGCTATTCCAGAACGACAAGCTGATGGAGGAATCATCCCTAATGCCACCTCAGCTAGTTAGAATATCGAGGAAGCTGAAAGACTCGGGGATACTCCAGGATATACTCCTCAATGCCAAGGAATGGCTTGAACTGTTCAGGTTCGAGAGCGAAAAGAAGAATTTCGAAGCGCTCAAGTTTGTGGACCTGAAGAGGTACGCAAGGGAACTGGCAGCTGACATCCTCAGAAAGTTCGGGAGGCCCGAAAGCATTGTTTACATCGAGAGAGGAGGCATGGTTATAGGCCGGCTTCTAAGCGACTTTTTATCAGTCAGGAGAGTCTACCCGTTGAGGGCCAGCTACTATACAGACGATGGAATTCCGATGACGCACGTTCGAATATCAGACTTTGAATTTTCAATCTCCAAGAACCAAGGGTACATCCTGCTGGTGGATGACATAGCTGATACAGGCAAGACGCTTAAAGCTGCAAAGGAAGAGCTGGCAAGGAAGACTTCCGCAAATATCATCACTGCCACAGTGGTTTACAAGCCTCAATCTGTATTCAAGCCGGATGCGTACGTGTATGAGGTAAGCAACAATACTTGGATAGTGTTTGACTACGAAGAAATAGAGACTCTGTCCAGATTCATGAGGAAGGATAACAAGGAGGGGCTGAAGTTCATGAAGGAGAATTTCTAGGTCGTAGTCTTCGTACGGGGAAATTTTGATTGATGACTACATAAAGATAAAAGTAAAAGAATCGATTATGGCTTATGCCAGAATTAAAGGGGATAATAACACCTGCTGTTACTCCATGGAAGGGGGACAGCATTGACTATGATGGAATAGATGCTCTCATGGACTTTCTTGGAAGTATAGGTGTCCAAGGGGTCTTTCCCATGGGATCATCGGGAGCGTTCCCGATTATATCTGTCGAGCAGCACGTGAAAGTTCTGGAATACTTCATAGACAAGAAGAAGCCTAACATGTATTTTCTTGGCGGAATCGGAAGAAATTCAGTGGACGAAACTGTGACTATGGGGCTTTATGCAAAGGAACTAGGAGTTGACGGCGTGTCAGTTGTAACTCCGTATTACCTGAGAATGTCTCAGGAATCAATCTACAGGTACTATGAGAAAATACTATCACAGATAGACATCCCAGTTTTGATATACAACATACCTCAGAATACAAACAACAATATAGAGCCACAAACAGTTTTAAAACTAAAGGAACAGTTCAGTCAGGTAGCGGGCATTAAGGACAGCAGCGGCAACTTCTCAAACTTTTCCACATTAATTGATGTCGTGGGAAAGGAGATCAAGGTATTACAGGGGCAGGATGATCTGCTGCTACCGTCCCTACTGATGGGCGCGGCAGGTGGCATCAACGGAACCTCAAATTTCTCCGACCTTTCAGTGAGGGTGTACAACGAGTTCGCCTCCTCCAATTTCGATAAAGCAAGAAAGCTGCAGGCTGTTCTTTCTGAATTGAAGAAACTTACCAATTCGCTAGAATTTCCTCAGGGGCCGATGGCCGGCTTCATAGACATGGTCTATCACAAGGAGACAGAGAGTCCATTCCCGCTGAAGGACATTGATCCAGAATCCAGGAAGAAGTTCGGTGCAATGGCAAGGGAGATATTGAAAAAGATTGAGACGTAAGTTATAAGTCAAAGGTTGGATATTAGAGAGCATGGAGGCATACGGTCAGGCTGACAGGGTTGAGGATCTTCGAACCCTTAACTGTGGAGAACCTTACATTTACATTAAAGGAGCAATAAGGCTAGCTTCGAGGGAGCTCAAGCCCGGTCAGACGCTGATGTTGATAGTGCCCAAGGATAAATGGGTGCTTCAGGACGAGACTTTCAACGCCATACTGGAATCCAGCAGGTTCGAAATTGTAGACAGCAAGTATGACCTGAACGTAGTGCACAAACTCAGGAAGCTGTAGATATGAGATGTTACCTTTTCATGATCAGCTTCTCCGTAACAGACAGGTCTACTATCTGCGTCCTTGAGGAAAACATAAAGCCTGCGCTGGAGGAATTCATAAACGTGGACCCATCAGACAGATGGACAGTTGAAGACCTCATTTCCAGATACGCAAGGAAGGAGACAGTTACAAAGGATGATGTCACCGTTGGATATGTTTTGCTTTCTGCACCCGAGAAGAATGTAGAGGTCAGTCTGAAGGAAGAGGGAACGGGTGGCATACTAGACGGATTAAGGGAGATTGCTGAAAGACACGGCTTCAAGTTCGTGAAGTGAACATTTCAAGCAGTTCGTCGTAGCTGTTTGCCGTTCTATAGTGGCTCCGGAAATCAAAATCGCTTTTCTTTCCAAGGCCAAAACTGACCCAAACTGATTTTATACCTGCATCATCCGCGCTCTTAACATCGCTTGCTCTGTCCCCTATGTAGTATATATTTCCCGGGTCCATCCCGGATTCACCGATTATGATTTTTAGCCCCTCAACCTTGTTTTCTATCGGCCTGTCTCCGCATACTACGTACTTGAATTTCACCCGTGGGAAGAACTGTTTTGCAATTTCTTGGGTCAGATTGAGGTTCTTCAGGGTAAGAATGCCCAGCTGATGGTATTCCTGGAGCTTCTCCAGGACAGTCTGGGAATTCTGTATCGGCCTCGTGTCTTCCATAAATGTGTTTAGGTAGCACTGCACGTACAACCTCATGATCTCAGGCAGGTCCTTGTCCGGAACTCCATTCCTGCTCAGTATCTGGGTCAGTTTCAGAACACCTATGTACTTGGAAGCATTCTCGATATTGTAACCGAGCCTTCCTGCAGATTCACGGAAGCATCTGACTATGGATTGCTCTGAATCTATCAACGTGCCGTCCATGTCAAATATCAGCAGGAGTCCCATTATACGCCATTGTTTCCTATCTTATATGCGTACTTGTATCAGGCGATTGTACGGAAAGGTTATTAACTTTACTATAATAACCTGAAAAGGTGTAAACAGATGGCACTGCTTAAAGATAAGGATAAGACATACCTGAGGGACGAGTTCAAGAAGAACCTCAAGAACGAGGTAAAATTATACGTTTTTACCTCCGAGGAAGATTGCCAGTATTGCGATCAAACGGTAGAGATTGCCCACGAGTTGCAGGAGACATCAGACAAAATCGATGTGGAAGTACTAGGACTTGACTCAGAAAAGGCAAAGAAGTGGGGAATAGATAAGGCACCAACCACTGTCGTCACAAGCAACAGCGGGAGCGAACACGCAAGGATAAAGTACATAGGTATCCCGATGGGATATGAGTTTTCCTCTCTAGTGGAGGACATAAGGAGAATTTCCAGGAACGATCCAGAGATTGAGCCAGAGGTGCAGAAGAAGCTTGAGGAGATAGATAAGCCTGTAACGATCAGGGTCTTTGTCACTCCTACCTGCCCGTACTGTCCAAAGGCAGTCGGAACAGCCCACAAGTTTGCGCTCGCTAATAAGAACATCACAGGAGAGATGGTCGAGGCTACTGAATTTCCGGCGTGGGCAGACGAATGGGGGGTATCTTCCGTTCCGCACATAGTGATTAACGGGGACGTTCAGTTCGTGGGAGCTTATCCCGACGAGAACTTCGTCGACTATGTTCTCGAGGCTTACAAGAAGCAGGGTAACTAACTGGGACAAGCCGGAAATCGCAAATTTTTAATCCTCCGGAGCATGGAGAAAGAAGGGGGCCGTAGCTTAGCCCGGTAGAGCGCCTGGCTCATAACCAGGTGGTCGTCGGTTCAAACCCGATCGGCCCCACTATCCTTCTCCCTCATTTTTTAAAGACAAAGATGTATTCATGCTTGAATACGTAGAATCCGCCCGCAAGAGCCCTGTATCGCCATAGCTCCTTCTGGTCTCTTTTGGCTCTTGTATCTTCAAAATTCTTTACAATGATCCCGGTTAAAGAATAACCATGCTTCAAGACCTCTTCCATCATGTAGAAGCCAAGCGGAATCCATTCACCGTCCTGGTATTTGTCCCCTGCTACAAGGACAAGATACCTGCCGTTCTGCAACACGTGATAGGTACGACTCACAACTTTCCCCAGATCACTTAAGAAATTCCGAAGAGACATGGAATTAGAGAGGTCAGCCTTACTATCACTGAACTTGATTATGTCAAAGTAGGGAGGGTGCATTATCAATAGCTGCACTTTGGAGATTCCTTTCTTTTTGATAAGACGTGAGAAGTCCACTTTTGTACTATCACCAATCTCCAAGATTGCCCTTATTCCACGAGGTTTCCGTTCCTTCCTTATGATTGACATCGCTCTCTTCGCGGTATTTCCATTAAGTTCAATACCTATGGAATTTCGTCCCAGTCTTATGCTCTCGATCAAAGTCGTTCCGCTTCCTGCAAACGGGTCCAGGACCCAATCGCCCTTCCTGGTAAATCTAATTATGACCTGATGCGGAATCTGTGGTACAAAATTCCCCCAGTACCATCCCAGATGTGAACCGGAAGTATCCCTCCTGTCGAATGTCCAAAGGCTGTCAGTCAGTATATCGTTATACTCCTTCCAGCGGTAGAGGTTGATGTCGTTGATGCCGTTTGTTCTTTCGTCGGTGAGGGCCTTTATCAACCTCCTGACATAGTACTTTCCCCTGGTCAATGTTTTGGATTCCACTATCTGTGTGAGGTCTTCATTTAGTGAGGAATAGCCGTTCACCCCAATCGAATTTTTGCCGGCATCCCACATATTCTGCTTTATTAGTTGGCCGATCAATTTATCCATTTGGCTCTTGCTTCTTGATTTGAGTGTTTCCTGAAGCAAATGAATTGTCTTGGAGCCAGTTAATTTGCCCTTTGAATCCCCATGACCATATTTAAAACTGCTTGTTTCCGGAAAGGAGGGCTTGCGTTGCATCTAAATTTTCATAGTTTATTTTGCTATTTTTGCTTTGTCAATTCCTCATTTGTACAATTATTGGTCCAACCAATTGTTGAATGTCATTTCAAGCATGTTTTTGATACCTGCCATTTCCTACAAATTTGATGAAACCCTTATCCCTCAAGACCTGCAGCTGCTGCCTGATTTTATCCCGGATGTGGAAGTTATTAGGGTACAGATTCCTCAGATTAGATTCCTGTGAATAGACATCCTGAAGAGTGAAAGAAGAGGGAAGCTTGTCTACTATGAGCGTGATTTCAGATCTCCAGCTTCTTTCACTAGGCGTTCCCTCCATTATGTTCTCGACATATTTCCACTTGGCCAAAACAGTCTCCTTTTCGGTGACTTTCCCTTCCTCTATGAAGGGGATTCTTCCCATATACGGTATTCTTTGCATGATTATCTCGTAACCCCGCCAGCCCTCCCTCCTGGCGTTGTTTGATAAAGGCTTCCTGGGTCTGATGCTACTTGGAGGAATAGAAAGTCTATGGATTAGTAATCCATCTCTGACCTCTTCCGCCTTTCGCTGATAGTGCAGGAGAATTAGAGACGGGAACATCCCGCTATCGAGTCTCCTTTGAGCAGCATCATAGCCTGACCCTACTATCTTCTTCGGGAAACCATTGTAAGGGAATGACTTTGTGCTTTTGAGCTGAAATTCTTCCAGTTGTGTAGGGAATAAGATGAACTCCTGGTTGGAATGATCGCAAAAGAAATCATAAACTTCAGTATTGTTCCTATGCTGTTTCAATTGAGACCCGCACTTCGGGCAATATAGGTTATCCTTCGCCCATTTTTCGGTGACATTCCTCGCAATCTGTGAAGGACTCTTGTACTCTCTGAGAGCTTCAGAAAAATACGGAGACAGGTTCAGGTCCACACATTAAGAACCTACTATGATCTAAATGTTTACTTTTCTCAGGGGACGCCGCTGATCGGGCTCGAACCGATGACCTCCCGGTTAACAGCCGGGTGCTCTACCAACTAAGCTACAGCGGCTAAAAGGCTTATGAGTCGCTGATAATAATATTTTCCGATAATCTTTTGTGTTCTTCGCAAGCCCAAAACATAGTAAAGTATTCATGCAAAATGGTTATCCTAAAATGAGGAGTAGTAGATGACGGGAATGAGCATTGAGAAATTTCTGTTGGATAACGGCAACATAAAGTTTGGCAAGTTTAAGCTTGCATCTGGGAAGGAATCTGATTATTATGTAGATGTAAAGAGTGCATTGCTGAACCCTCTCTTCCTTAAGGAAATATCGAAGAGAGCGGCACCTTTCATAACAGGGGAAAGAATAGCCTGCGTTGAGTTGGGCGCGGTTCCCCTCGGGGTAGGGGTCTCGCTCGAGACAGGCAAGGAACTTATCATCATCAGGAAGGAGAAGAAGGAACACGGACTTGAAAAACTCTTTGAGGGAAAGGTCGAGATGGGGGAAACAATAACGTTCGTAGAGGACGTGACAACAACAGGTGGAACAATACTGAAGGCAATAACCAAACTCAACGAGATGCACCTCAGGACTGACAGGGTTGTCGTAGTGGTTGACAGAAAGGAAGGGGCGAGAGAAGCTCTGGAATACGAAGGAGTCGAATTGATAAGTCTTGTAGATATAGACAAGCTTCGCTGAGTAAGTATTTAAATATTTGGTTTTTCTTATTCCTTGAGGACAAGTGATTGACAGAAGACAGGAAATAATAGGTTCAATCATGAGATTCGCGTCAAGGGGAGGTTATACCACTATCTGTGCAGACGAGAGTCTGTCCTATACATTCGACCTTATACTCAGGAACGACGAACACATAATAGTCATAAAGGTCATGAACAACGTTGGACTGCTGACAGAGGAGGCTTCCAGGTCTGTCATTGCAATCTCCAGATTCCTTGGGGCACATCCCCTGATAGTAGGCGTGAGCAACAGGGACGAGAGGATAGAGGACGGCGTGGTTTACAGTAGGTACTCCCTTCCGATAATATCGCCTCAGACATTGGTTTCTTACCTCAAGGAAGGTGAAGAACCTACGGTAAGAGCTGGACCAGGCGGTTTCTACGTGGAAATAGATGCAGATAAACTGAAAAGGATCAGGGAACAGAGGTCTCTTTCATTAGGAGAGATTGCAAGTGCGATAGGTACCACGAGAAGAACTGTTCTCATGTACCAGTCAGGAATGTCCGCTTCTATCGATATAGCGTTGAAGATGGAAGAATTCCTGGGCGAGGAGATAATGGAGTACGTGTCATTCCTCTGGGACGTGCGGAGGGAGGAGTTCAAGGCAGGATTCAAGAAGATGAGGGAATTTGAAAGAATGGTGAACGAGGAAATCACGAGAAAGGGATTCGACATTTACCCTATCAGAAGGTCAATAGTTAATTTCCTTATGGAAGATTCAGAATCTTCGTACCTCGGTGGAATAGAGGAAGAAATGTCCAGGGTAGAGCGGAAAATTGAGTATCTGAGCGAGCTCACGCAGATGAGCAACAAGGATGGGATACTAATAGTCAGGAAAGAGGTTGAAAAACCTGAAAGATACAAGATTCCGATAATTTCGTATTCAGAACTTGAAAATATCCACGACAAGGACGAGCTGAAGGGAGTTATCAAGGAGAGAAGGAACAGTTGAAAGCTGAATTCAATGGGCAAGACCAAATTCTGCTGCTGGGAATAAACAAGGCGTTGAAGGATTCAGGCAAGCTCGTTGAACAGGTCATCAATTCAGGCACCTTCGAAACAATCATGCTTTCAATAACAGACGAGGAGGTCCAGGGGCTCAGGGAATACATAAAGAACCCGGTAGAAGTTGAGATGGATGACCTGGAGATAATATACGAATACTTCATGAAGAAATTCGGTGAGACTTCGATACCCCCAGAGGCCTACATAACGGCAATAAAGGAGGCAGACAAGAAAGTTATGGACGTGATAGGTATAGACATTCCTTCTGGCGTGTATGAGGACATATTTGTAGATAACGTTCAGCTTTCAGACCTGCTACTGCTGAGCCTCAGGAGAAGGAGGCTACTGAAGAGGAGATGGAATCTATCAGACCCGGAATCATTCGCGTGCGAATGGGATTCCTACCTCAACAAGGGAGGCTACATGAAGGTGGAGAAGGAGAGGGCAAAGCACATGGCTGCTGAGATAGCAAGCAAGAAGAAGGGAAACACCCTGGTAATAGTGGAAACGGAAAGATTTGATGATCTAGTCAACGATCTGAGTAATGCTCTCCAAGGATATAGACTTCAGAAGAGCGAGGAAGTGAAGAAGGCGGCTTGGTCAAGAAGACCCTTCTGAAATGCTTCTTGAACTCTGCCCTCAGCTCGTCCGTGAGATCGCCCTGTAGCGACTTGACCAGGGCTTTCCCGTCCCTATCAAGTACATGCTCGCATATTTCCAGCACCCTCTTTGCAATGAAATAAGAATTCGCCTGATCCCTGGACCTGTCTCCACTTGTGTGCATCAGTATGTCGGAGAGCACAAGGTCAAAACCATCAGGAGACAGCTTAAGCACTCTTGACCATATGTCCTTCTCGAAAATATCACCCTTGATGAAGTAAACGTTATCTATATTCCTCATGGGGATCATGTCTAGGGCTACCTTCAGTCCTTCCTCGTTTACCATGGATGAGTACTGGCTCCACCCTCCGGGAGATGCCCCCAGGTCCAGTATCCTCATGCCTCTCTTTATTATGAAAAATTTCTCGTCCATCTGCTTGAGCTTGTAGACGGCCCTGCTCCTGAACCCCTCCTCCTTTGCTCTCTTGTAGTACGCTTCGGATCTTCGCCTCTGAATCCAGGACATCTGAACTTTACTTTGTTATCTTCTCGTAAGCATCCTTGTTCATCAGGCGACTTACCTCTGATGGATTGCTCATCTTGAGTTTGACTATCCAGGCATCGTATGGGTTCTTGTTGATTTCCTCTGGTGTTTTCTCGAGCGCCTTGTTAACTTCAATTACCTTGCCCGTGATGGGGGAATAAAAATCCTCTGCCGACTTTACGCTTTCCACTGTTCCGACTATCTCTCCAGCCTTTATGGTGGCCCCAATCTTCGGAAGGTCAACATAAACTATATCAGACATCTGATTCTGGGCGAAGTCAGTTATGCCTATGGATGCCACATCACCGTCAACCTTCAGCCACTCGTGCGTTTTTGTATAGAATAGACCGTCCTTCACGATCATAGTTCTGGGATGCAATGGAAGGCAAAAAGTTTTGCGGATGTTTTCATTGAAAGTTAGTGAGAAGCTTCGTTGCAATTAGTCTTCCGCAAAACGATCTCCTGGCTGGAGTCATTTCAGAAAACAAGAATATGGGTAAAAAAGTGGAAGGGAGGAATCTACATCTTACGCTCAAGTTCCTGGGGGAAATCAGTGATTCGGATAAGATAGCGGATAGCCTAGATGAAATAAGGTTTCAGAAATTTACATTGACGCTAAAGGGCCTTGGGGCATTTCCTTCTCAACACAATGGAAGGGTCCTTTTCGTAAGGGCCTTTCCAGAGGACCTACTGAGTGAGCTGGCTGGAGAAGTAGATTCTAGAACAAGAGGTATACCATTGGACCATCCTTTCACTCCTCACATAACACTCCTTAGGACTAAGGAAAGAAGGGATTTCAGCGGCGTGATTGAAAAATATGGTCAAACTGTCTTCATGGTGCAAGATGTTTCTTCCTTCTGCCTTTATGAGTCGAAGCTCACATCAAATGGCCCGATATACAGGGAAATACGAAGATATCAGCTGATGTAGTTAAGGTTCCCCTTGTCGTTATTCTCCTTTTCCTCTTTCTGTACTATGACGTCAATGTACAGTATCGTACTGACAGGGATGATTCTCAGTTTTTCATTCTTATTGTCCCCTATGTTCAGTAGTATTGCTGATTCCTCTCCCATCGTCAGGAAGCCTTCGAGGGTCCCTTCAGATATTATGTTCTCTTCTGTCGAACTGGCCGAAGCTATTCTGTACTTCGATCCCTTTGTAAGATGAGTCATCATTGTCATTTCACTCTACCATTGCCTGAATGTTTTCCACTCTCTTCCTGTAGTTGTCCATCGCCATCTTCACATTCGACTCCACGAAATTCCAGGCAAGTGAAAACGAATTGTAACGCATGACATATCCTTTTTCCTTTCCAAGTTGAACCTCCTGGATGATATCCAAACCCTTCAGTCTGTTGAGATGCCTGTACAACGTAGGCTTTGTTGTGGCAAGATATGTCAAAAGTTCGTTCACAGGCCATGTCTTATCAGCCCTCATGAGAAACACCTCCTTGAACAGTCTGAACGGAACGCTTTCCTTCACAATTTCTAGATTAAATTCCCCCCTTTCTTCCAAGTAGCCTATGTCAAATAGAAATTCAGACAATAGCCTATCTATATCGTTGCTGACTGAGGGATTCTTGAGTTTGACCTGGAGCTCAAACATGGAAGCTCTATCTTCTTTACACTCTTAGTTTTTTCTTGGGACCGAATATATACATAATCAGTCAGATTCGTCAATTCCGGTATCACCAATTACATAATTCTTATATAACTCGTTTCTCTTTCACACTTGACCTCTGAGGAGGATTAGTTAAATTTGACTGAAGGAGAAAGTGAAGATTCGGACCCAGGCGGCACGTCCGTTTTACGTGTCACTTGTATAGAGTACATGTTCGGTCCCAGAAATGTTTTTAATGCATCGGATGGACTGAACATAGTGAGCATTGTTGAAGGAAAGGCAGCGCATACAGGAAATATTGGAAATGTGGGCCTCTTCGCTGCTGGGACTGCAGGAGTGGTTTTATGAGCGAAATGGACAGGGCAGTAATACTGGCAGAGAAGGTATTCTCGTCGACATATGGAAAAACAGCACACGGATTGGTAAGATTTTCTTCCAAGTACAAGATCGTTGCAGTAATAGATTCACAGCTGGTTGGAATGGATGCCGGGGAATATCTGGAAGGAAGAAACAAAGGGATACCTATCGTAGCATCACTGGAAGATTCCCTAAAATACAAGCCGAAGTATCTCATAATAGGGGCAGCCACAGACGGAGGAGTGTTACCTCCCGAGTACAGGGAGATAGTAAAGAGCGCGATAGTGAGAGGTCTGGGCATTGTGAACGGCCTCCATGATTTCATTTCAGACGATCCCGAGCTCTACGGTTTGGCACAGGAGAACAACGTAGAGATCATAGATGTAAGGAAGATATTCAGGGACAGGAAAATTCCATTCACAGGAGAGATTGAAAAGGTCAAGTCGTTCAAGGTAGCAGTACTCGGAACGGATAGCGCTATCGGGAAGAGGACAACCACCATAATGCTCATGAAAGAGTTGCAGAGGAGGGGACATACGGCAGAGATGATAGGAACCGGCCAGACTTCGTGGATGCAGGGCATAGAACATACTGCAGTTATAGACGCAACAGTCAACGACTTCGTAGCTGGGGCTATAGAAAACGAGGTAGTGGAGGCCTGGAGAAAGAGTAACCCAGATTTCATATTGCTTGAAGGGCAGGGTTCAGTAGTCCATCCAGCCTATCCGGGCAGCTTTGAGATCATTGCGGCTGGAAGGCCAGATGCCATCATTCTGCAGGACGCGCCTGGAAGAAAATTCCTCGACGGATTCGAGCATTATCCGATGCCAGATCCCGGGAAGGTAATAAAGATACTCGAGTTGCTGTCTGGCAAGAAGGTAATCGCTATTACAATAAACACGCAGAATCTGACTGCTCAGGAAGCTCTCCATGCGTCCCAGGAATACGAGTCTAAATATCACATACCTGCGATTATCCCGATGCTAGACATTGAAAGACTAGGAGAATTGGTGGCTGATTGTGCAAGCCAAAGGCAAATTATTGTCGATTGAGAAAATAAGATCGAAGGAACCTGAGATCAAGGGCGATCTTATCTCGATGAAGTATCAGGTGGATGGGGAAGAGGTCCAGCTGGCATACAGTTACGACTTCCCTGTATCTATGGACAGGCAGGACCTGAGGCTGCTTTCCCTCATCCCTCTTGTTAACTACTCCCTATTCACTGAGGAGATAGAGGCTGACTTCCCGATAACTAAGCAGGACTATGACTTCATCAAGAAGATGATGGTCATCAACAGCAGGGAGATCTACGTGAACAAGCTGCTTAAGAGAAAGGAATTTTTCAGGGAAGAATACATTCCGAAGACACCGAGCGATGAGGAGGCAAGTTATTCCCCCAGGATCAACATAGACCTGGAACAGAACACTAGAAGTCCATACGTCAACGATGGAAAAGGATCGGTCGCAATAATGTCAAGCGGAGGAAAGGACAGCCTTCTGACATACGGTATAATGAAGGAAGTTGGAGCAAACGTATACCCGATATTCGTCAACGAGTCAGGCGGTCACTGGAAAACTGCACGGGTAGCTTACGATTACTTTCAGGCCAACCACGAGAACACACTCAGAATCTGGACGACGGTCGACAGATTCTACAGAAAGATGGACTCAAAGATCAAGGCACTCAACGATAAGGCACTAACAATGTGGTCCGATACGTATCCAATACGACTATTCATCTTCCCAGTTTACATTTTCTCTTCTCTTCCTTACTTCCTGAAGTATGGAATATCCGGAGTGATGAAGGGGGATGAATTCGACGACCCCAGGTCTTTCGTGCCTGAATATGGTATAAATCATTACTACGGTATTTACGATCAGACTCAATCTTTTGATCTCGCGCTCAACAGTTATTTTGAGAGTATAGGATATGGTCTGAAATTCTATTCAGCGCTCAGGAGCATAACTGGTCTGGTTGAGGAGAACATTCTATTCAACAGATATCCAGAACTTGCAAGGCTTCAGAGATCGTGTCACAGTTGTCATGAGGAGAACGGTCAGATAATACCTTGCGGAAGGTGCACAAAGTGCGATGGCATCCTGCTCTTCCTTACCGCGAATTCAATAGACCCCAGGATCATAAACTACAAGGAGCAGGATATTGCTGACTTTCAGAAAACATATCATGAAAGATTGTTCAGACTTGACAGGGATGAGCTTGACCATTCAAAATTCCTCATATCCAAGGGGGAATACGGTAAGTTCAATGAACACGTGGAAAAGATTCATGAGGATAGCGAGTTCAGTAACCTCCAGCTAATAGACGAAAGGTGGAGAGATAAGATAGTGGGCATACTTAAGGAATATACTAAGGGTTTTACCCACCTGGAAAATGGCGAATGGACTTAGATATACAGTTTCTCTATTTCCTTGATCTCTGAGGAGCTTCTTGCCTTTGAATAGTCGTTCAGCGGGTTTTCATTCAAATTTATGAATTGGATCCCCCATGTGAACTTTCCCAGAAGACTGACTGCAACGTCCTTCATTCCCATTATGTAGTAGGAGGCTGCTATGGCTTCCACCGTAGACAGCTTGTATGGTTTCCCGTAATTCACTGGATTCGCTGCCAACATATAAGGGAGAGACCTTGCTGACTTTAATGGGAAGTGGTAGCTTCCTATATTCTCCCAGGATACGTCAATGGCCACGAGATGCTGAAGAGACGAGTCTTCAGGGGAGAGCCTCACTGCTGAATCGGGGTATAGAACGATACTGCTTGCAGGAATCCTGCTTACGAATATTGCAAGACCAAACCTTCTGAGTTTTCGCGCTGTACACTTCTTTGGGTCGTCCTCCCCCTTATATAGAATCAGCGGAACTTCCCCTACCATCTGAATTGAAGTGTGAATGAAGATAAATCTTTATTTACTGCGTTCATCATCTAATATGCAAAACTCGAGCATTTCTGGATTCTACAAGCTATCTGTAGAGGAAAGAAGGGAGATCGTTAAAAAATTCAGTAATCTTAACGATGAAGAGATGTCACTTCTTAGGAACATGGGGAGTCTGGGGGAATCGACCGCAGACCACATGATAGAGAACGTTGTATCTGTAATGGAGGTGCCAATTGGGATAGCGGTGAATTTTCTTGTCAACGATAAGGACTACTTAATCCCAATGGCAATAGAAGAGCCAAGCGTTGTCGCTGCAGCCTCTAACGCTGCAAGGATGGCGAGGGTCAAGGGTGGTTTCAGGTCAGTTTCCACTGAACCCATCATGATAGGCCAGATAGAACTGACTGGCGTCTCAGACCCGTTCGGTGCTAAATTCAGGATACTGGAAAGGAAGAAAGAACTGCTGGAACTCGCAAATTCACAAGACCCGGTGCTCGTAAAGGTCGGGGGAGGGGCGAAGGACCTAGAGGTTAGGGTAATAGATGAGAAGGAACCAATGGTAGTAGTGCACCTGCTAGTTGACGTAAGGGATGCAATGGGGGCAAATGCAGTCAACACCATGGCCGAATACCTTGCCCCGCATATCTCCACAATATCAAGAGGAAATGTGAGATTGAGGATACTGAGCAATCTAGCAACCTACAGAATTACGAGCTCTTATGCTGTCTTTGACAGGAAGACGATTGGCGGTGACGACGCTGTACAGGGGATAGTCGAGGCTTACAAATTCGCAAAAATAGATCCTTACAGAGCAACGACCCACAACAAGGGTATAATGAATGGAATAGACTCCGTGCTGATTGCAACTGCAAACGATTGGAGGGCCATTGAAGCAGGTGCACATTCATATGCAGCAATTGACAAATACACGTCACTTACCAGGTGGGAGATAAACGATGATGGGGACTTGGTTGGATATATTGAGCTCCCTCTCGCAGTCGGCATTGTAGGAGGTGCAACCGCTAGTCACCCAAAGGCCAGATTGATGAGAAAAATTCTTGGAATCAGCTCTGCGAAGGAATTCGCTAACGTTCTTGCCTCAGTGGGACTTGCACAGAATTTCGGCGCAGTCAGGGCACTAGCCATGGAAGGCATACAGAAGGGTCATATGGAACTTCACGCAAGGAATGTCGCCATATCTGCAGGAGCAAAGGGGGAAGAGGTGGACAAAGTTGCTGAAATGATGGTAAGGGAGAGGAAGATAAGATCAGATATAGCCGCAGAGATGTTGAAGAAAGTCAGGGAGAAGAGCTAGGTAGAAGTATTGAATGTGTTCTTGTCCCCTTCGTCCCACACATTCCTCTCTGAAATTAAGTAGATCCCATCCTTCGAGTCGCCCCTGAATCTGGATGAGACGTTCCAGTACCTGTCCCAGAGGAGAAGTATGAAAGTCTGGCCGTCAACCTTCCTGTTATCTGGGTCTTCCTTTATCTTCTTTAGGAACGCATCGTCTTCTATCGCATCATTTGCTATAGAATCAACGTATTTTTCCATCAACGCTCTCAGGGCAATCCTGCCATAAACAGGGTACTTCCTGAGAAGTTCGAGCTCTTGCGGTGTCTGGTCAACTATTTCATTTATGTAGACTTTCCCGCCCTCTACCCTCAGTGTTCCAACCTCCCTGTCAGATATCACCACGTTGACTAGCCCGTCCTTCCTTTCAGATTCTATGGCACTCAGTAATCCACTGAACGACTCATTCTCATACGGCTCCTTGACAGAGCTGGAAATTCCCCTGTATATTATCTTGCGTTCCTCGTCGCTAGTTCCTTCCATTTTACTATGGAACCCTAATCTGTAAATAAAGATTCATGCAGCGAGATGAGCTAATTTGCAAACAGAAAATGTTAATATAGAGCATTTATCACGTTTGATTGTGATGCAAAAACTAGGCGAAGTCGATGTTTATCACGATGGGGAGACATTCAGGGTAGTCATATCCTATTCAAATGGAGATGAGCTTGTGCTCGAGGGAGAAGACCTGGAAGAGATTCTAGAGCAACTGGCTACTGAGATGTCTGATAAATACGGTAAGATACAGCGGGGATAGCCGAGCGGTAAGGCGACGGCCTGCTAAGCCGTTTCCCTATGGGAGCGGGGGTTCGATTCCCCCTCCCCGCGTTCCATAATGTCCTGGTAAGAAATTATAAGAGTTTCCTATTTCTTGCGTTTTCTTACAGCATTTATCAAGGCTTCCCCAGCTTTCTTCACATCCGACTCAACAGATTTCAGTCCTCTGGACTTCACAGGATTTTTTCTCCTCTTCGCTTCCTGTAGTAACGATTTTGTGATTGCCTCTTTCCTCTTCCTCTTGGTGTACCTTATTTCATCCTTCTTCTCCTCCTTCTTTATTTCTCTCTTCCAATCACTCAAATTTCAACACCCCAGTAAGGAAGTCGAATCAAATATACCAGAAAGGTTAACTTCATCAGAAATGTCTCTCAATTGATTATTGAATCTGGGACCAATTTTCATACTCATTTCAACAGAAGTTCTCTTATTAACGTTTCTTGTCATTATATGACCAAGAATCACTAAGCAATGGACAACGTGTCTCAAGCAAAAGTATCACGATATGAGACAGCTCATGTCAATGTCAACAGGCTCTTCGATAGCAGTCAACTAAAGAACATGGAATCCATGAAAAAATTGAGTAACTTAAATAGTGTCTTGATTTTAAGTTGTATACAACTATCAGAAACATCCATCAAGGAAACAGGTACAACTTTGAATTGAAGACGGATAAAAGGAATTGTAAATGAATGCAAAAGTCTACACATTGTGAAGGACATTCAAATGTATTCCTTGACTTCATTTCACTTGAAGTGAAAGGAAATGGAGAGATTATTAGGTGGACTCAACTCATTACATTTCTAGGGTGCCTGATTAATTTAATGAGAGGATTCATCAATGAAATGTCTTCATGTAAACGTGTTTGACAATCCTGGGATACGCAAAACTAAAGTAACATTAAATCTATTTCATTATGATGCCATCAAAAAAATCAACAAAGAAAGCGGCACCTAAGACAAAGTCTACCGGAAAGATTGGAAGTTCTAAGAGCACAAAGAAGGCCGCACCAAAAAAGAAGAAGTGAATATTGGAACAGAATCTACGAATTTGGACGTAAATTTATTAGGGTTCCTTCTGGGAACCCAAGTTTATTAGGTTCTATTGAGATAGGACAGGTTCAGTCAATTGTGAATAAGCGTACATCGGAAAATACAAATAATCACAATCAAATGACTATAGATGCCAAGTTTGAGCAAGTCAATTGAAGAAAAATTTTCAAAATTTCACTCCCAGAAATTGGTTGTTCTAAAGATTCTTGAATACGGGCTCAGGGTTGACAATGGGAGGATTCTCTGCAACGACGTGGAAGTGGAACTAAAATCTCTTGCGAAGACTTGTCAGGTAGACACAAGGGCAGTTAAGGCCGCAATTAGCAATATCGAGTCAGATAGAAGCCTTTCAAAGATATTCAAGAATCTGAGGTCAACAATGCACCTAGGAAAGGCTGCACCATTCCTCGGTCTAGGGGAGATAGTGATAGAGCCTTATGATGCTAGAGATTATGGGATAATCTATCAAACTGCAGAAGTCCTCATGAAACACAAGGTCAGTATCAGGCAGGCAATAGGAGATGATCCAGAACTTGTCTCGGATCCAAAACTCTACATTATAACAGATTCATCAATCCCGGCTTCAATCATCCCAGAACTGAAGAAGTCGAGTAAGATAAAGGGAGTAACAATCTACTGATTGAATAGTGGAGTACTTGTATTCTTCCATAATTCCAAGTAAATATAAGAGTTCCAATTTTTTAGATGCATAACGATCTGTAGAAACTGAACATTTCAATTCCTTTTATTCATTAGTTGGTCGACTATCGATAGAATTGTTCCCTCTAGCTACTTCACTTGGGAAAGTTGAAATAGTATGAATATTTACCATGTTGTTAATATGATGACAATGATGCAACATAATATACAGTACCGCAAAGGCGATACCTTAGAGATGACAGGATCTCAATTGATTTGCGGGGTGAGAGATTTAAGATGATGCATTCTAAGCTTCACTCGGATGCAATAGGATTGAGGAATGCACTACTGCAAGGAGTAGCGAGTGCAGCTCCTGCAGGGGCTGCTGTAGCGACCCTAACAGGTGCAGCCCTATTTGCACTTGGAGCCCTTCCACTAACGGCTCTGATCGCATTTTTCGTGGTACTGTTGAATGGGTACATAATCAGCAGAATTTCGCTTAGAGTCTCTGGCTCAGGTGGATATTACGATTACGTAAAGGCTGGGCATGGTCCGGCAGCAGCATTGTATACGGGATACATGTACATCTTCTACCAGATAATGGCGATAGCATTTGTAGCATTGAGTATTGCCGTATTTGTCCCGGCCGCGATCTCATACGTCTTCAATGTCAACATCTCCTCCATTTACATGATTCCAATACTTGCCGTAACCCTGCTATATGGTTTTGCGGTCTCCGTAAGAGGTGTCAAGATATCTACATCCTATACGATGATCATGGCTATTATAGAGATAGCAGTCATTGTAGGGATGGGATTATTCATCCTCATATCGCATCCACAGATCAACAATGCTGCCGTTTTCACGCTCAAATATTCGTCAAATGGCATAACGGGAGTTGCACTGGGTGTTCTGCTGATGTATACAGCATTCGCAGGTTTTGGGGCATCGACGCCACTGGGTGAAGAGACAAAAAAGCCGAAGGAGTCTATAAGCAAGTCTGTGATTTATTCCGTGATTATACTTGGCGTATTCTTCGTCTTCTCCGCGTACTTTTTTACCGTTGCATTTGGCCCAACCAACATGGCAAGCTACGCAGGCGACCTAGTTCCAGGTATAACTATAATGGGTAGCTATCTAGGAATCGGAGCGGCAGTAGTCATCACGGTACTCTTCATAAACAGTCTTCTCACCGGCCTGGTTGTACTGACAAATGCAACATCAAGGGTACTCATGGCCCATGGGAAGGGATGGTCTGGCCCCAAAGACATTCTCCAAGACACATTCGAAACGGATGACTCCTTACGTTGCAGCCGGCATAGTAGCAGTTTCAGCATTTCTCATATCATCAATAAGTGCAGAGATACTTGGCGGGTTCACGGCGTTCATAGTGGCCGCGATTGGTGCAACCCTTGGAACACTATTCGTTCACATAGTAATCAATTCAGCATTTCCTTCAATAAACAAAAGATTTTCAGGAAAGTACGGGGTGAAGAATATCGCCCTTAGCGCAGTCTCAATAGTTATCTTTCTATTCATACTGGGCTCCACGTTCATAGGGATCAGCAGTCCTGTTGTCATAGGAACGGGTACATTCATAGTTTGGTCTGCAGTCACCTTTGTTTTTATGTACGTCAAGAGGAGGAGGCTTAAGGAATTAAGGAGCTCTGCACCCTCGGAAATATCAATGGAAACGGCCGGAAAGTAATCTTATTCTTCTTTCTATTTTCTTTTTTATGCCATTTGGTAATTCTGCAACTGGCGGAACTTTTCTTGTGGCCAAAAATGTGATTCTTTCTTTCTCCAGCTCTATATCCGTATCCGGATTGCAGCGAGTAGCAATTGCCCATCCTATCTGGTCAGGGTCTTTGATATCTATATCATCCGGGACAATCACGTTTACTTTTTGATTTTCAAATTCTCTTTCATGGGATATAAGTACGCTTCCTTTTCTTGATTTGAGAAGAACTCTCCCATCATTAATTTCTTTTTTGAAGGCACCCAACTTCCCTCCCGTTATGAATACGACCTTGCCGGATCTGCCCTCCTTATCTCTAGTCGGGTCTGAACTTATTACAAACGACCCGGAAATTCTAGTTACATTACTCCCCCCAAAATGGCTTTCCTGTGCAAGATTGACCAGGGCGGTTTCAATATCTAACCCCGCCTTCCCCTCATTGATGAATACAAATTTGTTCCATAGGGGGTCTGAACCTAGAATTGATATTCCAAGCTGTTTAGCCAGTCCGGGTTCTGGCTTATCGACATATCCAAACGCGATGAACCTTCCTCCATAGTGTGGCCACTTCACCTGGTAAACGGGACCTTTTGGTAGGGCTTCCCGAATTGACCTCATAACCAAAGATGATCTTGGAATTGAGAACAGGTTCACGTGCTCCCCAGAATTTGAAGGTTGGATGTCGTAATAGATTGGATTCTTTTTCATAATAATTGACTTCGCCTCAGCTACAAATTTTGTAGAATCATATCCAACATATCCAGCATACTCAGCGAACGGGCCCTCGTCAAATGCCTCGTCTGGCATGAACTCCGCCTCTATTGCTATTTCAGTATCACAAGGTACAGGTAAATCGTTCAAGTATCCCTTGCAGAAATTTATGTTAAAAATCTTGCTAGCCTTAGCAAATTCGTTGTCTATGAAGGAAGCGGCCAGGAGATAGAATATTGGATTCGGTCCTATTAGAACGGTCATTTTCAGTTTTTCCATTCTCTCTTTTGAAATGCTAAGGTATTTCCAAAGATGTCCATGGCTCCCTGCATCGAATGCGAATCTGTTCCGCCCGAATGGCTGAATCCTTGCAAAACTCAGGTTTATAATGTCATCGTTTTCCGGATCCCTGGTCGTTGTAAGGCCGGAGGTAATGTACCTGTTGTATCCTGTTTTGGAGCCGTCTGTGCTATAGTGTGCAGGTATTGGAAGATCAAAGAGGTTCAATTCCTCGCCTTTGATTTTTTTGGGGAAAGCCTCCCTTTTATAATTTACGGCTATGGGTTCAGAGCCAGTATCATTTGCAACAAGGGACCACTTCTCTATAACTTCTTCAACGGAATGGAATCCTGCAAGATAGGCTACCCTCTCCTCGGACCCAAATAAGTTTGTTACGAGTGAGAAACCGTTATACTGTTCTATGTTTCTGAACAACAATACCGGATTCTGCTTTCTCAGGTACAGATAGTATGCAGTTGTTTCATAATTCAGGTTAACTTTGTCTTCAATCTCTATAATTTCACTGGAATCGTTCTTTCTTAGGTTATCTATGTAAGTCCTTATAGAGAAAGCATATTCTTTTGCATTCAATGCAAGGTTTAATTCCAACCAGAATTAAACCTTATGCAAAGATGCAGAGCAAGCTATCAAAGGAAAGCTATGCTTTATTCCTTTCAGAGGTGAGCTCCATATGGATGTCTATCTTGACATTGTCTCCAACCATAAGTCCCCCACCTTCAAGAATCATGTTCCATGTCAGGCCAAAGTCCTTCCTGGCAATTGTTGTGGATCCGTCGAAACCGATTCTATCCTTGCCATAAGGATCAACTATTGGGCCCTCTAGCTCTCCAGTGATAGTGACTTGTTTAGTTACGTCCCTGATTTTCAGATTTCCATTGACTGTTATTTTCTCTCCAGACCTGGTGACCGAGGTACCTACGAACTCCACCAAAGGATATTTCTCAACGTTAAGAAAATCTGGCGATTTTAGATGCTTGTCCCTGTCATTTTCGTTAGTGAATATGGAGGAGGAATCTATCCTTATCTTTATGGATGCATCGCTCAAATTTTCAGGGTCAAACTTCACGTCTCCATCAAATGACAGGAATCTGCCTCTGACGTTAGAGATCATCATATGCCTAACTGTGAACTCTATGTTGCTGTGCGCTTTGTCAATATTCCATATCTTGGAAATTTCGTTTTTTTGCATAGGTACGGAATATCAACTTAATATATAAAAGTAACTAACACAAGAATACATAGCGCGAGCTATCAAAATAAGAAAAAAGGAAAATCACTTAATGCCGAGCTTTGAAGTAATCTTCACGAGCAGGAAGATTACCAGTGCAATTATGAGGAATGTCACGAGCGCACCTAGGAAAGAGCCTATCAGGAATGGGCCAGCGTGAATGTTCTGCCAAGCTATTCCTGGGAGAACGATGTCAATGATGGGCATAATCAGGTTTGTTACAAGTGATTGCACAAGCGTCCCAAGGTATAACCCAAGGATAAAAGCTACAGCCATTCCCATAACCTTGTACTGCTCAAGGAACATTTTGAATTCTTTCACAAAGCCCTTCGGGGGAGGAGGGGCAGGCGGTGCAGGTTTTGGCTCCAAAAGTGCCCTGATCTTCCTCAATTCATCGAGCATTTCACTGTCGCTTCCAACACTGTTGGTTATAGTCCGATCTACTGTCATAAAACAGCCTCTGATTATGTCAAACCGGGGCTAGCTAAAAAATATATGTACAGTACCACGGAACCAGGAACGGAATCATCAATGTGCTTACCATCATCCCCTGAATATCGGTCTCTTTGAGAGCAGAGTTGAGAGGGAGAGGGATGCCTTTGGCATGTTGCCCACGGAATCTACGATCTCCTGAGCAAGCTCTTCGACAGACATTTCCCTTTGTTTGGGATTTCCCCTGATTCTCACCGCAAGTTTACCTGATTCCATCTCCTTGTCTCCGATCACACATACGAAAGGTACCCAGTTCTGCTCTGCATTCCTTATCTTCTTGTTGAGCGACGAATCAGTATCGTCAATATCTGCCCTTATCCCCTTCTCCTTCATAGCAGCAGCAATTTCAGTGCACCTATCCAGGTGTCTGTCAGCAAGAGGAACAAGCCTGACTTGGGTTGGCGACAGCCAGAGTGGTAGTGATGGGGTCTTTCCAGCCTTCTCTGCCTCTGCCGCTTGTTCAAGGAGTGCATATATAACCCTCTCAATCGCTCCACTTGGCGAGTCGTGAAGTATTATCGGGAACTGCCTGTTGCTATTGGCATCTATGTACGTCATGTTATACCTCCTGCCGTTCTCATGGTCCATCTGTACCGTAGAGAGTGCAGTAGCCTTACCCATCGAATCTACTATGTTGAACTCGAACTTTGGATCAAAATAAGCATACCTGAAGTTCCACATCTCAATGAGCACAGGTTTTCCGAAGGTTCTTACCAAGAACTTTATGAAATCGTCGTTTCCCTTCCAGAACTCTTCAGTCATTCTTATGGCTGCCTCGTAGGACCCCTTCTCTATGCCGATTTCATCAAGGACAGACATGCAGAAGTCGAACTGCCTCTTGAACTCCTCCTTTGCCTGGTCCAGATCGGCACACATCGTGTGCATATCCGGCATTGTGAATGCCCTCAGCCTCTTGAGTCCGGTCAACTCCCCGCTCAGCTCCCTCCTGAAGCTGTACCTGGTAATTTCGTAGAACCTGAAAGGAAGTTGCTTGTATGATACTGTTGCGTCACTCATCAGTAGAAATTGGCCAAAATCAGCTGAGAACCTGAGGAAGAACTCCTTGTTGTCAGACTTCACTATGTAGTGCCTCGATGGGAATCTATTTAGGTATTCCTTGAGGGCGGGATGGTCGTAGTCGTACATTATTGGTGTCTCTACCTCTATTGCTCCAAAAGCGACGGTTCTTTCAGTGACGTACCTCTCTAGAAGACCCTTGATCAAACGTCCGTTCGGATAGAAGCGCATGTTCCCCTGGTCCGATCCCGGTTCATAGTCCACGAGCTGGAGTTTCTGCATGAGCTTGATATGTGGTGGAACCTGTTGATAAGTCCTGACCTTCGTTATTTCATAGTCTGCAAATTTTCTTAGATTTTCATGTCCACTGTCGTCAAATTCCCCTCTCGGGACCAGTTCCCCCTCTGGTGTGAGTATGTACCATGTTGACTTGACTTTCTCCTCCTGCTTTATGGCCTCCGAAATCTCCTCTTTTTCCCCCCCATCCCTTTCCTTTTCACTAGGCGATGAAACACCGGTTTCATCAGCAAAGCTCTTCAGCTGCTCGGCTAGAGGGTGTCCCTTTATCCTTATACTCCACTTCTTGTTCCATCCGAATGGGGCTTTTATTGTATCACATTTCCCAGAAGCGTATTTGCTCATGAAATCGAGAATATCCATGGCTTTCTTGGGTGATTCCAGGTTCCTGCTGAGATGTGCGAAAGGATAGATCAGTAGCAGCTTTCTTTTCTGTTTCTGCATGAAGCCCGTAGTTTCATCAATGGCTCTTGTGGCGATTTTTTTATTGTCCCCCTTCTCTACGGAAACAAGCATTACCACAGCATCTTCCACCCTGAATTTCTTCTCCACACTCTCTTCGTAAACGCTTGCCTCCGGCTCCATCAGTTCATACGCCATATCCTCTACGTCAAGTTGCAGAACCTTCATCTATTCACCCCAACTTTCCATATGATACATAAAGGGGATAAATAACCTTAGCCAGAGATAATGGACATTGCACATGAATCTTAAAGCGTAAGTTCTAAAGTCTCCACTGCGACTCTCTCTGGAACAGTATGACATCGCCTGTTGTTGCATTTATCTCTATCATAGCCTTGCTCTGTTTTCCACCGGAAATGAACTCTATGTTGTATCTCCAGACTTCCCTCTCATTTGTCTGATCCTTTTCCTGTTTCGCCATTGTGATGTTGAAATCTTCTATATTAAATGCCAGCTTCATATGCTTTTTTACCCTTTCAACCCCTTGAGCAAAATCCAACATATTGTCGAAATGATAGCAATTAGCCTATTGTCCTTTTCGTACAGCAGGTGGTGGTAAATGTAATTCTTAGGCTTTGCAACTTCGCAAGGGTGTAAGCAGTTAAATGAATTAGGGTAACTTAAAATACCAATTTTCTATGTATACACCTATGTCAACTGATAGCTTATTCAACTCAATAGACTCAATAGAATTCTATGTAGGCTCTGCGAAGCAGTGGGCGTATTTTCACGAGAAAGCGATGGGGTTCAGGGTCATAGGTTATTCCGGGCCGGAGACTGGCGTAAGGGACAGGATTTCTTATCTTATGGGGCAGGGGGATGTTAGGTTGATATTCACCGGCTTCCTGTCGAGGTCATCTGAAATTTCGAGGCATGTGGAACTCCACGGTGACGGAGTCAAGGATGTTGCGATGGATGTGAACGATCTTGAAGAAACGCTTTCATTCATCAGGGAAAACGGGGTTGTAAAACCTGGAGGGGTGACGAAGCTAAAGGGGGAGAATGGAACCCTCGCCAAGGCCGAATTGAAAACATTTGGCGAGACCATCCATTCCCTGAGGGACTACGGCGAATGGGATTCTGATTTACCGCCAGGATTCAAGGAAATTGAATCACGAGAAAATAGCCTTGGTGTGAAGAAGGTCGATCACGTTGTAGGGAACGTCGAGGAAAACAAGATGGACCCATGGGTCAATTATTACGTTAAGGGCCTGGGGTTCAATCAATTGATGAGCTTTGACGACAAGGACATTAGCACGAAGTATTCAGCCCTTAAGAGCAAAGTTGTGGAGTATGGAGGAAGGAAGATAATATTCCCGATAAACGAGCCAGCACTAGGGCTTAAGAAGTCGCAGATACAGGAATATCTTGACTATTATGAAACCCCTGGCGTCCAGCATATTGCACTTGCCACAGACAACATTATTGATACCGTTAGAAGGATGAAGAAAAACGGAATACCCTTCCTTGAAACGCCTGGAACGTACTACGATGAACTTGAAGACCGCGTGGGGAAGATCGACGAAGACCTGGACGTCCTGAAGGACCTGAACATTCTTGTTGACAGGGATGATGATGGATACCTCCTGCAGATATTCACTCAGCCGATAGGGGACAGACCAACGTTCTTCTACGAAATCATCCAGAGAAAGGGGGCCACTTCGTTCGGAAAAGGCAATTTCAAGGCACTCTTTGAAAGCATTGAGAGGGAGCAGGAGAAGAGAGGGAACCTATAGTCATGAAGATAGCTCGAATGAACTCTGAGGGGAAGATAAAGACAGTAATCATAAAAGGGAACGATGAACTTTTCCAGATAGATGATTCAGTAAAGTTCTATGACATCTCAGGTGAAAGCATCAAGGGAAAGAAGCCAATCCATATGACATTCAGGAACGGCGACTTGCTTGTCCCCCTTCCGAAAGTCACATCAATCAGGGACTTCTACACTTTCGAGGACCATGTAAGAAAGGCGAGGGAAAGGCGGGGCCTGGGCATGGCTAAGGAATGGTATGAGGTCCCGGCCTACTATTATTCAGGTACGTCCATGATCTATCCTTCAGGGTCATCCGTCCCTTACCCTGCGTTCACTTCCGAACTCGATTATGAGATGGAGATTGCAGCAGTCATCGGAAAGGATGGGATCAACATCAGGAAGGAAGAAGCGATGCCCCATATCATGGGATTGATGCTTGCAAACGACTGGTCAGCAAGGGATCTCCAGAGAAAGGAGATGGCAATCGGTCTCGGTCCTTCGAAATCAAAGGATTTTGCAACAAGTCTAGGTCCATACATAACCACTATAGATGAACTGGAGGAGTTCAGGGAATCGGATGACAGATTCGACATTCCTGTTGAAGCTTACGTGAATGGAAAAAGATACTCAGGTGGGAACGTAAGGGACATGCATTGGTCATTTGCGGAACTCGTGGAATACGCTTCCAAGGGAAACAGGCTGAGGAGGGGAGACGTGATAATGTCCGGCACGGTTTCCACCGGCTGCATTCTTGAACTTGGACCGGAGGAGTACGGTTGGCTGAAGAAAGGCGATGTTGTATCTATAAGGAGCCCAGTGCTTGGGGAGCTCACAAACGAGGTGGTCTGAATGGTATATTATGTGAAACAGGGAAGGATGCCTCCGACTAGGCATACTTATGAAAACAGAAGAAAACTGCTGAGGGAAGAACTGTTCGGCGAGGAGAGTTTTGATGGCTCATATTCATTGCTATACCACAGAAATGAACCTACCAGGATTAAGGAGATAAGGGAAGTGGAGAAGAAAGACCCGGGATTCGGTGTTCGGGATGTACACACCCTTGTAAACACGGACCTAATTAGAAGGGAGGGCGATTTCATAACCGGAAGGAAGCCTCTTTTTGGGAACGACAGGCTCATAATCTCTATCCTCAAGCCATCAAAGGGAACCACCAATTTCTTCAGGCACGGAATGCGAGATCAACTCATTTTCGTTCATCATGGTGACGGCTCATTCAGGAGCATATTTGGCGAAATGCCTTTCAAAAGCGGCGACTACATTTACGTACCAAAGGGTACTGTCTACAATCTAGGCAATGCAGAGGAATTAGAATTCCTACTCATAGAATCGAGGGACAATATAGGCATACCTCAGAGGTATCTAAACAGGTATGGGCAGATAAAGGAGGGTGTTCCATACTATTCCAGGGACATCAGGCATCCAAAACTTAGGGTGGAGAATCACAGGAAGGGGGAATATTTTGTGTATGTTGACTTTGATGACAGGTACGTAGTTGAGACAAGGGATGAGCACCCATTCGACCTTGAAGGGTGGGATGGATACCATTTCCCGTTTGCCCTGAATATCAGCCAAATAATGCCAATAGTGGGTAAAATCCACCAGCCTCCTCCTGTTCACGAAACGTTCTCATCCAAATCGTTCATGGTCGGGACATTCCTTCCGAGGAAGTATGATTTCCATGAAAAGGCAATACCGATATCATACTACCACAGCAATGTAGACACAGATGAATTCCTATACTATTCTTCAGGTAACTTCATGAGCAGGAAGGGGGTCAGGGAGGGGTCAATAACACTCCATGTCAGGGGCATGTTACATGGACCTCAACCTGGGACTGTAGAAAATGCGCTTGGAAAGAGCGAAACAAATGAAACTGCCGTAATGGTGGAGAGTTATGAGAGGCTGGGGATGTCCGTCCTGGCGAAAAGACTAGAAAGTAAGGATTACATGAAGACTTGGTATGCATGATCAAACAGTACAACTATCTCCCGATAGACCAGGTATCCATTGGAGAGCAGTCTGTTGATGCAATCTCATCACTCATTGGAAAGGAGCAGCTAAGGAACACAATCATTGTTACGAGCAAATCCGTATCCCAAATTTCATTCTTCAAAAAGGTAGAAGAGGCATTCTCCGAGTCCACTGTGTTCAACAATATCACGCAGCACTCACCGATTGAAGAGATAGATTCCATAGCGAGGGAAATCAACGGCAAGGGCGTGAAATTCATGATATCTATTGGTGGGGGGAGCGTCATCGACTCAACCAAGGTCTTACGCTCCAAGACAAGTCCAGACATCCCGCAAATCGCCATTCCAACAACTTTATCCGCTGCGGAGTTTTCACACATAGCAGGGTATTCAGAAAACGGGGAGAAGAAGGGAATAAGGGCTAAGAATCTGGTCCCCAAGTACATATACCTCGATCCTGTTGCCACGCTGGAGACACCAACCAAATTGTGGAGGTCTACTGGTATTAGATCGATAGATCACGCAATCGAGGCTACACTTGGCAACGGTTTTGCAGATCTCAGGATCAGCCTTTCAAAAATTTCAATAGAGAAGATGATGCAGAACCTTGAGGGGAACTGGACAAACAACAGGCAGGAATGCCAGGTGGCTTCATGGTATTCGTATATGGACGTGTACGACAGCCCGATGGGATTCAGTCACCAGATAGGGAAGATAATCGGAGCTAGGTGGAATATACCTCACGGAATGACTTCCTGCATTACACTTCCAGAGATGCTGAGATATTACTCTTCATCTCCCCCAGATGGATTGGCAAGGTTTGCAAGTGAATTGACAGGTGAGAAGGACGGGTCTAAGGCCATAGCGCTTCTTGCAGACAAGATAGCTGCTTTCATAAAAGAACTGGGACTTGAGACGAGGCTGTCTGATTACGGGATAAAAGTAGAGGACATATCATACATAGCAGAAAAGATCAGCCAGAAGGATGAAATGTTCATAGAACACCTTAGAAATATGCTGTGATTTCACGCTACCCAGCTCAATCAATCTTCAGTTTGTTGAGTTTACCATCCATGAAAAGCCGAATGTTTTCGTCCACGGAATCTGAAATTGCCTTCCATAATTCAATGTGATTTACCGTCAACATGGAGTACAGGACCTCCCCTGTTTCAAGCACAAGAGCATCCGTCACAGAATTCTCCTTTGCGATGGAAAGCACTCTCTGCGCGTTCTTCTCGATCGCTATATCCTGCGATGGTATCTGGATGCTCCTTGTTGCAATTCTCTCCCCCTTCCTCACTGTTACTATAAGGTAGTTGAGGGACTTGGAAGTTCTTTCATCTATCCTTCCATGCTCTGAAACGGGTAAAAGGATGGTCCTCTCAGGGCTTTTTGAAGGCTCTATGTGAATCACTACATCCTTCACGCCTGAGATTTCAGAAAGGACAGATCTCTCAATGGAATCAGCGACGTCATGCGCTTCATCAATTGTCAGCCTGCTAGTTACACTGATAACTATTTCCACGAAAATTACAGGTCCAGCCCAGCGGGCCTTTATGGACTTTACATCAGTCACCTGCCCATTTCGTTTAACTATCTGGTCTATTTTAGGTATCACACTCTTATCCTTTGGAAGGTCCATTATCCCAACTATGCTATCCCTTCCTATCTTTACTGAGGTATAGAAAATACCTATAGCTGCGATCCCAACTGCAACGTAGTAGAAAGTGTTTAACCCGGTTGCATAACTGGCAATTAGGCCCAACCCCACCCCAATGCCAACATAAACGTCGGAATAATTATGGTAGCCATCAGATACAAGAGACGGTGCCTTGACCTTCCTTCCACCCACTATCTTGACTATACCCGAAAGCAGCAGGGGAATCACAGAGATAAGCTGAATTATTCCGGACCCTAGGTGGAATGTGGATTTGTACGTGGGGATAGATAACAAGAGGTCAACGGCAGTGGCAGCGATTATCACTGCTATGGCAAGGGAGACGAGGTCCTCTACCCTGAAGAGACCGTATGAATACTTAGTACTGTATTTGCTCTTCGATAGACTGATCGCTGCGAATACAGCTCCAGTTACCATTATATCAGTTAGGATGTGGAAACTCTCAAAGAGTATTGCATAATTTCGGTAGACTAACCATCCTGCTATCCTTATGAAAAAAACCGTAACCTGCAGTAGAAGGGCTATCGCAATGTAACCATTGACAGTCAGACCACCTGGTTTATTTTTCAGAATAGATTATTAGGCAGGGAGATAAAAGTATTGGTACACTTAAATTGTGCCTAAATCACTTTGACAGCGTTAGAATTATCAGCCCGGCTTTGTGATTTATCGTTTTCTTCAACCCCTCTATTTCCAGATCATTCCACTCACCCTCATTTATACCGTGTGAACTCCTTATCTTCCTTGACGAATTGTCGTATTCATATATGGCCAGGAATCCCTTGTCTTCTAGATGGGATGCCAACAAGGATAACGATATGTCCCGTTCTTTCCAGTGATGGTATGAGAATGAAGATATGATGGCATCGAACTTTTCTTCAAATGGAATAGCCCTGCTGCTTCCAATCTTTACTTCTACCCTACTTATGAACCCCTTTCTAACCAGATTTTTCTTTGCCATGTTGAGCATGTATGGAGAAGGGTCCACTCCCTTTAATCTTGCATCAGGAAAATTTAGTGCTATTTTACTTAGTAAGGCCCCGTTTCCGCACCCCACGTCCAGTAACTTTCTAAATTTGGTGCTTCTTAGATCTTCGATTATCACTTCATAGTACCTGTTCAGAACTGCAGATCCAAGCCCGTAAAGAAAAGAAGTGACAGGCCCGAACCTCTCCTCCCCTTCCAGATAAAAATCCTCAGTTGTCACAGTTCTTGCCACTCGGAGTTATCCACGATTCCCCCCAAGTTCTCATTGATTCAACCACTGTGCTGAGGGATTTTCCCTTTTCAGTGAGGGTGTATGTAACCCTAATTGGCCTGGAGTTCTCGACATTCCTGTCCAGTATTCCCTCCTCTTCAAGGAATTTCAGCTTCTCAGATAACATTCTTGACGAAATGCCTTCCACTGATTTCTTCAGCTGATTGAAGCCTCTTGACTCTGTACACAGATCCCTTAATATCATGAAAGTCCAGACGTCCCTCAGTATGTAGAGAGTTCTTTCCACAGGGCATGTGGAATTTTTCCTGGTTTCCATGTCATAATGACTGTGCTGCATGACACTATATTTAAACTAAGTTAATATAATTAACCTACCTACTTTTCAGTTCTTAATAATGCAAAGGACCATTGTGGCAGAATGTGAAGGCACAAAGCAAATTACAGAATCAGTTAAAAAATTCTTTATGGGCGCAAGCAATAATTAAGAGTTGAATTACAAGGGAAACAAAGGGCTGGACATACTGCTATTCTTGGCCATGTCAGGTGCGTGGGCTCTGAATTATTCGTTTTTGAAGTTTGCCCTGGTATATGAACCTCCGATGGTCGCGTTATTGTTCCGTGCCCTCTTTGGCGCAATATTTTCAATACCATTTTCCTACTCAGCACTGAGGCTTGTTAAAAGCATTGGCATAGGAAAACTGTTCATCATGAGCCTTCTGAATGTATCCCTATTCATGAGCCTCTGGTTCATTGGGGAACAGACTGAAAGCTCATCTATTTCATCAATCCTAGTTTATACGTATCCGATTGTATCCGTCTTCCTGTCATGGCTGCTGCTGGAAGAGAAACTGTCAACGCTGAAGATAATTGGCATTATCGTTGGGTTTGGTGGAGTTGTCGTTATATTTCTGGACGAGCTGGCAATCAGCTTCAGCATAGGTCTATTCCTATTGATTGGTTCTGCGGTATCGTGGTCCGCTGGAACGATTTATTTCAAGAAGTACCTGAAAAATGCCGACATGGGTGCAGTCAACACTTACCAGTTCGTCTTTGCAGTTCCAGTTGTTCTTGTTGCCACATTCTTTTATGGTGGGTTCAAACCACTCACTTTGAACTTCATACTCCTGACTTTATACATGGGAGCAATAGGTTCGTCAGCTGCTTACTTCATCTATTGGAGCCTCATAAAGAAATACAACGTTTCGCACGTTTCACCTTACTTGTTTTCTGTTCCAGCCCTCTCAATTTTATTCAGTGCTTTGTTGAACAACAATAGATTGAGCGCTTTGAGTCTTGCAGGGTTTGCGCTTATTGCAGTCGGTATATTTATCAGCTCTAGATAGCATCACAATGTTGTGGTAATTTTTATTTCAAGACTCATAGATGCGATCATTAGGACTCAACCTGCAATTTTCCCTCTCCGTTCAACGGGAAAAACAAAGAACGCGATATATAGGGTCCCAAGAAAAGTGGCCATCATCACGATTAGCAATCCTATACCAGCGACCGGCAGTATAGCAGGGATTTCAAACATTGGGTTTATCAAAACTGATGATGATATCCCCGTGTTGTTTATAACGATCATGAACGGATATCTTGCTGTATTGGCGGCTATTTCGAAGAACATGAAGAGGACGTATGAGGAAACAGCCCCAAGAGGTGCTGAATAACGGATTGCTTCTTCTGATAGCGAGGCAAGTGAAACGATTGCAACTATTGCCGCCAGTGCAAGGGATATAGCTACAAACCCTCTGCTTGCCATACCAAGATAGACGTACTGAGAATAGTTGTGGAGTTCCAGTATCGTCCAAGCCAAAGTTCCAGCGCTTAGAAGAGAAAAGACGATGGAAATGAGCCTGGAGATCTTGAATGTGTTTTGGAACTCCTCCGTAAAGTCGTTTTTTGACCGAATGAATGCGAACGTGAGAACTATGAAGGAAGCAAGTGCAATGGAGATGAACCAACTAAACAGCATTAGTGGAAGGAACACCGGATTGGCAAGTGGGTTGAGCCCATTTGAGCCGAAGAAGGTTAAGCCCATTGCAGATGTTATCTTGACACCATATGGGTTGAACATCAAGGCCAGAATGCTGTTCATCCCAAATGCAACCATGAGAGCTCCTGCCGCCATGAACAGGCCAACGACGATGTGAGTTGTCTTCCTCATTTCGTCCCAGGTATACCAGTATAGTGCTGTGCTTACAAGCGCTATCATGATGCCTGCAAGCGCCAAGGTGATTGGATAGAACAGTATGTTCGTTGCAATATAAAGTAGGGACGGCCAATATGCTGCAAGAAATACAGTTAGCCAGGTTGCAAGTACCCCTGCGAAAAGGTCAACTCTGACCATATATGAAGTGAGGCGTCTTGCGAATCTATAGAAACCTTCGTTCTTCCTCTTGTAACCAATGATTTCGAAAATAGGAATGATTACGGACAGCCCTAGCACCAGGCTAACAAAAAATATGTGAAGGAAGAAAGTGGCCCCAATGCTTGCGATCCCCCAGAATACGTTGCTAATAGTGAACACCCCCCTTGTGTTTGACCTTCAGCTTCTTGAAATATATCATGTAAATTCCCCAGATCCCTGCCAGGAGGATAGCTATTTCGAGCGCAATGATGGCGGCAGTAAAAACAGGTGTAATTGCATGCGAATTCACGACGTCGTTATAGGTGATCAGACCGTAGACAGTCCATGGATGCCTTCCCATCTCCCTTGTTGCCCACCCGGCAACGCTGGCTATGATTCCTAATGCTGCACCTGCAAACGAACCATAGAGGACAAACGTCTCGACCTTCATTCTCAGGATCCCCTGCACGATACCCCTGAGAATTTTCGAGTACAGGCCGAAGTAGCCCACACCCAGTATAACAATTATCACTCCTGAAATAATCATCGAATAGTAGATCGCATGAAGAATTGGTCCGTAAGTATTCGTTGCACTCAGGGTAAGCTGGCCAAGGGTGTCACCAGAAGGAAGAAGAGACGCAAGGTAATTAGATCCCGGGAAAAAGTGGTTTGGACTTCCATAAAGTAGCAGGCTTACTATCGGATCATAACCGCCATTGGCAGGTATTCCTTCAGTCGCGTTGAAAATGTTTCTCTGGAAAGTGTAGAGAATTCTACCCTGTGCGTCTCCTGCAAGTGCCTGAAGGAATGATGCTACTGCAGCAATCAAAAATGACACTCTTAGACCCTTCCAGTTGTATTCCTTTGATCCATACCCCCTCAATATTTTGTATGCAAGGTAGGACGAAGTCAGGAATGCAGTAATGACGAGAGCGGCAAGTACATTGTGGAAGTATGTCACGTTCTGTTCCGGATTGAACAGGGAAATCCACGGGTTTGAAGTGAAATTCGAGAACAACTGGAAAGCACCGGGAGAAGACAGTAATCCCGAGCCTATAGTGGGGAGAACAGTCACGAGAGTTTTCAATTTCTCTGGATTTATGACCTGAGGTCCCAAAGAAGGTACCCATGGCAGGAAGGTCTGGGCGACAAAACTCCCAGTTCCCCACGGAACCTGCATCCAAGAGTTCACTGCAAGTATCATATAAGCAGATAGATTCGAGCCAAAAAGGACTCCCAATCCAATAAGCACATGGGTTCCCTTCCACTTCTTGAATCTGTTGAACGTTGTGAGGTAAGTTCCTATCAGGACAATTTCAATCAAGAATGCATAAAGTTCTATGATCATGGGTGCCGCCGCCATGCTTGCTATCAGTGCAATAGATCCAGACCATACCACGACAAGCCCAAACTCAACTAAGGTTCCTGTAACAGCTCCAGCTGCAAACGTGATGCCCCATAATTTAGATGCATTTCGTGCGAGTTTTATGAAATCATTATCCTTCCTGACTATTCCTATGGATTCTAGCGTCAGTACTATTATTGGGAAACCTAGTGCAAAAATCAGGAAAAAAGCATGAACGAATATACCAACTATTGTCATCAGTTCTGCCATATTGGCTGCATTCCATGTCGAAGCAATGTTCATTGCTCCGTCATTCAACAAGCCAAAAATTGCAGTAAGCGTTATCATTTCTTATGGATAATCCATCAATATTTAATTCTTAATATTTTTAATGTTCCATAATTTAAAGCATACCGAAAATCTTTCTTGCCATACTAAACTTTTTAAGTGAATGATACGCAGCTGAAAGCGATATTCTCCTTTTCTTTGAAATCAATATCGTGGAGTATTCATGGGGGGAGGAATGGAGAGGAAGTTTGGAGGATGAAAACGTCCATGCTTCAGCGCTTATGTGACTTCTGTGAGATTATTTTACTTTTAGCATCCTATTTGGCCTGCCATCGTTGCACTTGGGTTTGGTAAGCGTCCATTCCCTTGCCTATGGTGTATTGCACCTCGCCTGAAAAAATGCTTCTAACATCTTCCAGCACTGATAGAAATGTTCTCATTTGACCTTAATATCTTGACCTTTACTGGTCATACTTCCATATTTTAATTATTAAATCCCTATTCACCATCTAAATTCATTGGAGATAGCAGGATAAAGCCCTACAGTTCTTGACCCTAATAGGTCGATAGCTTAAGCTCCTAGCTGATGGCCTTTCGTTAACCTACTTCAACTCTACTTTCTTGATTTTTGATTTAACCTCAGGCTTTACTACTATGGCTTTCCCTGCTTTCATTATCTCTTCCGATGCTTTCAGGAAATGATCCAGGGCGCTTCCGACTCCGTGGCTCATCGAAGGGACTGATATCTTGATCTCTATTGTTATCTTGTCGTCTTTCTCTTCTCCAACCATGTTAATTCATCTCTATATCGAGAACCCCGTTATTAAATTCTGCCTTTGAAGGATTCTTGTCAGAGTATACTGTTGGAAGGTAGAATACTCTCTTCCAGTTCCCCAGCCGGATTATAAGTTCTCCTCCTTTATTGAATATCTCCAGGTCTTTCTTTTCGGCAAACGGTAGATTCAGTCTTATCAGGTACTTTCCATCTTTTTTTATGAACTGAATGCTCTTTTCCTTTGAAAATATGTCAAGGGGATCCAGGTCTGAATAAACAATATCTGACATTCTCTCCAGTCTCTCAATACCTATCGGTTCCTCCTTGAGCATTGGAACCTTGAATATCTTAAGGTCCGAGAAGGAGTCATGAACATCCCTGATTATCTCCCCCTGATTTGACCTCCATCCCTTGAAGAATGAGCCTGTACTATCGTCATAGATCTTGTTCACGAAGACTGCATCCACGGGATACCCATAAAGGAGAAGATATGTGTAAGCTCTCTTCGTTTCGCTCAGAGACATCTTGTCAGGGTTCATTACCAACCTGATGGTGGATATTTTTGCGTCTGTCAGAATAGCCCTGATTTTCTTTAGGTAGTCGTAGAGGCTCTCAACGCTCTTGAAAACCTCATCATCCGGAATGGATAAACTGGAAACGGTATTCCAGACAGGTCTGACCAGTTTGGCAGCCAGTCTTCCCATCGGGAATATCTTGTCCATGTACCAAGTCATAGCCTCTGGAAAGGAAAGGAGTTTCAGCGATTCTCCCGTAGGGGCACTGTCTATAATTATTGCATCGTACTTCTTCTCATCGTAATACTGTCTCAGGTACAGAAGCTGCGACGCTTCGTCAAACCCAGGAAGTGTGGCAATTTCTTCCGCTGATATTGGATCAAGTCCCTCCGTCTGGAAAAGTCCCGTGAGATACCCTTTCAACTCGGCCCAGTGAGTGTTTATAGCCTCATTTACGCTGATTTCCTGAGCATATAGGTTCTCACCCATCTTTTTTGGTTTGGGTCCTATCTCTACCCCAAAGGCATCTCCGAGACTGTGCGCCGGATCAGTTGAGATAACTAACGTTTTCTTTTTGTTCCTAGCCAGAGAACAAGCTGTAGATGCCGCAATGCTTGTCTTCCCAACTCCACCCTTTCCCGTGTATAACAGGATTCTTGGACCCATGCAGCTGAATTGCATCTACCTAAATTTACTCTTCCTATGGTTGAACGGGGGAAAGATACGGGATGTAAGATATTCAGTTCATTATGCCTTCTTTTGCCCAATATTTGGGTTTCAGAAGAAATTAAAGAAATTGATTATTCCCTTGAAGAATGCAAGGAAATGGTCCCTTGTAGCTAGGGCAAAGTACCTGGCAGATATTCCAGTCATATACCAGGCTCCTATTGCCACTATCAAGAATGATACTATAAGTAAAAAAAAGGTGAGATTCCTGGATGTCTTTGTCATTATCTCCTGACTCTCAATATATTCTTTACTAATAACTCTTGTTCTGAATTGCCAGTTTCGGTCATTGCAATCACTACTTGCTCTCCCTTATCTCCTTAAGGGCCTCCCTGTCCCTGCAGTATAAGTAAGGGGCAAGGTCAAGGGAAGGAGGAGATTTTTCTAGAGTGTTCCTGTAAACTAGTCTCAGGTTCTTGTCCACTTCAGTGCAGTAACCTTTCCACGTGACACCCTTTGATTCCACATACTTCTTCTCTATTCCGGTTGCAATTTCGTGAGCATGAGGGTATTCATATCCAAGATCAGACAGCCATTTTTCAGGTAGTTCGTGGTGTAATCCTATGCTCTCTTCCGTGCTTATCTCCTTGCCCTCAACCCTTAGAATCTTTGGAAAGTGCTCATCAAGGTAAACAGTCTTCCCATCTAGGGAATAACCTCCGGTATACTTGATATCATAATCTGTGCTAACTTTCACCTGGCTAGAATCTTTCCTGTCAACTACAGTTCCAATTTCCTTCTCCCCAAAATATGCCCTGTTACCGTTCACAGCTATGTTGGTATATGCTTTCGGCTCTTCACTTGCAAGAACTCTGATAAACTTCGGGTCCTTGAAATCTATCGCCGCTATAAGAAATCCTTTTCCGCTCTTGTCTGGAACATGTTCTACTATCTCAAAATATTCCATATCGATTTATCAAGCAAACTTGGCAGATAAACTTGCCGCAATCTTCCATATGTATAACATCCATTTACTCCGACCTATGATAGACTAATGTTGCCAGAAATCCTCAGTGGAAGTTGGTAGAGATTTGACCAAAATGAATAGATTGAGGGGATAACTAAAGTCAAGACTTGGATGGACAGTGAAACCCAATGAGACTACAATCCTTGTCACTCTGGTGCAACCGGCATGGCTTTTGAATTTGCAAATCTTTTGTAAAAAGGGGAATATTGCTCTTATTTTCCAGTCTTGTCTAATAATCGAGCAAACTAGTTTTATAGTCTCAATGATCCAAATATCTGTTCTGCCCGATAATTTGGATGAAGGCTTAGATTTGATTCCGCACATCCTTATTGAAGCAATGTAATGGCTCTTCAAAGAGATTGCAAGTAGGTTTAGGCGAATGATCGAAGGTATTCCTCTCCTTTCTTTAGCATTTTGGGCTTTTATATTCTATACGCCGCCTACCCTAAATCTTGGAAACTTATCAAGGAAGCGGTTTATTCTTTCATCTATAATGGAAGTGATATCGTTGAATTCCTCCTGTCCATATATTTTTCCAAAGTATTCCTTGAAGGCTGTCGAGGCGACCTGATTCATTGTCCAGCGCATATTATAGTAACAATCTTCCGGATCAAGGGCAATGAAGCAATAGGCGATAGACTTCTGCTCCTGTATCTCAAGGGCCCTCTCAAGTTGCGCTATAAATTCATTCGGGAGAGCCATAGTCTTTCATGCTAGCGTATATATAAATTATTTTTGTAAGAATTGCTTGCACTTAGAAGCATTATTTGAAGGAGACCTCTATTTTGCATAAAACAATGGTTATATCAACTTCAAACATCCAATTTTTGTCAGATAGCAAAATGTAAATTCGTTCTAATATTCAATATTACATTTCAACTCAGTCTCATCTACCCCCAATTGTCAAGGAGCGAAGTAGCTGTAATCCGCCATTATGTGCGCAATTCCAGTTGTCGGACTTGGAGAGGCTCCCGCAATCCAGAACGTGTAGCTTCCCGGAGGCAGCGAGACTGATATTGTGATGTTATCTCCCGGCCAAATAAAGTAGACGCTCCAGTTTCTATCCTCTGAAATCACGTTTGAAATGCATGGGGGATAGCTATTGGTAGACCACATGATAAAGAAATAAACAGGGCCATTATAATTTAGCGGTCCATATGTGTGGGCAGGCAAGGATAAATATACTGGCATTCAAGTCATCTCAGCACCCACTAGGCTTTAGTTCCCTCCTTACTCAAACGGTCATTGTAAAAGGGGAGTGTTGAGGGTTTGGATGTCTAATTGCGGATAAACATAGCGAGGCTCGGATGCCAATGTACTCTCGTAATCGTGGTAGAAAATGCCTGCAAGTACAGATGCTGAAACAAGGGCTATAATTAGCACCACTATTTACCACATTCAGAATAGCTTTCCGTTTCTCTCTTTCACCTGAATTGGCAAGTACCATTTATAAATATCAGACTGTCTACTAATAGCTATTTTACTGTTATTACATTTATCTCAGCTTACAAGTGCTTATAGTTTTTGTCACAGGACGAATGCAGGTCAAAAAGCCTGAGTGCTAGTTTAGCCTCCACATGTAAATTTACACACCTATAGCTCCATACATTCAGTTTTACATTTTTCTTGAGGGTCCATTATTCAAGATATCACAATTCAGAAGCCAACTTTCTCAATGCCGGAACTTTCCTAAACCAACGCGTATACCAAACAATAGCTACCACATATGGAATAATTAGCACTAAGGATAGACCTACCAAGCTGGGGGGAGGATGAGCTCTAGAATTATCATTGAAATCAATAACAAAATTGACAGCGATATAAATAACGCAAATAATAATCCAAGACCATTATCTGCGTAAGTTGGTTGGACGGATTATAACGATGACCTATCATATCAAAAGATGCCTCCTAATGGCAGTTTAAGCATTTGAGTCCTGAAGTCTTTTTCCAACAGAATCCTGAGGTAGATCGGAAACCCTCTATTTTAAAAACTGGTTACATAAGAAAGGGATTAAAATTTTCATAAAGTCATCTGATTCTTATTAAAACTAATGCCCTTGGAACAGAGCAAGCTATAAATAAATTTGATATCATGATGAAAGTAAGGGGGAAAGGTCTACTTAGGAGATATCTTAAAAATGAGGCAGGCTGATTGGGATGTAATAATAGTTGGATCTGGAATAATGGGCCTATCTTCTGCTTATTATATAAAGAAGCACGACCAGAATAAATCAGTGCTGGTACTGGAGAAGGAGAAGACGTATGCCCAGGGCAATTCCGGAAGGAGTGTCGCAGGATTCAGAGACTTTTTCTCTACTGACATCAATTTCAAACTTGCAAGGTCCAGTATTGAGTTTTACAGACACGTTCAACACAAGATGGGTTACGACCTAGGCATGAAATATGTTGGGTATTTATTCCTAATGAGCAATAGAAAATTCCGGTCTATGGAACCCATAATTAGAAAACTTCAGAAATCCACTAAAATGGATATAATCGACCAGGAGGATCTTAAGAAGATAACAGACCTGAATTTTGAATTGAAAAAGGAAGAGCAGTCGCTTCTGTCCCTTGAACCTATAGAGGTAGGAGTTTTGGGCAGGAACTGTGGAATTCTTGATATTGAGAAATTGTCATCTTTCTATTATGAACAGTGTAAGGAACTTGGTGTTGAATTTAAATTTGATTCTGAAGTTAAAGATCTGAAAATCTCTCCGACTGATCCAATTGGATATCCCGGAGAACCTTTCCTGTGGCAGAATAAAGTAGTGTCTAGTGTTGCCACAAAAAATCAAGAATTCGCGTCTAGAGCATTCGTGTTCACTATGGGTGCTTGGACCGGAAAGCTCCTGGACAGAATCGGAGTGGACAGCCACATGAGGCCAAAAAAGAGGTTTGTATATCAGATTGGGGGAAGCGGGATTAAAGACATAATCCATAACTCTTTCGGTCTGAATGATGAGTCGGTCTTTCCCTTCACAATTTTCCCTTCTCATGGTGTGTATATCCGTCCATATCCTCAAAACAGTACCTTTTGGGTAAGTACGTCTGGTACGACATCAGACCAAGAAATTGGAGAAACTTTCTCATACGATTCTATGGATAATATTGAATATGTCCAGCCAACTGAAGAATACTTCAACTATAATATTCTTCCAATTCTCAGAGCGTACCTCAAGGAGTTAGACAACTTCAAAATTAGCAGCAGCTGGACCGGGTACTACTCCCTCAATACCCAAGACAAAACTCCCTACATCTTTAAGTTCCTGAATTCAGTAGTTGCTACAGGTGGGAGCGGGGCAGGACTTATGAAATCTGATTCTATTGGGAGAATAGTGTCGTCGATATTGTTAGATGAAGAAACCACGGAACTCTTCGACCATTCAAGGGTCACAAATGGAGCAATTGGGATCATAGACAGAGATGTAGGTATTGAATCTCTCAGGTTTTGAACCTCACTATCCGAGATACTCCCTTCCGTGTTTTTTTGCTGCTTCTTTCCACTCCGGAACAGGAGGCACAATCATATCTTCTGGCTCAGTCACAATCTCTAAAATGAAAGGGCCAGGAGTTTTTACTGCAATCTTCATTTTTTCCTCTATTTCTGAATCTTTTTGGGCAACTTCGTAAGGTATGTAATGGGCGGCTGCAATCTTGGAATAGTCAGTGGAACCGAAGTTAGCTCCTGGAATAACTTTATCGAAATGAGACAACATAGTTGCTCTTATCCAGCCAAATGACCCATTGTTTACAAGAATGACTTTTACATCTGGTTTATAGCGGGAGAGAGTTTCCAGTTCTCCCTCAAAGAAACCAAAACTTCCGTCAGTAGTGAGGGAGAATGTCACTTTATTGGTTGCAAAGAAAGCGCCTATTGCCGCTGGCAGCGAGAATCCAAGACCTCCGACTGAGTAGTTGAATATGAACTTCCTCCTTGGCGCTCTAATCCTGAAATACGCAGAACTGTAAATTGCACCTACCCCTGGATCTGCAGCAATGATAGAACTTTCTGGTACGACCTTCTCTAAAGTCTTTATCAGTTTTACAGGGTTCACTGACTTAAATTTTCTGTCAAGAAGTCTATCAACGAATGTAAGTGCTTCCTGTCTTTTGTTGCTGAAATCGGATGGCGTCGCCTTTCTCAATCCACTATCCTTTGCCTTATTCAAAAGCTCTGAAAGTGTCAACTTTGCATCACCCATTAGAAAGATGTCAGTCTGATAGTTGTTTCCAAGTTCTAGCTCAGATATATCAATTTGAATTATCTTTCTTCCCCCTTTGAATAATGGTGGATTTTTCCATTCAGATGTCGAGGCTGAATCGACATTCGTTCCAATAAAGATGATCAGGTCGGCGGAAGATACAATTCCGTTGGAGAAATCTGTTCCACCCCTGCTTCCAACAACCCCTATTGAAAGTTCCCACTCTTCTGAGACTGCTCCCTTTCCAGATATTGTAGTTCCGACTGGAATGTTTACGTACCTAGCAAATTCCTGTAGCTCATTCTCTGCATGTGATAAGAGGACCCCTTGCCCTGCAATTATAACAGGGAAAGCACTTCCTTTAATGGCCCGAATTGATTCTTCAATAAGTTTATCTTCCGGACTGGTCCTTAAAGAGGGGTAAGTGGAAAAGGCATCCTGTGAATAGATCTCTTGGTCTTTAACAACATCATCGTAAACGTTTATCGGGAATCTTACGAACACCGGGCCCATCCTTCCAGAAGTTGCAGCTCTAAATGCCCTCCTAATCAATCTAGGAATGTCCGACCCGTTGTTGACCGAAATGTATTCCTTCGTGACGCTTTTAAACATTGCCGATTTATCATATTCAGTCAGGAAATTCCTCTTTTCTGAGGATAGCGAGATATCGCTTGAAAGTATTATCAGGGGAACACCAGAACTATTCGCCTCGATAATTCCTGGTAAAGCATATGAAGCCCCGACTCCTGGAACCTCACATATTCCTGGTCTATTTCCTGCTCTCGAGTAACCGTCAGCCATTATTGCGACATTTCTTTCGTCCCTTGCAAGAACGTGATTTACTTCACTGTACTTTGTCCAACTTTCATATAGGGGAAATGATGTTTCTCCTACTAACCCAAAAACATGAGAAACTGAATATTCCTTTAAGAGTTCCAATATTGCATCTGATCCCTTCATTCTTGTACATTAGAGTAACGGTAAATATTTTATTGTAGGCAGGAGTAGTATTCCAAGAACTCGCCTTAAAAAGATAACTCTTGTAGAGGATAAGGAATAGAATTTCGCAGTTTTCTATATGGTTAATTGAAGCTGAATAGGTCGAGTTAGAGAATTAAATAATCCATCTTAATATCTTTAACCACGACTAAGGAAAATCCAGGCCAAGGAGAAAAGAAATAAATAGTTTAAAATTAATATTTGCCCTCATGGAGAAAGTGCAGAGAGAAGTTCTATCTGCAGCCATGATAGGAACTATTTTGGAATGGTACGGAATTTTTCTTTTCAGTTCCGGGGCTGTATTTATCGCCCATGCTTTTTTACCAAAGGGAAATCCGATTGCAACAATTGCTGAAACGTTGTTCATATTTGCAATAGGGTTTTTCATGAGACCTGTAGGTGCGGTCTTCTTTGGACACTTTGGCGATAAAATGGGAAGAAAAAGGATGCTTTTGTATACGCTACTAATTTCTGGTATTTCCACGGGACTGGTAGGTGTTTTGCCTACATATGCCGCTTCTGGAATCCTTGCAATTATACTGCTCATAATCCTCAGGCTTCTTCTAGGATTTGGACTTGGAGGAGAATGGGGAGGAGCAATGCTCCTTGATCTCGAGAATTTTAAGAAAAAGAGGGGTCTATGGGGATCTTTTGTCCAATCCACCGTGGGCATCGGTCTAATATTAGGTGCTCTCGCATTTCTGGTGCTGACAACTATACTCCCTTCCGCAGCGATGTATTCATATGGGTGGAGAATCCCATACCTGCTAGCTTTTGTCGTGCTGATCGTTGGTATATTCATCAGGCTCAAAATACCTGAGACACCCGTTTTTGCAGCCGCCCAGAAGGAAAAGAAAATTGCCAAATATCCAATATCTGAGCTTTTCAAAAACCACAAGCTAAATCTGCTCCTTAGCACATTGATAGTGGCATCTTCCGGCACGATTTACTATATAGGTGTAACCTTGCTTCCAACACTGTTCGAAGTTGAGAAAATTGTCACAGTCCATCTCGCCCAATTTGCAATAATAGGCTTTGCGCTTGCGGAAATATTCTTCGTTTTCATAGGAGGTATACTATCAGATCACTACGGAAGGAGGATCATGGCAATAGTAGCGAACGTCATTTTCATTGTGATTGTCTTCCCATCCATCCTTTCAAAGGCCGCCGCTGCCCTTGTAATTTTCATGGTGCTTTACGGCGTGGCTCACGGTATTGGTTACACTGCAGAGGGCGATATTATCTCTGAAATATTCCCAACGAACGTTCGTTACACAGGCAATTCATTCGCATACCAGTTTGCAAATGCTTATGTTGCCGGTCCCGCACCTTATGCCTCTATAGCCCTAGGTGCTGTATCAGTTTTCCTGTACCCTCTGTACGGACTAGTCTTCTCCTTCCTGGCCATTGCGTCTGCGTTAAAGATAAAAGAAACGAAGGATGTGTCGCTAGGCGAGGAGATTTCAGAGCAACCCGTTCCCTGAAATATCTTAATTTCCTTTTTTATTTTTAATTCATTACTCTCCCTTCACTGGTCGATGGGAGGCTTCCAGGGAGATTATCTGACAGCTCAAAGGACGGAGATCTGAAAAGACATCTGGAACTATTTAAATAAAATAATAAGATATTGACGATTGTTATGTCAAGTAAATATTACGTTGGAATTGACATAGGGGGAACTTTTACGGACATAGTAATTTTTGACTCTGAATCAAAGGACATTCAGATCCTTAAACTTCCAAGTACACCAGATTTCCCTGAAAAAGCGGTGATAAATGCATTGAAATCTATCAATATTGACCCCGGAAAGATTATTTTGATTACCCATGCAAGCACTATTGCTACGAACGCACTTCTTACCAAGACCGGCCTTGCAAGAGTTGGCCTAGTGACCAACAAGGGGTTCAAGGACATAATTGAAATAGCAAGACAGAGAAGGTCTGAAATCTATAACCTACGCTATTCGCGCCCCGAGCCTCTAGTTCATAGAAATCACAGATACACTGTTTCAGGCAGAATTTCTTATGACGGGAAGGAGATTGAGCCGGTCAAACCGGCAGACTTAGATACACTGAAAAAAAGAATAAATAAAGACAAGATAGAGTCCATTGCTGTTTCGCTCTTGAACTCTTATGTGAATCCATCGCACGAAATTCTGGTCAAAGAACATCTGCAAGGGTTCAAGGGTTATGTATTCCTCTCATCGGAAGTCAACCCTGAATTCCGGGAATATGAGAGGACTAGCACCACGGTGGTTAACGCAATCCTGGCACCTTTGGTATCAAATTACCTGAAAGATCTCAATCGCCACTTTCGTGACAGTGGTATAAGCGCCCCCTTTTACATGATGGGTTCTAATGGAGGCCTCAATACTTCTGAGTACGCCTCCAAGATACCCATTTCAGTGATAGAGTCCGGTCCTTCAGCAGGGGTCATCGCCTCAAGTTTCGTTGCAAGAACCTTGGGCCTTGACAAGGTCATAACATTCGACATGGGTGGAACTACTGCGAAAGCTGGAACGATAATAGAAGGCAAACCAGACATCTCTTCTGAATTTGAGGCTGCTGGAAAGACGCATAGTGGTAGGTCCATAAAGGGAAGTGGTTATGCGGTCCGTTTCCCATTCATTGATCTTGCAGAGGTTAGCGCAGGTGGTGGAACCATCGCGTGGGTAGATGAGGGTGGTTCGCTCAGGGTTGGTCCTAAAAGTGCAGGAGCTTCCCCTGGTCCTGCTGCCTATGGGAGTGGAGGAAAAGAACCCACGATAACTGACGCAAATATCCTTTTAGGAAGGCTAAATCCGCATCATCTCCTTGGGGGGAAAATGAAAATTTTTAAAGAGTTATCAGAAAACGCAATCAAAGATAAGATTGGGCAGAAACTTGAAATAGACGTCATTGCAGCCGCTGATGGCATAGTAAAGCTCATCAATAATGCAATGGCAAAAGCTATATCAATCGTCAGTATCGAACGAGGAAGAGACCCAAGGGATTTCGTAATGATGGCTTTCGGAGGTGCTGGTCCGGTTCATGCTTGCGATCTAGCAGAAGAGATTGGGATAAAAGAGGTGTTTGCACCGCCCAATCCCGGACTATTTTCCGCATACGGTCTATTGACTGTTGACATAATAAGGCCGTTTTCAAAATCCGGAATAGGTCTTACGATGGATGCCATCGAAAAACAGCTCGATGCTTTAGAAGAGGAGGCCAAACAATCCCTAAAAATGGAAGGTTTCCAGAATGTGGATACTGAGAAGTACTTAGATATGCACTATGTCGGTCAATCTTTTGAGCTCGCCATCCCACTTGCATGGGATTCCAACCCATTTGCATATTTCAAAAATGAGCACAAGAAGATATATGGTTATTATTCAGATGATCCGATTGAGGTTGTGAACACAAGAGTGATTGCAAAGGCAAATGTTCCAAAGATTGAGATAAACGAGTACAAGGAAGGTGGATTAATGGCTGAAGAATCCAGAAGGAAGGTATATTTCAACGGGGAGTTCGTCGACACTCCAGTGTTTACGAGGGGAAAAATCCCAGTCGGCTCGAAGGGTATCGGCCCGACGATCATAGAAGGCTATGACTCAACTGTTGTCGTTAATCCTGGATGGTCTTGGACTGTCGATAAATATCTTAACGTGAATGTAAGGAGGAATTGAGATGGACCAATTTTCAAGTCAGATAATCAGGAATTCACTGTTCTACGGTAGCGAAGAGATGGGTATTGCACTCAGAAATTCTGCTTATTCTCCCAATATCAAAGAGAGAATGGATCATTCAGCAGCCATATTTGATTCAGATGGCAACCTACTTGCTCAGGCCGAGCACATCCCAGTTCACCTCGGATCGCTTCCCTGGGGCTTGAGGAATACGCTGAATTACATGAAAAAGGAATCGCTGGAGATTGAAGATAATTCCATGATCGTTGTCAACAATCCGTACATTGCAGGAACACACCTCAATGACGTTACCGTGATAAGACCGATATTCTTCAGAGGTGACCTGATAGGCTTTTCAGCAAATAAGGCGCACCATTCCGACATAGGAGGCAAGGTTCCGGGCAGCATATCCTCCGATGCCAAATCTCTGTACGAAGAAGGTTTGATCCTAGATCCAGTATTCTTGATCAGAAGAAACGAATTTAATAGGGATGTTTTTTCATTGTTTTCCATTAACTCAAGAAATCCTTATGAGAGAAGGGGGGACCTGAAAGCACAGATAGCTGCAAATCTCACAGGTGAAAAGAGAGTGAAGGAAATAATAGAAAAATATGGAGTAGAAGCGTTTAATGAAGCAAATCTGACAGCTTTTCAGTATGCTGAAAGGATGACCCTTTCAAAGATCAAAGATATGAAAAAAGGTTCATACGACGCTGAGGATTATCTGGAATCACCAGAAGGAAAAGACATAAAATTAAAGGTGAGGGTTGCGGTAGGGGACAGCGAAATAAAGGTAAATTACGCAGGAACAGATAAACAGGTTTTGTTTCCCCTGAATGCAGTCTTAGGAGTCACAATTTCAGGGGTGCAATTTGTCTTCAGAAGCCTCCTAGGGGAGGATGTTCCGGTGAACTTTGGTACCTTCAAATCTATAAAAATAGAAGCGGAGGAAGGGACGGTCCTGAATCCTGTTTTTCCTGCTCCTGTCTCCGGCGGTAACGTGGAAACTAGCCAAAGAAACGCTGACGTTCTCTATCTAGCGATGAGCAAGGCTATGCCCGATACTGTTCCTGCTGCTGCGGGAGGATCAATGAACAATATTATGATGGGAGGCTTATATAAAAATAAAACCTGGGCATTCTACGAGACCATAGGTGTTGGACTTGGGGGCAGAAAAGGCATGGATGGAGTCGATGGTGTTCATTCCAACATGACCAATACTATGAACACCCCTATAGAAGAGATAGAAAAGAATCTTCCTCTACTCGTTACTCGGTATGAGTTTAGGACAAACAGCGGTGGTGAAGGAGAGTACAGGGGAGGTTGCGGAATAATAAGGGCATACAAAGTCAGAGAGGGTTCAGTTACGGTGACAGTACTTTCGGAAAGGGGTATTCATAGACCGTGGGGCTTGTTCGGCGGTCTACCTGGAAAACCAACTGAAGTCAAGACAGTGAAGGGTGGAAAAACAAAGAAGAGAGGAACCAAGGGAACCTTCGAACTCAATGAAAACGACATTTTTGAGATAAGAACAGCAGGTGGAGGGGGATATGGAGAACCCTCGAAAAGGTCTTCATCAGCGTTAAAGAGTGACAAAAATAATGGATTTACATTTAGACCTAGGAATAAGAATAAGTAAGTATGAAATTCTATATCCAAAAATGTTAAAGAATGCACATTGAAGTCTTAATTTGTCGCTTCTATTTCATCCTTCATTCCCATTTTATAAATTACCTATATTTTTAATGCGTTTTATACAGCATGGAGAAAAACCATCGATTCTCTTTCATATTAGAGGTAGCTTTATAATAGCATTATTTGTATATTATACGTCATAACGTTCATAAGGAAGATCAAGAAGCAATCTGGTACGTACATTGCATAGGTCCAATCCGTTCTGGAAAATGGCAAGGCAGAAGGTGATAAGCTTCATAGGCAAGCAGGTGGGAGGAAAAACCTGTGAGGAGTATAAGCTCCTCATCCGTGAAGGTCACCGCCGTAAAGAGGCACCTGGACATAGAGGTCATTAACAGGATTGCCGAAGACCTAAATCTCACTGGCCTCAGCCCTGAGTTATTGATTCTTGCGTATTACCAGCTGCTCGACAGACCACCAATAAACAGGATGGAGGGGGGCTCAGCAACACGGACATGCTTGAGATTCTAGGCGTAGAAAGCACGTACATGTCCAGGCTATACGACTCACTGGACGAGCTGAACGAATCAGACTTCACTAAAATGGAAGAGAACAGGGCGGTGATTATAGACGTGACTGACACATATTTCGAGGGTAAGAGAATGGAGGGGGAATACCGAAGTGGAAAAAGGACAAGAAGGTGAAGAAGCTGGTGCAGATTGCACTGGCCGTCACTGAAAACAGGGGTTTCCGCTCTTCCACTGGACGTATGGAGGGAACATATCTGACAAGAGGATATTCACGGAGATGATCTCCACGCTAAAGGAGAGGGGTAATCATCCACAGTCATGGAGAGGGAACTCTACTCGAAGAAGAGCATAGAGGACGCCCTTGCACTGAAGATGAATGTGATATGCGGAGTCATAAAGGACAGGGAGATGAGGAAAATACTGCTAGCAATGGACAGGAATAGCATATACGAGAAGGAGAACAGAGTCTCCCTCAAGAGCACCCATGTATACAATGTATACATAAAGTCCATGGAATTCATGCAAGGGAAACAGATAGCTGTCTAAAACCCTCAGCTCGAACAGATAAGGAGGGAGCACTACTACGAACACTCATCTGACGAAAATATTGCATCTCTTTTGGGCTATTCCATCATATGCCACAACACATCCCATGACGACAGGGATGTTGTGAAGAGATACTACGCAAAGGGTACGATAGAGAGGGTGTTCAAGCACATGAAGGGGGTACTCTCCCTCAGGCCTGTGAGGGTATGGGTGCTTTCTTATGTTTATGCACACATGAAGATATGTTACCTTTCATACACAATACTATCGATGCTGCAGTATCATATAGAGAGGACAGGCATATCAGGTTAGGATGCCCTGGAATTGTTGAGCGGAGGGTACAGTGTGCTGCTGATGGACAGGGGGTCGCGATTTAATTGGTCCACAAACGTAGAACTCTCTATGAAATAGGAAGAGATCAGGAACATGGTGTATAAAACTCAGTGAAAAGTTAGAAAATTAAGCGTTTTTTATTTCTAAATTAGCTGCTTGAATAGACTGGTTTGATAACAAATATAGATGCGGGGGAGGGGATTTGAACCCCCGAATCCCTACGGAACCAGATCTTAAGTCTGGTACCTTTAACCTGGCTCGGCAACCCCCGCCTTTCGTCCGATATTTCTTAAGAATTTAACTTCTTTCGCCTTTAAACTGGACATAAATTGGTTAACGGATTGCAAGAAAATGCTGGAACACTATTAAAGAAGGATGAACTATCCTTTTCAAATTACTAATAATTCTCTACATTTGCTAACCGGTCTAAGATAATTTAAGGCGCATAAATGCACATAGATGTGCACGATATAAGATAATACTGCATGTAATTATTTAACGGTGATTAAATTGCAAAACAAATCTGTTGGCAATATCATTGTAACAGTGATAGTGGTCTTGATAGCGGCAGGTGGGTTGGCAACAGGACTATTCGCAAGTCATCTTTCATCGAATACCCCAGTGGAGCAGACTCAGGGAAATCTGAGTACTGGGTCTTCGGCGCCTTTCCAGCTTGTACTGGTAATAACTACTAACAATTTCTATAACGCGTCAGTAGGATATCAGCCTGCATATTTCGTCCTTCAAAATGGGACATTGCAATCTTCTGCAAATATAACAATTCCAGCTAACCAGAAGGTAGAGTTGACAGTGATAAATTATGATAACGGAAATGGAACTGTATCTCCTATCTATGCCAATGTCACTGGAACAATTAATGGAAAGGAGACAATCATAAACAACACAAATGTGAACTCAACAAACGGAAATAGCCAGATCAACGTCAATGGAGGAGCAGTGGTTTCTTCGGTGCCAGTCAATAATATAGCACATACATTTACAATACAAAACGGAAGTAACATCATCCTCAACATACCTGTAGTACCATCGAGCGTTGTTCAGGCTACCTTCGAGCTAAGTCCAGGAGTTTACACGTGGCAGTGCGAGGTTTCTTGCGGCTCAGGTCCAACGGGATGGGGTGGAGCCATGGAAGCTCCGGGCTGGATGACGGGAACTCTGACAGCAGACTAAACAGGAAATGGAAGATCATCGATCTAACTAGTCCTTCTGGGAATGGGAATAGATAAGACCTAACTTTTGTTCCCACTGCTACCTAAATCCTCCCAGGTGGACCTAGATTTTTTATAATATTTTGCTAGAAAACAATTCTTAAGTGAGAAATCAGGGTCTAGGGTTAAAATATTTAGAGACAATCACTTCTGGATCAAGATGGACTTCGGCAGTACAGAGGAAGACAAGCTCATAAGGGATAATGCAAGAGAATTTGTCCAAAAATACGTCATCCCAAAGAGGAACAGTTTTTCTTACACGAAAAAGATTCCGGATGAAATCATTCAAAGAGCAGCAGATGCAGGATTCATAGGTTTCACTGTGTCAGAGAAGTATGGAGGTGCTGGAGGTACAGTCTCACAAATGGCTGCAATCGTGGAAGAACTGGCCAGAGGAGATGTTTCTATGGCCCTCCCTGTCTACGTTCTTCTGCTAAACGGCTGGCCTTCAATGCTCGAGAAGTACGGCTCTGAGGAGGCCAAGCAGGAAATTCTCCCATCAATTGTAAAGGGTAGAACATATTTTGGAATAGGGTCAACGGAGCCGTCCGGTGGTTCTGACGTAATGAATGAGAAATCAAACGCTACAAAGAAGGGGAAAGTATGGTCCGCATCAGGGGAAAAGGTGTACATAAGTGGTGTAAGGGAGGCGCTTAATCTCCCGGGAGGGGGTGGTTTTCTGACTCTCCTGAGGACAGGCGAAAAGAGTCTGGCATCTAAGGCATTCACCTCATTCGCCCTCATGATTAAGGGAACAGACGGGAAACTTAGGAAGGAAATATCGACAACCCTATTTGACAACATAGCGAGAGAAGGTCTGTCCACGGGTGGATTTTCCTTCAGCGATCTAGATCTTGATGACATTTATCGCGTTGGAGAGATCGGACAGGGATTCCACATAATAATGGAGGGTTTCAACATAGCAAGAATTTATGTTGCAGCTGCCTGCAACGGCGCAGCCCTAGAGGCTCTTGACATGGGGAGAGAGCACCTTAGGACTAGGATTCTTTTCGATCAGCCCCTCGGAAAACAGGAAGGTCTACAGTTCGAACTTTCCGAGCTTTACGGAAAACTCGAATCTTCAAGACTGCTCACCCAGAAAGCTGCATGGATACTTGACAGGGTTTACAAGAACAAAGAACGAGTTCCGCTTTCAGAGCAAAATCTAGCCGTTTCACTTGCGAAGATGACAGGACCACCGACTGCGCACGAGATAATCACAAAAGTCATGATATGGCACGGTGCAATGGCATACACCAAGGACCTCCCCCTTGGAGCTGCACAGGGTGGGGTAATGTCTTATTATATTGGAGCAGAGGGAGGAATCAATATAATGAAGCTGATCATTGCAAGAGAGCTGTTAGGCAAGGAGTTTCTCAACTATAAGTCCGGATAAATTTTTATTTACAGCGAAATAGAGTAATCGAAGCCCCGTGGTGTAGTGGACAAGCATTTCGGACTTTGAATCCGACGACGGCAGTTCGAATCTGCCCGGGGCTATTGTGATTTCGCGGAGCCGTATTTTTCCAAGATAATGAAACACGATATTATGAATCTGGAATATATTTGACTAATAGGTTAACCGAATCCTTCAGGAATCTTGCTTTTATTATAAGATATAGCACCTAGTATGCATACAGGAAGTGAGGGGATGTTAGAAATTCCTAGACGCACCCTAGAAAATAGAGCTAGTTTAGTGGAATGAAGAAGATGAGGTGAAGATTGCGGGGCTGAGCATCTAAATATAGTCTTCCAACTCTTTTAGGTTTGAGACTAATGGGAGTTTTTCTGAGTCTACTGGTATAACTCCCTGATCCTTGAGACCATTTCCCGTAGCAATAGAAACAACGACTGAATTTTTTTTGAAGGAGTCTTTTAAATATTCTATAGCGGCCAAAGGGGTGGCACTAGCAGGCTCTACAAATATGCCCTCTTCGGAGGCAAGGTCTCGCTGCGCCTTGAGGATTTCCTGGTCATTCACGGCTAGCAACTGCCCATTAGATTCCCTTACTGCGGTCAGTGCCTTCCTCCAGGAAACAGGGTTTCCGATTCGAATTGCAGAAGCCACTGTTTCAGGATTGTCCCACTTTACAAGGTTGTCATTTCCATTCTGGAAAAGCTGAGCAAGGGGTGAAGCACCGGCGGCCTGAACCCCGATCATTTTAGGCGTCTTGTCTGTCATCCCCCACTTCTTGAGCTCAGAAAAACCCTTCCAGTACGCGCTTATGTTACCGGCGTTCCCAACAGGGAGGATCACGTAGTCTGGTATTTTTTTGCCAAGTTGCTCAAATATCTCATAAGCCCCCGTTTTCTGGCCCTCTATTCTGAACGGATTCAGAGAATTCACAATATAGAGGTCCCTTCTCCTGCTCGCCTCAAGGGCCATTAGTTCCAATGCACTATCAAAATCTCCGGACACTCTTATTACCTTGGCACCGTGGATGACGGCTTGTACAAGTTTCCCTCCTGCTACCTTTCCAGCCGGAACAAGTACGACCGCTTTCATGCCTCCTCTGGCAGCATAAGCTGAAGCCGAGGCTGACGTATTTCCTGTTGATGCACACACAAGCGTCTCTGCGCCTATCTCCTTTGCCCTAGTGACTGCCACAGTCATTCCCCTGTCCTTGAACGAACCTGTTGGATTTTGTCCCTCGTTCTTGACAAAAAGTTTTGTGCCTTCTTTGAAGGCAAGATTTTCAGCTCTTATCAGAGGTGTGTTACCCTCGTTAATCGTTATTATCTGCGTCTCACCTGAGATCGGGAGGGTCTTGGAGTACCTCCAGACTCCCACTCCATCAAAATCGTTAATCTTAGGAAAGTTCTTTGTCAAAACAAGTTCGAGAACTTCCCCACATTTGCAACGTGATGATATAGGCTCTTCTTCATATTCCCTCCCGCACTCGAAGCAGCGCAGAAGCCAATCCTTATGGTCCTTCAACAATCTTCGTTCCCTCCCCTGGATTCGTTATAAAGCTGTTGGCTATAATCCCATGGGTAGCGAAGCGTTCCACCATTGAGGTCCGTATCCTCTCTGGATCAGTCTCAACACTATCTACGATGGCCATCATGCTTGGTCCTGCTCCGCTTATACATACGCCTGCTGCACCAGCTTGCAGTGCCGTATTTTTAACATCATCAAACCATGGTATCATCACCTTTCGGGCTGGTTCGACGACAGAATCCTCCAACCCCTTGCCTATCATAACTATGTCGCCCTTCGCAAAACCAGCCACTACAGTGGACGCAAGAGAGACATTTCTTGCAAGCTTCCCGATTTCCACTTGCCTGGGAAGAAGTGACCTGGAGTATTGAGTCTTCTTTCCTGGCAACCTTAAGAGTGGAGTTAAAATCACTACTGCCATTCCTTTTGGAGGTGTGAACCTGATCGTTTCTAGCGAATCGCCACTTACTATTACGAAGCCTCCGTTTAGGGCTCCCGCTAGATTATCGAAATGTCTTGATCCAGAGGCCGCAAATTCGCCCTCTACCGCAAATTCTAGAAGTCGTTTGTTGTCAAGTTCCAATTCAAAAAGGTGATTCATGGCTACTGCCGCTGCTATGGAAGAAGCTGCACTGCTTCCCAAGCCGACTCCAATAGGTATCCTGCTCGTAATTAGTGCATCTATATCATAATACAGATCAAATTTCGTTGCAATACTCTCTACTACTGCACGTACAGCCCTATCTTCAGGCAAGGATACGCTACCTCCTCCGATGTAAGAAGTTCTGATACACATCTCTCTGGATTTGGAAGCGGTTAGTTCAACGGTATCCTTTGGATTACTAAGGCCAAGTGCAAAAACGTCGAAACCTGAACCCAGATTTGCAGAAGATGCAGGAGCTTCAACGATTATTTGTCTCATTCTACCAAATCTCGCAGAAAATATAGTCGCTCGACATGACTTTTAAATCTCGGTTCATGCGCATCTTATAAAACAAATGCATTTGCTTTCTGCATCAAGGGTCTATCAACAGATAATGTGACTGATAAACATGCAAAGGCCCTATTTAACGTTCCTCATTTTGCGCTCAGTATATCTGGAAATTCCCTGTAGTTGTGTTAGACTGTCCAGATCTTTCATTATCAAACAGCCTAATACTTGCCCCTTTCTTTGATTCCCCTGTGAATTTGGTTTCCTTCCCTGTACCGTGAGATGTTGCAGAAGTAATATGAATTTCTTCAGACTCCTGTCTAGTCAAATTTGTTCTGGTATTGGTAGCTTCCAAGCCCACAGGTTCCTTCTCGGGATGTTCCCAGAATCTCATCAGATGCATCATAATGAGGTTAGATAAAAACAATTTGGATAATTCCTTCATACATCATTATCGAAGAAGCATTGACTCATCAAACCGTTTGAATAAAATGTACAAGGTGCGATTTTGAAATTCAAAGATCATCTTTTCAGGAAGGACCTCATTATCTTTGACGGTTCACCAGTATTAAACACTTCCGCATCAGCCTCGACTGCAAATCTGAATGATTCATTGTAAAGATCTTCCGTCATCGTTCTCAGCAAGCGCTTGTGGACTCTCTGAGCCATTCTGGGCTTTGAGATAAGTTGTTTTGCAATATCCAGTGAGACTGAGTGTGAACGTCCTTCCATAGCGACATAGTTGATTATTCCAATTTCTTTACCCTCAGCGCCGCTTATTAAATTTCCTGTCATGACGAGTTCTGCTATCTTTGGTATAGGCACACCAAGCATTCTCAAAAACTTGCTTCCCGTAATACTAGGTATCCCTATGTTTATTTCAGGGAGACCAAGTTTAGCTGTGGGGGAAGAAACCCTTATGTCACAGAGGAGAGAAAGCTGGAATCCAGCTCCTGTTGCGTATCCTTCTATTGACGCTATCGTCGGCTTGTCAACATTTCTAATAGCATCAAACATTCTTTTCAGTTCTTCCATCCAACCGCTTACATCTTTACCGGAAAATGATACGATATCGTTGATATCTTGGCCAGTTGAAAAATTTCCTCCCATTCCACTTAAAATTATGGCCTTTATGGAATCATTTTGATTAAGATTCTCAAGCACCTCGACCAATTCGCTTTTAAGTGACTTATTCAGCGCGTTAAACTTCTTAGGTCTATTCAAAATGACTTCTGAAATCTCTCCTTCTTTCACAACAATCTCTTCGTAATTCACGCAAGTAACATGGGAGAATGGATAATAATTGTTGTCTCTCAGATTTGAAGGTTCAGGCATTCTATAGGTTGGTAAAAATAAATTGATGGATGAAGAAATTGGATCACTTCTTGTTCTTATGAACTAAGCTCAGTTAAATTTCAAGTACACCAGTTTTAAATCGGAATTCCAAAAAGCAGCATTTGGTTTTCTTAAATCGATGGCGGGCATCTAACAGATATGAATTCGTAGGCAACAATGATTCATGAAAAATTTAAGGAACAAACGAGCTATAGAATGATGTTTGATGCTCACATAGTTCAAATTGCACATTATCCCATTTTTTGACTATCTAAAGAATATCTTCTCCAGAACTTTTTTTGGAGAAGAGGTTCGAAAGTCCGAAGTATGATAAGAAATATCTTCGTAGCATTCTAGCCCTTTCCCAAAGGAAAGCAATAGTCTATTATGTGGAGCAGGACCAATATAATTTAAATTTCAAAGCAAAGCGCAGAGGCGGTGCCCAAAACCTAAATATCAAAACTGCAGAATTGCAGGGGAAAGATGTATCAATCACAGCCTTAGTGAAATTCAACAGCGAATGATGCCCACAATGTTTAAGTACGTCTTGCAAATTGGATACTAGTGACTATGAGGGAAGGCAGGAAAAGAATTTTTACCATTCCGTGCCACTTTTCAGCCTATAGTTACTGATATCTCCATCTGATATTTTGGTGTAATTTATGAATCTTGACAACTTCATAAGTATGACCTTATCAAGGTCTCGCATTTCTGCGGTTTGTTGCTTCATTTTATCCGGAAATATATTTAACAGAATACGGGCTGCGTTGGGTATATCAGTTCCAGATGGGCTAAGGTCATTTGGTCACTGCACGGGATTGAAGTTTCAATTCTTTCTGGAAGCTATCTTTTCAAGAGGAGGAATGACGAATGAATAACACATATAAGAACGTTAAATTGGCCTCACTTAACGGATTAGGGAGAACAACAGTGAGGGTGGGAGATTTGGAAGTCGGGAATGGGCTAACAGTCATAGGGGGACCATGCAGTGTTGAAAGTGAGGAACAGCTGTTGGAGACTGCAGTAAGGGTTAAGCAGGCAGGGGCAGACATGCTTAGAGGAGGGGTATTCAAGCCCAGAACATCTCCTTACTCGTTCCAGGGGCTAGGGCTTAAGGGGTTGAAAGTTCTGGAGAAGGCTAAGGATATAACGGGCCTACCGATCGTATCGGAGGTACTTGACACAAGGGATGTCAGGTGGGTCAGCGACTATGTCGACGTGATACAGATAGGGGCGAGAAATATGCAGAACTTCTCCCTTCTGAAAGAAGTAGGGAAGACCAGGAAGCCTGTTCTTCTGAAAAGGGGGATGCAGTCAACATTGGAAGAGTGGCTGAACAGCGCTGAATACATTTTAAAGGAAGGCAATCCAGACGTAATCCTCTGTGAGCGTGGAATTAGAACCTTCGAGACCTACACTCGCAATACCCTCGACCTTAGTGCAGTACCAGCGCTGAAGGAGCTGACTCATCTGCCTGTGATTGTTGATCCGTCCCACGGGACGGGCAAGGCCAGCCTGATAGAACCTATGAGTCTTGCCTCGGTCGCTTCTGGTGCTGATGGACTGATCATAGAAGTGCACAGAGACCCTTCTCAGGCACTTAGCGATAAGGATCAAGCCCTTACTCCAGACCAGTTTTCGGAACTTGTGAGAAAGGCCAGGATCGTCCATTCTACCATGGAGGGATTGGTATGAGTGTCATGGAGCTTCATGCGACTAGCGGATCTACTAAAGTATTTTTTTCTGATACCGGAAAATTCCTCCCGAATATCAAGGGCAGAACAAGAGTAATGCTTGTGACAGACGAGAACGTAGTGCGGATGCATGGAGACAAAATGAATGATCTTGACAAGATAGTTCTTCAAGCTGGTGAAAGTGCAAAGACAATTAGAAGCGTGGAAAGAATTTACGACGCCCTATTAGACCATGATGTGGACAGGTCATCCCTGATTGTCGGGGTGGGGGGAGGAACAGTTTCTGACGTAACAGGTTTTGCCGCCTCCACATTCAGGAGAGGAATACCATTCGGTTTTGTTCCCACAACCCTTCTTGCCCAGGTAGACGCGAGCATCGGCGGAAAGAACGGGATAAATTTCAGAGGATTCAAGAATATGATCGGGACGGTAAGGCAACCAGAATTTTGCATGATTGATTTATCACTTTTGAAGACTCTGCCAGCCGATCAATTAATATCTGGAATGGCGGAAATCATTAAGTGTGGCGCAATCCTGAACAACAAACTGTTTGAGTACGTGGAGGAAAACCATCCAGGCATAATTTCTATGGATGAGCGAAGTCTTGCATATGCGGTTTCTGAGACAATTTCTGCTAAGATAAGCGTTGTAGGGAGGGATGAGATGGATAACGGGGAGAGGATGAAGTTAAATTTCGGGCACACAGTAGGTCACGCAATTGAAAAGGTAACAGGTCTTCCCCACGGTTATTCAATAGCAATTGGCATGGTGGCCGAATCACGACTTGCCGCCCATAATGGGGTTCTTCCTTCTGGAGATGTCTTGAGAATAGAGGGATTACTGAAAAGAATGGGTTTGCCGACCAGATCAGAAGCGAGCAGCACTGATGTTTTGGAAGCTATCTCTAAGGACAAAAAGAGTTCTGGTGACTCGATCAACATTGCATTGCCAGAAAAGATTGGAAATGGAACTATTTATAAAATCAAGAAGCGGCAGTTGAAGTACGCGGTTCAGGAGGTGTGCAAATGAAAACAGTTAGGGAGTCAAAGATATGCGTGAGCATTTCAGGGCTATCTGTCCATGAGATTCTTAAAGAAACAAAGGGAATGGAAATGGCAGAGATAAGGCTCGATGAGATGAAATTTACACCTGAAGAAATAGGGGAGATATTCTCTGCTCGTGCTGAGATGATTGCAACGTGCAGGCCTGGAACATTGAAAGACGAAGACAGAATGAGGCTCTTGACGAAAGCAATAGATTCCGGAGCAGCGTATGTGGACATAGAGATTGAGTCAAAGAAATGGTACAGGGAGAAGATTATCAATGAAGCAAGAAGAAACGGGTGCAAGGTGATTTTGTCGTATCACAATCATAGACTGACGCCTCCAGAGAATGTCCTTCTCAACATTGCTCAGAAATTCAAGCGGATGGATGGAGATATACTCAAAATCGCATGCAAGGCGAACACTATCTCAGATACCGCGAGACTCATCGGACTGCTCGGTCATCTGAAAAATACAGTTGTTGTAGCAATGGGGGAGAAAGGAAGGATCAGCAGGGTTGTAGGCCCGCTGATGGGAGCCCCTTTCACCTATGCTTCACTTTCTAAGGGCAAGGAGACTGCGGAAGGTCAGATAGAATTCAGAAGGATGAAGGAAATAATGAGTTCGATCGTATGATGGCGAACAAGAGTCTATACTGTCTGATTGGGGACCCTGTCTCACACTCCCTCTCCCCCTCAATCCAAAATTACGCCTTCGGTCGTTCACGTATGGATGCAGTATATATCCCGATAAAGGTCAAAGCGGGAGAGCTAGGGAGGTATATCGAGATACTCAGGGATTTGGATGTTAAAGGGATGAATGTGACGATGCCACACAAGATGGAAGTCATCAGGTACATAGATAAGCTGGACAATTCAGCCGAAAGGATAGGCGCTGTCAACACAATCGTAAACCGCGGTGGTACCCTCAAGGGTTACAATACAGATGCCACCGGGACAGTCGAAGCTATACGTGAAGTGGTCGGCGACATCAAAGGGAAAAAGGCAATAATTCTAGGTCAAGGGGGGATGGCAAGAGCGGTATCATTCGGTATGGAGATGGAAGGGGCAGAGACGAAGATGCTTGGGAGAAAGGAAATGGCAGAAGAATCCATCAGGCGAGAAATGAAGGATTCTGACATAGTTTGCAACTGTACTCCAATAGGTATGAATGAAGAACCATCGCCCATACCATCGACGCTCATGGGAAGGAACATGTTGGTGGTGGATGCAGCCTATGCGACACGTAAAACTGAGCTGATCAGAAGCGCGGAAAGTATGGGGTGCAGGACCATTACAGGGCTACAACTGCTCGTCAATCAGGGAGCCAATGCCTTCAAGTTATGGACTGGACTTGATCCCGACAAGGAGGGGATGATGGAATCTGCCAGATCAAGGATTTCAAAGATCAGTAGACGTGGGAAAAGGAACGTATACCTTGTTGGGTTTATGGGAAGTGGAAAAAGTAGTGCAGGTCAGCTTATAGCCAAGATTTTGAAGATGGAATTTGCAGATACAGATAATCTCATAACCAAGGAATTTGGTCGTCCAGTCAAAGATATTATAGAGGGAATAGGAGAGCGTGAGTTTCGAAGGATGGAAAAGAGGACCATTGAAACGTTAAGCCGCAGGAATGGTATGGTGGTTGCGACCGGTGGAGGTGCGGTACTTAATTACAACAACCTTCACCGCATGAAGGAAAGTGGGGTCATCGTTCTTCTGAAAGTTTCACCCATAACTGTGATGGAAAGATTGAAGGCGGATTCTTCCCGTCCATTATTGAACGGAAGCTGGGGAGGAATTGATCCACAGAAGGTCGAGGTTCTGCTTTCGGACAGAAAATGTTACTACGATGTTGCCAAAGACACAGAGATCGACACGGATGGAAAAGGAGTTGAAGACGTGGCTGAAGAAATAATCAGAGAGATAAGTGGTGTGGAATGAATGATTATGGGGTGAAGATGGAGATTGGGATATCTACAGTTGAGGGAGAAGTTACAGCATCACCCTCAAAGAGTCAGACTCACCGCGCTCTGATATGCGCGTCGCTTGCAGAGGGAGTCAGCACGATATACGGACCTCTGTTATGCGATGACACCGAGGCAACACTACAGGCCTGCAAGTCTATGGGAGCCGAGATACTCTCAAAGAGCGAAGAGAAGATCATTATACGAGGAATAGGTGGCGTGTTCAGTATTAAGGAAGGGAAGATAGACTGCAAAGAATCTGGTTCAACACTACGTTTCTTCACCCCGTTAGCAGCAATTTGTGGGGGGAAGATCTCTTTCTTCGGTCGTCCCAGCCTTGAAAGGAGGCCTGTTTTGGCATTATTGTCGGTTCTTGAAGATTTTGGGGCATCTGTTGAGTATTTAATGGATGTGGGCAGTCTTCCCTTCATAATTTCTAGCAAAGGAAAACTCTCAGGAAGGCAAGTCAAAATAAGCGGGAATATTAGCTCACAATTCATATCAGGGCTCCTATTTGCCCTCCCACTCCTCAAAGGTGAAAGTTATGTCACAATAACTACAGACTTAGAGTCAAAAGATTATGTTGAGCTTACCATTGACGTATTAGAAAGATTCGGTATTAAGATTCACAGGACTCCAGACTTCAGGAACATAACCGTCCCAGGAGGGCAAGTTTACAGAGCGTCGGAAATTACGATTGAGGGGGACTATTCTTCGTCAGCATACCTCCTTGTCGCAGGTGCGCTTGCCGGAGGCGAAAGAGGTGTAACCGTAAGAAACTTGAGAAGTGAATCGAAACAAGGCGACAGGAGAATCATAACGTTTCTAAAATCCATGGGTGCCGATATAGAACTTGAAGATTCTACAGTCACCGTAAGAAAGAGTAATTTGTCAGGTTGCGAAATAGAAGTGAGTAATACACCTGATCTGGTCCCAGTGCTTGCTATTGCGTCAGCATGCTCAAAAGGTACTACTATTTTGAAAGGGATAAGGAGACTGAGACTCAAGGAAAGCGATAGGGTCGAATCAACAGAAAAGATGATGAATGCCCTTGGCTGCAAAATAGGTGTAGAGGAAAATTCATTGAGTATTCGTGGAGGGATAGACTTGAGTTCCTCCGTATCACTGGACTTTCATGATCACAGGTTCGTGATGAGCAGTAGTGTTTCAGGACTGGTAAGAAGTGGAAGAACCATTGTGAGTGATCCTACTGCAATCAAAAAGTCCTATCCTGATTTCTTCGACCATTTACGTTCCCTTGGGGGTGATGTGACCACGATTAGCAACTTCCTTGGCAAAATCCTGAAAGTTTCTGTCTTCGGTGAAAGCCACGGCAAAAGAATAGGTGCAGTCCTGGAAGGAGTGCCGAAGGGAATCAAGGTTGAGAAAGAGTATGTACAGAAGGAGTTGGACAGGAGAAGAAGCACAACACTCCTTACCACAACCAGAAGGGAACCCGACACAGTTGAAATCCTGAGTGGTCTAAAGGAGGGAATTACGACGGGAGAGGCGATAAGGATGGAGATCAAAAACAGGGACATCAAGTCGGATGCATACATAAAAGGAAAAGGGCTTATAAGGCCTGGGCACGCAGATTATACTGCCAGGCAGAAGTATGGAAGTGTGTTTGACTACAGAGGAGGGGGTTTCCTATCTGGAAGGATGACGGCCACCTTTGTAGCCGCAGGTTCAGTTGCAAAGAAGATAATTGCAACAAGGGGTGTCAGGGTTCTCTCTCACATTGTACAGATAGGAACCATAAGGAGCGATTCTAATGCAAGCGACGAAGAGATTGAAAATGCAGAAATACAAGGGGTCATAAAGTGCATAGATCCTGAGAAATCTATAGAGATGAGAAGAGCCATAGATGATGCAAGAAGTCAGGGAGATTCTCTAGGGGGAATAGTTGAGTGCAGGATTGTCGGTATGCCTGTAGGGGTTGGGGAACCAATATTTCATTCCCTGGAGAGCGAGCTCTCTGAAGCCATGTTTGCGATTCCCGCCGTCAAAGGGGTAGAATTCGGTTCAGGCTTCACGGGAGCTGGAATGAGAGGAAGTGAAAACAACGATCCATTTGCGATACGTGATGGCAGGGTAGTGACGTTGACAAATAACGCTGGCGGGATACTTGGGGGAATAAGCAACGGTATGACGGTAGTGTTCAGGGTTGCATTCAAGCCCACATCTAGCATTCCAAGGATGCAGCGGACTGTAAATTACTCAAGGGGTGAGGATGCAATGATTTTGGTCAAGGGGAGGCATGATCCGTGCATAGCGGTAAGGGCTCCACCTGTCGTGGAGGCGATGGCTGCACTAACCGTAGCCGATCTCATGATGATATCAGGAGACATATGAATTGAACAGGTGATGATATGGATTTGAAGGAAATAAGGAAAGAAATAGATGACATTGATTCTGACATTTTTGGCCTCCTGGTTCGGAGGATGGTGCTATCCATTAAAGCAGGAAGGGTTAAGAGTAAATTAGAGGACAAGGAGAGGGAGAAGCAGATATTGCGTTCCCTGAAGGAGAAATCAGGTCCGCCTATAACCCCAGACTTTCTAGAGAGACTATACATCAGTATAATTTCAGAATCTAAGAAGCTGCAGCAAGAAGAATACAAGCTAGCGGCTTTTCAGGGGGAGAGGGGTGCCTTTGGAGAGGTGGCTTGCAGGGAATTTGACAAAGGTCTCATTCCAGTACCCTGCAAGGATTTTTCTGATGTGTTTGAAGGTGTGTTAAATAGAGAATTCGACATTGGTGTTGTTCCCATAGAAAATTCATCTGAAGGAGCAATTACATCGGTGAGTCATCTTGTTTCAGAGGGGAACCTGAATATCGTAGGTGAAGTGACTTTACAGATTCACCATTCCTTGCTAAGCCACCAGAAAGTTTCTCTCGAGGACGTGAGGGTAGTCTATTCACATCCTCAGGCGCTTGCCCAATGCAGAGATTTTATTGCAAGAAACAAGATCGAGTCCAGGCCTTTCTATGATACCGCTGGGGCTGCGATGATGATAGCTAGAGAGAAGCCAGCCGGAGCTGCAGCCATCGCAAATAAAGCGTGTGCCAGTATCTATGGATTGAAGGTCCTAAAGGAGGAAGTGGAAGATTCAAGATACAATTACACCCGATTCATCGTTCTTTCTAGAGAGAAGTCACTTGGAGAGGGAAATAAATGCTCCATCACATTCCTGACTGAAGACAGAATCGGCGCGCTGACAACGGTGCTGAACATATTCAAGGATGAAGGAATAAACTTGACAATGATTACGTCTATTCCATCGAGGGACTCTACTGGCAGATCGAAATTCCTGATAGATTTTAAAGGTCATTTTACCGATAACAACGTACAGAGAACGCTGAAGAAAATTAAGGGCCGCACCGTTGGATTCAGACTGTTGGGATGCTACAGGGGTTGGGAATTGTGAGAGGAGTAATAGTTGGCGTGGGAAGGATGGGAAAGTGGCTTGCCAATGTTCTGAAAGAGGACTGGGATGTTGCTGTATATGATATTGATCCAAATAAAACGACCGGGATCTCTGGGGTTGAAGTGCTAGAGTTGCCCAAGGATATCGCTGACTTTCGACCGGACATACTGATCAATGCAGTCACACTTGGAAACACTATAAGAGTATTCGAGGAAGTAGTTCCATACCTTTCAACGGACTGCATTTTAGCGGACATGTCATCTATTAAGGGAGATCTACCTGCTTACTATCTTCACAGCGGGCACAGATACGTCTCGACCCACCCCATGTTCGGACCTACTAATGCTGATATGAAGCACCCAAAAGGAGAGAGTGCAATAATAATTAGAGAATCAAACGAAGTGGGTAAGAACATTTTTCGTGAATTATATGAAAAGATGGGATTAAAATTGTACGAATTTTCGTTCAGTGAACACGACTTTATGATGGCATATTCCCTGACATTACCATTCTCTTCATCCATGGTATTCGCTGCGTGTGTAGACTCAAAGGCTGTCCCAGGAACCAACTTCAGGAAACATATGGAACTTGCGAAGGGCATATTGGCGGAAGACGACAGTCTCCTTTCTGAAATACTCTTCAACCCAGAGTCAATAAAGCAGCTAGAAACTATAACTTCCAATTTAGAGTACCTGAAACATATAATCCTAGCTCGAGATTACGAAGAAGCAGGAAAGTTCTTTGATAGATTAAGGGGAAACATCTTACGGTGATCCAATGTGATGATTCTTTCTTGAACTATAAATGTAGCAGTAACGGTGTAAAAGATCACTATAAGTGGTCATTTTTCTAATAGTAAAAGAGCTTCATGTCATTTCTGGATTAAGTGTATATTGATTCTCCTTAACCTATCATATTCCCAGAATAATCCTGTAAATTCAATATGAGGGCCTCCCTTTTCACATTGTGAACGAGGGGCCTTTGAAATTAGAAATCGATATAAATAGAGCGAATCTCATCAGGAGCTGACTACGCGGAGCATTAAGTACAGTGCAGCTATCAGGAAAACGTTCAGCAACATAACTACAGACGCTAAACTCAGTCCAAATCTTGTCGATAAGAAGTATGTAATGTAGACTAGAAGGGATTCAAACACGACCATGAACACAGAGAACATAATTAGCCTGATCATCACTCCCTGTCCGTTTTTCCTATAGGTATTAACAAATGAGAGAAGGATGGCCAAAAATATAGTTATTTCAGCCCCTTCCATCACAAGGTTCACTACCCAAGGTATTCCAATCATTGATTATTCCCCCCTATGAGCCTGCTAATTATTTTTTTTAATTCTCCTTCCAATAATTCATTCACATAAATCAATCCTCCATATTTCTGGTCTTCGCGTATAATGTTGTTTTTAATAAGTACGTTGAGGTGATGCGTTACTGTCCTGTAGTTGAGACCTAGGCTTTTACTCAACTCGTTCTTATTCATGGGATCATTCAGGATGAGGTTGAGAATCTTAATTCTCGTGTCGCCTCCCCTAGAGGCTATTAGAAGCCAGAAGAGAGATCTCTTCAACTCAGCATCCTTGATCTCTATATCTCTGAAATTTATCCTGTATCTCAACGCTAGTGGGAATGAATAGTCTTTATAAAAAAGTATAGAAGAAAAATAAATAAGTTCAGGCAAAAGTTGACACCTGTGAGAGAGGACCAATGCCTACATTGTCGAATATTTCATGCGTTATTATGAAGTTACCATTGATCACGCTGAAGTCTATGGTATAAACCACGTTGATATAGTCAAAGGAACTGGTGTTAGACGAGCTTTGGACAACGAATTGTATGCCTGCAGTTACCGTTCCTGAAACAGCACTACCCTGTGTGAAATTCAGATTTATCAATGGTGGCGCCTCAGAGTAAAACCATACAGCATTCCAGAGCCCGAAGAATTTTGTCCACACAGACTGTATTTGCGAATAGTTTGTATAATTTCCCGCTAATTTGCCTCCGATCCACTGTAATGATGAATTCTGCATGTACTGTGACATGACAAGTGAGACATTTTCAATGGCTATATTGTTCCAGTGAGAAAATGAGGCGTTCATCATGGCCTCGGTCTGAAGGCTTTCTACCTCTTTTGCTGGATATGACACCACTCCTACACCAACTATATGCCACACCTCCATAATTATCAACGGTTTTCCGCCGAAATAATGCATCTCTATTGTATAGTTCGTTACTATTGTGTTCACCTGCTGTGGAGTAGCAAACGATGTCAACACCCATTGTACCGTGGCATTCACTGTATATATTCCACCGTTATTTGTGACTACAGGCGGCGACTCTGTATAAAACCATACAGCGCTCCATAACCCGAAGAACTTGTTCCAAGTGGACGAAATTGAATTCAGACCAGTGTAGGTTCCAGAAAGCGGACCACCTATCCATTTGAGAGTTGCGTTGGGTGTATACTGAGGCGCAAGAAGCGTCGAATTTTCGATGGCTATGTAATCCCAGTGAGTAAATGCCTGGTTCAGGACAACGTTAGTCTGGTTATTCTGGAGGGCCGTATTCAGTTGATATATGCTACCGTTAAGCTGCGAAACCTCATTTTGCAGTGCTCCGTAGCTTGACTCAAGTGCTGTGTAGTTGGTCGTTAGAGCAGAAATCTGCGAGCTTAGGCTGCCAACCTTCTGATCTAAAGAACTATTGCTGCTCTTTAGGCTGTTTGACAACTCCATTTCAGCTGAGTATGCATAGCCAAGCACCGCAGCAACTATCACCACAACCACTATCACTCCTATTGCTGCTTTTCCGTTCAATCAATCACCAGATCATTGAGTATGCCATTGATAAATACGATTATTCAGATTTGTATACAAATCTTGCAAAAATCTTAAAGTGCATATACCCTAATTTCGGGTAAGGTACAACACAATCTTCAGAACAGCTTCTCCCAAGGGAATAAACTTCATGTCACTAAAGTTCCACTCCCGCATCTGCAACCTCCCGGGGGAGAGGGATAAGCTGAGGTACTATTCCCAAGGATATGTGACAAAGCTACTCGAAAGATTAAGCACGTTGAGGATAGGAGATGAATGAATATATTCAGAAATACCAAGGGATTCAGAATAACCAAGGTTGTGGGTTTTATATTCACTCCTAAAAAACCGTTTGGTGTAAATGGCATCACCTTTCTTGATAGTTTAACTGAATGAGTATCGGAGTTTAATGTATAAAAAATTTGATTGCGATTAGTGTGAAGATGGGAGAAATACTCGCAGGCTCATCCAATTCGCCTATGGCTACCGTGATATTATGGAGTAACACTCTTCTATAGGGAGATAGTTCTTGGACTACGGGAACAAACTCACTTTTAAACTACTTGGCAAATTTCGATCTCTCTGTTAGAAATTTAAGTGCGTTGCTTTTTAGTAATTAAGAAAGCAGGAAGAAAGAGTATGTTGTAAAAAAGGTTAATCTATTGTCAACGACCCTGCCTTTCTCTCTGCTCTGAAGTTGAGATTGAGAGCTATCATCATGATGAGGATGAGAACTAGTATGCCAGCAAAAGTATAGTCGAAGCCATATCTTTGTATTAATGTCCCTCCAGCTAGCGGGAGAACCACACCTATTGCAGTCATAATTGAGAAGAAGTAACTGTTTGCAATATTCCTCTCCCTTGACTCGAAAGACCTGGATATTGAAAGTATAGAAAGAGGGTAGGTAAATCCATGGGGAATTCCAAGAATCACAAGGGAGAAGGCAAAAGTGAAAATGTTTCTTGAAAAAATCATTATTGAAATTCCTACCAATGAAAGAACCATTGCAAGGACCATCTGCCTTTTGATGCTTTTTGGAGGTAGAATTGAAAGGAACATTCTTGAAATAAATGAGGAAAGGAAGAAGAGGGAGAAGAACAGCGATACAAGCGATAGTGAGATTCCGTAGGTATCACGTTCGTAAATTCCTCCAAAGGCTATTAAGAGGGTGAAAGGCACGTTGTAGGCCATTATGTTAAGGATGGACGACCTGAATCCATAATTCCTGAATACCCTTATCTTTTCTCTTATTCTATTCTCCTCTGGAAACTTAATGAATGGAGAAAGGAAGACGGAAAAGATGGCAAATGATGAAAATACCAGGAACGCAGTTTTCAGGCTGTAGAATTTCAGAACATATGACTCAAGGGCAGGACCAGCGACAAGAGAAAGACTGAGGGCAACGGTGTACAGCGACAGAGCTCTCTCCCTCACCTTTGGATCCTTGAATAGACTTGCAGAAGTTATTATGTTTGGCATAATAAGTCCAAGAACTCCACCTCCGATCGCAGAAAGTATCCAGACAGATATGAAGTTCGATTTCCAAAATCCAATGAAGACGATGGCATAAATCACGGTGGAAATGATGAAGGAAACCCTCCTCCTCTCGGCACTTAACCTCGTATTCAGTATAGCAGTCATGATAAATGTACAGAGATAGCTCAATGCAGAAATTATTCCAACCTCAGTTTGGGAGAAATTGAAGTAGTATTTTGCCAATAACGGCACCGAAGTAACCATCATATTGTTACTTGCCCTGACAAAAAATGTGGTAGATAGGATAACTATGATGGTTACGGCCACAGATCCCTTAGATATTTTATTTCCACTCTTGCCTGGTTCACTCAAAATGTGATTACCTCATATCCGTTGTTCACATAGTGTGCCAACCTTTCGCCAAACGGAAGCAGATCGACACTCATGGATTTCAGCTTCAATTCAACGTCGAATTTCTTCGCAATGAACACGCAGGCAGAGTCTACCGCACCTGCCTTAACAATTTCGTTAAATGCTTCTTTTCCCTCACCTTCCAAATTTGCAACAAACTCTTCGCTTGGTCCATACAGGAGCACTTTTGCATCTTCATATCTCTTCGCCTTAATCTGCCTCGACACTGTCAATAGTGAAAGATAGGCCTTTTCTGGTGCTTCCTTTCCTGTCATCAGTAGAAATAAAACTTTTGTCATGTTTCCAGAAAGCGATTTAAGTATATTAAGTAAACTTACATACGACAAGTAACCATTGAACATTACTTTATTCAAGCTGAAAACAATTTTCACGAGTTTTGAAAAGAATATCGGTCGTTTATTGCCGTTGGGTAAAATATAAACGATTAGCCTATCTTCTTGACCTTAAGCGTTATGTTGTCATCAAGTATTCCGACAACCTCCACCGTATCTCCTTCTTTCGTGGTAGAATCGCATATGAAACTCCAGTCTTCATTTGATATATTTGCGGACCCCTTTGAACCAACACTTGATCCTTTCAAGACTTTGCCGCTTTTATTCAGTAGAGTTTCATTTTGGAAGTACTTCTTGTGAATCCTATCGACCACAGTGAGCCTGAAGGCAACAAAGAGGATGATTGTTAACGGGTAAAATATTATTGAAAGCGCAAGTAAGAAAGTATTTTTCTCGCCAGACAGGAAATATTCCACTAGGAGAAAGGTAGAGAAGACAGTAAGTAAAATCAATATCGCTAGGGTTCTATATCCATATTTCACTATTAGTGGTGAAACTTCTCTAGGCATGACATTCATCATTCCTATTTTTCATTTAAGCTTAATTACTATGGAGGTAGTCGTCAGCTCGCTTCATAGGAGGCCCTCTATAGGTACTATTAGTTAAATAGCAAAGCACCATCTGTTAACATTGAATGAGGAACAGGCTTCTCCATACAGATGGGTAATGGCTGCAGTCGCAGGACTGCTCATGACAACTAGTTTCATATCTCTGACTTCATTTGGAATCCTAGCGAACAGGATTGCGGTATCAATAGGAGTGAACACTCACTTATTAACAGTTCTTGGGATAGACTCGTTTTCTATAGGGCTCTTCGCAGCATTCTTCCTTGGTCAAGGAGGCCTGTTTGATAATAGACTCAAGACTGGCGTACTGATTGCACAATCATTTCTCATAGTTCCACAATTACTCATTCCGTTGATTGACAACCTTTGGTTGATTGTGATTTTAAGATTCTTTCAGGGGCTGATGATCATGATGCTTGCGCTCTTTTCCATCCAGCTCGAAGGATGGTTCGCGCCAAAAGAGAGAGCTAAATCCCTCGCATTCACACTTGGAGCGATAAGCCTAGGGAGTGCATTCGGCGGCATCTTAGGTACGGTTTTAGGATCTATACCGTGGCAGGAATCTTATTACGTGACAGGAATTGTAATGTTGCTAGGTGCGATTATCTATTTCATTTTCGCTAGAGATGCTCCGTTTCAGAAAAGGAAGTCACTTGAGGGAAAGGTGACAGGGCACAAGAGTGCTTGGAAAAATCCTATGACATGGATTATGGGGGCCATACAGATACCACTTGCCTGGACACTCTTCAGCATCGGAGGCTACCTTTCCACCTACTCAAATTTCATAGGTTATTCCATTTCGCAGTCCAGCTCACTTATAGTAGCATGGGGTTTATCAGGGTTCGTTGCTGCCTTCGTCGGAGCTTTGGTTGGGGACCGTCTTTCTGGCAGAGCAAGTAACAACAGGGACATATTGAGGGCGAGACTCCGCGTGATGACTGTAGCAGATATTATGATGGCACTCGGAATAATTTTAATCATTGCCATAGGGCGTACTTCGTTCTACGTACTCATGGGCGCTGCGATCATTAATGGTTTCTTGATGATGTTTCCGCCAAATTACTGGGCACTCCCTGGTAATATTTTTCCATATGCGATGGTCGGTGCCGGTGCCTTTGGAATGGGATTGATATCCAATTCAGCAGATGCAATAGGTCCACTGGTAACCTCTTCCCTAATATCACATCTAGGCTGGTCTGGAGTCTTCATAATAATGATTGCGCTGACTGGATTTGGTATAGCTTTAAACACATGGTTAGCTAAATCTAAAATCAAATTACCTGAAGATAGTGGAAATACTGGCTGAACTATTTTCGAGTTCAATGGCATCTGGTTTCTAATATTGCATGAATCATGACGAAATTAGAAGGGAATAGTTGTCCTATGAACAACATCGCCTACCCAACAGGAAATAGAGTTTCATAATGGAAAGTTTGAGGATTAGAAGTATAAACTTCATCATTGAGATGATTCAAAATTCAATAAGGCTATGGCACAGACAATGTGGCAATTTGCAAAATACTTGGGCAACTTATTTATTGATTGTTTGCCTAGTAACAGGTTAATCATGGAAATGAAAATGTTGATAAAAGGCGAATGGGTAGAATCAAGTGAAAGAGTGAAAATGAAGAAGTTTAGTCCAGTGGACGGGAAAATCCTTGGGTATTTCCAGGCTGGAACAAAAGAAGATGTTGATGATGCTATAGACGCGGCCGAAGAAAGCTTTGGAAGGTGGAGTGAGATAGGGAGTCTGGAGAGATCGAAGTATATCTATAAGGCAAAGGAGTTGATAGAAAGTAACAGGAATGAATTGGAGAATCTCTTGATTCTAGAGAATGGGAAGGTTGTGAAGCAGGCAAAGGAGGAAGTAGATGGCGTTATAGACCAGTTGCAATATTATGCAGAATTTGCGAGGAAGATTACGGGAGACATAGTTGAAGGTTCAAGCTCTTCAAGGAAGATATTCCAATACAAGGTTCCGTATGGTGTTGTTGTAGCAATTACGCCATGGAATTTCCCAGCAGGAATGGTTGCACGTAAAATTGCACCCGCTTTGCTAACCGGAAACACTGTTGTTGTCAAGCCAAGCAGTGACACACCGTTCACAGCAGAATGGATAGTCAGGAAGTTCGTAGAAGCTGGGGTTCCCAGTGGCGTTTTGAATCTTGTCACTGGTAAAGGCGGTGATATTGGTGACCACATTGTAGAACACAAAAAGGTATCTCTGATCACGATGACAGGATCAACTTCTACTGGTCAAAATATAATGAAGAATGCATCGTCAAATATGGCAAAATTGATACTGGAATTAGGGGGGAAGGCACCATTCATTGTCTGGAAGGATGCCAATATCAAAAATGCCATGAAATCCTTAATATGGGCCAAGTTCTGGAATTCTGGGCAGTCGTGTGTTGCAGCAGAAAGGCTCTACGTACACGAGGATATTTACAATGATTTTATTGAAAAGTTTGTCGCAGTGACTAAGGGACTGAAAGTCGGTGATCCGTATACATCAGATATGGGCCCGCTAATCAATAAGAATGCGTTGCAGGCAACAGAAGGAGTGGTTAAAAGTGCCATGGATTCAGGATCTAAAGTGTTGTATGGCGGAAAGAAACCTGAACTCGGTGAAAAATACCAAAACGGGTACTTCTACGAGCCAACGATTATTGATGACAGAAATCAGAAGTCTCCATTATTCCAGGAGGAAATATTCAGCCCTGTCATAGCAGCAATGCCCGTGTCTGATCCGGACGAAACCCTATCTCTAGCCAATGATTCGAAATATGGTCTCGCTTCATATCTATTCACTGAAAGTCCGGAGATTATGTTCAAATTTTCAGATTCGATAAAGTTTGGTGAGCTCTACGTCAACATGCCAGGACCGGAAGCTTCTCAAGGCTATCATACCGGCTTCAGGCTCACCGGACAGGGAGGAGAAGGAAGCAAATACGGAATAGAGGAATACGTAAAGTTGAAGAATATATATGTGGAATACTCCGGCAAGGAACTTACGATACCCACCATCGATGATGAATTATTTAAGTATATGAGCTGATGTATTTATTTAAAAGACAACTAAAAGCGTGGCCGCCAACGTTGTACCGGATAATTTAAGGATGTCCTTTTAAGCATGGATAAAGTTATTTAATTCGTATTAGAATGCATAACAAATGGAACTATCTGAGTTAAGGGTGAAACTCTATCACGAGAACTGCTGGACAGCTGAACTTCCCAGGATGTTTCCTGAAAACAGGATTTTGTTTCCACTTTCAAGAAGTCATACGGTCAAAGGTACTGTAACTTACACAATGACAAAAGGGACCAAGGCTGAGATTAAGGAAGTTACTCAATCAGACAAGTTTTCAAAATTCAATCCAAGGATTGTGGGGGAGATAAATAACGGGAAGGGTTCGCAGATATTCATAATCTCTTTTCTGTTCAGTCACAGTAATAGCATTTTCAATCTTTCTGCAGATTTTGGTGAGGTTCTTCCTATCAAGGTCTCTTACAAGGACGATTATGAAATTTGGAATTTTCTTGTATCCAACAAGAATGTTAGGGAGAAAGCGGATGCTATAAGAGGAAGTATTGAAAGTGTTGCGAGCATTGAAGATATAAAAATTATCAACCCACCTAATCTAATGAAGGAGAATATTACTGATTATCTTCAATTCTATCTGCCACCCAGCACCTACTTTCTAATTAACAGTCTGTCTGAAATTGGTTATTTTGATTTTCCGAGAAAGGTCTCAATAGACGATGCTGCAAGAATTCTGGGAATATCCAAAGGTTTCATATCAAAAGTGTCCAGAAAGATTTTTGAACTGTTCCGTACATCCATGTGAAGGCAATCCAATAGGCCGAGAAAATCAGTACCTTTCTATCAAGGCTGAGTATCCTTGACCTCCTCCTACGCAAAGCGTTGCTATCCCTCTTTCCTTCCCTCTATCCTCCAAAAGTCTAGAGAGCGTTCCAATGAGGCGCGCTCCTGTAGCTCCAAGTGGATGACCTATTGCTATTGCGCCTCCCTTTATGTTCACATTTCCTTCATTCAAGCCTAGTTCCCTGATAGCATTGATCACCACAACGGCAAATGCCTCGTTAATTTCCCATACGTCTATGTCTTCAGCTTTTAATCCAAACCTTTTCAGTACTTTCCCGGAAGCAGGAACAGGCCCAAGACCCATGAGATAAGGCGGAACAGCAGCCCATCCGAACCCTGAAATTTTAGACATGGGTTTCAGACCATATTCCTTAACTTTCCTTCCTGAAGCGAGGACCACGAGCGAAGCGCCAGCATTAAGGGGAGATGAGTTGCCGGCAGTTACGGAGCCATTTTCCTTGAATGCTGGAGGTAAATCCGCAAGCTGTTGTTTAGAAGTATTTCCCCTAATGCTTTGATCCTTGTCTATAACCATTCTTCCGTTAACTGTTTCCACTTCCAATGGAAGTATTTCCTTCCTCTGCCATCCGCTGTCAGTAGATTCATTTGCCTTCTTATGGCTTTCCACTGCAAATTCATCCATATCAGCCCTAGTTATCCCGCGCAATTCCGCTAAATTTTCTGCAGTAAGTCCCATGTTGTATGCCTCTTTCATCCTGTAATCTGAATATTCTAAATCTTCAAGGAGTGGGGTACATAGCTTGTTAGAGAGTCTTGGGATATGAGTCATATGCTCAAATCCGCCTGCGAACACTACTTCACTGCTCCCTCCTGCAATTTCCATAACTCCAATTGAGACAGCATTCATAGACGAAGCGCATGCTCTGTCAACTGCCATAGAGGGGACATCATACGGAAGTTTGGAGAGGAAAACTGGGTGTCTGCCTCCGTATGTCCAATTCTCATCTCTTTGGTATGCACATCCGGTGATCACATCGTTAATCTCATGAGGGTTTATTCCAGTACTATTCAAGGCGTCCTCTATTAGTTTGGAATAAGCCACATCCATCCTCAGTGAATTGAATACATCTCTTTCTGGTTCCTTGGGCCTTGAACGGGAAAATGCCGTTCTTTTATAATATACTACATAAACATCGTTATCCATTTTAACCGCCTACCTCAGGTAAGCCCCAGAAGGGTCCATGCGCTTCAGGAGCTCAATTTCTTCGTTGCTTGGTTCTTGAATCATTTCCGTTTCTTCCGGAAAAGATATACCTATTTTTTCCGTCAGTTTCCTCAATTCCTGAACATCAACGCTTTCGTAAACTGATGTGACTTCTGCAACACCAGACCCAGCTATCTTGATTATGCACTTGTCCGTCACTATTACCTCCCTTTGCTTTACTCCTTCGCCTGTTCTTGAGCTCGTTGAGGAGATGGAACTGGTTGTAAAATCCACCTTATACCTGAATTTCTCTTCGTTTAGTTCAACCAGCACAACGCTCTTCTTTGAATAGGACATAATTTCGCATGCGCCACCACTTCCAGGCAACCTTACCTTTGGGGAGTCGTAGCTGCCTATTACGGTCGTATTTAATCTTCCGCCTCCGTCGACCTGTGCTGCGCCAAGATACCCAACATCTATCCTACCTCCGGAGATAAGGTAGGAAAAAGTCTCGAATAGTGGGTACAGGGCAAAAACGTTCTCGGAGAGAGAAGGGTCACCTATCGATAGTGGTTGTCTTTTAGGAAAGCAATCAATTGATCCCGACTCGTAAACAAGCGTTAGATTCGGGGAATACACCTTTTTTGCAAAGTTGGCAGCGATGTTTGGTAGACCAACTCCGACGAGCACAACATCCCAGTCCTTTATCTCCCTTGCAGCCTGGATTGCCATCCTTTCCCTTGAACTTGTGGTCAACTAAGTCACACTCCCATAGTTCAGGGGAGGAACTAACTTTTCCTTCATTCTCAGCGATGACAGTTTTTCAGTACCAAGTTTCTTCATATATTCTTCCCTGTCGTTCAATCCATAGACCCAATCCTCCAGATACTTCTCCGTATCCGGGATGCTTCTTGAAATCTTGTCCCACCTGAGATAAAAATCATTGTCACGATCGTAGAACCCCTGAGCATATGATGGATGGGCGCCCCAAGGATCTCTCACAACAGATGAAACTATAAAGCCAGGAATTATCGTCCTGTTAGGATCCCCCTTTATGACTTCAGAATCAACTATCTCCTCTGCAGATACTATCACCCTTTTGCTTGTGAAAGCAACCTCCTTCTGCTCACCAGTGATACCCCATATCTGGGCATTGCCTTCCTCGTCTGCCCTCTGTACGTGGATAATGCCAACGTCAATGTGTAGAGGTCTCACCACCATGACCTCCTTGTTTGTGAACGGATCTCTAGTTATGCTGAAGTTCTTGTTACGCTGAGGCAGGTCAGAATGTGAAACAGCTTCCGCAGGGAAGAAAGGAATGCCTGCTCCTCCTGCAAAAAGCGCTGAAATCAAGCTGCCGTGGGTGTACTCCTCAATCTCTAATGCATTGGGATACTTCTTCTCTACTCCCCGCCTTATACAGTGTAGCGAACCAACGCCTGGATTGCCGAGGTATGAAAAAGAGAGACCTGATGCTACTCCGGCTGCTATCATCTGGTCATAGATTATGTCTGGGGTCATTCTGACAAGCTTAAGGTTCTTCTTCCTCTGCCTAATGATTTCATGTCCAGCGGAGAAGTCAATGAGATGCGTGAAGCCTGTAATGTAGACAGAGTCTCCATCATTGACGTTTTTGGAAATGGCAGTATTCATTGAAACAAGCTTGCCCATATTGTCAACTCCTGTCACTAAAGCTCATTTCTATCAAGCAACCTCTTGACTGCAACTTTTATGGAAGCGACTGTTTCACTGATATCTGACTCTGAATGAGCAATGCTCATTGAAAACCTGCTGCCCGGTATGAGGTACACCCCCATTCCCGTAAGCATGGAGTCTATCTTCTTCCTATTTTCCATATTCTTCTTTGAGATATCTCTGTATGTTTTAATTACGTCGTCTGAAAGTGTGTAATTGACTATCCCCCCTTCTCCATACATCCTATGGGAAATTCCTAGATCACTTAGCACGCCTGATATTTCCTTCCTTAGCTCATCTGACAATCTTTGAATTTTAAGGAAGTTATTACCTGATATGAGTTCATTGACGGTTGCAATACCTAGAGACATGCTCAATGGATTTCCGTTGAACGTGCCAGAGTGGAAGACACGTCGTTCATTCTCCCGTCTTGGGTCTAGAAGTTCCATAATCTCGGTCTTTCCCAACACAGCTCCAATTGGGGTACCTCCCCCTATAATCTTTCCTAGACAAATTAGGTCCGGCCTAAGAGAATAATATTCTACAGCGCCCCCAATCCTTACCCTGAATCCCGTCTTTACCTCGTCGAATATTAAGACAATGCCTCTTTCCTTGGTATACTGCCTCAGGAAATTCATGAAATCTGTATTTGCAGGTATGTAACCATCTTCGAACGGTTCTAGAATAATGGTACCCACATCTTCTCTTTCCAGTACCTCCTTGGTACCCTCAATATCATTGAATGGAAGGACTACAATGCTGTCGAGTAAATCCCTCTGAATCTCTATGCTGTCTGCTTCCTTCACAATTTTTCCCTTTACGTCTCTTCCTTTTGTTGGTCTGTAATTGGAAAGCAGCAGGGGATTTGCGCCATGATAATGACCGTCAAATTTTCCGACCTTTCTTTTTCCGGTGTAAGCAACCCCAAGTCTTACAGCGAGTAGAGTTGCCTCCATTCCAGAGTTTGTGAATCTTATCCTACCGTCCTTGTAGTATATGTTCAAAAGAAGCTCTGCGAACTCTATCTCACTCACGTTAGGGTTGCCAAACAGTAATGTGCCGTAATTGTCTATGGCATCTTTGAGAGCTCTTACGATAACAGGGTGAGAATGGCCCAAGATCAGCGCACCGTAAGAAAGGTTGTAGTCTATATACTCATTACTGTCGACATCCCATATGTGTGACCCGCTAGCCCTTGAAAGGAAAATGGGGAAAGGGTTCCTAAATTTTATATTGCCATTGACTCCCCCGGGCAGCAAGTTCTCTGCCCTGTTGAACAGATCTCTCGATTTTGTGACTGAATATTCCTTGCCTTTCATACAGGTAGATACTTGGGGAATATTATAGAGTACTGGTCAACTGGTTTACCGTGTTTTGTCAATGAATATGGTGTGATAGGGTAGGGAGGTTATTGGGTAAATCAATTACTGTGAATCCTATGGCCAATACAGACATCACATATATTATTGACTCTGTCTTAATTGCCTTTCAAGGGAATATTCAGGTAAGGTGCTAGTCTGTCCGGAAGAAATGAAGTTTGCAAAAATGGCAAGGGAAAGGTGTTTACCAACACCAATATATAAGGAATCGTAGATTCACGGCTCATGACCAGTTACGGAAAGTCCAGAATAAAAATTAAGACTTCTATCCCTGGGAAAAAAGGGAAGGAGATCATAGAGATGAGCCATAAGTACATGGCAACCACCACCCAGACCCTACCTGTGGTGGGATCACGCGGAAGGGGAGTTTACGTCGAAGATATTGACGGTAATATCTTCCTTGATTTCACGTCCGGAATAAGCGTAACGAATCTGGGGTATAACAACGAGCATGTCATCGGGACCGTAGAGAAGCAACTGCATGAGCTCTGGCACTTTGCAGGAACGGATTTCTACGCAGACGTGCAGGCACAGGCAGCTAAATCACTTGTAGACGTTACACCTGGTAAATTTGACAAAAAAGTCTTCTTCACAAACAGTGGAACAGAAAGCGTTGAGGCTGCGATAAAGATCGCAAAGTCATTTTCAAAGAGACATCAATTTATAGGTTTCATAGGGTCCTTTCATGGGAGAACGCATGGATCTCTGAGTTTTACCGCATCTAAAGCACTTCAGCATAAGGATTTCTTCCCTCTTATGCCAGGTGTTGAGCACGTCCCCTATCCTGATCCCTATAGGAATCCTTTTGGAATCGACGGTTACGAAGATCCCTCAGAACTTGTAAACAGAGTCATCGACTTTATAGACAATTACGTTTTCAAGACGTACGTTCCACCAGGCGACGTGGCCGGGATCATGGCCGAACCTGTCCTGGGAGAGGGGGGTTACATCGTCCCTCCCAGAAGTTTTTTCGTAGAGTTGCACAAACTGGCAAGGTCCCACGACATTCCTCTCATACTTGATGAAGTGCAGACGGGATTCGGCAGAACGGGACGTTTTTTTGCGTCAGAACATTTTGGCGTCGAACCTGAGATGATCCTCCTTGCAAAATCAATCGCATCTGGAATCCCTATGGGTGCGGTTGTCTTGAAGAGTGAAATGGACTTCCCTGAGGAGGGGATGCATTCCAATACGTTCGGTGGGAATCTGCTTGCATCTGCTGCATGCGTAGCCACAATCGACCAACTCAAGAGGCGTGGTGCTGTCAAGAATTCAGAAAAAGTGGGTGCTTACGCGATGAAGAGGATGAACGAGGTCAAGGAAAGATATGAAGTTGTGGGAGACGTCAGAGGACTTGGCCTTATGCTTGCTATAGATTTTGTCAAGGATAGGAGGTCGAAGGAATTTTACGAGAAGTTTAGAGATAATGTCATCGAACGCGCATTTAAGAAGGGTCTCCTTCTTCTCTCGACCGGAAGAAGTGCAATAAGGATAATCCCTCCTCTGGTGATAACGGAGGATGAAATGGACGAAGGTCTTAATGTGTTAGAAGATTCCATTAAATTTGTCATGAGTAACTCTTCAAAAGGTAGGTAATGCCAGTATTTGCATTATACTAAGATTGATGAATAGACAGGCTTAAAAAATTCAACCCACAGATAACAGGGAAAAATCTGAGTTAAGTGAGTGAGTACAATAATTGATTTTAACGTTAGCTCCTATTTGAGCAATAAAGCTTGAGTCAAACGCTAGTGTAAGCAATCTATTTGTCACTTCGGAAAGGTTAAACTGGAATTTTTGAAAAGGTGTTAATGCCAACCAAGTTCCTGTATCATATACAGGAAGCAGTCATGAAATATACGCGTAATTCCTTCTAAGAAAGAACACGGTGGTGAATTGGTCACATATTCGAATTGCTTAACACACTTATCCAACGCATAAATATATAATTATAATAAATTTTAAGATTCATACGAACCATATGAAATTCTAGTGAAACTTGCCAGGTCTCAGCTCGAATGTATTGTCTTTATATTTTATCTCATATGTTTTGTGTTGAAATGAGTCATTGTCAGTTCAATTCTCTTTACTTTTTGACGTGAATGCATCATATTCGAATATTGTATTCAGGTAAATTTGTGCAATTTTCATAATGTCGTTAAGGCTAACCCATTCATTATAGGTATGACTTAAGTAGAAGTTCCCAGGGCCATAAAAAACAGTATCTATACCTCTAGCTCTATAGATATTGGCATCACTTGTTCCTTGGGTTATATACATCGGAATGTTGTGGTGTAAGATTTCCTTTGCGGCTTTTCTAGTTGCTTTTATCAAGGGGGAGCTAGGGCAAGTGTAAGTTGGACTAGAAGAGCCACTTGCCATCGGTTCAAGAACAACTTTCTCATTCTTATATCTAGATACAACTCCTGAAACTACCTTATGAAGTACTTCTTTTTTCATACCTACAGGGATACAAAAGGCCAGTTCTGCTTCCGATTTATCAGGCACGAGATTGATCATGGTACCTCCTTTGACTTTGCCCACATTCATGGAAGGGGTACTCATCATCTTCTTTATTTCTTCTTCTATTCCTTTAGATTTGGACTGTTTCAAATCCTCTTCTATGAACAAATACGATTTTGAAAGTACCTCCTTTATCTCTTCCGGTGGTTCTACTTTCATATCCTTTATATTATCGTATATATCATTTAAAACTTTGAACAATACTATATTTGGGTTTTCTTCAAAAACAGGCGCACTTCCATGGCGAGGTCTCGAGTTGCAAGCTAATTTGACCCAATAATCGCCTCTTTCACCTATCACAATTCGGTTTATGGAGCTTTGTTCACCCATTATACAAGCCTCACCCTTTAATTTTCCTGTCCTAAGCAACCATTCAGAAGTCCCCCATCCAGACGGAGTAGGTGCCCAGTGCTCTTCATCGAGTACAGAAACAAAGCTTACACCGTTTGAAAGGTAGTCATCTGCGTTGTATTGAGTTAGAAGTCCAAAAACAAATAATGCAGCAGCGAGTCCACCTTTCATATCTGCAGCACCTCGTCCCCATATTTTATCACCCACAATCTTTCCTGAATATGGGGGATATTTCCATCTTCCAAGGTCACCCGCTGGGACGACGTCACCATGCCCATATAGGATAAAATTATGACTATCCATTCTTCCAAGCGAGGAAGTCAAAGGGACTGCGTTGTGGTTCAGGGTATGGATTGTTGTCCTTGCTCCAAAATCATTTAGTTTTTCTTTGATAAAATTTTGTATTTCACTACTATTTACTGGGTTCTCAGTGTTGAATTGTATCAGTTGAGATACAAATTTCCCAATTTCATTAGACAATTCTTTTAGTTCAGAAGTTATTTTGTCCTTCAAGTTATTTTCCATTTATAATCGCCTATTAATACTAATTCTGACCGGCCTTATGAATATTATCATAACCGGCTTACGTGGAAACTCCCCCCATAACACACGATAATAGCAAAATTTCAAAACCCTCTTAGAAAAATATTACCGTTCAAAAATACAAAATATATTGAATTCTAATACAGAGTCATCCGACTTTTTTGTGGTTTCAAGGATAAAGCTCTAAATTGCCACACGAAGTCATAATACGGTTGGCACTCGTCTATGAAGTAAATAATAGATAAAAATTTAAGAGAATTTCTCTCAGCATTTGCGATCCGTTCTGCGTCAATCGTAACTTTTTATATCCTCATTTAATTTTTCTGAATTTTTCTTACTCGCATAAAGAACAACCGCTGCCGCAATGATGATTATTAGTACAAATGCCAATACTTCCAGTGAGTATGGGTATGCAGGTAATGGAATGTAGGAGAAGTAGAAAACTAGTGCCAGTAAAAATGCTGATAGCAGTGGAAGGATTATCCATGTAACTACATTGCCAACAGTAAGCTTTTCTTTCAACTTGTGCAAATAAAATGGCATATTTATATTTACTAAGAAATGAGGTGCAACTGCAGCAATGGCTGCCACTCCCGCCAAAACGAAGAAACCTAAGTAAACCCCAAATGCTAAGACTGCTCCGATTGCCATAACGAATGCGATTATCAGCATTACTAATATTACATGCGTTGGGGTTCCGTGTTTTGGGTGTGTATAGTTGAGAAACTTTGGAAGAAAACCGTCCCTAGCCATTCCATAATAGGTTCTACTAGCTGCATTAAATTCGGCAATTCCTACAGAAAGAGCACTGTTCAAGACGAAGAGAGAGAATATCAGAGCAAATATATCGCCCATTTTAGACTTGAGAATGAGGACTCCGGGATCAGAAAGAGTGGCAAAGACGTTCATTTTGTTTGGACCAAATGCTATAGTAAATGCATATGTTGTTAAAATCATCGGTATCGCAGCTATTGGAAGAATCCATAGTATAGCCTTCCTTATGCTCTTTCTTGGTTCCTTTGCTTCCTCCCCTAAAGTAATAATTGATCCCACACCAGTAAAAGCTGTAATAGAATAAATTATTCCAAGAAAGAGATTCCCATAATGCGGGGCAACATATGTCGGAGTAAAAACTGAAAGTGTATTCGCAGACCCAGAGACTACAATGATGTATATTGACGCGATATAAAGAATTAACATCTCGATAATTCCAGTTATTGTAACGTACATCAAGTTCGGTTTTATCCCTAGATAAGTAAATGTCGTTATGAATATTGTTGTTGCAGTTGCAAATAGAATCCATATATATGGGATTGATGAAAATGAAGGAAAGAGGTAGTATAGAAAGACTCCGAATTGCAGGAACCCAAATGCTGCTAAACCCGCCGTATCTCCAAGTGCATAAAACAATCCCGCAAACAAGCCAACTTTCTTTCCAAGTCCGGTCGATGTGTAAGCATAATAACCTCCAGCGTGTACGACTTTCTTTGATATTTGGTAGTTTGCATTAATGGTCATATAAAATATTAAAAAAGCCAATAAGAACACCAATGGAGTTGACCCAAGTCCAAGACCTGCGATTCCAGTTAAATAAATTCCAACAGATGCTGCAGGAGCCATGTAAGAAAACGATTGAAACATTATCAACCTCAGTGGCAAAATTGATTTTTTTAGTCCTTGCTCCGTAGTCACAGACAGCAATTTTTTTGGGCGTATATTAAAATATTGGAAAACAGGTTTTCAATCACATTTAGATTCCTATGGAATCAACTTTGCTATTTATACAAATTATTATAATTGGTAATTATTATGTGTTGTTAAGCTAGGATATCTGTTACTTGCCCCTAGGACCTCTGAAATAGTTGACTCATAAAAATTATAGTGTTGCATGCAACAATCTTCAACCCGATAGAACTGTCATAATTCCTGTTCCTGACAGACCACATGTATTGGCATTTCAGAATGTCTTCAAGTGCTGAAAAAGTTCTCTATATCTTCCATCCTCATGAAAATCAGTATGCCTCTTCCTTCTAGATTTTAATACCCTCGCTTCCTGAATGGGAAAGCCTTGAATTAACTCAACACCTTCTCTTGTTTTTTCTACAACTGGAGAACAATGGGTATTCTCGAATGGGTATTCACTAGGTAAACCTGTTTCCAACAAAACTTAAGCTTGAAGTGTGACTCCATAGCTATGCCTTTCGATAACGAGAACACTTATATTAAAATGGTTAAGTTAGGAAAGGAAGAAGAATTCCATCTGAAGTATGAAAAAGGACTTAATGATGTGGTTGAATATTTCGGTAAAGAGTATCCCAATTTAATTATTGAAGAAGTGTTTGAAGACCAAAAGTTCACAAAAACAAGTCCAATTGATGGGAAGACTGGTATAGGCAAATTTCAATTGGCCAGCAAAGATAATTCTATTAGGGCAGCAGAGCTTTCTAGAGCGGGATATAGAGATTGGTACAAGAAAGGGTACGTATATAGAGCAGAAACACTTCTAAGGGCCGCAGATGCATTAACTTCAAGGAAGTATGAATTTGCAGCATTGCTAACTTATGAAAACGGCAAGAATAGATATGAATCATTCGCCGATGTGGATGAGGCAATAGATTTCATGAGATACTATGCCCTTCAACTTTTAAAAAATGAAGGGTACATTAACTTGACAGGAGGTGTAACCATTGGAGAGGAAACTAAGAGTGTAATGAAACCTTATGGGCTATTCCTTGTTATAGCGCCATTTAATTATTTTTCAATTACCGTAGGTATGATGACTGGGCCACTTATCACCGGCAATAGCGTGATCCTAAAACCATCATCGGATATACCGTTGTGCTCATATCTAGTCGTGAAACTGCTTCATGAGGCAGGGGTACCTAGGGAGAATCTGATGTTCCTTTCAGGGAGCGGAGGAAGGGTGGGCAGAACTCTATATACCGACAATAATGTCGATGGTGTCGTATTCACTGGAAGCAGAGATATAGGAATGAAGATCTATAGGGAGTCCCAAGAAATTCGTCCAAAGGTGCTCGTAACAGAAATGGGAGGGAAGGATACAGTCATAGTTACTAAGAATGCAGATCTGTCTAAGGCAGTTGAAGGAACGGCGAAGGCCGCGTTTGGATATTCTGGTCAAAGGTGTTCTGCGTGTAGTCTTGTACTTGTACACGGAGATGTCTACGACCAATTTAAGCGACGGTTAGTGGAATATTCCAAGCAGCTAATTATTGGAGACCCAAGAGAGAGAAAGACATATGCTGGTCCCATAATCAACAAAGAAGCGTATGAAAAATTCAAGAGAATTATCTCTAGCTTACCGAAAGAGAAGATACTTCTTGGAGGAAACGCGATAGAAAAAGGAGGCTACTACCTTGAAAATACTATATTAGATGACGTTAATATTCCCGAAATAGAAAGAGTGGAACTCTTCCTGCCTATTCTTTCCCTTAAGCCATTTAGGGAATTCAAGGAGGCAATAAAGCTGGTGAATTCGATGGATTATGGTCTAACAGGAGGTATATTCTCTGAAGACAAGAAGGAGGTTGAAGAATACTTCGAATTAGTGGATGTGGGTGTACTATACGCAAATAGAAAATCAGGAGGATCTACTGGTGCCATTGTGGCTTCTCAGCCATTTGTAGGCTGGAAGATGAGTGGTACGACAGGAAAGGGGACTGGTTCATTTTTTTACCTACAGCAGTTCTTAAGAGAGCAAGCACAAACTTTCAATGTAATATGAACTTACTTACTTATAGATTTAAAATGCAGTTTACCTACGTGTGAAGACGGAGTAATGCTAATAAGCTCCGTTGTTAAAGGAGAGGAGCATTGCGTTTTTCCGGCGTTTCACGATCATCAGAATATCTGTAAATAAGGGTTCTATAACTATGAATCTATTAAGTACGGATATAGAATGACAGAGAGTCTTTACATAATTCTCTTGAACGATCTATGTAAGGTATCTACCCAATGCGTATTACCAATAAAATTTCTATTAAGTGACAGCTGAAGGAAAGAGACAAAATCGCACAGGTCCATAATGAATCCTAATATTTCATAATGGGACCAAATAACTTCTAACTCAGTAATAGAAATTGGTTTACCGCCCTGAGAATTGTAACATATTTTATTTTACCTCGATTTTTCTAGTATATGTTTCCCTTAATGACAGGTCATTAAGAAACTTCCTCCTGAACTCCTTGGGAGGTAGATAGTCTATCAATTAATACGGTATCCGCTTATTGTAATCTGCGAAAGTAGAATCTTATATCTTAGACCAACACTAGAGCACTTGGTATTACTTAATGGGCAAGTACATTTATATCACTTATCTCCTATGCTAAATTGGCCTGCGTTGTTTACACTTGACGGATGTACCCTAAATTCTAAGAATGTCAGAAGTCCTGAAATACCGATCCATGCAATTCCAATATATACCGCGATATTGAAAGGATAAGCAGGGACGCTTGGATAGACCGTAGATGCCAAAACTGCTAATAAAATCGCGATTGCAATGATAGGAAGAATCAAGTGAGTAAATATGTTAAAAACTTTATTCTTCCGTGCGAAAAATGGTAGTCCGATGGATGCTAAAATATGTTCAAGGTACGCTGCGTAAGCATTAGCCACTAGCATTAGAAGCCCACCAATATATGGTCCAAAGGCTAGCCCAAATCCCAAGGAAACTGCAACTGCAATAATATATACCAAAAGCGCGGCTTTGTACGGTGACCCATATTTTGGATGAACAGCACGTAGAGATTTTGGCATTATAACCCCATCTCTGGCAAATGCGTAAAAATTCCTTGAATTTGCATTTGAAATTGCCACATTATATCCCATGAAGCTATTTACAGTGAAAATAATAAGTAAAATAAACAAAATATAACTAACGCTTTTAAATAAGATAAGCCCTCCATCTGGAGAGGATGCAAATGAACTCATTAACGATGGTCCCCACCCAACGGTCTCTGCATAAGAAACTATTATCATTGTAATTGCGCTTATAATTACCGTTAATATTAAAGCCATTGGAACAGATTTTCTAGGAACTTTAGTCTCCTCTGCCAAAGATGTAATGCTCAGGGAAGTTCCAAAATACAGTACCACAGAATATATCATCGAGAATATCAGTTGTGAAAAACCTCCAGGAATATATTTTAATGTGAAAACCGCAAAAGTATTATGATTGCCCGCCAAAATTATAAGTCCGATAGCACCTGCTAAAAGAACACCTAATTCCAAAATCCCTCCAAAAATCTGATATGTAGTTGATATTTTTATTCCGAAGTAAGTAAACAAAAACGCAATTGTCGTTGCAGCTAATACAATTGGAATCCAGTATAATGGACCAGAATAAGCGGGGTTAATCAAACTTAAAAATGAAGCCAGTCCAAGAAAGCCAAATCCAGAATACCCTAAAGTTAGATAAAAAGTCATATTCCAACCCTGGAAAGTTGCCATCTTCCCACCCAAGGATTTCCCAACAAATGCATAATAACTTCCAGCTGATGAAATATGCTTCGAATATTGGTATGAAGTATTCATTATAACTAAATAAGCTAAAACACCAATAAGAATTGAAAGTGGGGTAGCTCCCAGAGCAAAAAGTGCAACCCCAGCTAAAAGATAGGCTACATCAGCCGCTGGAGAGAGATCCCCACGCTTGCCATATTAGCCTAAAGAGACCAATTCTGTTTGAGGGCAAATTATAATTTGGTTCATCTTCCTTTGGTGAAATAGGTTCCATATGTGCAGGACCTATATCCATAAAAGAGAATAAATGTGATAGTATATAGAATTAATGGTAAACACGTTTACAAGGTACAGGAGCTCAGAATAAACACCCTCAGTTTCTATTCTCTGTATTGAAGGAGTGCATATGATTTCAATAATAATTCAAGAAGGAGAACATAATAGACAATTTTAAGTGTCAACATTCCCTAGAGACTTTGATAGGGTGCGAAGTTGGATACATAAAGTCATATAACTTGCATCTTATTCACCAGATCTAAATTCTATCGAGTTCATATGAAAGTAATTGAATAGACAGTTATCGAGTACATTTATCGCTTCATAAGTGCACATAAAACACATATTCCTGGCTCTGTTTTACAGATTTAAGTAGTCACTTTCATTAGCAGTAAAATGGATTGAAGAATTCTTAAGGCGTAATAAGTTATGACTTAACTACAATCTCATTAATCCCGAGAGGACAGTGACAGAATCCAAGTACTCAAAGTCCATTTTGACGCCAATGCCAAATTCATTTAGTGGTTTAACTATACCATCTTTCATTTCTATTGGATTAGTCGCTATTTCTCTTTTAAATAATTCGCCCGTTGGCCCGGTGTCTCCAGGGTAGTCTATTAAGTTAGAAGAAGCCAAAGCTATATTGAAATTTTTTCCAACACTCGTTTCTTCCATTCCACCTACCCATACATGAATACCATTCTTCCGGGCCATTTTGGCAATTTCAAGCGAATTGTGGATTCCTCCAACCCTTCCAGGCTTTATATTCAATACATCTAGTGCCTCAACTTGAATCGCTTTTCTTAATTTATCTAGAGATACTATGGACTCATCAAGACAGATAGGAGTCGATATCTCTCTCCTAAGTTTAGCATGATCGATAAGGTCATCTGAATTAAGAGGCTGCTCCAAATATGTTAGATTAAACTTATCTATCTTTTTCAGTAGTTCAATATCGGTAATCCTATAATTCGAATTTGCATCCGCTGTAAGATTTATAGTTGGGAATCTATCTCTTATGGAGCTAAGTATGTCGATTTCCCTTCCTTTTGATATCTTTACTTTTATCCTCTTATAATTGCTGTTTATCGCATTTTCTACTTTCCTCATCATTCGGTCAGTTGAATCAAGCCCTATTGAAATTCCAGTTTCTGCGTATCCCTTTGTTCCTCCTTCTAATATCCTATATAGAGGTTTCTTTTCACTCTTAGCTTTATAATCCCATAAAAGCATTTCAAGTGCGCCTTTGGCCATTTCATGCCCCTTTATGTTATCAATTTTCTGCAAAAATTCGTGAGGCTGTGGAATATCTGCAATAAATTTTGCAAGATAATTCATGATGACATTTATAGCAGTACCATTGTATTCGTATGAATAAAATGGGTTATCATTTGTAACACATTCAGAGTAAGCTGTTACATCTTCTGTTTCAAGTTTAAATATGTAGCAATTTCTACTTATTTCAATCTCTTCGCTATAAACAAATGGTTCTATCATAGGCAGGTTTATATAATAATATCTTAGTAAAGGGGACACAATTTCGAATAACGAACATTACTTAATTTTTTTGGAAGTATTGCTATGTCTAATGAATCTTAAGTAGATTTCAGTTTCTCCATATCACTCTCATTTGGAATGACCCTCCACATCCTGTGGCCTGCAATGTTCCTCTCCAGGAACTCAGTAATCTTTCTCTTCTTGCTGGATGGTATGAGGAAGTTCCCGCCCTTGTACCTTATGGATGGAATTGTGTCTAGAAGCCCCTTTACGTCATAGTGATATCTACCGTAATTGGATGACGACCTGTGCCCGTATAGCCTCCTGTAGACCTTTGCCTGCTCCTCTCTCCATCCCTTTCTTCCTGAAGGGTATCCAAACATGAAAGAGGATTGTAGTCTTCACATCCATAGAATGCACAAACTTGTAAATGCCCTTTCGCAATTAATACTATCTAAACCCATAGTATTGATCATAACGCTAGAAAAAGATGGGGCAACGAGTTCGTAGATAAGAGAGACTGGAAACAATACATTGAGGAGCTTGTGATAAAACGGGAGTTCTATCTCGGTCTGAGATTCATCGAGGGCTGGTACCTGGAGCTTGATAGGATGAACAGGAAGAAGAGAGGAGGGCAGTTCAAATTCCCCTCTTCCATCATGAAGTGGTTCATAATCTGGAAGGAGTTCCTTGATTACAGGGGATTGCAAGGAATAGCGAGGAAGATGAGCTACCTGAGCCTCATCCTAAAATTCCCGGATTTCTCAACTATATGGAATACGATTCATTACTCAATGCCAGCTCTGATGGTTCTGGCCTCAAGACAAGGAATGTGTGGGAGTAGAGGATATTAAAGTATGCTGATCCGGAAGCGAAGCAGAAGAAGAATCTCGTTGTTGTCATCACTGCAGATGTCTGGCACAAGAAGTTGCTGTGGGTCGATATACACATAGAGGGTAAGGGATATACTGAAGCTTTCAAAGCCAAGGAGCACCTCTCCTCAATTTCGCAGAAAGGCATCAAGGTCAAAAGATTCTACTGTGATGGTGCATACGATCAGTCCTCCGTGTTCAACAAGCTTCATGAAACAGGTGCTAAACCAGTGGTGAAGATAAGGAGGAATTCTACGGGTGACTGGTACAGGGGGAGCAAGTACCGTAACAGGGTAGTCAGAGAATACAGGATGATGGGATATGAGAGATGGGCAAGGGAGAACAACTATGGGATGAGGTGGCCTGGAACTGAGGGAATATTCTCAGCAGTGAAGAGGAAGTTCCGTGAGAATACGGTTCAAGATCGATTGAGGGACTGGTGGTGGAAGGATACCAGAGGTTCTGTGCTTATGATGATACGAGGGAATACGGAGAAAAGCAGACCGTAAACAATAGTCTGTAGCCCTGGTTCGCCTAAACAGGTAAACATGAGTGGGGAAGTTTCTACTGGGTTATTCATTCAACGTAGCAGGAATTTTAGCAATATCTAATAAAGATTTTGTGATTTCACACGACATTGGGACAGAAGTGACTAATCTTCATCCTTCTTTATGATCAGGAAGGCCTTCTTCCCCAGAAACTCCTTAGGACAGTCAACTTTGGCACCAGATCCAAATTTTGTGACTGTCCTTTCCATGTAAGCCTGAATGTTCTTCACGGTGATCTGGTTCCCTTCCTTTATCTGTACCTTGCGCACAAATGTATATATACCCCATATATATTACATTTTCGTAATGAGGATCACCCAGCTGGACTATGAGTATTTCCGTGACTCCATTGAAGAACTCATGTCCCGCTACAGGGAGGAATTCTCCATACCAGTGACAACAAACTGGAGGGATTACGAGTATCTCTACAGGCAGAGGATGAAGGGCATGGCTCTGGAGCTCAGAGCAATGATAGACGAGTCCTCTTCCTTCGTTGTAGAGGAGTTTGGAAGACCCTCGTTGCTGGAAGCAAGGGAGAAGGTCTTCGTTATCCTTGTGAAGGAGATATTCCGACTGAGCAACAGGAAGGCCGCTTACCTCCTTCCTCTTCTCGGAATTAGCAAGGACATCAGTTACAAGACCGTCGAGAGGCTATATTCAGATCCTCTTGTCCTGATGATATTGAATAACCTCTTCATCAGCTCCGTCATGAGAAAGGGCATCTCTTCCGCTGACACATCGGGTGACGGTACCGGGTATTCCCTCACCGTCACGAAGCACTACCGTTCCATGAGGGAGAAAGATGGTGAATTTGTGAAGGAGGGGAAGTTTGTCTATTCATTCGCACTGATGGATCTGGCAACAAGGATGTATGTTGGATATGCAGTTTCCGTCAGATCGGAGAAGGATGCGTATCATAAGGCATTAGAGATGATAGGTAAGATGCGCATTGACCTTAAGAGCATCCGTTTGGACAAATATTACTCGGGACAGAGCATACTTGATGATTTCAATGAAAACACAATGATATTCCTCATCCCTAAGAGCAACTCCAGGATAAGGGGAAGAAGGAACTGGAGGGAAATAATCAGGCGCTTCATGGATGATCCGATGAACTATCTCAGGGAATACTTCAAGAGGAATGCATCAGAATCTGGATTCTCCTCAGACAAGAGAGCTACGGGAGGCCTGATATATCAGAGGAGGAAGGACAGAAAAGAAACGTCAGGGTTCTGCAAGGGGCTCATTCACAATTTGATGTTATTGCACAGTTAGAGGGACTTCTGTCCCAATATCGATTTCACACAATATGATAGTTGCCATAGGATACGGTATGATAGGTTCAGTAGCAGCTAACGAACTTTCTTCAAAAGATTCGGTGGTAGTCATAGACAAGCGTAAGATCGAAAATGTTCCGTTCAAAACCTTAAAGGGTGATGTATTTGACTTCAAAGATACCATAGAAAAAGCGGACGTAGTAGCATCTGCATTGCCCGGGTCTATCGCATACAGCATATTATCAAAGTTAATGCGCATGGGGAAGAAAGTGGTCGACGTGTCTTTCATGCCCGAGAACTCGATGACGCTGAATGATGTTGCCTTGAATAACAATGCACTGCTTATCCCTGATTCCGGTTATGCTCCCGGTCTAACAAACATAATCGGTGGTTACTTCTACAAGAAATACGGTGCAAAGAGGATAGAGATATTTGATGCTGGTCTTCCAAGAGAGAAAATGCCCCCCCTCGACTACAGCATAACGTGGAGCGTGGAAGGACTAATTGACATCTATACCAGGCCTGCAAGATACATTCAAGATGGAATATTGAAAACTGTAGATCCTCTCGACAGTATAGAACATGAGAATTTTCCAGGAATAGGAGAATTGGATTCATTCCTCGTAGATGGGCTTGGCACCCTCATTGATACGCTTAAGGATGTAGACATGTTTGAGAGGACGTACAGGTATCCTGGCCACCTGCAGAAGATAAAATTCCTGAGGGACATGGGATATCTATCGGATGAGAAAGTCGGTGGAAATTCCCCAAGAAAAATGACAATTGACCTTTTTGATAAGAAACTTAGGACTAAAGCAGAGGACCTTTGTATCTTGTATGTGAAAGCATATGGAAAGGTCCAGAAGGAGGTAAGATATGTCGACTACTATGATGAGGAAAGGAATATATCGTCAATGGCAAGAATGACGGGTTTCCCCCTTGCAACCAATGCAATGCTTGTTTTGGATGGTAGGATTGATGAAAAAGGAGTGATACCACCAGAAATGCTGGGGTTCGACGAATCGAGATTCCATATGATCATGACCAACCTGAACAAAATGGGATTAAAGATTAAAGTTGAATGATTCAAAGACTGGACTGCCTTAAGACAATACTGTTAAGAAAGGTAAACCTGTAGCCCCTTTCATTGTCCAAAGAATCCATTGGCTGACTATAGCAAAAGTCTATTTAATTGAAGAGAACTAGCCACGTTTCAAGAGAAGAGTAATCAGGATTATAGTAAACCACCATTATTGCTTCAGGAATTTCCTGCCAATTTGTAATTACACGCTTTGCAGATCTGCCACTTCCAATTCTAGGTTACCAACCAATAAGTTAGCCTAAAGAATCATTCAATTGTATAAGTCACTGGCATTAATGTCATACCCAGAGGGCTTAGATTAAAAATTTACGTGAAACATTCCACGAAATGGAAAAGTTATATATCGAGCAACTGGGATTTGTAACCGTGAAGAAAATATCAGATACTAAATCAACTGTTGATTCATTAAAGTCAGAGATTTTTGAAATATCTAACGAGATTTACAAGCTGGCAGAATTGGGCAGTGAAGAAAAACAATCATCGTCTCTATTGGTTGAACATCTGAAAAGACATGGATTCAAAGTCACCTATCCATATCTCGGGATTAAAACAGCGTTCAGGGGAGAATGGGGAATAGGAGGACCAACTGTAGCACTTCTGGCAGAATACGATGCTCTACCCAATGGGCATTCATGCGGTCACAACCTCATTTCAGGTTGGGCGTTTGGAACCGCTGTTGCGCTTTCGAGAACATTAAAGAGAGGAAGGGTAGTTGTTCTGGGGACGCCCTCTGAGGAGGGCATAGGGATATATGCAGGAAGTAAGGTAACATTTGTTGAGAAGGGTGCTCTAAATGGAGCAGATTTCGCTGTTGGAATACACGCAATGGATTCATGGAGCGTAGGTTGGAAGTCGCTTTCTGATATTCTCTTCCAGGCTGTATTCAAGGGTAAAGCATCCCACATGGCCTATTCTCCTGAGAAGGGAGTAAATGCTTTGGATGCATTAGTGACGGCGTACGTAGCAATAAATAATTTGAGAAGTTGGATAAAGAATGATAGGCTGGCAATTATCGAGATGATCATTAGGGAAGGGGGGAAGGTAACAAGCATTGTTACTGACAGGGCAGTACTTGAGATAGAGTTGAAGGCTGTTTCTGGTGAGTTCTTGAGATCATTACAGAACAAAGTGATATCAGTTCTGGAAGGTGTTTCAAGGGCTTATGGAACTAAATTAGAAATAAAGGAGATACAACCGGTGTACGAAGATTACAACGCAAACTCAATCATAGATGAAGTTCTGCAGGATTCTTTGAAGAAAATTGGAATATCTGCGGCAAACCAGGACAAGGGAAACTTTTCTCCATCAGTAAGTACAGATGAGGCTAACGTTAGCAAGGAGGTTCCGACCGGTCACATTAACTTGAAGATTGGCTATCCGGGAATGGCACTTCATTCAGACGACTCAGCCAAAGCATCAGACCCAAAGGTCGCAATAGACAACTTGCTGGCAGCTGTAACAGCATCCGTCTACTCAATTGAAAAAATCATAAATGAAAGTGAACTTCTTAGCAAAGCAAAACGAGAGTTCAATGGAAAGCGTGGATAATCCAATCTCTGATAAGCTCTATCTCATTAGTTAAAGAGGATTTGGCTAGAATCCAGCACTCAGGAGCATTCGATCTGAAATTTTCAAGGTTGGTTATGGAAGTTTTTGGCTTCAGGAAGTCTTATACAATTTCTATTTCCATATTCCTCCAGGTGTTGCGTTCATGATTCACATAATTTGAAAGTCTATGAGGGAACTTATGTGGATCCAATCATATCTTCCCGATCTTGTGAAACAGGTATCTTTCGAACTTGATTGTTACATCGTTTTTCGATACAGCATTCACTTCCAGATTAACCTTATTAGGTCCAAGAATCAGGAAGATTTTATTCCCATCCATCACAAGTGGCATTGAATTCGATTGACCTGGATTTCCGATCTCCATGAACAAGTTGGATCCTTTCATTGAGATCTGCATTTTGTTTGATCCCTTGAACGTTTCATACCTTCCGATAAGCGTTTCTGCCTTCCTCTGGAATGATACGAAAGGCAACTTTTCCGGGTCCTTGTTCATAGAAAGAGCAAGAGCATAATCAGCAACCGGTTGGGCCCAAAAATCTGAGTTTGATGCCAGCGCGACTCCTACATTTAGCTCTGGAACGAAACCGAAATACGCTGACGATACAGCAACATTCCCTCCATGACCAAGTTTTTGAAATCCAAAGAAGTCATTGTCTATAAAAATACCATAGCCGTAGAAGGTTTTCCTTTTCCTTGCTGCAGTGAATCTTACTTCAATGTGCGGCGAAAGCGCCCTCTCTAGCAATTCTTTTTTGATAATTCTCGTCCCCTTGTAGCTTCCTCCATTCAATAACATTGTGACCAAGTTGCTCAATTCGGTAACACTTGAGATGAGACCACCATCTGCAAAGCCTAACGGATGGGATGGAAACTTTCTAGGCACTCTCCTGTCGTGCTTGTCAGTATAGTATCCTACCATGCTGTCGCCATCAGTCTCTAGAGCAGAACCATCGAATGTTGACCTCCTCATGTCCAATGGGAGTAGGATGTTTTTCCTGACGAAATCTTGATAACTTTCACCGCTTGCTTCTTCAATAACCTTCCCAAGAAGAACATAGCCTTCGTTCCAGTACATGAACACATTTCCACGTGAGGAAAGTCTCTCATTCCTGGCATCATTGATGAGCGTTACGAGATCATCCAGGCTGCCTAGTGGACTCCAGACGTCCTGTTCTCCGAGTGGTTGCCCTAATGTTCCCATTGCCATTCCAAGATCTGGGTAACCTGTGGTGTGCGATAACAGCTGGTGGATCGTCATGTCATTTTCCTTCGAGCCACTACCAAGCCCCTTAATGTATTCCCCAACGGAATCTTGTAGATGGACCTTTGATCTTTCCACCAATTTAAGGACGGCAAGCGCAGTGAATATCTTTGTAGAGGACCCTATTCCATAAAGGGTATGTGAAGTTGCGGGCAGGGGTGGGTGAAGGCTTCTCAAACCAAATCCGCGGGAATAGACCAGTTTGTCTTCCTTTATCAGGCAGATTGATAGGCCATAGACTCGGTTTCGTCGCATCATATCGGATATGTAAGAATCAATCATTCCAGTTTTTTGAGTCCCTAACATTTCTCCTTCCTTCATTCTATATGTCAGTCTGAATTAAGATATATGAATATTCTCCATTTAACAGTCATGTCTCGATTTTAAAATTATCCAAGAGCATTTAGTCCTGACGTCTGATACCTTACTGAAGCTTTGATGATCAAAACAGCCCCAGCTCGTCTGAATATCCAGTTTCAGAAAACCCTTCTAGTACATGGCCTCCATAGCCTTTTGTCGTCTTTGCTTGGAACAATGCGTTCAATGCAGCTTCTTCTGTGGCCGATACTGCTGCCTCAAAGAGTGGATTTATCGCACCGTTTGAAAGAAAATTCGTTGAGGTTCTTTTGATTTCTTGCTCTTTTAACCTGCCAGAGTCTATGGAATACGGTTCCATAGTGATTTTTCTTCCCGTTGAAAATGATATGAAAATGTCTCCACTTGAGTTATTAGCAACAGACCCTGTTCTAGCAAGCCCAAATCCCATTCTCTTTGATAGGCGACTGAGCATTTCTGAAGATATTGGTGCATCAGTTGCCAACACCCCAATGCACGAACCATCCTTAGCTTCCCCTGCTGATGTTTCGAATATCCTCCTACCTAGGACTGACAACTGGTGTCTGCTCCCGTAATTGGCATTCACTAGTACTCCTACGCTATATTCAGTTCCTTGAATCTCTATGATCCGTGAGGACGTACCTATCCCACCCTTGAAATCGAAAAGCTCCATCCCGGTTCCACCACCTACCGCCCCCTCTTCCACCGGTCCATCTGATGCGGATTTGAAAGCAGCCTGAAAAGTTTCGAGTGGAACTGGCGGTCCCCTGCTGTCGTTAAGGTAGCTGTCGTCACACTCGCCTACGACAGGAAGTGGAAGATCGTAGTCAATTTGAGCATAATCCAGGAAGTAGCGCATAACCGCTTCATATCCCGTCCCTATGCTCCTCGTATTGGTCAAGACAATTGGAGATGCAAGTAGGCCAAGTTCATTTACTGAATCCCTGCCTGTGAGTATACCAAATCCGTTCATGACTTCTGTATGTGCAAATACACCCTCTTCGAATACGTTGCCTTCGTGAGGTAGAATTACGGTGGCCCCAGTTCTCTGAACAAAGGGATGATCTGTCCATACCTGAGCGTGACCGACTTTTATCCCTCGGACATCCGTTATTGAATTGTTTTTTCCAGTCTGGCCTGCAAGCAGGTCCCTTCCAAGTGTCCTGAACTTCATCTCAATCAATTTTTATCTACAACCTCTTTATAACTTTTCCCTCTACCCGTGATCCAAGCAAATTAGCATATTGCAGATGAGTAATGAATTGTAACGGGAAGCTGCTAATTGGAAATTTGGAAAGCCTGATGTACGCTCTATTTTTATCAAAGCAAGATCACGCATTCTAATCCAAAACTAGTAGGTTCAATGGACTTGTCTCATCGGGTTCAAATGCTCATAACGATTCGGTGCAATTAATATGAGATATCTGTACGGTGCCTTCCAAATGGAAACAGCTTTACCGAATTATTAATATACAGATTTAAAGTAGGCTCAATGGTATTTATATGACGCAAGAGCCTTCTAATCAACCATCAAATGCCAAGAAACCCTCTGCGTTGAAATGGATTGCAGTAATCATCGTCGTTATTGTTATCATTGGAGCGCTGGTAGTGGTTGTCGAAACGCATCAAAAACCTTCTGTCACAAGCAAACCCCTTTCTATTGCCCCCTCGACAACTGCAGTTGCTACATTAGCTGACAGCAACATAATCTTTAATCCCGGCCTTCCAGCTGGAACCACGTTCACGAAGCTTGTCTGGAATTTTGGAAATGGTCACTCCACTACAGTGACTTCAGGGAACGGAGAAGTGAATTATTCCTACCAATACCCGGGTAGTTATCTAGTGTCGCTTTCAGTGTATAATAAGACGTCAATGGTCACTAACAATAATTCACTTATGCTCATTACTGTAAACCCATCCCTTAGCACAAATCCTGCTGCTATTCAGGGGCCCATAACTCTTTCGGGTTCATCTGCAGTTTACAATAATGCATCATCCACGGGCAACCAAACAATAGGACTCAACGGGTGGGTAAATCTAACTTACGGGGGACTGCTGGACCCTACTCCACTGACGGTTGGTTCCAATGTCTCAGGTGACACCGCCTATACAATCCAGTCGTTCACTTGGGTCATCGACAATGGAACGCAGACAATTGCAGACAACAACACAGGCCTCCCAGAAACTATTAACGTTACTTTCACCACGCCAGGATTCCACGTTGTAAATCTCATTACAGAAACAGAGGATACAGCAACAGGGGCAACAGTAAACGGTTCATATCTGATGACTATCGCCGTAGGGAATTACTCTATCAGGGTCAATGTGCCAAAAGTTGCAATCAACCCGAATCTTGTAGTGAATGCAGAATATCTACCCGGTGGGTTGAATACACTTGATCCGGCAATAGCATACGATTTTACATCTGACGAGGTCATCGAGGAAATTTACCAGCCTCTTGTTGTGACAAACGGTACATCAACAACACAGTTCAATCCCGTGATAGCAAGGAACGTTCCATCTGTTGCAAATGGCGAAGTTACACCTAACATGCTAAACTGGACTTTCTACATCAATACATCCCTCAAATTCTCCAATGGGGACCCTGTCAACGCATATGATGTGTACGTATCAGTAGCAAGGGCACTGTTGTTTGCGAATGATCCTGGCACTCCAGGGTGGACCCTAGCCTACGGGCTACTCCCTGCTCCCTCCATATCTGGTCCTTTCAACGAGAGCTTCTACTGGATACATCATGCGGTAACATGGAACAATACTACGCAGTCAGTGACGTTCCATATGCTCCCCACCAACCTCACATGGCTTTCAAATGCATCCGCGATTTATGCCGGAGTGAATTACGGCCCACTCAACCAATCTTATCCCGTCACAAACTACGGTCTTCCTACTTCATTCCTCCTGGCACTCTGGGAGAATCCTGTGTTTGACGTTATGGACTATAACTGGCTCGTTCAGCACGGTGCAGCTCCTCAGAATACAAGCGCATCTTACGCCTACTGGTCCAACAGCACAACCAGCCCGGGTCTTCTCTCTAACTGGAACCAGTACGTCCATTACAACACAATGGGAACCGGGCCATACTACCTTGCCCTCTATGAACCTGCAACGTCTGTGATATTGAAGGTAAACCCCTATTACAATGCGACACAGGGAATGCTTCCAAAAAGCAAGCTGATAAAGGAGGTAGAGATTGAGTATCTGACAAGCGAAGATGCAGCCCAGGTTCAACTTGAGTCAGGGGAGGCTCAATTTGGCACAGGAGCTTTCCCGATAAGCCAGACATCTGCACTCCTTAGCTACGTGAATAGCGGGGTATTACAGACGGCACAGGTTCCAGCATTTGGCTTGTATGTGTACTCGTACAATATGGCAATAAACGTTACCGGGGCACAGTCTTATGATTCAAAAACAAACATACCAGCAAACTTCTTTACGAATCTCAGCGTTAGGAAGGCGTTCGCCTATGCATTCAACATTAGTTACCTGATCAATGTTTCGTATTACGATTCAGGTATACGTTTTGCTATCCCGTTCTCTGGTGTTTTCCCACCGGGAGCGCTTGATGTGCCATCTAACATCACTAGTCAGTATCCGCAAATTTACAATTTAAGCATGGCAAGGTTCTACTGGGAACAAACACCATACTACAAGAGCGGAACTAAGCTTTACTTCCCACTGTTCAACGTAGCTGGCAATCCAGCAAATGACGAAATGGATACAGTGTGGGCGAACGATATAAATGCGGCAACTAACGGCCAGGTTACAGTGCTGCCAGTTGATATCTCCTATACGCTATGGCTGGATTATGGTGCCCTCCCACCGACTCAGGACCCGATGCCTCTCTGGTATGACACATGGGTTGGCTTCTCTCCGACAACGCAGTACGCGAGTCCCATGCTCGGCCCATTCGGCTACGACGACTGGACTGACGGTTTTGCTTACGGTACGCCTGGGTGGAACAACACGACTAACCCCAACCAGTGGGCGAACGTCAGCGAAATGTGGAACCTGCTGAATCTTGCAGCTGAATCGACAAACGCAAGCCAGATATCTCTTGATTACTATAAGGCGGACGTCATTGCAATCAAGGAATTCTTCTACGTTGGAACGATGGAACCCGTCAATTTGCTGGTCTTCAGCACGGCCATCAATCCATCATCTCTCGCAGACACAGAGAATCCAGTTCAGGGGGCTAATCTAGTGATATATTACGCTCTGCAGTACAAAGCAGGAGTTTAAAATCTTATATTTTCTTTTTTTATTTTCTATTTGTTTCTTCATTTCCGTTTTCAAGAATGTGTTTTAGATGTGCGAATAGTTGACAAAGGAGATTAAACAAATCTTTGGGGGTCTACTATAGAGGAATGAGATGACAATCGGGACACAACGAGTTCACTTACCCTAATTGCAGGAACGCAATGGATGCCTATAAGCTCTTATAAGAAGGGAGCGATGGATAATCAACCATCATTTGCCGTTGAAAACATTACATCCTGGACCTTGGATCTGTTACATCCCTTATTCCATCCCCGAGAATATTTAGAGAGACCACGAGAATTAGCAGTACAAGACCAGGTATTAGTATAGTCCACCAGTAACTCGTGATTGTTTCCACTCCTCCACCTCCCGCAGTTGCAAGTCCTATGATATTCCCCCACTCTGCCAGGTTCTGTCCGGCAAATCCGAATCCAAGGAAGTCTAGTGAAGCAAGGGTGAGAATTACGTTGCCAAAATCAAGGGAAACCTGCACATAGATCGGGTAGATGGAATTAGGAAGGATGTGCCTTAGCACAGTCCTGAACGGAGATGCACCCGCTGCCACAGAAGCCTCAACGTACTTGTGCTCCCTGGCGGTCAGGACCTGCCCGCGAACAAGCCTCGTGTAGAATGGCCACCAAACAATGACCAAAGCTTCCACCATGGACGTCAGAGTCTTGCCAAGGACAAGAAGAAGAACGACTGCAAGGACAATGAACGGTATTGACAGGAATATGTCAGTTATTCTCATAATAACATCGCTTACAGTTCCGCCAACATATCCAGCAATTGCGCCAAGCACACTTCCTATGAGGGCACCACTGAACACTACAAGTGCAGAAACTTCAAGGTCTATTCTTGCACCCTTAACCACTCCGTTAAAAATATCAAATCCACCATAGGTTGTTCCGAAAGGAAATGCCGGTTGTGGTGGAAGGGGAGTGTTGTATATGTACTGACCATTATAGTAAAGTACCTCTCTCATGAATTCGGGGTTGCCACCGACTATTATGGGGCCGAATATCGCGAGTAAAACGTAGAATATCGTGATAACAAGGCCGGCGGTTGAAAGCGGGCTTCTTGTCAGGAAATAGAGCATTTTCAGGGATTGCTTGTACCTTGATCTTATACTTCTGACAAATGAAGAATTGGAGGAGGTCAATCCAGCCTCACCCTCGGATCAAGGTAGGAATATATCAGGTCAACAATCAAGTTGGCAATGACTATCACTATCGTGAAAACGAATGTTGTGGCCATGACTGATACTAGGTCAGCACGAGCCGCAGCTGTGTAGAGCCATTGCCCCATACCAGGCCAGCCGAATACGTACTCTGTAACGGTGACACCACTCAGCAGGCCAGCAAAAAATAGACCCATTACTGTGGTAGTGGCCCCGTATGCATTTCTCCTTGCATGTTTCTTGATGACTATTTTTTCAGGAAGTCCCTTGGACCTCGCTGTTCTTATATAGTCCAGACCGAGCGTCTCAAGCATGCTCGACCTCATGAATCTGGTTATGACTCCGAAACTTGTCAGTGCCACGACCAGTGCGGGCCAGATAACGTGTTCAAGAGCATCTAAAAACGCAGGAACATCACCATAAAGCAACGTATCAACAAGCATGAATCCTGTGGGTCTCGAGATTCCTGAAGCACCAGATACTGCCACCCATGGTTGAAGAGTGCCACTTGAAGTGAATCCATATTTCAGGAAATCTATCTGTCCTTCGGTGGTCACCTGAAGGAAATGTGGAAGCGGGCCCTTTGGGCCTATAAGGATCAGTATCAGGAGACCGATCCAGAATGTAGGGATTGAAACGCCAACCATGGCAGCAAGCCTTGTAGCATGGTCAACTCCCCTGTCCTTTTTCACTCCGCTGAGCACCCCAAGAGGAAGGCCGAGGGCTATCACGAATATCGTAGCTATTATAGATAGTTCGGCAGTTGGCGGGAACCTTCTAAGGAATTCAGTAAATACTGGTGTTCCTGCATCTACAGGTTCAGTAGGTGACAGATACCCCCATTTTCCAGTGAAGAGATTGGTGAAGTAATAAAAGAATTGCACATAAACGGGTCCATTGAGATGCAGTTCATGAATGACTATCAACCTGGCGGCAAGACTTCTAGTTTTCCCCTCATAGCCCGCTATAAGAAGGCCTATATCCGCGTGAGAAAGTATGAATGTGATAACTGTCACTCCCAGAATCACTGGTATCAACAAAATTAGCCTCCGAATAACGTAAACGTATAGCTTCAAGGGGTGTCAGCATCACTCCAACCGTTAAAAGATACTTAACTATTTCTGTAAACGTGTTAACCAGCTACAATTCAGTTCAAGAGAATGCTGATAGTTGGAGCCTTCTCCAAACACTTTCATTCTATAATTCTTCTTACGAATAATTCATCTCAAACCTCTATGTCAGAGAAGCTAAGGTGATATCACTATTTGCCCTAATCATTACCAATGCATCATTAAAAAGCTAAATCTAAATACTCAGGCATGCTGCAAAAGTATGAGTAGTCACATTTCTGACGCATCTACAGATTATTGGGGAACTGCTCTACGAATTCATGAACTGGCAGAGGTTGGCAGCAGGGAGTTCGAATCGTCAAGTCTTCTAAGGGGAATTCTTAAAGATCATGGTTTTGAGGTGGAGGATCACTTCATGAATATTCCAACAGCATTCAAGGCAGAGAAGGTATTGGGGAATGGGGTACCTTCAATTGCATTCCTGGCAGAATATGACGCCCTCCCTGGAATAGGACATGCCTGTGGCCACAATCTCATTGCATCTTCTGCTGTTTATTCTGCTATTCGGTCAGCTGAAAAGATAAAGAATGGAACGATCACTGTCTTCGGTACCCCAGACGAAGAAGGTTCTGGCGAATGGGCTGGCTCTAAGATAATAATGGCAGAGAAGGGGGCATTCAAGGGAATAGACTTAGTCCTCGGTTCCCACCCAGGTGATCGGTGGAGTGTAGGGGAACAATCCCTAGCTGATCTGGATTACGAGATAACGTTCAGAGGGAAAGCTGCTCACGAGGCAGCGAACCCTGACAACGGTAGAAGTGCTCTTGACGCTGCAATCCTGACCTATACCGCGGTCAACATGATGAGACAGCACGTCAGGAGGGATGTCAACTTTGTAATGCACGGAATAATAAAGGAGGGTGGGACCGCTTCAAACGTCACGCCTGAGAAAGCTGTTCTTACTTACGGTATAAGGACATCGGATATCGATTATCATAAAATTGTAGTTGATAGATTCATGAAGATAGTCGAGGGTTGCGCTAGCGCAACTGAAACAACTTATAAAGTCAAGGAAATAGGGCTTATGTATTCAACTACTAAGATAAACAAGACACTCTCAAATAATATAAGAGAGAGGCTGCTGGCAAAAGGAATTGAGTGCCCAACTCTTGAGGAAACACTATCAAGGATACCGGAAGGGTCAACAGATTTTGCAAACGTTTCTCAGGTGGTTCCTGCACTGGAGGTACAGTTTAAGATAGCAAAGGAAGGAACGCCTTGGCATTCAAGAGAGTCACTCGAAGCAGCAAAATCAAATGAGGCAAAGGAAGCACTTAAAACGATGATAGAAGTCCTAAGCGATACTGCAGAGGAGTTCTCGATAAATCCAGAATTCAGAAATGGAGTGAAGAAAGACTTCCTGAAGGGAAAGTAATCCAGTGTAAGTAACCCCGTCTAAGGACGAGGGTCAACATAGATAAAGGGGGAATCATTGAATTGCCCTCCAATTTTACTCCCTATGCTAGGAATTTATCGAACCATGCAGCTATCTCCTCCAGTCTCTTCACCCTATTCCGTGGCTTTCCTGAGTATGGAAGGTTGTGATTTTCGCCCTTGAAAATTACCAGCCTTGTTGTTGTTCCCTGCATCTTAAGCTGGGTGAAAAGTTCATAGGCCTGCCACACTGGGCATCTGTAGTCAGCATCGTTCTGGATAAGAAGTATTGGGGTTTTGCAATTGCGGATATGTTTTATTGGCGATTTTTCCCAGTAAGTTTCAAGGTTGTCATATGGGGTACCGCCTATCTGGTCAGCGTCAAAAGTCGGTCCTATGTCCCCAGAGAAATAATCAGAGACAGCATCAGCAAACGATCTGTCTGAAACTGCGGCCTTAAACTTGTCGGTGTGTCCAACTATCCAGTTTACCATGAACCCCCCGTATGAACCTCCAGTGACCCCCAGTCTGCTGGCGTCTAGTTTATACCTCTTTATTGAATATTCCACCAGCTCCATGATGTCCTTGAAATCCCTCTCTCCATATCTTTTCACCACAGCTGCTGCAAATAAATCACCATAGCTGTCACTGCCTCTAGGATTGCAGTATATGACGCTGAATCCCATTGAATTCAGCAGGTGAGCCTCAAAGACAAGGGCCTCACCAAATGCACCTCGCGGTCCACCATGGATTCTGACTATCGTACCTTTCCCCTTCCCCTTGAGGATCCAGGCCTCGATATCCTCACCATCACTTGCTTTGAAGTGGAAATTTTCAGGTTTCCTAAGATTCCATCTTTTCAGTTGCTCATTCATCGTCAACAATAACTTTACTTTACCATCATGCACATAAATTTCAGGGGGAGTGTTGGAGTTCTGCGCAACGAAATAAACCACATCCCCATCAAAATCGAAAGACTCCACCGAGAATTCTCCCGCTAACACAGTATTCAGCTCTCCTTCAGCATTGAGACTGTATAATCCAACCCTGCCATGAACAGTTGCAATGAAATACACCTGATTCCCCTTGACCCTCATCTTAGTAGAATCAACCATCGACGAATCCATGCTCAGTGCACTACCGGGGGAGATGTCGTACTTTTTCATCACTTCGTTCAATTTTCCATCCTTCCAGAATACAATTTCAGGTGCTTCTTCTATGAAGTGTTCGTGTTTGTTAAGCAGAAATACCAAAGTTCCATCCTCAAGATACTCCATTGATGAGGTTCCACCTATCCCCCCTGGGGTAAGATAATCTCCATTGCCTGACTTTAAGTAAGTAATGTGACCGTTTGCCTTTGAAAGGATGCCTATCCTTGCGTGATAGTCGTCATAATCAAGCGACCTGATCTCAATTGCTATCTCATTCTTCATCGGGTTTACAGCAAAGTCTCTGATCTCTTCCTTCCCTTTCAAAATCAAGGAAGACTTCCCCTTGCTGTCCACATGAATGAGCTCATAGCTAAACCCCTCCATGAACCCCTTATCATCTGAGAATAACGGTATGTTCTCTATAATCCTGTAATCCTCATTCTTCTTTTCCTTCTGAACTAGTAAGTATAGCCCCTCTGAATCTTTATCCCATGCAATCTTTCCAATCCTTCCATCTATCTCAACTAGTCTATGATCCCTTGATGATGAGATATCCTTTATGTTTATTGAGACCTTACCTCCATCCTTGGATTCATAAGCGATCAATTTCCCAGTTTTATCCCTCACCATTCCATAGTCTCTTTCACCTCTAGTGAATCTCACTCCTCTTCCATCAATCAACTCGTATATGCCAGTTGAGTAATCGTTAGTCTCTCTTTCAGGTTTCGCAACCTCAAAGAGAATCCTCTTTCCTGCAACTACAATGTTACCAACGAACTTCAAATCATAAAAATTTCCTGGCTTCAGTACTTTAGCTTCAGAAGTCGATTTCACTGTTTCCATTGTACTGTATAGACTATCTCCTAAAGAATTTTTGAGGTTAAAATAAAAAACTGAAAATTACTCAAATTCTTCCCACGATCTTTTTTGTGATCAAAGTTGAGCTCTATTCGACGACGTCCTGTTCCATCTCAACATAAGGGTAATCGGATGAAATGGCCATCTTTGCATTTAATGGTATAAGCATCTGATCCTCTCCATGCCCGAACGGAAGTCCGAAAATGGATGGTTTTTCCAGTTCCTCTATGTATTGCTGGATTATATCCTCTATGTAAGGCATAGGTTCTTCCATCTCGTTTATCTGCCTGAATTCGCCGAAAACGAAACCCTGAAGTTTTTTCAGAATTCCTGTCAGCTGCATAACTGAAAAGTATCTATCCAAATCACCCGATGTTATTCCCGTATCCTCGCTGAAAAGAATTTTTCCGGAGGGGTTCGGGTAGTATGGAGTGCCTATTAGGGAGGCTCCTACGGATATGTTCGTCCCCAGGGACTTCCCGCGGGCTTTTCCTTTGTATATGTATTTCACGAAGACGTTCACGAAGGCTGAGAGGTCATTGCTTTTTCCTGATAGGACGTTTATGAAATGCTTGAATGCATTGCTATTGTATTCGTCAGGGTCGGAAGCTGGCATCGGGCCGTGAAAGGTAACGAGTCCGGAAAGCTTGTTGAGTGCAAAATGAAGTGCGGTAATGTCGCTGTAACCGACAAATATCTTTGGGTGTTCCCTCACAAGATCGTAGTCAAGATAAGGCAGGATATGGATAGAACCGTAGCCTCCTCTTGCACAAAGGATCATCTTTATGTCATCGTTCCTGAAAGCTTCGTTAAATTCATCAGCCCTGTCCTTCTTAGGGGCAGCAAGAGAGTTCTTCTGGACAAGTTTCCTTATGTTCCTCCCAAGGGAGAATTTATAACCCATCTTTGAAAGCTTGTTCAAGGAGAGCGAAAGCTGTTTCATGTCCGGGGCACTCGCAGGAGCAATTATTCCTATGGTATCCCCTTCCTTCAGCTTCTCCGGTACAATCGTCTCTTTAATCTCTCTATATTTAGGTTGGCTATTCAGCTCCTTTAGATTCACCATAATTAATATTAGGTACTTCTTTATTAAAATACTTTATCGTGGTCAGATATACAAGTTGAGGTTGCATTCACTCCCATTATTATGTTGATTGTAGACCACATATTTAGGTGAGTTTTTGCAAGAGTAACTCATCTCAAAGAAGTTATAGAATAAGATCAGGATTTTTGGATAACTTATTTGCAAGCTCTTTGTCTATCGTCTCCTTTTCTATGTTCCTTGCTAGGCCCTTTATGTAATCAACGTCCTCAGGGTATGTTATTGCATTCCAAAGACACGAAACCTGGCAGTTGTTGCATCCTACCATGCAGTTGTCCGGATAAAGGACTACAGCCTTATGGGCCTGGAGATCGTAACCAAACACATTCCTCTTTTCTCCGCATGTCACCACGCAAAGGCCCGCATCCTGTGCACTTGTTTGGGTCTATAATAGGATGCCAGTTTATTTCTGATCTATTTATTCCGTGCCATACTGCAAACTCACTTGCCATTTTTGTCTCCTCCATGACTGTCCACTAAGTGATCTGGAAATTTGGCCAGTCTTTCATTCAGATCCTCTTTCACCTTTGGATATACCTTGTACTTAACTATAACATTCCTGATGAATGTTGCCGGATTTTCCGGAAATGAGATTGCCCCCTCCGGGCACACTTTGCCGCAGGTAGTACACCCAAGCACACATTTTTGAGGGCTTGCGACAAGAGGCATTCCTTCCTGCAGATTCCATTTGAACACCGAATTCCCGCATGTGAGCAAGCACAGGCCACAGCCGGTGCAGGCATCGTCATTGATGGTTGGATACCAGCTTAGCTGGGTTCTATAGACTCCATGCCAAAGCTTTTTATTGACTATCTGAGAGCCTTGATCGGCTGACATCTATAGGTCACATCTAGGTATCACATTTTCATATTTCAATATGATGATTACATCTATTAGCTGTAAATGTGTCTTGAGTCTCAATTTTGAAAGATTAATTCATATTCAGAAGACATTTTGGTTGACCGCAAACTATCTAGAGTTCTTTTCTCCCGTCGTTCAAATAGACTAGCCAATGGTCGCGGGGCTAGACATAAAGATGGTTCATCTTATATAGTGAAATTTAGCCCCTTAAATAGGAGACAACATTGTCAATAACGTGTTCCTTTACCATTCCAAAATCCCCCCAGTTGAAAAGAGATGGTTCAAGATAGCATGATAGGGCGCACTTGTTGCAAGTTTCGTATTGCTCCCAGTTCACTGAGTTCCACACCTTTGGCAGATCGATCTCCCAGACCTTCTGGGAACCTGCGTACTCGTTGAGGACATAACATGGCAGTACTACCCTTCCCTTCGGGTCAATATTCAGGGTAAGCCAGGGCTTGCATTTCCATCCTATCCCGTTATACCATGAGTTGATCACTGATTCAAAATATTCCTTGGATTCTAAAATTGGAGCACCATTTTTCTTTAGGTCTAGCAGCTTAGTTATCGCTCCCTTTAGGTTTGATTGAGAAGGCGACTTCTTTTCAGCCGTGGAATAATTATAAGCTATCTGGAAGGAAACTGATACATTCATCTCCTCTGCGAAAGCTACGATCATATCCACCTGATCCGTGTTCTCAGACGTTATAGTGCTGCTCAGCGATACAGGGATTTCAGAGCTTGCAACAGCTATCCCCTGTCTTGCTTTCTCGAATGATCCCTCCACCCCCCTCAATCTGTCATGAACCTCTCCTATCCCGTCTATAGAAACGAAGAGATGATCAATGTAATCTCGAACTTCCCTGAAGCGATCCTTCAACATCCAACCGTTTGATACGACAGAAGTGAAGAATCTATCATGTGACTCCCTCAAAATTTCAGGAAGATCCCTTCTCAGGAAGGGTTCTCCACCTTCAAAACCCATGTAAGATACACCAAAATCTGCCAATGAATCCATCATTTTTCTCTCTTCATCGACGGTAAGCAATGCTTCATCCGGTCTGCGCCAAAATGGGCACATTTGGCATCTTAGGTTGCAGGTGTAAAGCAGCTTATGACCTGCTATAAATGGGACCTTTTCTCCATTCAACCCTTTTAGACTTCTCTTTATGGTCCTTAAGATGACACTTTGGAAAAGTCCCATCGTTACAGACCATTAGTTCGCTATTAAGATTGTTGTACAGCGTGATGCTAATTATAGGCTGCACCAATCGCTTATTTCAACGGTTTGTACGAAGATGAATGAAACCTACTAAAATTAGGTTTAATATGATGATAATCTTGGTTCATATCTCTGAATATACTTCGGCGCACCACCTATTGTTAGCTAGTAGGAATGAGAAGCTATGACTTTAGCGGAAACTGCAGTAATGTCAGGCAAATCTTGACGTATTTAAAGTACTGTTACTTTTGTAATGTCAAATATTTTCGAAGACTTTTCCAATCTAGATAAATTAAATATCTAGTTGTCATTTTTAAAAGTGCGAAAATTCCAACCAGATGCGTTGGACATAAAGATAATAGAGCTACTGGAAGAAAACTGCAGCCTGGGGTATAGAGAAGTTGCAGACAAGCTGAATAAGAACATATGGAACGTTAGGGACAGGATTATTCACCTGAAGGAAAAGGGTGTTATAAGAGCCTGCAGGGCGGACATCAACTATGCGGAAATGGGGATGGGGTGTAGAGCAATGATCAGCCTTAATGTGGCTGCCGAAAATATAGACAGATTCATATCTTTCATAAAATCAAATAACATGTTCAAGAGACTAATCATTACTACGGGAGTAAGGCGATTCCATATTGAGGCAGTGGGAAAGGAATGCAACGATATAAGACTCTACGCTATGAAGAACTTTCCTGATTTTAAGGTTGAGGATGTTGAATTCGAGGTCATACTAGATAGACCCGTGTAATTGTGGCATCCCGACACAATTATTGTGCCAACCACATCTTTAAGGGTCAAGAATTTGCCTACAAGTAATTAGTAGTTATTAGGTAATATATTTCTCATGGCTAACTATGAAATAGTCAGCGATGAAGCCTTCCAGGTAATACTCTATCGACAACACGTACTGCAGAAGAAGATGGAGGCTGATTAACATTGACAGAGGAACCTAGGGACGAAAGATTTGGGGTCAATTTCTACGGGTCAGAGAAGCTTCCAGATTCTACAGAACTAGTCGCCCAGTTTCAGAAGATAGTTGACAACAGATTTGCGAGATGGATAATGACGAGAATGACAGAGCAAAAGAAATTTGAACACATCCTCGGCGTTTTTGCAGGCGTGGAAGCCCCAAGAAATATTAAAGAATCCACTCAATCAAAGGTATTGGAGGCAGCACTGAAGAGGGGAATGAAGACATTTCACATAGAGAATATGGAAGTTATCAAAGGAGCACTGAAGGAAAAGTACGTCAGGAAGGGAGTAGCGTTAACCCTTAGAAGCGTGGCCAGGTATGGAATTACAAAACCGCAGATATTTGACGCCCCCTTAATGATTGTCTGGAATACTACCAAGCTCTGCAACCTTCACTGTAAGCATTGCTATGCCAATGCGGGAGCGAAAAATCCAGATGAAATGTCTCTTGAGCAAAAACTGAAAGTCATAGACCAATTCGATGAGGCCGGAGTTACGATGATAGCGTTTTCAGGAGGCGAACCTCTGATGAGCCCAGATTTCTGGAAGATAGCAGAGTACGCTTCAAGCAAAGGAATCTACACAACAATCGCCACGAATGGAACACTTCTCACCAAAAACGTGGTTGACAGGCTTGCGGAAGTAGGAATTAAGTACATCGAAATAAGCCTGGATTCTGCAGACCCGGCAACTCACAACGAATTCAGGGGTCAGGCACTTGCATGGGAAAGAACGGTGCAAGGAATAAAGAACGTTGTGGAGAAAGGAGTTTTTGACAATGCTATAGCAACAACTGCTACAAAATACAATTACAAGAACATGGATAAAATGCTTGATCTTGCAATCAGCTTAAAGGTGAAGAGGTTCATCGTCTTCAATTTCGTACCGACTGGAAGGGGGAAGGAGATAATCAGCGAAGACCTTTCTCCAAAGGAAAGGGAGGATCTCCTGACATTCTTATACGATAAGTGGCAGGCGAAGGTAGGGCCAGAAATTTACTCGACTTCACCTGAATACTCCAGAATCGGCATAAACAAGATATTAGACGGCACAGGGAAAACATACTCGCCTACACACTTCGTGCCAATGGATGCTGGCTCGAACGGAATTGCGATGGCAGAATTCCTAGGTGGATGCGGAGCAGGAAGAATATATGCCGCTCTTGAAGACAACGGGGATCTTGAACCCTGCGTGTTTCTACCCTATAAGGGTAGGGAACGTTCTGAAAGAGGATTTCAAAGAATTATGGAGAAACTCCAAGGTCTTAAAGGACCTGAGAAACAGGGATGAACTTGAGGGGGTATGCGGAACATGTCCATTCAAATATTCATGCGGAGGGTGCAGGGCCAGGGCGTACGGTTACTACGGGGATTACATGCAGTCTGATCCGGGATGCGTTCTCAACGAAAAGGCATACGAGGAAGTAGTTATAAGACTCTCAGGCGAAGAACAAGTAGGTATCAAAGATGAAAATATTGCTTCTATCCCCACCAACTGATTCAGTCATAAAATCTGTCATAGGAGTGACAGGGCCACCATTAGGGCTTGCTTATCTTGCTTCAATAGCAAGAAGCCAGGGAGATGATGTAAGGATAATAGATTCCATTGCGATGGATTATACGTTTGAAGATATAACAGGTCAGATCAAAAAATTCGACCCTGACCTTGTTGGGCTGACTTCTACCACATCCATGATACCTGATGCTTACAAAGTTGCAGAATTAGCAAAGGAATATAACAAGGAAGTGAAGACAGTGATTGGCGGACCTCACGTTACATTCACGCAGGAAGAGACCCTTATGGAATCACCTCACATAGATTTCACTGTTGCAGGCGAGGGTGAGACGTCCTTCTCAAATCTATTGTTGCACTTAAAGGGGAAGAAGGAGATTAAAGAAGTTAAGGGGATATCTTACCGTGATTCGGAAAAGATTATAGTTACTCCACCAGAACAACTAATAAAGGATGTGGATTCAATCCCCCTTCCAGCTATAGATCTCCTTCCGATGGAAAAGTACAAGGCAGGGACGAAAAGATTTGGGACTCTCATGACTTCAAGAGGTTGTCCATATAATTGCATCTTCTGTTCTTCCTCCCTCCAATTTGGAAAGATCTGGCGCGGTCATAGTACTGAAAGGGTAATGACAGAACTCAGAAGGCTGGTATTTGATTACGGTATCCATGAAATAGAGTTCTTAGACGACACATTCACACTGAACATGAAGAGGGCGATTGAAATAGCCAGGAACATAAAAGCTGAAAATCTGGACATAAAGTGGTCTGGATCTGCAAGAGTCAATCTATTCAACGAAGAAATTGCCAAGGCCATGAAGGATTCAGGTGCCCACACCATTTACTTCGGAATAGAATCCGGGAACCAGAATACTCTAGATTTCATCGGAAAGGGTATAAAATTGCAGCAGGCAGTGGATTCAGTCAGGAAGGGGAATGAAGCCGGATTACATACTCTTGGATCTTTCATAATAGGATTCCCGGATGACACAGTATACGAGGTTAAAAACACAATAAAATTCTCTAAGAAAGTTAAAGTCAAAATTGCCCAATTTACCATAGCTACTCCTTACCCTGGAACGAGGCTATGGCAACTTGCTAAATCTCAGAACCTCATCAAAACCACTAACTGGAGGAAGTACACTACGCTAAACCCAGTTATGAGCCTGAAGAATTTTAGCGACAAACAAATTCTTGGATGGCTTGGGAAGGCATATGCATACTTCTATCTAAGACCTACTTATCTTCTGAACGACTTGTTAAGGGATCACGGCTTCATATTCAAGAGAATAATCCCATATTACTCCAAAGCCATGGTTGCATTCAAGCAGGGGGACATTTTGTCTAAGCAAGTCCAAGAACCAGTTCCATCCACGGAAGTGCAGTAGAATCAGTCAAACATTCTATCCAAGGGGAATTGCCCTTTAGCACAGTCCAACTCTTCACAAATGTGAGTATGTAAGGACGAGGGTATATTTCAAACCTATTTTTCTTCGGTGTAAGCGTAATTTACGATTGAACCTGCGCTAAACTAGTGGCTGATAAGTCGTTCTGTCCGACTTTAATCTAGTATAATGGAGCTCTATTGGTCCCAAAATTGGCCAATAGGTTTATGTATATTGACCAAAGGCTTTCCGAAATCAAAACTCAAAGAAAGTGACCATTTAAGTAAGGTAATTTTATTATGGATGATGAGAGTGATAATACCAGTACTAGATAGGAATCATGAACATTCAAGAGTCTCGCCCCATTTTGGTCGCGCTCCATATTTGGCTGTTGTTGAAGTAGAAGATGCTAAAATAAGGTCAATGAACTTTGTGCAAGGTGAGGGACCGCACGAGGAAAATAGATCTGAAGAAGAGAAGAGCAAGGCATCTTCAATCCATGGGAAGATCATGGACCTAAAGCCTGATGCGATAGTAGCCACAAGGATTGGGCCAAGGGCAGTAGATGATTTTACCAAAGCTGGCATTGAGATATTGCCAGTTGAAGGAAATACAATATCAGAGATTATACCCAAACTTCAACGATAACAAAAGTATTCCATAAACCTGGTAATACTCGATATCAGGACATGAAAACGATGATGGAATAATCGTGAGTAAATCTTCAAATATGGGGAGTTAAAGATTCATTCTTAATCCTATCAATTCAGCTCTTGCATAATGATGGCAAGGAGAAGCAGTGACATCTCTGATTGGAACTTATGTTAAGTGGAAATGAAGATAGCAATAGTCCCATTCTGGCGTCCGGGCCAAAATTTGCGTAGTTTACAGGCTTTATTTTAAATAATTGGGTGTAACTATTTTCAATCTCATAAGCATGAAATGATATGAGTTCTAACTATGAAGAAGTGAAGAAATTTGCAGAGCAATCATTAGGAGAAATGCCTGAAGTAATAGAGTTGCTTTTCGGAATTGATGAAGGTTCTGCAATGGAACAGTTCCAGCAGAACAAGGCCCTCTATCTTGGAAGAATGAGTCTTCCGTTGAAGACAAGGGTCTTAATTGCAATTTCTGTCGCCCTTGCAAACGGACCTAGGGAATCTGCTATGATTCATTATAAGCTTGCAAAGAGGTTTGGAATTGAACCGCTGGAAATTCTTGATGCGATAAGGATAACGAAGATGGCATTAATGTCTTCCACGCTAGACTCAGTTTATGAGATGATCGATGTATTTGGAGAGCTCCCAATTGAGCAAGCAGAGAGCTCTGATGTAATTTCAATCTTAGGTGACCTCCAGAAAAAGAGTGGAATGATTCCAGATCGTGTCAAGGCATCATCCAGGTTTTCCATCAATCTCCTTAAGGAGCATTTGCGGGAGAAGAAGGCGATGCTTACCCCACTTAAATTACAAAATAAAGACGTCTATGCAATTGCATTGGGTGTAAGCGTTTCCATAAGGGACAGGGAGTGCCAGAAGGTCTACCTTAAACAGTTCTTGAAGAGTGGTGGTAACAGGGAAGAGGCAGAGGACATCCTGACAACCGCAAGATTCCTTAGCGGCAATAGAGCATTTGTAAATGGAATCAAAATTCTTGATGATCTGAGAAATCAAAGAACTGGAGAAAATGTCCCTTTTAAGTAGGTCCTCATTGAATAATTTCATAATAAATCAAATAATGAAAAGGTACGGAATCAACCAGGTTCAAGAAATCAAGGGTATCTCTAGGGATGTCTGGTCAAGAAGGAAAGAAATCGAAGATCATGTAAGGAACCATCAGGCACTCGATGAAGAAATGACACTTTATCAGAAATTCGTGGAATACGATAGAACCCTGTCGGAACTTATACTAGTCAAAAGATTTGAATCTGGAATTTCTACCCTCGTATTTTTCTTATATTCAATCCTGGCGGGGATAGCAGGTGCAATCATGGAAATTCTTGCTCCCTTTACAACGACAGGCTTGGTTGGTCACATTATTCTGTCGTTATCCATAGCAGGAGGAGTTGTAGGGATATTATTTGCCCTTTACAGTATGAAGAGGGAGAGAGCATTTGTTTTAGCGTTAAAAGAGGGATTTCAATCAGACCTTCAGAACGTAGATGTTTTCCTCAAGACGGACAGGTTGATTGGTAGGGAGTCAGATTCACACATCTCTGATCAAAAGTTATGATTTATTAAGCGTTCCAAATTCAAATATACAGTGAGATTTGAGAAAGTAGCCCCCAAATTCTCCATGGATCAATAGGAACCCATGACGAGATTGCAAATACGTCTGGGCCAGAAAATGACATTTATCAATTCGTCGCAATTATCAGTTTTTGGCCGAACCAAGATAGATACAAGACAAATTTTGCACACTTTTGTTTAATAGAGATGTATTATAATGTATTGGTGCGGTATAATGCCGGAAAACGAGTCTGCTGCCGATACAGGCTTCTTGTATGAAGAGCAGGTTCTGAAGTTGTTATTGAAGTACAGCGAGGACTTTGCGAAAGAGCAGAGAATGGAAAATTCTATCCTCTATCTTGGAAGGAAGAACCTTTCAGGCAAGGAGTTATCATTAATTGCCATCTCAGTTTCCCTGGCCTTGGGGGATCGGGACTCTGCCTTTATTCATTTCCAGCAAGCAAGAAAATTTAAAGTCAGCAAGTCGGAGATAGTAGACATAATCAAGGCAACAAAAATGATCCTAATGTCATCCTCTATGTCTTCATTTAAGACCTGTCTTCCAATAATGCAGGAGAAATCTAGACTCCTCTACAACAGAAAGGAAGTGGAGAAGATTGTAAATAGGCTGAAGAAAGAACTCAATCTTGGGCTGGTCCCGGAAAGTCTTGATACTCTTTCTCAATTTTCTTTTGAATTATTCACAGAACATTTAAGGGAAAGGACTGAACTTCTAAGTCCTCTTAAACTCGATATGAAGTTCATATACCTTGTTGCATTTTCAGTCTCCCTGATCCTAGGTTTTGGAGAATGTATTAAGATTTACTTAAGCCTGTTTTTTGAGAATGACGGAACACTAGGGGATGTTGAGGATGCAATAGCAGTCACCAGGTTTGTTACAGGAAATAGAGCAATAATATCCGCAATTGACATTTTGAAAAATATGGATAAGTTGCCAATCTAGACTAAATTCTGACCCATTGCATAACTTGAAGAATCCTTCCTCTCTTACCCTCATTCTTCCAAAATGAATCTCCCCAGGATTAAGTTTTCTAGCTTTGGAGAATGTACAACAATGTTTCATGATAATCTCAAATAAATTCCATGACCAGCAGAAAGTTCTAAGGTTGAATCACGATAATTTATTTTGATGAATACAGTCCCAGATACCCTCTAACGGCATGGTAATTAACAGCACAGAAATGCTTTCCTACAACTAAAGCAGAATTGATGAAACAACGGAAGGATAGGTAAAAGTTAAATGAAAATAAAAATTAGTTTGTAGAAAGACCTATTATTTCTCTTCCATGATATCCTCTTCACCTTTGCCTTTCTTGACAACTATCACAGGTATGTTTACCTTTGATATTAGTTTCAAAGTCACGCTGCCTATGAAGAAGTCTTCTACATATGCGTATCCCCTATGTCCTACCAGCATTGCATCGAAATTGCCAGTGTTTGCCAAATCAATCAAGACTCTTGCAGGGTCGCCATCTGCAATCGCGTGTGTTATCTTTCCGGCCTTGATATTAAGGTTCCGAAGGAACGAAATCATCTTGTTTTCTGCCTTTTCTTTGGCTTCTGGCAAATCGTCCTTTTCCATGAAGTCTTCCAGCTCCTTCATTCCTAGCGGGACAACGTAAACGAACGATGCCTCGTCAACTTTTGGAAGGACCTTAAATCCCTTCTCCACGAACACTTTGGAATCGGGTGAAAAGTCCACTGGAATCAATATCCTGAACATTTACCTCGCCCCCTCTGATCCAGGTGAAATTTCTCGCATATCTTCCTTGAACGTCACATCTTTCCCCTTTATGCCGAAGAAGTGAGCGATTCTAGGCCTAAGCTTGATGTAAGTTATCAGGAATATAACCTGGAACACGGGCAGCGTAGCAGGTGCTATCGCAACTAGAGGTGAAAAGGCAGTTGCTGCTATTGCAATTGCTGTTCCCTCGTTTTTCCCTATGCTAGGGAAGAGGCCGGCCATGCTGTCCCAGTAGTTGAATTTGAGAGCCTTAAACAGAAGTGTTAGGAATATGAGTGAGACGGTTCCGAACACTAGCGCTGAGTAGAATACCCCGAATACAGCATGTAGATTTGTTATTATCATTTTGGATTCGCCGAAGAATATAACGAATATTATCATGAACATCCCAAGCATTGTAATTGTTGGAAATATAGGTGAAATTGACTTGAATTTTACCTTTCCCAGCCGCCTGACGAGTAATTCGTGGGTTGGTATTCCAACCAAAAGTGGCACAATTATGATTTCAATGATTGTGATTACTAGCAGCATCACCGATACTTGGACATGGTATGCAGCGCCGTAAAGGCTGGCAAATATGGGTATTATGGGAATTGCGATCAGGAACGTTATGGTAACCATTGCTGTAGAAGCTTCTATGTTCCCTCTCATCAACCCTACATATCCGACGCTCATGGATGAGCACGGTACGAGCCATGCCAGGAACAGTCCCAATCTAACGAGAGGGCTACTGACAAATGCGTCGCCCAGTAGAATTGCCATTATTGGACCCCACCCGAAATTCATCAGAAGAACAATCACCAGAAGTTTCCAGTTCTTCAGGGCGGTTCCAAGTCCCCGGAAATTCATCATAACCATCATTGGGAAAATCATTATTAATATTGCAACAAGTTGCAGATTCTTGATCAAGTCCTTGTTTAGTATTACCCACGTGAAGTCGAAATAACCAGCAAGCAGACCTATTATTATTGCGATCACTACATAAACGGCCAGGAATCGATCAAGATGATCCCTGATTTTCATAAGCTTATTAGTATTTGACACAACCAGATGAAAGTCATATGATACTTAATCATAGCAAGCAAAAATTGTAACAAAAATTGCCAGCTTCACAAATATTTGCGGAAGAAAGTAACCTACGCTCATAAATCCCCCTAAATAACAGTCACAAACTATCCAGATAATGAGGCCACCAATGGGATAACGATCTGTTTAACAGACTTAATTTACTTTAATATACCTTCAGTCTCAAATTGGATCATTCAGGGATAGACAACCCCAGAAGCAAAGACACTATATTTTAAAGAGTCCCTCTGCTAGGTAAAGTGAAAATTTTCAAGTGATTTATGGCAAGTGACCCCAATAAGGCAAATACTGACGTCTTTGCGCCCGTCTGCATTTGGAAGACCAATCTCCTTGGTCGGTTAACAATAGTGAAATTCCTTGTTCCATCAATTATAAGAACTTTCGAACAGCGTAAACATTTTTCCTATGATAATGGATGCTTCATTCCTTTTCCCCATCAAGAATTTCATTCCTCGGAGTTCCTATTGAGGTACCAGGAATGCATGCTCTTACTTCCTCCCGGAATCAATTAAGGGAGTATACTGGGGTAAGGATCACCAGTCATTTTAGTGCCAGTCAGAATCTTGAATAAATTACTACGGGCCGCATTGATTTTTTTAGTTATTCTTAACAGAGGAGCTAATCATACGCTTTACGGGTTTCCTCGTCACACATGACAGCTTCAAGTCTCTTTGGCCAGTCGGGTCCATCCCATGTTCCAAGGGCTTTATGGGTCAGATAGTACTTCTGAGGAATTGGATGAGTTCCAATAACTACCTTGAGCCCATATTTCTCCTCAATGAAGGACTTAAAATGGTCTGTCCATTGACAAGGAGCGTATCCTACAAGAAAGCCTGTTGCAAGATGAATTACTTCTGCACCTCTCTTCTTCATCTCCTCTGGAGCATATTCTATGTTACCTCCAGGACATCCACCGCACGTTGTATATCCAACAACTTCTGCATCTTTATCCTTGTACATTTCAAATGCGCCTTTCCTTTCTGCCAGTGCCCTGAAACATTTTCCGCCAGCACAGTTCCTGTACCTGTCGCAGATTATGATTCCAATTTTGACCATGAAATCCCTATACCCCGCCACCGTATTATATGATTGCACCGGTTTCTCTTTAGCTACTGCGTATTGTATTATTTAAATCTGCGCAGGTATTGCTATTCATGCTAATCTGGGATATTCTTTCTTATATATCCATCTGGTTTGAACATTTTAATGAGAATGTGGCCTCAGATAGAATTTAACTCCCTGATATTCAACTTCCTTTAGTTGCTTTCCTGCAATCAGTTCCTCTATTGTTTCCCATCCGCAATTAGCCTTGGAAAGCATTTCCCTGATTGCCTCTTCTCTCATCGGATGCACTGAAACTATTCTAAGGATATCATCAGCAACATTTCCTGTATAGGCGAAGAGATTACCTTCGTAGCCAGTAAGCAGCTCTACACTTTTGAGCTTTTTACTGAAAATCTGGTACGCTTCGTTAACTTTCTCTTCACCAGGTGCCTTAACCCATCCAACCGCAGGCGGTCTCGTAGGTATTGATATATATGCAACATCAGGATCAAGTTCCGTAAGGAAATCTGATGTTTGTTTCAGGGTTTCTTCCTTGTCATTAATACCAGATACAAGCATGGTTTCGGTCACTAAAAACCCATTAAACTCTGCGGCGAAGTCCCTGATGCCTTCCAGGATATTCTTAAGTGTAAGTTTAGGCGAAGGCCTGTTAATTCTTCTCCATACTTCAGGATCAACAGTATCTACCTTGACAGAAACCCAATCAGCTTGCATTAGGTCCTTTCTCACTGCGGCATCCCACAAAAGGGAAGAGTTGGTTATGACAGCTATCTTTGGTCCCTTGTTTCTCAAAAGTTTAATCTCGTCTCCCAGTTGAGAATCTAGCGTAGGTTCCCCGTCTGGAACGAACGTCAGGTAATCGATCTTGGAACCAGACGAAATCGCAACTTTGATCCGTTTTTCTACTTCCTGTGCTATTGAATTTGGGTCAAAAAACATAGACCTTTCAGCGGTAATGGTATCTGTTATACCTATCTGGCAATATATGCAAGAATAGCTGCAAAATTTAGGTGGTATGTTGTTGACACCTAGGCTCATCCCGAGTCTTCTAGATGGCACAGGGCCAAAAGCTATTGAAACCATATGCTCAGCAGCTTGTTCTAAATCACATTAGAATAGATTAATTTTGGTCCTGATGAAATTCCACATATCACATAAATCTGGCATCAACTATTTCCCTAGAATTACGAAGCATTACGTTTCAACTCCTTTCAACGTTGATCGCATTGAACCACGGAAGGAACGTAAATGGTAATTTCAGTTAAGTATCGTGACAGGAATTCCTGAATTAGATATAGTCTTGATTGCAACTCTCTTTGTAATTGAGTGCCCGCCTTTCCAGTGACTCCAGCGTTCTATGACAATTGCATCCACATTCTCTCTCCTGGAAAGTTCCATCAGTTCCCTGTCTGGATCATTCTCTATGATTTCAATCCTGAATTTTGCTGCAATTGATCTGTTGGAAGAAAAGACCTCCCTGATCTTTTCCTCAATCTTTCTCTTAGAGGACTCTCTTTTCTGCTGGTCAGGTACCCAGAAATGAGAGTAATTGACGGGCATCAAGTAAACCAGGTCAAATCTTTCCGCTTCTGGAAATAGGTATACTACCTCCCTTAGCGCACGCTCCAGATACTCAGGAGAGTCAATCGCAACCATTACATCTTTCATATCCAGTCCTCCATATATATACAGCAGAGTCTCATTGCTTCGTGGTCTTGTATGAGCCTCCGTATATCCTTATCTCTTTTCCACCAACAATAGCATCTGCGACCTTCCTTCTTGCTCCTGTGACTAGTCGGTGAAATGTTGCCTGAGAAATCCCCATCATTAAGGCTGCGTCCCTCTGGTCCATCTGCATTAAATCCTTTAGTCTGAGAGCCTCATATTCCTCCACTGTCAGGACTATCTCACCTACTTGAGCAGCACCTAAGGGTGCTGGAAGGAAATGGTCCGTGAGGGGCAACCTGCTCACTCTCCTGAATCTTCTTGGTCTAGGCGTTTCTTATCACTTTAGTTCTTTGAGTCTGTTCTCTATTGCTTGTTTTTGCGCTTCCAGGTCCTTCAGCTCTTCTTCCAGTATCTTCTTCTGGTCTTCGTTGGTAAGAGCTGCAACGTTGCTTGTCGGGATCGAGTATCGGTTATTTGAGTAGGGGTCATAATTTCTCAATCCCCAATAGAAACCATTTCCTCTCCCAAGTCCGCGTCTAGGTACCACGTTGTTCATAAAACCCGGTACGGAGTACCCTCCACAAAATCCAGCATGTCTTCCACTTCTTGGTCCATACCCAAGGGGCCCTGTTCCATCACCATAAGGCATTTTTTTCACCTCTCGTTATGAATATATATTCATAATAAATACTTAAACATTCCCTACTTACATTCACGTTACTATACTATCAACGAATGATGAAACCTCTCGAATTGCCTTTGAGGCTGGGGAATCTGGACTATACTCGACCAGAGGCATCCTTCTTGCCATTGACTCTGCGACCGTCCCGTCATAGGGAATCCTTCCGACAACCTCCAGATCATTTCCCGAGACAAAATCCTTCAGTTCTTTGAATTCCGGATTCAGATTATACTTGTTGACAACAACGTAGGACCTTATCCTAAAATGTTGTGCGAGATAATGGACGCGTTTCAAGTCGCTCAGGCTCGATTTTGTGGGTTCGACAACAAGTAGTGCGTGAGTCGCACCACTCATTGAAGCAATGACCTGACAGCCTATACCTGCAGCGGAATCGATTATGATGTTCTTTATCAGACCTTCCTTAACCCACTCCCTTGCGATGTTCTTTTCGCTTGTAACAAGCTTGCCGCTGTTAGGCTGCCCAACATCAAGTTCTGAACTCACGAATGGACCATACTTTGTCTTTCCTACTCTTATCCACCCAGATAGGTCATTCTTCTCGATTGATATGGCTTTACTAGGACAGATTACCTTACATGCGCCGCAACCCTCGCATACGTAGCTCATTATCGAAGGGGCACCATCTTTCTCTTCGATCGCCTCATATGTACAAACCTCGCTGCAGAGCATGCAGTTTGAGCATTCAGAGTAATTTATTACGGCTACGCTCTTTTCTCTGTATTCTGTCACCTTCTCCCAGCTATTGATATTAAAGATAATGTGAAGATTTGGGGCCTCTGCATCTCCGTCCACTATTCCTATATCCCTTTTTTGCAGCAATACCGAGATTGAAGACGTGAGAGTACTTTTGCCCACACCACCTTTTCCACTAGCCACAACTATTTCTGCCATATCAGATCACATAATTTCTCTGAAATTCTATTGATCTCTTGTGAAGCTAAACTCTGGGGGTACATATCTACTACTGGTTTTCCTTTGACATAGCTATCAACGATCTCATCACTCATGGGAATTCTCCCAATTATTTCAACATCATCAATCTGCGGAGGGTCATCAACAAGGTCTGCCCTGTTTACAACCACGTAACTTTTGATACCTTCTTTCTTGAGTAGACTTATTATCATTTTCAGATCGTGGATTCCAAGGGGCGTCGGTTCCGTCACCACAACTGCAAGTTTGGAACCCGAAAGGGAAGCGGCTACGTGATTTCCTGTTCCAGCTGAAGTATCGAATATCTTCAGGTCCGATTCCACCTTATCAGACCTCTTCCTCGTTGATAAGACAAGGGGATACGATCTCTCCTCCCCCTCATTGAGAACTCCAGTGACCAAGGTAAGGTTTTCATTGACTGCGCTTACGAAAGTGCTACCTATGGTTTTTGTATCATCCTTGATCGCGTCGGCAGGGCATATCAACTGGCAAGTTTTGCATCCCGAGCATAGTGAAGGCATCAGGAATGGATAGCCCTCCTTGAACATCACAATTGCACTTTCTGAACAATTTTCCTTACACAGATGGCATTTTGTGCACTTCGAGTAATCAAATTTTGGTCTGAAAATTATGCTGGCCTCCTCGCCGGCGAGCTCAGTGGACATCAGGATGTGGTCATTTGGGCATTCAACGTCTGCATCTACCAGCACTACCTTCTTCCGTCTTGCAATGATTGCCGCAATATTAATTGCGATGGTGCTTTTACCCGTTCCTCCCTTGCCACCAGTAACAGAAATCTTCATTTAAACGGGTCACCGGGTCGATTGCCGTAACCTCTGCCCATGCCATGCCCTCTTTCTGGTCCACGACCGGAGCCGGAAGATGGTTGAAGTCTTCCTTGCATATATTCCTCTAATGCCTTCTGAACAGTAACTCCTGGACACTCCAGGACTTCAAGTTTCGCCATTGAGAGTACCTGAAATGCATTAGGGCCCACGGCCCCTGCAATGACTACGTTACATCCCGCATCGGCTACTGCCTGGGCAGCTTGCATTCCCGCCCCGCTTCCTGCAGAAAAACCAGGGTTTTGGATTACCCTGGGGTTCTTTATCTCTCCTCCTTCAACATCCACAATTGTATAAGAGGGACAACGTCCAAAATTAGAACTCACTAAATCTTGCAGTCCGCCTTGGTTAAAAGTGGCCAAGCATATTCTCATAATAAGTCACGAATCAAGGTAGTCATGAAAATTATAAAAGTGTTGAGTAAATTTAATTGTTGGCATAATTCTTTAGTGGTCGGTTAAATCGCTTCAACTCAAATACGCAATTTAGATCATCATCCACGCTACTGCAATCTTGGATGTTGTATCGGAGCGCCGTTCACTACAGTTTCAATTCTAATGGGAGCTATTATCTAAATTGAGCATCTTCCTTGCCTCATCGCTGATCATGTCTGGAGTCCACGGTGGATCCCACACTAGTTCAATGTCACACTTAGAAACTCCATCCATTTCCTCTACCTTTTTTTGTGCATCGAAAAGTATCCAGTCTGTTAGAGGACAGCTCGGTGCGGTCATAGTCATCTTGATCGTTACAGAATCATCGTCGATTTTCAGATCGTATACTAATCCTAAGTCAACTATATCTATTCCAATTTCGGGATCGTTTACAGTTTTGAGTACTTTCACCACGTCTTCCTTTGCAACCATTCCTAGTAGATATTGATCGGTGGCACATATCTTTTCCGAAGAGTGGTCACATTTGGTTACTTGCACTTGTAATACCAAAGAAGTCTCCTTACAGAAAATAACGTCTCTTTTGCTCCTCATTTTAATGTCATATTACTTCAGAAACTAATAGTACGAATTAAGGTAGCAAGTGTGTAAGATTATAACGAATCTTTACTGTCTTCTTGTTGCCTTCCTCAGAGTAGTTCAGATGAGGGGCAGTTATATTACCATTGCTTTCGTCTAAAACATTATAATGTTTCCTAAAATATCCATAAAATACGGTCATTTTTAGTGTTCGCATCTGTCTCGTGCCTAATTTAATAGCAGAAAGTGGTAATGTAACAAATATCTCCTTAGGTTACTTTATTATTTGAGTTTTCAATATCCTTGTGAGATGGGAAAAATGGAATCTGTGAAACTTATTGACACAAGGGGGGCAGCGTGTGCATCTATTACTTACCTATCAGAGGCATATAGACACAGTAAATATGGCGACATTCTGGACGTTTTGTTTACAGAAAAAGTGATGAAAGAAGACACAAAGGAATGGGCAGCCAAAACCAAAAATGAGATCGTGGAAATGAAAGAAGATAAGGGAGAGACCACTGCAAGAATTAGGATAAACAAAAGGTAAACCGCCGGTACAAGTTATATAACTCCACGAATGCGTTGGAATTTTAGAAATTTCTTCGCAGCAATGCAGTTCAGTGATAGGCTGTAACTTAAGTTGAGCAGCGCGTTACACAAGTCATAAAAACCGGTGGTTTCAATTATCAATAATGAAAGATTGGTGCATATGCGATCTAATTGGGGCATAACCAGAAAAATAGCTAGTCCATAAGATGTAATTACCTAAATTTAGATTGGTTATGAAAAATTATTGAATGAAAAAAATGAGACCCAACATGAGGACCGTAGACAATTTAGGCTGGAAAATTTATGTTCGGTCTCTAGGATAGACAGTGGATTCCCTTCAGAAGACCTTGCTGACTTCTGTGATGGTGTGGGTTGTAGGAGGATTCACTTTTCCCAGGAGGTCGGAAAGAGCTGATGCGCTTGGGGCTACCCAGTTGCATATTGCCTTATTCTTTCCGTTGAGTAGTTGCACTCCCTTTAGTGCGAATCCTTGAGGAAGCGTACCTTTCTTCTCCATCTCAATTATTCCTCCGACCACATTCATCACTTTTTCGCTGTCTTCTTTCTTCCACTCATGTTCTATTATTAGTTCTGCCATTTTTATCAAAAGGTTATCGAAGTAACAGTAATATAGTTGATACCGTTCCTGACCGGTACATGGAAGAAATAGAATTAGAGTTGAAGAACGCAACGCCCTTCACTCTCTTGTCTCAGGAGTTCCCTGATCTGACAATCTTCAGGTGGTGCAGTTCTGTAGTTGATTATGTAGAGATGTATGGGCCCAAGGAACGTGTTCAGAAGGCAGCGAGGAGCTTGAAAATTACAACGCAGAAAATCCACAGTTACGTAGTGACCGAAGATTCTTCTGAAAATCATTCATCAACTGCAATATCCTGTAGATGTAATGTTGTCAATTCCACCATAAGGCTTGCCGAATCGATGAATCTTCTCTGGGAGGCTCCTGCTATATACAAGGATGGAAGGGAGAGGCTTAGACTTATATCATTTTCTGATTCAGAATTGGAAAAATTCTTCAAAAGGGCGTCAGCAAATGGAGAGGTTCATATCGTTAGGAAAAAGAAGATTGAACCGGAATCCCTTAGGGACGTTTACCGGATTTCCCTTAAGGAACTGTTAGGTTCTCTTTCACTCAAACAGGCAAAATATTTGAGGGAAGCAATTGGAAGTGGGATGTTTTCTTCACCAAAGAAAGTCAAGATCGAAGAACTAGCTAAGAAACACGGGCTGACCAAGTCAACAATGCAGGAACATGTTAACAAGGCAAAGAACAAGTTGATTCAGTCTATTGAGCCTTACCTTACTCTATACATTCATTCCAAGGTAGAATAAGGGAGAAAGTAGAAGTTAAGAAGTAATGTGCATCCTTTTTTAACTCGTGGGCTCCTTGCTATGAGAATCCATTGCTGCTTTTGCAAATCCATTCTAAAATTGACCATAGCATTTTCTATTCATGATAAAGGGCAAAAATTTCTGTATCCAAGATTTAAGTAACATCCCAAACTCCTTCCTTTTAATTAATCTCCCAATCCTCTGTCTAGATGTGTTCAGATAACATTTAAAGTCTTATCAGTATCTGTAACCTCAGAGAGATAATATGAAAATCATACATTGAGGGAAAGTTTTCCACTTAAAGTATTACCCCGAAACCCTTGTACGTTTGCAGCACTGGGAATATGTCATAGAATTCAATGATTTTTATGTCTTTGAAAAGTTCCTGTATGTAAGATTTCAGTAGTGCAAAGTTTGAGTGATAAACCTCCACATCTAGATCGTATTTGTACAGGTACCTGTTAACCTCATAAACACGATCCTCCTTTAGAAGAGACTTCACAAAGCTATCTATCTCGCTCTGGGAGGTGTTAACTAGGAACTTTATCATGATGTCAGCATACACCAGATTCAAATTCTGTAAAATTGGTATTCCCAGTATCTTAATTTTTTCAGATTTGATGAGTTTCAATTTCCTAAGTCTCACGCTTGTCTTGCTAAGACCGACTTCTTTGGCGATTTCAGTGTCCGTGATTCGCCCATCCATGCTTAGAAGCTCTACAATCCTAAGATCAATCTTATCAAGAGAATCCGCATAAAGATTAATCGACATTTTGCTTCAAAAATACGTCATTGCATATAAAATGATATACAATAAGAAGGACAATTTCTTCATTTTATATATATAGTGGTTTCTCAAGTTTCGAAAAGCATAAATAATGCTGGAAGTTAGAAAGGATTAAACACTTGTTTCATAGATGTTGAGTTCATTTACTTCTTGTGACAAACGAGAACGGGTGCCTGACCGGCCATTCCTTTTAGTTAGTTCGTTAAAGACCTGCTGAAACGTATCTATTTCTTGCTTAGCAGTGCAATTTGCTTTTCTTCAAGTTTCCAGCCTAAAGACCCCATAATTTCTTTCATGTGTTCAAGTCTTTCAGTCTTTGGTATGGGAATGACTTCTTTGTGGCTTAGAAGGAAATTTAGCGAGACCTGAATGGCAGTCTTTCCGCTTCCACTCACAACTTGCCTAAATACAGAATCTCTTGAAGCCTCACCTTTGCTAATGGGTGTATAAGCTATAACAGAAAGTCCTTTATCCCTGCAGTAAGGAAGAACGTCATTTTCTATTCCCCTTTCATCTAGATTGTATTTTACCTGGTTGCAGACGATCTCCGTGGATGTAGTAGAATGCCTTGCCTCTTCTAACTGGTCAACGGAGAAATTACTAACACCTATAAACCTCGACAGCCCGTCTTTCTGGACAGCCTCTATATTCTTCACTTGTTCAATAATACTCATAGTTCTGTGTGGCCAGTGTATCAGGATGAGGTCCACATAACTTGTTCCAAGCCTCGTCAATGATCCCTTGGCAGCTTTGATTGTGCTGTCCTTTGACACTATATTTTTTGGCCACACTTTTGTGATTATGAAAAGTTTCTCCCTCCCAAATCTTTTGATAATTCTGCCTACAAAATCTTCTGTGTTGTAGATTTCTGCAGTATCTATCAGGTCAATGCCTCTCTCTATTGCATACGCAAATGCTTCCTCTCCCTTCTTGTAGTCCGTTATTCCATAAGTTCCAAGTCCAATTTCAGATACCTTCTCACCCGTATTTCCAATGAATTTATATTCTATTTTCGGGAAATCGCTTTCCATAATAATTACATTGTAACTTCAATTAATTAGTTTGGTTTGGTCAAGAGCAACAATTCTTAATGAATGAGAAGAGATGCCAGATTGCGTGATTTTTCCAAAGATATTGGATGAAGCTTAACTATAATGCTAAAATATGCTTTTTATGAAAGATGAAGGAAATATAGTAATTGCCGGTTTTGGAGGAAGTCTTAGAAAAGGCTCATTCAGCAGGAAAGTAATGGAGAGAGCTGCGACCTTGATGCCCGTGGGCTCAAAGTTGGTCATGGCAGACATTTCGAAAATTCCAGTATTCAATGCAGACTTCGCAAAGGAACCTGATGAGTCTGTGGTAAAGTTCAAGAAATTGATTGAGGAATCAGATGGCTTTCTCATAGTCACACCAGAATACAATTATTCTGTCCCTGGATTTTTGAAGAATGCAATAGACTGGGCATCTGTACCAAACAACGTCTTTGCAAAGAAAATTGGGGCCATCATGAGTTCATCCACCGGAATGATGGGTGGTTCTAGAGCGCAGTACCACCTAAGACAATCATTTGTCTTCCTTGATTCAAGAATCATAAACAGGCCTGAGGTTATCATAAATTCTGTGGATAAAAAGATCAATGAGAAGGGAGAATTTCAGGACGAGAATTCTGAGAAGTTTATGATCGACCTATTGAAGAACCTCGTTAGCGAAGTAAGGGAACAAAGGACACGCTAGGTCAAAGTAAAAAACAGCTATGGTAAGGGAATAGAGGGGAAATAATACATTATCGCAAGAAAGACTGCCAAGAATGCAACTGAGAAGTAGATGTGGAGGGACGTGAAACTGGCAGTGAGCATATCAAGCAGATTCCTCTTCATATTCTTTCCGTTTCTAGCAATCCTGGTCAACCTCACTGCCCATGGGATAGTCAGAAGAGCGCCTAGAATGGGGAACAATCTAGGCTCGATAAGAACGGCTGATATAAAAAGAGGGTAAGAAGCCCATATAAGGAATACGTAATAGATCAGTGATCCTTTATCCCCTAGATATAATGCGACGGTCTTGACCCCGGCTTCCTTATCGTCCTTCATGTCCCTCCAGTTATTGCCGTGTAGGATTGCAACTATTATCATACCTAGTGAGAAGGAAATGAGTAGCTGGGGGATGCCAACGTGACCGCCCTGCAGCACTAGAGAACCCAGGAAGATGCCTGGGCCGAAAGCGAGGAAAACAGCAAGATCGCCTAGCGCAATTCTCTTCCACCCAAACTTTGGCAGGCCGTAAATGACACCGGCTAACAATCCTATTATGACATAAGGTATAATGACTGGTCTTAAAATTATGAGATAGATGCCAAGCGCTAGACCTACCACAAACACAAGCGTGGTGAAGAAGAGGAATTTACTGGTTGGTATGAGCCTGTCTATCAGGACCCTGGCACCTGCCGATCCCATTCCTTCAGGTTTGTCTGTTTTCAATGTAAAATCGAAGTAATCGCTGTATGCATTGAAAGCTCCATGTACCAGAATCAAAGATATGGCGGACAGCAACAGTAGGTACAAATTAGTTCTAGCTGAAAAACTGACCTGGAAAGCAATCAGAGCTCCAAAAATCAGCGATGTAACGCTCTGCTGAAAAGACCACGGACGGAGAGCCCTCCAGTAGCGAAACGTCTTCTTCTCCGTCATCTCCTCCGGGCGGAACTTATTGTCTGTCTTCCTTGGTTGAGCACGGAAATCGCTGAACCTCACGTTATCTGGCTCAAGTTTGGCTATCAATACGTGACCAGATTTGACAAAGAGGGTATCCTCCGGAACCTTATACAACAATGTTCCCCTCTCCTTGTGGAACTCCTTCGGCTCTCCCAGTATTGTAACCTTTCCGACCCCCTGGATGAACAGATCTGGTGTATCAAAATCAATTGTAAATACTACCGAATTGTTCTTTAGGATATTCCTAAGTGTTAGACTTCCCTTTTCAACGAGGAAAATGAGGCCGCCTTCAAGTGCATAGAATACCTTCGCAGACCAGAGGCTTTCCCCTGTGGTAGAAATGACCATGGTTCTGCCTTTCCTAAGCAGGCTTAGAACCTCGTTTTCCATCAATCCAATGAGGTCTAATTCGTATAAATAGGTTAACGCTTTACTTGTCCTCTTTCAGGATTTAGAGGGATTGATAGTTCTACTTTAATTCTTCCCTGAAAATCCTGTCGTAAATGTTCTCCTCCCCTTCTTTCTGCGTGCTTAGTATGTTCTTTATCTTCATTTCGTTGATGTGCCAGTAATGGATCCTCCAAGTTTTTCCTTTCATAAGTGTGATATCCTCGCTACTGGTGGACAGGATTCCCGTTTCTTCGAGAGTGTAGAAAACATCCCGGTCTTGCTGTGAAAGTATGTTATCGACTAAGGTATCCTCAAACCCGAAGAAGCTGAGTACGTAATCCGCAAGTTCCTCTATTTCCTTCTGATTCATTCCGGACGGTTTGAATATAACGTTTAGGGCAGTAACTAGCTCCTCCCTTTTGATCACCGTCATCTCGATTTCATGGTTTAAATGGACAACATATTTATAATTTCGTTAAACGGGTTTATACACTTTTACCCTAATCCGAAGTAGATTCTACAGAAACTGCCTCAGCTCCTCTCTTTCAATTCTCTCTTGAGATCCTCTATGATCGAGACGTTCCTGGGATCAACATCCCTTTTTTTTGCAAGGAAATATGAGATGTAATCTCCTTTGTGAATAAGGGTGAAGATGTTGGAGAAAATGGTATTTCCGTCCCCCTCTACATTCGCCATTTTAATCTTGCATAGCTTTGAAGTGATCCTGATCCTGTCCGCTATCTCCCTTTCGATTTGTTTATGAGTAAGCACGAAGAAGTAGAACTCCTCTTTCCTGTATGTATTCTCTAGGGCCATCGTATCGTTGTGATTCAATTCAGGAAATGACGCGGAATAGGCCAGAACCTTGGCATTTTCATTAAACTGAGTCTTCCACCTGTAGGCAACTCCTTCTAATTTTGGAGTACCGAATATTACAGGTATCTTGTTCGAGGAAAATATTTCATCTGCAAATTCTTGCCAAGTCCCAATATTCCTATCTATTTTCGCCAGGTGCTCCTTCGCATTGTCTACTTCAGAATCGTCGAATAGATCAAACGCTCTTAGGAGGGGAATGGTAAGATATCCAACTGCAGATCTGGGTTGGTAGCCCTTAGGTATGATTACAGTGGAGTTTAAAATTTCAGCCAGCTTACCTCCAGATGTGATTCCTCTTATCACCGCCCCCCTCTCCTTTGCTCTCTTTACTGCATGGAGTGTTTCCTCCGTGTTACCCGAATAGCTGACGGCAACAAACAGCGTATTGGAATCAACGAATTTGGGTATTTCATATGAATTAACCAGTGTCACTGGGTTTAACGGTATAAAGGTCCTGAAAAATCTTTCCTGCAATTCCCGAACCTCCCATCCCCGCAATGACTATCTTATTGATTCCATCAGGCACATCTATCTTCCCTTGAAACGAAAGTTGATCCTTCAGTGAAACAATTTCTTCAACGAATTCCATTGATCAACATGAAATCATGCGTTATTAATAAGTATGCCTTTTTCTTGCCAGCAGTCTTCAAAATTTCAAGTACGATACACGGAATCCCTTATTCCCCATTTCACGATTAAGCGCTCGTAGAGATTCAAGCTCTTCTTCAGTTATCGAAAGGGTGTTCTTGTTGACGAAATGGAATATAACCCTCTTGAGCATCTCAATATTTTCAATACCATGGGCGACTGCTATCTCCCTTATTAAATCAGACGCGTTGTTAAGAGCATACTTAACTGATGCACTGATAGCATCCTCTACTGTCCCCTTCAGGTCCTTTTCTGATCTCTTTATAAGGGCGGAATAAAGAGGGAAAGGAAGGTCATTCGCAATTCTAGACCACTTGTTATAAAGATCAAATTTCTCAGGAGTTCTCCTGAGGCTCAGCATTGCTACTCTAGGCTCCATAATTGCAGGAGATCCGCTGCCCTCTTTGATGTGGACTCCGTCCATTAGTATCCGTACATAGTATCTTGACAGGAAATCATGTTCGCCAACGAACACTTCGCCCTCGTCCCCTCTTGAATTTATTATCTGGGGCCCGGAGAAATAAGAAAATATGTTTCCCGCCTTAAGAAGGGAATAGTTGTTGAAGTTAAGAATTGCTAAAGGAGCAGGAACAAACGCGATGTCTGTCTTAAGCTCTTCATCAAATTCTGTAAGCGCATCACAATGGAACTTTGGATATTGGGGGAACTTATCTGAGCATAAACCCTTGAGAATGAAATGATATTCCGGTACGTCCGGAAATACTATTTCCATGGTAGTACAACATGCAGTTTGAATGCTAATAACCTTCGGTATTTTTCAGGGAAATATTTTAATTTAAATACAGATAATGAGAAGAAGAGATATGGATTTTAATCTCCCAGAGAATACACGAGCCATCAGGGATTTGGTGAGAGAGTTTTCACAGAAAAAGATAGAGCCAATTGCAGCAAAAATAGATAGAGATGATGAATTTCCAGTTCAAATATTCAGGGAGATGGGGAAACTCGGACTGCTTGGTCTAACAATAGCAGAGGAGTATGGTGGAGCAGGACTGGATTATCTCACGGAGGGAGTTGCCCTGGAGGAGATATCCTACTACTCCGGTTCATTCGGTCTTTCTTACGGTGCACACAACAATCTGGTGGTAGATAGCATATACAGGAATGCAAACAATGAACAGAAGGAGAGGTACCTTCCGGGCCTGGTATCGGGAGAGAGGATTGGGTCCCTGTGCCTTACAGAGCCAGGGGCTGGGTCAGATGCACTTGGAGGGATGAAGACCGTTTATGAATTGAAGGGGGGAGGGTACGAAATAAACGGTTCCAAGACTTTCATAACCAACGCGCCTTTGGCAGATATCTTTCTGGTCTATGCACGCAATGGGAAATCCTATTCTGCATTCATACTGGAGAGACGTGATGGTGTTGAGACTCCCAGGAAGATCAAGAAGCTCGGGATGAGGGGGTCACCGACGGGAGAGGTGGTCTTCAGGAACGTGCATGTAGGGGGTGAGCGTGTTCTTAAGGGAGAGGGGCATGGGCGCAGCATAATTTACAACGGCCTGAATGCAGAAAGGGCCGTTCTGGCTTTCGGCCCACTCGGAATTGCGAGAAGGGCGCTAGATGAGGCAATTGGCTACAGCAACCAGAGGGAACAGTTCGGCAGGAAGATAGGGGAATTCGAACTTATCCAGGAGAAGCTGGCTTATATGTTCACTCGGCTGGAGGCGGCCAGACTGCTAGCATACAAAGCCGCTTTTCTTGTTACAGAGAAGATATCTGATCCTTCATATGCGGCAGCTTCCATCATGATGGCTTCTGAAACAGCGACCCAGATCGCGAAGGAGGCGCTGCAGATTTTTGGAGGATATGGGTACACGGAAGATTATCCGCTTGAACGATTACTGCGCGATGCAATATTATACGAGATAGGGGCTGGAACAACTGAGATAAGAAAGATAGTCATAGGAAAGGCACTCCTTAAGAGATAGGCCCCGGGGTCAGCCAGATGGAAAACGGCAATGGAATATGAGGTAACTTCAATCATTCCCATTTACTGTTACAGTTCCCTATTGCATTTTCATATTTCCTGACAAAAGTATTAAAACGAACTTTACTATGTTATCACGGTGATTTAATGGTTGAATATAAGGGACTGAAGAAATATGAGCTACCGCAGTTGCCATACAGAATCGATGGACTTGAACCCCACATCAGCAAGGATATAGTGGACGTTCACTACAACGGCCACCATAAGGGCTACGTAAATACGGCCAATAATCTCATAGACAGGCTGAACGGGATTGTAAAAGAGGAAGTTAAGAGCTATGACATCCACGGTGTCCTGAGAAATCTCACATTCAACATAAACGGGGACAAGCTCCATACGCTTTATTGGAACAATATGGCGCCAGAAGGCAAAGGCGGGGACAAACCTGGAGGAAAGCTTGGTGACCTGATAGAACAGCAATATGGTAGCTACGAAAAGTTCAGGAAGTTATTCACAGAGGCTGCAAACTCAAATCCCGGCACAGGATGGGCGGTCCTGACGTATGACAAGGAAAACAGCAATCTTAACGTAATGACAGTGGAAAATCATTTCATGAACCATCTTGCGGAGATGCCGATAGTCCTGATTCTGGACGAGTTTGAGCATGCATATTACCTTCAGTACAAGAACAAGAGGGCTGACTACGTAGGTGCGTGGTGGCACATAGTCAACTGGGATGAGGCAAACAAGAAACTTGAGAAGCTGCTGTGACTGAAACCCCTTGATTTAGAGAATTCGAAATTTGGATATAAGGGGCACACAGGTGTGATTATCTAAAGACCCTTTGTATCCTCCATTTTTATTGGTAATCTAGCTGAAATTTCTTATTGACCCAAAATTCATTTTTCCATCACTATTAACCAGGATTTTTGACTCCGTACTAAAATGAGATCGCAGGTTGTTCAACTTCTCTTAGAATCTGAAAATAGAGTAAAGCGGAAGCTGTAACTACTCACTTGAGACGTAGATTTAGGCGTATTCATCAAATCAGGCAGATTGCTAAGAGGAGATTAAACTCACTGCCCGATAGGAGGGGCCAAGGGGCAGTGAGCAATTGACTAACTGAATTTGATATATCTATATTTCTACTTTCATTAAGACAACTGTCTTTCTCCACCCTTCTTATCAGTCCGTTACTTGCTTCTAGAGATGTTAACCTCTGCAGCTTCAACAAAAGGTGACCTGGTGTGCATTGTCTCGTCCCACCATTTGACTTTCTTAGTCTCCCTGCTTATTCCTTCTATGTTCTTGTAGATGTTAATTAGGGAGTCAGAAATCCTGATCCCGCTCCAGCTCTCTTTAATCTCACCGTTCTCGATGTAGAATATCCCATCGCGGGGTATGGTAGAGAATACACCTTCCCTGTAATCCTGGAACCTTGTGTACCAGGTGTTGTTAATGAACAGACCTTTCTTCATTGACGCTATCATGTCATCTAAGTCCTCATTCCCAGGTTCTACAGAAATCTGCCAAGGTGCAGGGCTGATTATTCCTGCATTACCCGTCGTTTCCGTGTGATACTTGCTCGCAGTTGAAAAGTTGTGAAGCAGACTCTTCACGACCCCCTTCTCTATCACAGGCGTCTTTCTAGCTGGGCTCCCCTCATCGTCAAAAGTTCTTGAATTGAACATGGAGTCGTCTGTTGGGTCATCGTATACAGTGAATGATCTACTGCCGACCTTTTCCCCCATCCTTCCAGCGAACATCGACATTCCAGAATCTACCTGGAATGCAGAAGCCATGGGAACCGTGTAAGAAACAAGGGAGGCAAAACAGAGGGGGCTGAAAATCACGTTGTACCTTCCTTCCCTACCTTCCTTGATGCTTTTCACCTTTCTAGCCAGGTCCATTATTTCATCTTTCTGTCTCATTAGGTCCTGGAGGTCATCGTCTGAGGATGTGGCAAACGATGTTTGCAACGGGTAGTCATGATCATTAAATGCCCTTGCAACAAATTCCACCCCAAACTGTCTTTCAGTACCTTCGTTGAAAGGAGTCTTCATCTGTTCTTCCGTTTCCTTCTTGTAAAAGACACCTCCTGTCCTCTTCACAAAAGGTTTCACGTCATTAATGAAATCTGTTACAAATTGCTGTGCCTCGACCTCCCTTAGCTTTGCGTCGTTCATCCTCTTCTTCCTGTAGTTATTCTTCTTGTCGTTCAGGCTGACAAAATCAGTATTCTCCCCTATCTTTTCAATCGCTGATATGGAACGGGGGAGGATCTTATCCAGATCCTTCTCGTTCTTCAAGTCAAACATGAAGGTTCGTCCATTCTTTGCAAGGAATACTGAGGCGAGTTCTTCATTCCATTCATTGCTTATGTCTATTACGTTGTTTGAGAATCGTATCTGAGTCACTCTTGTCCGGGAAAGATTTACCGCTGCCTGATCAGATACCCTCTCCACTCTTCTAAAAATCTCTTCTATATCCATCAGATTTCACCTCACCTTCAGATTCCTTACCCGTATGTGAGGGCCCCCCATCCACACATCTACACCCTGCATCGGGTCTCCCTTCCCACAGGTGCCAGCGGAAAATTCAATGTCTTTCCCTATTGCATCTATGGAAGAGTAGAAATTCACCGTAGTCGTCTCTATAACGGGTCTCCTGACTACTTCCTTTATTTCCCCGTTCTTAACATGATAAGCTTCCCTTCCAACATACTTCTCGTTGAACCTGATGTCATCTATGTTCCATTCTGTAAAGCTCTTCATGTAAATTCCTTCCTTCACCCCTTCAAGAAGCTCCTCCAGGCTGTGGTCCCTTGGTTCTATGAACGTAGTGCTCATCCTGACCAGTGGTTCCTTGTCCCATTCCGATGATCTTGAAGCGGCGTTACTCTTTTCTCCGAGCCTCCCGGCACTCTCCCTGTTGCTGAGAAATTCGTTTATTATCCCCAACTTGTAAAGATATCTCTTCCTTGCCTTAACTCCGTCCCTGTCATACTTGTAGAACCCGAAACTGTGTTCGATGGTTGGGTCATCTACGAGATTTACAATATCCGAGCCTACTCTTTTCCCCCTGTCATCCTTTTTTATGAAAGATTCTCCTGCCTGGGCCATCTCCCTCCCTAGTATCCTGTCAGATTCAGTTGGATGGCCGGCACTTTCGTGCGCAACTATGCCCGAGATTTCAGGGCCGGCAATCAGGTCATATGTTCCATCTTCCAGTTTTTTAGCTTTTGCAGCCATCTTGAGAACATTAGACTCATGTTTCAGCTTATCAACCAGTTTCCAGCTATCAAATGCCTCGTAACCTCCAGAGTAGCCGACTTCCACCGTTCCCTGCTCGAAGCTTCCATTCTCCATATATCCCATCATCGCAAACAGGCTGACCTTCGGCAGTCTGGACCTTATAGCCATCCCCTCAGAGCTTGTATTGAACTCCTCCTCTATGTTATCTCCCAGAGCCAGGATCCTCATTGCAATCTTTTCATCGGCAAGGATTCCGTCAAGCTCCTTCAACCGATTCACCCTTTCTTCGAATGGCAGGTCCTCGATCTTCTGTTTCTGGCTCACTCTCCATTCGTCCTTCACAGGTGTTTCATTGGAAAAATTATCCCTTCCAGGATGTTCAGACATCCTTGCTGCCCTGTCAATTTCTTCCTTTATCCTGTCCCAGCTGCCGATATTTATGGACGAGAAAGCAATGGACTTGTTCAGCATTCTTATTGCCATGCCTGAGTCGACTGTATACCCTGATGCAGATATTGCACCATTTTTCATCATTACAGAATTTCTTGTGGAAGAAAAGAACCTCACCTCTGCGTATTTCGACCTCTTGGATGCGTAGTCGAGTGCCTTGTCCACAAACTCTTCCATTTCCATCAACCTACTTCACTTGTAAGTCTTGTTCTTCCGAACCATAGTCTCGAACTGTTCCATAAGTTGCTTCACAGCCCTGAAGACATTCCAGTCCCAGGTCCTGGAGAAGAATGTTTTGGACTCCGTGACCATTTTCCCCCTGATCGAATACTTGGTCTCCTTTCCTGTCTGGCTGTATTCTTCTATGTGGATGTTGATAAGCATAGGCCTCATCCTCTTGAGCTTTGCAATTGACTTTGCCGATTTCTCTATGAGCGAATATATCTTGTCGTACACTTCTGGATCGTCAAACCTTGCGCCAGAAAGGTTTACAAGGACAGACCTACCGGATGATCCCTTGACTATTTCCCCAAGAATGTCGCTCTGACTTATTATGCCTTCAGGGACCATGTTCTCGTCAACGACAGCACATATCCTGGCTTCAGAATCCGCCATCTCCCTCATGCACGACGAGATGCTCTTATCCGGTTCAATAGTTAGCGGTGAAACCATTACATCCTTCACAGAAGGCTTTGACTTATTCCTGTAGTACTCGCCTTGGTGCATCTTGCCCCGTTCCCTCCATAATTCTTTGCTGATGTCGTTTATGTTAACCATGCCTGTTATCTTTCCGTCTTTGTTCACCACAGGAATGCTCGCCTCGTCGATGTCCCTCATCTTCTTGAGGGCGTCGAGGAGATCATCGTCCTCTGAAACCGTTATTGGATCCCCAGACATAATATCAGCAGCTCTGAGATCTGCAACTTCCGGGATGGAGTTTATTGAATTAACTATATCAGTTGAAGTCACTATGCCCTTTACCTTGTTCTTTTCTAGAACCGGCAATGCCTTCAGGCCGCTATCCAGCATGAGTCTTGCAGCATCAGCCAGGGATAAATCTGAGGAAATAGATGGAGTCCTCTCCATCACTGTTTTGATCTTGGTTGTCACTGGGATCGATTCTCTCTTATAAAGAAGGTTGTAGTCGAGCATCCCCACGTATTCTCCCTTGCCGTCTACGATGGGTATGTGATGCATTTTGTTGTCGCTCATTTTTGCGATTGCTGTAGAGATTAAATCGTCCGTGGTCAGGGTAATCACTTTTGTTGTCATTATTTCTCCAACGGACACCATGAATACCAATTGATAGGTTGGTTATGAATTTTATTTCCTGCGCGAGGTCAAAACATTGGGAATCTGGTCCACCAGTTCAGATGTAAGGTAGCCGTCTCCCATCCTTTCGAATGAGTAGAGCCCGGCCTGGCCAACAATATATGATGCCAGGAATGCTGCATGAAGTGCATCAACCTTCCTTGACATGAGCCCAGCAATAGCCCCTGTAACCACATCTCCCGTCCCACCCCTTGTCATGCTCTTGTGATGATACGACGTGTTCTTCTTTATCGTTTCACCATCAGTTACAATGTCTGTCTCTCCTTTCACGAGTATAACCGCATTGACCCTCTTAGCAACCCTCTTCACATTCTCTTCGTCTGGATCTAGTCCGAACACAGACTTGAACTCCCCCCTATGAGGGGTAAGAACAGATTTCCCATTGAAATCGTCTATATTTCTGGAAGCCTGGAGGGCGTCAGCATCTATAACCATGCTCTTATTCAACGAGATTGTGAAGTCAATTATTTTGGCAGCCTCGTCCAGTGCAATCTCGCCCTTCGATATCCCCGGACCTATTGCAAGCGAATCAGCTTTTTCCTTCAACATTTTCATTAGTTCGTAGTTGAATTCAATCTCCTTGATTCCAGACTTCCTGAGGATTATGCCCTGGCAGTTTGAAGCTATATACTCATGAATGCTGCTGGGTGCAAAAAGGTTGACGAGATCTGGCCCCATCCTCAGTGCTGCTTCAGCCATGTAAAGCGGTGCGCCAAAGTATTTCTCGCTTCCTCCTACAAGTACACATATTCCATTTTCCCCCTTGTGGGAACCTTTGAGAGATGAGGGGAAAGAAAGCATGTCACCTGGACCAATCATCTCAATGACTTCGCGTGGGAAACCGACGTCAGCAACTGTCACCCTGCCGCAGTTGGACCTGGTCATACCCTCCTTCTTGAATTGCATGGTGACGGTGTAGTGAGGCCTGACCTGTAATGAAGTTGGGAATCCTGATGGTACGTCAACAGACACGATCTTACTCTCAGAACTGTTTATCATATTGATGGCAGATAAGTATGGCTCCCGTGGTGGTCCAGATATTCCGACTCCCAGAAGTGCATCTATTATCACATCGTAGCTGCCTTCCTTCATGGAATGGACGACCCTACCCTTGTTCTTCAAGTATGCAGCATACTTTTTCTTCGATAAATAGGTAGCCGGAGGAGAGACGGGATAGCAGGTTACAGAAATCCCCTCCCTCTTAAGAGTCGTGGCCGCAACGTACCCATCCCCCCCATTGTTTCCGCTTCCGCATGCAACAAGCACCCTCTTGGGTTCAAGCGACATAACAAGCTTTGCAACAGCATTGCCAGCATTATTCATGAGCTCTTCCATGTTGACCCCGGCCGCTTCAGCGTTAGCATCCAAAATCCTGGAGTCTAGAATAGTATGCACGAGGGAATATCAAAGGCTGATATTTTATGTGCATGCTAATAACTGGAAACTAAACGGAATGTTCTCCATTACATTAAATTAATTTTCGAGAAAGACGGTAAACTTCTGTTTATATAAGCAACCCCTCAAAAAAGAGTTTATATTGCTATTGCATATTAGAAACTGTGATGACAAGAGGGTCAGCTGAGCTAAAGCTGTGATGACCCCTATGAGTGCTGACAGGTGATAAAAAATGAAGAGTATAGAGGAGCTTGCAGAAACTGCAAGACAGTTAAAACAGAAGGGCATGAATGATAAAGATATAGCAACAGAGATGCACCTTTCCCTGAACACGATAATATGGTTACTCAGCGGTGAATCAAAGATAGAAAAGGCTCCAGGGGACGTGAAGATAGGCTGGAGAAGTATCGGTGTCTACTCAAACAGGATATATAACGTGGCAGAGATAATGGCAGACATTATAGAGGAGGAGACACACAGGGCAGAAAAGGAAATAGATACGATCGTCGGCATAACTATCAACGGAATTCCATATGCTACTTTCATTTCAGACATCCTTGGGACAGAACTGGGGATTTACAGGTCCATAACCACAAAGGGAGAGGGCACATTCTCAAGTAACTATGCGAGCATATCTGGAAAGAACGTGGTGCTTGTTGATGACGTTGTCAGCACCGGGGAGACAATATCCAAGGCTTTGAGTGCAGTGAAGAAGGAGAAGGGAAACCCCATCCTCGTTGTCGTACTTACAAATAAAACTACTAAGGACGAGATAGACGGAGTTCCGCTAAGGGCACTGATCAGGGCAAGACTGCTCAAGTGACGACGTCCATAATCAGCGGAAACAATAGAAAGGCTATCATGCATTTTATGAACTTCATGGTAGGGTGATATAATACCAGCTATAGATAAAGCAAAAATTGAGAGCATCAATATACTCAGGAAAGAAGGGATAGAGCCATACCCTTACTCATATAACGTGACCCACCACGCCCAAGAGATCAAGGACGGTTTTTCCATACTGGAGGGAAAGGAGGTAAGCATCGCTGGTCGTGCCATGCAGATGAGACAGATGGGAGGCATAACATTCATTGACATCCAGGACAGGTCGGGGAAGATTCAGGCGCTAATAAGAAACGATGATCTTGACCCGAAGTCACTTCTGGTGTTAAATCATGCCTCAATAGGGGACAACCTTGGAATCAGGGGAATGGTCATGAAGAGCAAGAGGGGTGAAATCAGCGTCGGGGCTAAGGAAATCACCATGCTTTCCAAGACACTGAGGACACTTCCAAACAAGTGGCATGGCCTGACGGACACCGAAGCCAGGTACAGATACAGGCATTTGGACCTCATGATGAATCAGGAAGTTCTCAGGACGTTTGAGACGAGATCTAAGTTTTTGCGCCATGTCAGGGATACCCTTGATTCTAGGGGGGCAATTGAAGTGGAGACACCGATCCTCCAGGATGTATACGGCGGGGCCAAGGCAAAGCCATTCACGACGGTATACCACACCCTTGATGACAAGCAGATGTATTTGAGGATATCAGACGAACTCTACCTTAAGAGGCTCATCATTGGTGGTGCGGAGAGGGTGTACGAGGTATCAAAGGATTTCAGGAACGAAGACGCCGATACGACTCACAATCCAGAATTCACTCAGATTGAATATTACGAGGCATACAGCGATTATGAGGCGTTCATGAAGATGATGGAGGAAATGCTTTCATCTTTTGCGCTCAAGACATTTGGAAGTACGAAGGTTGAATACCAGGGGGAAACGATAGATTTCACTCCGCCATTCTCAAGAATGTACTGGGTTGACGAACTGAAGAAGATAGTGGGGGTTGATGTCTCAAAGATGTCAGATGAAGAAGCAGCAAGAATAAACGAGATAGAGAAACTAGGATTGAAACATCCCGACCCGTATCACGTTGCTGATTCTCTGTTTGACAAATACCTGAAGGGGAAAACACTCCAGCCTACGTTTGTACTTGATTTCCCCGCATTCATGTGTCCGCTGACAAAGGTAAAGAGAGGGAATCCATTGCTTGCGGAGCGTTTCGAGCTGTATGTAGGAAGGATGGAAGTCGCGAATTCGTACTCAGAACTTACAGACCCGATTTACCAGAGAAAGATGTTTGAGGACCAGGAAAGAGAGCGGAAGAAGGGGGACGAGGAAGCTCCACCGTTCGATGAGGATTTCCTAGACGCAATAGAATATGGCATGCCACCAACCGCGGGAATAGGCATATCCATAGATCGCCCAGTTATGGTGTTCACAAACCAGACATCTATCAAGGAAGTGATACTCTTCCCCCCGATGAAGTCCCTTCCTCCAAACGAGGGCACAGGGGATAAGTGAATACGGAGGAATCACTGGACTTTCTCTAGTATCCTTACTCCCATTACCTTTTCTATTTTCCTTGCCGTCTGCTTATCCGGCTTAATTTCCTCCCTTTCAATCTTAGCAACGACGTTCTTCTTCTCCTGAAGTTTATTTGCCAACTCTTCCTGGGAAAGACCCATCTCCTCTCTTCTCTTCTTTATCACCTTTCCAAAATCTACGATAGGTTCGTCTGCGTCATCTACGTCATCAGAAGTTCTCCTCCTAGGTGGAGGAGGTGGAGAAACATGCACAAAATTCCTGGGCTGTAAAGGATGCGGGGTCTGTTCCCTCTGGACTGTGAGTGGCTTCCTTGTTACTTCCTTACCATATTTCGCGCAGTCGTGACAGACCTTCATTGTGACCCCATCAATAATAACTTCATGGTAACGATCCATCACCTTTCCGCACAATTCACAATTCATGTTTGTAGAAGAGACAATTAGTAGATAATTTTAATGGAACTTACGATTTGAAGTTATTTAATTTTTAAATGAGAGTCAAGATATAGGCAGTGATGTCTATCATGTGGAAAGGAATATAAACCGAGTAAAAATAAGGTCGGAAGGGGCTGTGGGGTAGCTTGGTATCCTACGGGCTTTGGGAGTCTGAGACCCCGGTCCAAATCCGGGCAGCCCCACTATATCCATGTCCAGATTCGTTCCTTTCCAACGCTTCATTCATTTCTTCATCGCTTCTAGAAAATTTCCCCAACCGCTTCTGCACTTAGTCTGACACCTCCAGCCGGCAAACATGCGTGTATCTCTGGGTGGTCTTCGGCGACTTGTGGTCGAGATGGATTTGGACCATGCGGATGTCCAGTGGTTTCTGGCCGAAAATACCCCTCAGGAGCGCAGTGGCGCACCAAAGCCTTGCAGCATGCGCATGGAACCTCGGAACGCCTCCCCTTGCACCGATTTGCCTCAGTATGTTCCTGACATAATGATAGCTCATCCTCCTCCTTCTCGTGGTGAAGAGAGCTGCGGTGTCGCTGTTATACCTGTAGTACTCTATAAGACCCTGTATCTCTGCCGTTATCCCTCCCTCATGATTTCATCCAGATTTCTTTGGCCAAGTTCTTTCAAACAGTCTTTCCATACCAGGACCGTATGTCGATTTCTAATATTGCAGCTCACTGAGATCATTCCCAAAATACCTCGTCTCCATCTCTGTCTTGCAATATGGAAAAGCATTGCCTAATATCCATCTCCTCCTTCAGGTTTATCTTGCTAAGTTTCTTCATCCTTCCTTCAACCAGCTTGTCAAATTCCCTGTCTAATCCATTGTTTTTCATGCACATCACAGACCAAAATTTTAGGTCTGATATTTGAAACTTAAGACCTGGGATGTGAAATTGAAAAAATGAAAAATTGAATTTCTTTGTTGATGAAGGATACAAAGCTCGCTATGTAGAAAATCTTAAGTACGCTAAGTTTAGTATATAAGCATGAAAACCATTCTCGTGCGATTTTTAGAAAAGAGAAGTGAGTTGCATGAGTTGATCAAGGAATTGTCCGCGAGAAAAACGGAAACAGGAAAAATTTTTTCCCAGATGAACGCTATGCTCGAGGCGCACTTCAGGAATGAGGGCGTTACCATCGTACCTCTTGTGAAACTTCTGGAGAAACGTCTGGTAGAAAGAGAAGAGAATATTGAAGAGTCCAGAAAAGCTATGATGGCAGGAAGGAAGTACAAACAGATAAGTGAAACTATGTATCAGGAGCATAGAGAAATGGAACGTCTATGCAAGAGTGTTCAAGACATTCTCAAGCGTAAGCCAGACAAGAAAGAATCCTATGCTGTTGAGCAGCTGATCAGCCTCATCAAGCTAGAGGACGAATTCGTTTACGCTATGGCTAATTATTATGGTGACACGTTGAAACTGAACGAGTTTGCCTCCTCTCTGGACGGTTTTGATTTTTTCGTCAGGGTAATGCCCTGAATACATGGCCAAAGGTTCAGCTTGAATTGCTCAAGAAGACCAGAACTTCCACCACTACCCGCGCAGCCATCTCTTCCTTCCGTACTCGGTCAGAGGGTTGGCATAGTTATTGATCCTGTTGGGCTTGTCGAATACGTCCTCCCTCCCTTCATCATCGAACGACAGGTTAAGCAAGTAGCTTCCCCGTTGCTCGTCCATTTGACCTCTTTACTAACTGTTAGGATAAATCAGAACAATATCTCAGGCAAACGGTGGCTTCATCAAAGAGGTTCCTTTTACGAGCACCATAGCACTCCTTAAGGTCAAAGACAAGCAAGTTTTAAGGGCAGATATTTAGCGTCGTGTGTATTCTTGAATCATGCGAAGGAATTCTATTGAAGTTATGAAGGTTGCGGACAGAATGGACGCAGTCTCTTTCTCTGATCTAATGACAGACGACGTGAAATTCAGATTTTCTAACGGAAATATTTCCACAGGCAGGGCTGCAGTTGTGACGGGTCTAAATTACCTCTTCTCCAAGATCACTGCACTTCGACATGAGGTCACAGGAATTTACGAGAACAAAGATGGATATGCAGTGGAGGCAGTGGCAAACTACACGATGAAAGACGGGAAAGTGATATCGCTGCCGGTGGTGAGCGTAATGAAGTACGCAGGGGACAAGATTTACGACTACAGGATATACATGGATATATCGCCAGTAATGACCTACCCAAATCCATGACAGATGATCCTCCAAGCATCAGTCAAATCTATTTAAAATTGAAATTCATATTAGAAGGTGATAGTCTCCATCTCCCTTGCAATAGGGGTAATTCTTGCATCTGTTGTAATAATCCTGATAATAAGCTTCGCCCTTGAGAGGAGGGTACTGAAACTTAAGCTTCTGATGGAACAGGAGAGGCTGAGTGCTCAAAAAACGGCGGAAGAAACGGCTAAAACACTCTTCAACCAGTGGGCAGAAGCTAGCATAAAGACAATCAGAAATCAGATCACTGAAACGCTTAAAAAAGATTACGAAGTGCAGCTAGAATCCTGGAAGAAACAGGAAGAAAAGAAGATCAGGGAGGATGCAATTCAGAAGTCCATCAACACTCTGCTCGGAAAAATAGGAGAAGAGTTTTCACCAGTTCTTCTGGCAAATAAGTATGGCATAAATCTAAAGGACTTCAGGCATCTTGGAACACCCGTAGACTTTGTAGCCTTCAAGGGATTGAGTGATGGCTCCTCCGAAGTGGAAGTCCTTTTCCTTGAAATAAAGAGTGGAAAGTCATCTGGCCTTGTAGGAAGGGAAAGAATGGTGAGGGACGCAGTGAAGAGTAAGAGGGTAAGCTATGAGGTCGTGAATCTGGGTGAAATGATCGGGGGACTCAAGAGCGAATTGAATGGCGACAACCCGGCCTAAGTGCAGTTTGATGGTCAGTCTAGCTGTCTATAACTTGCAGTCTGGTTATTATAGTAAGTGAGACCCCATGTTGGAGGTGCATCTATTGAATAGGGGAGCATATAACTGCTGTTCAGCGGAACAAGGCTGGAAAAGCTTGACCCATATGAAATGTTGTACATCGATCCGTTGAATCTATAGTCATTTAGCTGAGAACCGTTCATGGCCGACGTTTCTATCTGGGTGTAAGCTGCGTAGAACTCAGTGCCTATGTAAGGTACGCTGACATTCCAGTACCTGAACTGGTTGTTCACGCTGTAGTCTACTATCTGGAAGGATATCCTACCCTCTGAAGGTATGTCCTGGATTGTGAGGCCGAGGATAGTTCCGTTCGGTGTCGAAAAACCTGGCATGAAGTCAGGGCTCAGATGGTTCTTGAAATAGATGGCAATTGCCTTGTTGTTTCCCACATACCAAGGTGCTATCCTTCCATTGGGGTCCAGATCAACCCCGAGTTGGAAGAAACCGTTTGCAGTCTGGTTTTCCGCCCCATTGAGGTTCATGGCATTTATCTGGAAGCTCAAAGTTGAATATCGTGGAACAGACCAGTTGTAGAGAACGAAATTTGCATGCAATATTGTAAATGGTTTAAGTAGGTTCACCAAGGCCCCAGATCCCTGGCCGTATCCTTCCATATTGTTGTAACCAGGCAGGTAAACAGCCATCCTGTAGCTCGTGAATATGATGTTAGTGAAGAACACAGTTCCGCTTGAAGACAGTATTTCGATGCCTGCATAAGAATACCCCAGAGGAACGGTTATATTTGCAAAAACGGACGCAGTGTTGTCAACAAACACCTCCATTCTCCAGGAAGATTCACTTCCATTGCTATATTTGAACAGGTTGCCGCTCACGAGCATCCACCCGTCTGAGTTTGATCCCATTGTTATGTTCCCACTTACAGGCAAGCTCATTCCAGGGGAGTAAACGGAAACGGAATTCCAGGTTGCAGAAACAGATGCAATCTCCCCTCCCGCCAGGTTAGTTATCAAGAATGTCCCGTTACCATCTGCAGCGTTGACAGCGAATTGAAAAGACAGTGACTTGTCCCCCTGAACTATGCCTTTTTGGGTATACAGGGCGGTGCCAGCTGTCAATGCTATCGAAGGCTCTCCGTAGTAACTGGTGGAATTCACAATTGCAGGAGTAGAAGTCCCGTTCTTCATGGACCATCCATAGTCAGAAAAGTTACCTCCGTTCGCAAATTCTGACAGAAATTCGAAGGCGCCTGCTGGTCTTGAAAGCGGGATAGGATTCTGTGGAACAGCATTCGTAACAGTGGAGTCTCTCACGACCAAATTTACAACAGTTGCTGAAGAAAGTATTACCACTGTCAATACAACCAAAACAACTACTTTCTTAGGCAACATATAGGTGATTAAAGATATCTTAGAATAAATCTTTCGCTAAAATAAATTAAGTACTAAGTAAAGGAGAAAATAGAATTTATAGGTCCATTTCAATCATTCTATAACTATTTCAATTTCCTTCTTCTCGTCTTTTAAAACTTTTATGTCTCCGCGATATCCGCAGTTATTGCATACAAATGGAACTTTTAAATAACATTTATAAGTAATTGCCGCTGGCTCCAAGACTGTGAAATTCTTCGATCCGCACTTTGGACAGGAGACCAGCAGCGTTTGCATAATAAATACAATAAAAATTTAGGCTCTTACTTTCGCAAAGTCTACCAGATGTCCGCCGATTGCAGTGCTACCTATGATCAGTGCGAGTATTGCAACACCCAGGAATGCAATTGCAACCAGGACTGCCAATACCTGGACTGCCCTCTTGTTTGGGAGCACGACCAATGGTGCCGTGAGAATTCCCCCAATGCCAGCGCCTAGGTAGAGTAACAGTATGTACAGCGGAGAAGACATCCCGAGGATGTACCCCTGTATCGCATATATGACTCCAAGGATTCCACCGAAGAAAGTGAATATTCCAGCAAACGCAAGAGACACTTTCTTGTTCAACAGGACTCCTATGAGTATTGATGCAACTCCAAGAATCACCATTGGGTCACCAAATAGCTCCCCGTCTGCAACAGTGAAAGGGGAAGGTACGATGACGCTGTAGAGAACTCCATATGACAACGCATAGATGCCAGTTGCTATCAGTAGGTAGGCGAAGCCCGCATTTATTTCCGGTTTGTTCCTGTTTAAGAGGAACCTATAGATTGCGTACGATCCAAATGAAGCAAACATTATTCCTACAACGAATAGATTTGCCGCAAGTGGGTCAGTAAATAACCATGCCATTTTTAGGTCACCACTCCAAAATTACAAGACGCTATTTCACTTATCACGTGCCATATTTCACACTCTTGTGCAAGTGAACACATTTATACTCACTAGTATTAACAAGACAGGATGGCAAGGTTAAACGTATCCCTCACCAATGAAATGGCGAAGAAGATCCAGGATTTTGCCGACGAAGACGGGAAGACAATTAGTTCCATAATAACTGAATCTGTTGACCTGTACCTTCACCTGAAGAGTATGGGGCTCTCAAGGAGCCAGCTCATGAAACTGATGAAGTTCCTTGAAGTCACTAAATCTGTTGACGCTGTACCTGTCCCGAGCCTGCTTCTTGATACTACCCTTAACTTGGCTATCTCAAATTCTTCAGAAAAGGTCATAGATATATGGTGTGAGAGCGGTAGAATTGCGGGTGAGCTGATAAAAAGCATTGTACCAGACGTTAGGCAGTTGTCTCAAGAATTCAAGGAGTACGCCCTTTTCACCCCGCTCACGAAAATGGAACTTAAAACAGATGACAAGGAGGTTGAACTTATACTGATGGGAACGGGATACAGCATGGCTTCAGCACGCGTTACTGCCGGGGCAATAAAGTGTTTTCTTGAGGTTTATGGGATTAAGAACATAAGCGAGTCCATTTCAGAAGGTTTTGTGAAGGTAAAAGGATCAATAGTTGATGAAAGCGATATCGTTGGAGAGGAATGATATTACATTCCTTAAGATGGATTGCCTTAGGACGATTGCCATTTTGGTTGCAAATTTATTAAGGGTGTAACGTGACAGAGGTAAAGAAGCAGCCGATGGACAACCTGGCCTTCGACCAGGAGGGCTTCAGGATGAGCACTCCTCAGGCCATTGCGAAGTACAAGGCTGAAAGGTTGAAATGTGGCAATATTGCAGACCTAGGTGCAGGCATAGGCATCCAGGCCCTTCACTTTGCAGCTTATTCAGAAAGGGTATTCGCCGTGGAAAACGACCCAAGCAGGCTGGTATACCTAAGGAAGAATGCAGAAACCATGGGAGTGCACAACCTGGAAGTCATAGAGGGTAATGCCCTGGACCCCAAGATAATTAATATGCTGTCTGGAATGGATGCATTCCATTCAGACCCTTCGAGAAAGAGGACAAAAGAAACATGGTCATTTGAGGACCTTTCACCAAACCCCATTGACGTTTTGAAAAAGTACAAAGGTGACAACTTCTCCTTTGACATTCCGCCCCTGTTTCCAAGGGGTCTGCTACAGAAGGATTGGGAAACGGAATACATATCCGTTTCAGGCGAGCTGAAGAGGATGAGTGTCTATGTGGGTGGGGCCAAAAGGTATGGCAGGAATGCCCTCTCCCTTCCAGATGGAGGAAGAATAGTCGAAGATCAGAACCTGGAAAGGGACGTAAGGAAAAGAAGCACGCCGCTAAGCTGGATATATGATTTAGACGAATCCCTCTTTTATTCGGACCTTTTGCCAGAATTCCTTGAGATGAATCCAGATGTGAGTCTTCTACACGAGGACAGGCAGAAGACGCTGGTCACATCCGATAAATTTGTAGAAGGTCCTTTCCTTACCAAATCGTATTCCGTTCTGGAATCTGCTGTAGACATGCAAGATGCTAAGAACAAGCTATCGAGGATGAAGGTGGGTAAGGTAATCTTAAGGTTCCCAATGGACCCGACAAAATATTACGAGGAAAGGAGAAGACTCGAGAAGGAACTGGAAGGGGAAAGGACGGCATACTTGTTCAGGTTTGGAGGCATGCTTTTCATAGCGGAACGGGTGGAGAAGTAACTGGGTCTTGAAAAGATTAAATGATAAGTCAGGTTAACCATATATGAAACCAAGGGATTTACCTATAAAGGAACTGATAGAGAAGCTGAAGGAGGAACACGCATCCCTCCCGGCGATCATAGACGATGCAGTCATCACGTATAAGACAGGCAACCTTAGCGGTGCCTTCCCAGTAATAGCTGAAGTGAGGGAAACTCTCTCCCAGCACATAATAGACGAAGAGAGTGTTTTGCTAAAGCTACTCATAGAAAAGATTGGGAAGGAAGCTTCAGAACCGTACATCAAGATTCTCCAGGAGCATACAAAAATCATGAAGCTTGTGGAACAGTCGGTCGAATCCACATACACCGGATGGACTGAAACTGAACCCAATCTCAATCTTCTCAAGGAGACCCTTGCCCAGCACCACAAGCAGGAGGAAGATGAACTATTTCCGAAGGTCCTCTCCCTGCTCTGATATCAAGGCTTCCAGGAAAATAATAGGAATAAAAGTCTGGACTCAGAAATCACATCGATCTCAGACCATTAGCTCAAGCGAAGGTACAACCTGATAGGCACATTTTTATATGCCTTTACCATTTTGAAAGGCGCCTTGAGGTGAATAAATTGCCTAACGGACTAATGGGTGGAAAACAAGTTAGAGTTAATAGAGACAAGTTGCGATGGTCTGATAGAGACTACAAGAGAAGAGTGCTGAGGTTGAAGATTAAAAGTGACCCCCTGGAGGGTGCACCTCAGGCTAGAGGAATAGTTATAGAAAAGGTTGGGATAGAAGCCAAGCAGCCCAATTCTGCAATAAGGAAGTGCGTCAAGATACAGCTTATAAAGAACGGAAGACAGCTTACAGCATTCGCACCAGGAGATGGGGCCATAAATTTCATAGATGAACATGACGAGGTAGTCGTGGAAGGAATAGGGGGAAGAATGGGAAGATCAAAAGGAGATATACCGGGTGTCAGGTATAAGGTCATCAAGGTCAACAACGTTTCCCTCAAGGAGCTTGTGAAGGGAAGAAAGGAGAAGCCAGTGAGGTAAACAACATGGCAAATATTCTCGTATTTGAAAAGTGGGACACTGCAGGCATTTCAGTCGTTGATCCCGGGCTCACCAAGTACATATCCCTGAAGCCAACAGCAACACTTCACAGTGACGGGAGACACGCAAACAAGTTCATGGGAAAAGCAGGGATGAATGTAGTTGAGCGGCTCATAAACAATCTCATGAGAACTATCAGGTGGACAGGGAAGAAGCAGAGTGCATACAGGACAGTGAAGGTTGCTTTCGAGATAATCGAAAAGAAGACAAAGGAAAATCCGGTTCAGGTATACGTAAACGCCATACAGAACGCAGGGCCAAGGGAAGAAATTACTAGACTGAAGTACGGTGGTATTGCAGTGCCAAAGTCAGTAGATACAAGCTCCTCTAGGAGACTTGACCTGGCCATCAGGAACATTTCTTTTGGTGCAAGGCAGACAGCAAAGAAGACGAAGAAGAACATGAGCGATGCGCTTGCGGATGAGATAATCCTTGCGGCAAAGAATGATCCAAACTGCTACTCAATTAAGGAGAAGGACGATAAGGAAAGGCAGGCAGCCTCTGCAAGGTGATTCTAAATGGGAAGAAAAGAGGACAACATCCAGAAAGCTTCTGAAATAATGAAGGATATAACTAGGATAAGAAACATAGGTATAGCTGCTCACATAGACCACGGAAAGACTACACTTTCTGACAACCTGATAGCTGGAGCAGGGATGATGAGCGAGGAACTTGCCGGAAAGCAGCTGGTACTGGATTACGATGAGCAGGAACAGGCAAGAGGAATCACGATCAACGCAGCTTCCGCCTCCATGGTGCACGAGGTTGAAGGAACAACGTATCTAGTAAACCTCATAGACACTCCGGGACACGTGGATTTCGGTGGCGATGTCACGAGGGCGATGAGGGCTGTGGATGGTGCTGTAATTGTCGTTGATTCAGTGGAAGGACCCATGCCCCAGACAGAGACAGTCATAAGGCAGGCACTCAGGGAAAGAGTGAAACCTATCCTTTTCATAAACAAGGTTGACAGGTTGATCAATGAACTGAAACTTGGCCCGGAAGACATGATGAAGAAATTTGTAAAGATAATAACGGAAGTCAACAGGCTACTGAAGAGGTATGCCCCTGATGAGTTCAAGGATGCATGGCAGGTCAATGTTGAGAACGGTTCTGTAATATTTGGTTCAGCATTCAACAACTGGGCGGTCTCTACCAAGTACACACCAAAATCATCTGTTGGTTTCAAGGAAGTTTACCAATACCTTGCGTCAGGTGACCAGAAGACGCTCGCAAAGAAGTCACCCCTGCATAAGGTTCTACTGGATGCAGTGGTTCATCACCTCCCTTCCCCGAAGGTTGCACAGGTCTACAGGATCCCACAGATATGGAAGGGGGACATAAACTCCGAAGTTGGAAAGGCGATGACTACCTGCGATTCAAATGGTCCGGTAATGATGATGGTTACAAAGATCATTGTGGACGAACACGCAGGCGAAGTGGCTGTAGGGAGATTGTTCAGCGGAAAGCTCGTGAAGGGTGTGGAGCTATACATTTCAGGAGCAGGTGACAAGAAATACAAGGTCCAGCAGCTTGCAATGATGGTTGGACCGGACAGGATTCCAATAGACGAGATGGATGCAGGCAACATACCGGCCGTGGTTGGGTTGAAGGATGCAATAGCCGGTTCAACAGTTTCCAATTTGGCAGAAGTGGACGTCTTTGAACCCATGGTTCATTATTCTGAACCTGTGGTTACAGTTGCCATTGAGGCAAAGCACACTAAGGACCTACCAAGGCTCATAGAAGTTCTGAGGACTATCGCAAAGGCAGACCCAAGCATCGAGGTCGAAATAAACCAGGAAACGGGTGAACACCTGATGTCAGGTATGGGTGAACTCCATCTTGACGTCACGCTCTACAGGATCAAGAATGATCACAAGGTGGAGGTGGAAACGTCAGATCCTATAGTTGTTTACAGGGAAACAGTGAAGGGAAAGGGTGGCCCGTTTGAAGGCAAATCACCGAACAAGCACAACAGGTTCTACGTAGAGGTGGAGCCACTGGAGAAGCCAATAGTGGATGCAATTCTGAAAGGAGACATTGCACAGGCGGACAGGATAAAGGACAAGAAGGCAGTAATAGCACTTCTGCAGGAACTTGGACTTGACAGGGACGAAGCGAAGGGTATAGAGGCAGTTCACGGTCCAAACGTCCTTCTTGATATGACAAAGGGTATACAGTACCTGAGTGAAACGATGGAACTGGTAAAGGAGGCATTTGCGGAAGCGATGGACAGGGGACCTCTTGCCAATGAAAGGGTGTATGGCGTGAAGGTAATGCTCGTTGATGCAAAGCTCCACGAAGACAGTATCCACAGGGGACCGGCACAGGTCATACCTGCAGTCAGGAATGCAATCTATGGAGCAATGTGTCTTGCCAACAGGGTTCTACTTGAACCAGTACAGAAGGTCTTCGTAGACACTCCTATGGAGGAATCAGGCTCAGTGACAAGGGAATTCCAGCAGAGGAGGGGAGTGATAACGGAAATGGAGCAGGAGGGGGAACAGTCGAAAATATCTGCCATGGTTCCAGTTCCTGAAATGTTTGGTTTTGCGTCTGCAATCAGGGGTGCAACCGGTGGAAGAGTTCTATGGTCCACAGAGAACCACGGACATCAGATTGTCCCAAAGGACCTCCAGTCTTCCGTGGTCGCAAAAATCAGGGAAAGGAAGGGGCTCAAGCCTGAGCCATACGATGCGAAATACTACGCAGACCTCTGAGATATTCAAATATAAGACTGGGAGTTTTTACTCCCGGTCGATAGTTTTTATTGCCATAATTCAACGAAATTTGGACAGATTGTTTTATAATTGACGGATTATCAAGGCTGATGTATTCCCCCTCAGTCTTCATAGCGATTGCTGTTCTAGTTGCATCGCTACACATGATTGCACCCGATCACTGGCTACCCCTTACGGCGCTTTCAATAAAGAGGGGGTATGCGAAGAGGAGAGTTTTGCTAATTTCTGCTGTTCTGGGATTTCTTCATGGCTCTACCTCCGTTATACTCTCGCTGGCTGCCCTGCTAATAGGTGTGGTAATTTTTGGATTAAATGAACTGAAGGAGATTTCAATTGTAATTTTGGTTGCAGTAGCAATTTACATGCTTATCCAAACAGTAAGGGAGAGAAGGGGCTCTGAGGGCGTAGAGAACACGTCCCTCCTCGTGAGCATACTCCCGGACCCAGTACTACTGCCAATTATAATTGCATCATACCCGCTGGGAAATATAGAACTTGGTGCAATTGGAGCATCGTTCATTCTTTCCAGCGCCCTTGCACTTCCGGTTGTTACAGGAGGAGTCTTGATAGGAGCGGGGAGCGGATTATCCAGGCTGAAACCTGCGACAGTGGACTACGTTGTAATAATAGCATTGGTCCTGACTGCATTTTACATTTACTTCTTTGGGTGAATGGCATTGACACTGAGCAATTTTCACTCAGAATCTGGATGCTCTATGATCAATGGAAGACGAGACTCATAACAAAAGATTTATACGGAGATAAAATAGGCGTTAGCTAGGTACAAATATGGAGGTACAATAGTATGGCTGCACAAAAACCACATCTGAATCTCGTAACCATTGGTCATGTCGATCATGGTAAATCAACGACAGTAGGTAGACTTCTATTCGAGCACGGAGAAATTCCCGCTCATATTATAGAGGAATACAAGAAAGAAGCAGAGGAAAAAGGAAAGGCAACCTTCGAATTCGCTTGGGTTATGGACAGGCTTAAGGAAGAGAGGGAGAGGGGAGTTACAATAGACGTAGCTCACAGGAAGTTCGAAACGGACAAATTCTATTTCACGCTGATAGATGCTCCAGGGCATAGGGACTTCGTCAAGAACATGATTACAGGTACAAGCCAGGCGGATGCCGCTCTACTTGTAGTTTCTGCAAGGGATGGAGAAGGCGTCATGGCACAGACAAGGGAACACGTTTTCCTTGCAAGGACTCTCGGAGTTCCACAGTTGATCGTCCTTGTCAACAAGATGGATGCAACACAGCCACCTTATTCTCAAAAGAGGTTTGAGGAAGTAAAGAAGCAGATCGAGCAGCTCCTTCTGTCAGTAGGATACAAGAACGTACCAGTCGTTCCTACATCAGGATACAAAGGGGACAACATAATGAAGAAGAGCCCCAACCTTCCGTGGTGGACCGGCCCAACTGTTCTTGATCTCCTGAATCAGTTAACGATCCCGCCTAAGCCTACCGACAAGCCACTCAGGCTGCCTGTACAGGATGTATATTCCATCACAGGTATAGGTACAGTCCCTGTTGGAAGGGTTGAAACAGGCGTCATGAAGATAGGGGACAACATCATATTCGAGCCCTCACACAAGGTGGGGGAAGTGAAATCAATAGAAGAGCACCACGAACAGATACAACAGGCGGAGCCTGGGGACAACGTTGGATTCAACGTAAGGGGAATTGCAAAGACTGACATAAGGAGAGGGGACGTCGCGGGCCTTGTATCAAACCCGCCAACGGTAGTGTCAAGTTTCACCGGGCAGATTGTCGTTCTCAACCACCCTTCAATAATAGCAGCAGGATACACCCCGGTATTCCATACGCATACAGCACAGGTAGCATGCACTATCACGGAAATTATAAAGACGATAGACCCGAGGCAGGGAACAACAAAGGAGGAGCATCCTCAGCATATCCAGACTGGAGACGCAGCTATCGTTAAGATAGTTCCTTCGAAGCCAATGGTAATAGAAAAGATGTCTGAGTTTCCGCAAATGGCAAGATTTGCAGTCAGGGATATGGGACAGACGGTCGCTGCTGGTCAGTGTATTGATCTCGAGAAGAAAACACAGTAGTGAATTCAAATGCCTTCCTACCGAATGAAAATCTCACTGTCTGGAACTGATGTAAAGAAAGTAGACAACGTTTGCACTGAAATCAGGCAACTTGCTGGCAGAACAGGAGTGGAAATGAAAGGACCGATCCCACTGCTGACGAAGAGACTCATAGTGCCCATCAGAAAAGCCCCAAATGGGGCTGGAACGGCCACCTGGGACAGATGGGAGATGAGAGTTCATAGGAGGCTGATCTATATTGACGCAGACGAGAGGACGATCAGGCAAGTCATGAGGATACAGCTGCCAGACGGTATAAACATTGAAGTTAAGCTTCAATCCTAAATTTTATTTTCTTATCTTAAATTTCCGGGAAGTAGAGCTTTAACCTGAATTATTATTTAGTCCGGAGGAAGATAAAAAGCTTGGCGATGTTGGTAAGAGCTTGGAATCCTCAAAAGACTGGAAACTGCAATAGTATATTCCATCACAGATAAGAAAAGGGACAATGGATCACCTCCCTCAACCAATTTTAACCAAAAAGATTAGGTTCAACTTATAGTTTTAAGCACATGGAAAACGCATCTGAATTTCCAAAATTTGAATGTGCAATATCGAACACCAAGGAAGAATACGACTCAGAGGTTGAATCTTTTTTCACTGAGCTGGCATCCCTTGAGTCAGATATCGGGTTGCTTATGCTGAGTGACTTGAAGTGGAAGGAGAATTACCAGAAAATTTTAGGTTACATAACTGACCTGGAAACATCAATCATCTTCAAGAGGGGAGTTCCCGATACAGAATTCATAAGGAGCTTGGTCAAGGGAGAAGACCCGCAGGATGAGATAGCAGATATTCTAATCAGGGCCAAGGATTACGTTCCAGCGTTATTGATAAGGGCTCAATCCAGGACTAGGGATGTTATGACGCTCTTTGTAAGGATGTCAAGGATACCTAGATTCTCAGGGGGGTTCACAAAGGAGAGGTTTGAAGGATTGCTGCCACTGAGGAAGGCACTATTCAGGAGGGCTGTTGAAGTATCCAGGAAGTAAAATGTAACCAGTTGGGGGCAGGATCGTTAGATCTTCTTATTCTCCCTGTTAATTGCCAATACCATAGAGACAAGAATGATGGCACCACCCAGTATCATCAATGTGGTAACTGGGAAGTGGAAAAAGATCGTGGATACCATAACTGCTGAAACAGGCTCTATAACCAGTATGAGGGCAGATATGTACGCATTCGTGTTTCTTATTGCTACACTCATCAGCCATATGGCCAAAGTCGAACCAAGTATGGCGTTGAAGAGCACAGAAAACAGGACGTAGCCATTTGTAAGTATTCCAGCTTTCAGAACGGACCCGGGGCTGATCAGTAGGCTCAGGACTGCAACAACGATGAGCTGAAAGAAGGTGAAAACGAGAGGGTTCCCCGTCTTCAGGTATTTCTCCGTCAGCACTAACTGCAATGCATAACAGAAAGCTGTAGCGATAGTCAGGAGATTGCCCAGTGCCTCGCCTGAGGTGGATGAAATGGTCATGAGTGCCATCCCTACGAAGGCAGCCACTGCAAGGTAAATCTTGACCATGTCCAGCCCATTTCTAAGGATAAAGATTGAAAGGATTGGTGTGAGAACTATGTAAATTCCGGTGATGAGACCTGACATTGACGGAGAGGTGTATTGAAGACCGACTGTCTGTGTAACATAACCAAGGAAGAGGGGGATGCCCACTATTGTTCCGTATATGGCATCCCTCTTGTTCATCTTCTTTATAACAAAGGGAAGAAGGACCACTGCCGCTATGGCGAACCTGAAGAGTAGGAAGGATATAGGATCGATGAACGTCAGCGATAACTTGATGATGGGGAAAGTTGCTCCCCAAACTACCGCAACAATGACAAGGCTGCCGTAGGCAATCTTTCGATCCATCACGCTGAAGCAATCTTTATAAGAAATGTTTTGCGTTCTGTCCATAAATCAACTGGAAAAATGAGTAGTTTTTTATTTGTGATATTGTTGCAGAGTAAATGCAGTTCAGGACCCTTATAATACTATTGATCGCACTGGTGATTGTGGTACCAGTTGCATCTTACGGAGCGTATCACTACCTTCAGCCCAAACTGGATGTCATAAAACAGGGAGATAATGTGTCGCTCTGGTATTACGGGTACGTGATAGTGGATGGCACCCCGCTGGTATTCGATACCAACATGGCGAGCATAGCAAACAACAACACCTCGTATCCCAAAGCCCCGGATTTCAAATACCATCCCCCTTTCACTGTTCTTAACGATACGGTTGGTTCAGGGTCCATGATAAAGGGGTTTGATGATGGCCTAATAGGCATGGCAAAGGGTCAGTCAGGGGTTATAACAATTCCTCCTGCACTCGGTTACGGGCTAGAAAATACTAGCAAAATAACAAAACATAGCATAAATGGAAGTGTCCCGATGTATCAGGTGCTGAACTACACAGCATTTAAGTCAGAATTCGGCTTGTCACCGTTCCAGGGGGAGACACTGAAGAGCCCGGTTTACGGATGGAGCGTCTACGTCGTGAGTTTCAACGGATGGTATGCTTTCATTGAAAATGAGCCATCTATTGGCGGCCAATATTTCCCTTACAATTCAACGAAGCAGTTCAGCATTGTGGCTGAGAACATCACTGGCACGGGCAACAATACAACCATTTATTACTATACGAGTGTGGTCAATGGCACCATCCTTTCTTCAAGCTCTTACGTAAGTGCTGTTTCCGGTAATTACTACTATCTCAACGGTAACTCATACCTGGTCGGTAAGACACTTTACTTTTACGTCCAGATAGTCACAGTTAGTCAGTAATCTTTAGGGCCACCTTGGTAGCCATTCTGACTATCTGTTTCGCCTCTTCATGCTGGGAAGCGACATCTGCAGCTGTATAGGGAATGAGCTATGGGGTTACTGTAAACTTATATCCGTACTGTATTATTCCTTCCTTCCCCTCTGCCCTCACCCTTCTCAATGTAGCAGTGACCTTAGTTCCTATCTTGATCTCCTCAGGAGAGCAGTCCACTACTTGTCCTGTCACCAAAGGTCCCTCCTTCATCTTGATTATTGCCATGATATATGGGATCTGCATCTTGAACTGCTCAAGACCGTCATGTACTACCGTGAATGAAAATATCTCGCCCTCGCCAGACATCTCCTCCTCCACCATCTTCCCGACAGATTCCCTCCTGCATGAAGGGCAAATAACCCTTGGGGGGAAGTATAGGGTATCGCATTTCGGGCATCTTGTGCCAACCAGCCTGTATCTGTGCCTTGACTCTCTCCAGAACCTTGGTACTTCGCTCACTTTAATCAACTCCTATAACGGTTGAAACGGATGTTGTTCCAAGACCACCCATATTGTGGATTAAGTAGTTTCGCGGATCCTTTATCTGTCGCTGTCCTGCCTTTCCTCTCAGCTGGATGGTTGCCTCGACTGCCTGATATAGCCCGCTGGTTCCAAGCGGATTGCCGTGTGCCTTCAAGCCTCCTGACACATTAAGCGGATTCGATGAATTGTAGTAAAAATCATCCCCTTCCGTCATCTTCTTCGCATCCTTGCCGAACAGTTCCTCTATCTGGATAAGTGAGGCTATGCTGTAGGAATCATGAATCTCGATTCCATCAATTTTTCCTATCTCCAGGTTGGCCGCCTTCAACGCACTGCTGGTGCTCTTCCTGACTGCCTTGAATGTATCAATTTTACTCCTGTCATGCAGGGAAAGGAAATCGTTCGCTGCGGAGCTTGACTTGATTCTTATGGGGTGAGCAGCGTTGCTAATTTTCTTGTGATCTGCTGAAATCACCAAAGCGGATGCTCCATCGCTAATCGGTGCATTGTCGAATACTGTCAGGGGGTCGGAAACAGTGGACGCGTTTATAACGTCCTCAATCTTTATTACATTCCTGAAGTGAGATGTGTCGTTCATGGAAGCATGCTTATGAGCGATTACTGGGAAAACGGCATAATTACTCCTCTTTGCAGATCCCTCGAATTCGTGCCTTCTTGCTATCATTGCTGCTATTGAACACTCTGTCGCTCCGAAGAATGTTTCCCATTCTGCGTCCAGTGATCCCCCTATTATCTCCGTCGCAACCTCAGATGGGACATCAGTCATCTTCTCTACTCCCCCCACGACCACAGTGTCATACTGTCCTGACTTTACGGCAAGGTACGCCTGCATGAGTGCTGCACCACCGCTTGCGGAACCAGCCTCAATTCTGATTGAAGGGATGTTCAATTCCGTGATACCAGAATAGTCTGCTATCAGGGCAGCGATCTGTTCCTGGTCCACGAACTGTCCTCCACTAGTGTTTGCACCGTAGAGTGCGTCCACGTCTTCTGCATAAACGCCGGCGTCCATTATAGCCTTCAGGCCAGCCTCCGAAGCTAGCTCCCTCAAACTTGAGTCCCATAGTTCACCGAATTTTGTTGATCCAACTCCCAGAATATATACGTCTCTCATATTATTCACGCCCCCCTCATTATAATCTTACCCCTGTATTTCACATAAGTGGCATAATCTATCCATATAGGCCTGTTGACTTGTTCCATCACGCCTGCCGCATTTTTTCTTTTGAATGATTTGATCCTGTCATTTACAGTTATGTCGAACGCATCTGATCCTGCGCCACTTCCGAAGGCAATGCCAAGAATTCTGTCTCCGCTTTCTGCCTTGTCAAGGATGGCAGATAAGCCAATCATCATTGAACTTGAGTAAGTATTTCCTATGTAAGGCGTAAGAAGCCCGTCCTTAACCTGTTCATCCTTGAAGCCAAGCATCTTCGCCGCCCGTGTCGGGAATTTTCCATTTGGCTGGTGGAAAACTGCATAGTCGTAGTCCTCTGGTTTTGTGGACACTCTCTCCATCATCTTCTTCGCAGCTGTCAGAACATGCTTGAAGTACGCAGGTTCCCCGGTGAATCTCCCCCCATGGCTGGGATATTTTTCCCCTTCCCTCCTCCAGAAGTCAGGGGTATCAGTTGTGAATGAGAGAGTGGCGTTGAAGTCTGCGAAACCGTTCTTGCCGATTATATATGCTGTTCCTCCTGCTGAAGCTGAGTATTCGAGTGCATCACCAGGTGCTCCCTGCGAGGTGTCTGCACCTATTGCAATACCGTTCTCTATCTGTCCGCTGTCGACCATTGCCATAACGTTCTGCATTGCAGCTGTGCCAGCCTTGCATGCAAACTCATAGTCAGCAGAGTGAATGTCATAGGAAAGGCCAAGAGCTTCCACCAGTATGGAAGACGTGGGTTTAACTGCGTAAGGGTGGCTCTCAGACCCAACATAGATTGCACCAATCTTCTTCTTGTCCAGGCTTGTTCTTCTCAGGGCGTTCTTGGCTGCTTCCGCTGATATTGTCAGAACGTCCTCGTCTGGCCCTGGCACGGATTTGCTGTGTATGAAGAGTCCACTTTTGATGTTTTCAGGATTCTCCCCCCATTCCTTAGCTATCTCCTCTGCCCTTATTCTGAACCTAGGAACATATGATCCGTAGGAAACTATTGAACTCATTACTATCAGCACTCAATTTCATCATATATTTAGCCTTTGCCGACATCCACATTCGACAATTGTCTATGTCACATGAAAAGGAAGCCCAGTCTTGCAATTGAATTAGGCAGAAATCTGGGATAAAAGCCAACTGATGTTTCAAGTATTCCACTTCGTTGTAGTGCCATTTCGATTGAGGATATTTCGAATTCTGTTAGTTGGACTGAATTGGCAGACACGATTTCCTTTACCTGATTGGTGTTCTTGAATCCGGGTATTGGCAGAACCCCCTGATGTTTCTCGTATGCGAGAACGAGCTGGATGACGCTTATCTTCCTTGTCTCCGATATCCTCTGGAGTTCCTGCAGCAGGGGAGTAAACCTTTCGAAATTCTGAGGCTTAAAGATACCGTTTATTCTTCTGACCGTACCAGCTGGCCTTTTGCTTGCGGAGTATTTTCCAGAAAGGAAGCCTTGAGCTAGCGGGCTCCAGGCGATTAACTTGATCTCATTAGAGTTCAGGAAGTCAATCAGCAAATGATTGGGTCTTTCAACCATGTTGAATTTGATCTGATTGCTTTCTATCTTCCTTTCCTTCATTGATTCATTTGCCTTCCTTATGTTCTCTGCAGAAAAGTTTGAAACTCCAATGTGGCCTATCAAACCCTCTTCTACATTACGTTCAAGCTCCCTGAAAAGCTCTGAAAGATTGGTATATATGCTTGGCTCCCAGTGGACCTGATACAGGTCAACATAATCCAGTTTCAACCTATTCAGGCTTCCTTTAAGACTGATTTTGACTTTCTTTGAAGTTGCATTGAAACCTGCGATCTTTGTAGCAACAAAAAACTCCTTCCTGTCGAACTCCCTTAGCGCCTCTCCGACCAGACTCTCAGATTTTCCCATTCCATAAATCTCTGCAGTATCTATGAAGTTCAATCCATTCTTAATTCCAGTCCTGAGTGCTTGAACCAGTTCATCTTCTTCGTAACCGCTCCCCCAGCCCTTCAGGCCCATTTGCCAAGTCCCTAATCCTATCTTACTTACATTACTGGAATCGAACAGATTTTTTTCCATCGAGCGCAATACGTCGGACCAATTTATTCTTTGTCTTAAAAAGAAAACTAACCAAATGAAATAGCCGATTCAAAATATTATATTTGAGGAACTTATTTGACATAGTGAGGTTCTATTATGAATTCCCACTCAACGAACCGCCGGAGGACGCCTTCCAGAAACTTATAGAGAGCATTGATGACACCAAGGTATGGAGAGGGCATCTTGATATCAGGAGGATCGACCAGAATAACAGGGAATCCATCCTTGCATTTCGAAATAAGAAACAGATGGAATGGATAGGCAGAAGGAAGGAGGACCTTTCAATGATGATCAAATACGGCACCGGGCCGCTAAAGGGATATCAGGTCTTCCAGGTTTATCAGGACAAGATTTTGATTAGAATGGACATCAAGATGAGAGGTTTATGGTATCCTTTCACTCGCTTTGCTGTCTCTCACATACTTGAAGGAGAGATCAATGCCCTTTACAGGTTGTTTCCGGCCAACTCATTTCAAGAAAGAATTAAATAAACTCATTCTATACGACGCAAAGCCCCGATAGTGTAGTGGCCTATCATCCGAGTCTGTCGAGCTCGGGACACGGGTTCAAATCCCGTTCGGGGCGTCGCGTTATAAAAGTAAACATATGGAATGTCAAATGCCAACCTACTTATTTCCTTTACGGCGCTATGTCGCTAAATCCATTGTTGAGACGCGAAGTTATTTTGGAGTTGAGCCCAAACGGACCGTTCATTTTAACTACGGCAGAAGATGTGAATAATTATGATTCTTGGTACTACTGTTTTTACGAATTCTACCACTCTCGAGTGGAAAGCTCAAGCTACTTCCTAAGGTTGAAATTCGGTGATCTTAACCTCCCATATCAGTTATTTCTCAACATGGGAAGAATCCATATTGCCAGGATCTAAATCAGGACTTTTCACTCCCCTCTTCCTTACTGCAAGAAAGATCCCTAAGGCCAACCAGAATATTATGATGGGTACGATGTAAACCAATGGGCTTGAAATACCGAGGAATGTGTAGTAGAAGACAACACCTGAAATGACTGTTCCTATAGTTGGCCCTATGATGTGCTTGACAATGTTGAGTTCCTTTAGCCTGTGCATGAGTATAGGTAAAGTTTCATTGACGATAGCATGGTAAAGAAGATTCATGAATGTAAGGGCTACGACCCAGAATATGATGGAGTAGAAGAAGCCGGTTTCTACGCCATAATATGAGACAAGAACGGCTTGGGTAATAATGCTCACGACTAGTGAGAATATGAAAACGAATATTGTTGACACATAAGGGGTACCAAATTTCTTGTGTATCTTGGAAAAGGACCTGGGGAAGAACCCATCTCTGGATAATGCAAACCCAACTCTTGCAGCTGAACTTCCAAAGGTTAATGGGGATGTTATTTCACCGACAAGAGCTACAGCAAGCACAATTGAGGCGAAGGCGATTCCCATATACTGCTTCGTCAAAAAAAGGGCAGGGGCGTAAGTGTTCGCAATTGCCGATATATTCGATGGGGAGGTTCCTACCGTGATTGCATACATAATGAGCGTCTCAAAAACTGCAGTAATTAGAAGTGATGCTACTATTGCCTTCTTCATGGTTGTCTTGGGGAACTTAGCTTCCTCCGCAAATCCCACCACAGATGAGTAGCCGATATAGGCAGTAACAGGCCCGGTAATGGTTCCGACAAAGAATCCGTATATACCTCCAGATGACTTCTGGATGTTGAAAACCTGAACTGTGTTGTAAGAAGAATGAAGAAGTATGTATACCCCTGCTATGAACACGAAGACCATCTGTGCAATGCCCACTATTATTGCGAGCCTGACGGAGACCTTTACTCCGAAATAAGTAACCAGGAACAGGTATACAATCGTGAGTGAACTTGCAAGAAATGGAACGTATATTGGAAGTGCGATTCCAAAGAGTACGTTAGCGCTGACATCTATTAACCAAGCAAATACAGTAGCTCCTATGACAAAAGGCAGCATCTGGCCTAAAAACTGTATCCAGGCCGTAATTCTTGCAAGCGTTGAATTTCTTGTGGCTTTCTCAACGAACTTATAGAACCCTCCTGCGTTTGCTACCTTAGTGGTATAAATGTACACTGCAATGACGTTGAAGAACATGAGTACGGTTCCGACAATAAACGTAAGTGGGGCTGCCTCCCCAGCGTAGACAAGTGAAGTTGTAGAAGCGAGTAAATAGATGCTTCCAGGCGCCATGGCTACAACCGAGAAAAATACGATCCCCCAAAAGCCGACTATTCCAGACTTGAGAGAATTCCCCTCTATTTGGGTCATTCCCGCCTATGAGATGCAAAATAAAAAGTATTTGCTGTTCCAGATCGTCACTGGACATTCTGTAGGGATTCAATTTTAAGTATTTACATGCACCACTAACAATAAAAGCATTGAAGTACATTCGATGGTCTAACAGGTCAAACTCGTTAAAATCGTATAGAACACTCTTCAGGTCCCATACTGTTTCAATCAAGGATTCCTTGAGTTGAAACCGAGAAATAATGATCTTCCCGATTACTGCAATCTGTGAGAATTTAACAGTGAGGGACCTATGCCAATGATATGGATATTCTATTGTGCGAAATTCAGAAATCGCTTCTAACGAATAGCAGGAGCAGGAAGCCACTCAAGTTTTATCTACAATGATTTAGTCATGATTTCAATGTCTAAAGGCGCTAAAAGCAGGACAGTTCTTGTAACTGGCGGGAACAGGGGAATAGGAAGGGCAATAGCGTTAAAACTGGCGGAGTCTGGATATGATATCATTTTTACCTACAACTCTGGCGTAAAGGAGGCGAAGGATTCAGAGAGAGCCATTACTTCCTTTGGTGTATCTGCAATAAGTTACCAGGTGGACCTGTCAAATACATCACAGCTGGAGGCGTTTACTTCAGAAATAAAGAAGAGTGGCAACAAACTTTTTGCACTGATAAATAACGCAGGAATATATGATGGAAGCAGATTAAAGAATATCGACAACGAGAAGTGGGACAGGATCATTGGACTGAATCTATCCGCACCTTTCTACCTGGTTAGAAATCTTCACAACATCATAGAGGACAACGGTTCAATATTAAACATATCGTCTGTTTATGGTTTCAGGGCCGATCCCTGGGCACACGGATATCAGGCATCAAAGGCAGCCATCATACACCTGACCAGGGGACTTGCCAAGGAACTTGCACCTCGGATTAGGGTCAACTGCGTAGCCCCGGGATATGTTAGGACTGACATGAACAAGGGCGGGTGGAATGATGTATCATTTTATGACAAGATAAAGAAAATGACCCCAATGTCAAGATGGGGGGAACCTGAAGACATTGCAAATGCAGTAAAGTTCCTGATAGATTCTGAGAACAGTTTCATTACGGGACAAACGCTTGTAGTAGACGGAGGTATTGGTCTTTAGTTTGTCTCAGTTGTTCCCTTCCAAGCCTCTAAGCACGCAATTTCAGAGCAATATCTATTGATCCTTCTGTCAATAAGTCAGGAAACTCGTCATTTAACTGAAATTAAGAAGGAAGCAAGTTGAGTTTATGTTGAAGAGGAGCACATACATTGAGTCTCTCTCCAACCCATTTTTCTGCCTGTAGTGGCGATAATGCCTAGTGCCAGAACGGTTAAATCATCGGCTAACATTGCGAGGTATGAGTACCGGTGCCAATTCGAGCTCATATAGTATATTATGGAGTCATTTTGGTCCCTTTGACCTTAACCACGTCCCAAGGGAAAAGGGAAATGAAGTTGTGGCTGGAGTGTGAATAGATGGAAAAGTCATTTCTTCCCCCATCGGTTGAACTAAACAACATATCAAAGAATTACGGTGATGTACAGGCATTAAAAGGTCTCACGTTCAAGCTGGAACCTGGTGAGAGATGTGCGCTCCTGGGTCCAAATGGCGCCGGAAAGACTACAACACTGAAGATATTAGTGGGCCTACTCAGTCCTAACTCGGGCTATGTTAAGATCGGCGGGTATGCACCCCAGTCTCAAGAGGCTCGCAGGATGATGGGTTATCTTCCAGATGATGCTTCACCATACAGATCATTCAGCGTAAGGGAGAACATGGAATATATAGGTGCCCTGAGGGGTGTTGACAACGTCTCAGAAAAAGTGGATCGCCTCTTAGATTCCCTTCAACTGAGGGAGTATGAGAAGGCTAAGGTTGGAAGACTTTCAAGGGGTAATGTGCAGAAACTTGCAATGGCGCTTGCTATAATTCACGATCCATCGGTTCTATTTCTGGATGAGCCACTTAATTATCTTGACATTCCTACGCAGGAAACAGTGATAGATATTCTAAAGGGACTGAAGGCTACACTGCTAGTATCAACGCACATAATGGAAGTTGCAACAAGACTGACAGAAAGGGTCGTTATGATTTCACACGGTTCGGTTGTTTGGACTGGGACGCTAGGTGAACTGAAAAATCTTGGAAAGGAAGGAGAACCCATTGAACGTGTTGTTGCGAGGATGTTAACTGATGTCATATAAACTTCTGAAGTTCGTGATCCTCTCGAGATTCTCGAAGCAACTCCTAGGTGTAATGCTGGTGCTCATGGTCTATGCTCTATTCGTAAGCTTCGAGACAGGTTCGTCTTCAGGCATCTATTACTACTATGGCCCAGCCTTTCTCGCATTCTTTATGATACTCCCAATAATGAGCGGAGGAATAGCAGTTCTTAAGTCAGACAGGGATTTCCTCTTCACCCTTCCGTTGAAGAGAACAGACTTGGCCTTCTCTCTCTTTGTTGTTCAGCTGTTAAGTTTCGGGCTCATCCTAATTTACGTTCTAGCCTATTCATTTTCAAGTTTACGATCAGTTTTGATATTGGCATTGGTTGATTTTATCTCGTTGACATTGGTTATTACGTCCCTCGGTCCAATAACATATTCGCTGAAGACGCCCATCAGGGTTCTGCTTGCGGCAGTTCTTGCAGCATGGTCCCTTTCTGTCTTTCTGGGATTTCCATTTTCTCCTGCTGCCATATATTCTGGTCACGCGGTGTATGCAGTTATCTCATCGGTTGCACTAGCGTGCGTGACTGTTCCTCTCGCATTCAGGTCACTCTCAAGGGTTGATCTAGACCTGATGAAGACGTTCACAAGATTCTCTTCGGGTCAAGTAAAGCACGTCAGAAGGTTCAGTGGGATGTCGCCAAACAGTGCGATTTTGGCAGAGAATTTCTTCGTTGTTGAGATTTCGGGTAGGATGAATTCAATGGGGGGAGGCGGGTCATACAGGTCTGGAAGGTTCAAGTTGTATAAGGGAGTGATTGTGACTGCTGTCCTGGCAGCCCTATATTATTACGCATTTGGTTTCAAATTGTCGCTTCCACTCCATTCCCAGGAAATAGCACTTTTCATTCTCTCAATATATTCCATAATTCTAGTGATGTTTTTCACTATGGGGATTCTGGGAAATGAGCGGCTGTGGCTAGGCTTCATGACCAGAAGCCCGATCAAATATCTCAGGGCTATATTGGTGGCAAAATCACTTTCGATGGCTGTTCTACTGTCTCCACTTGCGATCGCTAGCTTCCTCCTTGCCGTTCACGGAAACGAGCAGGCATTGAATTTTGGCCTATTGCTATTAGTCGTCATACCATCACTTATGATAATCGTTGTATACATCTCTGCATTCTTAAACCCATTCCAGATAAAGGAGGACCTCATGATGCCGGGCCAGCTCAACCTGAAGCAGATGATATCACTTTTACCTGCCCTCCCTGCATGGGTGTTAGTTGCATTCTCTTTCGGAGTTCTTGAAGCGGGATTCGTAACTCTTGCGTTAATTGTCACTATTTTGACTGCCGTGATTATAGGGGCAGTTGCAGTTGCGCTGCTCTATAATAAATCACTTGGGATGAGATTGATAGATAGACTTGTAGAAGCAGGGTTCGTATGATTTTATATTACTACCGTTTGGTAATGATACTTAATGCAATTCAGCAATAATCCGAAGTCAAGCAGACGCCCGGTCCGTGGCCTAAGTTAAATATCTGCGCCAATTATCTTTTAGATGTTCCTATTGGCCGTAATCGCAGCGGTGTTCGCTTTAGCTTTGATAGTTGCAATGATAGGGAACATTGTAGGGATCGGCGGCGGAGTCATAAATGTACTCTTCCTGATCTATATTTTCAGATTGAATCCACTGGATGCAGCAGGGTTAAGCCTGATTGCCATTGTGTTCAGCTCACTTTCTGGATCCATACAGGACATGAGAAAGCTACTTGTTGACATGAAGATGTTTGTCGTTATCGGATCAATTGCGGTGTTGGGCTCAGTCATAGGATCAATTGTGACAACTTACATCTCTCCTGGCATCTTCAAGGGTGTATTCAGCATAATTGTAATATTCATAGGCATTTTCTCAATCTACTCCACGCATGCGCAGACAAGAGGAGGGGTGGAATATTATAGAGATGCAGGAGATCATCTGAAAGAAACAGGAATTCTTTCATTAGTTGCGGGGGTGATATCAGGCTTCATGGGGATAGGAATTGGAGGTATCATGGGCACATACCTGACTGCAGTTAGAAGAGTGAAGCCAAAAATTGCCTTCGCAACAATCATTGCTGCAATGCTGCCTGTATCGGCTGTCGGAGCCACCATTCATTTCTATTATACTGGTCTGGAAAGTATCTACCTCGCACCATCGCTTATAACGGGAGCGATGATAGGTGCTGTTCTAGGATCGCGGATAATAAGCAGGGCCCCGCAGGCAAAGCTTAGATTCTTTCAAGGGTACGTCATTATAGCTTTCGGAACTCTATCTGCAATCCTATTCCTGTTGACAACTCATCAAATATGAACATGCATTTCAGGCCATTGACACTTCCAGGAAACATTAAGATCATTATCTAAATGTTTTTAGCAATGTTTTGCATCAAAATTTATGACAAGTTATGGAGAGGCTGAGAATTTCGATTTTTGGAAGCTTGCCCTGAGAATTCATGAACTCAGCGAAGTAGGTAGCAAGGAATTCGAATCTTCAAATATAATTATGGGCATCCTGCAATCTCATGGTTTCAAGGTAACGAGAGGATTCATGGGAATACCCACCGCCTTCAAGGCAGAAAAGGCAATAGGAAGTGGTAGGCCCAGGATAGCATTCCTTGCTGAGTACGACGCCCTTCCAGGAATAGGCCACGCTTGTGGCCATAACTTGATAGCTTCTTCAGCAGTTTTTTCAGCAATCAAGTCAGCGGAGAAGGTAACAAATGGAACAATTATGGTCGTCGGAACGCCAGATGAAGAGGGATCTGGCGAGTGGGCAGGATCAAAGGTTATAATGGCAGAAGGAGGAGCGTTCAAGGATGTTGATTTGGTCCTTGGCTCACATCCCGGCGACGGATGGAACGTTGGAAGTCAGTCTCTCGCTGTTCAGGATGTTGAGATTACGTTTAAGGGCGTAGCAGCACATGAGGCCGCAAGCCCAAACAACGGGAGAAGTGCACTCGATGCAGCTATTCTTACTTACAACGCTGTGAACATGATGAGACAGCACGTCAGGCGTGATGCGAATTTTGTGATGCATGGAATAATCAAGGAAGGCGGAACTGCATCTAATGTTACCCCTGAAAGAGCTGTCCTTACGTATGGCATACGGACATCAGACTTGGACTACCACAAGGAACTGATGGCCAGATTCATGAAGATAGTTCAAGGATGCGCAATTGCAACGGAAACCACTTACACAGTCAAAAAAATCGGGCCCCTGTTCTCAACTACTAAGATAAACAGGTCCCTTTCTGAGAAGGTGAGGGAAAGTCTACTTGCAAGGGGCGTGCAGTGTCCAACTCTAGATGAAACATTTTCACTGCAACCACATGGTTCAACTGATTTCGCAAACGTTTCACAGGTGGTTCCTGCACTTGAAGTCGGATTCCAGATCGCAGATGAGGGGACGCCATGGCATTCCAGGGAGTCACTCGAGGCTGCAAGAACGAAGAGGGCAAAGGAGGCACTTTCTATTGTAATAGATGCTCTAAGCGATGTTGCAGCGGAATTCACAGAGGACAAGAGTTTCAGGGAGAATGTAGAGAGGGACTTCAGATCCAAATGAAAAACTTTTGGTGGAATGTTGGATTCGCCATAAGTAACACAGAACCCAATTCAGGCAGTATCTGATTGTCACGAAACTGCTGTCTCCAACAACCTTAATACGTCTGGCAAATTCTCACATCCAAAGGTGAATTCCATGGTAAAGATGCGCAATCATTCAATTGACGACCTGCTGAAATCCAAGAATGCTTCAGATGTTGACTTTTCTAATGATGGCTCCAAGATAGCATTCTCAATTTACGGAAGGTATAAGGGATACAAGGAAGAACCACCCTCCGAAGTGGCAGTTCTCTCCACGAAGGATGGAAAATTAAGGTCATTCTCCCAACAGGACTGGTCAAACTTCTCTCCAAAGATCAGTCCTTCAGGAAGAAGAATTGCATACCTCTCAAAGAAAGGGGAAGATTACAGGCTTAATGTATACGATCTGGATAACGAATCGGGGCAGGAGATTGTAGTCGACGGGGCAGCGGATAGTCTATCCTGGGAAGGGGAAGAGGCCCTTATTTTCATCAAAAAGGACAAGGACACCAAAGCAGGGGACAAGGAAAAGGGGGACGACGGTTACTTCTTTGAAGAAGACCCACTGTTTGATTCCCTCTGGAGGTTCGACCTTAGAACTGGACTTAAGAGGATCACAAAAGGTGTCCAGGTTTGGGAATATGACGTAAACAGTGGCTATGTGGCGGCGATAACATCATCACTGCCTTACGAGTGGTCGTGGTACGAAGCAGTGGCATCACTGATAGACCTGAAGGACGGAAGGATCAGGAAAATTTACTCTAAAAAAGACAGGCAGCTGGCAAAACCAAGGCTGTCTCCAGATAACAAGCAGCTTGTACTGCTTGAATCCCTTTGGAGTGACAGGGGAGTAAATTCAGGCGATATAATTGGCATAGATCTCAAAAGCCTAAAGTCAGAAAATTTGACTGAAGGAGATGAGGAAAGCTATTCTGAAGTGAGGTGGAAGAGTGAAAGGGAGTTTTATGGCCTATCAAACAGAAGAGGGACATTCACTCTTTACCTCTTTTCCGGAAGAAGGAAGAAGACACTGTGGTCAAAATTCGGGTCAGTTCACAGGCCGTGGTCACCCTCGTTTTCAATTTCAGATGGAAAGGCGGTCATTTCATTTGAGAGTTCCAGTCAGCCGAATGAACTCTTCATGATCGACCTCAATAGTGGAAAGGAAAGGAAGATAACGAATATCAACAGGGAGCTTGAAGGATGCAAGAGATATGATTCTGAGACCGTCACCTGGAAGTCAAAGGATGGCCTGGAGATCACAGGTATATTCAGGTCCGCAGGAAAGAATGCACCACTGATGGTAATGGTTCATGGAGGACCTACTGGGTCCTCAACAGATTCATTCATCAGTGATGCAACCTTGTACCTATCTCACGGTTATTCTGTATTCCTCCCTAATTACAGGGGAAGCGTAGGAAGAGGGAGGAGATATGCGGAATTGAACTTAGGCGACATGGGTGGTATGGACCTCCAGGACATTATCTCCGGAGTTGAATTCCTTGTGAGGGAGAAGGGACTGAACAGGAACAAGATATTCATCACAGGAGGATCTTATGGAGGCTTCATGTCTGCCTGGGCGATCACTCAAACGCACATCTTCAGGGGGGCAGTTTCAATGTTCGGAATTTCCGACTGGATCAGCTTCCATGGCGTAAGTAACCTTCCTACCTGGGATCGCATTCATTACAACGAGGACCCGTACAAATTCAACAAATTCCTTAAGTTTTCTCCCATATGGTTTGCGAATAATGTTAAGACGCCAGTTCTTCTTGCTCATGGAATTGAAGACCCCTACGTTCCAGTTGGGCAGTACTATCAGTTTTACAGAGCACTTAAGGACAAGGGAAAGGATGTCAGGCTGCTGCTCTTCCCCAGGGAAGGGCACGGTTTCAGGGAAAAGAAGCACGTGGAAAAATTCTATAGAGAGGTGTTCAGCTGGCTTAAGAAGAAGAGCTGAAATGAGGAATTGCCGGAGTGTTTCCAATGTGTATGAATGCAGTATAGATTGAAGTATTGCTCAGCTCTTTTTATTCATCTTCCATTCATCATTCTTCCTTTCTATGAATTCCTTCACGTATTCGGGGACCCGGGGATCGGACGCAAATACCGGATCATGTGCTCTTATGGAAAGGGGAACAACACCTGACCAGATGTTTGGATCATTCCTTACCTCTGAAGGTCCACCCTTCCTGATCTTTACGGAGAATTGATCTAGTTTCACCCTGAAAACAGTGACATTCTTCAGTTCATCGTGATTAGGCAATGCAGTACTCTCCTTTCTTCCAGGAACAAGGCGATCAATCCACTCCTTGAAGAAAGACATCTTCTCCTCCTCAGTAATTAGCTCTTCCGGTTTTCCGAATATTATTGCTGACCTGTAGTTCATTGAATTGTCAGCGAGTCCTTTTGCAAGAACCAATCCATTCAGTTCCAAGACAGAAATTGCTACAGTGGGGCCGTCCCTGAGAGTATTGGATATTCTCGCAACAGGGCTCCCGTGAATGTAAATGTAATTAGAATCATTGTAGTAAGTCATTGGAATTATGAAGGGAAGAGTATTCTGTTGAAATGCAACCTGACAAACAAGGCCATTTTTAAGAATATCCAGTAGGACCTCTTTATCGTAACTCCCTCTCTCTGGATGCCTTCTAACCTTTGTTATCTCAGTTGCCATACCTCTTCAATTCAAAGAACTAAAAAGATTTTCTCCCACTGCAACAGCTAAAGTACCGGTTATGGAGCAATCTCATCTATATGCCAATCTTCTCCCTGTCTATGAAAAGTCCTTCATCCCTCTTCACTATATTTCTTGGCTCTTTCCCGTCCATATATCTCTTTATATTTTCAAATGCACATCTGTAGGAAAATTCCATTATCTCGCCGGAAAGGCCGCCAGCTATGTGGGGAGTAATGACAACATTTTCGCGTCTTGAACCGTCTAGCCCAGGTTCTCCCCACCATACATCTGTAAGATAGGAGACATCCTTGTTATTATCAAGAAATTCCAGCATTTCATTTTTCTTCACTATTTCCGGTCTTGCAACGTTGATTATTGTACAATCCTTCTTGAGCAGTTCAAGTTCCCTTTTCCCGACAAGACCCAGGGTCCTGTTGGTTAGCGGTATGGATATCAGTACGTAATCTGCCTCTTTCAGCAATACGTCTAGCTCCCCTAACGAGAGGAACTCGTCAGAGAACTCATCTTTGTGCCCCCTGGCAATTGAAACGACCCTCATCCCAAGGGTCTTTGCAATTTCTGCCGTCCTGCTGCCTATTCCTCCATACCCTATTATTCCCAGGGTTCTTCCATTGAGAAGTCTGGTAGGTCTGGGTTTGTAGATGCCATTCCTTGTTTCATGTTCGAAATTTGATATATTTTTAGACCGAGCCAGCATGAGAGCTATTGCGTGTTCTGCAACCGAAATTGAATATGCACCTGCGTTACTTGCCACTATCGTTTCCAAATCAATACTTTCCAGGTTTATATGGTCTGTACCCGCACTCACAGCCTGTATGAATTTGAACTTCCTGTTCCGCGGGAAATCATTTCCCCTTATGAGCAGCACATCAGCATCTCCAGTTTCAGGAAACCATATTATGTTCTCCTCCCCTATGATCTCCCTTCCTATCTTCCTGTATTTTTCATCAAGTTTGAACGGGACCAAGAGCTTCATACGAGGTGTATTCCGTAAGACTAGTTATGGCTTTTCTTGTTCAATATTCATTAAGCCTTTACCTCTAGAAGGAGTTGAAGCTTGGGTTCCTGTCCCTTATGAAAGTCCCGTTTTGAAGTTCCCTGAATGAATCCTCAATCTCCTTCCAGTCGTTCATGACAATCGGACCATACCAGCTGATTGGCTCATTTGTCCTCCTTCCAGAAATGTAGATGTATCTGTGTCTTCCTTCACCATCCACCTTTATCACTCCTTCTCTGGAATCGTAAACAGCGACCTCTAGTTTCTTTAGTTCTTTACCATTAGCCTTTAGGCTTCCTTCAATCGGAATTATAAGGGATGTGAACGCTTCCTGTTTAGGTATCTCAAGCGATCCTCCATTTGATGTTATGTCAAAGTAGCTCACGTCAAGGCTGTGTCGCTGCATTGAAGGATTATCGCTTCCAAGTATGCTTCCGGAAATCACCTTTATTTCATTCCTTTCCCACTGGAGCTTGTTTAGGTGGTTTACATCGATGCTCCTGTAAGTTGGTTTAGAAAGCTTGTCCTTTCTTCTCAGGTTTATCCACAATTGAAACCCGAGCATCTCCCTATCTTGGCTAAATGAACTGGGCATCTCCTGGTGGAATATTCCACTTCCAGCTGTCATCCATTGTATCTCCCCAGGATGTATTGTCCCGCTGTTGCCAATGCTGTCCTCATGATCAACCTTTCCCTTCAGCAGGTATGTCAATGTCTCAATGCCCCTGTGCGGATGCCAGGGAAATCCCATCTCGTAATCCTCCTTTTTGTCAGACCCAAAGTAATCCAAAAGCAGGAATGGATCAGTGAATTGGAATGTCCTTTGGGACCCAAAGAGTCTTGAAAGTTTAACTCCAGCCCCATCCCTGACTTCCTTGCCAGTTAGAATTAGACTTGGGCTGATCCTATTGTTACCTAAATTGCTTGTCATTAATTGAAAGAGGTTATTAGTATATAAAAAATACTTAGTAATTTAATATAATATGTCTTCTTTACCCGAAAATAAAATCGTTCAGACTTTTCCTTCAGGCTTGTAGAATTTCCCCGCAATGATTCTTTCCTTTGATTCATTGTATGTGTAGATGTGTGTTGGTTCTTCATCTCTCGTTATTCTGTGGCTTCCATCACAGAATGGCTTGTCGTGCGACAGACCACACCCACAGAACTCTATGGGAAGATCCAAGACCTTTGAGTTGGGATCTAATTTCTCAGCACCTGGCAGGTCCCTTACTTTCATCTTATAGGGACCAGTCCTTTCGTGAATGACTATCCTCATAGTTCTAAGAATAAGACGTAGTTAAAAATATTTTGTTAACTTCAATTGTTTGAAAATCTCTTTATTACCTGCGTTACCATTATACATCAATGCACGTTCCCCAGGCATGGAAGATTACGAAACAGTTACGAAGAACGGCAAAGTAGAGAGGCGAATTTATATAGATTCAGGAAAGTTTGCGATATATGGGTATGAGTCCGAGGGGAAAATATCAAACAAGTTCAGGGTTGTCATGGACGGAAGGGAAAAGAGATCATACTTCCTGATAGATACTGGTAAAGCAAGGAACCTGGCAATAAAGGCGGACTTCGAGAACGATATCAAAGTACTTAAAGATGGCAAATCAGTCAAGGTTGCAGATCTCCTGCATTAACTGGGAGCATTCAGACAACTGCCATCAGTACGTTACTTTTCTGCAGGTATATTTCCTCTAAAAAATGGGTTGCTCCTCTTTTCATCCTCTATGGTAGTAGGATCTCCGTGTCCTGGAAATACATTTAAGTCACGGTTGAGCCTCTTCGCCCATTCTATGCTGGCTGCCATATCTTTGTACGATCCCCCAAAGTCAGTCCTGCCTATCGTGCCTTTGAAAATGAAGTCACCTGTGAAAATCTTGTCTTCAACTATGAACGAACAGCTCCCTGGTGTGTGTCCAGGTGTCTCAACTACTTCGATGCTATTATTACCCAGTCTGAAAGTTGTGCCGTCTTCAATGTAATCGTCCGGAATTGGGGCAGGTCCTGGATCAAATCCTATGTATTTCTCCACAAATTGTTCGAAGCCGCTCACAATTTCCATGTCCTTCTTGCTGATCAGGAAGGGGGCGCCGAATCTTGATTTGATTGCAGTGACAGAAAGGATGTGATCAAAGTGTCCGTGTGTTGCCAGGATCACCTGAGGCGTTATTCCCCTTCTCTCCAGCAAGGCAATTATCTTTTCATGATCTCCTCCTGCGTCGATCACTATGCACTTTCCGTCCTCTACCAATACATAGCAGTTTGTTTGCAGAGGACCGACTTTAAGTCTTTCGATTTCCATAGAAGATTCAAACGTGAAAGACCAATGGAATATATTGCATTTGCTAGTTATTGCTCATTAACAGGAAAATGGTCCATCAGTGGATACTTACAGCCATAAGAAATAACAGTTATATATCGGGTTTTCCTTGAAACTTGAATGAGTTCAGTTCCGTTAAAGACTAAAAATAGGGTTATTGTGAAATTCGTGAATGGAAGGAAACTTGAGGACATCTCCCTGGAGGAAAGAATTTCACTCAGCTCGGTTGAGGAGGTGATCGAGGAGTGGAAACAAGGTTACATAAACATGGATCTTGGAAATGACATAGCCCAGGAACTCAAGGAGCTAGCATTTCTAATCAGGGACAAGGAAATAACCCCACACGATATAGTTGAAGGTTACCAATATTACGAAATTTTTAAGGATAAAGACAGGGATAAAATCATACGGATAGTGAATGAAATCTATTCGCTCGGGGATGAGAATGGATCAAAGTTTGTAAAGACTGCAGAGAAAATGATGAACCTTTCCAAGTATGGCAACATAGAATACGTGGATATACCGAAGGCTCTTGATGACATGGTGGAAAGAGGAAAGGAATTAAACAGGGAAATTAAGAGCAAGGAAATTCAGAGCCTGGAACTTACAGAGAGACTGGGCAGGTTGAGAAAGGAGCTTGAGGAAGTGGAAGAGAAGAAAAAGAGTCTAGAAAGGGAAATAGCGTTCTCAAGTTATCTCAAGCAGGAACTTTCTGGAGGAGCTGAAGATGAGAACGCTATAAGGAACACTGTTGAGGGGTTGAAACACTCGAACTTTGACGTAAAGAAGATAGTCGAGATATCTTCCCAGATAGCGCTCATCCGAAGGAGGGATATGACCGTGGATCAGTTCCTTAAAGTTTCAAGGTACTTTGAAGAATTGATGAATCTTGGCCTTTCCGTTCCAACGATGGAAAAGATTCTAGACAATGTGAAAGAGGATGGAGTGACAATTGACGAATACCTGAATGAGAGAGCAGCATACGTAAGGGACAAGCTGGCATACCTGAAATCACTGAAAGAGTTGATGGAGGCGCATAAACGGGCAGAAAAACAAATGAAGCAGATAAATGAGGAGATAGCGCTAAAGAAGCTAAAGCTTGAAAGAACCTGAAGCATGACAAGAAATTTTATTAGTCATTCGTTTTTCTTGTCAACGCGACAAGTTCATCGTATGTTATAGCGTCTTTTGTAAGGGCCTCAGTTTTTCCCTCATTGAGCACTTCACTTGAAATCCGTCTGAGCAATCCCATTGCAGAATAGATAGCGCCTGGCCCAAAACTAGCCCTCTTTACGCCAAGATGTTCCATCTCCCTTAGTGTTGGAGTTGTGTTCCTTATCATCACGTTGATAGGAAAACCATTCATCTCCCTCACAAATTTTTCAATGTCCTCCCTCTTCACGAGACCCATAGGGTATACGCAGCCAGCTCCGGCATCCCTGAACTTCTTGCTCCTCTCCAATGCCTCCATGAACTTTTCTTCATCGCTGCCTTTGAAAAACCGAAGTGCATCTGTCCTTGCATTTATGAACAAATCCACACCTACCTCTTCCCCAACATCTTTTATCACACGTATTTTTTCCAGTTGTGTTTCTAGCGGGAAAAGTTTGCCTGTTTCATGTTCAAAATCTTCGATGTTAAGTCCTACGGCTCCTGCTTCTATAATCCCCTTTATTGTAAGCTTAAGTTCTTTTAAGTTCTTTCCGAAGCCTGCTACAGCATCAACAGACAAAGGGACGGTTAGAACACTTGAAATAATTTTGACTGCTGACAGGAATCTTCTTCTTCCTATTTCCTCTCCATCGGGAAATCCAAGTGAAACGAACATTCCAGCACTTGTTGTCGCCACAGCAGGAAATCCAGAATTCTCGAATATCTTTGCACTTGGCACATCCCATGCATTTGGAAGTACCAACATCCTTGGCGATTTATGCAGATCTGCGAATTGCCTCGCCTTCTTTTGCTGAAGCGTATTCATACCATCCCTCCACCTAATTGCACTTTTATGGGTTCTTTCATGATACGCCATTTGACTTTGGCAGATTAAGGTTGTGTAGAATGAACTCTTAACGATGAATGGGTAAAGACATTAGTTTATTCTCTGAGTTAGATTCCTCCCCCAACATTATTTTACAGTGCCCATTCAGACTGCTGAAATTCGATATTTATTTCATGATAGCGCGTGCTGCGAAGAATCACCTGTTGAAACTCTTTATGGTAACAACAGCCAAAGAACTTATTATTTAAGGAAGGTATCGGCCTAAAATGGCCTTTGCGGAGCTTCTTATGATATTTCTGATCACATTAGGCTTCTCGGGAGCAATCCCGTTGGCGAAAGTAGGACTAAGGGACTCTGCTGTCGAGGGCTTCACTGCAATATACATCGGTGGTATAGTTTTCACTATGCTTATAGAGCAGTTGATATTCATACCGCTGAAATTCTCCTTCGTAACATTCGGGTCGTCCGTTGCTGTCGTTGTAATTGCGGGTTCAATTGGAGCTTTTGGATATTTGTCAGGATACGGTGGTATGAAGAAAGTTCACGCAGGAATATCAAGCACTGTCTTCAATCTTCAAGGACCGCTAATTCTGATATTCGGTGCCCTGATTACGTCAATTTACCCCGGCAGATATATAACAATTGGGCTTGTTATATCTCTCGTTGGCATCATCCTGCTAGGATCATCGAAATTCAAGCTTAGGAACATATCCATAGGTATACCATTCATCCTCGTTGTTCTCGCCCCAGTACTCTGGGCTCTAGAATGGGTATTCTTCTCTACGGTCTCCATTCGAGACCCAATATTCTACACTTTCCTTCTTTACCTCACGGCATTCGTCGTAACACTTTTCCTGAGCATCGGAAGGAAGGCTATTTCCAGCATTCAAAGAAAGGCTGCGATGATGGCATTTCTGGGGGGCTCGCTGGCTGGTGTTGCAAATGCTTCATATGGAGTTTTCATCACAAATTATGGGACAGCGTTGACAGGAATTGTCACAATAATATCAGTTCCAGCATCTGTGCTCTTAGTGATTGCTGTTCTACATGAACGTTACTCAGTGAGCGAAATAGCCGGGCTTATAGTAACAGCAATAGGGCTGGGTGTAGCCCTGATTCTATGAATTCATTTTGGAATCGAGATTTAGGCGGCTTAACGATTATTGAGTTCCAGGTGATGAAGCAGTAAAATAGGTCTTAGTAAAGAGTATTAAACTAAGTATATTAGTAGAAGGCAATTTTAAACTCTATCAATTTTAGGCGCAGCGACTAGGTTGAAAGAACAGAAGAAAAATTGGATAAGATAAACAGAGCATCAAATTCAACGGAGTTTAGTCACCCGCTAATTATTGATGCCCCCACGAGCATTAATGCGGAGGGCCGTATGCGATTAATCTTTTAAACGCATCCTGTAATTTATCATCAGAATTGGATAGGTAGGGGGCCTGGATCAAAGCTCCTCGAGGCACTTTCCGTTGAACCGCCGAAGGCAATCGGGTGCAGTGGCATAAAAGCAACCACGAGAAAAAAACCGGACCTTAAATGAAAGAAGTAGGGAAACACGCCATTTCAGCAAGGTTTTTTCCTTTAATTTTCATGGAACTCCTGTTGTAAATTGTGCCGACTCGATGGGCAGATCGCTCAGAATACGAGTACGCTGTCTGCCCAGAGAGACCATTCACCTAATTGATCCATGCTGCCCCTGGAAATTCCCTTGATAAGGTCGTCATCTCCCAGTCCCCTGGCGTCCATGCAGGTTCCACATGCAACTACATTAACACCTCGCGACACAAGGCCTTTCAGCATAGATTCCAGATTATAGTATCCCTGTGCAACTTTCTGGCCATGTTTTGCAGCTATTACGGAATCACCAAGCAGAAAGATCCGTATCGTGTCCGCATCCTGCTGTCTTGCGAGTGTTAGTGCGAGCCTGAGGGCGTTCCATGGTTTCTCAGAGCCATATGGTGGTTCATTGAGTATGAACAAAAACCCTTTCATGTGGATTCACCATCCAACATTAAAATCAAGTGCATAGACATCAGAACCAGTGCCTCATCCAGTATTTCTCAAACAACACCTTCTGCATGTGCCATATTTTCCCAGGCTCTTTGAATTCCATCACAGGCTTTGGTGCGACAAGAAATTCTCCTTCCATGAACGCACTCTTACCGTTGCCTGTTTCCAAAAAGCAGCCTCCTTTTCCGTCCCACTCTTTAATCTTAGTTTTTCCGGTTATGGATCCAACCACGTTATCTGCAACAACCTCTGCCTGGCTGTGAGCGAAAACACCCGCTTTGGATAAAAACGGAACGAAACCGTTGGGGGTGGGAATAGAGGTTACATCACCAATAGCGAAAACCTGTGGAAACTTAGTCTCCATGTTTCTGACATCTACAGGTATCCAGCCACTTGAATCCGTAAGTCCGGCTTTTTGGACAGGAATAGGAGCTTCGTGGGGTGGAACAGAAAAAAGTAAGTCATAGCCCATGCTTTCGCCATTTTCAAAAAGGAGCTCGTTCTTGTTTATTTCCTTAAGCTTAAGCCGGGAATGATAATTTATTCCCCTTGCTTTTAGTAAATCAAGCACTTTAGCAGCTATCTCTGGTCCGACCGAAGGTACAGGGGTGGGCTCGGGAGTATAAAACTCCAGCTTAATGTTGCTTCTGAGTCCCTTCTTGGTAAAATAATCATCAAGCAGAAAAGCGACTTCATATGGTGCAGCAGGGCACTTAAACGGAAGCCTTGAGATGCCTATTGCTATTGTACCATGCGTAAAATTACTGACGAGATTGCCGAATTCAACAGCAGAATCAAGGTCATAGATGTGATGGGCATAGTCTGAAAAACCTGGTATTAAACCTGAATTGTATTGGGCTCCAAGGGCAATTATGACGAAGTCGCCAGAGAGTTCAGAGGTGGTTGTTTTGACGACCTTCTTTTCCGGGTCTATGGCAGTAATATCTTCATTGATCACGTTGATTCCTTTCTCTTTTAAAGCTTTCAAATCTTTTTGAACCTGGTCAGGCTTTCTCTTACCGATCATCAACCATGGGTATGATGGAGGAAACTGAAAATATTGCTTTCTTTCCACCAAAGTTACCTTGCCTCTGCCCTTAAGTCTCGAAGCAATTATGTTTGCTGCGGCCAATCCTCCTATGCCTCCTCCAAGCACGATTATTTCTTTTTGATCCATATGAAGAGATTATTGGTTTGCTAATTAGTATTTCGATAGGTGCAACTTATCTTGCAAATCCCTGATCGGGGATGCGAATTCCTGAATTCACGACAAGGGTCCACGTCAGTTCTCTGTAACGATCTCTGCTATGGTCTCCCTGAGTCTCGACAGTTCCCTCTCCTGATCTTGGATGACTGGATACTGTACTTCCTGCACAGATCAGATATCTGTATTGTGCCGCTCAACCCTTCCATTACTATTTTCAGTTTTTCTTCCGGTTTGTACACCTTTCTTATTTCTGTCATACTCTGAACAAAGGATCAGTATCTTAATTACCTAACTTTTTGACCGATTTTATTCACTACGTTCTTCAGGCCTTAATTATCAACGGTCCACCGAAACATGTAAATACGTGTAGTGTTTAACTATACACTACGACATTCATAAGAAAAATCAAGACAAAATCCGGAATATATCTCGCTGAGGTACGCAGTAAGAGGGTGGACGGAAAGGTGAAACAGGAGTTCATAAGATACGTGGGCAAGGAGATGAACAGTTCCGTGGTGCGGAAAATATCATCCGGTGACGTGAGAGCAATGGAGGTGCGCAGATCACTGGATGTTGAGGTTGTTCACAGGATATCATCCAGGCTGGGAATCAACACCATGATCCCCGGGAATGCCTCTGTCATGGTATATTCACAGCTTCTTGACCGGCCTGCAATAAACAGGATGCCGGAATATCTGCAGGAGACAGAGATACTGAGATACCTTGGCATTGAAAGTATTGATACCGTGGATCTTTACGAATCCCTGCAGGAAATGAACGATATGGATTTCTCAGCCATGGAGGAGAAGCTTGCATCCTTATTCCTTGACATAGAAAAGGAGAGGCGGTCCGTAATAATCGACGTGACTGATACATACTTCACGGGAGATTCCCTTGATTCCAAACCGAGAAAGGGAAAGGAGGGCAGGATAAAGAAACTCATACAGATCGCTCTTGTTGTGACGGAGAAGAGAGGATTCCCGTTGTTCCACCGCGTATACCCGGGCAATATATCCAACAGATCCATCATGGACGACATTGTTAAGGATCTCTGGCTGAAGGGGTATACCGTGATTATCATGGATCGTGGAACGTCTGATCCGGGAAGGATAAAATCCATGATCGAATTGAAATTCACCATGATCTGCGGTCTCAAGAAAACGCAGGACCTGAAGAGGATCATTGATGGAATCGACAGGAACGATATCTACACAAAGAAACGCATGGTGTCGCTGAAAAACACAAAGGTATACTGCACTGACGTCGCTTTCCTTTCAGGCAGGCTTATTGTAGTATATAACCCGGCCATGGAATCTCTGAAGAAGGATCACTATTACGAGCATTCGTCAAATGAAGATATAGCGAAATATCTCGGATATTCCCTCATATTCCACAATACGGAACTCGGCATTGACGATGTCGTAAGAAAATACTACGACAAGAATTCTGTGGAGAGGGCGTTCAAACAGATGAAGGGCGTTCTTGATCTGAGGCCTGTGAGGGTGTGGCTGAAGTCTCATATTGAGGGCCATGTGAAGATATGCTACCTGGCGTATTCTATACTCACTTATCTTTCTTACATACTGGAGAAGAAGGAAATATCCGGACCAGAGGCCATAGATACAATGAGAACCGGTTACAGGGTATATCTGGAGGAACAGAAGACTCAATTCAAATGGGAATCAATTGTTGCTCTGTCGGCAGTACAGAAGGAAATCATGGATGTAGTGATCAAAAAGACCTAAAAAGTCAGGTAATTAATTTTCGATTTTGTCCTATTTTCCGCAAAACATTTCATTGAGTTGTCTGAATCCCTGTTCAAGGGCTTCAAGAAATACGGCGACATATTCATTCAAGCCGCAAGAAAATCACTCACAGATCCATACAGATCAACCAGAGGCATTACGCGGAGATTGAAAGAGTTTAATCTTGGAAAACCAATATAATTAACGCAAGACTTTAGATAGTAAGGTGAATTATAGTTAAATGCAAGAAAACAGAGCCAGCGCTGTATCTAAATTTGCCGTCAACCTGATTCTTCTGGAATTCCTTCTCCTAATCATCCAGTTCATAATAGGAATGTGGATGAACCTGTTTGCGATATTCCCTTCCTTCGGTTCCTCTTTCTTTATGTATGGGATGATGCAGGTAATGTTTTCGGTGCCTGAGTTGATGGTGCACATGATGCTTGGAATCTTTATTGGGCTGATATCCCTGATGATTTTAATGATATTTGCAATGGGTAGCGATTACAGGCTTTCATTACTAAGCGCGGCAGCGTCAGTATCAATACTCACCGCTGGTATTAGTGGTCTTGAATTCATGTTCTCTGGCTTTGGCGATAATATCTTCTCGTTCATCATGTCCCTTGGATTTATTTTTACGGTGATCGCCTATTCCCTGATTTTATATCCGTTTCCTAACAGAACATGAATCACGGTTTTATCGAGATACAGAAAACTACCATGAGACTTCTTGGATTGGTCATTAAAGGATTTGTTCTAGACAAGTCAAAAAAGCATTTCTAAGGATAGGTAGGTATCCGATTATTTAATTAAGTGGATACATTTAATCTATACCATCCTATGTATTCTCAAAAATGATTTATAGTTCTTCTTCGTTATTTTCCCAAGGGGAATATAACAACCCTTGAATCATATTCATCATATATCCAACAACTATTCCCACTAAAAAAAGAAGTGCATCTCCTGACACCTTGCCCAGAAAGGTTAGCAAAGCCATAATCCCTATAACAATACCTAGAAAAAGCAATAATGAACTCGTTAGTTTTCTGTTGTTAGAACCAGCCCTTTCGCCTCTTCTAACTATATAATCAAACTTTGATTTTTGAAAGTCAACATATTTTTCAGCTAAAGGCGGGGTGCGATTAATGTTTTAAACAAATCCGTTACAAAAGAATAGGCGAAAATTCAACTAATTTTATAGGTGAATACTAAATTCGGCATTATTTGCCTAAGATAGGATTTAAACTCTTATTTCTCAAAACAACTTTGACATCTTCGAAAGAAATCTCAGCACTTATAAGTGGTCCTTCTTGAACCAACTCATCCCCATCGTACAGTCCAGCCTTAAGTGTTTTCTCTTTTAGATAAATATCAAGACATCTGTGGTTCTCGTCGAAGAAAGCAACGGTCTTCTTTTCAGGGTCAAACCAGATTTTCACCAAATCCTTCTTATTTTCCATACACTGGATAGTAACGCTATTGTATTTACAACAGTAACCTAATATATGAGGGCCCATCTATAAATAATTGTGTTAAATAATATTTGCATGGTACTCCCAGTATTGATAATTGGCTCGATGTCCACTACCGGATGGAAAATAGGTGTATCTTTAGCAACAAAGTTGCAAGTAAGGAGACTGCCGACGTGGAAATTATATGAGAGGCAAAATGAAATGATCGAGAGCTTTGAGTCCATAGTTAGCAGCGTACAAAAATCGATTGTGTATTGATTTTTGTTGACTATAGGCGAAAGGGGATAAGTTTTGATACCGAGTCAGCGTCGTGTCCTTGAGAAACCAGCTTCAGTGACTGTGGAATTGACTCGGCAATGTAACGTGAAATGCATTCACTGTTATAGCTCTGCCGGAATAGGTGGTTTCAACCCTTCCTCGGGGGTGCTTAAGAGTATTTTACACAAGGCACTTGACGTTGAACCTTTCTACCTCATTTTCACAGGGGGTGAGCCTTTTGTTCGTGCTGACTTGCCGGACCTAATGTCAACGGTATATGGACGTACAGGTCAACAGATGCCAGAAATAACTATAGCTACTAACGGTCAACTAATATCCAGCGAACGGGGAGAGAAAGTTTTGGATGCTGCCAGCAAAATCAATGACCTTGTAGGCTACCCAGTCATCGGAATTTACGTTAGTCTTCATGGTTCTACACCTGAAATCCATGATAGAATAATGGCATCTTCTGGTGCTTATGCAAGGGCTGTGAAAGGTATTAGCATGATAAAAGAACGTGGAAATATAGCATTCGGAGTTGGCTGTACCCCATTGAGGATAAATTATGATGACTTAGATAACATAGTAAACCGCGCTCTCGAACTTGGTTCTCCTGTATTGAACTTCTCTCAATTTGTTCCAACTGGGAGGGGTGCTTTTGCTAAAGAAATTGATCTTACTCCTGAACAGTATCAGAATTTTGTGCAGTGGTTCGTGCAACGACGAGAAGAATTAGAAGAGAAGATATTGTTGGTGACGCACGAACCTTTAGAAGTTATGGTTTATCCGGTTGTTTCAGAGTTAGAACAATATTATGGCTGCCCTGCAGCTTGGTTGAGTGCGACTATTGAACCTGATGGCACTGTTTACCCGTGTCCTCTATCGCCAATAGCTGCAGGCAACGTAAGTGAAACATCATTGAAGGATATTTGGTTGAATAGTGCGGTTTTTAAGCAATTCAGAGATAGAGATAACTTCAGCGGAGTTTGTGGGTCATGTGATTTGAAATGGGTTTGTGGGGGATGTCGCGGAACTTCTCTAGCTTATGAAAATACCGCGCTTGGCTCTGATAGAAGATGTTGGCATTATACTTCAGATGGCAAAGAGAGAATTGGTAGAATCAATGTTGTTTCGAATAAAACAGGTAAGGACCTCCTAACCGAAAATATTCAGAAAATGCTTAACAGAAATGTTGAAGATGAGCTTCTCCGAAAACCTTTACGGCAAAACAGTGATGGTATGATAATTAAGACTGTCGAAAAATCAATATCATCTAACATTAAAGAAACGCTGGGTAACTATTTAGTTTTTCGCCCACCAAATCCGAGTCGTTGGAATTATTCAAACACGTTACACGTCCTTGATAGAATCACTAGGGCAACAATAGAACTTGACTCGCTTGCTGGGCGACTTTACCTCGATATAGGATTCAACGGAATATCTATAAATAAATTGCTTTTAACATATCCTCGTACGGAATGGGGAAATATTCTTTCCTTAATCCATAAAATGGCTGAGGCAAATATACTTCTCCTTAAATATACACATGAAGAAAGTTAACTTGAATAATAGCAAAAGTAGCAATGGAATAACGAGAACACATTCTTTGCTTCTTGGTAAGTCGATTACTGGACTGGCCGCCTATGGTATTATTACTTCGTTAGTTGTTGTTGGTACTTCTCTCTTGAATTATTACGTTCTAACAGTTTTATTGATTCCTCCGATAGTTGCTGGCACACTTTTTGGAATAGGGTCTGCACTTGCCGTTCCGGTAACTTTTTTTGCAGGATATGCTGGAAATAGATTTGGGGCTCCTAAAGTAATAGTTGCCACAATAATTATTTCTTCCATGAGTTATGTGGGTTTTGCTCTAATACGCTTTATGCCTTTTTTTGGGATCCTTTATGCAATAGCAATATCGACTGATTACGTCCCACAGGTGCTTATTCCGGTTATAATTTCACAACATGTTAAAGAAGAAAATGCCGGAAAGGCGCTAGGAACTGTTAACTCGGTTGGAGCAGGGTTAGCGATAGCGGGAACATCTGTGGCAGGATGGATTGCTCATTTGTTTGGCTTCACTATCCTTTTTTTTGTGGTGGCAGGAATTACGTTGACGTCTGCTCTGATGCTTGGGTTGACAATAGTTAGCTCTGGAAATAATAACGGGTCTAGCGATAGGGTAAAGATGCAAAGGTCTGCAGTTAAGTTAAGAGAACTATTACTGTTTATTCTGAAAAATAAGTATCTTTTGTTGGCTTCGTTTGCCGTTATGATTTTGGCAACTGGTCTATTTGCGGATAAATTTTATACCCTTTACGCGTTTAAAAGATTTGACGCAGCAAGTTATCAGATTGCTTTTTTCGACTCACTCTATTTTGCCGTGTGGTTTGTTTCAAGTGCGCCTGTGGGTTTCGTTTCGGATAAAATAGGGCCGAAAAGAGTAACCATGCTTGGGTACGGACTAATGGGAGTGTCACTTTTTCTTTTCCCATTTGCTGGAACCATTTTCTTGCTATACGGTCTCTACACAATATTTTCATTAGGTAATGCTCTAGGCTACTACATCATATTTACTGGTATTAGAACTGTGGATAAGGAAAATGCTTCGTTAGCTTCAGGTATAATAAATGGTTTTACCACAGTAGGGGTAGCAATATCCGGCCCAGTAGGCGGTTTTCTCTGGACCAATATAGGGGCTAGAAATTCATTTGAAATAGCTATTCCAACATCGATCGTCGCAATATTTCTACTCTTGTCTGTAAAGCTGAAAAATGAGGTGAATGTATCTAATGAAAAACAATGACTTTGGTTTGAAAGCTTCGAAATATAATATTTTTGTAGATATTGGGAAGGGTCGGTATATTTTATTTAATTCTATGAGCAAAACAGTTAGCGTCGTAACGTATGACGTCAAAAAGAGGCTTCAAAGTGATTACTATCGTACAGAAACTGGTCTTGCAGATTACATGGATGAAATCAAAGTACTAGGAGAAGGTGGTTTTTTAATTTCTTCAGAAAAAGATGAATTAACGGAGTTTAGAGAGCTACATTTAAATTCGAAATTTGATGAAACTTCGGCGACTTTCGTCATAATTCCAACCTTTTCATGCAATCTCAAATGCCCGTATTGTTATCAAGGTCAGGGAATACAAAGGCCTGTCGGTTCAATGAATGAAAAAACTTCAAAAGTTGTTGCCGATTTTATAGTGAAATACATATCACAACACAAAACAAAATCTCTCCTTATCCAAATCATAGGAGGCGAGCCCTTAGCTAACTTCTCACCACTCGAATATATACTATCATCAGTGCATAAGTATTGCACTGATTCATCTATTGAAGTCACAATTGAAATAGATACCAATGGCACATTAATAACAGATGAAATTATTGAAAAAATCCAGAAGTTTTCACCGACTGTAGTTATATCTCTTGATGGTTCTAAGCAATTTCATAATAAACACCGATTTTTTAATGACGGTACTGGCACATTTGATAGGATTATTCAAAACATTGAACTTTTGATAGAGAGAAATATTGTCGTTGAAGGCAACATTTGTGTTTCCAAGGATAATTTTTCATCTATGAAAGAGTTACTGATGAACCTACGTTCCAGAGGTATCGTTATTCCAGTTAACTTTATACACCTAAGAGAAAGAACAGGAGCTTGTAGTTCATTTTCTAGTTCTTGTTTTATGGATACCGATTGGGGAAAAAGAATACTCCCTCTTCTTCTAGAGACGGCCCGTAAAGAAAATACTAGAATCGCATCAAGACCTTGGGCACCATATGTTTTTTGTAACATGCAAAGAAAATCAGGATTTGTGATTGACCCACTCGGCTATTTATATAGGTGTCCCGTTCTCGCTGGACATACGAATCACATAGTTGGTAGGATAGAGCCTGGAGGAAAATGCACATTTACAAACAATAACATGAGATGGCTTGAACGAGACCCTACAACTTTTGTAGAATGTAAGGAGTGTAACCTACTTCCATTATGCGCAGGGGGATGTACTCAATCTGCATTCAGGAAAACAGGAACATATAATAACCCAGATTGTTATCTTAGAACGTTCATAGAAGCAGATATATTGGATTATGCAAGGAGAAATGGCGTGGATATATTTGAAGGAAATCATCATGAATTTTCATAATCTATTATATCCTATGTTCTTTTATATCCAAACTTTTCTTTAGAAAAGGATTGGTCGCAAAGGAAAGCCCGTATTATTGCCATTTGAAATTTTGAGGGCTTTCCTGCGAACCCCCCTCCCCGCCGAGCGTAGCAGGTCTGAACGTAGTGAAGACCCGAAGTGTCCCGAAGGGACACGTAGCCCACACGTGTTATACACGTGGGGGTGCGAAGCACAGGACACGGGGGGGTGGTGGACAGCCCGAAGGGCTGGACAAAGCAGGGTAATAGGGCTTGGCGAAGCCAAGAGTGGTCGCCGAAGGCGGACACGTCCCTATCCCTGCTTAACCCTCCGAGACGAGCGAAGGCAAAAAGAGGGGGGGAGGACGAGCGAAGCGAGGACGGAGGGGTGAATTTTTGCCGTAGCGAAAGCCAATCCCTCCGTTCAGGAGGGTTGGCGTGTCGTAGAGTGTCCTGTGCTTCGCACTTGTGCGAAGCGAGGCGGGGGCTTATTGCTCTTGTGGACTTCTCACGAGAAGTCCGTAATTATAGTTCTTGTAGACTTCTTTTAAGAAGTCTGAAATAAAAAGTAAAAGGAAATGGAAGAGGGCATTAAGCACCCCGTGTGTCAATACACGGGGGCACGTGTGGCTCTCACGTGCTAAGCTTATGTCGTTTAGCTGGTCTTTTACTAACGTAATGTCTGTTGGATACTCTGCTTGCCGAAAGTGTGAGCCATTTCCTGCACTTCGGACAATACCAATTTTCCGTTTCCTCTAACTGACACAACGGCGTTCCGCAAAACATACACTTTATTCTGTATTCCTTCATTTCTACACCTCTATGTCCTTTTTCATTGCTTCGTATTGCTCTGTCTTGGCTTTTAACTGCCGTTCTAACTGCTCTATTTTTGTGTGTGGGTCTACATATCCCTTATTCTCCTTGTATTGCGATATGAGAAAATTCAGGACACGTGATAACTCCTTGTGCTTCGTGAGTTCCTCCACGAATTCCACGTTTTCAGGCTCTATGTGAAATGTGGTTATGTGCATCACTTACTCACCTCTGCCTTGTGTAATATGATTGCTTTGTAGTAGCTGTTCCCTGTCTTTCTGCTTATGAGTTTATCAAGGACAAAAAAGGTATCTGGTTTTAGATAGCCTAAATCGTATTGCTCGTTCAATACCGATGAGCCATAGAAAGATACAATCTGTCCGTCAGAAGTCCGTTTTGCGTAATAGATATACAGCTCTGCTTCCTCTCCCATTCTTTCAATCTTCGTTTTCTCTACACTTGAAAGTTGTAGCTCCTCTCCTATGAGAACGTCCTTTTCCACTTGTAGCATACCTTCAGTATGCTTCTGTTCATCTGCGTTTTCTTGTTCAGTCATTCAATCACAATAATATTGGGTAGAAAAGATATAATAAGGTATCTGTAATGAATATTGAAGCAAAGTAAAAGTTAGTCATATAACGTAGAATATAGCTGAAATGAAATGCCTAATGTAAGATATGGATATATATTTATATCTTGATGTTCATATATTATATACGGGGATATTCTCGGTCATATAACTTGGAATATAAAAGGGGTGGTGGACAAAATATAAAAGCACCACGAAAACAATAGATTTTTTGTTGTTGTTTCTATCCGTTCGTCTGTGCTGGTTTCTCTGTTCGCAATATAGCGTTTAGACGCTTTTTTTGCTGTTCTTCCTCTTCGCACATAGGACAACACTCCTTGAGCCTTGAGCCGATAAGGAATAGATGTCCTCTTTGGTGTATGTGTATTAGAGGGTATATTTCTTGCATTTTGCCACCATAATTATAACGAAAAATAGAATATAAACTTTATCGGGAAAACGTGGCGGTGGCAAAGCCACGCTCCCTAAAAAATCGTCATTTTCGCAACAACGAGCATAAAAAGAGGGTATCATGCATACATTCAACGCATAGACCTGAATTATTGACCGCTCCTATTCCCGCTTCCTCATCATCTATCCTGACCCTGCATATTCTACACTTCATTTCATCGCCTCAACAAGTGTCCTAAACGTTCCTTGTCGTATTCCTGCATTTCCTCTTTGCTGGCTCTTTCCAGAATGACCACGTCCTCGTTTCCGTATTTGGCATACCTGAATTTGATGTATTGTGCCTCTGCACAACTTCCGTCCCGATATATCGGATAGTAGACGCCTATTCCCTCCTTCTCGCCATATTTAACTTCGTTAAACACGTCAGGATTGAAAAGTTCTTTTTCCATAGAAATTACAGCTCCTCGTCCAAAAGATAAGAGCGTGTGCAGTTCTGTTTCGGTCTTGTGTTTAGAAATCTTTGACCCTTCCTTTTCCCTCCATTCTTTTTCAGTTTCCATTTTTCTCACCTATAAAGTGTGAAATCCTTGCGTGATACCTTCCCTTTTTGTGTTCCCTCACGTGTAAAACTACGTGCTTCTTCCTTCCCTCCTCGAACCATTCTATCGTTATGAGAAAACTAATGAGTTTTCCCTTCGGTGCATTAGGTATTTGCATACTCTCACTTATTATATTTGAAAAGATAGATATTTATAGATTTACCTCCATTTCCTCCGTCTTAAGAACTACAATAATTTTAATGAAATATGAGCATACTGCTATTGCGATGAAAGACCAAAGAAAAGTAATGCCAATTAATTCAACCCACATTCCTGTAATAGACGCTGGAGTATTTGTTGTAGCGTCCTGCACGGATACACGGACAATAATCATTAGGAAAGCCAGAAAATATGTAAAGAAAACTGCAAAAATAGAGATAATGAGCTTAAGCCACGCAATATCTTTTTGTCGTATCTCAAAAGCATGGGGGACCCCGAGCCCGAAACCC
>ATMD01000003.1 GCA_001856825.1 Thermoplasmatales archaeon I-plasma
CAGGTTCCATCAAGAAAGTTATAACATGGTTGTCACCGGTCAGACCGGCTCTGGCAAGTCGTTCTTCGTGAAGATGCTCATGTTAAGATATCGGCATAGAGACAATGAGGCGAAATTCTACATTCTTGACCCCCTGGGCGAATTTTGGGATTTGGCAGTTAAGCTCCACGGTACCGTGATTGACATGGCTAAGAATATTATCAATCCATTGGACCTGAGGACCACCGTATCGAGGGATGCTCCGAAGGGCAACATAATGGACAAGGTTAACAGGGTTTTGACTATGCTGAATGTATATTTCAGGGACCTTAATGATCAAATGCTTTCAGTGGTTTCCAATGCCCTGACCAGCCTGTACTCAACTAAGGGATATGACGTAACATTCAGTGACCTGATCGCCGCCATTCAGGCAATGAAGGGCTACGATGACAGCGCAAACGCTAAACTCGTCGTGGAGTCGCTCAAGATTTTCACACAAGGGTCTTTGGAAAACCTGAATCACAAGACAAACGTTGATTTAAAAAGTGACATAATAGTTTTTGACCTGTCAAAGGGAATGGATGAGAGGATGCGGGAGTTTTTCCTTTTCTTCATGACGGATTTCCTTTACGGTGAGATATCAAAGGATTTCAATAGAAAACAGGTCCTTATCGATGAGGCTAGATATTTCATGATGCACAGGGAGACCGCTTCGTTTATCAACAATTTTGTCGTTCATTCGAGGCATTTTAACTGCGGTGTTACTCTTATTACCCAGAATATTGATGATTTTTACACAGAGGAAGGGGGTCATTTTTCTGTTTCTACTTTGAGTAATGCCTATTCCGTTGTGGTGTTTTACAACAAGGATGTTCCTGAGAAGTTCGTAAAGGCTCATGGGCTTACCGACGAGGAGGTTGGTTATATCTTGACGGAGACAGGCGTTCAACCGAGAGCCGATGGTGGGAAAGTGTCGCAGTGCTTGCTGATCCAGAAGCACAAGCGGTACAGGTTAGTGGTGGAAGGACTTCCGTTGGAGTCGGAGCTTATAACCACAGATCCTGAAGTATTGAGAAAGAGAAGGGGATGGTGAGATAAACATGAGGTGTGAACAAAGCTGACAATATGTACGCGTGCTTGAAGGACACTGTTGTGAAGGAAAGGTATCCTGTCGCTATTTACAGGAACCAGAGCAAGGACAAGGAGATGCTCAGGGTCGACGGAACCGTGGCCCATGTGAACTTTTTGGAGGGGATGCATGAAATGCCAGATGTTGGTGGCAGGGCCGATACCTATTATAATGATGTCTCTACGGCCATGCAGTATATGGCAGGTGCGAGCAACTGCTTTACCATGGGTGCCATGGTGCAGAACGGGAGAAGCTCCCTCTACTGGAAGGTTAAGGACGCAAATTTCTGGTCCAAGACTTTCGAGAGCAAGTTGCGCGTTCTGGGGCTGAGCGAGCCTGTACCCGAGGTTGATCCCTTTGGAATAACTAGTGCGGAGAGTATCAAGTCGATCATAATCGTGAAGGGCAAGGTGGGGCGTGTTTCTTCGATGGCCAGACTGGTGCGTTACGGGGTGAAGCAGATCGATTACAACGCCGACCAGTATGATGTCTGGGTTGGGAAACCCAACGAGGCATTGTTGCAGGGGATCATAAGGACGGCTGCGGAAGCCAGCAAGGAACCTTGTCTCTTCAGGAGAGGCAGGATATACGTCACATTCAATGTAAGGAGGGTGGCACTGAGCGGTGCGGGACAGTTGACTGCCGCCAGGACTTATGCCATAGGCAACACCGATGCGAGAAAGGAGGCAACTATAGATTCGAGCAAGGCGCAACTCCAGAGGAATATCCTTCAGAACATGCCCAACAAGGGCAGGGGAGGTGGCCTTCAGTTCGAGGTGATGGTCACCGTGGTCTACAGGAAGAAATACGCCACTGAGGATGAGGTTAAGGGGATATGCGAGAGATTCGGCAAGGTCGTGGATGCCGTGAACTCTCCTGTGCTTACCGAGAGTAATGCCTCGTACAGGAATGCGGGGCTGGTGCGTGCCAGGTTCAACTGGGACTACATCAGGCCCGAGGAAGCGCTCAGGCTTTACGTCTCGCAGGGTTTCTACAAGGGCAAGGACGAGGATTTCGGGAAAGGGGAATGGAGTGCAGATTTTTCCAGGGAGTATTTGGAAAGGTTCATGGTTGAAGAGAAAACAAATGTTGGTTCTATGGTCTCCACGGAAGGCTACATGGACAGGGCAATAGGCGTCCAGGATATCGGCTACCTGTTCTGGCAGGCAGGTCCCACCGCAATGAAGGATATGAGAATTTACAACGGTCCCGGTGGTCTGATCGTTCTGCCTTTCTATCTTTCTGCGCGCAACAGGCTGGCCAAGGGACTTCCGAAGAGCCTGGACATGTTTGCCAGCGTGGAAGGTCGTGACCTTGGGTACGATCCGAGGTACATAACAGAGGAAGATTACAAGACCATTATGACCAAGGCCCGTCTCAGGATGTATATCCCGGAGGCTGACAGGGATTTCGTCATTGGTCCGGGCTGGGAGAATATGGTCAAGCGTGGCATGATAGATGAGGATGGCTACGAGGTACCGAAGGGTGAAGACCCCAACGACCCCAGAAGTGCACACACCTTTGGTTGGGTCGACCAATCAGATGGAGGCACATCCAATGGTGGCATGCAGTCCGGTGGGAGCTCTCAGGGTGCCGGAGGTACGGTCGGGAGTGACGCTACCCGGATAAAAAGTGATGCCGAGTACCTGCTTCCGAAGCTTAAGGACGGGGACGTGACAAAGCTGTATTCTCAGGACGATTACCTCAGGGTCAGCAGGCTCAAGTTCAGCGAGAATCCGATGCTTGGCATCGTCAAGAATACGGATGGCACAGGGGAGGTTATAGGTCCGTCCTTTGCAAGAAAGGAGGGATCAAGGATACTGGTTGTGGGAGGTTCCGGAGGAGGGAAGACAACAGTGGCAGCTCCCGCAGCGGTTGAAGCACTGGAGTGCGGTGGCAGTGTTGTTGCAGCAGACATGAGCGGAGACTTCCTTGAGAAGGTCCTGAAGATATCATTGGATAGATATGAGAAGGGAGTCGACATCCTCGACAGGATATTTATTGTGAAAGTGGGCGATAATACCACTCCATCCGTCGGCTCTATGAACTTCCTTCATCCGAGGATAAATGGTGTGAACAGGGACCTTCTGTGGAACATAATCTCGGGTGCCCTGAATGCGGGAAGGGAACAGCTCTACGGGGATGCATTCGGCGGTCCTAAGATAGAGCAGTACGTGAAAGCACTCACGCAGGTGCTGTATGACCTGTCTGTCAACAGCACGCTTGTAGATGCGAAATACATTCTCCAGAATCCTGAGAAGGGAGCTGATATATTGAAGAATCTCAAGGCTGCGACGGGCAAGGGACCGGATTCCGCATATGAGTCGATCTTTGGACCACTCAAAGCGCAGTCGGAATCAAGGTACAAGGATGAGTTTGCCTCATCCGTCAGGTATCTTGACGGAGGAGTTGGCAGCTACCCGATGAAGAGGATGCTGAACGACCGTGGCAGCAGATTCAGGTTCGAGGAGCTTCTCAGGCCGGATAAGCCGATGATGGTCATACTGTATTTCCCTGCCAGCGTGCTTGGTGACAGGGAAGCATCGCTTCTTGTTGCCGCATATCTCACACTGTTCTATGCGCTCAAGGTGGCATTGAATACGGTGAACGATACTTTCGAGAATCCTCTGGATAAGGGAAAGCCTCTCACCTACAGTGACGGCAGGCTCCTGATCATTGCAGATGAATTCCAGAAATACTGGAATGAGATGCTCAAGATGGCGCTGACAGAAGGAAGGAAACAGAACGTCTCCATCATGCTCCTGACGCAGACCATCAGGGTACCGGACCTCAACGGTAAGCCTCTCCTTGAGAGCCACAGGAATGACTTCAACTTCGTGTTGGTCAAGGGTGTCAAGGATACTGCAGACCTGAAGCTCATGGGAATAGGAAACGAAAGCACTTACGACGAATTGGTCAGGCTCTTCGTGGACGAGATAAACGGAGTGACGGGTGCATTCTACATGGAATCTTCCGAGGGGCATGGAAAGGTCAGTACGCTGTACCAGATATCAGAGCATGACCCTGTGTTCTTCGATTCCGTCATGAAGGCGTTCTACAAGAGGTATGAGGAACTGGATAATCAGGACGGTATGGGAAGGCTCAGGATGCTGAGCGATGCCCAGGTGGAGGAGATGAGTCTGCCGCTTGAGGATGTAGATGCCAGGAACCAGTTCGGCGTTTGCCTTGACCTCTACTACCTTGACAAGTATTACAAGGGGCAGACCAGCCTGGGCGACCTCACAACGTTCAACGGCAAGATGCTCTACGGTGTTGGACCTTTCCGGAGGGATTTCCACATCGACGTCTACTTCCCTGAGCTCAGGGCGAATTCTGAGATCAACGCAGTACTGAAGCAGCTTGTGGATGTCAATTCCGTGAGGAGGGACTCGTACAGCGACAGGATGATGCTTTATGGCATCTTGGAGAACGGCGTCGCGTACCTGAAGCAGAAGCTTGGCAGTGGCAAGAGCGGCGGCGGCGATGATCACAGGGCGGCTGTGCTTGAGATCGCAAGGAATATCGTGGCTTATAACTATAAGGAATTTAATGAACACCACCAGGAGAGCATGGTGTACGCATATCCAAGCGTTGGCGGGAACGGGCCTGACCTGTACATCAACCTCAGTGAGAAGCCTAAGATGGTTGGAGACAGGGAGATAAAGTATGCATTCGGCGAGGTTCAGATGGGGTACAGGAAGGCACTAGTGGTCGAGAAGCTGAATGCCCTCCCAAAGGGATGGGGAATGATATTCTACGTGCCGAAGGCCGACATAATGGACTTCCAGAAGGGGTTGAACAACATAGTGAGCGAGGATCTCGATGGGAAGGATGCATCAGAGGTTCTCAGCCGTGTGTTCGTCCAGTCCATGGAAGATGCAAGACAGAAGCTCGATGCGCTCAAGGATGCGTTCGGAGGAGGCACTGGTGGTAAGGCCGGCGCATTTGCAGACGGCGGTCAGGGACGCAATGAGAATAATGGAAATCCATCGGGAGGACAGACTGAAGGCAGCGGAGGGAGTGGTACGGCATGGGGGTTCAACGAAGAACAGACGAAAGCTCAGCTGGCTTATCTGGATTCCTTGAAGAAGAAAGGAGACCTGGAGTCCCTGAAGGAGAGGCAGAGCTGGATGAAGGCGTTCGGTGTTACGGAGATCAATGACGTTGGCATCCCTGTGGATGTGGAAAGGCACAACGCTGGCTGGACTGCACCCGGTGGAATGAAGGATATCATCAAGGAAGTCAGGAACGTTGGGTATGCGTGCGGGTTCAAGGTTCTGAGGAGAGAGGATGTTGTTGTTTATACAGGCATTCCCGGTAGTGGAATTCTCAGTGCTACAGCACCTGATGCAGGCAGTACCGTAGCAGATTCTTCAGGGGCTCCTCCTGGAGGCAGTCAGAAGACTGAGGACAGTGTTGCGGATGGAAGCGCATCTGATACTACGACTACTGAAAAGAAGGACGAGAATGTCGAGAGGTGCGAGAACTGGAATAAGATGCTATTCATGAGCAAACAGTCATGGCCTATTGAAAAGAACATCAAGGAATTCAATCATCAGGGCGAGGAAATCTACATAGATGTATTACGTGCGGCTGATATTATTTTAACAATGCATAAATTCATAGCCCTGTCTGACCCTGTTAACGGGGAGAAGCTCAGGAAATATGTGGAAGGTGAGGGGTATTTGGTCACAGATTTCACGAGGCTTAGACTAACAATAAAGAAATTATTAAGTCTTCAAAGTGTAGATATTGCTCCTGAAGGCAAGCTAGCAAATAAACTTGAGGATTATCTGATTCGCAGGGGTGTTATTGTGAAATTGAATCCTCCGGAAATCATTAAGGAATATGCATCTTTGGTTGGCAAAGATGAACACCTGATCAGGGTTGTTGACCTCAGAGAAATAAACGAGATTTACTACCCCGATTTTTGCAAACATTGGGACATTCTTATAGGTTATGAAGGTAGCATATTTCTTTCGGTTGAGAAGGTAATTGATAGGTTCGGGAAGAAGTAACTATACGCGATGTTATTGATAAATTTTGGTCGTTTTATTTCTCTTACTTGCTTTCTTTTGTCTTAGTCTTTCTGCCACATCTTTCTTTGACCTGTAGCTATCTGTTATGATGGGAAAATCAGGCCAATCCAAGGGGTTGTGCATGTAGGATTTTAACGCGTCATTCATGTTCTTAGACAGTCTTTGTAATAGTAGAATTGTGTCTTGGGATGACAGGTTTCTTACCAGAGCATGCTGACCGGTTTTGGGGTCTATTTTCTCAATGATAAGACCCATGTTTTTCAGCGTTTTGATAGCTAGTCTGACACGCTTATTGGAACCGAATTTGGAGCTTTCTTTTTCAATTTCGACGGGGTCATTCATATCAATCAGGTTCCTGGTGGAAAAGAGGTCCTTCCGGAGCTGCATTGCCAGTATTACGTTAGCTTCTGGAATATTCATTATTGATGCTAGGAACGGTATGAGTTTTTGTGCATCTACTTTGAAGTTAAAAGATGTCTTCGACATGATGTATCATATATAAGGGGTATATTAACCCTCAGTAAGACCGTTCAGCACGGAATTTTATTATATAACTACTTGAGGGCATTTTAAATCGTTTTATGCGTGTTTTTGGATTAAGGTTACTTATGTCTTTAGATTAAGAAGGCCTGCATCTTTAGGTTAAGGTTTTATGGACTTTTTCGAGTTTAATGGGGGTCATTTATGTTGGTGGATTAGTGTAGAACGGAGGTTTGTCGTTACTTGTAGTAAGGTTTGAAATTCTTAACCCAAAGAACGAATTTTTGCCAGACCCATTGTTATGACTACCTGTGAGAGACACGCCCCTGCGAGGGACTAGTGAACGCGTGAATAAGAGAGAAGAAAATAAGCTAAGATGTCGTAAATAGAATAAATGAAGGGTGTTGTTTGTATGCTTTGAATTCTATTATTTATGCCATCCTTCTTAGATAACCCTGGCTTGTCCGAATGCTATCCCTTTTGGTTAATTCCAGACTCATCCGCAGGCTTGTCCGAATGCTATCCCTTTTGGTTATGTCCGCCCCCTCCTCCCTCCTTTGGATAATGGGTTGGATAACTGGTTGGATGGCCGGATTGTTACCTGGCTGGTCTACGTCCTTTGTTTCTTCTTTCACCCTTGGGGTTGGATTCCCTACAGGCATTCCCTTGCAGGATAGTTCACTCCAGTTAGTTGTTCTACAGGGAATACGATGCTTGTTGATTGATGGAATCCTTCCCGAGGCCAGTTGCAGTTTTCTTCGTGATTATTCTTCTAATCCTTCTGATAGCGAGTGTGAGCAGCAAACGGTAGGTGATGAAAAAGATGGCATTCTGAATGACGACGCATATTTTATCAAAAAACGACGAATGATGGAAAGAACGTTCTGTGGATTGAGTTCATTTCTATTCTGTCAGAACATCTACAGACGAATGACGAAAAAGAGGGGCCGTCATTAGGTTGCTAAACCTATGATAAATTACGTTGTTACTGCAGCACCTTACTATCCTGAATACCGGCTGAAGTAACAATCCCCTCCTCAGCTTGTCCAGCCTTCTTTTGATTAACTCCAACCTTCCACCCATCACCTATGGCTGGATGGATACATTCCCTCACTTAATTTGAATACCTTTCCAAATAACTTTCCTAGCTTGTCCAGCCTTCCTTCTTTGATTAATCTCTAAGCGAGCTTGTCCGCCTGGATTCCCGTCTTGTTTCCATTCCTTCTTGATGATGTCCACCCCCGCCCTTCCGGTTGGATTGCTGACCTCCTTGAAGATGGTTGGTTTTTGTCTCTGGCTTGTCCGCTTGCGGTACCGACCAATCTCCTTCCTCTCTTGATGGATTCCGCCCCTCCCCTGGCTGGTTCACATCCTCGGTTTCTTCTCTCTCCTTTGGGGTGGGACTTCTATCCTCTTTGAAGCATCTGGCTCCCCCCTCACTTGGCAGGCCGGATAGAGTGCATCTTGACAACTCTTTCCCGTCTCTTGGGACGGTCTCGTTGTCCTTCTTGAAGAACGCCAACTTTCACCCCCGCAGGATCGGATGGATTCCATACTCCGGCTGGCCTGCAATCCCGGTAGGAACGGGTCGGTCTTCTGGGCAGCATCTCCTCCTCCTTCTTGGTGAACTCCCGCCCCCAGCAGGCTGGACGGTTGGACCATTCCTCTGGCGCGTGCCACCCACTGGAAGCGGTCTTTGAAGAAGAGCAAGACGGACCGGACCATTCATTGATGGACGCGACTTTACAGGTAGCAGGGAAGGAGCGTCATCCGGTTAACAGAACGCTCACACATCATTATTAAATATCATGGCTGGTTGTGACATTTGATAGCGATATGAGAACGTCAAACATTGATATCCGTATGTATATTGGAACGTTGGAGACGGGTCAATGACTTTGCTGCTCGCAATTCTGGTTTTGGCTGCAATCCTGTCCGTATTCGTCTTCCTGTTTCTTGCGGCAGTGAAGACAGCAATGGTAGAAAAATACATTTCCGCCGCAGAAGCCATCGTTTCCCCCTACCGGGATTTCAAATACTACATGAGCAGGAAGGACAGGGAAAGTGTGGAAGGAATTCTCCGGTTGGCATCCGGTTCGATCCGTTCATGGTCCCCCCTCATGGGTATTGCCGGAAGGGGAAAGAGGACGGATGCCGTCCTTTCCAGGTCATCCGAACTGACCGACTTCGTGCATAACTACCCGGGCGACTACGCAGCCAGGCAGAGGGAAGTGAACCTCGATTTTGTCACGAAGGCCGGGCTGGACAGGTTTCAGTGGGAGGCGGTCGTGAAGATGGACCGCTACAACATGGTGTTGGCCCCCGCAGGTTCCGGCAAGACCAGGTGCCTGACATCCAGGATCGCATACCTCGTGAAATCTGGAGTATCCCCCTCTTCCATGCTCGCTTTGACCTACACCCGGAAAGCTACCGAGGAGATGTCCACCAGGCTGAAGGAACAATTCGGCATCAAGGTAGAGATACGGACGTTGCATTCAATGGCAAGCAGTATTATGAGGATCGACTCCATGGAGCATCCCTATAGCGTCGCCGATGAGAATACGCAACAGAAACTGCTCCACGATGCCCTAATGGTGACCCTCGCGGACCATGGTTCATCCGCCATGTTGTCGGAATTCATTGCAATCGTCCGCACCTCTTCATCAACCACCGCCCCCGCGCAACATCACACCGGCTACCCGTTGCTGAACGGGTTGTACGTGAAGAGCAGGGATGAGCAAGCTATAGGTAATTTCTTCGTTCTGAATGGCATAAGGTTTGATTACGAGCATCCCGCCGTCTGGGCGGATTTTGATGGAAGGCATATGCAGTATAGACCGGATTTCTATCTGCCCGATTATGACCTTTACATTGAGCATTGGGGTATCGATATTGACGGACACGTGAGTGACAGGTTCTATTCAGGCAGGATGGTAGACCCGTCGGAAGAGTACTTGAGGTCCATGGAATGGAAGCGGGATCAGTTCCGCAGGCATGGGAAGAAGCTGGTCCAGACATACCATTACCAGTTCACCAGCGGAACCCTCCTTCCCACCCTGGCATCATATCTCAGGCAGGTGGGTGTTCAGATGCACCCCATCGACCCTTCCAGGATGGATTATTACGTCCAGAAGGCGTCTCCTATCCTCGAGCCTTTCACGCAGCAGATGGCCACCTTCATATCCCGGGCCAAGCTCAACAGGCTGACGCCCGATGACATCGAGGCCCGGATACGGGAGGGAGCGATGAATCCCATCCAGAAGTCCTTTGCGACCTTGATGTTGGGGGTGTGGAGGATGTACGAGCATCTCAAGGATAATGGTCACTACATAGACTATACGGATATGTTGCTCCGCGCCGTAGGCATAGCGGATGCCGGCAGGCTTCCGGAGAACCGCTATGCGCATATCCTCGTGGACGAGTTCCAGGACACCAATGATCTCCAGAGACATCTCATAGAACGGTTGATGGCAGCTAACCCCCAGGCGAGTCTCTTCTGCGTGGGTGATGACATGCAGAACATATTCTCCTTTGCGGGATCTAACGTCAGGAACATCATCGACTTCAACCGTTTCTTTCCGCACGCTGAGCGTACCACACTGGCAATAAACTACCGATGCCCGCGTAACGTTGTGGAGGCATCGGTGGGGGTGATGCAACATAGTTCCATGGCAATAAAGAAGGACGTCAGACCTTCTAACGACGAGGTTAGTCCGATAACTTCATTGGAATATAGAGGTCAGTCTGGCGACTTTGACTCATGGGAGCGAACCTCTGTCATATCACTGCTGGACCGCATAATGAAGGAGAAGGCATTGAAAGAGACCGTGATGGTCCTCTCAAGATACAACGCCTCCCTCGACGGTTACGACAGGAAACGCTATGGCGACATCTTCACTACGGTGCACAGGGCGAAGGGGAGGGAGGCTGATTATGTGATCCTTCTTGGCATGACGAAGGGAGACAGGGGATTCCCATCTGACAGGCAGGACCTCGGGCTCTTCGATATAACCGGGAACGTGAAGCTGACCTCCGACGAAAAGAAGAAAGAGTTTATCGAGGAAGAAAGGCGGGTATTCTATGTCGCAATCACCCGCGCCCGCAAGAAACTGTACATCCTCACCAGTGCCGCAAGCAAGTCACAGTTCCTGGATGAAATCTCTAGCTTCGTGGTGCCCTATACCGGATAATGTGTATCCAACCCTTTATGACAAAGGCCTGTAGTTCTGCAATCGGATAGAACACTCTCAAGGAAGAATTATATATGATGACATTATGCATATTTATGCTTGATAGTGACGCGTCCACAGCAAAAACACTTGTTCTGGTAGCAATAATTCTCCAGGCTGTCTTTTTCGTGATAGGCGTATTCGAGGTGATAGCTCTTGCTGCGTTTCTCACTGTCACAACAGTGCCTCCAACGAGCACAAGGCTTTCCCTTGGTGCATTAGGCATAATTTCCATAGTATTCTCGGCAGCACTAGCAATAGGAATACTCTGGATAGCTCTTGACTATTTTCTCATCTACAAAAAACTCAAGGAGGAAAGGGTCAGGGAGGCAGAGACACCCTCCCTGGTGCTGGGGATAATCCAGCTTATCTTCGGTGGTCTCATTCCTGGAATACTCATCATAGTGGCCTATGTAAAGATAAGGGATTCCGTGCGCAGGGGAAACGGCATCCCCGCTGGGGAGAGGTAGATGCTCCCCGCGCAAGCATTCATTCTCTCTCCCTCAGTTGCAATTTCGGGCTCCGTAGGCGGTATCCCGTACTCTGCCATAATATCGATAATACTCACTTTCGCGGCTGGCCTCTTCATAGGCCTAGCAGTCAAGAAGGGGATAATGGCTTTCGTCTTCGCCATCATAGGCTTTCTGATAGCATCTTATGTGGGGATAGCGTTCATCCCCAAGGTATCCATAACGTACGAGATTCACAAATGGTCCTCATTTTTCCTGACTTACGTCTCTACAGTGAAGTTCGGTGCAATCCAGCTCACCCTCTCCGTGGTTCTCTTCCTAATAGGCCTTGCCATAGGACTGTGGAAGGGATAGGCGGCACAGATGTCCAGAAAGGAGAAGCATTCCATCTTGAACAAGGCTGCGCGTGCACAACAGAAGAGGATGAACGCCAGGGTTGCAGGGATGGCAATAGCTGTAGTTATCGTTCTGGTGCTGGGAGGTGTCGTATTCCTTGACGTCATCCACAATGCCAGTTCAATGAAAACAGCGGAGCACAATGGAATATATTTCAATGTCGAATCCGCTGAATTCGTCAATTCGAGCGGTTCATGGTTTTTCAACACAACTGTGAAGAATACAGGCACTGTTTTCATCAGTCTCATCACCATCACAGTCCCCGATACGGGATCAACAGTGGGAACTATTCCATCCATACAGGTGGGGCAGACGGCCGGTGGCACGTTTGCAATCAGCGGTGTTACAAATGGTACGCTCTACACCCTGGAATACTATGCAGTTTCAGGGAATCTCACATACGGGACCGCTTATCCCGTCGTTGCTTGATCTCCCTCTCCCTTTAGGAAGAGGAGAACATGGGACAGTGGTCGTCCTGGTTACATTTGGGTCGAAATTCGTGGTGCCTCATACCGGATAACATGCACCCAACCCTTCTGCAATCTTGGGATTTGTCTAACGTAACCCTCAACTCTATAATCTGCACCATACAAAACAGCTATAAACCATACATTCCTGACTCAATTCGGTGACAAGACCGGATACCCGACTCCGGGAGAAATAGATTATTATGAGAACGGTCCTTAAATTCATCATAGTTGCCTCCTGCCTCGCTGTCCTTTCCTCAGCAGAGCTTCTCATATTGAAGAGATTCGACCAACAGGAGTGGTCTCTGATGCTGCAGCAGTACAGGCACTCTCCGTTGCTGGGAGTCGTACTGGTCAACCTGTCCATTCCGTTGGTCATTGTGCTCTACATAACAAGTATTGCAGAAATAGCCGGGATTTCCCTCATTTCTGGGAGGATAAGGAACCTGCGCTATGGAATCCAGGATATCGCCCGTTCGCGGACGGATGGCTCCTCCCTCGGCATCAGGGTCGTTCCATTCATGGTTCACCTGCCTCCTGCACCCCACTCCATTCCTTCCCTCTCTTTGATACGGGAGCACCCTTCCTTTGACTCTTCCCACTATTCATTGAAGGATTAACCCTTCCAGCGTCCATAACCCTTAAATCGAAATTATCTGTGAGCGATATATTAGTAGTATTATATACCAGTACCAGATAGATGTTTATAATGGATGGAAGATCCAGCGGGACTGTCGTGAAGGAGGTGGTGTACTGGAAGGGGCAGGCAGAGGCCATATCCTCTCTGGCTAAGGCACTGGAGAACCACCGTGTCGTATTCCTTGATGCGCCGACGGGTTCCGGCAAGAGCCTGATCAACCTCTCGATTGCGCAGTGGCGTGGCACGGGCTACATAACCACCCCCCAGACCACGCTGGTCAACCAGTATGGCAGGGACGTTGGACCGGGCGGTCGTTTTGAGGGTCTCGGCACCGCCGTCATGGGCAGGAAGAACTACCCCTGCCCCTACGCTCTGAAGCTGAAGGAGATAGACGACCTCGCGCCCCTCCCGAATTCCCGTCTGGTGAAGGGCATCAACTCCAGGTCCCCCCGCATCCGGGAACTCTCCCTCACGGCTGCCATGGCACCCTGCACCGTTGACTCCCCCTCCTTCGTCGGCAACCTCGACGTGCTCCTCGAAGCGGCAAGGGGCGGAAGGGATGACGGGAATGGCTTCTTCACCCCCGACGGAAAGCTGAAGGGCAGGAATGGTGGCGGGGAGGAAGGAACGAAAGTGGTCCCGGAGATGGTAAAAGACTGCCCTTTCTGGAATGAAACCACGAGGACCTGCCCATACTACTCTGCACGGGACAGGGCGATGGAGGACCGTGTGGCGGTGACGACGTTCCACTACTTTGAGTATGGTATCATCAACGGCATAAAGAGGTCAGAGGAACACGCTGTGGCGAAAGATGCTTATGCCATGGACGGGGAAAACGGCAGGCCGTCTTTTGAATGGAATCCACAGCCAAAAGGGAACACGGCTTCCAGGCCGGGCTGGAAGAGAAGGGATGTCCTGATCATCGACGAGGCGCACAACCTCCCCGATTTCCTTGTCAACTTTTACACAATCCAGGCTTCGTCCAGATGGCCGAGATTTGATTTTCCCGCATTCCTTGAAGAAGTGGAAAAGGCAAGGGACGACAATCCGGATGACGTCAGCAACAAAACGTTCGAGATATTCAAGGAATGGTTCAAGGGCTACTATGAGCAGGAGGAGGAACGCTTGAAATCTTTGGAGAACGGTTTAAAGGTTCTGGAGAACCGGATTAAAATGAACGCAATGATCAGGACAGGAAGCAACGATGATGTTATCCCTACGGTCGTCGTGAAGGACCGCACGTACGGACCAGACGGTTCCGTTGACCTTGAGCTGGAGCCGGAATACACGCGGGACGCTCTCCACGAAGAGATAGAAAAGCAGAAGGAGTTTCTCTACAACCTTGGTTTCAAGAAGGATACCCTCGAGTCGGGCGTTGAGTGGATATATTCCCCGCCCTCTCCCGGTTCCCTCCAGCAGTCCCTGCGGGACGGGAACGGAAACGTGGGGGACGGTGAGCAGGCTGTCTCCTGGAAACCTTACGAGGCTTCGCCTCTTCTGAAGGGCCTCTGGTCCATGTTTCCTAAGGTCGTGTTTAGCTCCGCAACCTTCCTCGACATCCCTGCCTTCCTCGAGAGGCTTGGGTTGGATCCCGGAGACGCTGAAGCTGTCAGGGTTGACTCCACGTTCCCCGCCGACAGTTCCCCTATCCGGTTCCCCCTCAACCGCCACGTCAACAAACGGTACCTCGAACCCGATGGAAAGGAGGACCTTGCGGTCGTCGTGAATGAGATAGAACGCATAGCATCCCTCCCGGGTCATGGCGACACGAAGGGTGTCGTCCACTTCCCCTCCTACGAATGGTTCAGGGCGGTCTACAGGAACATCTCGCCGGAGCTGAAGGAACGCGTCATCGTCCACAAGAGCACTACGAGGAACGAAGTCCTTGAAGAGTTCAAGGCGTCTAAGGAGCCGAAGGTCCTATTTGCGATAAAGATGGAAGAGGGTACGGATTTCAGGGATGACCAGGCAAGGTGGCAGATATTGGTCAAGACTCCTTACCAGGATCTGGGAGACGAGTGGGTCCGCCTCCATAGGGAGAAGATGGGACGGAGATGGTACGAGATATCCGCCCTCCAGCAGGTCATCCAGGCGAGCGGCAGGATAATGAGGAACGACAGGGACTGGGGAGACACCTACGTCCTTGACATGAACGCCATGAAGCTCATCCGCATGTACGAAAAGGAATGCCCCCGCTGGTTTTTGAAGAGGTTGAAACTATGACGCATCACAATATCACCTTCCCCGTCCCTCCCGAATTCCTTGCATATCTTGGGAAGGAGGGTATCGCAATGCTTTACCCCCACCAGGTTGACGGCATGAAGGTCCTCTCCGAGGGACGTTCCCTTCTCCTCGCAACTCCCACATCCTCCGGGAAGACCGTCGTTGCATACTACGGGATACTGAGGGCATGGAAGGCAGGGTTGAGGTCACTTTACGTCGTCCCCCTGAGGGCTCTCGCGGAGGAGAAGTATGACGACATGCGCTTCTTCGCCGACATGGGCATAAAGGTGGGCATCAGCACCGGGGACTACGACCGCCCCTCCGATTATTTGAAGAACTACGACATTCTCATCTCCACATCCGAGAAAGTCGATTCCCTTCTCAGGAACAACCCGTCGGTTTTCGGAAGGCTGGGCTTTGTCGTTTTTGACGAGATACACAACATCATGGACGAATCGAGGGGGAGCACTCTGGAGATAGTCATATCGAAGATCAGGTACCTGATAAACGGCGTGCAGTTCGCCGCAATGTCCGCAACAGTTGACAACGTTGCACGGGTCGCGGGATGGCTCAGGGCGACTGCAGTCTCCAGCGATTTCAGGCCCGTCACCCTGAAGAAGTACGTCCTTACCCCCCGCCATATCATGGATGAGAAAGGGGATACGGTTGCTTCCGTCCGTTCCTTTGAAAACGTCGTTGCGGATTCCCTTGCCAACTCCGGACAGACCCTGATATTCGTCCGGTCGAGGAAGGCCGCCGAGGATACAGCGTCGAAGATGGCATCCGTCGTTGACCCCGTCCTTGCTGAAGAGGACAGGAAAGCGCTGGATGAATCTCTTCCCGACGCTAACGCCCCGGGCTCCGAAAAGCTCCTGCCTGCCCTGCGGAGCGGTGTAGGCTTCCACCATGCGGGCATGCTGCCGGACCAGAGGCGTATGGTGGAACGGCTCTTCAGGGAGAGGAAGCTGAAGGTGATAGTTGCTACGACCACACTTGCTGCAGGTATGAATCTTCCCGCAAGGTCCGTTTTGATAAAAGACGTCTACAGGTACAACGGCTTCTCGTCGGGTCTCATACCCAACCTCGAGATACAGCAGATGCTGGGGCGCGCCGGGAGGGCGAAATACGATTCCATGGGCTACGGCTACATCTGCTCATCCGACGTTCACCTCCAGGACGTGTATAAGACGTACGTTCATGGCCGTCTGGAGAGCGTAAAATCAATGATAGACGAGAAAAAGCTCAGGATGCACGTCCTGGGACTTATCTCATCGGGGGCGGTGACCGACCGCACGGCACTGGACGAGTTCTTCTCCACCACGCTGGCACGCCACGAGGGTGCCCGTCTGGAAGAATGGATAGACAACAGCCTTGTCTTCCTGCAGGACAACGACATGATAGTCGGGGGACGTTCCTTCACGGCTACCCCCTTCGGCCGGAAGGTCTCCGAGCTGTATGTGGACCCCGTGACCGGAGTGATTTTGAGGAATGCCTCCCGCCTCACCGACGTTCACAGCCTTCTCCTCGGCATATGCGCAACCCCCGACATGCAGGGTCTCTACGTTTCCTCTGACAACTCTTTCCCTATAAAACTCCCGGACGACCTGCCTTTCGCAGTCACGCCCGAGAACATGAAGGTGGCATCCATCCTTGCGGACTGGATAGACGAGAAGCCCGAAAGCGACATCGTCAATAAATACAACATCTGGCCTGCCGACCTGAGGAGCAGGGTTGAGTTGGCCGAATGGCTCTCGCATTCCCTTTACGAGATCTCGAGGGTCCTGACGCATAGGGGAGATATCCGTCTGGATACGCTGCATAAAAGGATATCGGACGGCATCAGGGAGGACCTCGTTGAGCTAGTGACGGTACCAAACGTCGGTAGGGTTCGTGCGAGACGTCTCGAGCTGAACGGCTTCAGCTCCGTGGAAGACATCGCGCACGCATCTGCTGACGGCATCAAACGCATCGCAAAGATCCAGGGCTTCGGCGACAAGGTGGCTGAAGGCATAGTACGTGACGCGATGAAGGTCCTTGGCAGGAGGCAATCCTCCGCCCATACAGGCGGGAGGGGTGGCCAATGAGCGGTGACAGCGGCATTCCTCCTAACACTCCCGCAGGAAACGCCAACCGTAGGTACCCCGGTCTTTTGAGGGAGGAGCTTATAGAATTCCGGGAGTACCAGGACGCGATTGCCCGGAACGCTGTCGACAGGAACACGCTTATTGTAATTCCTACGGCCCTCGGCAAGACCGTCATAGCCGTGATAGCTATCTCCGTCCTCATAGACGGCGGAGGGAAATGCATCTTCCTCGCCCCCACAAGGCCTCTCGTCCACCAGCACTCCGAGAGCATGAGGAAGTTCCTTGACCTCCCCGAGGGGGAGATTGCGGAAGTGACGGGAGAGGTTGACAAGTCGTTGAGGGGCGGCCTGTACCGGAAGGCCAGGATCATCGTGTCCACCCCGCAGGTCATCGATAACGACTCGGACCTCCTGGCGGGCGTGAGGGATGACGTGAAGGTTGTTGTTTTTGATGAAGCCCACAGGGCAACTGGCGACTATTCCTACGTCAGCGTTGCGGAATATTTCTCCAGCTCAAGGATAATAGCCACTACCGCTTCCCCCGGTGGCGACAGGGAGAAGATAAACGAGATCATGCGCCACCTGAGAATAGAGAACCTTGAGGTGAGGGACGAATACTCCCATGACGTGGTTGATTACATCAAGGGAATAGACATCGAGCAGGTCAGGATTACCGCACCTCCCGGATGTACGCAGATAATAGGACATCTCAACGAGATGATGGATAGCACAGTAAAGAAGCTCGAGTCTTTCGGGTTCGCCGTCAACGGTCATTCCAGGAAGGAGATCATAGCCCTTGGAGATTACATCTTCGGGCAGATAAAGGACGGCAGGAAGGAGTTCTATGCTGCCGTGAGATACAGGACGCAGGCTATCCTCATAGACTACCTCGTGGAATTTGCGGAAACACAGGGCGTGCTGCCCTTCTACGAATATCTCGAAGAGATGAAGAGGGATAACGCGAAGGCCAGGCCGCTGTTCGCCGATGGCAGGATGGTCACGATAGAACAGGATGCCATGAAGCTGTCTGGTATGCCGTTGAATCTTCACACCCCCAAGATCTCAAAGGTCATTGACATACTCAAGGAAAGGAATTCCGGGAAGGTTATCGTGTTCTGCCATTACAGGGTCACCGCCAACATCCTTTCTGGGATCCTGAAACGGGAGGGGTTCTCCTGCGAGAAGTTCATCGGGCAGAGCTCCAGGAATGAGGGCAGGGGGATGAGCCAGAAGGAGCAGGCATCGACGCTCCAGCTGTTCAGGGACGGTGCGGTCAGGATACTCGTAGCAACGCAGGTTGGGGAGGAAGGACTGGACGTACCGGCTGCAGATACCGTCATATTCTACGAGCCGGTGGCAAGCGAGGTCCGCTCAATCCAGAGGAGGGGAAGGACAGGTAGATTTGGGAAGGGAAAGGTCTTTGTGCTTATAATGGAAAATTCAAGGGATATGGCATACTATTATTCTGCGGGCAGGAAAGAGAACAGGATGAAGAACATTCTCAGGGAAGACCTGAACCCCGGCAAGAAGGACCCGCAGATGACTTTCGACTCATTCGGCGTCCGGTGAGGCATCATTGGGAGAGCCTGTCCGCGGTCCTCTTTCCCAGCTTCAGTCCTTTGGCTTTCCTATGTTCTGCTGGTACTCTTCCCATTGCTCTCTCTGTTGTTTCTCCTGGCTTTTCCTGAAGTTTTCGAGGGCTTCGTCCATGCTGTCATAAGCGTTATGCGACTGTCTCCGGTACAGGTTTGCGTCGTCGCGCGGAGCCGTGTTTCCGACAAGGACTCGTGGTCAGAAGGTCCAGGCTTGAACCAGACATTCAATCCGATATGGCAGTCAGGCGAGAGTCTTGGACAACCCAGCTATACGGAAGCAGCTAATAACATGCGAAACTTCGGCCATCCCTGACATGGATGCGCAGTGCACAACATTCTATCACAGTCCGTTGCATGTTGGTGAGTTTTTCAGGGTCGTACTGTTTTGGTTGTGAAATCAAAAATAATCTTCGAGCGTGACCTTTTTTGCAGTCTTCTTTTCTGGTTCCTTCTCCGGAGCGCTGAATACTTCCATTATTCGCGATAACGTCTGGCTGACCCTCTCCACATAGTAATCGTAGTCAGGCCTGTAGGTAAACACCCGGTTTGGCACATAGGGTTCCACGACCTGTGGCGTTTCCTTGCTGTTTATTACAATCCACGACACCTTCATTCCCGGAACAAATTCTCCCCCTCTGGCCATAAGCTTCCTGGCGGCTTGCACGTTTGCGAGAGAATCCATTTCCTTGTACGCTTCGAACTCCTTGACGCTCCTGGAGATGACCAGTTTCTCTATCTCCACCCTCCCGCTCTTCATGTCCGATATTATTTTCCTCGCCCTTCTCAGTGCCTCGTCCACGTTCCGGTCGAGCACGAGATTGAACATTTCCATGAGTGCATCGGACTGGAGGCTGAACGAATCCGTCCTTCTAGTCTCGTAACCCCTGACAACGATGCTCCCCCTGTCCTGCTCTGGATAGACTATCTTCCCCGCATATCTCTTCTTTGCGCCATGGGAGAACATCGGGTCAAACACCTTCTCCACCTCTATCACCGTCCCTAATTTCCGGTATACCTCGTCCTTCAGCTTGTTCCCCTCTTCCACCGCCTCTTCCACCGTCTTCTTTCCCGACTTGATGAATATGGAATCGGTATCGCCATACACAACCTCTACCCCCCTTTCCTCGAGGTCTTTGTCTATTCCCTTCACCGTTTCCCTGGCCCAAGCAGTGATGCTGGACCCGATACTGGGATCGGTAAACCTGTAGAAGCTTGATGCAAACACTCCGTAGAACGAATTCATAAGCACCTTCACCTGCGCCTGCATGCTGTTCAGGTACCTCTTCCTCCCTGCGTCCGTCTCCTTCTTCACCATTGCCTTGTAGTTGTCTCTCGTCTCCATCAGTCCTTCCAGTATCTCCGGTATCAGCCCCCTCTTCACGGACGGGCTCAGGAACCTGGTGCCGTTCGGTGACACGATCTCGCCGTCCGGCGACAGCGTTGTGAAGCATATGTTGTATTTTATCATCAGGCTCGGGTACATGCTCTTGAAGTCCATGACGATGACCATGTCATACAGCCCCGGCTCAATGGAATGGACGTATCCTCCTTCAATCTTTTCTGCATTCTGGTTTACAAAATTGTTCATCGGGACTGCTATCCTCCTCCTGTCAGCCTCCCTGATCATGAGGGAGTCTATGAGCGTGGAAACGCCCGAATTCCATGCGTCGTCCAGCGGGATCCTTGCGACCGTGCTCATGTTCTCGTACTTCTCTATGACATCTATTTTCTCCAGTATCTTCAGCGCGAGCTCGGAGTCCTTGATGCAGTACTTTATCACGTCTTCCCTATCCCTCTCCCATTCCGTCTCTATGTTCATCCTGTCAACGTCCATCTTCGTCTCCCTCAGCAGTTCCTGCGACACATATGCCAGCGTCTCCTGCTTTGGGTGTATTTCCCTCTTGACGTTCCACCATGCGTCTGCCACGACCCTCCCGTGTATCCTCCAGAACCTGTCCTGCACCCTCAGCGGGAGGACGGAATCCCTCCCAATCTGCATGGGAACTTTTTCCTTCTCCGCAAGCCTGGCGAGGAACGGCAGGTCGTAGCCATCGATGTTGTACCCCGTAATGATGTCGGGGTCCTCTTCCCTGATTGTCCTGATAAATTTCTCCAGTATGTCCCTCGGCTCCCCGAAGATGGCACCTTCCCCATACTTGCCCTTGAAGCTGGTGGTGTAGCCTATCACGTATAGTTTTTGGTCTTTTATGCTGTTCTCAATGTCGAAGCTCAGCACTTTCAGTGGCGGTAGAAAATCCGCGGTCCTCTCTATATCCGTGACGGAAACAACATGGTCAGTGAAAAACTCCCCCTTTGCAACCTCGTCCCCCCTGAACTTCACACAGCTCCCGAGGTCAAGGTCGTAGAAGAACCTGAAGTGGAAGGGTATGTCTGCCGCAAGGACCCTGCCTTGGTCGTAGATAATCTTCTTCAACTCCGGGACCTTCCACGGCGATTTGCAGGTGAACATGATTGCGTTCCTCTCGGAGCCTTTGTACCAGAGCTTCCTTTCCTCGATGCTGACCATTTCCTGTGAGTTTTCCAACTTTTTCCTTTCCCCGTCGCTTGGGTCAAGAATAAAAAAATACGGCAGGAAATTCCTGTAAAGAAGCGTGAACGACTCACCCTCCCTGTTCCTCCCGAATATTTCAATTATGGACGACCCGCCCTCAGAATAGTATGAAGAATTCACAACCCTGATCTCATCTTCCATGATAGGTTTTATCTGGCCTTTGGATATAGTCTTTACGCAGGTGAAAACGGTCATGAGATATGTTTATAATCCGCCCCCCACTGGAACTTGCGGGAATATGATGAAGGGTATGGTTCGGGGCCATGCGGATGGCCCGGTCACGCTTGAGCTGGTGGCCAGGGCCGTAATGAATGGAATGAGCGTGAAGGGTACGACCATGACTGAGAGGGAAGCACATGGGGTTGCGTTGCATGTCCTCGGCTTCTTTGGATACAGCATCACAGCTCTTGATAACTGCCTGGAACGCGAAGACAGGAACGTTTTCTACGCTCTGGAAGACATAGGCATACTCCGCTCCGAGATGCTGGAGACCTCTCTCTACGATGGTACAAGATGGAGGACGCACTACTGGATCATCAACACACGAAAGGTGAAGACGATGGCTGCGGATGGACGCCCCGCTGTTGATCTCCTCCCCGAGGCGGTAGTCTATAGACATCTCCCGGCCATCCAGTGGAAGGATGGGACGAGGCATTGAAAGGAGAGATGGAATGAACAGAGATAGGAAGCACGCAATGGCGGAGCGGATGTTTGTTGCAGCCGTGGCAATCTTTCTGTTGATGCTTGCCCTGGCCGGTCCCCCCGTTCCCGTCTCCATTTCCGCCAGTTCTCCTTCCACCCCGTCCGCCTCTTCTATGACGGTCGCACTTTCCGTCGAGCAGACGCCCTACGGCTGGATGGATCAGTATCCCTCGTCGGTTGTTGCCCATGTCACGGGAGGCATCCCTCCCTACGCCTATCACTGGTTCATTGGAGGGGTCCCCATGCCCGGCGAGAATTCGTCTGTTCTCACTCTTCCAAATCCCTCAACGTCCAATCTGGAGGCTTTCGCCGTATCCGTCGAAGTCACGGACTCATCGGGGCATTCAGTCTCAGGTGCAATCATGATCAACTACGGTTCCATAGACCTCTCCCCGTTTGGATACATGGTAACTTTGATTTTTCCGGTGATCATTGCTGGAGGTCTGACCGCATCTGCCCTGTATGAGCGGCATGTGAACAGGAGAAGGGTTCCGGGAAAGGACCCTCCCTGAGAGAGCAGCTGTAAGAGGGCTTGCCTCTCTCTGGGTCGCATGGAAAATATATAAAATTTATACAAACGTCAAAAATAATTACACAGTTCGGTTATGCAGTAGTATTATATACTAACACCAATTAATAATTGTTGTATGACAGCGGTAGTTGATTTTGGTGAATTCGGTGACTGGATTGAAAATGGAGGGAATTTTGGAGGTGTTTGGAATTGACATTGATCAAAGATATCCCGCATAAAATGGAAAGATTGATCATAGACAGTAATAACATAGACAAGCTCGTGCGTATGAAAACCGCCCGTAAACTTCACGAATCACAGGTCAGGAAGATCAGGCGTCTTCTTGACGACGGTATGCACTTTTCGGCCCCCATGGTCGTCAACGCCGTAGATGGCGGGAAAGGCCCGGAAAGGAACGAGATCATAGATGGCAATAACAGGACTGAGGCAATCAGAAGGAAGATCGCAGACGACCCCGACTTTTCGATCGAGGTTGATTTCATCAGGTACGTCGCTCTGACGCCTCAGCAGAAGGCGGACGTGTTCGACAGGTATAATCAGGGTATCCGTGTCAGTAAGCAGGACATGATGGTGGTGCATCAGACCGAACTGCCCGCGGTCAGAGATATCATCAAGGCGTATCCGGTGCAGGTTGATTTCGGGCAGGGTGTTAAGGACCATGATTCTCCATCCGTCCAACTTTCTGCTATCGTCAGGGCACACCTGAGCGCTCGAAAAAAGTACAGTCTGAACAGCGTTCCAACTGCCCGGTGGCAGCTGGCAAAAGGACTTGATAGGAAAGATTATGAAGACACGGTCGCATTTGGTGCCGATCTGAAAGAATTCGCCTCCGACCAGTATCGGGAAGGAAGGACGATAATGAAAATACCCGCGATGACTATCATCTACAGGATATGGTACCTCAACTGCATTGAAATGCCTTTCATGGGCACGGTAGACGAAAGCAGGAAAGCCTTCCGCGATAGGGCATGGGACGTGCTGCACTGGGAAAAGGTGATAAATGCTTTTCGAAATACAAACATTGGCGGCGGCAAGGGACATTTAGCCATCGAGGCAGAACATGGTTTCGTTGATGCAGCGAATCACAACCATTCGGGTCAGCTGAAATATCCTAGCGAGTTCTACGGGCGTACTCTCGAGGTGAGTTGAATTGGAAGCCAGGGTGCGGGAACTGAAGATAAACCCGGAGTTCGAAAATCTCATTGATCCGCTGGAAGGTGAGGAGAGGAACGAACTGATGCTGGACCTGAAGGCACACGGATGCATTTACCCCATCGTTACATGGAACGACACAATTGTCGACGGCCACAATCGGTACAGGATATGCACTGAAAACGGCATCCTGTTCCAGACCATATCCATGCAATTCGAGGACGCTGAGGATGCAAAGATCTGGATACTCACCCAGCAGATAGCCAGGCGGAACCTGGATGAATTTCGTAAGTATGAACTTATCCAGGAACGCGACAAACTCAAGAAATTGAAAATGAAGGCGAAGGAAAAACAGCTTTCCGGCTTGAACCGTAATCCATCGGACAAAATGGCGGCAAATCAGAACACAACCGAAAGTAGTGCTGTCGTTGTGTCCAATTTGGACACAACGAGACCGAAATCAGACGATATTAGCGATGAAAAAGACAATGTCCCCCTAAGTACACGGAAGGAAATAGCGAAGGAACTCGGAGTTGGGATGGGTACCGTTGCAAGAATGCATTACATCAAGAAGAAAGCCGATGAAGACTCTGTTGCCGACGAAGTGCTGAAACAGTTGAGAACAGGGAAGGTATCCGTAAATAAGGTATACTCCGATATCAAGAAAAAGGAAATGGGAGTTCAGGAAGATGAAGGAAAGAATGATGCTTCAGCCAAATCCACTAAATCTTTGGATGGGAATGCGCTCCGGTCAGCACTCAGGAAGGCGGTCGAAGCGCTGAAAGACGTAAGCTGGGCAGACATTACTAACATGAAACCAGAGGAACTTCGTCAGAGCGTGGTAAACGAGATGCAGATATTGAACGTTAGGACCAACGACATTCTTAAGGGAATGAGAGGTGACTGAGGTGGCTGATATAACGGAACCTCCGGAGTCGGAAATTTCCGGTTGGACGTTCCATGATTACGACGGTACGCTGAAATGCATTTCCTGTCACATCGGCGTGGACCTTGAGCCTGTAGACTGCTCTGAACCAAGACACCTTAAATTCTATTCTTCAAGAAATGTACCTGTCGCACCTTCGGGCGTGCATATTGAAACAGAGGTTGTGATGTACACACAAAAGGATGCCGGTGTGAAGGAAACACCACCGCCTGCGGAGGAAGGCAACCATGGACCTCATGGAGGGAGTAATGGACAACCCCGCCCCGGAGATGCGCCTTCCTCTCCTGCTCCTCCTTCCCCCGAACTGTTGACATTCTTTGAGTGGGCGGAGAGTACCCTGTCTTCGGTTCAGAACGTGACCAGATTCCTCGAAGCCACCTGTTACGACTCTTTCGTGATCGTACGGGAATTGGGCGATCCGTACTTCATCCGTGTCGACACCGGGTGGTACGTTTTTGCAAACGCGTGGCAGGATTTTCTCACGGACAATGCTAACTTCCCTTATCCCTCCTCTCTTAGAAAACTCTCGGATGTCGACCCAAGGTGCAAATATAGGTCAATTAAGATTTATCCGGAACTTCGAACGGAAAAAAAGAAATGGGCTCTGTTTATCCCATCCACCCCTTCTTCCCCCGGCACGGCTGACGCTTCTTCCCTTGTGGAGAACCCTGTGAAGAAGGATGTCTGCCCCGCCCTTGAAGGGACTGTGGACGAAGTGGATATGGATGTATTGATGGCTCGGACCGGTGCAATCCCGAAGAAATCCCGGGAAAAACCTCCCGTAGAAGCACTTCGCGGCCAGCCTGTCCAATCCGGGACGGGACAGTTCCCATCAATAACAAAAGAAACATTTAAGAACTTCCAGAGCTCGTTCATGGACTTTGTGGAAACACTCACCGGTGATGATCGGTCCATAGTGGAAGATTTCATCCATGAAATGCAATCCGCATGGAGACGAAAGAACCCCGCCGTAAATCTGCGTTATGTTACGGGTGCACTGTCACTCCGGGAATTTGCGGAGCATGTTGAGGGATATGTACGCTACCTGAGAGGTCCTCGGAGTCGGTTCGCTGTTGCAATCCTGAAGATACTTATGAACGAGAATGACGCAATTCCCTTTGCGATTGACACTCTCCATGAAGAGGGAATATTGCCTTCGGAGGAAGTGGCAGTGAGTGTGCTTAAACACATGATGGCTGCGTCGGATGGAATGAACCGGATTCTTGTCGACATGGTCATCGACCTCCATAAATTTGGATATGTGAAAAAGAAGGATATTGTATCCCTGATGCAGGCGTGGAACGGCGAGTTTCCCGATGATCCTTTGGTTCCTTTCACCACTGACTATACGGCACCCATCCTGCAGGAACCGGCACAGATAGAACAACCCAAGCCGTCCGACGAACCTTCTGAAGTTCATGAAGATTTGTCCGTTGAAATTGCTTCCCCGATAGAGATCAAAATATCTCCCGAAGACCTGGAGAAGGCGCATATGATCAAGAAGAATTACCTCGAGAACCCTGAGGTTGACTGCGTTCACGCCAAAAAATTCATAGGAAAGTTTCTGAAGCTCTCGCAAGAAAATATAGATCACAAGTCAAGGGTGAACGCGTGGTGATATCATGAGTAAAAAATATCCAACTAACAAGGTAATGCAATTGATGCTCAGAATACTCTCCGTAAAGCGCGTCGTTTATGATACTTCCCTCCTTGTCGCCTGCCCGAATAAACATACTTTGAACATGTATCTAAGAAACATGGCGGGTTCGAAGTACGTCGAATTTTCTAATACGATACAGGGGAGGCTCGTGAAGATGTTGCCAAAAGGCGATACGGCGGTTGGCTCGATTCCAGACCTTTCAGTCTCCAATTTCACAAACGTGGAGTTTGAAAAATTGTTGCTCAGGGTTCCGTCGCAGGAAGGGGTTCCATCTTACGATAACTCATTGAGGGCACATTTGAACCAGAAAGGAATGGATATGTGGAATGGCGATTATAAGCAGGTAAAGGGAGCTGCCAGCGGTTCTGCGAAAGAGTCCAATGGAGATGGCGGAAAGGGTGCGGTCATTCCCCCACCCCCCTCAGAGTCCGAGGTTGAGTGGGCTTTGAAAATACTCGGGACGGAATATTTCAGGCGTGGCCAGCAGCAGGTGTTCAACGAGGCGAAGAAGATGAGGTCGATGTGGGTTCAGGCCAGCGGCCATCATGGAAAGATCAATGTTCAATGGAGCAATCAGAAGTGAAGGACGAGAGCGGCTCTCCGAACGGTTTCCACTGGGACAGGAACATCAGGTTGAAGGATTTTGTGATGTGGTGGGAGGGGCGGTTGCAGGAACTTGACGGGCAGACGCAACGTGCAAAGGCAGAGTTATCGGCCGTCACCGAGAATATAGAGAAGGCAAGGGAAGAACTTGTAAAGGTGAGAAACGATGTCATCGCCACGCGCGAGCTTCTCAGGGGCGAACCTGACGACCAATTACGAAAATTGACAACTCATCACTAGAAAGGAGATTCATCCAAGTTGAAGTGCACATTAGGCTGACCTCTTACGAAAAGACAGGCTTTGTAGTTTTTCAAAAATTCTGTAGTTTGATTTGTTAAAAATTCTAGCGTTTAACGGATGATTGACTTCCCTCCTGAAACCAATTTTGCGCTTTTGCAATCTCTGCTCCTTTGATAAGAACTAAAGTATGAAGCTGCGGATCTCTCAGAAATCAATAGGTTGCAAGTTGCAGATCCTTGCTATTACCAGCACTGACGTGGAAACGCTGTTGGATAATCCTTAAATATTTATGCCCTCTCTTATGTCTATGGACACAGAAGTACTGGTCGTAGACGGCAAGGAACACACTATCGTCCGGGATCCTCTCCGCGGAGTTGCGGTGAGTGAGTCAGGGAATCTCTACCCGTTCTCAAGGCTTGACATCGAGGCAGGGCGCATAGGATGTCTGCCCAAGGATGGCAATGAGAAGATAATCTCCATCGTCCCCGCCCAAGGATACTATCTTTCTCTGGGAAATGGCGTGCAGGTGGGTCTTATGGTGGACGGAATGCTCAGGGATGTGCAGACGGGCAGGCCTGCGACGGTGGTGGATCTGATACGCAGGTATGCCAGCAATGGCCACGGCCACAGCGGGAAGAATCCGGCTCTTGGGTTCAGGACTTTCGTTACGGGAGGGTCGGGGAGAGATCACAGGGGTTTGAAAAAGAAAGCAGCCATTGAAGCCATTGAATCGAGGTCCGCTGTCACGCCAGCCATGAAGAGAAAGAGAGGAAGGCCAAGAAAGAATGCCGACTGAGTCGGATCAGGGATGGAAAGGACCTGCTGTCATGGGTGCGGGCTCAGGAAAGGTTTCAATTGCAGTTGCTGCTGCCATCGAGGCACTGGAATCCGGCGTGGATATCCGAATAGTGGACAGGACCGGAGACGTTTCACACGGGTTGCTGAAAAGATACCTCCTGAAACATGGTGGGGTGGTCGTCTCTCTGAGCAGCGGAAAAATTATTGTGGAATCAATCAAAAGAAGAGAAAAGGACTGAAGAAAGATGGCATTGGTTAGGGCGCTCTTGGCGAAGTATTATATCTTTATGCCATATAGATTATTATGGTGAATTTATTTCTCGCTCACGCTGCTGAAAACATTCATGAGGTCCGTACGGTCGGTAAAGGTGATCCATGATGCTCTTCACCCCAGAGAATGCGGAGAAGGTGAAACAGGGGACTAAGACCGAAACAAGGCGTGACTGGAAGTCCCAGCACGTCTACGCCGGCAGGGTGTACCCCGTCCGCCTCTCGAGGAAAGACCCCGTTCCCCCCGATGCCACCTACATTAGCATCGTGACGGTCTATATGGAAAGGCTAGGGCTTATAACTGACAAGGCAGCTGTACGGGAAGGTCTTGCTACTAGGGAAGAGTTTTTTGCCATCTGGAAGGAATTACATGGGACGGTCGACATGGATAAGGAAATCTATGTCGTGAGGTTTCGCATCGCAACTCCTCTGGAGATATTCAAGCATCAGTTCAGTCAAATACTTTACAGGAAGAAACCCTTGGGTAAGGAAAAGGCCGTGGCCGTGACGCTCCCTGATGGTAGAGTCTGCGTTTCAGACTCCTATGAGATTCTTCGGAGTCAGCAGGAAAGCTCCGGGCCTTGGGTTCGTTTGATGAATAAAGGGAATGTCGCTGAAACGATCAGTGTCAAAAATCGAATCAGCGTTGCAGAGGTGAACTAGGATGGAAAAAGCCGAAGGTTGCTTCTATGTTGAATATCTCGCTGCCAGAGAGGGTCTTGATCTGGCTGAATACTTTGCGGGAATTGTCAGGACTAAGGGGAATTGGAAGAAATTTGATAAAAGCGGTCTCACTGTTGTCTATGATAAGGAACATCCATTGCTGACCATCACGATCGATGGCTCAAAGGACACGTTCAAAACTGGCGATGTCCTGGAATGGTTGACCGAAAGTGACATCTCAAACATGCACAATGTTGCGTCCTTCACAAAATCTCTCCTGAGGATAGTCCCATCGGGTGGAAAGAATCTCTCAATAGAATTCATATGGACGGATACGGACAAGATGATAAAGGCAATAGACGACGCTTTTTCCAAAATGGTTGGTTTCGGACTTGATGTCTTTGGGTGGGGATGAAGGAATGAGGGTGCTAAAAATAGAGGACATGCCGAAGCTGGAAAGTCCATTCGTCAGGAAGATGATAAACGGAAAGTTCTTGGTGACGTCGGAGGTAGCTCCCGGATACGAATGGGTCTTTGCAGACCCTGCTACGATTGCAACAGAGAAGCTCGACGGTACCGATGTATCCATAGTCATAGAAGACGGCACCGTCACCTCCATTTGGAACAGGACGTATCGGATTCCCTTCATCAACAAGGAAAGAAGGTTCATCATTGATGCGGTTCTCGAATCCTATGACCGTGGTTACTGCATGCTGCCCGATGGCCAATGGTTCGGGGAGGTCATTGGGAAGGACGTGCAGGGAAATCCCTACGGCATTGATTATACAATGTGGTTGCCGTTTAACACCTACGTTAGGGATAAGCTCAGTTACAATAGTTGGGGGAAGTACCCCAAGACTTACGAATCCATCCGCAGCTGGTTCCAGGATGGGCCGATATCTCTCTTTATGCTACAACACGGGATCAAGGATAAACTGGCGGAAGGTATAGTTTTCCATAATCCAAGGACGGAACAGATGGCGAAATTGAGAAGGGACATGTTCGATTTTTATGCCGGTAGCAGACACAAGGAGGAAACCAAAAAATGAAGCAGGAAAGTACTGCTCAGATAGAACGCACCGAAATATTCTACGTCCCGCGATGCGGTGTCTGCGATAATGATGTCAGGCATTGCGATTATTGTAAAGGGACCAGAGCTTTTCATGAAAATCCGAACAGTCAGACTTCGGAAGAGATAATTTGTGTGCATACGAAAAGAAATTATATTGGCCGTTTAGACAGGACAAGGCATTTCTGTAGTGAGGAGTGCATGGAAGCATACTTCAAGGAATATCCTGAGTTGAAGGGGCGGTTGGGAAAATGAGTTCCTTCATGCTGTTCCCCAGCATGTTTATCGAAGCCAGGAGGACCAGCGGGAAAGTGACTGTTTCCACCCCCGGCGGACCCGTCTACCGGGCCGACTCTTTTAGGAGGATAACGGACATCTGCACAGGGTACCCAGGGAGCTGGGTGGAGCTGTATAGCGGGAAAAAATTCATCGGCCAGGTGAACCTGCGCTGGGACCTTACGGTCTCCCCTGCGGGCAAGAGGCAAAAGGCACCCCGGAGGTCTAGGGAGGAGATAGAGAAGCTCCTCCTGGAGAGGTCTTTTGAGGACGCGTTCTACGACCCGCTGGTTATCACCGAAGAGGAAACCTCGTCCTTCGGTCAGGATCTTGCAAAAGCGGGAGAAGACATCACCGGGGTTGATGCAAGTGACAACCTCCGCTTCTACAGGAACGTCCCATTGAGGGTGGTGAAGTAGGGTGACCGGCACCAGTGGTTTTCACCACAATGCGTCCGAGAAGCGCACTAGGAGCGTCAAGGAATTCGGTTCGCCCTGCCATCACGCCGATAGAGACGTACATGAAAAAGGTCTGCAGGAAACCGTAATGGGAGGTAACCTTGAAAAAATGACATGCGACGACTACCATGGCAGAAACAAATTACTATGCATCCTGATGTCGATGGAGTTCTCGGACAAGGAAATCGACGAATGGATGAAGATGTATGATGACGCTCATGCAAAGACTGTACAGGCTTCTGAAAGATATGCGAAGGCGCATGGTTTGTCTCTACAGGCTTACCAGAGGCAGAGATCCGCAAGGCACTACAAAAAACTGCACCCGAATTATGTGCCAGGATTATATAATGGCAAAAAACCATGGACTCGTCTGATTCAGGGGAAATCTTATTGTGTTTCCTGTGGACGTCTCGTTCAGTATAAGCCGATTAATTGCTCTGCTGAACAACATCACGTATATTATGAAAAAATATTAAAAAAATGCAATGAGAGAAATCGGAGGAGAAAAAAATGAATGTCCACCGTTTCGACGAATTTGTCGCTGACCTTTTCCTTGAATACGTTGGAAAGACGGGTGACCAGGACGGTGCCGACAAGAAAACCAATGATTTCGGTTTTCAAATCCACACGTACATCAATTCGCCTCTCTGTTACGAGGGGTTTCTGGACGACATGGACGGCGTGAAGCCGTTTGCATTTTACAATCTTTTTACTGTCCTCGAAAAGATGGTTGATCATCATCCCCCACGAATTCTCAGCGGGATGAAAGTGCTCCTGAATCTGCTGCCCGACACCACATTGGACGAAAACCCGAAAGATATCATCAGGGTGGTTAACATGATTTCATGGTTTATAAATCGGTATCAGGACATCCCGGTAGACTGGTATTGCCAGAAATTCAAGGAGATCGCGTCCAAGTGCAAAGATGATGAAAAGTCCATCTTTTGTGCCATCAGCCCCAGAATAGACGAAACTGCCGTTGGGAAGATGCGGGGTGAGATATATTGACCGATAAATCCGGCCAGCTTGAGCCAGGTACGGGGCAGGAATCACTCCTCCCCCCATCTGCCGCTCCTCCCATGTCTCCCAAGTCCTCTAAACTCCCCAAGCTCGCTCCCTTCTCAGACATTGACCTTTCCCGCTGGAAGGACTACTCCGATGTCTGGACGGATTCCCTCTGGGTCATCGACAGGAGGGATACCTCCGGTGCCCACATAAACTCCTACCATGGCAACTTCATCCCCCAGATCCCGCATCAGCTGATGATGCGCTACACGAAGAAAGGGGACTGGGTCCTTGACCCGTTCCTCGGCAGCGGCACCACCCTTATAGAATGCATCAGGATGGGCAGGAACGGTATAGGTGTGGAGCTTAACGAGTCGGTGGCTGATAAGTCTAAATCCATCATCGCCTCGGAACCCAACTCCTTCGGCGTCACCACCGTGACGTCAGTGGGCGATTCATCCACGCTTCCATTCCGCGACCTGTTAGACAGCATCAATGTGAAGAGCGTGCAGCTCGCCGTACTTCATCCTCCATACCATGGCATAATAAAGTTCTCCGACAACCCCGCGGACCTTTCCAATGCAGGCACGGTGGACGACTTCCTTTTGCAGCTGTCCAGAGTGGTCAGCAATACCATGCAGGTTCTCGATGAGGGAAGGTACATGGCATTGGTGATAGGGGACAAGTACGAGAAAGGGAAGTGGATTCCTCTGGGCTTTTATGCCATGCAAAAGGTTATGGACGCAGGCATGGAGCTGAAGAGCATAGTTGTCAAGAATTATGGAGAAACGAGGGGTAAGTCGCATCAGCAGTCGCTCTGGCGTTACAGGGCACTGCAGGGCGGGTATTACCTCTTCAAGCATGAGTATGTTTTCATATTCAGGAAGGCCTAACGATGAGGATACTTATATGCGGCAGCAGGTACGACATAGACGAAGACAAGGTGAGGCAGATAATAGAAGATATAGTGCATAACAACCCTGATGAAGAATATATGCACGGTGGAGCGGTGGGAGTGGATTCCATGGCAGACAGCATCCTGAAATCTCACGGTATAACCCCTGAGGTGGTCAAGCCGGATTATGAGCTTCACGGGAACTACGCACCGTTGGAAAGAGATAACCGGATGGTTGACGTTGCAGATGAAATACACGTTCTCTGGAACGGCAGGAGCAGAGGCAGTCAGTATGTGATGAGATACGCAAAAGCTCACGGCAAGGCCACGCACATGAGAGTATATGACGTTAGCAGGAAGGTGGAGTGAATGACGGGCGCAAAGAGCTTGGCCGGCCCGTTTGACCTGCTTCATAAGGCGTACGAATATTCCAGCTCCACGCACCCTGATGAACTGGAATGGGCACGTAAATTGTCGGGTGTTGTCCCAACCCCTGACTTATTCCTGGGCGAGTACATCTGGGTTGTGCTGGCCAGCGGATTCTCGGCGAAGGCCGCCCGTTCCGTTGAACGGAAGCTGTACGGCGGCGATGGCAAACTCCATCCGGACGCTGTAAAAAACAGGGGCAAGAGGAATGCAGTCGAAATGGCATCGAGGGAATACATACAATGGTTCAATGCGTTCAACAGCAAGTCTTCCGATGCAGAGAAGCTGGATTATTTGGAGACGCTCCCGTACATTGGTCCCGTCACGAAATATCACCTCGGAAAGAACCTTGGGATGGATGTTGCAAAACCTGACAGGCACCTCCAGAGGCTGGCTGACAGGTGGGGGTTCCGGGACGTCCAGCAGATGTGCAGGGTGATATCACTCGGTAGTGGTTATTCTATAGCAGTGGTTGACCAGGTCTTGTGGAGATTCTGTGCAGACCGGCCTGCTGAGGTTTGGAGTGAGTGATACATGGCGGTTTACGCAATCTGGAAGTCCCGTTGCTGGAAGTGTGAAAAAAATATTAAGGTAGCCGTCCACTACGGCAGGGTTAATGGCATCGCATTCCTCTGGCAGGAATCGGTCCCGGAGACCACGATAGCACGCCTGGACGGTCTGGGGGTGAAAATGGAAAAACGTAAGGTGGGGCAGTCCGGTCGTGCCTGCATCCTGAACATCTGTCCTTATTGCAAATCGACCCAGAGCGATTCTCCCCTCGAGAAGGAGTTGAAAGCTCTTCTGAAGACAGATGAGAGCATGGTCAGGTTCGTGGACATCGACATCGGATCCATATCCCCCGCCCCTTCCCCGCCCATGGCTGCCGGACGGACCGACGTGAAGCTGATTGACGGCGAGATACGGAAGCTGGTGGACATGGGGGTAGCGGTGGACGTTGAACGCTCGAGGGCCGCTGATGGGGTGGTGGACGTCATGGTTCTCAGGACGGACCGGCATTCCTTCGACGACCTTGCTGTCCTCATGACGGGTTTGGAGTACCATTACCTCAACATGAGTAAGATGGGATACCTGTTCAGGCGGTCTTTGAAGAGTGAACGGGAACACATCGTCTCGGAAAGCCTGCCGGACGTTCCGGAACACATTGCAGAAGAATGAACTCTGGGAGACCATTCATCTAGCATGGTCCTTTTCCATGGACCCGGAGTTTCCGTTGTCTTCTCGACTCGCCGTCTATATATTTGCGCAGCCTATTCGTGCTTATGGAATCCCTGCCCCGGGATGAGGAAATGGGGTTTGCCTCCTTCCAGAGTTCCACTCCCGCCCTGAGGGCGGAGTTGCGGGCCTTTATGGGCATGCCGCTCACCAGACATTTCAGGACCGTGAAAAAATCGTTTTGTGAGGCATCAAAAGGCAGCACCCTTCGTAGGAATCTTTTGATGACGGGGTCGAATTTTGAGGTCCGAATGACACGTACGAAGAACCCTTCCGGGTCATACACGGCGTTGTAAACCATTGCATTCTCCACTGTAATCGTCCGGGTCGTGCCCACTTCTTTCTTCTTTTCTATAAAATAGTGAATGAATATCCGCTTCCGCTCGTTGATGCAGAGGTCCTTCCTCTGGTCTACTATAACTACGAGCCGATTGCTACACACTTTCCTCCGGAACGGTCCCATGTGTCAATCATATTATATAGTATCAACTAAAATTAATAGTTAATTGAATAATAGGAATGCACCTCTCTGCCTTAATCTTCCCTTTGTCGTGAAAATAACGGGTACGAAATGCCGATAGTTTTATATTGTAATAGCAATTGGTTTTAAATGTGTCTGTTCCTGCCGTGCTCTCTATTGATATATTGCTCCAGGCAGAAACGCCTATACCTTATAACTATCAGTACGAGCTCTATTCAGCCATCCAGTCTGGAATTAGTACTCGTAGCCCGGACATCTCAGCGCTCATACACAGCAGTAAGGGAGTACCACTACTCAATATGAGCGCCCTGCTTCCATTGAAATTCAACGGAGCACCCAGGTGGCAGAATGCAAGAGTGTTTGCCCTAGTTATCAACCCAACCAATCAAGACGTTGCTGATGCGGTCTCAGCGATCCCGGGCCTTCTAATATTGAAACATTGGTGTGTATTGGGCAGGTGCCGGAGCATGGTCATTGTGAACTTGCCATTGATGTCATTCGGTTCATGGTAATGGGTCAGGGAAGGAAGTTTTACGGAACATCGATTTTTGATGGATTCTCCTCATTCGCGAAGCATAAAGGATTATTAGTCAGTCTTGAATATAGTATTGGAGGAAACAGAAATGACGATGTACTGCGGTTGGTGTTACCGGGAAATGGAAAGGCATACGAAAACTCTGAATGTATATGGTCGCGATGGCTCGGTCAAAAAAAAAATAGCGTAGTGGTCTACAGATGCCCGTACGACCATCTCGAAACAATCAACTCAACGCAAAAGATAGTACCCAAAGCAAATCCATACCCGAAGGCGAATATTTGACTTTTCTTCCAGGTTCCTTGACAAGATCTTCCCACATAGGTTCGTACCGTCATCTCTGAGTTTAGAGCCTAGTATGCTTATCCATTACACCACGGAGTGATAGCACAGATTAGAATAGTACTCTGGACTTGTTTTTAATCATTCTATGGGGTATTTACAACACTTCTCAAGTATTTTAGAAGTAAACACAATGCGCTCTTGGATAAAGTTGAAATACTTATTTCAGATTAAATAGCATTCATATGACAACCGGTGCAAGCGAAATTGCTCAGGAATTGCTCAAAACTAATGGAGGCAGTTCGGGTTATAGGGTTGTCGATCTCAAACCATTGAAGGAATACGCGCTGACATTGGACGATCCGTTGAAGTCTCTTATTCTGCGCCAACCTGATACCATGCTCGGTGACGAGTTTGCAATCAAGGCGGGTCAATGGTCCGAAATAGCTAAAATAATGTACGGTAAACACCACTGAAATATATCATTCTCAGGATTGAGTGCGCCTATAAATCATTCCTATAAGGAATTGATACTAGAATAGTTTGTACTCCATTATGGTTTTCTTCATTATTGACTTGCCTCCGGAAATGGAACTGACAAATTCCCATCCTTGTTCTAGGAGCGAAGGGATTTCGTTATCGTTAATTACTTTCTGTTCTACCCTGTTAGTCGGTTGAGAATTATATTTGTCTTGATTATCTTTAGCAGTTCTTTCACGAATTAGTTTGACCAGTTCATCGGTAGGCATTTCCTCCAAATTCATCTTTTCAATCTCTTCTTTTTCAAATCCCGCGAGCATCAAGAACTTCCGGTTTGTTCCAATGTTGCGGTCCTCTACTATAGTTAAATGTTCTGTTTCTATATACTGGCAACACTTCGAAAAGGCATTTCTCATTTCCTCCCTCATATCGGGTGGGAGAACTTTGTTGGTGCTGTATCTTGCAGATATATCTCCCATATGTCCGGCCCAATACTCTCTCCAGTTGTGTGGAATGATCTTCTTCATCTCCGCCATTTCCAAGGCTGTTTCAAAATACGACCTAAATACGTAAGGACGAAGTTCAAAACCAGACTTCCTCAATGCATACCTCGTATCTCTCGTAATATCGTTTGTTGCGACCACTCCGTTATCCCGTTTAGACCTTCCCCGCGGAGCTATGGTTATCAAGGGAGATTCTTTATCCAATTTTTCACCAGTCCTGATCCTCAAATTAAGATAGGTCGAAAGGTATTTCAGCCCCTCCGAGGGTATGAATGTAAAGTACTTGTGCCCTTTCTTCGAGAGTTGGGCAACCGTTGGCTTCACCTGTCGTACAACTATAGCCGCAGGGACTTTTGAAAACTCGACGCCATCAGACTCTATGCTTATTCCCTCAACGTCCTTAATTCTAAGTGCGTCGGAACCATTGTAATTTCCGAGAGATTCGGGTCTCAGTCCGGAAAAGGCCAGTAAGGATATGATAGCCTTTGCCCTCGGTGTTGCGTTGCGAAGCACCAGTGCTACCGCAGATTGCGATGGTACTTCTTCGTCGTACAGGGTGGGAGACAGATTCGCCCCCGGTATTTTCACGGATCTTAAGTTAGGGTTAACATCGTTGAAGAAGCACCATGAGTTCAGCACTTTCTTGAACCTTACGACATATGAACCAGCCTTGGGTCTCTCCCCTGCCATCTGCCTGTCGACAAAGTCCATAAAACTCCGGCGCAGTCCACCATTCGCTGCATCTTCGATTATTTTTTCAGGGGTTGTTTTGTTGATAAAACAATACAGCCCAAGAGTCCTTAAATATACATCACCAGTGACCAACGCACCTTTCTGGACGTTGTGATACCAGCGAGCCAATTCAGGGTCGTTCAGGAAGTTTGCATACTTCCGCTTTTTGGTCACAATTGCTTATAGAAGGGGGGTATATAAATATGAGCAGGATTCAGTTCGGTATCGCAATGGGCCCGACCGGATTCGAACCGGTGGTCTCCTCCGTGTCAGGGAGACGTCATAGCCGCTAGACCACGAGCCCTTATTCGTCAGTATTGCGTAAATAATAATTTTTTCTTTCCTAGTTTGCTGTCGCAAGCAACATTCCAAAGTATTCCTGCAAGTAATAGTAGTGGAACTTTGGAACCAAATTTCCACGTCTTGTAAATCCGTAGAACATTAGCAAATTCCAGTAGCTGTCTGGTCTAGCTTCCTTTATGTAATCCTCATCCAGCTTGATGAGTTCGTCAAATCTGTTCTTCCTAATTGCATTGATGACCAAGTTATCATACTTCTTAGCTTTTGAGCTGAAACCGTATGGACCCGTCTTGGAATGTGTATGTGCTTGATCCGCACTGAATACCACGGATACGTCTTTATCGACCTTTGATACAGCATCGTACATCTTTGCACCAAGCTCTATGAGTAATTCCCTTCTTGGGGTCCTCCATTGACCCAGTATAGAAACATTCTTCTTGCAGAAGAATGTAAGTGGGATTAGGCTCCCGAAATCAATTGGAAATGTGGAAAGTTCACCCTCCGTGGTGATGAAGCCCGTTTCTACGAAATACCTTGATGCCTTGAACAGTTGAGAATTTAGTTCCCTATCCGTCTGAAATCCTCCCTTTAGAATATTCTTGCCAATCGTATATTTGCCAGCAAGATACTGCGTGTTTATTACAGGAATGCCATTCGGAATTCTGAGAAAGTGGGGGCTTATTATAAGTATAGTTTGTGATGAATCATTTTTTGTAGCATTCGTGATTGCCTTGTTCATTATCCTGCTTTCCTCGTTAGGGAATGAAAGGATCTCATCTCCATGAGGAATCAGATAGGTTCTATGTAACACCATCTACATCACGTAATCACTTATCTTCCTTTGAAGCTTAATCATTTGGTATGTTTTGCTAAAGTGCCTTAAGTCCTTATTCCTCCTGACCTTTATAATCTCAAAAAATTGGTCAATTCCATCGAGGTAGTTCTCTGTCTGCATTGCGGATTTTACATTTTCCCTGACCTGCCATACCCCTAACGGCATCGTGTAATCTCCATCAATAAACCTTATGACCAGAATGTTCCCCTTCCTCTCTTTCTTTTTAAGAAATTCAAGGATTGGCAATTTTGCAGCAAAGAAGGCGCCTCCGATCACTGGATTAGTCACCATTCTGCCAGGTCTCTCATAATCTCCCTCGGCGCCTGACTCCCTTGGTCCTGTCCAAACTGAACCGTTGTTCCAGTTCTCTATCATCTCGAACGAATAGTCCCCAGGGCTGATGAGAATGTAATATTCATTCCCAATCCTCCTGAAATGGAAATACAAGTGCCCTTCAACTTCACTGAAGTTCCTGACAAGTTGTATTATTTGGTCTGAGAGTATCTTATCCACAGCAGTTATGGACCACCTTGTAGGTACTATTTTCCTGTGCCTGGTCTTTCCTATCATCCCCGCTGAAAACAATTTTTCTATAGTGTATATGGAAGTTTCTGGGTACAGCAATTCAAGGGCATCGACCGTTTTCAGGTCGGTATCATAATATATCTTCTCAACAGACGGATGGGATGGCGAGCTCTCATGATAAAATCTTTTGGCGTATCCACCAGGTCCGAATGGTTGGGATTCAGCCGAGAAATCTATCTTCCTTTCTGTAGAGGAATATTCTATCTCGCTGAATACTGGCTTTGCAGAGAGTATCAAGTCATGTATTTCGAGAAGGTAATTGTTCGGGTCTGCAGGTGAAGAAACGGGAAGGACCTTGTAACCCCTATAAAGGGAAAAACGCATCCTTGCTATATCATCGACTGTCATCTTTCCCCAGAGATCCGGTCTTTCGTATATTTCAGTATCCCCCCTCATTGTGGGAAGTGCAGGTCCGATGCGCACCTTCGGGTATCCATAATGGCCTACGAATATTGACGGCGGGCTGTCGCCAGACACGCTGTTAACGTCTACCTTTATCCCCTGGGCGATGTAAACTTTCGATACTATAGGGCATGCGGTCTTGCCGCATAACAGCTTTGCACCCTTGCACCTTATGCACAAGCTGACAGGGATGCCCCTTAGCTCTTCATCGATGTTCATCATTCTGGAGGAAGCAGGTTAGGTATCCCTTCTTCGATCGGGTACTTGTTGTGGCATTTCACACATTCCAAAACGCCGGATATTATCTCATCCCCCTCAACCCTATCAATCTTCAAGGTAAGGTCTTCCTTGCATACCGGACAGCAGATGATGTCAAGAAGATCCTTTTTCATGATTTCAGAACAGTTCTATCAATTAATACGTTGTGGCGTGTTTTGATGAGGAATTATCATTTCCTTCCATATACAATAGCAGCAGAAGGGGAGGCAAACCTCCTGATATTTACGTCCCTGAACCCTGCAGTCTTCATCTCTTCGGCCACAATCTCAGGCGTCTTGAAATTCTTGACTGTATTTGATAAGTATCCATAGGAATCAGAAGATGAAACAAGCTTCGCGATTACTGGAAGTATTCTATAAAAGTACAGGGAAAAGAAGCTTGAAACTATCTTCCTCTTTTCTGGGAAAGCGTCCAAGTTTGCCATAATACCACCTTCTTTGAGTGTCCTGAACCCCTCGCTAAAATAGCCCTTTGTGGAAGGAAGGTTCCTTAACACGAAGGAAGAAACGATGGCATCGAAAGTTCCGTCCTTTATCGGCATCTGCGTTGCAGATGCGAGGAGTAATTTTCCCTTGTTCCTGTTCAGGGCCATCATCTCCTTCGTCACGTCGAGTCCTATGAAATCCCTCTTGAATTCTGCAAGACTCTCAAGCTTTCCCGTCCCAGTTCCCACATCAAGTATTTTCGCTCCAAGGGGAATCATCCTCAGAAGGGTCAGCCGCCAGAAGACATCCATCCCTAGTGACATGTAGGTATTCATCTTGTCGTAGATGGAAGGTATTTCCTTGAATACCGCCTTTACTTTTTCAACTTCTGGCATTTATTCATGAAAGTTTTTATTCTATTATATCTTATTGAGTGGTGAGCGGGCCGGTTATCAGTTTGGGCGGTTCTATCTTCTCAAAGACTGATGAAAAGTATCTCCTGGATTTCATTGGAAGAATGAGAAAGGAAGAAGGGTATGCACTTGTCGTAGGCGGAGGGCCAATCGCTAGGGACGAAATATCCATCCTCAGGAAGATGGGCGCAAAGGAGTACTACCTGGACATGATGGGAATACAGGCAACTCGATTGAATGCAACAATGGTTTCTCTTGCGCTTGGAAACCTCATGGAAGTTCCAAAGTCCATTGATGAAGCGGTCAGGCAGATGAACCTTTATAGACGTGTTATAATGGGCGGGACGGAGCCCGGGCATACAACAGACGCAGTAACACTTCTCCTTGCAGAAGCCCTGAACAGGGACACTGTTGTCAATGTGACAAACGTTGACTATCTGTACGATAGGGACCCCAAGGTCAAGGGGGCGAGAAAGATTGAGAAGATATCCTATTCGTCTGCAATAAAGATGATAGCTTCAGAAAAGAGGAGGGCTGGAGAAAATTTCCCGCTTGATATCCTTTCAATAAACATAGCCAGGAGAAGCAATATCAAGATCAAGATGGTATCTTTCAGGGACACATCCAATGCTTTTAATGCCATAGAAGGAAGGAAATTCAGGGGAACTACTGTTTCTTGATTGCCTATCCTGCCACTAAAAGCAAGGTGACGACCACAGCCACGGTGAAGAGAAAGTGCAGTGCGACTGAATAGTTGGTCTGTCTTGCGATCTTAATTGCTGACCTTGGTAGGAAGGCTAAATGAATCAGGGAAGCTACAAATACTACGATGGAGGCGATCTCAAAGCTCCTCTCTACTGAAATCATGATTGAAGCGGTTATTATCATTATGGGGTAAACTATCTTGAACATCCTTACTCTCCTTCCCCCTTCCCTGTCTTCCGGTAGATGATGGAGGTACCTGATGGACGAAGCAAGAAGGCCCAGGCTCAGGGAAACAAGAATCGCATCAAGGCCAACGCTGTAACCCAAGGCAATAATTGTCCCAAGGACGGGAAATGGACCGAAGGAAAAAAACGTTGCAATCTCTCCTATACCTCTGGCCCCCAGTTTTATGGGTGGTACGACGTAAAGCAGCGAAAGAAATACAGCTGTAAGTCCAAGGGTTAAAAGCAGGATGCTCCTGGTCAGGTACACAACCAGCAGTCCTACAACAACTGCTAATGTCATCATTGCAAGAAAGCCGTATCTTATGGTCTTTGGTCTAACCCCAAGTTTCTCTATGAAATACGAACCAAGTGGATAGACGGTATCTTCGTTCCTTAAAGGTCTTGAGTTTGAGTGGTCGAAGTAATCCATTGCGAGATTCATGCCTGCCTGCATGGATATTGTGACTACAAGGAGAAGGGGGACTAGGTAGGAGAATCTAAAGTTGGAAAATGCCCATCCAATAAGAACTGGGCTTATGCTGGTGAAGTATATCGGTGCCTTCAGTCCCTTTATAAAATCCCATATCTTCATTTTCCAAGGTTAATCCGTTAGGCCCATAATTACATTTTCTGATTTATTCCTTAACGCACATTTTCATCAATTATTTCCTGGACGAATGGAGGTACCTGTAGATCATGAAGATAAGTTTCTTCTCTCCCATTGACGGAGAGCCCCACATAATCTGCTTCTTTAGAACCGTATATTTCCCGGAGCAGTTCCTAATGAGCGCCTCTCCCTTCGACATCATACCATAATCCCCCGCCCTGGAAAGTTTCACTGCAAGTCTACTTGTCTCCAGGACGTGATGAGACCTCTCGTATTCCTCCTTATCGATGTAACCAAGTTCCTCTTTTTCCCTTAGCAGCATATCTATTGCATCATATGTAGTCTCGACTATCGTTTGCCTATCCATCCAGTTAGTTTCATAGTTCAGGTAATCTTCCCAGGTCCTACCCTTGTCAAGTGCGTCATAATGTTCAAGCAACGTCCTGAACCTCAACTTGTACCCCTTGGAAGGTGTTTCAAATGACATTGATCCCGGGTCCAGGAACGGTGAGAGGGGCGATGTAAATATGAACAATCTCTTGTCACTTTTGTTTGACTCCATCAAATGCTTGGAGTATTTCACGTCATCTAGCACGTCTTCCCTTGTCTGGCCGCTCAGGCCAACCATGAAGTAAACATCTATTTTCTTTCCACCAAGGTCCATGAAATCAGAGACGAATTTTTCAAGCTCCCTGTTCTTGTAGGGTCGACCGTTGCGGAATCTTATATTATCGTTAGATGAGTCAGGTGATATTTCCATGGAAACATCGGATGTAGCTCGCATCAGCTTCTTGATTCTCTCCCTAGGATGAGGTACAAATACTTCCATCAGTAGAGGGACGTCCATGCCCTCTTTCTTGAGGTTGTCAAAGATGTAATCGATCTCCTTCTCTGACCTCATGAGAAGATCGCCGGCAACAAAAACGGGGATCTTAAGGTCGTCGTTTATCCTCATGATGTCATCTACGATTCTTTTGGAGGATCTGTAGATAGGTCCATTCCTGTGGTAGAAGTTCTTGAACGCGAAGTACGACCCCCCGCAAATGCCACAGGAGAACGCGCATCCATGAGTTGACAGTACCATTGCTACGGGCTCTTTCATCCAGTCGCAGTACGGTAGATGACCCGATATGTCCATGGTTTTGATGGAGCTCTTGATTATCTGCGAATAATCAAATTCCTGGTAGTCCATGTCAGGTGTGAAAGTAAACCCGTTGTCCTTTACCTTCCCTTCCGACCTGTAAATCGTGTTTGGTATATCTTCCATTTTCTTCCCAGAGATCACCATTTCCATTGGTTTCTCTGTTGTGTCCCCCCTGATTACCAGGTCCACGTCCTTGATTTTGGACATAATTTCAGTTGCGTAGTAGGTAGCAGAGAATCCGCCGAGCATGACCTTTATATCTGGCCTCTCCTCCTTTATAATGCGTGCAAGGCTCAGGGCACCGTGGACGTGAGGCAGCCAGTGAAGGTCGATGCCGATGTACTCAGTGTCGAGCTTCAGTATTTCCTCATTGAAGCTGTATCTCTTAGAGCTGAGCATCTTCAGCGCTATGTTATCTATCCTCGCCCTGTACCCTCTGGTGTTTAGGTAGGACAGCATGGCAAGAAAACCGATTGGGTACATCTCAAACACCCCTGTGCTGGGTACAAGCTCGGATATTGGGCCAGCGACGATATCCCTCTTCCTGAAGTCATAGATGGAGGGGGGATGCATGAGGACAAGATCGAATCTCAACAAACCCTAATTGCTTTCTCGAATTTAACTGATTTGCGTTGATAAGGCACAGTTCATTTTCAATACGGGAGCGTTTGAGCAGATTTTTCCAGAACTTTTTCAGAAACAGCAAGGCTTTCCATTGTTACAGGGGCTGGAAAAGAATTAATCCGTATATCCTATCATCAAGGGGTGATAAAGTGAGAGTTCTTGTTCTCGGAGGGGGCATGGTCGGTCAGGGAATTGCATATGCACTGAAGAATGAAAGCGATATTACTATAGCCGATTATAGCTCTGAGAAACTTCAACGACTTAAGAAGGATCTTGGAGTGGACGTACTGAAGGTAGATGCAGTCAAAGACCAGCTTGCGCCAGTCATGAAGGATTTTGATGTCGTTTCTGGAGCACTGCCTGGAAGGCTGGGAATGAAGGTCATACGGGAAGCCTGCAGGGCAGGAGTTGATCTGGTGGATAATAGCTTCATGGAGGAAGATTTCTATGCTCTAGAAAAGGATGCGTCGCAATCGGGCATAACAGTAGTTCCTGATGCAGGCATAGCGCCTGGATTATCAAACGTGATTGTTGGAAGAATAGCAGCTGACTACCCCCAACTCGAAAACGTTGATATCAAGGTAGGTGGTCTTCCTGAGAGGGACATTCCACCAATAGGGTACAAGGTTGTCTTTTCTCCGATAGATACCCTGGATGAATTCACAAGGAAGGTGAAGATCCTGAAGAACGGGAAGATCACCGAAACAGAACCGGGAGAAGGGTTGGAGTATTTCTTCGTCAATGGACTCGGTTCACTTGAGGCGTTCTATACGAACGGTCTAAGGTCTCTGCTCAGGAACATCAAGGCGACCAACATGGTGGAGAAGACAGTAAGATACAGGGGTCACATTGAGAAGATGAATTTCCTCAAGGATCTTGGGCTGCTGGATGAAACAACGACCGACGTTAACGGTGTAAAAGTTGTTCCAAAGGAACTGCTTGCCTCCCTCTTCCTGAAGAATCTTAGCTTCCCTGATGTGAAGGACATCCTTTACATGGAGATCCGTGTCACGCCAGCAAATGGGAAAGAGGAGATTGTTTATACGGTCTTTGACAAGGAGGACGAGAAGACTGGTTTTACGGCAATGACAAGGACCACAGGCTTCACAAATGCAGCCATAACCAGGTTGATGCTCAAAGGTGCAATCAAGGAAAAGGGAATAGTTCCGCCTGAAATTGTGGGTAGCAACGAGAACAACTTCAACGAAATAATCAGGTTCTTGGAGAAAATGGGTGTAACAGTTTCAAGCAACAAGAACAGGATATGAAGGCCGTCTCCCTGCTGTCAGGAGGGAAGGATTCTTTCCTTAGCCTCCTCATAGCATTATCAATAGGCATGGATGTTGAGAGAACGATTACCGTCAAGGCTGAACAAGATTCGTTCATGTTCCACTTCCCGAATGTGGAACTAGGAAGCAAGCTATCTGATATCATGGGGATAAGGAACTCCCTCATAGACGAATCCAGTTTTCAGGAAACGTTATCAAAGTTCCAAGGATACTTCCTTGTAGCGGGTGCAGTGGAATCCGAGTTTCAGAAAACAAGGCTTGAGGAGATCTGCCAGGAATATGGCCTAAAGACATTCTTCCCCCTATGGAGGAAAGACCAGGAATCAATAATTCGCGACTTCATTTCCTCCGGCTCAAGGGGTATTTTCGTTTCAGTGGCAGCTGAAGGCCTGGGGGAGGACTTCCTGGGCATGCCAATAACAGAGGAATCCCTCGAGAAGCTGAAGGCAGTCAAAAGGAAGTTTGGAATTTCAATCGTAGGGGAGGGAGGGGAATACGAAACCCTGGTTACCGGCTCCCCATTCGCATCGAAGAGCATAGAGATTACTGGATCGGAAATTATAGATAGGGGTATCCAGAAGAACCTTAAGATCACCAGTTACAGGATTGTCAGTCCCTCACGAAATGGGATACACCGGACGGATCGCTGATTGAAATTGAAAATTTCAGCCTGCCTTCAATTGCATCGTTTATTCTCGATTCAATCTCATCTACCTTTGTCTTATCCTCAAAGAGGGGCATCAGCTGGAGGAACCTGTTCAGGAGGCCTTCAACATTAGTTATGAACGACTCGGCTAGTGGCCCCGGGAAGAGTTCCAGTCCCAATTCAGGAATGATGACAGTCCCTCCGCTCCCTCTCACTATCTTTATCTCCAGGTCCTTCTTCCCCTTTATCTCGACCTTGTCCTCTTTCGGGAAATTGCCGTGGAATCCAAAGTCGTTGATCCTGTATCCGCAGCTCCTGCACCTCAAGTAATATACTACAACATTCCCGAAGTGGGGGACATCTATCTCAGTTGTCCCCCGCTCCAGGTCCTTTGATGAGCAAGCGGGACAGGTCAGATCTGATTCATCCATTCAATCAGTCGACCCCTGTAGATTCTCCGGACCTTCTTAACATCGCTTAGTTTAGAGCACCCGGTCAAAAGCATCGCGCTCTTCAATTCAGTTTCTAGCTGTGAGATCAGTTTTGATACTTCCTTGTCGGACTGGAGGGCGGCCTTGAGGAATGTTGAAGCCAATCCTCCCAGCGTTGCTCCCATTGCGATCCCCCTGAAAACGTCCAGGCCGGTTCTTACTCCTCCTGATGCTATGAGCGGCAGTTCAACATTTGCAAGTACAAGGCTGATTGGTGATGGAATTCCCCAATTCCAGAAAGTTCTGCCAATTTGCTCCTTCACTGAATCTTCCCTGTTCCTGCTCCTTACGGATTCAACTGCTGCGAAGGATGTTCCTGACCTACCGCCCACGTCTATTGCCGCTACACCAAGCTGCTTGAATTCCATGGCATCCTGCATAGAGAAGCCTGCCCCCGTCTCCTTCGGTATAACCTTGTATTTCTTCGACAGCTCTCCCACCCTCCTCTTGATTCCCTTGGAGTTCCTGTCGCCTTCTGGCTGAGAAAGTTCCTGAACAAAATTGAAATGAACGGCTAGAGCATTTGCTTTAACCAGACCAACTGCATAATCAATGTCAGAATCTGTCAACGCATCACGTTTCTGCCTTATGAGCTGAGGTGCACCAACATTAGCAATCCTGAATGGAACGTCATATTCAGCAACGATGGAGTAAGAGTCTCCCACCGCTTTGTTCTGGATAGCTGCTCTCTCAGAACCGACTCCCATAGCTATTCCAGATTCTGCCGCCCCCCTTGCGAGGTTCTCATTTATCTTTTTCGTGTCAGGGTGTCCACCAGTCATTGAAGATATAAGGATGGGAAGCTTCAGTTTCCTGCCAAGGAAGGTTGTTGAGGTATCAATCTCGTCGTAATCTACCTCAGGCATGGATTTCTGTATTATGTCGATGTCGTCCCAGTAATTGTAATTGTGAGCGACATCCTGGGTGCTAATTATCTCAATGTGCTCCAGCTTTCTCCTCTCGACTGTCATGTGATCACCGTGGACTTCGTCTCCTTCCCCTCCAGGGAATCACTAAGCCTGTCAGGTCTCTTTCCGTTGATTATTATCACTCTGCCTGTATAGTGTACTATTTTCTTAATTCTTTCCATCTTCCCCGCCATGGAACCAGTAGCATCTCTTTTAGTGTCTATCACTTCGATCTCACTTGCCCTGATCTTTGGGATAAATTTAGCCCTCTTGTTGACCTTCGGGTCGGAATCATAAAGTCCGTCGACGTCAGTGACAAAGACAACTGACCTTGGCCTGAACCTTCTTGATAAATCCAGAGCTATCTCGTCCCCTGAGATTATCCTGTATTTTCCCCTATAGACAATTATGTCTCCGTAAAGCACAGGAATGAATCCGTTGGCCAGGAGCGTTTCAACTATCTTGAAATCGGGCAAACTCCCATGGTAGATTGCGTGTGGTGGTACTGCCACTCCTCTGACACCCTTCTCGTTGAGCTTATCTACGATTGCAGAATCGAGTGCAAGGACGTCACTCATAACCCTTGAGATCGATGCCTCCCTCCCCTTTGATGGTCCAGGTTTTTCAAGACCATGTTTGAGTGCAAGTATGTGGCCGAAGGATCCCGCACCGTGGATGAGCACCATTTTCTCCCTGCTTTTAGAGAGAACATCAAACAATTTTACTATGGCGTCTTCGTTGATCTTCCTGTAACTGTCTTTTTCAGTTATGATGCTTCCACCGAGTTTTAAAACAATCACCATTTGCAATCCTGTCTGAATTAATAAAATCATGGAAGATTGTTTATTTGTGAAATAATTGTACGTCCATGCCTATGGACGTTTCAATCTTCAGATACGTCGATTCGATTCCTGAAAACAATATCAACTTTGCATCAAGTGCGATGAGGGGCATGAACCCTGACGGTCTTGGAGGGGCAGATGTTGAGGAACAGATTGCGAAGCTTTATGGAGTGCAGAAGGAACAGGTGATCGTCACGCCTTCCAATACCTTCGGCTCGTTTTTCACGCTTTATCACCTAAGGAATAAGATTTCGTCTATGGTAACAATCACACCGGAATATCCAGTCTTTCATTATCAGGCAAACGAGATTGGAATCAAGTCGTCTATGGACAATAGAATATCTGCAGAGGGGCTGGACCTGTCACCGTGGGACGTGGAAGAGAAGACGGCATATTTCATCAGCAACCCAAATAATCCAACGGGACTGGCGTGGAGTGAGGAAAGCATAAAATCAATTGCACGGGAAACGGAAGGAAATGAGTCTTATTTGGTAATAGACGATACGTTCTCGTTCTTCAACGGGTCATTCCCTAGGAAGATGGAAACTGGTAATACAATAATCCTGGGGTCTGTTTCAAAATTCTTTGGGGAGTCCGGGATAAAGATGGGATGGATAATAGCTGGAAGGCACATCATAGATGACATGAGGGAGCTCATTGGGCTCATGGTCCCGGTTATCTCAAACGCCGTAAAGAGAAGGGGCAGTTATCTTCTCAGCAACATAAACGTGTACAAGGAATACAACAGGAAGAAACTCGAAGAAAACTCAAGGATATTATTTGAGAATCTTGACGAATATATCATCGGATTCAAGGGAAGCATCGTGAATGCAATATCTGTTGAGGGAGCGTCCACGAAATTCTCATTATCACTTATGTCTGAAGGGGTATCTACAGTCCCTGGCTATTACTTCGGGAGCGATTCGCTTGTCAGGGTTGGAATTGGTGCTGAGGACGCTGAGAGGACTGAAAAAGGGGCGAAGATAATAGCCAAGATGATATCAGAATGGAAGAGATAAGAATGGATCCAGTTGGAATTCTCTATGGGGATATTCATCCCACACTCGTTAACTGTTCCGTCTCAGGAAAGCTCCGCCAGGGGGACTACGTAAAACTCAAGCATCACGAGGACGGATGGGTGCTTGGGAAGGTGGACGCAATTGAGGCAAAGACGAATTTGTCCATTGAGAAGTCCTACCAGATAATGGAGGGGAACAATGTGGAGATACAGCAGACCATATCTGCACAGATAGTTGTGATAGGTTATCTTGATAATAAAGGAATTCTCCAGTACCCCAGGACACCATTTCTGGCAGGAACTCCAGTGTACCTAGCAGACGATGATTTCATATCATCGACCCTTAACGTTGGAGTAGGGAAGAAGGGCCGTGCCTACATCGGGCTGATTTACGGCCATAGCATTCCATTCTCCATAGACATAAATTCCATGGTGCAGAAGCACATCTCCGTGATGGCTAAAACTGGAGGGGGAAAGAGTTACCTCACAGGTGTCATAATAGAGGAGCTCATAAAGAATGACGTTACAGTAGTTGTCATAGACCCTCACGGTGAATACGGGTCTATGAAGAACAAGGCGTCTGATTCAGAGGAAATGAAGAGATTCTCGATCCATCCTGCTTCGTACGGTAACAGAATAGTAACTTATTCTCCAGACCATGGAGACGAAAAACTCACATTCACCCTGTCGCAGATAAACGTCAAGGAACTTGTCAGCATCATGAATCTTTCTGATCCCAAATCATACGTTTTGCCATTGAGGAAAGCGATTGATGCAATAAGATTGTCAAGCAGGGATTATGATTTCGACGATATCATAAAGGAGCTAAAGAGGCAGGACGATTCATCCCTGTCCCAGACTCTCGAGAAGGAGCTGATTTACCTAAAATCGCTGAACGTCCTCGGAAAGAGGGGGCTCAGGGTGGACGAACTCGTGTCAAAGGGGAAGGTTTCGATAATTGAAATGAAAGGTCTTCCGCCTGACATGCAGGAACTTATAGTGCAGAGACTCCTTTACGCTCTATTTGAAGCGAGGAAGAAGGAACGAATACCTCCGCTTCTTGTCGTTGTGGAAGAAGCACATAATTTTGCACCTCAGCAGGGAAAGGCATTCTCATCAAAGATCATGAGGACTGTTGCTTCCGAAGGCAGAAAGTTCGGTTTTGGGTTGCTGGTGGTATCACAGAGGCCTGCGAAGGTGGATAAGAACGTACTGTCCCAATGTGGCACACAACTGATCCTGAAGGTTACCAATCCTAACGACCTGAAGGCGATAGGGAACTCCGTAGAAGGTCTTACGAACTCTTCACTTGATGAAATCCAGCGGCTGCCAGTTGGAACTTCCTTAGTTGCTTCGCCAGAGCTTCCAATTCCTCTTTTCATAGAAGTAAGGCCTAGGGAAACCGACGATGGAGGGAAGAACGTGAGGGTCGTAAGATGACCATACAGGAGAGGTGCAAGAGGTACATTGAAATGACAAAGGAGGCCCTAGAATGCGTGAAAATATCCCCTTCAAAGGAGAGCTTCCTAAGCAAAGCCGCAAGTGACTTCATTGATATGTGTAACAACTACCTGAACGATGCAAGCTACTTCTACGAAAAGGGAGACTTTGAGAACTCGCTTGCTGCCAGCTCATATGCATACGCCTGGCTTGATGCCGGAGTAAGGCTTGGAATACTGAACGCGACTGGCGATTACAAGAGATTTACGCAGTATTCTTAGCGGTATGTGCTGTAATCGTAGATCAGGTCTATGAGTCGCTTGCTTGTGCTCTCATCGATTATCCCTTCATTCTTCTTTACCAAAACATAATCTCGAGCTTCCAGGACCCCGTTTTTAGCTGCCTTTGCATAAACAGAGCCAATTACACCCCCCCTGACACTCTCAGGGAGATCCTTCAAACACTTTCCCAAAAGAAACCTGAACTCCTCGTTTTTCCTCATATTGAGTTTTCTCAATTTCCTCTTCGTCTCAATTCCGTTTGCTGTCGTAGGGGTTCGATTTACCTCCATCTGTAACTTCGAATCAATACGTAACATTTAAATATTTCTATGTGGAAGGCAAATTCGGTCCTTCTACGAGTGCGGAAAAGCCTTCTTCCAACTTCCTCATGCAAGATAACCGGGAGGGGGTCGGAGACAATTTTGTGCACACATACCGGCAAATAATTTATTGTAAGTTACCTTAGGCATTCGTGGCTGATGGAGGAAACAAGAGGCATATTTTCTATTCCGGCGGAGCCGCAAGTGCTTTTTCAGCAATAAGCAGTCTAGAAGCCCAAGGGATAAAAGAGCTGATAAGGGAGATATCATCGTCTGTAAAGGTAAACATAATCACTGAGGAGGAAAGCCTGGTTGCACTCCTGAAGTCCGGTGCCTCTGTAGATGACCTTCTTACTATGAAGTCAATCCAGAATTTCCTGAAGATAATGGGGGAGACTTCAAAGGTACACAAACTTGTCGCAGGGGACAGTTCGGAGAAGAAGATCGAGAGGTACAGTGAAATCACCCTTAATTATTATAAACTCATTTCGGAAATGGGGAAGAGCGAGGCAGAGGATTTCTGTGAGTTCATCACTCTATTTCCTATTAATCATAACCTTTCGGCCAATTATGTGAGCCACATACCTCCATTCCTTGCACCATACCACAAGATATTCACTTCTCACTACGATGTAAAGAAGAAAAAACCGAAAATATCAAAGAAGAGATTTCCAGATTACTATTCCGAGACAAGGTGGATTGTCAGGGACATACTGAGAAGGGAAGGTCTGAAAATCATAGTTGTTCCGGATGATTTATTCGCGGTCAATGTGGCAAAGGAGCTTGAGATGTATGGTGTAAGCCCAACCGTGGCTTCACCGGTTCCGGAATTCATTCTCAATGATTCTCCGTACAATTTTGTCATTTCCCTACTGAGGGCTATTGACGAGGACTTCTCCTATGAAACAATGATCCCCCTCTTCCAGAACCCATACTCAGGCATAGACAAAAGCAAGATTTACAGCATCAAAAGGCAGTGTTACGATAAGAACATTACTAAGGGAATAAACGACTGGAAGACGCTGTTCGAAGAACTCAGGATAAGTAGTGGAATCCTTGGGGATTTGGACGCTCTATCAAGGGAAATTGATCAAGAGGGTGGCATTAGGGAGCTGGTTGTATTATGCGAAAAATACCTGGGAGAAAGAAATTACCCGAACAAGATTCTTAATGTTCTTGCCTCTTCATTTGAGGACTATAGGAATGACACCATTGGGATAATTAACGATCTAGAATCCATGAAATATCTACCGAGGGTTAGCATAGTAGGAGGAACAGAAGTTCTGATAGGGGGGCCCATGGATTTTCTTGGATTAGAGATAGACAATCTATACCTTGCCGGACTTGATGCCGCTTCCTCACTCCGTTCCTTTTCAGAGGAATCTCGTGACTTCATCTCAAAACTGGGGCTTGAGGACGCTTATGAAAAGATGGTCGACAGCGCATATAGAGAATTACTGGATCAATCGGAGTCAGTCACTATGACCTATTCGTCAACGGATGAAAAGCTGTCATATACGGAGTCCATACCTTTATATGACGAGATCGAGGCTCAGGAGGAATACGTGCCGAGGGACTTGGTGTTCATACCTGAGAAACCCGTCGCTGATTGGGAGCTTGGTTCAGGGGTTATGGTGAAGGACAAGTATACCCTTGAGAAGTCCATCATAGATGCGAGACTTCAGAAACCAATCTATCCCACGTTCGTCGAGAATTACGCGGGATGTCATTTCAAGGGGTTTGTGAATGGCCTTCTGGGAGTGGACGAGGTTGACCCGCCGAGGGAATTCCTGGACCCTAGAACAACGGGGTCGATGACCCACAGGATACTTGAAAAGTATTATTCAACCGATATATCGCCTGCAGACTTCGGGAAACTCGCTGATTCTTACGTGAAGGGAGAAATTAGCAGGGAGAAATTTGAGTCAAGAATCGAGGCACTGAAGTTTTACAGGGACAAGTACATAGCTAATGGCAAATTGGTTAAATTTTTCGTTATGGATGTAAATCATGCACTTGAACTTGGAAGGAAGACTATACAGAAGGAATTCCATTTTCCGACCAGTGACCAGCAGGTCTTTTATGAAGTAGGGGGAAACAAGATAAGGATAGGGGGGTATGTTGACAGGGTTGACGAGGAGGGGGACGCACTTTGCATAATAGACTACAAGAGTTCGCTCTACGGATATCCAAAGAATGACCTATGCGACGAAAGGCACGGGAAGGTTCAGCTCTTCTTTTATAAACTCGGCGTTGAGAGTATATTGAGAAAGAAGGTCAGGGCTGCAGCATACGTTTCGTTCAGGGACATAAATGAAGGGTTCAATACTGCAGGCTTCTTCAATGCGATACCAAACGAGGAGGCCCAGCTCAGGAAATGCAGGGAAATTGTAGATCCTGTGTTGGAGTGTTTCCTGAGCGGGGATGTGGATCCAGTTGTGAAGGAGGGGGATAGTCTCTGGAAATGTGAAAATGAACTTTTCTGCCCTCTTCTGAGCGTCTGCAGAGTCCAGGAAAGGAGGTGGTAATGTGAGCGGAGATTTCGTAACTGCGGTTCCCGGATCCGGCAAGACTGAAACACTAATAAACAAGTGTTACGAGCTAATGCAGGAGCAAGGTCCTGAAAACGTTGTAGCAATTACATTCACCGAGAGAGCATCAGAAGAGCTCATAGAGAGGTTGAAGAAGAAGGCTCTCAAGGACGGACAAATTGACCTGATAAGGCAACTGCCGACTTCGAACGTAGGAACAATACACAGTTTCTGCTCAAAGATAGTAAGAAAATATGGGATGGAAATCGGAATACCTTGGTATTTCCGCGTCATGGATGACTTAGAATCGTTCAATCTTTTGGAGAAGAGTGTAAGGAATTTTATAATAAGGACAAGAAATGAGAGGAAAATAACAGAAGAAGGGTTAATCCTGAACAGGATACTTGAGGAGTTCGGGACAGACATAGAGCAGGTCATAAAAGACTGCTCTGGAATCATGGAGGCTTCAAAAGGATATCTTGATTACATGATTTTTACCAACAACTCTTTCTTCACAAATTATGCTAAAGAAGCTTATGACGATCAGGTGATGAAGGAGGTTTCATCGAGACTGCGGATATCTATGCTTCCTGATCTTCTGTCCCTACTATCCTTCTTCGTGATTGAATACCAGAATGTCAAACAGAGGTCAAGGCTGATGGATTTCGACGATCTGCTACTGTACACACTTAGGATAATGGATTCAAAGGGTGAGGAGATAGCAGGAAAGTTCAGGTACATTCTTGTGGACGAATTCCAGGATACTGACGAGCTACAGATTGCAATCTTCGAGAAATTCCTGGAACACGGGGCCTCATTTTTCGTAGTAGGTGACCTCAATCAAAGCATCTACTCGTTCAGGGGAGCTCATCCCGGTGCGCAAAGAAGATTCTCTTACCGGATTTCCAACCAGATATCTTTGAAGACAAACAGGAGGAGCGGAAGGAATCTAATCGCATTCTTCAACCGTTTCTTTCCTAACATAATGGAGTATGAGGAGATGGATGGCCTCTCAGATCACGATGGAGGCGCATTCTGTTATATTGAAGAAGACAAGATTCAAACAGTTGCCGAAATAATAAAGAAAAAAATCAGGGAGGGCGAGCTGCCTGGAAGAATTGCTGTCCTAAGTCGGACTTCAACAGATTTCTTCAACCTGAAAAGGTACCTGAATAAGCAAGGCGTAGATTGTGTTCTGGTATCAGGTGAATCAATCCTGAAGTCGCAGGAAGGACTCGACATCAGGTCGCTCGTTCGTTATCTTGCCGATCCAGGTGATCAGGTTGCCCAGGTATCCCTTCTATTCTCCCCCTTGTTTAACATGAATGCTTCCGAGGTCGCCACTTCCAAGGATAGCATGGGAGAGATTCTGGAAGGTAAACTGGGAAAGTACAGGGAGGGGCTGAAGCACGAAAGGCTAGATTTCATTCTGAACAAGATACTGCTAAATGAGGGGTACATATCTGCATTACTTGGAGCACCTGAAGGCATGGAACGAACGAGCAGGCTTAGCAGGATCATGGAATTGGTATCCTCCCATATCACGGAGTACGGCGGCGATCCATACCTAGTCTCAGAGTGGCTGCAGAATGCCGGTGAAAGTAAGGAAAGCGGACCAGTTGAAGACCTTCTGGAGGACATGTCGCGCGTAAAAATAATGACTATACATCAGTCAAAAGGACTGGAGTTCAATACTGTGATAATTTATGACCTAAGACCTGGGCTGGACAGGGAGAAATACTATTCGGACGAGTATTCAGGAATAGTTGCTAAAAGGGACAAGGATTTCATAAATTCTCCAAGCAGGAAGATCATTGGAAAGAGCGAGAAACACAATTTCTCCTTGAATGAGGAATCAAGGATATTGTATGTCGCGTTCACTAGGGCCAAGTATGAGTTGCACGTGATACTCTCCGAGAAGGAACTAAAGGATGAAAAGGCAGCAAGGAAATCAGACGACTTGGTGAGCCTCTTTCAGAGAACCTTGGGGCTGTGGAGGGAAAGCGGGAAAAAGGAGAGAAATGAAGCCATTGAGAGAATGTCGATGAGCCCTTCAAAGGTCACTATAACAGGCCCTATAGAGCGAAAGAGGCTTGAACAGAATCCTGCGAGCATAAGGAGGCTGGAAGGGGGGCGGATCAATCTTCAGAGAGAAGATGACAATGAAGATGCAATCAAACAATTCCTGAAGGAAAAGGGAGACAGGATAAAAGAATTCAGGATATCTTCAATGGGTTCAAGAGTTACTACTTCAGAGCAGGGCATAAGGATCTTTGAGGACAAACCAGTTTCCAATAACTATTTTGTAAGTGATGGAAAGATTAGCTACATACTTTAGATTGCATTAGGCTGCTTGGAATTCATATAGAGATTGCTAAAGGGACGTGGACATATAAATCGTTCCCTAAATTGGGCAGATAGAGAAAATTCATTGAGAGATATTTTATATTTTTATAGAATTAGGCTTAGCTCCGGTGGTGTAGACCGGCCAAGCATATGGGGCTCTCAATCCCACGACCCGGGTCCAAATCCCGGCCGGAGCATATTGGAAATAAGCAATTATCGTACAATTTCAATTTCCACAATCAGGCTCCAGCCGTAGAAAGCATCAATACTACTTGCTCCTTGAACATTGTTGTTTCGTAGGTTATAGCTGGTCCATAGAATTGCATTATGAGTAAGTAATTCTTGTCCTGTGCAAAATAGACATTGATTGGTGTGGATGAGATGTTCCCTTTCCAGAGTGCATAATGGAAACCATAAAAGTAACCAGTAGAAACCTCTGTTGTACCTACGTACAGAGAAGTTTCAAGCGTCGAGTATGAAGAACTTGCCTGAGATGTGCTGTTCATCTCCATTATCAATGTGGAAACGGCAACGATAGATGAGGCGTTGATGGAATTGTTGGTCTGTAGAGGGAAATAGACCCAGGCTTCTGCATAGAGCAATCCTTTTGAAGAGAATTTTGGAGGCAGCGAAAATGATAGATTTGATGTGTAATTGGTCCCTATGAACTGAATCCCGTAAGTCCTTGTAAAGTCGGAGGTTGGCAGAAATGCGAAGGAAGGCTGCGGTCCTCCTTGATATGGGGAAAATGTGTAATAGTAGTGGACAACGACAATAATACCTACAGACGCCAAGACAACCACAATCGCAATAACCGTCGCTAACTTAAGGCGATACCCTTTGGGTGGCTGGGACGGCAGCTGGGGGTCTATTTGATAACGTGAGGGGGGATGGGGCACAGATTTTTATAAGAAATGAATTTAAAAGATTTTCCAAGCTAACCGAAATAATCCCTTTTTCAGGCAATTAAGTTTTTACAAATGGAATTTGATCAATAGGCCCATAATGCACGCCAATAATAACTGCTTCTATCTCGGGCATATTAACTAAATATCTCTTTCATTGAGATTGATTATTTGCGGCATTAAACTCTCAAGGTCGTCGACACTTGCTTTAAGTTACTGAATATGTAACTGGTGTTCTAGATTTCCAGACGAAAGAGACCAACGCACAGGTACTCCTCCTATGACAATGGGAAATGAACGAATCTAAAGACCTAAAGGTAATAGTAATAGGAGAGCCGTTGTTCTCCAGCTTGATAGAGTCCTTCAGTTTGGTTTAGAAGAAGCTCTTCTTTATAGCGCTTTCGACCTTTTTTGCGACGTCTGGTGGTATCTCATTCATATTGTGAGCAGTCTTGGCGTGATTGACTATCAGTGGCATCAACTCTTCCTTAGTTGAAGCTTTAGTCTCGAAGCCACAGTTCATGCCAATGTCTGCACACTTAAAACTGTACTTTGCCATATAAATATAACTTAATTCCTCATATATACATTGCTGTTGGCAAAAAGGTAACTATTTTCAGCGGATGCTTCTAAATACTTTTTAACGAGATGCCCATATCAATTCAATGGAAAGACCCTCTTGGGATGAATACTTCATGCGAATGGCCTTCATGGCAGCCACTAGGTCTAATTGTGTTAGGAGGAAGGTGGGTGCTGTCATCGTTAAGGAGAAGAGGATAATGGCAACTGGATATAACGGTCCACCCAGAGGCGCACTTCACTGCGATGAGGTGGGTTGTCTAAGGGATAAGCTCAACGTCCCATCTGGAGAAAGGAGGGAACTTTGCAGAGGTTTGCATGCTGAGCAGAATGCAATCATCCAGGCCGCTTACAATGGAACGGCAATCAATGGAAGCATAATATATGTGACTACTCATCCCTGTTCTGATTGTACCAAGATGATCATCAATTCTGGCATTAAGGAGATAATATTCTCTGAAGGGTATCCAGATGAGCTGTCTGAGCTCATGCTCATAGAGAGTAGTATAGAGACACGCCAATACGATGTATCACAGGATTTCAAGAATCTACTATTCGGGTCAAGCGTTGAACTCATACACAAAATTGATGATTAGGTAGAAAGCTCCCTATCTTCGAACAACGGGAATGCAAAGTCACAGAAGATCGAATCTAGAAAGTGTCCAGCTTATCCTTAATCTCCTGATACTTGTCCTCGATCCTCTTAATCTGTTCCTGACTCAGTCTCCATCCGTTTGACTGGAGGTTGATTGTTGCCTGGTCCCTATTTTTTGCACCTGGGATCGGTATAACATTATCCCTTGATATTAGCCAGTTAAGCGCCAGTTGCACCACAGAATGTCCTGTCTCCAACGATATGTCCTTCAACACAGAGAGGAATGAGGCTATCATCCTGATGTTCGGTTCCGTGAAGAGTTTATTGCTCTTTCTGACGTCGCTCGCCTCTAGGTTTGCGTGGTCATACTTGAATGTGAGGAGTCCCTGTGCTAGCGGTGAATAGGCGATTACGCTTATCTTCTCCTTTGTTAGGTAGGGGAGCATTTCCTCCTCAATCTCTCTCTGCAGGATGTTATACCTTACCTGGTTGGACACTATGTCCATGTTTGAAAGGTAGGACCTTGCTTCTTCTATCTGGCAAACACTGAAGTTGGAAAGTCCGATATACCTAATCTTCCCATTGTTTGCCATTCTTTCCAGTGTCTTCATCGTTTCCTTGAGGGACGTGTAGATGTCTGGCCAGTGCAGTTGATAGAGGTCAATGTAATTTGTGTTGAGCCTCTTTAGGCTTCCCTCCAATGCTCTCTCAAGGTATTCCGGTTTCAAATGATTGCCCGAGGCTTTCGTTGCTATAACTATGTCGTCCCTGTTATCTTTAATGACTTCCCCTATGACTGATTCAGAATGGCCATCTCCATAAACTTCAGCAGTATCGATGAAATTCAGGCCCATTTCAATTGAGGTCAAAATTGCGCTTTTTACATCAGAATCTACGATTTTGCCCCATCCCTTGGCTCCGGCTTGCCAGGCTCCGAGGCCTATTACAGATACCTTTAGGTCGGATTTCCCTAGATTCCTATACTCCATGCTTCGACATAATAGGGTTTATAATTAATTTTCGTTTAAGGTGATAAATCAGAAATGAAGGTTATTAAAAACTCAGCAATCCTCTCGCAGGATTACATCCCGGAATCTGTAATAGGCAGGGAAGATAAGCTGAATGAACTTGAGGAACTAATAAGCGGAAGTGATGTATCATCCACATTTGTAGTCCGTGGGAACCCCGGGACGGGGAAGACGCTTATTGGAAAAACATTGCTCAAGCAGCTGAAAAGCTTCAGGGGGACGTACGTGAACTGCTACATCAACCAGACTGACAGGTCCATCATATCCACCATCTTGGATAACCCTAGCATAAGGCTTCCAGAAATAGGAAATACCAGGGCAGAATCACTTGCCAACATTCTTTTCAGGGAACTTAATGGAAGAAATAATCTCGTGGTACTTGACGAATCACAGTCTTTAAAGAAAGCGCACGGCCAGATTGTGTATCTTCTTTCCAGAAGCAAGGAACTCGGAGGCCCTGAAATAAAGCTTGTCCTACTATCTATGGAAGAACCAGAAATGTACCTGGATAGAAGTACCCTTTCAGGAATAGGGAAATACAACAGGATCTCTCTCAAGGAATATGATGCCAATGATCTTTACAAGATTATATCATCAAGAGCAAACCTAGGCCTTTACGAAGGCGCGTACACTGATGGCGCAATTTCAAGGATATCAGAACTTGCAGAGGAGAGCGGAAGTGCAAGGGTCGCGATAGAACTTCTGAGAAACTCTGCATTGTATGCCGAAACGAGAAACGTATTTCTGGATGAGGATTCGGTTCTCCAGGCATACAGGGACTTCTCACCACCTCTTGAAGATAGTTCACTCATAAATCTGGAGGAGGATGAAATCCTTCTACTGAGGTCCCTGCTAGAATCCGTAAATATTGAGAACGGATTCAAAACATCTGACATCAAGAATCTGGACAAGAATATCTCTGACTCCAAGATGTACAAGTTCCTGAAAACAATAGAGGTTTCTGGACTGGTTAAGAAGAGCAGGATTGGAAAAGGGTATTCAGGGGGAGTCGAGAACGAATACGTTCTGAGAGTTCCACCAAAGGTACTGCTGAGTAAGCTTAGTTTAATGGAAAAGGCTGGAAAGTTGTCAGGCGGCTGACATTAAATATAGCCCCGGTTATACGTTAGAATATAAAAAAGCTTATATAGTGTCATATTAATGTCATTAATATGTCAGACAATTTTAAGGTTATTGGTGTAGGAGGCGCAGGTGTAAATGTTGTTAAGGCTCTTGGGTACGAGAATTCTGTCTACATAGACTCTAGTCATTTCGGTAGCATGGAGGGAGTAGTTGATTATGTCAATTCCCAGGTGAGGGGATCAAAGGTAGTAGTAGTTTCTTCCCCTGCAGGTCAGTTTTCATCTTCAGTTCTGAAGCCAGTCTGTAATGCGCTGAATTCAAATGGGAACAGTGTTTTCTTTATAGGCATCATGCCATTTCATAGTGAATCCCCGGAGAGAAAGGTTAGGGGGGACATGCTCTTGAGGGAACTGAAAAAGTCGGTTGAGGTAACTTCGGTTGTGGAAAACGAGAATTTTGCGTCTTCCATGAAGGAATACCCATGGACTAACGTTCTAGCGAAGATAAATGAGCACATCGATAGTCTTGTGAAAGGCATAGTATCAGAAAATGGAAAGTTGCGGGCTAGTGATAATTCAACGGCTCCCAGGCAGGTCGAACAGAACGCGTTTCAGGGTAGTATCAGCATTTCGCTGAATTGATCCAAAGACTTCCTATAAAAAATCAACTAAGGAAGAAGGATTGGGAGTGGGAGACAGGTTTAAATCAAAATCTGAAATCACTTTCACAAATGGGGAAAAGTCATGAAGTACTGGGCAACACTCCCTTGATAAGTGCAAAGAATCTGGGGAAGGAGCTAGGGATTGAAAGGTTATACCTGAAATATGAAGGATCTAATCCCACAGGCACACAGAAGGACAGGGTTGCCTCACTGCACGTTCAAAAAGCGGTGGAGTATGGTTATGACACCGTTGTGGTCGGAAGCTGCGGAAATTACGGAGCGGCGATTGCGTACTATGCTTCGTTACATCATCTGAAATCCTTAATTTACATACCCAGACAGTTTCATTCGCCAAGACTTGAAGAAATACAGTACAAGTATGGTGCAAGATTGATGCTTGTGGACGGGATGTACGAAGACTCGGTAGAGGCAAGCAAGAGGGACGCAACCGAGAATAACTGGTTTGATGCGAATGCGGGCGCACATCCTGAGCTAGGTCTGGAGGCCTACGCGCCGATTGCACAGGAATTATTCCAGGTTATAGGGGATGTGCCAGATACCGTGTCTGTTCCAGTTGGCAATGGAACTACGCTTGCAGGCATATACCATGGATTCGAAAAAATGAAGATATCTGGTCTGGTGAAGAAAGTACCTAAAATCATAGCTGCTAGCACAGACGGAGGGAACCCGGTAATTTCAAGCTTCAAGGGACGGCTAGCAAAAATAGCCGACTTCCCTAGAAATAGAATAAGGGAAACTGAGATCAATGAACCACTTGTCAACTACCATTCATACGATGGTGACCTTGCATACGAAGCAGTCATAAAATCGAAGGGATATGCAGAATATGTGACTGACGAAGAGTTGCTATCTTTTAAGAAGCTTGTGAAGGAAAGGGAGAATTTGGATGCTATTCCAGCAGCGGTCGCCTCTTTGGTGGGTACGTATCACGTTGTGGGCAGGAAGAACGACAAGGGCATCCACGTAGCTGTGCTGACAGGCTGACTTGCTGAAAGCTCTATTCACTTCTTCCGCGGACCATTGTGTCTGCAGCCGATGGCACCCATCAGTATCCTGTATTCGTAAGGTGTCAGTATGGCCCTTGAAATGACACGCCTGAAGAGAAGCGTTGTCTTGTTGATCCTGTGACTGGGGTAATTATTTTCGATGAGTGATTCCCTGAACTTCTCAATCAGCCTGTCGTTATCCCTTCTTGTTACCGTTTCAACCTTCTTCGTTCTTTTACCACCGAACAACTCATAGAATAGAATCGCAGCTGCGCTTGACACGTTGAGTATCGGATACTCTTCATCGGCTGGGATATGGACAAAGAAGTCGCACATTGCAAGTTCACTGTTCGTCAATCCAATATCCTCCCTCCCAAGTATGATCCCTACCTTTCCACCAATCCTTCTGGACTGGTTAACAAATTCTTCAGGGTTCATGTAGTTCCTTAGGACCTCCCTCGGCGAATCGCTCTTTACTCCAGAGGTTCCGACAACAAATTCAAGCCCTTCGATGGCATCTTCCAGTTTTTCTACCATTCTACATCTCGAAAGTATTTCACTTCCTTTCATGGAGCGAAAGAAATCCTCGCTGGGAATCCTGTGGGTGTTTACAACAGTCAGGTCACTCAGTCCAAAATTCTTCATCAACCTTGCAATTGCCCCTAGGTTTCCCGGGTTCTTAGGCTCAACAACTATGATCCTAACCGACTGCACAATCTTAATTTTGAACGTAAATAAACCTTTTTACTAACGAATATCTTCACTGGCAATGGACGGGGAGAAATACCTATTTTCCCTCTCAAGATTTGGAATAAAGCTAGGACTCGGTCCAACGCTAGATTTTGCAAAGCAATTAAGGGATCCACACAAGAGTTTCAAAAGCATCCATGTTGCAGGGTCTAATGGGAAGGGATCTACTGCCACGTTCATATACAGGATACTGAAAAGGAAGTATCTTGCAGGGCTCTACACGTCTCCTCATCTCAGAAGATTCTCTGAAAGGATTATAGTGAACGATGAGGAAATCCCTGCAATGTTTGTGGACGAGTTTGTTAAAAAGCACAGCTCAAAAATAGAGTACCATGGGATGGAGACACAACTCACTTTCTTTGAATATACGACCAACATGGCTTTTGACTTCTTCAGGAGCAAGGGGGTACAATTTGCATCAGTGGAAGTAGGGCTTGGAGGAAGGCTAGATTCAACCAACATAATAGACCCTGAAGTTTCAATCATCACCAGTCTATCGCTCGAGCACGCAGACAAGCTTGGTGGGAGCATCGAGTATATTGCGAAGGAGAAGGGAGGCATCATAAAGAGGGGTAAACCTGTAATTCTAGGAAAGGTCCCTGAGATTGCAAGGAGGGTCATCCTGGACATTGCAAGGCAATCTAAGTCCCCCGTGAAGGAGATTGTTGACTATACCGCAAGGAACATTGACCTTTCTTTGGATGGAACTAGCTTTAGCGTTAAAACCGATGTGGGCAGTTACAATGTGAAACTGAAGGCACTAGGAGACTATCAGGTGAACAATTCAATTGCGGCCATTCTTGCTTCAGAATCGCTGGAAACTCCTATGAATGGTAGTGATATTCTTTATGGTCTTCAGGAGAGGCAGATACCAGGTAGATTTGAGATCAGGAGGAGAAATCCACTCATGATTCTAGACGGAGCCCACAATTCAGAGGCTACAAGAGTCCTAAGCTCGAACATAAAGAGATACGCAATAAAGGACCCGTTGATTTTAATGGGGGTTCTTAGAGACAAGAACAGTTACAACATCCTCCAGAATTTGGCAGAAGTTTCAGATAGCGTTTTACTGACTGAACCAAACGAACCAGAGAGGAAGAAGAGAGTTGAAGACCTGAAAAGGGAAGCACGTCTATTCTTCAAGGAAGTAGAAATTGAAAACGTACCTAAAAAAGCGTTAGATTCAGCAATCATGTCCGGTAGAAATGTTGTCATAACAGGCTCTCTATACCTTGTTGGTGAAGCTGAAACGTTGTTGGATGAGAGGGAAAAATCGGAAAGGTTTCCAGTGGAAATAGAGGGACTGCAAAAACCCACGGAATTAATCGAGTAGAAACATTATCTCAGATTCTCCAGTCGAAATGTAGGGGAGCGCATGTGACGTGTCGTATTTATCGATTTTGGTAAAAGACTTGATAAGAAACCGTTTTAATAAGGTACCATTTCTCTTATCATAACATGGAAAATTCATCTAAAAATTTATTTGAAAAATTCTCTCACTCTTCACTGATAGTAAAGGGACAGAGGCAGGCACTCGAGCCAGGTTTTGTCCCAGACAGGCTTCCTCACAGGGAAAAGGAAGCTGAACAACTTGCAGAAATCCTTTCTCCCTCCTTGAAGAATTTCAAACCTTCTAACGTTATAATATTCGGCAAGCCAGGCGTGGGGAAGACGAGCGTTGTAAAATTTGTTGAAAGCGAAATTACAAAGGTAATCCAGTCAAGACTTGACGCTAGAATAAAGCTCATTGACATAAATTGCGGAGTTGTGGACAATCCTTACGGTATACTTCTCGCAGTAGGCGACGGTCTGCTTGAGTCATGGGAAGAGAAGTTGCCATTTACTGGATGGCCATTGGACAAGCTTTATTCTACTGTTCTCGACAAAGTCAAAAACTTCGGTGGAATAGCTATAGTGGTTCTGGATGAGATTGATAAACTGGTAAAGAAGAACGGTGATTCTGTTCTCTACCAGCTTCTGAGAATAAATGAAATTACAAATGAGGGAAGAGTCTGCATACTCGGCATAAGCAATGATCTCAGGTTTACAGAATATCTGGACCCCAGGGTAAAGAGCCGTCTAGTCGAGGAGACGATGGTATACAATCCATACAACGCATCACAGATTTACGACATCCTGCGTGATCGGTCCCTTTACGCAGGAATAGGTGACTCGATTGATGAGTCTGCAATGAGAACGTGCGCTGCACTTGCTGCCCAGGAGCACGGGGATGCCAGGAGAGCAATAGACATGCTCAGGATAGCAGTTGAGCTCACGGAGAAAGGTAACCAAAACAGGATTATTGACGACACAGTATATGAAGCAAAGAAGAAACTAGAAAGGGACGTGGTAGTTGAGACAGTTTCATCATTGCCTCTCCACAGCAAGCTTGTCCTTTTTGCGATTTCTCTGATTGACGAAATCAAAAATGGGGGAAGCTCGACAATGGGAGAATTCTACGAGCTATACGAGAAGGTTTCTGACAGGATGGGGGTTGGGAGCTTAACCCAGAGAAGGGTCGCAGACATCATAGGGGAAATGACGAATCTTGGTCTCATAGATTCAAAGGTACAAAGCTTCGGAAGGTACGGGAGGACAACAACTGTTTCATTAAATTACAGTTCAACTAAGATAAAGGAGATATTGCTGGCGGATGAAATTCTAGGTCAGCTCAGAGATGTCAAACCACCTCAAAAATCACTACCTGTTTCGTAAACATATATATCTCCATGATTATCGGGTATTGTGAAGGCGAAGGCAATACTCATTATAGGGATGCCCGGTTCTGGCAAGGATGAATTTGCTATGGTTGCCAGGGAGATGGGGATAGAGGTAGTAAATATGGGGGACATTGTGAGGAAGTACACCAGTAGCATAGGTGTCAGCATTTCTATGAGCGGAGAGATTGCCTCGAAGGAAAGAAAGGACCATGGAATGGACATATGGGCAAAGAGAACAATAGAGCAGATCAAGAGTGGTTTCGTTGTGGTGGAGGGTGTCAGGAATGTGGAGGAGGTCGTCAGGTTCAGGAAGGACATGAAGGTTGGGCTCGTTGTAGGCATATCTTCAGGCAGGGAAAAGAGATTCAGCCGTCTCCTGAAAAGGGGAAGGGAAGACGACCCGAGGAATATAGAGGAGTTTACGGTCAGGGAGAACAGGGAACTCTCCTGGGGAATCGGCGAAGTGCTAGCAACCGCAGATCGTTACATATGCAACGACGGTACAATAAAGGAATTCAGGGAAAATGTAAGGGAATTTCTCAATGAGCACATAGTTCAAGAAAGTTCTTGAAGATATCCCGACCGAATTCTGTGTGCTCCACTTCAGGATGGAACTGGAGTCCATATCTCTGCAAATCTGCGTTGCCCATCGCCTGTACCTTGCATGTCTTTGAAGAAGCAAGAAGCGAGAATCCTTTGGGTATCTCCTTAATTTCGTCATTATGGCTTTCCCATGCCACGAACTTTTCAGGCAGCCCCTTCAGTAAGGAATCTTCGCTCACCATAGAAATTTCAACCTTGCCAAATTCCGGATGAATGGCAGGAGAAACTCTTGACCCATAATGCAGTGCCATGAATTGCGCCCCGACGCAGATTCCAAGTATTGGAACATCCATCCTGTCAAGGAATTCTGCAGTATTTCCAAGTTTGAAGCTCTCATAGGCTATTGAAGGAGCTCCACCAGAAAGGACTATTCCGTCCGCATCACGCAATTCACTCAGCGCTGATTCGTTGCTCTTGATCTCGCATTCAACATCCAGGTCCCTTAGAACCCTCCATTCCCTGTGGGTCCATTGCCCTCCGTTATCTATTACGTAGATTTTCACTTTAATTCACGTTTCATATCTTCTTGCTCATTAGCATCTCTATGTAGCTGTTAATGTGCTCGGCAAGCAAGGGGTTGTCAGTAAATCCGCAGGCCGATAGGTCAGGTGCTGCTATCAGAGCCTTAGTCCCATCGGAAACCATGTCAGTTGCAATTAGAGAATTGTTCCTGAATACTCTCGTGCCCTGCGGTACTCTTTGATTGTCTGGTGCCACGATCGAAACAGTAACATTCCTAGTTATGGCAGATTCTATCTCCTTCCCTAGTTCCTGTCTAAGCTCTCTGAGCTTGGGAGTAGATATCGACGCCGATCTCTCTGCGGAGTTGAGAACTTCCTTCATCTTTTCTAGAACCCTTTCCCTTCCGTAAATTGTGTAGATCAGTTGGGGGAGCCCCTGTTGGGTTAGAAGCTCGCTCATCTCAGTGAGCTTGTCAAAAAGGACATCAAGGTTCTTTGAAAAATTCTTCCTTATCTCATAGACGTTCTTCGCCTTGAAGACCTTTGGTCTTCCCTCGAGCGAAGTGATGAAGCCTCTCTCCTCGAGCTTTTCGAGAACTTTGTATGTGGATGTTCTCGGAATTTTAGCAGTCATTGCTATTGTATCTGGTGTACTGGCACCCAGTAATATCAGGGCTAAGAATCCTCTCAGCTCGTAATCTGTCATAGCGAAACTCTCGAAGTATTTCGATACTTCCTCAAGTTCCTTTTCAAAATCTTCCATGGGTAATAATAATAAAGGCTTTTATAACTTTTTTTACTACAATGTCAATGCAATGCTCCTTGTGTAACAGCGAATCTGTTGTTTTTCTCAAGTACAATGGTAGCCATCTCTGTGAAAAGCACTTCACAAAATTTTTCCAAAAAAGGGTAAATCTGGAATTCAGGAGTGAATTGAAAATTAGAGATCCCATCAGGTTAGGTGTTGCATTATCCGGTGGGAAGGATAGTTCGGTAGCACTCTTTGAAACGCATAGGATATTCGGCAAGAGGCGAGATGTGGAAATCGTTGCAGTAACAATAGATGAAGGCATAAAATCGTACAGACCCGAGACTATAAAGGCAGCACAGTCCCTGACTAGGAAGCTTGGAGTTGAGCACAGGATACTTAAAATTGAGGACAATTTCCACACTACTATGGACGTTGTTTCTGAAGGGGGGAAACTTGCACCCTGCAGCTACTGCGGCGTATTCAGGAGGAAATTAATCAATAGTGCAGGTATAGACGATGACCTGGACTACATGGTTACGGGGCTCAACCTGGATGATACAGTTCAGTCGATGATGATGAACATCGCCAGGGGGGACATAACCAGAATGGGAAGAATGGGGCCCCATAACACAGCCAAGGAAGGCCTTGTGCCAAGACTGCAACCGTTAAGGAAGATATCAGAGAAGGAAGTTATGTTGTACGCCATACTGCAAGGCGTTGAATTCTCGCACGCAGTCTGTCCCTACGCAGATAGGGCAATCAGGAATGAATTCAGGGAATCAATTGACAAGTGGGAGGAGAGGTCCCCTGGAACAAAATATTCAATACTCAACTCATTTGACAAGATTAAAGCACTCATCCCATCAGAACAAGAAGAAAAGATGGGGAAATGCAGGATATGCGGATCTCCCACCCCTGGCGATATATGCAAGAGTTGCTCATTCGAGCAGGAGTTGAAGACGTGGACTTGATTCTTGGGCTTGGAACACTATTCGTCGTTATGGCAGTTGCTCTCTACGGGCGAGGGATGGTGTTGAGGTCGAGGATAAGAAATGCCACATTCATCTACAGAGACCTCAGGGTTCTAACATCTGAAGGTAGCACCCCTGGGATCATGATGTACCTCGTATCTATTCTGACAGTATTCATTGGACCATTTTCTTACAAATTCTATCCTATCGATACAGTGACCTATGTAGCGATGAATATAATTGCGGCAATCTTCTTTGCCTTCCTCTACCCTCCTTTTGCACCTGTAACGGGGTTCTCTACGATAGATGTCATTGATGACAGGGGTACCAAGCTGTGCATAGTGGGAAAGATGTTAAACAGAAAATTCCAGGTGGTTTCAATCTCGGAAAAGCCAAACTTCGAAATTGTTGCCCATTCACGGAGGCATAGGCTGGTCTTCAGGGTTACTTCCCCTATGCCTAGCCAGAAGTGAGTTTTGTCATGACCCTTACAGCTGAATCCATGTACTCCTCGTCCATTATGTAGGTGACGTCGTTGTAGAAGGACGCAACCTGATATACGTTTATTCCGTTGATTGCAAGTATTGTAGATATATAGGCCACATAGCCCCTTAGTTTCTCTATGATCAGGGGGGAGATCACCACGAGCTCTGCAAGATTGTCCCTGAATGAAAGAATCTCATCCGAAGAGAATTTTTTCCTGACTTCGGGAGTATTTTTCTTGTCTATGACCATAACTATCCCCTGGCTACCCTGAACCACCCTTATCTTCCCTCCGGAACCGTAGATGTCGGCATAAATTCTTGAGACCTTGACAAAATTGTCCACTGAATTTCTTACCGTAAGGTTTGTCATTGAATAGAACGCTTCGATCCTGGATTCGACGAGTGCCGACCTGTATGCAGATTCAAGGGATGGATTCCTTTCCGGATACCGCTTGATGGCAGCGAGGACGGCATTGAAATTCTGTGTCTTCAGCTGTTTCATCAGGTATCTTGCAAGTGAGGAGTAATTGACGATACCTGACTGGAGGGATTCCATTGCGCATGGGTTTGATGACAGGTACTCTGAGACTCTCTTGCTTATCCTTTCCATATGACAAAATGTAGTTCCACCATAAATATTAGATTTGGCACAAAACCAATTTCCTAATATCTTGATTTACAATTAACAGAATGATGTCATCTCCCAAGAAAGTCATATTGCTGCATAATTTTGACAGAGCAGGCTACACAAAGTTGGTCTCTGCCCTTAACAGCGTTGGATTATCAGAGAACACAATAGTTGCAGTAACCACTCCCGTTACACTAGAATGGAAGGTCTCGGACCTTATTGATGAGCTATTCTCTGAGGACGAAAGCCTGAGGAAGGAGAGGCAGGAGTGATCAGAATTTCCTGAATTTTGCCCCGGAAGCTCCGCATACAGGGCATTTCTCAGGAGGTTTGCCCATGACTGTATAGCCGCATACGGGGCAGATGTAGATGTCCTTATTTTCCATATCCTTTCCCTTCTTAATTGCTTCCAGTGCGCTGGTATATAGTGCTTCGTGGATTCTTTCTGCCTCGAGGGCATAATGAGTGGATGTCTCTGCCCCCTTTTCATTCTGGAATTTTGCAACTGCGTTGAATACAGGGTACATTTCCGTTACCTCATAATGTTCCCCTTCTATCGAATCAACTAAGTTTTCTGAGGTACCCTTAATCATTCCTATGTTTCTGTAGTGGTTTGTCGCATGGACGGTCTCTGCATATGATATAGCCTTGAATAGTTTTGATGTGTTTGGGAAACCCTCTTTTTCTGCGACTTCGGAGTAGATAGAATATTTCATCGCAGCCTTACTTTCGCCCGCAAAAGCTCCTTCCAGATTCCTTTTAGTAGAAATTCTCATTTAGATCAATGGATGATTGCATTTGAGTTATTTAGAAGCATGGAAAGTGGATTGATAAGCTCGATTAACAATCCTCATATTCCAAAAAGAATTAAAGTATGTGCGTCCCAACATAAATCTGGAACACCCTCCTATTTCGTGGTTTAACGTGTCAAGCTCGTTATCATTCAAATGCAACCTCGTTGTCAGCACGGGGAGGTAAAAGTGTGGGCTTCCTTTTCAAGGCTACGTCCATAAACGTTGCAAGGGCAATTTACGCACTAAACTGGTTTGACATTGCACCGGGGTTAACATATATTGCAGGGGACCTGAATCTAAGGATCGTGCAGCTTGGCATAGCGACCACGTTCTTCTACGTAGGTCTTGCCCCATTCCAGCTGATTGGTGGTGCGATAGCATCCAGAATCGGCTCAAGGAAGGTTGCATTCATAGGACTGATCTTGCTTGGAATTGGAGCTATACTTTCTGGCGCTTCCAATAATCTGTTAGAACTTTCACTTTCAAGATTTGTTGCAGGATGGGGTTCTGCATTCTTCTTCTCACCTGGCCTATCTATCTTACGTGACCTCTCTCCACCTGAGGCATATCCAGTGCAGGTTGGAATATATAATGGTGTGTTCGGCCTGGGAGCAGGTGCCGGTGCCTTTGGATGGGTCTTTGTAGATAAGGCTATAGGATGGCGTCTCGGGCTAGCTGTAGGAGGCATATTGATGATTGCCGTTGCTATCGAGAATTTCATAGTCCTTAGAGGTATGAAGGAGCACAAGGCTGAATCTATGGGCTTCAGTCGGAAGATGTTCACAATTATCAGAAACAAGTTCCTCTGGTTTCTTGCAATCGGTACGCTAGCAGCTACATTTGTTGAAACGATCGGGGGGCAGTTCCTGGTATACTTCGGAGAGAATTACCTTAGGATTGGGTCATTTAATTCCGGACTGGTGGACGGTGTCTTCCTGATGATCGGTTTCCTTGGTGGACTTATTGGGGGGCATTTGCTTTCCAGTCCCAGGATCAGGAGGCCATTTACCTATACAACTCTTATAATAAGCAGCATAGCGTTCATACTAATACCTCATACTCTAGACGTAGCTGAACTTGTCCTAGCAGCAGGGGTGGCAGGTTTCACTGTCCAATCAGGATTTTCAGCCCTTTACGTTCTTTCCATGCATTATGTGAAGGAGAGATCAATGGTTCCATTCGCTCTTTCATTTGTGAACTTCATAGGAATCGCAGTAGGGTCAGTATCGCCATTCTTCTTTACACTTATTACTGATAGGATTGGCCCCGACTACGGATGGCTGATATTAGGAGTTCTCGGAATAGCACTGGTCCCAGTACTACTTCTTGCAAAACCTGTTCAAGAATCACAGGAGATAATGGAAGTTCCAGGATAGACGTAAAACTGTTATATCTCTACAGTTGTTAAAGAGCGATGGACGACTGCCAATTTTGTGATATAGCAAATCGCAGAACTAAGGCACAGATCATTTATGAATCTGATCTTGCAGTAGCCTTCCTTGACCACCGCCCGGTATCAAAGGGGCACTCACTTGTAATTTCTAAGGCTCACTTCGAAAACCTGTACGATATCGAATTTGAACCTCTGCTTGATGTGTTCAGAGTAGCAAAGATTGTTTCTGTTGCCCTTGATAGGGTTTTCAGCCCATACGGCATAAACCTGATACAGAACAACGGGATGCATGCAGGCCAGACAGTCTTTCACTTTCACGTGCACATAATACCTAGATATGATTCTGAATATGTAAAGGTCCTGGAAGAGGCTGCAATGAAGAGGTTTGTCACGGATGACTCATTCTTGGAAGCCGATGCAAGAAAAATTAGGTCTGCAATGAAAGATTGACAATTTGTACGATTTGGAAAATATCCAATTGAGGAACAGGGATCACCTGATTGTGAGGGACATGGCAATTAATATCCGTAGGACGACGGTTTATTCACAAGGTTTTATTACCAGCCTTTTATAAGGATAAGCGAATGTATAGGTTCGGTATCGCAGGTATCCCTCTTGGTTCAAAGGGGAGGACCGTAAAAGATGCGGTTGAAAACACTTTTCAGCTGGGGTTGAATTATCTTGAGATTCAGCTCTTCAGGATAAGCACGCAAGAGCGTGAGATGAGGGATTTTGTAGGTTTGAAGCCAAAGGACCTGGACGAGATGCTTCTCGTTGACCTGCTCAGAAGCGACGATGATGGGAAATACAAGTCAGTTGGGTTGAACACTGTAATTGAAGAAGATGACATTGGTACAGAACTTTTCTGGAGCATGGCCAGGGATTACAAGGAACTCAGCCTTGCAAGGGACGTCGCGAAGGAACTGGACGTAAAGATTTCTCTTCATACTCCATACTACGTTGATTTCTGCAATGAAGAAAGGATGATTCTAGATTCCATTCAGCACACCATATGGGGGGGAGTAATTGCAGATGCGCTAGACTCAGAGTATCTCATAACGCATCTTGGACTGGCTTCAAAGGATAGGAAGAAGAGTCTTGCAAAGACAGCAACATCCCTCAAGCAGATATCCGAAAAGATGTCGTCCCTGAAGATCAAACCAAAATTGTGCATAGAGAACTCTGGAAAGGAGGAAGTAATTGGGAGTCCAGAGGAGATAGACCATCTTCTGAGCAGTGTCAAGGGCATCACGTCCATAACAAATATATCTCACATCTATTCATCAAGGAAAAACTCACCGACTGAACAGGAGGAGTTTTCTGAAATAGTGGAGGAGACCAAGAAAAAGAAGAGGCCTCTCTATTTTGAATTCTCGGGCGTAGAATTTCTTGATCAGTCTGAATACAGGATTACTCCAATCAAGAAGGGCAACCTGAAATTCGAACCGTTTGCAGATGCACTAGCTGACTTTGACGATGAAATTACCCTCATCTCATTTTCTCCGTTACTGGAACACGACGCACTTTACATGAAGGTTATTTTTGAAAGGAGCATACTGAAGAAAATAGGGAAAACTGTGAAACCACTTGCACAGTAGCAGCCGCTACCTTAAAGACTGTTTGCTTCTTCTGGAAAATCCCACTATCTAACCAAAATCTGTTCGTAAGTGTGCTTAATTTTGTCTACCTTTGGTCTAATCACAGCTCTGCAATAACCGGCGTTGGGATTTTTCTTGAAATAGTCCTTATGATATTCCTCAGCCGGAAAGAAATTCCTCAGTTGTTCTACAGCAGTAACTATTTTTTTCGAGTAATTCTTTTGTGCTTCATCCATAGCCTTCCTGATCAACGGCACATCATCTTCGTCGCTGTAGAATATTACTGACCTGTACTGATAACCAACGTCCCCTCCTTGCCTGTTAATTGAGGTTGGATCGTGCATGAAGAAGAAAATATCCAGGAGTTCCCTGAGGGATACCTCTTCAGGTTCGTATTCGACCTTGGTCACTTCTGTATGACCGGTATTTCCTTCACATACCATCTCATAAGATGGGTTATCAACGGTGCCACCAGCATACCCGGGCTGGGTAGATTTAACGCCCCTGACTATTGAAAAGACTGCTTCACTGCACCAGAAGCAACCGCTTCCAAATACTATGGACTTGGTCATTTTAATCACTCCTCCGGGATGAATTTCATAGAAATAGAGTTGACGCAGTGCCTAACATTCTTTGGCGTAAATCTTTCACCGTAGAATACGTGCCCAAGATGGCCGTCGCAGTTCGCACACCTTATCTCAGTCCTCATTCCATCCTTGTCTGGCAGCTTTCTCACTGCACCTTCTATCTCGTCGTCAAAACTGGGCCAGCCACAGTCTGATTCAAATTTGTCACTTGACCTGTACAGGGCTGCACCACATCTCCTGCAGACGTATGTACCCTTCCTGAAATTATCATAATACTCACCCGTAAAGGGGAATTCTGTTCCGCCCAGCAGTATGACCCTTTCTTCTTCCTTTGTCAGAGTGTTGTATGTTGTCTGCTTTTTCATTACGAAATTATCGAAAGTAGAGATAAAAACATATTGTCAAGTGCACTGCAAATAATGCTGACCTTTTATCTGGTGTTGCTCTCCATTACAAATCAATCGCAAGTAAATCAAAAAGACTTTAAACGGAAAAAAATTATCAATCGTTTGAAAAATCAGGGGAGACACAACTCCGATTGCATATTTTGCCGGATACTTGATGGCTTGGAGGAGGGGACATTTATTTACAGGGATGACAACGTGTCTGCATTTATGGATATTCACCCATTGTTCGAGGGGCACACACTCGTTATTCCAAATGAACATTTCAAGGACGTTACTGACGTGAAGCCGGAGATAATGGCAGAAGTAATGAAGGTTGCACAGATTGTCAGCAAATTGATGATTGATAACCTAGGTGCAGACGGCATAAATATCATGCACTCTACAGGGAGGTCTGCTGGTCAAACGATATATCATTTTCACGTCCATGTTCTTCCAAGAAGGATAGGAGATGATGCAGGCTTTGAGCGTTGGTGGTTCTCACGCTCTCATAAGGCATCTCGCGATGAATTACAAGAGGTTGCTAACAGGCTCACACAAAGATGATCCGTTCGGATGGAGAGTTTCATTAAAGCATTGTAAAAAGCTGCTTCATGCAATGAACTGTACGAATAAAACGAGTTATGAAATTATAGTTGGTGCTTCTTTAATCATATCGGAGCGCTCATTACGGTTCAAAAGGAGAACTGGCTCATCAAAAATATTGAGTCATTAGCGGAAGTTTCCAGCTCTTGATAGCACAACTGGCAACATATACTCTGGGTACCTTATAAATATTCATATTTGATATGGAAACATGGTCAGGAAGGAACGGGATTCACTGGGTGAAGTTGAGATTCCTGATGGGAGATTGTATGGTCCGGAGACAGTCAGGGCACTCTCCAACTTCCCATATTATAGATTTATGGATAGAAGAATAATAGACACACTTATAGTGATAAAGAGATCCTACGTCAAGGCATTCACTTCTAAGGGAAAGATACCCAAGGAAATCGGGGACGTCATAACGAAGGCAGCCGACGAACTTCTAAAAAGTAAGAACGAACTGGACTTTCCCCTGAAGTACATTCAGGCAGGTGCTGGGACATCGACAAACATGAACGTAAATGAGGTAATTGCCAATAAGGCACTGGAAATGTTGGGTAAACCATTGGGTAGCCACGATGTCATCAGTCCTCATAACCAGGTCAACATCGGCCAATCTACAAACGACACGATTCCCGCCGCAATAAGAATTACTGCCTATTTTGCACTAAAGGCGCTATCAAAATACATTGAGAAGACCATTGATAGGCTCGATTCTCTCGCTGAAGAGAACGCAAACAAGATAAAGACTGGAAGGACGCACATACAGGATGCATCAGCCGTGACCTTCGGTGGAGAATTCAAAGCGTATGCTGACCAACTGAGATCATTCCTAGAAGAGAAGGATTATGTTCTCACTAGATTGAGGAGGCTAAACCTTGGAGGAACTGCAGTTGGCACTGGGGCAAATCTGCCTAGGGATGTAAGGGACTTGGTGTACAAGAACCTGAATGAATATTATGGGGAGGAATTCGTGCCTGCCAATAACCTGATGATGGTTATGCAGTTTACCTCGGACTTCAACCTTCTTGCGTCGTGGATGAGCAACCTTTCTGCTGCGTTGATAAAGATTTCCAGGGACCTAAGGCTCATGAACTCAGGACCTGTAGCAGGCTTCAACGAAATAGTACTTCCAGCTGTGCAACCCGGATCATCAATAATGCCTGGAAAAGTCAATCCAAGCATTCTGGAGGCAGTAACGATGAGCGCACTGATGACTAGGGGGCTGGCACAGACTGTAAATGACGCATCATCCCAGGGAGAGATGGAAATAAACGTGTTCACACCAATTATATACACAGCCCTTATGGAAGCATTCGACATACTTACGGTTACATTTAGCATCCTGGAAGATAAAACACTCAAGGGGATCAAGATAAATTCAGAATATGCGTTCCAGATGCTCCTTAACTCACCAGGAACTGCCCTTTTGCTGAATCCAGTGTTGGGCTACGAAAGAACGGCCGAAATCGTAAAGGAGGCAAAGGAGAAGAACGTACCGTTCCTCAAACTTTTGAGGGAGAGGAAAATATTGACAGAGGAGCAGATAAACAAGATATTCAGCCCTGAGAACATGCTGAACAAATGACTTGATTGCTAGATTAAGAATGTGCTTTGCTCCATGAACTGAGATTAAGGAAAATACTTGAAAAAAATAAATACTCAGGATAAATCGGGTGGTATATAAGAGGATTACATGTATTTCATAATTGAGACTAATGAGACGGTCAGAGTTCCCCCCGAGCACCTTGGGGAGGAGTATGAAGCTACAGCCAAATCCATAGCAGTGAAGAACGTCGAAGGGAAGATAGGAGTTCTGGACCGTGATATTGTGAGGGACGCAAACGATAGAAAGTACATAAATCTCCTTGTTATGGAATCAGATCTCGATGGGGAAGGAAGAATCGTTCATGGCGACGGTGGAGTATATCAGGAGGTCAAGATGAAAATCCTAGCCTTCCAGCCGATGATGCAGGAAGTGGTCGAGGGTGATGTTGCAGACGTTAAGAAATTTGGGGCTTTTGTTAGTATAGGCCCACTTGAAGGACTTCTACACGTAAGCCAGGTCATGGATGACAGGATTGAGGTTGATGAGGAGAACAAGAGGATGACCGGAAAAGATACAAAGAGGGACCTGAAGACAGGGGATCTCGTTCGTGCGAGGATCGTTGCCCTATCTCTTTCTGATTCTAAACTAGAAGAAAGCAAGATCGGCCTGACTATGAGGCAGAATTTCCTTGGCAAGTTCTCATGGCTCAAAGGTGAGGCCAAGTGATAAAACTCAGGAGCTGCAGGAATTGCAAGAACGTCACTGAAGAAATGAAGTGCGAGAAGTGCGGTGGAGATACTGTCCTAGAATGGAAGGGGTACCTATTCGTCCTTGATCCAACACGTTCAATGATAGGGAAGAAGGCAGGTATTTCAACTTCCGGTGAGTATGCAATTAAAGTTAGATAAAGATATAGTCATACCACAGGAATTCAGGCAGGTTTTTTCTCGGAAGCCTGATGTTCTGATTACAAAGGAGTCGCAGATAGAGTTCCTTTCATCAAAGATGCTCGTAACCGTTGGAGATGTAGTTACAGCCACTGCAATCAGATACAAGATAATCCCAAAACTTTCCATCGTGGATTTCAAGACGAAGAGGGACGAGATTTTGCCATCAATGCCAAATAAGTGGGACAGACGGATCTCCGTAAGAAATGAGCCGGGGTCAATATCCGTTGACCTTTGGAATTCGATAGAAACAGCATTCAAATCCAAGGGAAATACCCTGATAGAGGTGGACGGGGAAGAGGATTTAGCTTCCATACCTGCAATACTGATGGCTCCTGATGGTGCGATAGTTATTTATGGCGTTCCCGATAAGGGGATAGCCGTGTATGAGGTTGGAGAACACCTCAGGCAAATGGTAATAAGTGACATGGAAAAAATAAGGGGAGAATAAATGAAGATTGAAATTGAGAGCAGGGAAGAAAACAAGCTCCTGAACAGGATCGAGGTTAGGTACAGGGCAATCCACGCAAAGGAGAAGACACCAAGCAGAGAGGAGGCAAGAAACCAGATAGCCGCTAATCTTCAGGTTCCCAAGGAGCTCGTAATAATCGACTATCAGAAATCTAAATTCGGAAAGAATTATACAGAGGGTTATGCAAAAATCTACAAGACGAAGGAGGAAGCCATGGCCCTAGAGCCGGATTTCCTTCTCATAAGGAATGGATTGAAATCCAAGGAAGGTGACCAGAATGCAAAAGCGTGAGATGTACAAGGTAGAAGATGGAAAGCTTGTGAGAATTGGCAAGTTCTGCCCAAAGTGTGGACCTGGTGTTTTTCTCGCAAAGCACGAAGATCGCCTCACTTGCGGAAGATGCGGATATTCTGAGCAGACCACAAAGGACTGACAAAATTTTAAATTAAACTGCTACTTTCATTTCTTGAATAAATTGCAATTGAGTTTAGTTAGCACTATGATACTGCATTTGTTGTAATGCTGGAATCTCAAGGAAAAGCTTAAAAGGACGTAATTTTTTAACTCTCGGTAATTATGCTTCAGATTAAGGTCGATGCCAAGACTATAAGGGAGTTTTCCAATATCATTCTGACTCTGGTTCAAGAAGCCAGGGTCGATTTTAGGCCTGACGGTATATCAGCAAAAGTAATGGATCCTGCAAGGGTCGCAATGATATCAGTAGAGGTAAAGAGGGAAGCATTCCAGGAATATGACGTAAATGGGGAAGATAGTCTTGGACTCGACATCGAGAAGATGAGGAATTTCCTCAAGCTTACTGCGTCCACAGAGATAATTGATTTCAAATACGATGGGAAGAAGATATCCATGAAACTTGGGAATCTCTCGGCAGGAATTCCCATTATAGACCCCTCCGCACTGACAACACCCAAGATACCGACGATAGAACCTCAGGACAAGATTGTCGTAAGTCTTGACATTCTTGCCCAGGGAATCAAGGCTGCGGAAGGAATATCTGAAGTTGTGACGTTCAGCGTAAAGAGCGATGAGCTTAGGGTGTACGCGAAAGGGGAGACGGACTCGGAAACAACAGAAATGACTATACCAAAAGGGCTCGCCAAGGAGTTCATTTTCAGCTCTGACGCAAAGAGTTCCTTTGCCCTTGAATACCTAACAAAGTTCCTGAGGTCACTTGAAAGTACAGATGAAATATCCATAGCTATTGGAAATGATTATCCGTTGAGAATGGAGGCACCAATCATGAACGGGAAGGGTAAGGTAATCTTCCTGATTGCACCTAGGATCGAGAACATCTGAACCTTTTCGTTCTTACGCCAGATTTTAGGCGCAGCTTAAGGAGGAAGAGCAGGTTGGAAGTTCCATCCTTCCATGGCCTGAGTTTCTTCTCTCCCATCCTCCTGTCATAGCTGATTGATATTTCCTTGTAGCAATATCCTGTAGCAGCTCTTATCTTGATCTCCTCTGAAAATTCCATTCCTTCTCCCCTTGGTAGAATGGATTGCAACAGTTCCCTCCTGAACAGCCACATTCCGGATTGACTGTCCTTTATATCCACCATGAATAGAACCTTCGTTACCAGATTCAAAATCTTGTTGCCAATAAGATGCTGGAGTGACATTGCCTCACTGGATGCCTTGGAAAGCCTTTCGCCGGAAATAAAATCGTATCCCTTGTTCAACTGTTCAAGCATTTTTGGCACCTCCTCTGGAGGATACGTACCATCTGCATCCAAGGTTGCAATAATGTTCCCGCTGGCAATTGAGAATCCTTTCTTATATGCGTTTCCGTAACCCAACTTATCTTCATTTACCAGCTTGGCACCAAGTGAGAGAACGATCTCAGCAGTCCTGTCCTTAGAGCTTGAGTCGACTACAATAATTTCCCCATCCTTATCTATCTCGCGAATCTTCCTTATCACATTCCCTATGGTCTTCTCCTCGTTGAGAGCAGGGATGACGTATGAAATCAATTTGAGCCCCCGAGAACATACCCCAGCATCCCAAATGCAAGCCTTGAGGATTCTATTAGAGGGTGTTTCTTCAAATTAACTCTGTTGAACGAACTCTTCAATCCATATTTCTTCTTGATCAGTTTTCTGCCGATTCCATCGCTGTAACTCTGTCTCAAGAGAGATGAGTAGGTCTGTCGTGGGTGGTGGCGTATTACTAATTCCTCATTATAGAATATTTCATAACCCCCATTAATAGCCCTTATATTCAGGTCGATGTCTTCCGCTGTATTGAATTGTTCATCAAACATGCCTATGTCATCGATGACCTTCCTGTCATAGACAAGGTTGTTTGATGGGTAAGTTACATCTTTCCCTTTGTATAACATAGGTACACGCTCAAGGTCCGACCATATTGAAACAGGGTCTTGAACTATCTTTCCTGCCATGACATTTCTGTCCATAAACGATTTCAACACTCCCCCCCAATTAGCAGATATTTCTGAATCTGAGTCCAGGAATACCAGCTTCCTGCCAGTGGAGAGTCTTATGCATTCGTTCCTGCCGACTGCCCGGTTACCATTCTTTCTTGAAAGAACTAAATTCATGTCATTACCCACTTTTTGCAGGTACTCGTACGTCCCGTCAGTCGAATAAGCATCGACCACAACTATCTCAAACTCGTTATCGAGGACTTTCAGAGAGGAGATTAACAATCCAATATTCCTGATGTCATTCTTTACCGTTGTGAGGATTGATATCTCCATATATTCATAAATGTAATAAAGAATAAAAGTTTGCTTTAAAGTTCAGCTTATTTACCTGTTTACAATGACTTTAAGTGGAAAATATCCTAGATGACGAATTTGTAATTCAGATGGACGATTCTCCTCCATTCAGCTGGATCAAACAAGCACCCAACAGGTTCATGAACTGTAGTGCTGCAACGAAGGTGAGTCAGTTATGCGTAAATGCTGTTGGAAATGCATTTGAGATAGGCGAAATGGTAAGGGATGTACTAGGAGTGGAGAGCATCGAGATATCAGATACCTTCTATCCCAAATCCATGGATCCTGAATGCGTACCGTGCATTGTATCCTACTCGGGCCAGATGAAGCAAGCAATTAATGCAGTCGAATCTTACGAAAGAAAGGGAATAGTCATTTCATCAGGAGGTATGATAAAGAATGCGGCTAGAAGTAGGGGGTGGGATTACATTTCGCTACCCAAGGGATATCCAAGCAGATTCCTGTTTCCAGAATTATTCGGTTGCCTTCTTGCCATTAAAGGAAAGTCAGTTGCCATTCCTGACCTCGAATCTTTCTTGGAAAGGAATTTGCCATCAGAAATTTCTGCAAACAATGAATCGAAACTCACAGCGCTATCCCTTTCCAAACAAAGCATAGCAATCATGTACGATAGACATTCATACGGTCTCGCTAGAAGGTTCAAGACTTTGTTCTTATCCAATTCTGGGACAAAAGTTGACCTGGTGGGTAACAAGGATGAGCTTAGCAGGACCGAAAACAAATCTAGTGAGGTGAAATTGATTTCATTTGTAAGCGACCTTGCAATTCCAGGTGCGGTCAGAATTGGAGGCTTTCCGTACGATTCCACAACACTGGAGGGATACGTCAAGAATGAACTAATAGCGGAACTGTCTTCATTATATTTTGGATTACTAAAAGGCTTTGAAATAGAACTTTTTGATACTCAAATAGAATAATGGAAATTTTTGATAGAATAGAGGAAGGTTGGAAAATTTATATCCGGGGAAAGAATCAACGTCAGTAATGTCTGCTGAGAAAATTAGAGACCTTTTAGAAGAGTTCTCTGCGAGACCATACGTTAAAGGATCAATATTAACTTCAAAGGTTGGGGTTCCAATAGCTAGCAACGAACAAAATGATGATTTATTACAACTAATGGCACCGCTTGTTAGCATAACCTGTGAAGGGGCCCACGAACTTGCTGCAACTGCAGGGCAGAATTTTACTCAGCTGGACGTGGAACTTGGAAATGGAAGCAGGATTGTGATCAAGAAATTGAAGGAGATGTTCCTGCTTGCAATTCAATTGCAAAAGTATGACGACCAGATACAGTCTGAAATTGACGGTCTGAGCAAAAGGGTACTTGAATCTATATAAACTGTGCTTGAGTCGTCGCTTGTAAATCTGCAACTAAAATTTCAAAGGTCCCCTGCGAATATCAATCAATTACATGTTGGTAATATATAAATAGCAGTTTGTCATATCTGAATCAGATATCTGAAAAAGATATAGGTGATGAAAATGAGATTTGAAGAACACGACGGAGATTATAGGAACGGCAGGCATGGAAGGATGGGTCAAGCGAGGGGTCATTCTCGGGGATTTGGCCTTAGGTACTGGATACTGAGCATTGTTTCAAAGGAGCCTTCTACAGGTGCAATGATAATGGACAAGATAGAAGGGGTATCGATGGGGAATTGGAGACCATCTCCAGGTCATATTTATCCACTTCTTGAGAGACTCTTGTCTGACGGCTATCTATCCGTAGATATCAGGGATGGAAAGAAATACTACACTGTGACGGAAAAGGGAAGGGAGGTAATTGAAGGAAACTGGTTTCCGTGGAGAACTATGGGAGGCATAAACGGCTTTAATGGGATTGAGGACGCAGTTGGGAACATAGAGGTACTCTCTGACTATATCATGGATAACAAGGAGAAAATAGCCGGTGATGCAGGACTAAAAAGCAGGCTCAAGGCAGTATTGGAGAGACTCGAAAAGGTCTAGTCACTCTTCCTTTTTTATTTTAACTGCCTTCTATTTTTTAGTCTAAAATGTGGAAATAGTTGCCCCTCTATATTCTCTTGAATCCTCTCTTAACATAGTCCTTTCCAAGTTTGAAGTATAATTTTATCTGGTCCGAAGGAGACAAGTCATTACCATAAGTCTTAACCTTATTATTCAGAATGGCTTTCCTTATGGATTCGTCGTCTGTTCCATCCAGTTCAATATACGTTCTCCCTATCTCATCATAGAAATGGGAGTCACTTCCTGCTGTTACCGGCCTCTTTAATTTTGCAGCAAGCACACTCGCTTTCTCATTGCAGGCAGCACTACATCTACCATTCTTAGCTTCAATGGCATCGTAAATGTCACTAAATTTGGATCGGACTCCATTCACTCTCCTAAAAGGATGAGCGCAAATTGCGATCCCGTTTTTATCGTGGATCATTTCTACAGTTTCTGCCTGCGAAAGCCTCGGTGGTATCTCTCCATCTATGAAAATAGCAAGTATGTGCCCGTCTATAGAAGACACCTCCTCAGCCCTGATCGTTGGAAAACCTAGCTTGTATTCATTGAACCTGTTGTGGTCAGATATTGCTATGAAATCCAGTCCAATCTTTTGAGCTACCCTGACAATCTCTTCCGGTTCCTGTCTTGAGTCTGGGGAATACTTTGAATGGATATGAAGGTCACCTTTCATTTTATTACCAGACCTTCGCCCGGAGAGCCATCCAGAATCAGTCGGCCACCGCTTATCTCTAAATAAAGTTCCTTTTCATTTATAAATAGAGCAGGCACAGTGTCAGAACCCCTCTTCACTGTTCTTATGACTAATTTTCTGAATTTTTCAATTGATATTTCTGATGGGTCTGTTTGCAAATCGCCAATCTTTACCTCTTCCCCATTTTTGGCTGATTCTGGTGCAAGAACAAGATGAATGCCCTGTTCGTCTTCTGCGGCCAGCAACATTCCGTTTGATGTTTCCCCCCTTATGGATGCCGGCTTCAAGTTTGTAACCACTACAATCTTCTTTCCCTTTAGTGCGTCCCTGCTGTAGCTCCCTTTTATCCCACTTACTATCCTCCTGTTACTCTCTCCAAGGTCCAGGTCAAGGAGGTACAGCTTCTCTGCGTTTGGATGGTCTTGAACCTCTCTCACCTGTGCGATCTGCAGCCTCAGGTTGATTGTGTTGCTGACAATCTTCTCAAACAGCTTGTCAGGTTTCGAGGTGAGCCTTGACACTGGTAACTCCAAATCGTCTTTAAGCTCCACCTGTTCTCCATATCCAAGCCAGGATAGTATCTTCTTTGATGTTACAGGCAGGAACATCTGTCCTGAAACAGCAAGAGCGAACACTATCTTTACCCCAGTATATATGGCCGCATTACAGTTTGCGTCATCCTTCTTACACTGCTCCCACGGCTTCCTGTTGGTAATATAACTGTTACCGTAGTATGCGAGGTCTAACCATGCCCTGAATGCATTCCTAATATGGACGCCATCCATTTCCCTGATAATAGTTGCAATGGAATTCCTTATCCTGTTCTCAGCCTCAGTATCCAGGTCGTTTTGGGCAATCTGGTCGATACTTATTGGTCCCTTTTTGAATGCTAATATCAATGCACGATTCACAAAATTCCCGAACTTATCTATCAATTCCGTGTTAATCCTGCTTTCAAACTCCTCAATTGAAAAGTCGGCATCGTGCTCTTCAGGGAGATTGTACAGTGCTCCGAACCTGATGAATTCTGAATCATAGCGTTCAAGCAACTGTATCATTGAAAATCCAGTTCCCTTGCTTTTGGAAAACTTCTCCCCCCTGAAATTTAGGAATTCGTTTGCGGCCACATAGTAAGGAAGAGTCATGTTTCCGTGAGCTAGCAGCATGCCAGGCCATATGATAGAGTGGAATACTATGTTGTCCTTCCCTACAAAATGGTAATACCGTAAATCCGGGTCCTTCCACAATGCCAATGCCTCTTCCTGACTATCGAGGACGGTTGATACGCCGGTTAGGTATCCAATAAGTGCCTCGAACCAGACATATATCTTCTTGTTCTCATATCCTGGGAATGGAACATCGACTCCCCAGTTGAGGTCCCTAGTTATCGGCCTATCTTTAAGTCCTCCTGAAATGAAGTTCCTGGAGAAATTGAGCACATTCTGCCTCCAATTTACCCTGGAATCTATATATTTCTCAAGTTCGTCCTGCAGTTTAGACAGCCTGAAAAAAAGATGCTTGGTCTGCCTAAATTCAGGTGGGGTTAGGTCAAAGATGCACAATGGATTTATGAGTTCGGCTGGTTCCAGGGTTCTACCGCAATTCTCACACTGGTCCCCGGTCGCTTCCTCGTATCCGCAGTATGGGCATTTGCCTTTGACGTACCTATCTGCTAGGAAAATGTTTTCCTTTACACAGAATGGCTGCGTCATCTCCGCTTCGTATATGTAATCTTTATTCTTCAGAGTTACAAGAAACTTTGAAGTTATTTCCTTGTGGAGTTTGGATGATGTCTCAATATATGCATCAAACTCAATGTTCATCTTTTTGAAAATCTCAAGATTGAGCTTATGGTATTTCTCCACTATTTCCTCTGGCGGGATACCTTCCCTGATCGATTTTACGGTAATTGGGGTACCGTGTTCGTCGCTTCCGGAGGTGGAAATGACGTCGTACCCCCTGAGTTTCAGAAATCTACGGAATACGTCGTACGGAAGATATGCTCCGGCAATGTGGCCTAGGTGAAGACTGCTGTTGACATACGGCAGGGCCGCAAATACGAATACCTTTTCCTTCACCTCCGATGATAAATAGATACTATATTAACGCTTAGAACAAGAAAGAAGAGTCTATAATAAAAAAATGAAAAAAATTAATGGGCCTTTAGGCCCAACTTGCTTACGTTTCTATGGTAGCCTGCCGCATATGATGCATAGATGTAACTTATTGCCGCAATCACTGCCGTTGTAACTGCAAGATACAGGAACATGTTGTGTCCGCCTGCAAGAACGACCACTGCGTACACCATTGCCAGTCCAGCCCCAAGATAGATGAATGGTATTACCCTAACAACCTTGTTGGGTGAGTTGGACAGAAGCAGGTAGGATGCTAAAGAGTATGCAAGGAATGCAAAAGATGTGTAAAGCACTGCTTGTAGTATTGCATGAGTTACCTGGAAGACGTAGACTACCAAGAGAATCGAAGCAAGGAATCCGAAGAGACCGGAAACCAGTCTAAATACTTTCTTCTCCATTTCTACATCACCGAGTCTATTTCTGCATCCAATCCCTTTGCTCCACTCATGGAAACTCCTTTATTGGAGCTAAGGAAATAAGGAGAGTTAACGCCTGTGAGTACTACGAGAACTTTGAATTCCCCTGCAAGGGTGGGATCTACAGAAGCACCCCAGACAATCCTTGCCATGGGGTTAACTTTCTCTTGAACCATTCTAACTGCCGTCTCTGCCTGGGAAACTGTCATGTCTTCCCCGCCTACTATCCTGACCAATGCTCCTCTTGTCGTCGATATATCAGCCTCAATCAATGGAGATGTTATGGCTTCAGTGACTGCTTCTTCTACCGATGCCTTTCCGCCCGTGCTTTCACCTATGCCAATCATTGCAACACCGCCTTCTTTCATGACTGTCTGAATATCCGAATAATCAAGATTTACCAGACCAGGTTTCGTTATTATTTCCGTTAGTCCCTTGAGGGATTCCATCAGTATTTCGTCAGCTACCTTGAACGCTTGGTCAAGAGGCAGCCTCGGTACAATTTCGAGGAGTTTGTCGTTAGGGATCACTATAGTGGTATCTGAAGTTTTTCTCAATTTTTCTATGCCATAAATTGCGTTGTCCATTCTAACTCTTCCCTCTGCAGAGAACGGAAGGGTTACTATGCTTATGACAAGGGATTTCTGCTGTTTTGCAGCTTCTGCGACAACGTGTGCCACCCCTGTACCTGTTCCTCCACCCATTCCGGACGTAATGAAGACTATTTCCGAGTTGCCTAGGGATGATTGAATGTCTCCATAATCTTCACGTGCAGCTTCTTCCCCAACTTGAGGGATTGCTCCTGCTCCAAGACCCCTTGTTGTCCTCTTCCCGACAAGTATCTTCCTGTTAGCCTGAACAGTGAGCAGGTGAGGTGCGTCAGTGTTCATTGCAATCAATTCAGCCCCAAAAATGCCGGATTTTGCACATCTGTTTATTGTGTTTGTTCCAGCCCCGCCGCAACCCACAATTTTGATGTTCACCTTCATCGATTCCACTAGTTTTGCAAGTTCTTCATCATCAGGAGAGGCAAAGTTCCTCTGATTTTGAATGAAATTATCGTTTGGCATAATCATACGTATGTCAGACGCCATATTTATAGTTTTCTTAATAAACCCTGAATTTATCGCTTTTCCAAGTCGTCTGACCCATAAAACAAACTTTGCAAGAATGAATAAATATTCTCCATGCCATCTTCAGATTCTGATGAGGTGAAAACGCTTTCACCAAGTATGTTGAGACTTTCGCTTCCTCCGAGTATTGCCTCTGATAGCTGCAGGTTTAGCTTGGCCGATTTAGCCCTTAAGTCCTCAAGAATTTCGTTCTTGTTCCTGTCCCACCTTTCAATATTATGTCTTTCAACAGGTTCTAGGAGGTCCGATTTAGAAACTATTCCCAGGAATGGGATGTAGAATCTAGTCATCACGCTCATTGCTAGGAATTTCGACGACACGTATGATTCAGGATTCTTCATCAATACCGAGTCAAACAGGTATATGAGTGCGTTGCTCTCTTCGCCAAGCGCGGTCACAAGTTGTGTTGACGATCCTCTGAAAGCAAAAAGTTCCAGTTGGCCGGGGGTGTCGATTAGTGTGTAATCTGAGTCGTAAGAATCTATCAGTTCCTTAATCCTTTCCACCTCCTGAACCATGAGGTCCGCTGCGACGACCTGTGCGCCGTTTGGACCCAAATTATAGTTCTGCATCACGCTTTCTAATGATATGTTCTCCCTTATGTCTATATCCGGGGTGTAAGGTAGGAACTCTGCACCCGGATCTAAATTCACGGTAATGGCATCGTAGCTCATGTTTTCAAGCCATTCTTTGAACGAACTTACCAGCGTTGACTTTCCAGAACCAGCAGTGCCCACAAAGTATACCCTAGGTATCATCGAAATCCTCCAGTGTTTTGAAATTTACAGTATTTTCTCTTACCTCGAAGATTGAGTTTACAGACTCTCTCATAATCTTGATTCTCTGGCGGACGTAATTGCTTACATCATATTGGTTCGTGATGTTGTAGCTAGTTTCAAGGTATTTGGTGATGTTCCCCTTGTGGACAGTTCCGATGAGTTGAGTCCCGCACTTTCTGCACTTTCCTGTTATGGGCGGTCGTCGATAAATGCGGTTGCACGATGTGCACCTGAAAGTCTGTGATCCAAACTTATTGAGGTTCCCCATTATGTCGGGGATAAAGTGGGACTTTAGGATTCTCTCTGCCATATCAGATGCATCAACGGCCCTCAACTTTCTTGCTAGTTCCAGTGTCATCTCAAGTTTCTGCTCCATGCTCGGTATACTCTTGTAACTTGAATTTATAGTCCCGAGGTTTATTGATGACGTATCATCACTGAATCCGCACTTAGGAAAAAAATCTCCCTTTGCAATCCTCATCCCTGCAGTTACGACAAATTTCATAACTTCCGAGGGGTCAGGGAACTTCATAGTCATCTCAAGTAATTCTGGAGGGTATTCGCCTGTGATGTCAAGGTTTAGTGCTTCCTTGTCAATCTCCGTCGGATTAATCCTTAGGGAAAGAACAAGTGGCGCGTCCATAAGACTACCTCTTGAATTGGGCAGATAATCAAGGGAGAAATTCAGCAGTCCGTCAAGAAGAAGCATGATTGAGTCTTCGTCCCCGTCACAATTCCTCCTCTTTGCAGCGTGAAAAAAAGGATGGGCATAACAGACATCCCCCTCAGTATAGCCGATAATTCTGCCCAGTATGCCTCCCGAGGTATGAGGTGCCAGGCCTATTATTAAGGTGCCGATCAGGTCCTCCTTTGTCTTGGCACGATAGAAGGGATCAAGATTGTAGAATTTCTGGAGAAGATCATCCACAAAATTAGACACCCTTAGAAGGTAATCCCCCGCCTTTTTGCTCGGTACAATGTCCTGCGGGAAAATCTCAATTATCTGAGATATGTCCACAAGTTCATTACCCTTGTAATCCTTGGTATATCCCAATTTCCTGGCAGTCTCAGTTGTGAGACCTATCTCGTCCAGTCTTGCATGCGTTAATGGAACGTCAGACATATCAAACCGGCAAGTGCCATCCTTGAATGGATACACTGATCTAGACGCCCTAAGAACACCTTTCTCCAAAGGTTCCGGCGTCTTGTGAGTGGAAGTAAGTCCCCTTACCCCATTAACCTTCTTTGGAAGAACTACGCCCAGTTCCTCTCCCTTTTTTCTCAGGACTTCAGATATGTTTACATCAAACTCCTTGGTTCTGTCAGTGGGGGTTGTATGAGCACCACATTTCTCGCAGGTGTTCAGGTACGTTGAGTTCCCACATCCAGGACACTGCCGGATCTGCATCTCAGTTCCAGACAGTTCCTCGTACTGGTTTAGGTCTCTCCTGTTCTTCTGGATGTTGCCAACAGGGAAGAGTACGTGAACAGGTGGGTTCATCTTTCTCTCTTCCGCCTTCTCTGGTCTTCCCATCCTTGCCCCGATCCTCGACAGTCCCTTTGGGTAGACAGGAAATCCTGCCAGGTCGTTGATTGTTTTCATTATATCATTACCATATGCCTTCTTTTCAGAGACTGGTCTGGAGTTTTGGATCCTCATTCCAAGCGGTACCACAAGGCTCAGGTAATTCCTCACAGTTATCTTGTCAGTTACGTCGTACTCGCACAACAGGTCTGCAAGGAACCTCCTGGTGAATTCTGTATCTGGGAGTTCAAGGTGATCGTCCTTAATCGTGGAGTCATTTTCCAATATCTCCCTAAACAGCTGGATATCTTCTATGTTCACGTCATGCCATAGGTAGGTATACCGCGGGTGTAGCGGAACCCCCGAAGTAGGGCGGATGCACCTATGGCGCTTTTCTCATCATTCACTTCCGGAATCCTGCCTATCTTCTGCAGGCACAGCTTTTCCCACCACGATTCTGTGAAAGCACCAGGAAATAGAACTTTGTTATTTTCTATGAACTCGCCGAATGATATCATTATCTCTCCTAGGTCAACTATCTCTCTTATGGCCCCCTCATGCTCCCTGAACATCTGCTCATTCCTTAGTGTCACCAGGCTTCCGTTTTCAAGAAGGACAGTCGGCCCTTCAAGGGTTGAATTGGCTACAACTGCACCTGCCTTCCCAGGTCTTTCCATCTTTATCTGGGTACCTATTGCTATGAAATCATCAAGTACTTTCATGGTCACTGGATTGATCGCAACAGCGGCAAGGCCTGTATTCCTTGACCTCCCATAACGGAGCCTGAAACCCCCCTTCTTTGAGGGGTATGCGAGAGCAGGCCTCCCTGCGAGCATTTCCTTCAGGTAGTTGGAGTTCGGGAATACATTCTTCTCAGTTTTCTTCTCCGATGAGAAAGACCAGCCTTCCAGTCCGAAAGTGCTCACGTACTTCTTTAGCTTCGGTCCTTTTAAAATGAGGCCCTCCGCAATTACAAGAGCCATTCCACCTCTAAGCCTGTTTGTTTCTATATCAGGCAGATTCCTGTGGCCTGTTATTTCTGCCTCTTCCGTTCCTTCGCCAGTAATGCACACTGGAGATCCCTTGACTGCCGCCTCTATCTCCTCCACTGTGGGCAGGTACTGCAGATGCTGCACTCTTGCATATAACGGTATCTCCTCTTTTGACCTTTCTATCTCTTCCTGGCTTGCAACATATTTTCCGATTCCAAACTTTCTGCGAAGGAGGTCCCCTACGAATACGCTCAGTGCTTGCGCTGTGCCGCCTGCGCTTCTTATAGGCCCTGAATAATAAATTGCAAGGTAATTCCCACCGTTTCTCTGTTTTATCTTCACTCCTGTTATGCCTTCCAGCGGTGCAACCAAAATACCCTCTGTAAGTATTGCAAGGGCTACCCTTATTCCCTTCTCAATCCTGACTTCTTCTGGTCCGTCATAGCTTTGAGACACAGATAGGGCAGCTTCGATAGCCACCCTTTCTCTGTCATACTTCTTGGAAAGTTCCTTTATAATGTCCGATGCCTTTATGCCCGTCAGCGCCTGGACCCTACCTGCCAAGTCCTCAGCCTGGGGTATCTCAACAGATGTCTCACAGTCCTTGCCCTGTGACCTTGCCCTTCTCGCTATATCATATTGAAAGCTCGAAAGGTTTTTCAAATTCTGAAAGTAATTTTCGAGCTGATCTGACATTGATACACTCATTTTGTTGTAGAATAAATAATTTCAATAATCATCCAGCGTAGATGTAATTGCGTTAACGGTTTTCCATGACTTCCTCACGTGTGGTGGGAGCGACCTGTTCCTCTTATAATAATCCTTGAGGAACTTTATCGTCCTCTCATCGGACGGATACCCTGACCCGAAATCGCCAATTTCGTTCTTTATTGATAGGATCTCCTTTTCCCTGGTCACCTTTGCAACGATTGAGGCAGCAGAAACTAGCGGGAAATGAACATCTGCCTTGTGCTTTGAGATTATGTTCCTGTTTCCGCTGAGTTCCGTGAGGAGCCTGGAGAACCTTTCTTCGTTGACGTCTGGGCAGTCTATGATATATTCATTTTCAGGCCGTATCATCTTAGCTATTGTTCTTGCCTCAAGTAAATTGAGACCTTTCTTGAACGTAGCTTCGTCGATCTGACCCTCATCCACTATCACATACTCAACGGACTCCGCTGTTTCATATATCTCCTTCATCATCGACTCCCTTGTCCTCTCAGATAGTAGCTTTGAATCTTTGACGCCTATCCTCTTCATTTTATCAGGGTCCCCACAAACAACCGCAATGACCATTGGCCCGATTACTGGTCCTCTTCCAGCCTCGTCACATCCGCAGAGCATATGCCATCGTATTATCTACTTCCGTATTATCTTAGTCGTAAGTATTCGCATTTAGTGGAATCTCTATCCTATTCCCGCAAGGGTAATGAATCTTCGAGAGACACACCCTGCTCCTCTTTAATCTGATTGTCAGAAACAAAACTGATCCGTCCAAATTCAGTCTCTAGCAGGTAGTTGTTCTTCAATCCTTTTTCGTGGTAGAGGATCCTGATCCTTGTCTGCCCCCCTGCCCTCACTCTGGTAGGGTGGATTGCGTATTCCATACCATCCATCGTGAATATGTTGTATCCAAGTATCCGCGCAACTGCAGCATTCCTGGGATGATTAAGTATGAACTCCTTTTCACCGTCGTCAAGGATCGAACCCTTGTCCAATATAGCTATGGAATCGGCAAGTATTTCAGCATCTGCAAGGTCATGAGTTACATAAATTATGGAAACGCCGAATTTCTTCTGAATGTCCTTTATGTACCATCTCATGGAGTTCCTGAGAAAGGAGTCGAGGGATGATAGTGGTTCGTCCATGAGGATCAGGTCAGGATTCGTTATCAGCGTTCTTGCAAGGGATACTAACTGCTTCTCCCCACCACTGAGTTGGGAAGGATACTTCAGGAGCTGATCTTCGATAGATAGTGCATTGCTTATTTCCAACGTCCTTCTATTGATTTCGGAAACATCCTTCTCCCTTATCCGCAGGCCGAAGGCAATGTTCTCTGCCACATTCATAGAGTAGAACAACCCAAGGTCCTGGAACACGAATCCAATGTTCCTCTTCTCAATTTCGAGGTCTGTAATGTCTTCTCCATCCTTTATGATGGACCCCTTATCGGGCCTGATAATTCCTGCAATTGAGTTCAGGATGCTCGTCTTTCCGCTCCCAGAGGCACCTACGATTACCTTTACCTCCCCATCCTTAAGCGAGAAGCTGACGTCAGTCAAGATTTTCTCGCTCCCAATCATCTTTGATATGCTGTCTACCTTAAGCTTGTCCAAGTGGACCACTTTTTCCTATATGGTTTATGAAGAAAGAGGAAATAAATATTGCAATCAGGAAAATCTCAGTGAGGTAGTAGACTCCGTCAGTGTACTTGAGCAGGAGTAGCCTGTAAATTCCTATTGTGATCGTTTCAGTAGATGCTGTGTATACGGTGACGATGGACGAAAATTCACCCATCACTGTAATAAATGTGAGTGACACTATTGTCGAAATCTCCCACTTGATTCTGGGGAGCTGAACCTTGAAAAATGAGGAAATGGAAGAATCTCCAAGGATCCTCGAGGAATATTTCTCCGATGGGGGCAAAGTATCTGTTGCCTGTGTCAGCATCCTTATATTCAAAGGCACAGCAACGACCGTAAATATCAATATGATGAGCAAGGTGGTCGGTATTAATTCGCCGTATACCAGAAAATATGACAATGCAAGAGTGACAGGAGAAAGTATCAGGGGCAAAAGTACTATGAACTGGTTACGCATGGAAAGGCGGTATACCGTTATTATTATGGATATCATGAAGGCAGCAAATGTGCTGACGAAGGAGAACAGAAGGGTGTTGCTTATGAGTGCCGTCATGGATATCTGAAGTTTTGTCGTTATTGCGGTCAGATTGATCTGCCAGATGGGGTACTTGATGAACATTCCGAAGAGTGGAATCATGATAAAGACCAGGAATATCAGGAGTCCTGTTAATGCAATCTTGTTGTACTTCCTCAGCGGGATAGGGAGTCCTGAATCGTTCCTTCTTGACTGCGTCCTTATAGAAATGTAGACATAGAGCGGTACCATAAGGATGATAAGTTGGAGGACGCCCAGGAAGGAAGCTGTGGAGAATGGGAAATTGGAGAATGTTGGGAATATGCTCTTGAACTGGTAGATCATTACTTCCATCGTCGAAAATCGAGGGCCCCCTATGATTAGCGGAAGGCTGAACCCCTCGAATGTGAGGACAAAAGTGAGTATCCCTCCCAGCATTCCTCCTCTGAGGGAGTTCGGAAGGTAAAATCTCCTGATGACATCTGAGTCCCTGGCGCCCATTGTCTTGGCTGAGTAGACTTCCATTTTACTTGTCGTGCTGCCAGTTGAAAATGCAAGTACTGCTATCATCGGCGCGTTGTAGATAACATTTCCATAAATTATCTCCCAAAATCTTGACGAAAACCCAAATATGGAAATGATTCCAAGAGCCATTATAAGCCCTGGCATCACATAGGTTATCAGGAGCAAAGAAATAATGACATTCTTGAATCTACCAGTGTACAGGACCAGAAGTACACCGAAAAGGAGACCAACTCCTAGGGAAAATGCTGTTGAGATAGTTCCCTGCAGGAATGATTGTTCAACTGCACTCGTCAGTACATGATAGAACAATCTTGAAGCTGACAGATGGAGCGCATAGAAGATAAGGAATGCAAGAGGTACCAGTACTAGTACCACTGCATATATTCCTGCGTATAGGAACGGAACTCCAGATTCACGTCTCAATTGAACTCCACTCTAACGACCAGGACCCCACATTCCTTGCAGCGACTGTCATGTTTAGATAGCCATTAAGAGGAATTATAGAAGAAATGGGAGGGTTGGCAGAGTACACTGAAGGAAGTTCAATATTGACATTAGCCGGATACGTCCATTCATTCAGGGGTATCAGGCTTTGAACGTCGTTCCCAAGGATCCAGTTCACAAACTCTTCATCTATGCTCTTATGTTTGGATGAGTTCAGTATCCCCAGTCCAAGTACCTGCATCCAGGCATAGCTCTTACCATTGTGGTGGAATGCAACAGTCCCAATGGGGGTGTAATTGAAATACTTGTTGTAAGATGGATCCGTGGCGTATGAAAAAAACATCTGTCTCTGCCCTTCCTCAAACATAGAAAAACCTGAGCTCCAATCCTCAGTCACAAGTATCCCTTTCGATTTGTTCCAGAAGGATGTCCAGCTCTCGTTCAAAATCCCTTGATAGAAGGCGATCTGTCCCAGCAGGAAATCTTCGCCGTTTATGCTTGTAGTAGGGTTTTCCACGATGTACTGATTTGCTATGCTTGAGTTGTATAGGTCGTAATAAGAGAAGTTTTCAATGATGGATCGGTTTATTGGGCCTGTTAGGTTATAATCTGTAGTCAATGGAGAATATTCATAAGGTACGACGTAGCCTGACGATTGCAGGAACGTGGAAAGTGTGCGGTTAATGTATGACTCATTGCTCACATCGAATCGATACAGAAGACCGCTGTTTGCTGCCAGGTAGGAATCTATGTTATTCAGGCCAACAACCACATCGTATCCCGCCCCCTTTGTTTGGTTGATCTGATCGTAGAGGTCCCCGGAAGCGTATATGAGGTTCACCTTCACGTGGTACCAGTCCTCAAAATTATTTATCACGTATCCAAGAGTTTTGTTGGGATTAGCTCCGTATTGAAAGAAGGAGCCGTATGTCAACACATTTATTGTGGGTTCATTGGAAGGCAAAATGTTGGGATGAACCACGTAGACTGTAGCAGCTGCCACTAATACAATTCCAATCACTATGTACACTGCATAGTTTGTTCTTTTCTTAATTACTTCATTATTCATCTTATCCCTCCGCCAGTATTATCTGGGTCAGGTTCGACGGGTCGATCTTATCGATCCTCTCAGCCCGCTTCAGCGAGCTCCCCTGCAGTACATAATTTAAACTCCCTATAAAAACGATTCTTAGCAATAGATAGGAATCACCAGAAAATACCATTGACAAATTTTTGATGCAGCAAGGTTGGTCATAGGATTTTCGTCATGGTGTAATTCTACGATGGCCATATGAAGAAATTTCAACTGACTGACCTTCTTTCCCTTGAGTTTAGCGTGATTACGTCTAACTCAGCTCCCTTCTGAGCTTGAAGTGCTCCTTGGATAATGTTTTATTATCACTTATATTTGGGTTATATGTTTATATCTAAGCTTGAAGAGGCTAAGATGGGGTACACCTACGATGATGTTCTTTTAATTCCGGGCCCGAGCAGGATTGAACCGGTTGGTGTCAACGTAGAATCCTCATTGACCCGCCACATAAAACTGAACATTCCAATTGTGTCGTCTCCTATGGATACGGTCTCTGAGGCAGATATGGCAATTGCACTAGCAAGACTCGGTGGTATTGGCATCATACACAGGAACAATAGCAGGGAAGCCCAGGCTGAAATGATAAAGAAGGTGAAGAGGGAGGAATCGCTTATTATACGCGACCTTTACACTGTAAGCCCGGAAACACCTGTTGACGATGCAATCCGTACTATGAGGGAGAAGCGAATCGCTGGGCTCCCAGTGATATTGAACGGCAAACTTGTCGGAATACTTACGAACAGGGACATACGCTTCCAGAAGGGAAGCAGCAAGAAGGTCAGGGACGTTATGACTAAGGATGTAGTGACCGGAGACGTCAGTCTCTCAATGGAACAGGCTTTGGAGATAATGAATAATAAGAAGATAGAGAAGCTGCCTCTTGTCGATGGTACTGGAAATTTGGTCGGGTTGATTACCGCTAAGGACATAATGAAGAGAGAACAGGACCCACTTGCAGTGAGGGATGAAGAAGGGAAATTGCTGGTGGGGGGCGCAGTCGGGGCATTCGACATTGAGCGGGCCAAGATTCTCGAGGAAGCTGGGGCTGATGTTATAGTTGTAGATAGTGCCCATGGCCATAACCTCAATCTTATAGACTCAGTGAAGAAGATGAGGAGAGAGGTTGACATTGACATAATCGCCGGGAATATCGCAACATCCGAAGCTGCAGAGGACCTGATATCGGCTGAAGTTGATGGATTGAGGACGGGTGTGGGACCCGGATCAATATGTACTACGAGGATAGTAGCCGGAATAGGCGTACCTCAGTTGACTGCCGTTGCACAAGCGGCAGAGGTAGCAGAAAGGCATGGAATTCCTGTGGTTGCTGACGGGGGTATAAGGTATTCAGGAGACATAGTGAAGGCTATCGCAGCGGGTGCGAGCACAGTAATGCTCGGATCTCTGCTAGCAGGAACGGACGAGGCTCCAGGGACTGAAATAAACATATCTGGAAGAAGATATAAGACGTACAGAGGAATGGGTTCACTTGGAGCTGTTATGAGTGGAGAGAATGACAGGTACGGCAAGATAGGCTCAGGGAAATTTGTACCAGAGGGAGTTGAAGGAGCAGTTCCGTACAAAGGTAAAGTTGCAGATGCAGTCTTTCAATTGATCGGGGGCCTGAAGTCGGGGATGGGGTATACTGGCTCGCCCACAATCGCGAAGCTCAGGCAGAACGCCAAATTCGTGCTTGTTACCCAGGCAGGAATTACAGAAAGTCATCCACATAACGTGATGTTGCTGAGCGAGCCTCCAAATTACACTAACAGGAACTTCTAATGTAGACATCAATAATCTAGGCTGTTGACGGGCAGGATAACCAGTACATCTCTTGCAAATAAGGAACTTGAGCCACGTTAGAGAGGAATGGCATTTAGCAACTGAATCAAGACAAGAAATATATCTGATTTTATGATTAAGTATAACGGGGTGTATGTACCTGACCAAGACAATAAGGATGATACTTGCAGTAACCGTATTGCTTCTAGTCATACTATCTTCATCCTTCGGTGTGGCCACTCGCCAAGAGGGTAATTCTGTGGTACTGCCAATTGAGAAGAATAAGTCAGCATCATCCTTGGAGAGCGTTGGAGTGCATAATGATCCGCCTGCTACTTCGGTGACCCCATACAGGGAATATATTAATGAGCCAGCGCCTATGGGCATTGCTGATTATGGCATAGGCTATAATGGGGTTCCTTACAATTACTCCACATCGTCATTCCTTGGGAATGTCACGATCAATTCAATCTCGACTTACAGCCCGGCGGCAAATTCTACAAATGTTACTTTCCAATTGAACCTGAATATGGTTTTTTCCTACAAGTCCACTTTTTACGACTTCTGGGTGCAAGACGTAGCTTTCCTAAACTCGTCTTCGAAGGAGATTACTTTCATAGACAACATATGGAATCTTTCCGCTCCTAGCGCAGCGATCTACAACTCGACTGTTATTGGCAATGGCACAGTCGCCAGTAGCGGTACAAATTCAGGTCCTTCCAAATTTTATTATGACATCGCCAATTCCTCACTTCCAGGAAACAATGTTACCCTCAAGGATAATTCATCCTTCCTTCTGAAGATGAATGCGTATCTGGGCAGGAACAATTCCCCAGAGGTATCTTTCCTGTACAATGACGGATACGGTTGGGTGGTTTACGACAACGCAGTTTTTCACTTTGCAAATGGGCTTCAAACTCCACCTTATTTTTACGTTAGTGGATATAGTTACAATCCTGCCAATACGTACTATGATGCCGAACTTGTGATAGGTGGTCCAGGAAATTCTACTCAGACCCAGGACATTAGCTCATCCATAATTCTGATGCTCGAGTATTACAATGGAAACAACTACCAGACTATTCCGAACGCTTTCAACTTCGGGAGCGATACTGGTGAGACTGTATATAACGCAGTTGTTACCGGTACATATGGTAGCATAACAGGGAGGCTCGCAGCCTACGTGACCAGTGGGATAGGTTCACTCGGGGCCATGTACTACTCCAATAGTCTCTCATTTTTGAAGATCACTACTGACACTCCTAGGGGTGCACTGTTTGTCAGGAACCTCAGTTATACAGGTAACGCATTGAACGTGACAAATTTCGTTGGCGGACTGGTAAACGTGACCCTGTTCCCAGGAAAGTACTCGATAGAAGTCTATTCTTATATAACCGGGACGTTTCAGAATTACGGGAATGTCTCTCTGACAGCAGGTAAGCTGACAGTTCTTCCAAATGACTCATATGCGGTAAGCTTCATTGAAAATGGACTGCCATCCGGAATCAGCTGGAACGTTAACATCTCAGGAATCAATTCAGGTGCCATCAATGGAAGCCGGTACGTATTTTACCTCCAGAACGGAAGTTACAACTTCAGCGTTACCACAACAAACAGGGACTACAGAACTCTTAACGAGACAGGGACCGTAAAAGTCAACGGGTCTTCTCAAAGTGTTGATGTCCATTTCCTCCCTGTCCTATTTGGAGTTCGTTTTATGGAGACTGGTTTACCGGAAGGCACAAATTGGTCAGTTACCCTGAACGGCAAAGGGACTTTGAGCACTTCAAATGATACTTTAATATTCAACGTTATTAATGGAACTTACGACTACCTGATACCTTCTGCCTTCAATTACTCCCCATCCAATCACACCGGATCTGTCACAGTAAATGGAAGCAATGTAACACTCCAGATTCCATTCACCATAATGGATGGGTATCTCGTAGGAAAGATCACCCCACCGACAGCTACAATCTCCATAAATGGGACGATATACAAATCTTCAAATGGAAACTTCAATATTTCCCTCAAGCCTGGAAGATATGTGGTGAATGTTTCTTCCCCGGGATACGTCCCGTTTGTGACCAATGTTACTATATTATCCTCACACGTTACGAAACTACAGATTAGTGGCCTCCTTAGGAGATCCAGCGATATTGCACTCTTTGAAATCATTGTGTTCCTACTGGTTATTGTGGGTGGAATCTACAGTTTCTTGCGCTCCAGAAGGAGGCGTTGACCTTTCAATATGGGAAACTGAAAGTTTCAGTGGTTTCGTAGACGCATCCAAATAGATGGACAAAGGAAACTCAAGTTTAATCATTATCGGCTTAGTGATAAGCTCGAATGAATCAAGTTGCAATTCTACTTGCATTGACGGTTGGTGGCTAAGGTTAGTGATGATTTATGGAGTTTGGCTCGTTTTATGTGCAATTGACAATTTATGCTGCAATGAGGGGGCAGCAACTATGTAGGAGATGTTTCTGACCACCTTCTTCATCATTGGAGATCAGTTTCAAATTGCTTCATCTTATATCCAAACTCATCCATCTTGTAATCACAACTGGGAACGCTTTTCCACTTCCTTGTAAGAAACCTTGCTAGTCTTTCATTTAAGTTTATGTAACCCTTTACAGTGCGTGAGTAAAGTGATTATATAACTGTCAGGCTTCTAAAGGACAGGTTCGTAATGTAGTGCAACAACTCCGTTACTAAACGATTTAGCGGAAACCAACTTGAGTTTATGCCTCCTTTTGCTATCTTCGAATATTGGCTTGCCCGAACCCAATATTATGGGGCGAATTCTGATACGGTACTCGTCTACAAGATCGTTCCTAACAAGAGCAGATACGAGAGTCCCACTACCCACCACAACCATGTCCCTTCCAGGTTCTTTTTTAATCCGTTCAATTACGTCAACAGGGTCATCTCGTATCAACGCTGCCGGACCCCACTTTGCTTCCTGAAGGGTTCGAGAGAATACGAGCTTCTGAAGACCGTTCAGTTGACCAATGATCTCAGAATCGAAACCATCAGGGCTTGGGGACGCGGTTGGCCAGAACTCACTAAACTCTTGGTATGTTACCCGGCCATAAAGCATGGTACCGACTCTCCGAAGAATTTCCTTAGACCAATCGATCTCTTCCTTTTCGAATTCGAACCAATCAATCTCATTCTTTAGGCTCGTGTAATATCCATCTAGTGATATTATTGTGTCTAGGATTACTTTCCGCATGGCTCAATAACTGAAGTTAGGATATAACGATATGCAATTCCGTAATTTGTGTCAAATATTATGTTGCAAGCAATACTTGGTTAAGAAAGATTGGAAAGACTCAAGAGATCGATATTAAGTGATTTAATGCAAAGGAGAGAGATGATAATCGAAAATTCTACCAATATGGCGGAGGCGTTTCCGGAGACTGCTTTCCTTCAAGGGCAATCAAGTAGGCCAGAGAACAAAATATAAAGTGACTTGCTCATGCACTCTTTTGACTGAAGACCAACTGGTTCCACCCTGAGCAACATTCGATTTCGATTGTGATGAGGTTTAGAGGACGTATCCGATTACCCAAGAAATTCAGTCCGGTTATAATCAATGTGCGGTATTGAATCAAGAAGGATAACGGATCCCGGCTGCCGAGATAATAGAGTTGGTTTAATTCTTACACTTTATTGGTGCTTGACAATATTTAAAGAAAATACGCTTTGAATAATATAAAAATATTCGAATTTGAAAAATAAAAATCTAACGAAAAGAGAGAAATGTCTATTTCAATTGTGTTATTTCTATTGAGTCCACGTTTTGATTATTTACCGGGAACAGAATCTCTTGAAGGAGACCGTTCAACTGGTCCCACGTTTCCCCGTTTGGAAACCCATGCTTGCCTGACAGTAATTCCATGGTCTCCATTGTGCATGCTTCCTTTTTGAATTGTTTACCTTCATAGTAGGCCTCAGAACTCAGTGTTCCATACCAAAATGAATTGAACCAAGCGTCCAGAGCAAACTTTTCGGAACTGAACCGGTCTTCTAGGGTACTCTCCCGTTCTACTTGGTTATAACTCATTTTGAGGAACGTGAACAGATTGATATATCCCTGTATCGATTCATTCATTGAAGTCTTTAGAGCGTCAGGGAAATTATGTTTCCTAAGATTGCTTTCATACTTTGCTGGACCTTGATTCGGAAAGTATTTCTTGAAAAATGACGAAACCCTCAGAGGATTCTCTTGGCGAGCATATTTTTTAATTTCTAGAGGGTTCTTTATAGTGAGTGGATACTTTGATTCATCCCAGAGGTCGAAATCATAAATAAGGTCCAGTATGCAATCATACCACTTCCTTTCAAAAAATGGAGATTCGATGAATTTCTCTAATCTCCGGTACTCTTGTGAGTTGCTTGATTTGACTCGTTCGCAGTCCAAAATGAAATTGAATATTTGCGAAAGGTCGTAAATGTCATTACATCTCAACCGATAGGCACGTTTGAAGAATATCCCTTCCCCGATGCTCGTTTGCTCAATCAACCCAACCTTCTTAAGTTCTGATAGGGATTTCTCCATTATACCCGTTCCTTTGCTTCCTTCAGCGTTTAGCCTTTCGGAGAGAAACCTCCTCTTATCCCTCACTTCGGTTCCTCCCCTAAAGTTGGAGATTATGAAGTCCTCACGTTTGCGGGTTCCTTTTTCACTCTCTGCAAGAGCCAAAACGATTTCTACCTTGGTATGGGAAGACCCTCTTTTATCCATTGATAAGTCATTGTTTATGAGTATATATATTCTTACTTATCTCTCGTCAAATGTGTTAGTATAATTATATCGAATTGCCTATCATGGAATTGCAAAGGAATAGATTGCTCCGAATGAGGGCAAAGGTCGTTAAGCTAGGGAATACCGTTTATGTCCACATTTCGCCATTGATTCTAGAAGACATAAAGGCCGGGCCCGGTGATTGGGCTTACATTGAAGAACAGACAGATGGAACTCTGAAGTTAGAAATTGAACGGAAGAAGGAGGAAACACAATGACCGAAATGAATCGTGAGCCTCGATGGCTACAGCTCTGGAATGAACTGGTACAAGAATCAAAAAAACACAAGGAAACGGGAAAGAAGGAGGGTCAATGAGATGCTGACACAAAAAAGAGGCCCCTCTGACAAGGGGCCGGATACGGGTTTGGACTCTGAAGATGATATAGAAGATGATGTTAAAAACATTTCTAAGCAAAAGAAACCGTCCATCGTTTTCAAGACTCGATTCACCCTAAACGGAAAGCATTACGCAGAAATTCATGAGATATTTCAAATGTCAGAAAAGTCGTTTGGCACTTATCAATTCGTTGTCTACGGAAACGGAGACAGAATAACGTACACAAAAGAAGTTGAGGCCTATGATGACGATGGAAACCAAGTAATCATAAAGCCGGCCCCTCAGATTGCACAGCAGAAACTAGACCGGATATTCGAGAATGATTCTTTTGAATTTTTAAAATTTCCGCCAGGTCCTATAAACTATACCAGCGAATATGAGCTTTATCTACAGATTCGGAATTTTATTCATAAATATGCCCAAGTGCGAGAAGAAGATGAGGCCCTTTTACCGTTATGGACCATGAAGGCTACTCTTTTTGACATACTTCGAGAAACATCATTTCCGTTGATTCATATTATAGCTCCTTACGGAAAGGGAAAGTCCAGGCTTTTGCAAACGATGACTGAAATAACACCATATGGATTTTATCTCATAAATCTCAGTGCTGCCCCTCTAAAACGTGTCTCTCAGCTTTACTCTCCTATTCTTTATGTAGACGAGAAAGGGCAAATGGATAATGAGACTACGGCACTGATTAATTCAAAATTTAACCGAAATTCAGTTTATCTGAACGCTGACAAGGAAATACAGAGGGGATTTTCAGCTTTAATCGGTTATAAGCTCTATGGACCGATGGCAATGGCCGGAAGAACCCCTTTTCGTGATGACGCCATTGAATCGAAATCGTTTCAAATAGACCAGAATTTTGAATTGACAAGGGAGGATATTCCGAGAAAAATCAAAGGTGAAATCCTAGAGGAATTTGAGCGAGAAGGTCTAGAGATTAGAGGGAAATTACTACAGTTCAGGATAAATTGGTGCGAAAAAATAAATTCAATCCAGAGTTCGAAATTCCTACAGAAATACGAATCTCATCTAGAGCCCCGGCTATTTGAGATTATTTCATTCTTTGAGGACATAATTGAAATTATTCCTGAATTGAAAAAAGACTTTACCAAAATGTTGGAATATCAGATAATCAGGAATGTCGAAGTTGCTAAGGACACGGCAAACGGTTTGATTGCATCAACTCTTCTCTCCATTATCGGCAATGCAGAGAATACGATTCAATATGAGATTGGAGGTAGAGAGTTCGCCGGCATTTACCTATCTTCCGTTTATGAGGAGGTGGGGCAGAATTACGCAAAACAGACAGGTAAAATCTTATCGGCACTAGGACTTAAAACAGAAAGGCCTAGGATAAAGCTCACACGCAAGGGGAAAAATGAAGAAGAAGAGGAATATTTTAAGAGACTTTCAGTAGTAAGACTTCCTGACGAAGTCAAACTAAAAGAATTGAAACAGAGATATGACCCAGAGTTCGTGAAAGAGGAATTAGCCCGAATTTCTCAAGATGACCAGACAAGTTTGGACGATGAGGACGATGAGGACAATGAAAAAGGAGACTCAGTAAATAAAGAAGAAGTTAATAGAAAGACATTACAACAAAAGGAAGAGTCGAGTACCATTTCTCATAGTCCTCATAGTCCTCTTAGTCCAAACACTAACTCAAATGTTACTCAAGAATCTGAAAAATCCTATGCCCAGAACAATGATTGGCAATACTTTAAGGTAAAGGAGAGTTTCAGTTTCAGAAAATACACTTATCAGAAAGGCAATATATCAAAATTCCCAGTAGTAGAAGCCGGAAAGTTTATCGAGAAAGGATTTCTAGAATTGCCTTGTCCTCACGGCCAGATTTGGGACCCAACCTCGAAAGAATGTATTGTAATAGCTAAAGGAGGGATTGAAAGTGAGTCTCACTGACCCGATTAAAACGGTGCCAAATTTTGTCAAAGTCACTGACCTAAAACTTCCCGGAATAACGATTTACCATTTCGAAGTCGTGAACATAAGGGAGGTTTCAAAACATGAAAATTAGGTGCCTCTCGCTTATGTCGATATGTATTTACACCTTCTTGGCCCTCAAAACGCCTAGAATTAAATTATCTTGTTGCTCAATAATATTTTCTCAGTTTATCACGTCAAAAATGGAGGCTAACTGATGTATTGGAAATGCTCAAAGTGTGGAGAGGTGACATTCTGTGGAAGTGTGAAATATCTTAGAATCGTCAAAGAGACTCATATTTGCAAAGTTGATTCACGCTCTATTTTTTCAAAAGAGGGCTTTGGGAATGTGCCTAACATTCCTAGGAGATGAAATAAATGACCGAAAAGAAAGTATTTGTAAGGCCTCACGAGAGGCAAGGACCAAAAGGAGAGACGCACGTAAAAGGGCATACCAGAAAACAAGAAGTCAAGTCAGTTGGTATGCTAAACCAAGAACTACCGCCGGAAGATGGAGAAAATGAATCAGAGTGAACAAGAAGATTTGAAACTAGGGGTATGGGTAGAAAAGCTCTCGGGTAAGAGATTCAGGGAACTCTTTCCCGAGTTAGCCAAACCGTTCTTCGACCACGGCCTAAAGATTCATAGTGCCAAGGAAATAGCGTTAACAGGACCATTAACAAAGTTCAAGGTATATACAGACAAGCCGTCAGAAAAACTAGAGTGGTCTTTGTTGCCAATAAATAACGTACTGTCAACGAATACAAACCCTAGGATTTATGGAGGAATGTGCGGCCACAATTGGCACACGGGAAAGCCCGTTTTATGGGAAGTGACAATTTACAATGACTGACGAACGAATATCTCCGAAACTTAGCGAAACTGGATTCTACCGGATAGTCAACGAGATGATAGAAACGGCATACTTGCAGTATCACAGTTTCATAGGATTGCCGTCTGGCTCTAATCCTAACTATAATCCGGCTCGTTCTGCTTTGTTGGCCCTTTACAATGCCGTAATCATTCCTCATGCAATGTCGCACAAAGGGGATAAAGAAGTAAAGGAGTTTCAAGAGTCTTGGGAAAGACTGAATGAAAGATATGGAGACCAATTCGAGAAAGCCAAGGGCAATTATGACGAAATAAACACAGAAGAAGCTAAGCAAGAATACATCGAGAGATTTACGGCCATTATGACTTTTCTCAATGTCCTAGGAATTACACAACTTAAGCAAAGAGCAGAAGAATGGGAAGACAACTTCATTGAAGTCAGCGAGAGGGAATTAAGATGACAGATTCGTTAGAGTTGTTGGCCCAATTGATAAGGGAAGATAACGGCATTAGCTCGGAGAGAGCCTTATCATGGGCTCAGAATCAACAGAGGATAGTCAAGGCATTAAGCGAGGGGAGGGCAATAGTGACGTCTAGAGACGGGAACGTTGCCCCTAAGTATTGGACTAACAGCGTATTCTTTACAATGAGGCCAACGATAGTTTACGGACCACAAGGACAAGGAAAATCTTGGCTATGTTCATATATCATTCTGAGGGCAATCATAGTCAATCCAAAATGGGATTTCTATACAAATCTGCCCTTCTTTAATTTTGACTACCCGGAAGAATTGAAGGACATGGCCCTCCCGAGCGTTTACCTGATTAGGAGCATGAAGGAACTCCTAGAAGGAATAATCAGGTCTAGGAGAGCAGACAGAATCCCGGCTATAATATTAGACGAAATGGACGCTGAGGTAGATTCCTATTCATGGCAGAGTCAAGAATCCCAGTCTTGGAGAATATTTACTCAGTTCCAGAGACATTTCTTTGTCAAGGGCCCTATCCTAGTTTACCACTACGCTAAGCATATCCCCGGGTATCTGAGAAACGGAGGAATGGGGAGAGTAGTATTTCTCACTTATAGACAAGGGAAATACTACGTTCTAGCAGGATTCACCAGACCCAATAAGCTAGTAGTAACGGGTTATACACCTCCTTACGCATCTCATGGAGGCTATCCTTTCACGGTCAATATAGACATGAGACTTCTATACCGTAAGCTAGAGGGAGTAAGCCCTCAGAAAATACTTGATTCTATGGAATCGTCTTTAGAAGAATCAATAATCACCGATGACAAGGTAGAAAAGAAACTCAGGGAGACAGAGCGAGCAAAGGCCAAAGAAGAAAGACACAAGAAGGTTATCTCACTGAAGAAAATGGGCCTGAGTCAGATAAAGATAGCCGAAACGCTTCATATGTCAAAGCGTGATGTGAAGAAAATATTGAGAGAAATTGACATCAGGACCAATGGTACCGATGGTACTGAAGACGGCGCCGCTGAGGATTCAGGCACAGACAAGGGAAATTAACCTTCGGTACCAGTACCATACCCCTCTCTATTGGTGATATATATATTGCTGCGTACGCATGAAGTGAAAATTTTCAGTCTGATTTCTCAAGCGAAAATTGAAAAATAAAAAGTGAAGAAGATAGGGGTTCACTTAGAGGCTGTTATGAGGTTTTACCTTAAAGGTCAATCCTCTAGTCGGCTAAGATAATCAGGGAAAGGGAAGGGGCTCTCTTTCAAGTCGCCTTTGATTCCTTCTAGGATATAGGCCTGAATAACTGATAAAAGGTCAGTTTTCTTTAGTTGTGCTATTGCTCTCAGGTCAAATAGAACTTCCTCCCCAATGTCAAGCTCTTTTTCTAGAATCTGCTCTATGTTCCTCTCAGACGCAGTATCAATATAGCTCACATTTATCACCTCCGTACTTGAGCTTTGGCCTCGGTCATTTCAATGCACCAACTCTTTTATGAACTTATCTTTAAGCTGAGGATTATTAGCTATCTGTGATAACACTGCTTCAAGGAGCTTGTCCTTGAACTCAGGGTCAAACGTCTTCAAGAGTTCCTTGGTGCTTCCATCGATTACAGAGGAACTCAGCAAATTAGACTCTATCTCCTTTTCCTTGTTTTCTAGCTGTTTGAGTTTTTCATAATCTAGAGGACTTCCACATTGCAGACAATACTCGGAATTATAGGGATTCACTGTTTTGCATCTCAGGCAAGCCCTCATTTTCCTTATCTCCTTCGATGGATTTTCTACATGGATTCCGTTGGCCTCTAGGTATGCGTTATCTACTTCTTCGTCGTTTAGATGGACATATACAGCAGGCATCTTGCTGTCCATATTCCATCCCATTTCCTTATCCAAGACTAACGGAGGTAGTTTTGGAGCCAACTCCGTAGCTCGATTGTGCCGGAATTTATGAGGATTCAATCTCTTATTCTTGGGAAATCCTTTGGAGACGGCTCTATTCTTGACCTTTCTAAACATCGCATATATTTGCTGATGGAACATGGGTTCGCCCGTGTTTGGCCTCCCGTTCATGTCATGCCCTATACCGCAGAATAGCCATGCGTCAGGGTTAAAAGTATCAGGATGGACATTTAGCCATCCTTTCACATAACCTATCGAATCGCCTATAACTCTCACATTTCTTACCCCGGTCTTACCTGACACCATAGTTCTCATTCCATAGTTGTCAAAGACTACATCCTTTATTCGTAGTGTAAGCAATTCTCCAATTCTCATCCCCGAATCATATAGCAGACTGATAATTGCCTTGTCTCTAGCGTTATCGCATGATGCAATCAGCAAGTCAACTTCTTCTTGACTTATCCTCCAGTCAGGTTTCTTCTTGTAGTTTATCTTGCTCTTGCTCTTGAATTTTATATCCTTCACAACTTCCGATTTCCCCAACCAATTATAGAATCTCTTAAGAGTGGCCTTGTAGCCTTCAATAGTCCACTCTGACAGGTCTCTCTTGCGAAGCTTTGCCAATGCCTCAATCACATCATTGCTATTAGGAGAAATGAAGGGTTCTCCCATGGTCTCACCGAGGGTCCTCAGATTTATTGCATGGAAGTATAGCCTATTGTAAGAGAGTTCGTCAACGTTCTCTAGGTAGTCCAGAAATTGCTTTATCTTACTCTTCTCTCCATTGCCTAATTTCGATTTCCTGAGCCTATCTAGTTCAAGCTCGTAATACTTTTTCGTGCCTACTTTAAGCTCCTCTTTCACGTCTTGTTATGGCATACACGGATTTAAACCATCTGGTCAATCCCGGCTGCCGGATTTGAACCAGCGACCTGTGGATGGCGGCGGTTGCGCCACAGCGCTGTCCCTCTACAGTCCACCGCTCTACCAACTGAGCTAAGCCGGGTATTGGGTTATCCGTGCAGACAAAAATATTTTTCCGTTGAAATTGGTCAAGTTACCCCTTATTTTGGAACAAGGACAGTAAATTAATTAGGTTCAAATTTGGACTTAAAAGTCATTCAGTTGCTTTGTTCCAGCTGGCTTCATGATGTAAGGAAAATATTAATTAATGAGGATTATATTTATTTGCAGGTGAACAACGATGCCAATGACTTTCAGGAAAAAGACGGTTATCAGAACAGATAGACCTCCCAAGGAACCGAGAAAATACATTGATCTTAATGAATATCAATTTGCAGATGAGCCCGGAGCAGGGACGTCTGTAAAAATTGGTGAACTGATAAAGTTTGAGGAGGTGCCACAGTTTTCTGAAATTGTCTTGAATGGGGACGTTCTGATACTTGATTATGCGGCAATACAATCTGACGAGTTGCAGTTAAGAAGGATCGTGAGCGAGCTTAAAAGGTCTGCCGGAGACAATGGAGGAGACGTTGTTGCACTTGGCAACAGGTACCTTATAGTTACCCCAAGAGGAATGAAAATAGATAGGAACAAGATAAGAACGCCTTCATCTCTCTAGTGTAATTAATTTTCATTCCCGTATTATTTCTGTTTATCATAGGTATAAAGATAGTTTTATCAACGAAAGATGGCCATAAATAAAGAATAATCAAGCAAACGTTATTAACGACATGAAAATTCGGGGTCGATGGCATCATATCTGCTAAACTGGGAACTATTCATACTAGCAACAGCACTGGTGGGTCTTGCATATGCAGGGATTCAGAGTTTCCTACTCCTGAGGATACCTGTCAGTGAGGAAAAACCAGAAAAGATTTCGTTATCCATACGCAAAGGTGCAAACGCATTCATGAGGAGGCAATATACCAATGTATTCATATTTGCTGCGATACTTGCGGTCATAATCTTTTTTGCCTTCTACGCATCTTCCGGAATATCAGAGGCGTGGAAACTCACTGTTGGTTTCCTTGTCGGAGCCACTGGGTCTGCAGTAGCCGGACTTATTGGGATGAGTATTTCTGTCAGGGCAAATGTGAGGACTGCAATTGAGGCTAAGAAGGGACTTAACCCTGCTTTGAAACTTGCATTCAGGGGAGGGACAGTCACTGGGCTAATGGTCGCTTCGCTAGCACTCTTGGGACTTGTTGTATTCTATATGTGGTTTGGAAATCCAACTCCGATGGTAGGTTATATTTTTGGAGCTTCCCTGGTTAGCCTGTTCGCAAGGGTAGGTGGCGGAATTTATACAAAGGGGGCGGATGTTGGGGCTGATCTTGTCGGTAAGGTGGAGGCTGGAATACCCGAGGATGACCCAAGAAACCCGGCAGTCATAGCAGACAATGTTGGAGACAATGTTGGGGATTGCGCTGGGATGGGAGCTGATTTGTTTGAGACGTATGTTGTGACTGCATTATCAGCCATGCTCCTTGCTTATTTGATTTACTCATCCCCTCTAGGCTCAAAGTATCTTACACAGAGTGGAATTATCCTTCCCTTAGCGATAGGTGGAGTTGCAATCCTTGCCACAATCGTTGGATCATTCTTCGTGAAGAAGGGTGAGAAACAGAGAATAATGACTGCGCTTTACAAAGGGCTAATTGTAACAGTAATTCTGTCTGCAATAGGTTTCTATTTCGTTGACTATTACCTCATGAAGGGTAATCTGGCAATCTATTTTGATGCAATCATAGGTATCATCATCATGGGAGTGATAGTTTACGTTACAGAATACTACACGTCTGAAAGATTTTCACCCGTAGCAAAGATTGCCAAATCATCTGTTACAGGTACCGGTACAAACATCATTACCGGATTGGCATATGGACTTCAAGCAGTATTCATTCCTGCCATAGTCATAGTGGCAGGGATAGTAATATCGTTCTTTATAACCTATTCATCTTATGGTGGGGATTCCCAGATGGGCCTTTACGGGATAGCCATCGCAGCTGCAAGTATGCTATCTGCGACTGGAATGATCATTTCCATCGATTCATACGGTCCCATAACGGACAATGCAGGCGGTATTGCAGAAATGTCAGGTTTTGACGAGAAGACGAGGAAGGAAGTCACAGATCCTTTGGATGCAGTCGGAAATACAACGAAGGCAGTTACCAAGGGATATGCAATCGGCAGTGCAGCCCTTGCTGCCCTAACGTTATTCGCTGCCTTCAAGACTCTGATCTCAACTCTTCCACAATTCCAGGTAATACAACTGGATGACCCGATAGTTGTTGCAGGATTGCTGATAGGTGGGTCGCTACCCTTCTTCTTCACTTCATACCTGATGAATGCAGTCGGAAAGGCCGCATCTGCCATTGTTGAGGAAGTCAGGTCACAGTTCAAACTTAAACCAAAGATTCTTACAGGAGAAGATGAACCTGACTATGGTAAGGCGGTAGATATCGTAACGAAGGAAGCATTGAGGCAGCTTATGGTTCCCGCATTGATAGCTGTATTGACACCCATAGTTGTAGGATTTGTGCTTGGACCGCTTGCAGTGGGTGGTCTGCTCATGGGGGTCATAATATCCGGATTTCCGCTTGCAATCATGATGACGGTTGGGGGTGGCGCGTGGGACAACGCGAAGAAGTACATTGAGCAGGGGAACTACGGGGGTAAAGGGTCAGAGGCTCACAAGTCTGCTGTTGTGGGTGATACCGTAGGTGACGCTACGAAGGATACTGCTGGTCCGGCCATCAACCCGTTGGTAAAGGTAGTTAACACAATATCGATCCTTTTCGTCGGCATAATAATGTATCACTACCTCATCCATATCTAGAAATCTTTCAATTTTTTTATTATTTTAATTAATTTGACGTTTTCCTCAGTATCATGCACTCTTATAATGTCAGCTCCATTCATTATTGCGATTGAATTGAAGATGAGGGAAGAGGTGTCGCGCTCATCAACACTTTCATCCAGAAGTTTTCCTATGAAATTCTTCCTTGAAAGTCCAATCAGTAACGGTGGACCGATCTTGAAATCACGAATGTTCTTAATGATCGATAGGTTATCCTCCACCCTTTTCCCAAATCCAATGCCCGGATCAAGGATAATGTTATCTTCCACTCCTGCTTTCTGTGCTTCCTTAATCTTCCTGAGAAAGAACGATGATACTTCATTGACCACGTTTTCATACGACGGTGAGTCCTGCATTGTCTTAAAATCCCCCTTCTTGTGCATTATTACCAAGGGGACATCGTAACGCTTCACGAGCTTCCATATTTCCATGTTTTGAGAACCGCTAACATCGTTTACTATGTGTGTCCCCATTTCCAGACATTCCTCCTGAATTTTAGGTTGATATGAATCTACCGAAACAGTGAATCCTCTATTGAGAGAGATTTCAACCGCTTTGGAGATTCTCTTCATTTCCTCCCGCACAGAGACCCTTTCGCTGCCAGGTCTAGTGCTCTGCCCCCCGATATCAACAATGCTGCCACCTGCCTTCGCAATTTCATCCAGTCTTTCATTCACCTCGTCTTCGGTCAATCTGCTACCTGGATAGAAGGAATCAGGTGTCATGTTAAGTACTGTCATTACGCTTGGGAATTCTATTGCATTTAGCTTTCCCCGAATTCTTACAGAAGGCTGAGACATCCAGAAATCATCCTTCAAGGGGGAATCCAGTCCTTTCAAAATTCCATTAATGTCACTGTAATTTAAGGCGTAAATATTGTGATCCCCCGCACTCCATTTCCTATGCTTGATATCAAGTGTTTTTTTGGTGACAAGGAAGGCCTGGAAATCGATCAATTCAGAAATGGGAATGTTGTATTCCCGTGATACTGAGATAGCACTGAACCTGAAGATACTGTCATTCCATTGTCGTGAACTGTGCATGCGCTACCCCTTGTATGTATATTACGTTCTCCCTTGAAATGTATCCTGCCTCTATTGCTATACCTACGGTCCTATTCCCTACTAAATTTGCTACAGAACACATTGACAATAAGTCTCTCAGGGCAGAATCCTCAACAAGAATTTCCTTGTAGAAGTTGACAGAGACGTTTAGCTTAAACTTCCCCTCTTTTAGTTCCCTACCAATTAATTCCTCATCTGCTGCTGCAAGAAGGGTGTCAGTTGGTGTCCTGAAGACTCTTGTCCATATCAAGTGTATCTTACCTCATCGATCCCCATTTAACCGACAATGCGGAAAGACTGGTCATTATTTCCTTTTATTATGGTTCCTTTTTTATTCATCATTTCAAGCGTTCGCTCGACCTGGCTTTGGTCCACCCCAGCACTCCTAGCTTCCTCTATGATATCCTTGAGTGAGGCCCACCTGTTTGGGCTCGCCTCCATCAGTCTCCTAATGATATCGGTCAGGGAGAATGCTGCCTTCCGATCCTTTTGGGCAAATCCTGTGAGGATAATATCCACGTCCGGAATACCGTTCACAACAGTTGTCTGGTTCAGGAAAGATTCCATGAGCCTTTCTGCTCTTTCAACATCCTGTTCATCGACCCTATCTGAGAGCCTTACCCTTGCTGAGGCTTCTGATAATCTCACTAATGCTTCTAATTGTCGTGGGGTAATGGAGACTGTACCCTGCTTTGATGTTGATGCCCTCCTGTCGACATAGAACTTCTTAATCATGTCGCTGGCCTTAGGTGACATAAGAGGGAAGCATGTTTTCCTAGCATAGATTATGTATTTCTTCAGGAAGTCGTGTTCAAAAACTGGATATACCTGCGCCTTTTCTCCTCCACGTCCACTTGCTATACTTTCTCCTGCTCTGTGAACTTTGAGTATGTAATCTGCCATATCGTTGTCAACCTTTCCTGGCCTATCAACAATGACGAATATCAGGTCAAATCTTGAAAGCAATGTGGCAGGAAATTCTGTTTGAGCAGGGAAAGGCTCATTTTCGTCATACCTGCCGAATTTAGGATTTGCGGCGCCGAGGACAGCGCATCTGGACATAAGAGTTGCATTGATTCCAGCCTTGGAAATTGAGACGGTCTGCTGTTCCATCGCCTGATGCATTGCACCGCTGTCTTCCTTGTCCATCTTGTCGAGTTCATCAACAGCTGCAAGTCCACCGTCTGCAAGTACCAGTGTGCCTGGCCTCTAAAGTCCATCTACCTTCAGACATCTCGTCTTTTACCGCAGCCGCAGTTAGGCCTGCAGCCGAGCTGCCCTTTCCTGACGTATAAACCGATTTAGGCGCAATGTTTGCAGCGTAGGTCAGGATCTGGCTCTTTGCAACGCCGGGGTCACCGAACAGAAGGACGTGAATGTCCCCCCTTATGTAAGTTCCATCCTCAAATGCTTTCCTTTCGCCTCCAAATAATTGGAGTATTACGGCCTCCTTCACCATCTCGTTTCCGAAAACGGCGGGTGCTATGCTGCCTACAAGTTTATTGTATATTTCTGGGTCCTTCGCAGCCTTCTTAATCTTTTTTATGTCTTCATCGTCAAGCATTACTTCGTCATACTCTGAGGACTCCCTCTCTACGTACATTGCATCAAGGTAAATGTCAAACTGTCTCGACATACTCTGATTCATCTGTGATTTTTGTTTTCCCTTTAATATCCCATTTATTGATACCCTGTCCCCCGGGTTGTTCTTGCCGCACAGTTCGTCTTCTAGATGGACAATAAGTCGTGCAGGCTGAGCTGCGCCTCTAAGAAATTCTGGCTTCTCTTCTATTGTAATAATTTGCGTATCGTAGTATGTTGACCTTTCAGGTATAAACTTGAATTTTACCTCATCTTTTGGCTTTCCGCACTTGCTGCAGTTGAAAGGCTCCATTATCCTGTTTCCGGTTTGTGGATAAAGGTTAATCTCTCTGCAATAGCTGCACTGAAATGCAGCACTTACGATAGTCGGTACAACTTCTGAAACCCTCTTGACGACGCCGTCAACCTGCAAAAAGGTGTTGAGGTCATCGCTTCTTAATTCCCTTATATTCCTCTTTATATCTGGAAGTTTTGAAGAGATTGAGATTCTTACCCTTGCATCCTTCCTAGACATGAAGTCCTCTGAGAGAAGACCCTCTCTCTTGCCATCTTCACCTCTTCCGTATAGGACATCTTTCAGGAGACTCAGATACTCCTCAGGATATCTTAGAAATAGCAGTGCAAAATTCATGTCAATTTTATCCATCTCTTCATAGCTTATTGTCAACGTTTTATCCTTGGAATCGCTTGAATTTATTCTTGATATATCCTCGCTTTTTGATTCTAATAGCTTGTTCCAGAAGCTTCTGACCTCCTCATCCCTAAAATATTCTCTCATCCTCCTTCCATCCTCCTTGAAAATATAAAGATTCTGTGGTAATGTAATTCGTGCTTATTCATGTAGTCTTCTTATTTGGTCTATTTCCCAAGTTGAATCTTTTTCTAATCTTGTATCGATTAGAATTGCTGCACTGGCCTATTTTTTGGTTTGAGAACTGCCCCAATTATTGCTATTATTATACCTGCTATTGCTAGGAAGACGCCGATCAAAACCAGGAGACCAGTTAATATAAGGTGACCGAGACCCCCCGAAACTACCGCATAATCAACGGAGGGGGCAGACGAACCGAACGTCACAATGTAGTAACTACCAGGGATGTTCGAGTATGTTGATGTGTTTCCGGCAGAAGAGGAAGGCACGACCGCATAACCAGCAACGGTTGTTTGTGTTGTTGTTCCAAGGTCCTCTGATGGAATCAGATATGCTTTCTGATTTGCGACGACAATTACCTCTTCTCCTGATGATACGTTCAGTAGCTGAGAATGATATCCTCCATTTGAGTCTGAGAACATTGTAGTGCTTGCACCTGATATCGAACCGGACGCAGAATGTGCCGCCTCAACTGCAGATGCACCTGCCATTACAATGCCTACGACAAGCAATATGAGGCCAATTATCAGGATATTCTTTCTCATAAACCCCTGAGATTAGGAGCGTATAATTATTTTTCTTAGATTGTGCAATATAAAGGCAGTCTAAAAGTTACCAGTGAGTGTGCTGTAACTCCATTCTGTGCATAGGACTGGATATCTTGCAAAGATTTAATTAAATGACGACAATTCACGGTGAGGTCAAGCAGGTGTTGTGTAGCCTGGTAGCACAAAGGCCTTCCAAGCCTTTAGCCCGGGTTCAAATCCCGGCACCTGCATCAAGGAAAATAGTTATTGGTTTGATATCAATTTATAAGATACTCTTAAGATTCGACAATTGACTCGCAAAAAATTTCCGTAGGATTGCACAACTAGCAGTCCACATTTCACGATAGGTCTGACAATTTATTTAATATCAGTTTTCTTAAGCTTGTTTAATTTTCCAAGGAAGGTTGGAGGAAATTTCAGGGTATTTGGCGTCGATCATCAGAGTGTACCTTCAATTTTTAAAGGGTCATAGAAACGAATCTCATAAATAAACATCTTTATGAATTACTCTGGCACATTCCCTCTCTGAGCGTTTGGGAAAGGTCTCCCTTTTTAACTTACTGATTTTTTGAATGAATCAAGGATTAAAGGTGGAATTTCAATGCTGATTAGAAATGACAATTCCCGATATCATATAAAAGGCCTATTTTTAGCCCTCTGACTATTTGGTTTGAGTTGACTACTTTAGTCATTTCATTTGAAAGTATTAAGAATTGAGAATCGCTTCCGTTAATTAGACGCAATTGATTACAATCTTTTAGTATAGCACTGCTGCTCCCTTCAAAATTGCAACAAGACTTATTTATGTTTAGCTCATCCCACCGGGTGGAAAGGGGCAGACCGAAATTTGATACTAGATTTAGATTTCTCGTTGTAAATGCCGGTATCTCAAGGTTCGGTCTTTCTTCATTTAATCTTATAATTATATGGGTCATTCTTTTCGAAACTAAAAACGCGTTACTGGCAGGATTAGGGGACGGCATTATTTCCCTTCCCCTTTTCTTCAGTTTCATTATAGGAGCCCTAATTGACAATACTAAAAATAAGAGGCTAATAGCGATTTTAGTAAGTATCCTTAGAGCTGTTTTCCTTGTCTTAGTCTTATACGGGTTTTACATTCAGTCCCTCTCTATAATCCTAATTTCAATTTACGCAAGTGGCTTTGTGCTTGGACTTACCTCTGACGTGATTAACTCAGTGAGGGCTACTTGGACAAAAGAAATGTTGACTCAAGATCAGTACAAATCAGGGTCTGCTCTTTCATCAATGGCTACTTACATTGCAGAAGCCGCAGGGTACCTGCTCTCTGGCGTAATTCTTCTCCTTGGCTTTTATCGTTCCTTTGAAATTCTTATTGCAGTATTCGCAGTAGCATTGCTCCCTTTGCTTTTTATCTCAACGGACTTCAAACCAGAAGAGAGGAGTGCTCTTCAATCTATAAAAGAAGGTATTTCATTCATAAGGAAGCAGAAGGAAATAGTGCAACTGATGATCATTGTCCTAGTTCTCAATATCACATTTGGAATGATAGGTATCATATTCATTTCGCTAGTTCAGCTTAAATTCCATCTCCCTTCTATTTATGCCAGCATCGCTTTCTCCATGTTTATTTTTGGTCTCATCATAGGATCAGGCTTTGGTTCAAAGGTAAAGGGGAAGCTTGGAAGAATTTCAATGGTGATTTTTTTTATCACCGGAGTTTCCTTAGCCTCTATTGCCTTCATAAATTCAATCTTTATAATCTTCATACCTGCGATAATCATAGGTGTATTAATCGGAATAGCGAATGTACTTTACAATTCATCTATGCTTCATTTAGTCAATCAGGAATTCATGGCACGAATATCCGGTGCATTTAGCACTTTCAGCGTGGCAGCTACTTTCTCTTCTGGAATGCTCGGCGGTGCCTTAATTCAGCTCACTTCAGTTTCAGAATCTTTCTTAATAGTAGGTATGTTTGTCATAGCATCTGTTGGACTTTGGCCAATCTTCAGGGAAATTTACAGTATTGTAGTATGATTAAACCCAGATTTATTCTCTGTGACTAGAATTCTTTGATTATAGTATCTTTTTACTTATCCAGCATGAATGTAAGTTAGTAAAGTGAACTAAATGATGTCAATATCTTTAGACATCACCATATCTGTGATCCTGTACCCTGCACTTTTGTAAAGGTTGGTCGCAATCTGGTTGTGCCCGAAAACGTGCAGTGACACTTTACTCTGTCCATTCATCCTTAGAAAGCTGTCCAGAGCAGTAAGAGTATCTCTTCCGAATCCCTTTCCTCTCTCGTTTCCGTCGATAAGGAAGTCCCAAATCCAAGCTCAATCCGTTATTCCATCGGGATTGTTCAGTTCAATCCATATCATTCCTACATTTCTTCTGGTATTTCCGTCTTCTAAATTGAAGAGATAGTGACCTTTAGTGCTGATTCCCTCCGGTAGATGGTTTTTGAACTCTTTGTACGACAGTTCCATTGAATCTTCCTTCCTCCAGGTGCCTGCATCAACCTTCTCTTTTGCATATTTCTCTACTGCAAGCTTAAGATATTCGTTTAACTCCTCTCCATTCATAGATACTAGATTTATCATTGGTTTTTCAGATTCCTCCTCCTTAATTATCTTTCTGTTTTGCTTTTTTTTGACTTATCCCAGTGTAACGTGTGCAAATCTTGATTATACCCTGTTCTTAACTAGATTAGGAATATAGGTCGCCTTTTTTATTGCGATCCTATATCCTAAAATTCCTATGACAACCACAACAATTATCACAAGAAAGAAACCGATGCCAAGATCATGGAGGTTGTGAACCTTCAGCGGTGTAATTATGCCATAACTAAGTATCTCGGGGAATGCAAGGATCGCAGCTCCTGCGACGATAAAAGAGATACCTCCATACTGTAACACATACGTTGAAATAGTCTTACCAACAAATGCTATACCTTCCTGAGTCAGATTTTTCATCTTGCTAAGCCATGTGCCAAATACTGTTCCGAAAATAATCTGCATTGTCATGGTACCAAGGCCGAAAAGTAGACCGGGTAGAAAGCCCAGGTAAATAGAAGGCATTGAAGGTGCTAGGACGGTATATATGATAAGTGCGAACGCTCCGAATCCGAATCCGGCCACGAATCCGTGTATCAGTGCTAGCTTAACCGGTACAGGCTTTGTGTCTACTGAATCTTTAGCGACATATGCAGGGTTGATCTTGTGTTCTAACTCTTCCTTCTGAGTTTTGCTTTCCTTGCCATGTATTCCAAGGAGAACACCAATCTTTTCCTCCAAGAAGTGCCAGTGGAGATACTTTCCTTTCCTTGCAATATATATGCCAGCAAGCGCCATTGCCAAACCTACAACAATATATGTGATTCCGAAGGCTTTTGCTGTTATGAAAATCCCTGCCAACGCCAAATAACTCAATTCCGACAGTATGGCCCGCTGCGCCGTAAAACCTGAGCTGAATACTAGACCTGTCTTGGCACCACCCTTCGAACTGAATGTGCCGACAGAATACGAGAAGGTGATTGGCCACGTGTGCTCGTCTGGCGTTATGCCATGTACGATCCCAAGAAGGTATGATATTATAAATGCGCTAATTAACGATACATTCTGTGGATTCCATAAATTGATGTACACCATTACTCCAAACACCTACTTTTCCACTATCTTGAATCCGTGAGGGCACTTATCTGGGTTTCCTAGCCTCTTTACAATCTTTATCGCGCTTATCTCGTCAAGAAGGTAGTCAAACTCACTCACCTGTCTGCATGCCTGGTCGGGATCTACTCCGCACTCAGTCAGAAATGTTTCCATGATCCTGTGCTTCATCATCGTTTCTGAATAATACTTCCTCCCGTCCTCCGACAAAAGTAACATGCCACCGCTTTTGAATACCAATCCTTTTGAAACTAATCTGTCTGCAATCTCTTCCACCGAAGGCATACTTACCTCGAGTTGTTTTGCAAGTGCAGAAATTCGGAGCGGGAACTTACTTTCCCTTTCCTTCCCTATAAGTACTAGGGCATCTCTCTCCCGCTTTGTGATATTGTTAATTTTTACCTTCATTAGTTAGGTAAGTACTAACAAGTATATATACATTTAATATTTTAAAGGGCTTAAAATAGGACAATTTCATGAACATTACTCTATTATCTATGGATCTCGTTATTTTTAGTAAAACGCTAAGAAGACTCAATAATCAGGATATACCTATAAGTCAAGCTGGAATCAATTAGACTCTATCGAGCATGGGTTGAAAGTAGATAGAAAAGTCCCTTAGGGGAGATGTCTGTTATTTTCTTTTTCTCAGTTTAGTGTTGATCTTAATCTGTGAAAGGTCAAAGACAGGGATTTGACTGTTCCTCGTCTGGCCCTTTCAGATTGAGCCTTAAATTTCACCATTAACCTGGCGGTAAATTATTTTGTTAGTAAGGGTTCACTGCTTGAAATTTCTTCTCTATGAACTTGGATATATTGACTGTTTGTTATACCTCCGAGCAGTTTGCTAATTCCAAGAATTGTTATGAATGACATGATGAATACTACTGCAATTACCACAACCACTCCTAACTCTTCTATCCCTAGCTGTTTCAGTGCCAAGAATCCGCCTCCAAATAAAAATCCATTAGGGAGAGTTGGGTTACCTGATGCAGCCGCGAAAGAAGCCTGTGTGAAGAAAGGAATCATAGTTACCCCAAATATTCCTCCTAGGAAATGACCTGGGAACAACCCTACAGGATCAGACATCCACTTCAATCTTGAGAAATACCTTTCACCCGCCAAGAATAAAGGCCCACCCAGAAGACCTAATATTAGTGCGCTCCCTGGACTAACAAATCCAGCGAGTGGGGTAATAATAATTAACCCCATAAGAACACCGTTGACTGCATATAAAAGGTCAGGACTGTTTTTATTGATTAAATAGTTAAAGAGTAAAGTCGAAATCAACGAGGCGGAGGCAGCGATGAAAGTCGTGAGAACAACTACCAGGACATCATCATTAAATGCGAGGACACTTCCAGGATTGAAACCGAACCAACCTACCCATAGCAAGAGGATTGACAACGTAAGCCATCCCCTACTCATTTTTATTGGAACCTGCGGACTCTCTTTCAATCTCATTTTCTTCTCTTCTCGCCATATTTGAAGTACAATTGCTAATCCGGCCGCACCCGCAGCCGCATGAACCACTAGACCGCCTGCAAAATCCCTCATTCCCATCATGTATAACCAACCAGTTGGATTCCATATCCAGGCAGCCGGTAAGTTCCATATAATTACAAAGTAAACCACTGAAAAAATGAAAAGGGCCGAGAACTTCACCTTCTTTAGGGCAATTACACTAACTAACGCAAATGTAACAGAAGCAAACGCAGCTTCGAACAGAAAGTACGTCCCTGTTATCAGGCCAGTTCCAAAGTAGGAAGATGTCATGGACCACCATACGCCAGATAGCAAACCAGATGATTTTGATGAGAAACCTCCGAGCAATAAACCTGGTCCGTAGAGGGGATTGCCAATTAATCCGTGAACTGTTGGCGCAAATGCCGTGTTAAATCCTACCAATGCCATTACGAATATTGCTGTTGCTGTTATCACAAGAGTTTTTAGCAGGCTTCCCCAGAAATCTTCACCCAGTTCACCAATTTCCAATAGACCAACTGCTATAGTCATGGTGAAAACAAGGAGCGCAGCAATAACAACCCAAAGGTTATTTGCTAAGTAATAATAATTTCCCCTAAATACAAGAGGCATTATTTTATTCTGATTAAGGTAATTGATTAGCATCATATAGGTCGAACCTCATTTAACCCGACAGTATTTTGGTATATTTGACATTTCCCCAAAGTTTGCGCTATATATCTAAAATTCCACCTGTTGAACGTGTTATTCTATAGTCCAGTAGCACGAATTTTACTGCCAATCCCTTTATTCCCTTTAAGGCACCCTAAAGCTTCCCCCCCTTTACAGCAACAATGAGACTGTTGATATCCATGCGGCAGCGCTCGCAGAAGTCATGCCTCCGTTTACAACCACTTTTATTAAATTGAAGAAGTAAATCAGACTATAACACATACCTCACTACATCGAGAACTCTGTGAGAAGGTCTTGCATTCTTCACAGTATGTTTGTATAAATTGAAAATCTACGAAGAGGAGCAGTCTCATTTGGAATTTTCTTCCTATTTTGGTCCTCAAACTCAACCACAAATTTAGGTGGCCCAAAAGTTTCTTCCGCAACTGGATCTGACTTGTTAAAGCTTAAAAGGTACTTCCCCTTTATATTTGAGAGGATAGATTTCAATTCTTCCAAATTTTTAGTGTCAAAAGAATCTTGATACCAGTCTTTCCCTGAATATGGTGGGTCACAATAAAAGAAGGCTTTTGGATCATCATATTTAACAAAGAGGTCTTTAAAATCTAGATTTTCTATCGTCCATTGAGAAATTTTAGCTCTTATTGAATTATAATTCGATATCACTTTTAGAGTTTGAGTATAAGTTGACTTCTCATTATTTGTTCTGTAGGTTGATCCCATTCCACCAAAACCTATACTGAACCCATAGAAGGTTCTGAAAGCCTTATCGAGATTCGTCAAATTAATTACGCCCTTAGAGTTAAAAATCTCTTCAAACTCATGGAACTTGTTTTTATCAACTGTCCATTTTCTCATTTGATCCAGTAGCAAATCAGGGTAGTATTTGATCACTTTAAACAGGTTGTAGAGGTCCTTATTTATATCATTGTAGATTGTTTTTGGTGAATCAATGTTTAGAGAAACTATACCAGACCCTCCAAATACATCAATGAAAGTTGTTGCTTGAGAGTCGATGAAAATCTTGCTAATTGTTGGAATGAGGGAGCTTTTTGACCCTGGATATTTTATCAGCTTGAGATGTGGCAAGGGAGTCAGCTCATCCTACTTCAATCCTTGATTCTGATAGTGTCCAGATCTTTTCTCGTATGTCTTCAAGGCTTCCTTATCCATATTTAGGAAAATCATCTGAAATACGCCCTTCTCCTTTACTATCTCAACAGTTTCGTCGCCCATATTCTTGATGTAAAATCTAATTTTCCCCCTGAATCCGGCATCGACAAAACCAAAGCTGGCAACAAGTCCTCTTCTGGCATAAGAAGATCTCAGGAACATCATAGATCCAATGAAGCCTGGGAGAAAAACGGACTCAAGCGTTTCAACCTGGACGCCTTGGTTGGGTTCAATGATGACCTTTTCGCTAAGGCTGAAATCATAACCGTTGGGTGTCAACTTTGACTGGTCAAAAGGATCTATTGACATTGTGCCGTTTTGGATAAGGTCGAGAATGGTGCCGTCTGATATTATCATGCACAAAGAAAACTTTTATGTTTAAAACATTTGTCAACCGATGTTTGACGAAGAAACAGAAAACGCCTTTTCAGGAGGATTCAAAATATCCGAACCTGGTGTGGCCACAATTTTAGGACATCCAATCGTCTCCAATCTTAAAAAAGTCATTTCCTTTCCAGTATCACTCCAAATATCTTCCTTGGTGAGGAAGAATAAAAGTGTCGTATGGAAGGGTGTCAATTCTATTGAAATTCCTTTTGAAGCTTCAAAACTCTCAAACGACTGGTTTGACCCGCTCAAGATGATGACAAACATAGCTATTCAGCGAGGATGGACAAATGCTCCATATATCATGGCAAAGGAAACGTTGACGTTCAATCAGTCGCTTGGGTATTATTCTGCATTTGTAGACGTCATTGTCGAATCCTTCTCCCTTGTTAACCAAGTGAATCTGAGCATATCAGAGATGGTGCAAATAAGTGGTGAGATACAAGATAAGATCAGAGGAAGGCATAACGCTTATGAAACACTTGCAAGAAAGCAGGGGAAGGAAGGAAGCCTTCTCTTTTACGACTCAATCTCAAACTCATATCGGAACGAGGTGGCTAGTTTGGAACCGTACTCAATGTTCCTCATTTCAGAGAACGCCTTGGATGTAAATCCAAATTTCGTTAAATTCCAGGGTAATTTTAAAAGATTCAAAGACGGAAATATGATGAGCAAGGAGCCTGGTTCGCTAGTCTTCCCTTATGTAGGGATACGGAATCATATGATGGCAGAGCAGAAGATCTTTGAAAGCGCAATCGAATTTTTGGAAGGGAATGATATTGATTCCTTCATCTCGGCCATTTCAGAATATTCAAGGTCGATAGGTTATAACCTGGGAATACTATCTGAATTTCAAAAGATTATAGCAAGGCTCCTGGAAAAATATGCCGTAAAAACATTCGTCTTTAACATTGGAGAGTATTCAGGTTCAGTTCTTGTCTTCCTTGATTCCCTAAATATTGGAAAGGTCAGGGATAATGTGATCAGGGATTATTATAATATAACGAACAGGACAATCAGGATCGATGAACTGACGATAGCCAAGGGGTCATCCAAAGAGCAGATCAGGGTTTAACAGTATTTACTGGAGAGGCATCTGAAAATTAGCAAAATATTAGTATGAACCTTCCAATGACCCATTATGCCTCTTTTCGGCACCAACGGAATAAGGGGGATCTTGAATGAAACCATTAGTCCGGAACTCGGTTATAGATTTGGAATGGCTGTTGGAACCTACTATGTTGACAAGAAAATAGCTGTAGCATACGACAATCGAACGACTTCAGACCTTTTCAGAGATGTCGTCGTTGCAGGCTTGCTTAATTCAGGAAAAGATGTCGTCGATCTTGGTATGATACCCACTCCCGCTGCCCAGATATATTGCAAATTGAACAACATGCCTGGTGTGATGATAACGGCATCCCACAATCCCCCAAACTTCAATGGTTTCAAGGTCATCTCAAAAGACGGTTCGAACCCCAGTAAAGGCGAAGAAGCTAAGATTGAGGGGTTAATTGAAAATGGGAACTTCAACAAATCAAGATGGGACATGGTTGGCACTTCGCAGAGGGAGGAGGCAGTGGCACCATATCTCAGGGAAATCTTGAAGAATGTCGACCAGGACCAAATTCGGAAAAAGCGTTTCAGACTACTGATAGATTGCGCAAATTCCACTACTGTAGTTACCACCCCTAGATTACTTAGATTGCTGGGGGCAAGTTATGTAAGCATAAACGCAAATACGGACTCTTACTTCCCGGGAAGGGAACCAGAGCCAACTGAGGAAAACATAAAGGACCTCATTTCATTTGCAAAGAGTACCGAATTTGATTTGTCAGTAGCTCATGATGGCGATGGCGATAGAGCGGTATTTCTTGACGAGAAGGGGGAGATGATAGACGGGGACAAGTTTGTCGCACTTGCTGCAGACCACCTACTAGACAAATATAAGGGTGACTTGGTATTTCCAGTAGCCTCAAGCTTCCTGATTGACAAGATAGCTCAAAAGCACGGCGTAAAACTGATAAGAACACCAGTTGGAGCTCCTATAATTTCAGAGGTTCTTACCAGGACAAATGGATTGCTTGGTGGGGAAGAGAACGGGAAGGTAATTTTTCCCAGATACCTAAATGGAGGGGATGGGGGTCTTTCGCTTGCCCTCGCACTGGACATAATCTCATCCAGGGGTGCTGAAATTTCTGATTTGATAAAGGAGCTTCCTGATTACAAGTTAAGGAGAATAAAAGTCACGAATAGGGATGACTTCAAGGAAATCAAGGCAAAATTTAAGGAATACTACTCTAAAATGAATTACGACGAAATAGATGGCCTTCGGTTGCTGGAAAAGGATAGCTTCATTTTGATTAGGCCATCCGGCACTGAACCAGCTATCAGGATTTACATTAGTTCAATGGATTCTGAATGGATTGACCATAGAGAAAGGGAGATCAAGAGGCTAATTACATCATAATTTAGGTGAGACGATACAAAATCCTTATATTTTCACGATAACTTTGTATTTATGCAAATAGGAATAGAAGGTGTCGTTAAAAAAGCCGGTCAAAGGATCAAAACAATTTCAGAGGTCTTCTATCCTCCAATAGACATTTCAGAAGAAGGAGAAGAAATACACATCTACCTAGATCTCCCTGGATTCAAAAAGGAAGATGTGAAAATACTTAGTACAAAAACAGGGCTAAAGGTTTCGGGTAGCAGGAAGAAGAATATAAAAGGAAAGCTGCTTTATGAAGAAAGGGTCGAAGAGTTTTCCAAGTTCATCAGGATAAGCAGTGAATTTGATTCTGATTCCATAAAGGCTTCCATGGACGATGGAGTTCTAGACATAGTAGTAAGGAGAAAGGAAGTAAAAACAGTACCTATAAATTAGCCCTGAAAGAAAGCGCTGCAAATATCGCTCCACCTGCAAACAATATTATGCCGTAGATTGTACTGGTTATCAGAATGGCACCTGATATAAGAAAACCGCTTGCAATTATAGCACTTGAGTAATTTGGCCTCTTCTTCACTTCTTTTGGTCTGTTTGCATTCTTTATAAGGTCAGGTAGGCTGATATAGTCCGACACTACCTTTTGGATTCTCTGTGGGAGGTCCAGGAGCCTTCTCTTAAGAATCTTGAAGGCTGCCTTCTCTTCCTTCATTATTTCCGCAACTACGCTTATGAAGTTGAAGTCCTTATCAAGGGTCTTGCATACTCCATCTAGGATGACGGACATTCTCGCAAATAGCGCAAGGTTGTACGGAAGTCTAAAAGGGAACCTAAATAGAACCGTGTTTGCTTTGTGTACAAGTTCCTGATATTCCATCTTGCTGATTTCCTTACCTTCAAGGTCCCGGAATATCGTGGTTAGTACTTGCTCCATGAAGACCTTGTCAGCAAGGGGATCAACAAGGTCAATATCCACAAGGACACTCAAGAGGTGTCTAGCATCGAGAGTGGAAAGGTAATAATATCCTGTAAGAAGTTTGTCCCTCATATTCTCAGGAAGTTCAGAGGTCATGCCATAGTCAAGTAGAACGATCTTGTTCCCCTTGTTCCATCCTAAATTACCTGGATGTGGATCAGCGTGGAACCGTCCCTCCCTAAGGGCAAGCCTCAAGAACATTTCGTCGATTATCCTTGCTATTTTGGCGAGATTTGCACCGTTAGACCTCAATTCATCTACGTCCGTAATTTTAATGAAGTCCATGTATTCCATCACAAGAACTTTTGAAGTGGAAATATCCTTGTAGACTTTAGGTACCATTACTTCCAATTCCAGGTCCAATTCACTTATCTTATCGGCTATGATGCCTATAGACTCAGCTTCCCTTTTGTAATCAAGCTCGAGTTCCAGACTAGAGAGGAATTGTTCTGCGAAGGCAGATAGGGAAAACGTCTTTCCAGTAAAACGCTCGAGGAGAGCAACGAATGCAGTGACCTTCTCCTTGTCTTTTCTTATTGTTTCCCTAATATTCGGTCTGTTCACCTTAACAGCAACATCATTTCCTTTATACTTTGCCTTGTAAACAAGTCCTAAACTAGCTCCAGATATGCCTGTTTCATCAAACTCATCAAATACTTCCTTTATATTCCCGATCTCTTCCTCTATCAGCGTTCTAACAGGCTCAAAAGGCGGCATTGGCACGGAGTCCTGAAGCTCAGTAAGAACCTGTACATACTCTTCAGGAACAACATCCCTCCTTGACGAAAGGACCTGGCCCAGTTTTATGAACAAAGGACCAGACTTAATCATAGCATCCCTGAGTTTTATGGCCTCTCTAACGCTACGCTGCCTTTCTGGTGGCTTTCCGGTCCTTTCAAGAACTCGTTGATAGTATCTGAGGTATCTTGCTCTTGGGTAGTATTTGACTGCAATTCCTATCCCCTGAATTCGACCTAGCAAAGTCATTGACACCTTAGGGAGTTCCTAATTATAAGAATATGTTATTGCCGCTTTCCAATACATCCTTTAGCGAATCGTACGTTGAATGATTGAAATCGCCTTTAAATGAAGTAGAAAACTTAAATTATTGGGAATATGGAGGTATATGCTAAAAGAGGAGCAATTTCCTGCCGGTTATGCCGGTACATTAAATGAACGCTTGTCACGCCGCAGTTCATTAACGGTGTTACCTCTTGCTAGATAGGAAAGGCATCTTCTCTGACTTCTCGGGAATCTCCAGGAATTCAAAATTACTTATAGTTGGAAGTTTTTTCGGGAACCTGGCCCTTGGACTAGTATTTACGGACTTGTCATATTTTCTCCACACTGTTAGGGGCTTGTCAATCGTATATGCAGGCCTACTTTTTACTATGGAAGGTATCGTAGCATCCATCCTATCTATTCCGTTAGGGCTCCTTTCCGATAGGAGAGGAAGGAAAGGTGTGATAATATACGGGAACGTAGCACTTGGAATCGGAATCATAGTTCTTTCCCTTGCAACTTCAATGTATCTGCTGATAATTGTGGCACTAATCGTTGGAGCCGGAGATGCAGCATTCAGCAGTTCCCAGGGTGCACTGCTTTCTGAATTGTCCTCCACTGAAAAGAGGACGGCAGCATTCTCACTAAACTCTCTTATGCAAAACGGGGCGTGGGCAGGTGGAGGGTTCGTGATATACCTTGTTTCCCCCCTTACTCAATTCGGAGTAAGCACGCTAGATGCACATTTATTTCTTTATGTTGCTCTTGGAATTGCCACTATAGCCTCTACCGTCTTCTTCCTTGGCATTTATGAAAGCAAAGGTAGGGTCAATAAAGAGAGGAGGGAAAATATGACATCAAAGACAAAGGATGTTTTGACAAAATACACACTTTCTAACGTAGGTATTGCTGTCGGTGCAGGTCTGTTCATTCCCCTCATGAGCCAGTGGTTCAATTATAAATTTCAGGTTCCAGATACGACCAGCGGGCCTGTTCTTGGCCTTTCCAGCGGCTTGCTTGCATTATCCGCTCTGCTCGCTCCTGCTCTTGGAAGGAGAATGGGTATGATAAATGCAATGGTGATAACAATGCTAGCTTCAACTGCGTTCATGGTTATGATTCCATTTGCTGGGAGTTTTGGACTTTCAGCTGCATTCTTCATATTCAGGTCACTGTTGATGAATGTCTCGGGCCCCTTGTCAACGTCACTCATAATGGGCATAATTCCCAGTAATCAGAGGGGCGTAGCATCTGGAATCACTAGCATTTTTTTCAGAATGCCTAACTCATTTTCAACGTATCCCGGGTCAATATTGTTGAAGGAAGGTAGATACAGTCTCCCATTTGAAATAGCCGCCTTTTTGTACATAGTTTCTATAATCTCGTTTTACATATGGTTCAGGCGAGTAAAGATTCCTGAAGATTCGCCGTCGGATGTGGCTACCGCCATTCATTAAACTCTGTTATATGAGTTGACATGCTAACATAAAGAAGACAGTTGCTTCTTCATTTCGATTTAAAAATGAAAAGTTATTATCTCACTCAACATATGGGTAAAAGGTTCAAATGGAAACCTTGACTTTGGTTGGCTGCCAGTTTGGAGATGAAGGTAAAGGGAAAATTATTGATTACCTTTCAAAGGACTTCGATATTACAGTAAGATTTAATGGTGGTGAGAATGCAGGACATACTGTGGTGATCGGAGATCAGACCATCAAATATCACTTGATTCCTGCTGGGTTTCTCGGCTCAAAAACTGTGGTAGTTGCCAAAGGGGTAGTTATAAACATCAGACGAATGAAAGAGGAGATAGAGCTCCTAAGCAAGTTTCGCAGGAATTTTGACCTTAAAGTCTCTGACCTGTCGCATGTCGTTACAGAACTGCATTTCAAGCGCGATAGCGAAATAGAGCAAATGAGGGGTGCAGGAAGGATCGGGACGACCCTAAAGGGCATTGGTCCTGCGTATGAATCAAAATATGGAAGATATGGCATCAGGTTGACAGATCTCACTAATAGGGCAGACCTGAAGGATCATCTCACGCTAATGAGCCAAATATATCATATACCTTTTGAAGACGGTTACGTAGATACCCTGATGGCAGATTATGAATCTATCAAGAAATATGTCTGCGACACGCGTGAATATCTCGAGGATTCCATAAATGAGGGAAAAAGCGCGTTATTTGAAACTGCAAATGGTACATTTATTGATATAGACTCAGGAACCTATCCGTATGTAACATCTTCTTACACTACATCAGCCGGAGTGACAGTTGGAACTGGTCTATCTCCCCGGTATTTTAATAAGTTTATAGGCGTAGCAAAGGCATATACGACAAGAGTAGGGGAGGGGATATTTCCTACTGAGATGTTTGGGGAAGAGGCAGATAGACTTAGAACCCTAGGAAACGAATTTGGAACAACTACTGGTCGCCCTAGACGTGTAGGACATCTTGACTTGCCGATGTTGCGAAGAGCGGTTAGACTGAATTCACTTGACTATCTGGCGCTCACAAAGGTAGACATACTGGGAAAGATGAGCTCTATAAAAGTTGCAGTTTCGTACGAATATGATGGGAAGGAGGTCAAAGAATTCAATCCATCAAGGAAACCGGACAAGGTGAACTATGAGAATTTCAATCAATGGGGGAAGGGGAAATCAAATTTGCGTGACTATATTGGGTTGATAGAAGACGAACTGAAAGTTCCAGTCGTAATGGTTGGCATAGGCGAAAAGAGGGATGCAATAGAGGTTTATCAAAGAGTCTCCGTTTAGTGCGTCATTTAATCGCGTGATTAGAAGGGAAGGTATGGTACGAAGAATTACGTAATGTTTATAGATTAAGCGATAATCATAACAAGGTGAAGCGACACTTCCTTTCCAAAAGAGAAAGCAGAGAGTACAAGGAACTTCTGGATAGTTTTGGAATCTCCGTAGAGTCTAAAAGCCTTGAGATAGAGGAAAATGATCACTATGTCATCTACGATGGCCCTGTTCCAATTCTGGTCAAATATGAAGAAAAATGGCTTCCTACTCTAAGGATTATGATGTCAAGGGAATTCCCGAGGGTAGTAATTGATGAAGGTGCTTATGCCGGCATAAAGAACGGTGCAAACTTGTATGCAGCAGGAATTAAGAGCATAGTCGGTGATATCAAGAAGGGCTCTACGTGCATTATAGAGACCATGGGTGGCAAGAAAGTAGGGTCGGCAACAGTTGAATCAAATGAAACTGATATAAAGGAGAAGAAAAAGGGGGCGTTCCTTAGGGTTTATGAACTGTACAGATAGCTTCCCTTTTCATAGTCCTAAGTCCAATCTCAAGGTAATGGAAGAGTTAAATAATTCATCACACCTTTAGATTTATGAAATTCATCGATTTGCATCAGGACATGGGTATAACTTCGCAGCGAGAGGATATTGTTTCAGGAACAAAGCAATCAAATCTGGACGCAATTAAAAGATTCGAGGATGTTATCATATTCGGCGTGAACTTTCCACACATATCGGTTGTCAATGACAGAGCTGAGGAGCTTAGCAGACAATATGGGTCCGGTCCTCGAAGGGCAACTGTTGCACTCTGGGAAGACCTGATGGAGCAGATGAAGTTTTACAAGCACATGGAGAGAAAGGGACTAATAAAGATCGTTCTAGGGCAATCAGATGAATTGAAGAAGGGGACCAAGATACTGCTGAGCCTTGAGGGGACTGACTGTCTTCGAGATCCTTATGATCTCTACCTACTGAAGGACATGGGACTGAGGTGCATTGGCCTGACCTGGAATTATGACACAAAATTTGCTGCTTCCGCAATGTCCAGGAAGGACTATGGGTTGACAGGGTACGGGGAGGAAATTGTCAAAATTGCGAATGAGCAGAATGTAATAGTTGACTTGGCCCACGCGAGCAGGAACACGATTATAGATACATGCTCTGTTTCTAAGAAGCCTGTTATTTCATCACATGGGAATGTGAAGGGTGTTTACGATCATGTGAGAAATCTCGACGATGATAGCATTGAAGCAATAGCCAAGACCGGGGGAGTAGTTGGAATAACTGCAATAAGGACAACACTTAGCAAAGAACCTTCTATAACTGACATTGCCAAACATATGGAATACGTCGGAGAAAATTTTGGATGGGACCACGTTGCACTCGGTACTGATTTTCTTGGGATAGACGAAACCCCTTCAGGATTTGATGACGTAACAAAGATTGTTCAACTCTCAAATCTTTTGGGCTCCCATTCCCAGCAAGTCTTGTGGGATAATCCGCTGAGGGTTATTAACAGTGTTATTTCTCACTGAGTAATGGCCCAGATGCGTGCCGTCGGTATCGTGAAGATGTCATTTCTCGCTTCCTAGCTTAGGTGATACTTCAAAGGAATCTTAGGGCTTCCCTTCCCTTCATCCCCTCTTTTACTCCCGACTCTCTCGCCTTCGCACTTATCTTAACGACATCTTTGTTGAGAAGGTCATCGAACGTATTGACGCCTGAAATCGACACGGCTGAAGCGCCTGTCTTGTCTGCAGCTTCCATGTTGAGATATCCACACATTAGAAATCCTTTCTTGCCAGTTATCAAGACTATTGGCGCAGGTTTAGTGTCGATCTTTATTCCTGTATATATTTCTCCCTCAACTGACAGATTTTCAATTTGTATCATAATCCTCGATGCTCTTCTGGTATATTATAGGTTGATGCCTATATGGATAGGATATACTCTCCCACGCCATTTCCAGCTTTCTAAGGTAATAGTTTTTGTCGTACCTGTTCTCTAGATTCTCTATGTCCACTTCACCCCTCTTCTCGTTCAGTACAAACATCGACACCTTGTCACCTGGTCCCACATTTCTTGCTTTTTCTATAGCCATTTTCCTTATGCCATTAACTTTGTAAGCTTCAGGTCTGCGGGTGGCGACTATTGACATTCTTAGTTCTGAGTCATCGACCTTTCCATTTGTTATCCTGAACTTGTAGGAGTTGTATATTTTCTCAACCTCATCATAGTGTTTATGAAAACCTGCCAAGTTTGGGACCCTTGAATAAATGTTGAGTATTTCCTCCTGCATCTCCTTGCATACATTAGGAAAGTCTGTCCTGCGCAGTTCTATTCCTCTGACCTTGAATTTCCCATTTTCCATGAGTCCAAAATACCTGTTGAGTGCACCAGTTCCATCCCTTGCCGGGAGGAACGCTATCCACTTGTAGAAACCCTCAAGAGAAATCTTGAGCTTGCTCATTTCTTCTATCCTTCTCATTACTTTATGGATGTCTCCACTTCCCTGCAGCCATAGGGAATCAACTATTCCGTGTATTGCAGTGAAACCTTCTTCTTCAGCTATTTTTATGCTGTCTGTCAATATCTTACGTCCCAGGCTGGTTATGGATTCATGAACCTCTATCCTGCCGAACTTTGCATTCTTATAGCCGGTGTAACCAAATGATGTCAACAGAAGCCATTTCAGGACAGCATCTCTACCCCTGTATCTTTCGTCAGATTTCTTTTTGTTCTTATAGTACAAGCGGAGGTCAAGAAGATCTGATAGGAATTCAGGCAGCATCCCCCTTCTATCCATGCATATGTCATATCCTAGGTCATCTATTCTCCTGAAATTTTCGCACTTTACGTTAATTGTCTCCGGAGAAAGGTTGTAATTAACTATTATTGATGGGTACATTGAGCTGAAATCTATCTCAAAGACATTTTCATATACGCCAGGCACTGGCTGGAGGTATAGCCCCCCCTTGTCAGCGCTTATGAACGTATCAATATTCTTGATCATCTCATGGTCGTCCTTGTAAAGAGGGATCATTATGCCCTTCTCCAGAGATTTCTTTACCTCATATGAAGAAACAGCTGTTCCGGGGGTTATGCGTGCAGAATGGAAGATGGGAAGGGAGGTGATCTTGGAAATAGTAATCAACCCCTCAAGACCACCCTCGCTGAAAATGAATGACGTTTCTCTGTCTATGTGGGGTATCCCATAAATTATGAATCCACTTGATCTATGACTAACTCTTCCATATGAAGTGAATGTTCTCTCCTTGCTCCTAGATGTTCTGGGAGTGTATCCTTCCTTCCTGGCAAGCTCGAAGAATCTAGGGAAATATCTGTCGCCACCTTCAGATACTATCATGTTGGCATCTTTCATGTTGGAGAAGAAGTAATCGATAGATGAAGGGATGTTCGTGAACATCTGCCCATTTATCTCAATCTCCTCCAGCGAATCAATGAATTTTATTTCAAGGACATTAACCTTAGGTATGTCAAAATTCATTTCATCTTCATCATTGAAAAAATGAAGGTTGTTCTTGACCATGAATGATTGTACAATGTTTACGTCTGCGTTGTAAATCTTACAATCTCTGAAGTTTCCTATTCGTTCTATTGCCGTTATCACCTCGCTTAACCTGTTCGGAGGTAGGGTTATGGTCACGACCTTTTTATAGGAAAATATGTCCCTCCGCTCTTCTAGTTTCCACTTGATCCAAGGTACAAGATCTATCTCGTCGGTGATTCTCTCAAGACGGTCTCCAGTGACGTATATAGTGTGCTCATAGTTCCATCTCTTTATATTCCTGTTTTCATCTATGGTAAAGATGGCCCTGCCGCCCCATGCATCAATGATCATTCGATTTCTTTTCTAATTTCCAATAGCACGAAGAGAAGAAAAACAAAATATGGGTCTAGACTTGTTATGGAGCCTTCTGGGATGTGAAGTTTTACTTTTCTTATGAAATCTTCGATAATTTCTTTATTGCCACTGCTCATCAATTTCTCTGCTTTTCTTATCTCTTCAATTATGCTTTCTATTTCCATTCTAAGGCTAGGGGTGTTTCTTCCCATTTCTTGACCACCTCTAGTATCTTCCTATGGAATACATTGCCCAACCACGGTGGTCTAAACTCTTCATCTTCCACCAAATAGACTATGTTTGGCGTTCCAGTCCTACGTGAGATACCTTCCAAGGCGTTTGATATGTTGAGTAAAACATCCTCTTTCCACTCCTTAAGTTCAGAGAGTCTGACTACTATGAAAATTGCGAAGTCATCATAGTAAAAATCCTCCACTATCGTTTTTTGGAACTGATACATGTTGAGGATTCTCTGGATGTAGAGGCGATCACCCATTTTCCTCTTCAAATAATGGGCATCGACAAACACCCCATCCCCAAGGAGCAACAACGTCTTCCCATAACTGCTAACAAAATCCTCTAAGAAAATGGAATTGAATTCCTCCATTTCCATTAGATATGAATGCCTTGTGTTAGCCCTGAACATAAGTAAAGATCAGCTTAACCCTATTTTAATCTTATATAGCGAATTGAAAATTGAAAAAATTGAAAAATTGATTTCAAGAAGCCTGGAAGTTTAAACTTGGCGTATTGAGAAAAATCAGGCCTCAAGAAATTAATTAACTGTGCCCAATAAATTTAATTGAAATATTAGGCATATGTAACCCAAACCCCCAAATTAGACAGATGAACGAAAACAAAGAATAAAAGATGTATAAAAAAAAGGAATGAATTTCTGTGAGTTTCAGTACCAGCCACGTACCTTCATTGCCTTAGCTACTCTATCAACCGCCAGGATATAAGCAGCCATTCTGGGGGTAGTGTTGTACTTGGTCATTGTCTCAATCATGTCCCAGAAGCTCTTTGATACCTTCCTGTCGAGCTTGCCATAGACTTCGTCGATGTCCCAATAGAATCCGTTTATGTTCTGGACCCATTCGAAGTAGGATACTATGACCCCGCCTGAGTTCGAAAGGAAGTCGGGAATGTCGAATACCTTATTCTTCGCAAGGATCTCATCTGCTTCAGGGGTGGTTGGTCCGTTTGCCAGTTCTAGCATTATCTTTGCCTTCACGTTTGCGGCATTCTTCCCAGTTATCTGGTTTTCAAGAGCGGACGGGATTAGTACGTCAACCTTTAGTTCCAGAAGGTCCGCATTTGAGATTTCTTTTGCCCCCTTGAATCCAACAACGCTTCCAGTCTTTAATTTGTGGGCTTTTACTGCTTCAAAGTCCAGTCCATCTGCATTATATATTCCACCCTTGCTATCGGATACGGCAACTACCTTTGAATGGAACATTTCCGTAACTAGCTTGTGTGCAAATTCACCTGCATTTCCAAAGCCCTGAATTGCTACCGTCGCCTTCGACAGATCTATGTGTAGATGTTTCGCTGCCTCTCTGAGTATGAACATTCCTCCCCTGGCTGTTGCATCCCCTCTTCCAAGGGATCCGCCTATCTCCAGTGGCTTTCCTGTTATGACCCCGGGTACGTTGTATCCTTCCATTGCAGAGTACTCGTCCATCATCCACGCCATTATCTGGGGCGTTGTGTAAACGTCTGGGGCAGGGATATCGATATCTGGCCCTATGTATTCTCCGATTGCCCTGACATATCCCCTTGAAAGTCTCTCAAGCTCAGCTTGGCTAAGAGACTTAGGATCGCAAATGATTCCACCTTTTGCCCCACCATAGGGGATGTCTGCCAGTGAAGTCTTCCAGGTCATCCACGCTGCTAGAGCTTTGACAGTTGAAAGGCTCTCCTGTGGATGGAATCTAATTCCTCCCTTCGTAGGTCCCCTTGCAAAGTTGTAGTGAACCCTGAATCCAGTGAAAACTTTGGTGGTTCCATTGTCCATCTTCACCGGTATTTGAACCTGGACCATGCTCATTGGCTCCCTCAAAATAGCGTGAGCCTGTGGGTCCAGTTTCATTATTGCTGCAGCTTCGTCCAGTTGCTTTTGTGCAATTTTAAATGGGTCGAGTTCTTCTTGTTTTTTATCACTTTTAGGTTGTTGCATCATCGTTTCACCTGTAATGCACTCCGGTATCGCATTTTAATTCATAAAGGTTGTCAGTTAATCGCAATTAATCTTATTGCCTTTAATACTAGGCTCATTCACAAAGGTTATTTTATGCTTCATTATTGCGAAGCATGAAAGTGGACTTCTGGTTCTCAGAGAATCAAAATGAGGATGTGAAATTCGGTGTCAGGGTAAAATCTCACCTATTTTCTATAGAATCCAAGTATCAGAAGATCGACATATTTGATACTGAATTCTTCGGTAGGGTGATGATTCTTGATGGATGCTTCATGATAACAGAGAAAGACGAATTCATGTATCAGGAAATGCTTTCCCACCCTGCGATGGTATCACATCCCGACCCGAAGGACATCCTGATAATTGGGGGCGGTGATGGCGGCGTCGCAAGAGAAGTACTTCGGTATCCGGTAAAGACTGTCGACCTTGTTGAAATAGATGAAGATGTTATAACTGCGGCCAAGACTTATTTACCAAGCATAGCAGCCTCTTTTGCCGACAGCAGACTTAAGGTCTACAATATGGACGCTTTCGAATTCGTAGATTCTGAGAGGAGTTATGATGTTATTTTAGTTGATTCAACGGACCCCATTGGATTTGCAGCTTCTCTGTTCTCTGACGTTTTTTACATGAAATCCAAGAAAATACTGAAAAAGGGCGGAATTATTGCAACACAGAGCGGGTCTCCTTTCATGAATCCTGAGTTCATAAAGAAGGCGTATCGTGGTCTGAATGGCCACTTCAAGACAGTGAAACCATATCTGTCTTTTGTGCCCTCATATCCGTCTGGAATGTGGTCCTACATAATGGCTTCAGATGAAAGCATAGAGAAGCACAGGGATTTCACTGGTAGGTATGTGAACGAAGGCATCTACCGATCCTGCTTCAATCTCCCGGAGTTTGTGAAGAAGGTTCTTGAGAACCAGTGAATTATTCTCTCAAAACTCAGTTCGTAGGACTATCTGACCCTAAGCTGGTCCTTCTTCTCCTCATACCTCTTCCTGAATGATGGGCCAAGCTTCCTTGAAATAATGTCCAGGTCCCTTTCATTCTTTACAAACGTGGCCTTGCTGTCCGTGAGGATCAGTTCTTCGAACTTTCTCCTCTGTGAGACCGTGGATGCGAGAAGGTAAGCAAAATAAATTATTCCAACGAGTGAAAAGAGGAAAATGTAGTAAGTCCATCCACCTAGGGTTGTCAGGAATGACTGAAAATTCAGTGGCAGAATTCCCAGGCTGAAGAAGTAGATTACAACTAATATAAAGAGGAAAAGTGTTATAGCCAACATGACGAGGGATATCGGAATCTTGAATTCCTTGTAAGTTCCACGTTCCATCCGCATGGCATTTTAAAGGCCTATATTGCCTTTTTCGTAAGAAATTTCAAAAATGCCTTCCCTGCTCTGTACCTGTGCGAAAGAGAATTTTTCTTCTCAAGTGTCATTTCCGCATAAGTAAGTTCTTGCCCTACCGGAATGAATATTGGGTCAAATCCAAAACCGTTTTCTCCCCTCGCAGCATCAGAGATCGTTCCACGTGCCTTTCCAGTGAACAGATTGAGCTTACCATCGTAATAAGCGATACATGTCCTGAATTCTGCCTTCCTGTTAGATGTGCCTTCCATTAATCTAAGAATTCCCTCATTTCCGAGCGTCTTATTCACATAAGACGAGTAGACCCCCGGGAAACCTCTTAATGCCTCTATGAATAAACCAGAATCATCTATAAAGAAATCGTCGTTTATTGTGCCTGACAGGTAGTAAACCGACCTTTCTGCAACCTTCTCTATCGTGTCGAGTTGTTCTTCAGGATACCTCATTAGCATGAGCTTTAAATTGAAGTGCTTTCCTATAATTTCCTTGTATTCCCTGTATTTACCTCTGTTTGAGGTGACAATTATCAAGTGTACCTCCTCCTATCCTCTATTTCCTTCACCTTCTGCATCACCTCATCAAATCTAGTGCATTTACTGTATCCCTCAAGGAAGTATTTGAATGAATTACCCTTGCCGAGGGAGCTCAGTGACTCCTTCATCAGATGTATATCAACACCTAACTGCTCTATTTCAGCATTTTGGTCACCCATTGAAGGGTCTATGAAGGATATACTCCCATCGAACATAACGTTCCCCAGACTAAGGTCACCATGGCTTATCCCTCTGTCGTGCAGCTGCGCTACTCTCTCTCCAACCAGCCTGAGAACTTGATCAATATTCGGTTCTGAAATCATCTGGCTCATTACCCTTCCCGGGAGCATCTTCAGATAGATTGAAGAGGAAGGCATGTCCACGTATAGCACTAATGGTCTGCCAACTGATTCCGAACCAATAGCATGCAGCAGCCTGATCTCTCGCTTTATCCTTGAGTTGTTGATCCTCATATTAATTTCCGGATTCCTGTATTCCCCTCCTCTTCTTCTCTTTATCACGCATTCAATCCCTTCAAATGATGACCTCTCAATAACGCTCTCTCCACCAACCATTGCCCTTGGATGGAGTTTCCTCCTCCCTATCCACCTGCTCTCCCTGGAATCGACCCTGTCCATCTGCTGCAGCATAATGTTTTCATCTGCCTCCAAGTCGCTCATGTACCCGGCAAGAGCTATCATTGCCCCGTTGTCAGAAAGATATGTGTCGTCAGGGAAGTAATAACTATACCCACGCATCTTTGCCATGCCTGAGAGCAGCTCCCTTAGTCTTCTATTCCTGGCCACTCCACCGGTTATGCTGAATTCTGTAAGTCCAAAATGTGCCATTCCTCTCTCAACTATCTCAGCGAGTGCTGTGAAGGCATATTCTTGAGCGTTGAATGCAATGTCCTCTCTGCGTTCTTTCCCAATCCTTCTCTTGAGTGAAGTATATAGGCCTGAATAAGAGACATCCATTCCCCTCACCGTGTAGGGACAATCAAAAACTTTTTCACCCCCCTTTGCAAGCTTCTCAAGAACTGGGGCCCCAGGGAAAGGGATCTCAAGGTCTCTTGCTATCTTGTCAAGGAAATTACCTACCCCGATGTCAAGTGTCTCCCCAAGTACAGAATACTTATATTCACCAATTGTAACAAGCTGGGTGTTACCCCCAGAAACATAAAGGAAGAGAGGGTTTTCAAACTTAGACATCTTCCTTGCTATTTCCAGGTGCCCTACGCCATGATTCACTGGAACTAGAACCTTTGAATATCTTATGGAAAGATACTTCGCCAGCTCAGCCCCTACCTTCAGAGATGGCCCAAGCCCAGGTCCAATGCTGAATGCGATCTTGTCCAGATCAGAAATCCCAACTTCTTTCTCATCGAGCAGCGACAAAAGTAGATCTGGAAACACCTTTCTATGGTGTTCAGCTGCATCCCTTGGGTTAATCCCTCCAGTTAGAGGCCTGTATGAATCCGATTTGACCCCCCTAATCTCGCCGTCTTCCACGAGCCCAACTGAGGCCGTGTGAGCAGTACTCTCTATTCCAAGAACGATCATCCTATTTCTTAAATGTGTAATTCATTCCCATTTTAAATAGTTAGATGAGGCCCAAGCGCATTCCGGTTGAAAGAACTGTTCAGGATGACCTGGAAATTACTTCTGTGATATCCTGACCACGTTGCTTCCCCTAAGAATCACTGTGCCTAGTTTTCTCTTGTTCGTCTCCGTTATTTCCTCAGTATTGGTTATCACAATGTTCATGTAATCGTCATAGCTTTCCAGGACTCCCTCCAGTACTGTGTTATCCTTCAGAAGAAGGGAAATCGGTTTCTGCATCAAACTCTGCATAACTGCCATAGGAACTGCCATATATATCACCTAAGTATATTCGTAGTAATCGTCTTCTTCCTCATTCTCCATCACCACTTGGAGAAGCCCCCTTAGAATTACTTTCATGTTCTCGACTTCCTTCCTAAGATGTTTTACTTCAACATCCAGCTTTTCAACATTGATCTTATTTTCACCAGCTTCAGGCTTCATTTTTTCTTCACCCCTTCGGAGATTTCTCCATATTTCCTAGATACTTTCCTGACTTCGTTTCTCTGACAGTAAGTACAATAGAGACCACTATTAATCCTTTGCAGAGGTTTCCTGCACTTAGAGCAGTATGCAAAGATGACACCCTCATCCGGGGGTTCCATCGTAAGGTCTATCTTCCCCCTTGTGGAAACCACTTTGCCCCTAATGACATCCCTTGCCTTAACAACCTTGGAGCACTGGTCCAGATAATGCCCAGTGATCCTGCTCGCGTGTACGAGGGCTCTAGTCTTGATTTCGTACGCCTTCCCAGCCCTTATGAGATATTCGCCTGCTACAACTACCAGAGGCTCATTGATTTCAGATACCACTCCTATGATTTCGTCCCCGGGCTGTATTATGATATCTTCCCTTCTCCCCTTAACTCTCACCTTAAAATCAGGGCTGACCTCGACATTTCCAATATTGGCAGAATAAACCCTCCCATCTTCCTCATAAGTTCCGCTCCCAGCGAGAAATTCTTCCTCAGTTCCAATATATTGGCCCGGTAGCACTAACCGACCTACCATACTTTCACCCGCGACATTTTAGCTTGAATCATCTTTATCTCCTTCCTGTGAAATTCATACGTATGGGCAAGGGGAATCCCTATGTTCTCCTCCCAGATAATTTCCCCTTTTCCTTTTATGACTTTTTCCAAGAAATCGCCAGCTTTGTAATTAAGCACGATATAAAAATCTTTAGAATATTCTAGAGCCTTTTCTATGAAAGGTAAGTCAGCGTTCCTTCTTTGACTCCCAAATGGGGGATTCATCAGTACTGTATCGACTGGAACGTTGAATTCTTCAATATCCTCTTTCAATAGGATTATTCTGTCTCCGAACTGTCGTGAATTTTCACCTGTAACAGATATGGCGTTCTGGTCTATGTCGATGGCGTACGCCTTCCTTGCTCCAAGCATGAGTGCCCCGACTGCAAATATCCCATTTCCGCAACCTAGGTCTGCCACAGTCATTCCCTCGAGGCAACCATCTCCCAGTGCCCGATATAGCATTTTAGCTGCAATGTCAGGAGGGGTTGGATACTGTTCCATGAGCGGGCTCCTGTTATTCAACTTCGTCAGTCGTGACAATTCCATTTCCAGGGATATCTGCTTCATTTGGTTCTCACATAATCATGCCAGGTGCTAAACTGGCGCATCCGAGATTGATATTCGGAATTCGCTAATATTGTTAACGGTACTATGCCCATAATACCCAGAAGCCGCAAAAACAAGGTTCCTTTTATTTAATATACCAGTGTGCAGAAATCATTCAAGTACAGTCTTCACAAGTTCTTTCGCTTCTTTCTCTGCCGCTTCCTTTGACTCCCCCTTTAGTTTGAGGAGGGCGGTAATGTATTTCTCAGCGCGTGATAGCTTCCACGTGCTTCTCTCGTGAACGATCTTTACGATGACCGCAGCAATATCGCTGTCCACTTCAAGCCCAAACTTCTCCTTTATCCTTATTTGCCAAAGTTTAATCAGGAATCTCGGAACGTAGTCACCTTCTTTTTTCAATTTCTGGTAGATTCCACTATTCATTGCATTTCAATCTTATCATACTTTAAATAGGTTGTGGAACAATTTTCTAATCCCTTTTGTGACCAGATTTCTACTTTATCACCTTTTTCAGTATGATTTTTTCAGCATGCAACCTGTTTTCCGCTTCCTGGAATATAACACTATTCTTGGAATCGGCAACAGCATTTGTCACTTCGAGGCCCCTGTGTGCTGGAAGGCAGTGCATGAAAATGTAATCATCCTTTGCGAGGGAAACCATCTTTTCATTTACCTGGAAGCTTCTGAATTTCTTTTCTTTGTTCTCCTTCTCTCCTTCCTCTCCCATGGAAACCCAGACATCGGTATAAACAACGTCAGCACCTGCAACTGCTTCCTTGAAGTTATTTGTGACCTCTATCTCAGATTTGTGTTTCTTTGCAAGATTCTTTGCGTCTTTTACGAATTTTTCCTGTGGTTCAAAACCTTCTGGTGTCGCTATCCAGAAGTCAGAGCCAACTAGCCCTGCCGCCAACATAAGGGAATTCGCAGTGTTATTTCCATCGCCAACGTACGCAATTTTTAATCCCTTGAACTTGCCCTTTGCTTCCTTTATCGTCATGAAGTCTGCGACTATCTGCGTCGGGTGTTCTAGATTGTCGAGTCCATTTATGACGGAAATTGACGAGTTCTTTGCGAGTTCAACCACGTTCTCGTGTTCGAATGCTCTGTAGAGAATCCCATCGACCATTCCAGATAGTACCCTTCCAGTATCAGCTATTGTCTCCCCCCTGCCCATCTGCATGTCCCTTGGGGAGAGATAAATTGCATGTCCTCCTAGCTGAGTCATAGCGGTTTCAAAGCTAACCCTAGTCCTGGTTGATGCCTTCTCAAATATCATTGCAAGTGTCTTTCTGTCCATTGAAGAGTCCTTCTTGCCGGACTTGAAACTCTTCTTTAGTTTCAGGCCTTCATCAACAAATTTATCGAAATCTTCCTTCATGTCCAGGACGGAGATGATATCCCTCTTCATTTCAAGACCTCCTTTAGAAGGGAAGGTATTTCGTACGGATAGGATGCCACTCTAACGCCAGCCTCCTCAAGGGCTTTGACCTTTGATTCAGCAGTTCCCTTGCCCCTTGATATAATTGCGCCTGCGTGTCCCATCCTCTTGCCAGGTGGTGCACTCCTCCCGGTAATGTAGCTTACAACAGGTTTGTTGAAGTTGTTCTTTATGTATTCAGCAGCCTCTTCCTCTGCGGTACCTCCGATTTCCCCAACCATTGCCACTGCTGCTGTCTGCTCATCTTTTTTAAACTCTTCGAGCGCATCTATGTAGTTCATACCGGTTACTGGATCCCCGCCGAGCCCAATGACAGTACTCTCCCCAAGACCGTTGATAGTTATCTGGTTCACAATCTCATAGGTAAGAGTACCGCTTCTGGAGATCACACCTACATTTCCTTTCCTGAAAATCTGGTTAGGCATTATCCCAAGCTTGCAAGAGAACGGGAGACGTAGCTCCAGGTCCATTTGGACCCAGGACTTTTTTGCCAAGTTTGTTCGCAAGGCTAACTATTTTCATCGTGTCTTGGTACGGTACTTTCTCTGTCAGAATGTATATCAAGTCTATTCCACTGTACATTGCTTCCTTTGCAGCGTCCAATACGTACGGGGCAGCTACAGAAATGAATGTTGCATTGGGTTTCTCAACGAGTGCATCGCGCACAGTGTTATATACGGGTATTCCACTAACCTCAGTACCTCCCTTGCCAGGCGATGTTCCAGCGACGACCTTCGATCCGAATTTCTGCATCTGTATTGCATTGAACGAACCCTGGTGTCCAGTAATCCCCTGGACAAGAATTCTGGTGTTTTCATTCACAAGAATGCTCATCTTACTTCACCACTTCCACAACTTCGTTTATTGCATCCATCATATCTGAATATGCCTCTATCCCATGTTCTTTCAATATACCTCTTCCTATGTCCTCGTTAACACCCGAAAGCCTTACAACTATTGGTACACCAATCCCCACTCTCTTCTTCGCTTCTGCTATGCCATTTGCCACCGTATCGCAGTGGGTCACGCCACCAAATATGTTGATCAGAATTGCCCGTATCTTGGCCTCTTTCAGGATCTGGAACGCGCCAACAACCTTCTCCACGTCATCGCTTCCGCCAAGATCAAGGAAATTCTTCGGTTTCAGCCCTTTTAATGTCAGTCCGTCAAGGGTTGCCATAGTGAGACCTGCTCCATTCGCAATTACGCCGATGTCACCCCCGAGTTCCACAAGCGCATATCCTCTCTTGTATGCAAGTTCCTCAAGATCTGTCCTCTCAGCAGGATTCTCCGAAAGGTCCGTGTGCCTGAACAGCGAGTCAGAATCCACTACAATCTTTGCATCGCCAGCAAGTACCTTACCATTCTTCAGTACTACGAGCGGATTGATCTCCACAAGCTCGCAATCATACCCCTCATAAAGAGAGAACATCCTGGCAAGTATGTCCTGGAACTGCTTTGATTCGTCTGGCGGGAGATTCATTTTGAATGCAACCTCCCTCCCCACAAATGGCGAGTATCCTATGGTGGGGTCGATCCAGTATTTGACGATCTTTGAATCTGGTACATCCTCAATCTCAACTCCACCAGACGTGGATGCGATGATTATAGGTCTCTTTGTGCTCCTGTCGAGAGTTACTGATAGGTAGTACTCCTTCGCTATGTCTAATTTCTCCTCCAGCAGCAGGCTTCTGACCTTCAGTCCCTTAATGCTCATTGCAAGGATTTCCTTCCCTTTCTCCATCAGGTCCTTGGAATTATCTGCAAATTTTATTCCTCCAGCTTTCCCCCTTCCCCCCGTCAGGACCTGGGCCTTGACAACAACCGGGAATTTTTCCCATTGAAGGTCTTTCTCTGAAGCAACATGTCTTCCTGTAGGAATTGGTATACCGTACTTTCTGAAAAGTTCCTTTGCTTGATATTCGTATAAGTTCATCCTTTATCTCTACCAGATTGACGAATATTATAAATCCGTTATGATTTGAGCGCTCTCTGTATCAGCCTCTCATTTATCTCCAGTTTTTCAAGTCCATTTTTTACCGCCCTGGCTGCCTCTGGAACTTTTTCCCTGGATATGAACTGGTCAACAAGTGGTCTGTTTCCTATTCCTGCAATCGCTATGAGATCCTCGATCAGTCTCGAGACCGTACTGCTGCCGGCAAAAACTTCCCTGATAGTCGCTAAATTCTTTGACATCCATCCCCAGACATCTTTCCTGTAGTTCCTGGATGTTATAGCTTCAAATATGGGGTAGATGAAGTTGGCCCTGTACTCAGGCTTGGACTTTACAAAGTCAAGGAAGTTTGTTATCTCGTCATTCTTTGGCAGGTGAGCCATTGCGTGCATGACACGAACAAGTTCCATATCATTCTCAGGCGATTTCAGCATTCCCCACAATCTGTCCTTGTTGAATTCCTCTATAGCAGAGGATATCAGGACTGCATTTCTTTCCTCGGCCATTACGCTGGGATAATCATTTATCTTCAATTTCTCTGTACTTCTGAAATTTTTGTCATGCAACGCTAAAGCGGTAAGTATCCTTTCAAGTACTACCTTTGAATTCTCCTCATCTGAATCGCTGAATTTGGGTAGCTTTTCCCTAAGATAATTCACGAATAAGGTGTTAAGAGTGTCAGAGTCAATTATAGTGTTTAATTCTGCAAGAATTGATTCAAGTCTTAGAACTATGCTGTACTCATCTCTCTCCCTGAGCTTTTCAACTAGAGAGACAAATTGTTGCAAATCTATTGCTCCAGACATGAGGAAAGCGTAATAGTCATCTATCAGCTTCATGACAAATTCAGGGGAAGAACCACTGCCAAGCATCCTGTCTATCAATGTTCCTTCAAACAGGAGCCGGTAATATCCCTCTCCATTCCCGTTTATCTTCATATTCTCTTTGTATCTCATCCTTCTTTCCTTCTCCTTAAGCAACAACTTTCTCTTCTTTCCTGATTGCTCAATAAAGAGAGGAATTTGCCATATGTACTGATCATCGTTACCGAGATATGTGAACTTCTGCTGGGATATCCTCAACCAACCACCCTCTTCCCTTACCTTCACCAGTGGGAAACCTCCCTTTTCCAGCCATGATTTCATTAGACTGCTCACGTCTATCTTACTTGCAACCGAAAGAGACGTCCATAAGTCCTCTCCTGTAGCATTTGAATACTGGTGGTTTTTCAAATACTGGTATATCCCCTCCCTGAATCTCGATTCCCCGATGAACTCTTCTGTCATTCGAAGTATTGAAGCCCCCTTCCCGTAGCTGATGTCATCAAATATCTCTGAAATCTCGTCAGGATTCTTCACTTCCACCCTGATAGGATGGGTGGAAAGAAGGCCATCCTTTTGCATGGAGGACAAGGTCTCCTGAAGCTGGAAATCTTCCCATAGATTCCAGTCCTTGTAGATCTTAGCAAGAATCTTGTACCCTACAAAGGTAGCAAATGATTCATTAAGCCAGAGGTCGTCCCACCATTTCATTGTTACAAGGTCGCCAAACCACTGGTGGGCGAATTCATGTGATACTACGTATGAAATCTGCTTTTTGAAGGAAAAACTGGTAGACTGGTTTATCAGGAGTGCAGTCTCCCTGAATGTTATGGCCCCCCAATTTTCCATCGCGCCTGCTCCGAATTGAGGGAGAGCAATAAGATGCATCTTTGGTAGGGGGAATCTTATCTTGTAATACGACTCGTATTTTGTGAAGAGCTTGCTGAGAAGATTGAGTGAGAACTTACCCTCCTTGGCCTTACCGGGGGAGGTTGCAAGGTAGAGCATTCTTTCCTTGTTCCTCTTTGATATCGTTTGAAAATGCCCTATTCCTATGTATATTAGATAAGTGGACATCGGTGGTGTTTCGTCAAACACAAAATGAGCCCTGCCATTTGCCACTTCCCTCAATACGTTGCGGGTGTTGAATATAACTTCAACCTCCTCATCCACGTTTACTTCCACCTTGAATCTTGCCTTGGCTGCAGGTTCGTCTATGCAGGGGAATACGGACCTAGCTCCTGTAGGCTCCATTTGAGTCGTAATAATATGTCCATTCTCGTACTTCACATCATGAATTCCCATAAGGGAAGTTTCTGAAATATTTCCTGAGAAATTTATCGTTATCTCCTTCCCCTCAACGAGATCCAGTTTCAGTTTTTTGTCAGCTATGCTGAACTTGGCTTCATTTCCATCAATCCTGACGGAATTGACGGACAGGTTTTCATTGTCAAGCAAGAGTTCACCAGAAAATTTTCCCTTGATGACCTCAACACACTCATATTTCAAGTCCCTAAATTTAAAATCAAATTTAAGGGCATAAGATTCAAGACTATACATCAGGATTAGGTTATCAAGTTTGATATATCTGCTTTTCCTCGTTAATAATTCTTCGTCGTAGGTAAAAAATAAAAGAAAAAAGGGCTATAATAGGGAATCTACTTCTTGACTTTCCTGCGCATCAGCAAAACTGACAGCCCAATTGCCACTATAGCTACTATTCCAACTACTACAAGGGTGCTTGTTGAAGATAGCGAAGTTGCGGGTGCTGAGGCAGTCGAAACTACGAGCTCATTTGAAGATGTGGGTATGGCTTTGCCGTTAGTTGTTATTGCAGCACTTGGATCGGTCATGAGCTTTAGGGAATAGCTAGAGCCATTCACGCTGACTGATTCGTTAAGCGAATAATTGGAAGTTGCGTTATAGAAGAAGGAAGTGCTATTCGTAGAAGGATTATAGACCCTTGCCCATTGCTGCAATGGTACTGAAAACACATGGAAATTTATTGTCCCGAAATTCATTACGTGGGACCCGAATCCGTCATTCATGAAGAACGACCCTAGCTGGAACATTCCCCCCTGCCCGTCCTCTCCGAAATCACCCATGTCTCCAAGCATATTGACGTCCATATTTGTGTTTACACTTGATTGCACCTTCAGCCCGTCATGCGGAACCTGTAGATTCATGAATCCCCTGAAATCCCCCATCAACTGACCCTGCACCCTGAATGCCCTCCAGGACATGTCTATCACTGTCGTGTTGTTTCCCACCTTCTTTGTGATGTTGGAGATCTTCAGGGATATTGTTAGGTTCCTGAATATGGTCAAGTTAGTCAGATTGGCGAAAGCGTGTAGCTGGTAGTTCAGTGTTGCATTGACAACGTGAATTGTTGGAAGCGTCGCATTGTTGGTGGCGTTGATCGTGGAATTTGAATCTGCTGTGGTATTTCCGTTAGAATCGTTGGAATCATTCGCTTCATTCGGATCGTTCCCATTATGATTCCTGTCTTGGTTCTGGCCTTGGTAATCATTCATGTTCTGTTCAAGGAACTGTTTCCCTGAGCTGTTGAGATAAGAGGTAGCGTTCATCCATATCACCGTTCCGTTAAGGGATTGTGCCGTCGAACTATTGCTTGGGTATGTGTAGTAGAGAACGTAGTTGCTGGTTGCGTTCACGAAGCCCTCATTTGTCTTCGTGTTTATGGTGGCGTGGATTACTGTCGCAGAACTAAGTGGAACTGCCATGAGTGCAAACACTACCACCATCGTTAGTATTAGTGCCTTTCTCATGTTGGAAAGACTGTAGCTTATATTAACTAATTATTGGTACAACTTTCTAATTTTAGTACAATCCTCTAAAACTTACGGGTATTTTTCCACTGACTTTATGTCAAGCTGTGAATCAAGGAGCTCCTCCTCCTTGATCTGGCCGATTGATCTAAAGAATGAATCCAGGCTGCTCTTTTCAAATATCATTGTGACCTTTGATTTATCACCAGAAATTTCAAGGGAATAGTTGAATGGAAGGTCGACGTCTGAAAGCTTGTAGGGATCAATAAGGATGCCCTGTTCTGGGACTATGGCGTGGAACACCTTGTAACCGTTCTCAAGCCTTTGTATTAGCTTGAACTTCTTCGCCTGCTTCTGCAGATTGGTCTCCCACTCAGGATACTCCCCATTTACTTCGTAGAACACATTAAGAAACCCTGTTCTGTCAACGCCTCTGACAGATATTCCCGCAACGAAATTCTTGTTAGATTTAGAATATTTTAGCGTAAAGGAATTTGTTGGGACAACATAGAATATGAGTTTCTTCATTTCCCACCCTCTCTCATTCTCCAGGAGCCAGTCCTTGTCGCTCCTCGTCGGGCCCAGGTAGTCTATGCTGAAAAAGTCCCTGTTTTCGGAATCTTTGAAGATGATTCTTTGAATCTGTGCAGACGACTTGAAGAACTTTATTCTAATTACAACGTCACCATCTTGTACGAAGATAGGCACTTCTATGAGGGCGTTGTCCACGTTTAGCAGAGAGTCAATTACTTCGCACACATAGCACTCCTCCCCGACCTTCACGGAGACCCCTGCCTTCCTGTCAACGAATTCAAAACCGCGGGATCTGATTGCCTTTCTCAAATCGTCCATGGTTTTCCCCTCCCTCAGATATGTGACAACAGCTTCAGTCTTTTCCCCTCTTTTGTAAAAATTGAGGTAGCCGTTGAAGCCGTAAACCTTTGAAAAGTAGCTGATAGGTGATCGCATGTCTTGGAACCTTACGACCATCTCACTGTCGAATTCTATCATATGAATCGTCAAGGTTTCGTTGATTTAATATTTTTGGGATTGATATCCACCCGGTTCAGATGACTGCATTTACCATAATTTCCTGATAGACCAAGTTTTAATCCTGAGTCCAATTTCTGATGACTAAGTTTATAAGCTTTTTTGTACTTACATGAAAGTCAAGTGACTTCATATGACGCTGGTAGAACAATCGTTTGCTGATGGACCTATTACGGTTGACCTAATGGCCAGAGCAATATCAAATGGCATGAGCAGGCAGAGCAAGAGGATGAGTGAGCAGGAGGCGTACGATATCGCCTTCCATGTGCTCAATTTCTTCGGCTATAGCAGATATGTTATAGATAACATGCTTGAGCCAGAGGACAGAGATGCATTTTACATGCTCGAAGACCTTGGTATTCTAGATACTGAAAGGGAGGAAACAACCCTCTTTGATGGAAGGGAATGGAGGATTCACTACTGGCTCATCAGACCGGAAAACGTTAAGAAACTTGCGTACAGCAGCGGTCATAAGGTAGACGAAATTGTCTCCACGGAATCCATGGTCTACGACGGACTTCCTGACGATGTCTGGAAGATGAAGATATAGGTACGGATGCACGTAGCAGTCATAGACCTGGATAAGTGTCACTTTAAAAATTGTCGGCAGGAATGCCAGTTCTACTGCCCTCCTGTAAGGAACGAGATCATGGCAGTGGACTTTATGGAGAATGGCTTTCCACAGATTCATGAGGAACTCTGCATTGGGTGCGGAATTTGCGCCCATAGATGCCCGTACGAAGCAATAAAAATCATAGGGGTTCCGGAAAGGCAGAACGGAAAGGAAGTCCACCGGTACGGTGCAAATGGCTTTGTCCTCTACGGACTACCCTCCCTTGAAATTAAAGGCGTAATTGGATTGCTGGGCCAGAATGGCACGGGGAAAACAACCATATTGAACATCTTAAATGGCTCGCTAATTCCCAATTTTGGGAAGCCAGAAAGCAAGAAGGAGATCGTTCTTGAAAAGTACAAAGGTACCTACCTCGGAGAATTCCTGAGTGGCGTGTATTCAGGGAGGTTAAAAATCTCACTGAAGCCGCAGTATGTGGACTCGATATCCAAGCATTTCTCTGGAAAGGTAAGTGAGCTCCTGAAGCAGTACGGTGAAAATGGGAGGCAAAAACTTGAAGAGATGGGAATTGGAGGGATATTTGATAAAGACGTGAAGTACTTATCAGGGGGTGAACTTCAGCTACTTGCTATATCAGCTGCTTTACTTAAACAGGCAGACTTATACTTCTTCGATGAACCTTCATCTTACCTTGACATATCTCAAAGGCTGAAGATTGCCAGAATGTTAAGGAAGCTTTCAGAGACAAAGAAGGTAGTGGTCGTAGAGCATGACCTCGCGGTCCTGGATTTCATGACTGACTATATCTACCTTACATATGGAGAAGCAAGGGGATACGGGATAGTTAGCAGCTCGTACGCCACTAGGCTTGCCATTAATACGTACCTAGACGGATATATCAAACAGGAGAACATGAAGTTCAGGGATTATGAAATAAAGTTTTCGAGGAAACCACCAGAACTTGACAGGAGCCTTGTTCCGTTTGTCTCGTGGACCCATCTCACTAAGCAATTTGAAAACTTCCAGTTGAACACTGAGCAGGGAGAGCTCAGACACGGCCAGGTAGTCGGCGTAATAGGTCCTAACTCAACAGGCAAGTCGACATTTGTAAAGATGATTGCAGGAGAGATTTCACCTGACAGCGGAATTGTTGATAACCCTGTAAAGACATCTTTCAAGCCCCAGAGCCCGGAATCAGAATTCCAGATGCCAGTACTTGAATTCCTGGAAATGAGTCTTGGTGACAGGGTATCAGACAGTCAGTTCAAGAATGATATAATGAGACCCCTAAATTTGGAAAGCATAGGAGATACCCAGGTTTCTGAACTCTCAGGTGGTGATCTGCAGAAGGTTTACATAGCAAAGACACTTGGAAAGGAGGCAGATGTATACATACTTGATGAGCCGTCTGCATATCTCGACGCTGACCAGAGAATGATCGTAGCGAGAATGATAAAAAGGTTCGCTGAAAACAACAAGAATGCAGTAATGGTGGTTGACCATGACATCTATTTCATAGACCTCATTTCTACATCCCTGATAGTATTCGCCGGGGAAGGAGGGAAACAGGGTAGGTCGTATGGGCCACTGAGCCTGAAAGATGGGATGAACCTCTTCCTCAAGAACCTTAACATAACTTTCAGGAGAGACGAAAATACCCAGAGACCAAGAATAAACAAGCCAGAATCAAGGCTAGATACAGAACAGAGGAAAATTGGTGAATATTACTACTACTGACATCTTCGTTCCAGCTTTTTGAATAAGAAGAAAATAGTTGTTGCCAGAAAATAACGCTTATTAACAATTAAAGTTTAGCCCAATAGGTGATTAATTGCCAAGAAAAGTAGCAGTAGTTGCTGGAGGCCTGAGTTATTTCTCAAAGGCCCGGCGGGACAAAACACAGGAGGAACTGGCCGCAGAGGCTGCAAGAATGGCCCTGTTTGATAACAACATAAACCTTTCGAAAGATGATATTGACGGGACTATAGTTTCTTACTTCTCAGACCACTTCGAGAATCAGCTTCTGTTCGGTTCAATCATTCAAGACTACCTTGGATTCAATCCAAAACCTTCGGTAAGGATTGAGGGAGGAGGTGCAACTGGAGGTCTTGCCGTTCGAGATGCATATGCGCACGTAGCTAGTGGTCTCCTCGATGTAGCGATGGTCATAGGATTTGAAAAGATGTCTGAAGTGAACACCGCGAAGGGGAACGAATTCATAGCCTTAGCATCGGATACTGACTGGGATTTCCCTATAGGTGGTTTCTATAGCGGTTATTATGCTCTTATGGCAAAGAGGCACATGGAGGAATTCGGGACGACAGAGGAACAGATGGCAATGGTAGCGGTAAAGAACAGGAACAACGCACAGCACAACAAGTTCGCACAGACAAACCCAAAGATGAACCCTTACGCAATGAAAGACGGAGGGAAGATAACAGTTGACGACGTCCTTAAGTCGCCTTACGTTGCTTTCCCTCTAAAAAGGCTCGACATATGCCTCATGAGTGATGGCGCAGCGGTGATGATACTCGCATCAGAGGAAAAGGCAAAGAAAATAACCGATACACCTATCTGGATCACCGGCACTGGAGCGGGAACGGACGCCATGAGGGCGGGAGACAGGCCAAGGACACTTGCGGGAGTTCCCATGCTTCCTCATGAGAAAAAGGAGTGGTACAAGGGGCTTGAGTATCCCGGCGTCCACTCGTTCAGGGCAGGAAGAGAATCGGCCAGGCAAGCCTACAAGATGGCAGGAATAACAAATCCACTCAAGCAGCTGGACCTGATAGAACTCCATGATGCGTATACGAGCAGCGAGATCCAGACTTATGAAGACCTTGGCCTTACAAAATACGGACAGGGAGGCAAGTTGATAGAAGAGGGGGTTACTGCACTCGATGGTGATCTCCCGGTAAATCCATCCGGAGGCCTGATTGGTGCCATGCATGCAGTAGGGGCCACTGGTGTGATGCAGGGAGTTGAAATGTTCTGGCAACTCCAGGGCGTTGCTGGGAAGTTCCACGGATCTGACAAGACACAGATAAAGGGTGCGGAAAGGGGACTGATACACTCCCATGCCGGAACCGGGAACCTATGTAACGGCTACTATAATGGAGAGGTGAAAGAGATGACGGAAGTTTATTCATTTGACCCGTTGATAATAAAGACGCCGTACGAAATTACTTACAAGCATTCCTACGGCAAGACAACAAAATTTTTCACGTCGCTGTCTGACGGAAAACTCATGGCTACCAGATGTGACCACTGCAAGCAGACATTCCTTCCTCCGAGGTCTGATTGCCCGTACTGCCTGAGAGAAACAAAGTGGGTACAGATATCCGGGAAGGGAAGAATACATACCTTTACAACGCTCTATTTCTCTGGAGAGAAATTCCTAAAGGACCTTCCGTTTCAGCTTGTATACGTCGAGCTGGAGGGTGTTGACACCCTTTTCCTGACAAGACTGAAGACAAAGGATATGAAGAGGGTCAAGGTTGGGATGAAAATTAAGATGAAGATCTCAAGGGAACCGGAATGGAGGTCTTCAGACATATGGGCAGAGCCTGACGAATAGCTAAAACACTTTCTTTTTTTATTTTTTCTTCTATCCTGTGAATTCAAGTCTGTCGAATGGCCGAGAAGCTGCCTTGATCCAAAATCTTTAATTGCCTCTACCGTCACATCCTTTCAGTACTTGTAGAAACCTTCGCCGGTCTTTCTTCCTAGCTTTCCTGCCTCTACCATCTTCCTCAAAATTGGTGCTGCCCTGAATTTCGGGTCCTTGAAGGAATCGTACATCACGTCCATAATGTTAACTACAGTGTCAAGGCCTATGAGGTCTCCCAACGTTAGCGGTCCCATCGGGAAATTGCCACCTAACTTTAGGGCCTTGTCAATGTCCTCCTTTGAAGCGAGACCCTCAGCATATTCGAACGCACCCTCATTTACTAGCAGCGCTATCACCCTTGTAGTGACAAACCCAGGGGAGTCGTTTACGACAACATACTCCTTCCCGACGCTCTTGGAGAATTCTATTGCCTTTTCTAGTGCTTCATTCGACGTCTTGACACCTTTAATCAGTTCTATAAGGTTCATCAATGCAACCGGATTAAAGAAGTGAATTCCAAGGAACCTCGTTGGGTCCTTGAGGCTGGAAGCAAGGGATGTTATGCTTATGGAAGAGGTATTTGACGCAAGAATTGCATCCTTTGACACTATGGGTTCCAGTTTCTTGAAGAACGCAACCTTCTCCTTCAAATTTTCCACTACAGCTTCTATCACAATGTTGCAGTCAGAGAATGCCTTGAGGTCTTCAGAATAAGTGATCCTAGACAGTATCTTTTCCTTGCTCTGGTTTACCACCTTCTTTTCTATGAGCTTGTCCAGACTTTTGTTCATTGATAGAACTGCCCTGTCATAGAATTCCTTGCTCACATCAGTCACTACTACATTATGCCCAGCAGTAGCTGAAAGCTGGGCAATGCCTGAACCCATTATTCCTACACCAATCACACCTATTTTCATCTATATCGCCTCAATCGCCATGGAATAAGCTCCCCCACCACCGTGGCAGATGGTGGCGATTCCTCTTCCAAGCCTCAGATCCTCGAGTTCCCTTAGAAGGGTTACTACTATCCTTGCTCCAGATGCACCAAGAGGGTGACCAAGCGCTATCGCACCTCCTCTGATATTGAACTTTTTCCAATCTATGCCTAGACCATCCCTTACGGCTATAGATGCAACGGAAAAAGCCTCATTATGTTCAACCAGGTCAAAGTCACCTATCTTCATCCCTATTCTCTTAAGGAGATTCTTTACAGATGGGACAGGAGAAAAGGGGAAGTCGTAAGGGTCCATTGATGTGGTGTCAAACCCGATGATCTTGGCTCTCTTCTCCAATGAATTTTGGTTTATGAAATCCTCATTAGCCAGTACCAGGGCGGCAGCTCCGTCAGTTATCTGCGATGAGTTGCCGGCTGTCAGAATGCCATCTGGGGTGAATGCAGGTTTCAGTCCAGCGAGCATCTCCTTGTTCGTCTCCCTTATTCCTTCATCTAGGTCAAACCCTTTGATAGGTGCAATTTCCTTCTTGAAGTAACCGTTCTTGGTTGCATCTGATGCTCTTTTGAAACTTTCAAGTGCATACTCGTCAGCCATCTCTCTCGTTATGCCGTGATCCTTGCCCCATTCATCAGAAATGGCACCCATGTGCTTGTTATACTTGAAGTCCCATAGGCCGTCCTTTATCATTGCATCCATTACGGGTCTTGAAGCGCTTAACCCCTTATTTTCCCTCCTGAAGCTTGAATCTAGTATGAATGGAGCATTACTCATGCTTTCCATACCTCCTACGACCATAACATCCCTCTGTCCTGCCTTAATCTGGTAGAATGCATTTGCAATAGCCAGCATTCCAGATGCACACACCATGTTGACAGTGGAGCCAGATACTTCGACGGGAATGCCTGCAGCTATTGCTGCCTGGCGGGCTGGATCCTGTCCAAGTCCCGCCTCTATTACATTGCCCATTACAACTTCCTGTACCTGGGATGGCAGGATTCCAGCATTCTGTACAGCTGCCTTGATTGCAACAGTTCCAAGCTCTATTGCGCTGTACGGTGAAAGTGACTTCCCATATTTCCCGAGTGGTGTTCTCATTGCACCGATTATAAAAACGTCCACCATTTTAAGTCCCTCTGTTCGAACCAGTGAATAAGACAACCAAGAAATTTCCAATATTCTTTGATATCTCAATTTTGTTTCTCAACTGGATCAGTTCCAGATTTTCTACTCAAATAAAAGCATTTAGAGGGAAGTTTGCTGATGACTTACAGATTAGGCAATGGGAAAGTAGAAAACGGTTCCATTCCATAGACCGTTGCTACACGTGTTTGATAGGCATAGAGCATAACTTACAGAAATAAGACAAGCTGTAAATGTGATTGTAAAACTTGCTTTTCCTTTCCCCTTTCAAAAGACCCCTTAGTAGGATGAAAAGGAAAGTAGATTGGCGATATTTATTAGTAGATATCGTATTTGTATGTGTGAGGTTCCTCGAGCTTGCAGAGATACTTGACAAAATTGAAAGTACAACTAAAAGACTTGAGATGGTCGATCTGATATCAAGTCTTCTAAAGAGGGCGGAGGACGATATCAGGGAAACAGTCTTTCTTCTGCAGGGGAAAGTTGCACCCGATTATGAGGGAATCGAGTTGGGAATTGCTGAGAAGATCGCTATAAGGGCATTAGCTTCATTGAGTGGACTTAAAGAAGCTACTATTGAGACGGAATTAGTAAAAAAAGGTGATTTGGGTAAGATTGGAGAAGAACTTCTACGGAACAAGAAACAGTCGTCGCTTCTTTCTGAAGAGCTTACTGTCAAGAAGGTTTATGGGTCCCTCCTTAAAATTTCCAAGTTAAGCGGTGGAGGTTCCCAGACTAGAAAGCTTCAGATACTGCTAGACCTGCTCCAAAATGCAGAACCGGTAGAGGTCAGGTACCTCATCAGGATCGTTACGGGAAAGATGCGAATTGGTGTTGCTGATATGACTATAGTTGATTCTATAGCAGTTGCATTCGGGACAAAGGAGAAAAGTGACATGGTTGAGGGGGCTTACAACATCATGCCTAATCTCCCTGAGCTTGCTTACAGGGCAATGTCGGGCGGAATAGATTCCCTTACGAGCTTAAAGGTCACAGCTGGTATTCCTATAAGGTCAATGCTAGCAGAAAGGTTGCCTTCCCTAAGTGATATCCTTGAAAAGATGGATGGAAGGTTCGCTATAGAATATAAATACGATGGGCTCAGGACCCAGGTACACAAGATAGGAAACAAAGTTGAACTATTTTCAAGAAGGCTGGAAAACATTACGTCTCAGTTTCCAGATATTGTCGAAGAAATCGGAAAGAGTGTAAAGGCCCAAAATGCCATTCTCGATGGGGAAGCGGTACCTTTCAACTTGGATACAAATGAAATGCTCCCATTTCAGGAAATATCCAGGAGGAGAGGAAGGAAGTATGATCTCAAGGAGACCATAGAGAAGATTCCTGTTGTGCTGTTCCTCTTTGATGCAATGATGATCAATGGCACTAATCTCATGGATGTTCCATATGCACAGAGGAGATTAAAATTAACAAATACGATTGAGGAGAGCCAGAACATAAAAATTGCGAAGAGCAGAGTCGTTTCTGATGTTGAATCTGCAGAAAGGTTTTTCAACGAAGCACTGGAAGCTGGATGCGAGGGCATAATGGCGAAGAGCATTGAGGACAAATCTATCTATAAACCTGGAGCTAGGGAGTTTCTCTGGATAAAATATAAAAGGGAATACCAGCTTGAAATGGAGGATACCGTAGACCTTGTTGTAGTTGGGGCTTTTGGAGGACAGGGGAAGAGAAGTGGAGGATACGGGGCACTGCTGATGGCAGTCTACTCGCGAGAGGAAGACAAGTTCAGGACAGTATGCAAACTTGGATCAGGATTTTCAGATGAACAGCTAGATAATCTTCCCAGGATGCTAAAGCCTTATTCGTTGAAATCCAGGGATCATAGGGTAGAGAGCACAATAGATGCTGATTTTTGGTTCACTCCGTCCTTGGTGCTGGAAGTTAAGGGCGCTGAGATCACACTTTCCCCAACTCATACTTGCTGCCGCGACATTGTAAAGAAGGGAGCAGGACTAGCAATCAGGTTCCCGAGATTCACGGGTAAGTGGAGAACAGACAAGAAAGCCGACGAAGCAACCAACGAACAGGAGATTATTGAGATGTACCATTCCCAGAGAAAAAAGGTTCTTGCAGACAATGCCTAAATTTTTATGTTACATGGAAATCTGCTTCGATGGCTTCGATTTCCACGAAGGTCGGTAATTTTTCAATAGAAAATCCTGTCATTCTAGCTAGTGGCATACTGGACGAGACCTCCGGATCAATTCTTCGCTCTCTAAGATCAGGAGCAGGAGCCGTAGTTACTAAATCCATAGGCATTAGTGAAAGGGCAGGGTACCCCACTCCGGTCATATCAGAGATCAAGACCGGCCTCCTCAATGCTGTCGGTCTTCCAAACCCCGGCATCGACAACTTTGTTGAAGAGTACAAGGAATTCCCAGAAAAGAAGAGGACTGTGGTATCGATTTTTGGTGGAAGCGTTGAGGAGTTTGTCACTCTATCGAGGAGAGTGGAGGCAGCGGGATTCGACAAGGTCGAGCTCAATTTGTCCTGCCCACACGTTCAGGGAGTTGGATCCGAGGTAGGACAGGATGTAGGTCTTGTAGAAGATATAATAACTGAGATAAAGAGAAGGACCAATCTCCAAATATGGTCTAAATTGACGCCAAACGTAACGGACATAATTTCCCTAGCCAAGGCATCTGAAAAGGCTGATGCACTTGTCCTGATAAACACGATAAGGGCTATTGGGGTAGAGATATATTCCAGGAAATTTGTCCTCTCAAACGTTGTTGGAGGGTATTCAGGCCCCAGGGATAAAACCTGTTGCCTTGCGGGCTGTGTACGATGTTTACAAGGAAACAGGGAAGGATATAGTTGGGGTTGGCGGAATTACAACATGGGAAGATGCAATTGAATTCTTCCTTCTCGGAGCGAGAGCCATACAAGTGGGCACGGCCTTCCTTTACGACGACTATCGCATATACTCCGACATTAAGGAGGGAATCAGTAAATACCTTGATTCTGAGGGGTTCTCAAAACTCGAGGACATAGTGGGGGTGATGGTGAACAATGCAGCACGCAAAGGTGATTAGTATTGAGAGAGATAATAAAGATGTATTTACCTTGGTATTTGATTCGAAAATTTCCGCAGAACCTGGTCAGTTCATTATGATCTGGGTTCCCGGTGGGAAGGAAATACCCATGTCCCTGTCAAGCACTTCAAATCCCCCTGCTATAACGTTCAGAACCTTTGGAGAAACTACAAGAACACTTGCAACCTTGAAGCCCGGTGACAGGCTATTTTTCAGGGGACCATACGGTAACAGCTACCCGAGACCAACAGGGAAGGTTGCATATGTGGGGGGAGGAACGGGTCTTGCATCGCTTAATTCGATGATACTGAAGTACGACGGAGACGTGTTTGCTGGAGCGAGGACAAAGGACGACCTTTTCCTGATAAAGGATGGGTACAAGGTAGCGACTGACGATGGCTCTCTTGGTTTCAAGGGAACGGTTGTTGACCTATTCGTTCCTCACTTAAGTGAATACGATTACGTATTCGTCTGCGGACCAGAACCAATGGTAAAGACACTTATAGACAGGCTAGACAAGAAGACGAAGACAAGGATATTCTTCTCACTTGAGCGATTGATGAAGTGCGGCATAGGGATTTGTGACAGTTGCAGCATCAACGGCATCCGGGTATGCAAGGACGGAACAATTTTCGAGCTGCAAGAAGTACTTAAAATGACAGAATTTGGGATATCAAGGAGAAGGGAGTCAGGTAAGATAGAGTTCTTCGCAACTGCAAAGAGGTAGCTTCTGGATGCTTCCCTGGAACTATCCCTACATTGCTGTTATCTTACTAGTGGTACTGATTTATGCAGCAATAGAGGACCTTAGGAAGAGGAAAATAACAACTATAACCTTCCTTGCACTTGATTTGCTGCTGTTCTTTTATTATGTTTTCTTTAACTTCTGGCTTGCGTTATTCATCATACCGATCGTTTCAGAATACTTTCTGGGAAAGTTTTCGCTTGTTTCATATGTCATACTTATAGTTCCCCTTTACTTTGAAATGTCTATACTTACAATATCCATAGCATATTCCATACTGTTGGTGAAAACTTTTGGCGTAATGCTGAAAAACTTTGGAAGAGGGGATGTGAAGGTGCTGCAGACTCTGGCAGTGACGCTTCCATTATATCCTCATCTTCCTTTGATCGATTCCCTCTTTTCTCCCGTAATGGCGGTAGTGTTAATTGCGAGCCTTATGGGAACGGTTTCATCATTCATCTTTGCCAAAAGCAAATATGTGGTGAATGCAACACGGGAATCTCCAGGGCCTCCTGCTACAACACAATTGAATCCTAACAAATATTGGGTAAAGGGTTATAAGGTGGTCTACAAGATTCCACTGGTGTCTTTGATATGCATTGCATTCACCCTGATCCTTATCCTTTCATCACTCCGACTGGTCTAAGTTTTGCGACTATCCTTGAAATTCCTGCACACTCTACCGATTTCACTACCTCGTTAACATCCTTATAAGCTAGCGGCGCTTCTTCCTGAAGGACATACTTCGTAGCAGCCCTGACGTATATTCCCTTTCCTGCAAGGCTTTCACTTACGGCTTGATTCGTATATTGCTTCACAGCCCTGCTTCTACTCATTACCCTCCCAGAGCCGTGACAGGTTGAACCATAAGTTTCCTTGAGCGCTCTTTCCGTCCCAACTAGAACATATGAGGCTGTTCCCATAGTCCCCGGTATCAATACTGGGTGGCCCGTCTCAAGGAAAGGATTGGAAAGCTCCTTCCTTCCTGCAGGGAAGGCTCTTGTTGCACCCTTCCTGTGGACCAACACCTTCTTCATCCTCCCTTCTACAAGGTGTTCTTCCATCTTTGCCATGTTGTGGGACACGTCGTAGACGATGTCCATTCCCATTT
>ATMD01000004.1 GCA_001856825.1 Thermoplasmatales archaeon I-plasma
CACATTCTCGTTCACCCCATCCTGGTCTATCCTTGCAATAGGCCTCTCAGTATTGATTGAGTTAGGTGAACCCTTCACAAACAAGCACCCCTGCCTTTCCTTCCTTTCCTTAAATTTCAAAATCCAACCAGATTCGGGGGCGGGACTCTGCGGTTCAATAATACCACCGGTGAAACCATTAAGCGAAACTTTTTCATCGCCCTTAATCAATTTTTCAGCGCTCATAGTCTCTCTCCTTTACCAACAACCTTCACAACCAGGTCACCGATCGTGAGCTTGTTCCTGTTGCATTCCCTAATATGCTCCTTGAACTCTTGATAATCTTCGAATGACCGGTCACAGTTTCTGCATCGCTTCATGCTCTTACCTCAATAAACGATTCATCGCACAATTAGCACACAGGGGAGGGCTTTTTCGACCTCCAGAATCCGACTCAACGTAGGCTACCGCTACCTTGACTGTCTGACAGTCAAAACACATTCCGTTTACGAGCACAAAATGATTCAATTTTCCACTTCCTTTAAGACCTTACTTGCGTCCTCTATCCATATGGACCTGACTGAATCTTTCCTCCTTTCGGGAGGAAGTTCCATGAGCCTTCCAGGTCTTGGCCTCTCCACTTCATAGAGCCTCCTCATCAGCTCTGGGGAAGGAGGTGCGTGGCCATCTGCTTTGGAGAGAGTCGCAAGGTCGAGCAACCACTGAAGAGGTATATGTTGCAGCCTCGCGTCCACTATATGCTTAGCGATCGTGGACGGTCTCTGGTTGTTCACACCTACAAACCTCATGTGACCTGCTATCAGGAACATTATGTGATTCTCTCTCTCCCTGCTGAAATGGAAATTCCTGATGATAGGGCCCGCGAACGCCTTCGAGAACTTCGGATGATCATGAAAAGTGATTTTATTTCCATCAACGGCCATTGACGTTATCTTTCCCGAATCATGATACACCGCAGCCAGTTTCACCTCGAAGGGGACGAGTTCACCCGAAGACCATTCGTTGCCTTCGATGTACCTCAGCATATCTCTTGTGTGTTGCAGCAGAGATTCACCGTAATGATGCCCCCTGGAATCATGCTTTACTCCTTCCCACTGCGAGACATCAATTCCAAAAATCACATCAGCGGCCCCGATAGAGATTACTCCATCGAAGAACTTCTTGAAGGAAGGAGAGGCCTTTACCATCTCGTCACGTACCCTTTCCCTGCTCACAAGCCCCAGCCGCTGTGCGTTTCTACAAATAGCTTCAAACGTATTCGGTTCCATCCGGAAACCCATGACAGAGGCAAATCTCACAGCTCTCAGGATCCTGAGGGGGTCTTCCTCAATTCTCTTATCGGGATTTCCCACGAACTTGATAATGCCGTTCCTCAGGTCCTTCTCCCCTCCGAATGCATCCAGAAGATTCTGCTGACCTCCGTTCAACCCCAATGCCATGGAATTGATAGTGAAATCTCTCCTCGACAGGTCCCTGGATATTTCACCCACTTCATATTCTACGGGGTCGTCCGCTGGACCTTGATATATTTCGCCTCTCGGCACCGTAACATCCACTACCAGCTTTGGGTCATGGTCAAGAACGACCTTGGCGGTCTTGTAAGGGATTCCATCTCTCAGGACAACATACCGATGCTTTAGATGCTGAACCAGTTCCCTGAATTGAGGGGCTTCTACAACTATGTCGAGGTCTCCCCTATTCTTCCCCAGCAGAGTGTCCCTTACGACCCCGCCGACAGCGTAGACACTCCAATTCCTTCTCGAAATATACCTCACTAAATCTCTTTCCTGCTCATTCAGTTCTATTTCCATCGCACTCCCTCCATGTCTGCATCAGAAGGCGGTCTGTCTCTCAACAGGAAAGCAAGACCCATGAAGGTGGCGGTAAATGCTACTACCGCAACCCATATGTTCACACTCAGAGTTCTGGGCAGTACTCCCGTTCCCATGCCAAACACTAACAGCAGGAACCCTGCGAACACGATCACCCAAGATACCGAAACTATCAGACTTTTCATGTTCCTACACTCTCTCCGCTTTCATTTGCACCCGTCTTTTGATAGACCATATCAACGCTTCGTTCGCGGTTTTTACCGTGAACATGATCGTTCCTGCTGCAAGGGCAATTTCAGCTATATTGAACACAGTTCCAGTCCATGAGCTTGAGCCGCCGACACCGACTCCTATACACAGGACGATGATCGTTACGATCACCGATCCACAAATCCGCAAAACCATTGAAACACCGACGTTCATGCCATCCCACCGGTTATGTTATCAATGATATCGCTCATTGTTCCAGTCTCACCATTGAACGGAATGCAGAGGCACCCGTCCATCGTCTCACACTCGGTTGTCGTTTTCATGTTTAACACAACCCTACACCTTCCTAACGGGATGCCTATTTACGAAACGGAACGGCATCCAGTGAGGAAGAATATTTCGACCGGTTTGCCTGCACGCTTCACAGCTTGCAAGCTCCAAACAAAACCACAAAAGCAAAACAAGGGGCGCACGGTCAACCCTCTGGACTTACCCAGAGAGCATCCATCTCATAATACAAGATAGAATCATCAGGGGTTGCACCCATAGAACGGAGTTGAGTTGCCTCTTAACCGTTCAAAACAAACAAATATGGCCATCAGCCGTTCCGTGGTCCGAATAGTGGAACGCCACTCCCCGAGTTCGTCGATCTACGAACTCATAAATAACAGGGTAAGGATAGTAATCTACAAGAATAGGAGCGAGGAGTGAAATGGACGCTATGGTCCATATTGAACCATCCTCGCAAACGAAGAGATGAGGTTTCCTTCATCTCTTCTATTTCATCTTCTAGCCACGAAACGTTTCCACCCCCGCCAACTTGGAGGCTGACCTTCGGGGGCATAAAAATATTCGAATCAATAGAATAAAATATCGGGCACCGTCAATCGGGGGGCGGAATGAGCCATGCGTCGGTGGAAAGGTCGTATTTCTTCACCGCAAGTATTTGGTTCAGCTCAAGGTCGACTGTATAATAGCCTTCAATCGTAACCACTTCCGGGTAATTTCTATCAGGCTTGAAATTGTAAATACGACCCATGAGAATTCCATGCTCGGTAAAAAATACACCGAAGTTGTCCAGCCCAAGCTCGTCCACTATTCCTTGCGCGAAGATGGCGTTCTGAGCGGCTCCGCCAAAGATGAATGGTTTATTTTGCATTCCTATCGCCTTTCCTGAATTCATCAATGATTTCGTCTGCCAGCATCTGCGTTTCCTCATCGTCCGCCTTCTTCCGCTCTTCCTCGATTATGTCATCAATGTCAGAGAATGAGTCTATTCCGTTGACCGTGCCGTTGTAGTAGTCATCCAAGTCCTGCCTGTCCACCGATATCTTCATGACCGGCATATGTCTGATCTTCATCGCAACTCGCCTTCAGTGCCCACCCATTCCTATTCCGTGAAGATAACCGCCGTATGCATAATAGCCGCCCCACTTTCGGTTCTCTTCGTCCGGAAGCGCAATCCTGACCGCTATGCAATAGTATACCCCGTTGTCGTAAACCCACAGGCTTTCTGCACCCCAGTGTGGCGTTATAGTAAATCTCTTGCTGTTTATCTCTCTGCTCTCTGTCAGCTTCCCGTTTATGAAATCAATGGCGATTTTACTGAAATCCTCTTTCACTTCAGGTACGAGACCATCCCCGATCGTATACATCCTAAACGGGACGAGAGCATTACCGCGCGCGAAAAACCCACCCCATTTATGGTCAGGGAGGTCGGATGGCAACATCACTGCCGCTTCGTACTGTGAATTCCTGTCAGGCTCGATGGTAAGCGTATGACATGCACTATGCGTCGCTACCCAGATATTACTACCTTCCCACCGACTGTCGAACATCTCAGGTTCCTTGCCACCCATGAATTCGAAAATTGCGTCCTTATATTGCTCCAGGAAATCCTTGGGGTTCATGAATTTCATACTACTGCACCCCGTCCAACGCTATCTGCAGCACGTCTTCCGAGCTGAGTTTAAGGCCTTCTCCTGGGAAAAGAGTAGTTCCGTTCCATGGGCATCCATGGTGCTCGATGTGGTGGAGACGTTCGAGGTTTGCGGTAAGAGATATCTTTGCAGCAGCTCTCAGTTGCTCGAAATCGACCCTGATATCATCCACACGCTTCTCCGCATAAACATCGTCTTCTGCAACCCTCTGCCTGTAATCCTTTTCCGTGAAGATGGCGAAGTCTTCCTCACCATTGTGGTATCCCCTAGCTTCTCGGTATGCCTTCACTTCCCCCAGAATGGTGTCCCTCTCGAACCTCAGCCTTTCAACGTTCCTGCGGTTTGTCTCCTGCACCTTGACGGTCTGTTCTCTCCATTCCCTTTCTGCTTCCTCTATACTAGAAACATAAGCAGCGATTGCCTCCCTTACTCTCTCCTGGTCCCTGACAGGCTCCCTGTATCTCAGGGAGGTCATTATTTCCCAAGGGGGGCTGTTGCTCAGGACATCAAGCTGTATTTCCTCCCATGAAAGTATGGAGACGCCAAGGAGCTTGTCCTTGCTTGGATGCCACATGTAGACAGTGCCGTAGAGGTCAAGGGGGACTTTGGAATCCCCGATGAGAAAAGTTATCCCCCTATGGTAGGCAGGGTTTATTGAGTTCAGTGCACCCATACTTATCACTCATAGAAGTAAACCGCGCAGTCGCGACCGCTTCCGCTCTGGCTGTGATTGTGTTCCACAACTCCGTTCTCATAGAAAATAACCACGTGGTTTTCCGAGTCGGCACCCGCTTTCTGGAGATTACCAAGTCTACCGAGATCCTTGGCAGTTGCTGTATCTCTGCTGCTCAACGGGCGGAAAGATCCAAACGCTCTAAACGCCTGTCCTCCGAGGTCTTTCTCGTAGAGGGGGATATCCAGTGCCAATTCCTGCATAAACCTCACACTCCCTTGCCGTTGATTATCTCATTCATGAGCTCTTTGCTTTTAGGGTCTTTGACGGAATTCTTCATATTGAAGTTCTGCCATGACTGATCCTCATCGGTTTTCTTTTCTTTCACCATGGCGAGGATATACCTCTTCGCTCGCGATGTCTGTCTGCCATTTTCATAGACTCTCTTCCTCATGAGTATCATCCTGTTCAGCCTATCCCACACGGATGATGGGTAGGAAGATTCACCGGGCTTGATGTCTGTAACGTAGAATACGCCACGGCTTATAAATCCGTAAAGAATTCCACTGTTGACCGGTTGGCTGGGAAGTTTCCTCTTATCGAAGAACACTTTACTCTCATCTATTTCCTGAGCTTCGGTGCCCCAGAACACAAGCTTTCCATCAACAGCTTTGAGCTGCCCTTTTCCGGAGAAGAATCCCTCAGGCCATTGGACAGAGAAACTGCTCTTTGCGTCAAAAAACTTCGCAAGAAAGAGCCTGTTTCCCCTCTTGGTAACAACAAGACGCCCCTTTACGGGGAATGGGGCAACCTGTGGGAAATTGTCGGGCGTGACAAGCTTTCCCCACTGCTTCAGAGGGAGATGGTAAGGAGGGCCATGTCTTCTTGAAAGAAGGATCATGGATTCACCGTCCTTAATGGTGAGCACCCCACCAACGAAGTGCGGCATGCCATCGAAGTTTGGATCTTCTTCGGGGTACACGACTGCTCTTAGGTCAGCCACTACCTCTACCGCTTTTCTCTCGTCCTTGTAATCGTCCTTAACGACGGTGACGAGAGCATCGATCACCTTCTCGTACGCTTCGTTGCTCTCCTTCCTCTTCTCCGGGGTATATTCCCTTACTACTTTCTGACTCGCTACCTTCCCGGCTGCTTCCATACCGTTCCTTAAGTCGCTCACCTGAGCAACCTCTCTTCCATCTAAGACGTTCTGTTCTGCGGGCATTTCACTCATTCCTCCTATTCTTCATCATGATAATGTCTCCGTCTTCTGTTGTATAAATCACATCATCCCCTTTGAAAATCTTGGACGTGATTACCACTACGACTTGAGCGTTCTCGTAGCTCCCGACGACGTTTGAGACCCCATTTCCTAGGAGCTCTGGGGTTGCCTCAAAACCTTTAAATGCTCCATTTATGTTCTGCATTGTTATCAGCTCGTGTTTGATAACGCAGGGAAGACGAGTGATGTGTTCACTCCCTTCCCAATCGAGATATTATTTTTCAGAACCAGTGCAAATCCCGCAAACAAAGTTATCCATTGTATCAGCGTCCCAACAAAAACTCTGGGAACGTGTTGATTGAAAAAACTTATACCGGCTCAGAGTGCTTTCGCACATCACCATCCCGTCCCATTGAAGGTGAAGGACCGGTTCGGATGGCATATCATAAATTGAAAAAAATCAGCCTGTTTAGCAATTTGAGTTTATCATGCTTTGACTGGATGTGCAACGTTGTATTTGTAAACAAATCCCACAATATACAGTAAAAATATCAGGTCTAGGACAGCTACCACGTTTGCAATTATTTTGACCGATATCGGGACGATACTGCTTACCGTAGCGTATGCATAGAATACCAATTGTGAGCCTGCTATGAAGATGCTAAACAGAATCGGAAGTCTGAGATTCTTATCCATTTTTTGTCACCTTTTAAATTAATCTGGGGTTTGGAACTTCCCTGGCAGGAAATACACAGTAGACCTCTAAGAAAAGGGAGAGGTACATTAAAAATAAATAGGAAAGAAATTTCGACAAATTTAGCCATTCTTTCGAATGTTGCCACCCTTTCTCCACGTTGAGGAATTGCCAGAATGAAAGGGGCAAAAAATATAAAAAAATCAAGAGTAAGAGGTCTCAGACCACTGAAGCAATGGCTGTAGCAACATCCCTGATGCCGATGGCTGGCACGTACCTGTAACCAATCTTCTTTGACAAGTCCTTCCCTTGAGCCACCTGCCAGTCGTAGTTATCGCGAATGGCAAGCTTGACCTCAAGGAGTACTGTCTCCTTGGGACCAAAAATCAGGAAATCCACCTCGGACTTCCCTGCCCTGACATTGGGGGCAAACTTGATTCCCAATGCCTCAAGAAGAGACCTGACGACCTCCTCAAAATCATGTCCGTTTCTAGAACCTCCCTCTCTGTAACCATAGTCATGAAATACATTATTCAGATATGAAAAAATTTCAGCTGCAAGGGTGCTTCCAAATTCCTTTACCGACCGCTTAAAGACTGCAGAGTTTCTCAACCCTTCAGAGACCAAGGGGGGGTAGACATGATCCGACCCTGACCCACCCTGAGAAAGTTTTAAATCCTCAGAGTAGATGGTATTAACTGGTGATATGAGTTCTGGCATATCATCACTTCTTCCCTTTTCTTTTTTTTGAGCTAAGATTCAAAAAACATAATCCTTCCAGGGCAAGAAGAATTATGTAAAAAATCTGGACATGTTGGCCGTTCTTTTGAACGTTCACTCTCTCACCGCGATGAGGTATGTCCTGAGAGAGAAATGGAGATAAAATAACAAACAATTTTGTCAGTGGAATTTAACAAAAAACTTATTCCGTTCACTTATCCCCATCATTTCCAAGCTTCAACAGCAACTTCCGCAAGCAATGAGTATAGTGAAAAAGAAACATAGTAAATTGTCTCGCCAACCGCTAATTTCCAATGCCCAGAAACACAGAGAAACAACAATTTATAAAAATCTAACCAAAACTATTCCCATCGATTTCGTTTGTCCGTAATTCACTGATTATTTCCAATTCTTCTGTTATGCCAACCTGACGCGGACACGTTTTTCGCTATATTCCACTTCGATCACATCGAGATTTTCCTCCGAAGTAGAGTTATAGATTTTATTAGGCCAGATGTGATTAGAGATTAGTGATTAGAAATACTAAGCCAATATATAAGGTTTATGGGAAAATGCACCGTCTATTTCTCACCTATCGTTCAACAAGAAGGAACGCTTCAGAAGGAGCACTTTCCAGCGATATCATATTATGGATAAATATATAAAAAAGAAAAATGATAGTTGGCAATAAATATAAGATTAAATTTATTTATCTCCATTTTCCATCTTCTCTGTTTTCTTTTCGGTAATCTTTTTTGGTCTGATATCTTCGAAGAATTCCAACAGGTCCGGACACTTCTTTGCAACCTCTCCAAAGAAAGCTAATCTAACTTTGGACTTTGATGCTGATAGAAGTTCATTTACCGAAGTGATGTAAACCTTTGGCAGTGCCTTATCAGACGTTGCTTCCCTGACCAGTTTCATCTCTTCAACGGCAGACCTGGCTTCGTCCTCTGAAGAAAAATTATCCACGCTCGACATATATATACCTCTATACGATTTATCAGGGCACTGTTATTAAGGTTTTTCATGCTCCGTATCATGGATGCTATCAGACGGTTCTGCCACCTGCTCTTCAATGGAAGACAATGAGGAACAGTCGTCTAATGATTGGAAGTCGTTTGACGGTACCTTTTTCCTGAGAATCACTCCTGCGAAAAACATTCCGATACCCATAAGGAAAAGGATCGCTCCTGACCCCACTGCTATTGAATAGCTGAAGACGCTGTTGAAAGACGGGGAGGTCGTTACGGAGACCCGAGTGTTGATGGATGATGAATTGAAACTTATTATGGAGTAGTTGCCTGAAAGTCCGCTCCATGTTTCAGTGGTCAGACCCACCGCTGAGTTATCAGCTATTGGAGACACTTTATAATCGTTGACCGAAGACCTTGAAACTTCATGCACCATTGATGATGGAACCATGTAAATTGGCGCCTGGGATTCCACAGTTACTGTATCGGAGGAAACGAAAAAGAATGAAGGGGAGGAGTACTCACCTCCACCTGACGAACGGACGCCTGCTGTTGTGAAGTTGGAAAGGAGAGGAACGGCCAGAGCCATGAGTACCATGCCAATAATCACCGCAAGTACTCCAGCGGCCATCACATTCTTCCTCATATCAGCATATGATTGGGCAAGAGAATATAATAGTTTTGAATGAGCGACCGTTCAATCGTACTCTAAGAATGTTTTTATATTGAACAGCATGATATCTTTGTGGCATTTTCTCCCCTTGTCAGGTCGGACCCTAATGTGTTCCAGACGTTCTTCAAAGAGAATGAAAAAAGGATACTGAAAGCCATGGAAAAGATATCTAGAGATGCGAGCATAAAGGGGGTTTATAATGCGTTGTGCTACGATAAGGAATTAAAGATAGGCATTGACCGACTTGGGATGAACAGGAAGGCACTGTCCGTCTGGTTGAATGAGCAGTGGAAAGCGGGGAAAGTAGATATCATTGGCAAAGCAAATAGAGAAGTGAGATACAGAATAAGAAAGGAGAGCGCTTAAACTGTATGATGCTGCTGTCGGGCAACCCTGCATTACTTATACCATTGCTTGCCCTGTTGATTTATTCTTCTTATAGTGATATAAGAACGAGGAAATCAGGGACAGTGTATTTTCTTGCCGTGGACATATTTCTCTTTGGGTTCTATCTTTATTTCGATACTATACTGACGTTCTTCATAGTGCCGTTGCTGTTTGAGTATTTTCTAAAAGAAAGAGAGTCACTGATCCCATATGCTCTTGTTTTCATTCCCCTGATTCACGCTCCAAGTGCCGTGGCAGTATCTATGGCCATAACCATATTACTGGTTAAGATTGCTTTCCCTCGTCTGGGAATGGGGAGCGGTGACATGAAGATTATGCAGACCGTTGCAATAGCCGTACCCACATACGCCAGATTCCCCTTAATGTATTCCATCGCTTCCCCGGGATTGGTTGTAATTGCCATTGCTGCTGGGTCAATGCTCGTTACCCTTGGCATAATGAAATCGACAATTGCAAAGGGGGTAGAAGGGTGGCCACGGAACGTCCCTTCGGGGAGGGTAAAAACAGAAGACGGCTACAAGTATCGAGTGAAGGGAGAAACTGCCAGTTATCTAGGACCGTTCGTTCCCTGCATAACGATTGGTTACACAGTCCTTTTACTGCTTCTGTTGGTTTAGGGCAGTCTTTATGCCCAATATTTCATGAGAAGTATTATATTTTAGTAGTGGGATTATTATATAGAGCAAATGAGCCTCCTATATGAGAAGAAAGCAGATTATGCCAATTGGAGGGCAATCGTAATGAGAAGTGCTAGAGACAGGACTCCAGTCCGCGCTTTTGCGGAAGTTGAAGGGAAGGAAAGCGTTACAATCCTATGTCCTGAGGATGGAAGGGTTGTAAAAAGACTAATGCCAACTGAAAGGTGGGTAGATCCTGCCAAAGACAATGTAGACAATCTTGAAACGTTCTGCATATACGGTCACTTGATGAGTTTCAGGGGGATGGTAAGAGTCGGTGACGTCCTCGACGTGGGAGAAGGAGGCACATCCTGGGATAAGACCATTAGGTATGGAGTAGTCGACGAGTGGGGGGATGTCGTATACCTAATCAATGGAAGCGAGAAGGATATAATGGAAGCGTTACAAGAAGTGTCGAAAATAGTGTTAACCACCGAGGAAGAAAATAAGATAAAGGTGGATCAATATCTCCATGATGACCCTGAATATGATTATATGTTCAAGAAGGTCATGGGATATCCCGCCAAATAGTCGTTCCGCCTATTTTGTAGACATGACATCGATTTCGTCCGTCACGATTGACCCGATGTTGGCTACTTTTACTGTACCAAAAATATAGAAGAAGTAAGTCTTGTAATGTCCTGCGGATAGAAACACGTTATGGGCAGGGAACGACGCTATGAAATATGTAAATCCCCTGAACGACGCATTGGTTGTTTCGGAGGTGGAATTGAGTATTGATGCAGTACTGCGTATCCCGTTCAAAGATTCGTTGAACATCGATAGTGAAATTGAAGGACTTGAAACGACCAAGCTCATTATCATCAGGTACCCATGGGTGGTTGCATTGCCCGTCAAATTGTAGTAAGTAACTACATAGGTTTGGTTGCTTGAGTGGGCGGTCCACGCGGTCAGGTTATTCCCAGTACTCGATATCATCTCTGCCAGGGGTACGGTGGCAGCTCTTTCGGGGTGAGTCGCATAATCAGGTGTATAAATATAATAAAAGACCAATACCCCAGCCACTACAACAATCACGACCACGATCACCGCTACTATGGTCAACATCAACCGCCTATGATGTTTAATGGCTACAAGCCCTTTACTCTTATCCATTGATATCTGATATGTGATTTATTATTAATAACTTCTGGGACAGCGTCGAGGATTGTAGATATCTGAGCGAGGAAACCACTGAGCTTGTGATGGGGAGGATGTTAAAAGGTTCGCACACGCCGCCGATCGATATTGCTTAGAGCCCGCAGTAGCCTGCCTGCTCACACGCCATTTCCTCACCCTCGTCTTTCCCATTGACAGCAAACCATGACTGATCCTTCCACCTCCCCCTTATCTCCCTCAAGGTCCCCCCCGCCGGCCTAAGTCCATAGGTGGGGAAGTTCAAGTCTGCCTCTTCCAGCTTAATGGCGTCGTCGAAGAGATCCTGATGCTTCCTCATCAATTTTACCCATTGAGTCTTGGACTGGAACGGACAAAAATAGCAACCGCTCTTGGGAGGGACCGAATACCCCCTCTGCCTGATGTACACAATACAATCCTGCCTCGTCATCTTAAGGCCTATCAATGGATATTTCACAACATACTCCGAGTGGTGAGGTTTATATATCCTGTCCATCTCATCAGCACTCAATCCGATCAGAGCAATCGGTTGTTCGACGTATTCCCCGTTTTTCTTCGAAGAGACGATATACTGCTGTATCGGAACCAGCTTACTTATTGATGTGCACCACCTCGAGCTGGGATTGACACTTGGCACAATCCTTCTCTTGACTATAGTGTCCCTCAGGGAAGTAACCATCACTCTTGGTATTTTCATCTTCTGCTCCTCTTCCCGTCTCTTTATTGTTCTTTTATTCCTGGAAAGTTTCTTTGTATTTTCAAACATCTTCTTATATTCCAGAGTCTCCTCCGGATTCAACCTAGATATATCCGAAACAATTTTTTTCATCCGGACGGTGACAAACTTAATTTTCATCTTCTTACAGATCGGTTTTACTACCTTTTCTAGGTGTTCATAAGTTTCTGGATGTTCAGCTCCTGTATCGGCAAAGACTAATTCATCTAGCCGTGATATCTTCCCTTCCTCCGCCAGCAAAAGCAAACAGAATGTTTGAACCCCTCCACCATAACTCAAGAAAGTAGATTTCATTTCAGAGCCGCACTCCGCTCCTTCATATGGACATTGTTGCCGGCTCTATATATGACGGTCTTCGCAATGATGGTACCATGAGGTGTGAATTTGCCCATTCCACTACTTACTATGCCGACTTTCATATTTTTATCTCCATTCGAAGTGTTCAAATGTCTGTGGATGTTTTTTCTTCACGAATGCGTAAGCCTTCTCGAAGTTGATGTCGTGACCCTGAATGGCTTTCGCAACGATGTACGGACTCCTGTCAATTCCGGCGTCGCAATGAACCAACACCTTCTTTCCATATCCTAAAAGATGTGCGATCAGTTTTCTTCCAGTCCTGACCATGAAAGCGTCCATATCCTTTATTTTACCATTGTACTCTTTCCTCCAGTGGTTGTATATCGGAATGAGGAAATTGTCCCTGTCTATGGCCTCGTCAGCAACGGATACTACAATGAAACTATCGTCTGCCTTCTCTGCATCTTCCCTGTCTCCAAGCCAGAGATTGGGTATTATCTCATCCATTATTTCCTCACTACTCCTTTTTCATCCTTGAAATGCATATGAAACTAACTGGGATTTCTATATAATACTTTCTTGGTAGCGCCCGAGCGTTCTCAACTCAAGTGCATTCTCTACCGGATCCAAAGTTATAAATTCAACCCCCGGAATGTTTAAAAGTGAAGATACTCCTGGTCGAGCCTGATTATTACACCAGATACCCTCCTTTAGGCCTTCTGAAGATCGGCAAGGTGGAGGAAAGGAAATGGAACGAGGTCCGGCTGGTTCGCGGGCTACAGGATATCCATGGGTTTGAGCCTCAGAGGATAATGATAACCTCACTCTTCACTTTCGCATGGAAGCCCGTCCATAATGCCGTCGAATATTATCACAAGTTGTTTCCCATCGCTGAAATAACGTTAGGGGGCATCTACGCAACACTGATGACAAATAATATCAAGGAAGCGTTCCCCTTCGTCAGCGTTCATTCTGGGCTCGTTCCGGAGGCGGAAAGTGTACTTCCTGCTTACCATCTTTTGAAACAAGTTGACAAGTGGAAGGATTGGAGCAAATCCATAGTCTTCACCACCAGAGGGTGTATTAGGAAGTGCCCTTTCTGTGTCGTCCCCAGAATAGAAGGTAAGATGAAGGAACCCAAATTCTCGATCCTTCCATTTATTCACCCCGACCACAAAGACGTTGTGATATGGGATAACAACTTCCTTGCATCGCCGTATGCCAAAGACATACTCACCGAACTCGGGGACGGAGGATACAAAGTGGACTTCAACCAGGGACTTGACGCGAGATTGATGACCGAGGAATTTGCGGACCTCCTTGCAGACATCAGGTCCGATACGATCCATATGGCGTATGACTGGCCCTGGGAAGGCCCCTACGTATCCAAGGCAATAGATTTGCTTGCTTCAGCCGGTTATAGGAGGAAGGACCTGATCTTTTACTTGCTGTACAACTTCTATGATTTCAAGTACCAAAAAGGAGACACCCCGACGGATTACTTTCATAGGATTCGAGATCTTGCTGAATGGGGAGCCTCCGCGTATCCCATGAGATTCATCCCTTTAGACTCCCTCACTCGCAACGGCTTCATATCCCCTCTCTGGACAGTTGAGCAACTGGAGATGATAGCAGACTTCAGGAGAGTGATGGGATATGCGGGCACATTGGTTCCACACGGTGGTATCGTCAATAAAATCCTTGCCTCCAGCGATTTTGAGGAGGCAATGGAATTGCTGCCTGAGAAAGATGAGAAGATTATTATAAAAATTACACACTAACCCTATCTGGTTGTTTTTTCTCCTTAGATCCTCTTTTCTTCTGAAAGACTACAGGAGCAGTGGGGTTGCTCATCTTATTGATGAGTTTATCGAGCATCAATACGAGATGAGGATTCCATGGAAGCATTCCCGTATCCTTAGATTTCCTTCCATTCTCACCTATCTTCTTGACAGGTTTTGCTCCATGGAGTATCAAATCCAACAGAAGCTTGACTCGTGGATCTTGGCCATACTCAGTCTCTACTCCTTCCAACCATTTCTTGGGATCCGCCTTAATGTGGTCGGGCCACCGCGTCACCAAGTCTCTTTCCATCCACGCCACCCTCTCCTCGCTGGTGGTGAAACGGGGAAGTTTCCCACGCCTTGCAGTTCTCCGGCGTGAAGGCTCGGGAGAATCTCTCTTCCCATGCTTCGACGGTTTCTGCAAGTTTTCAGGTATCGAGACTGTTCCAGAAACCCGATTGAAATCTGAAAGAGTATGCTGATTATTCCGGATCATTCGATTTTACCACCTTTCTATCTGAAACCGCCCGCCAACTTATGACGTGGTAAGCTTCTTTCCTGTCCGTCTTATGTTTTATTGAGATACGACCTGCTTCCGGCCAGTCTTTCGCGATAAGCTTCTCACCGCAAACCCTGCATACAGACTCGTAGTGAAATTCAAGCTTCCAGAATACGTATGTCGTCCAGCGCATCATTGTAGGTCTCTTGATTGATGGTTCCCTGATGCGCTTGAGGTAAAATCTATTATCACTCTTGACCGCCAGTTCCATCTGCCCCCACTGATTAACCCTCTCTTTCCTCCTGTACGAGAACATGTAATCGAAAAGACCCAGTTTCTCACACTTCTCTGCAACAGTGAACAGGTAGTTGACGTCCTTGATTGAGACCTTACCTAGCCCATGGTCCTGCATGAATTCTATGATAACACTGCCGATTTTCTTGTATTCCTCGGTGAAGTCCAGCTTGAGCTCGTGACCATCTATGAATCCGGGGTCCTTCAAGTACCTGTCTGCCTCCGCCACTGTAAGAAGATGATTATATTTGTCGTTGTAGAGATGGGCGGGTCTCCCACAGGTTGCACATCTCATAGTTTTTACCTGCCCTCCTTCAACTCGACTTTCAATCTCTGTTCCAGTTCTACCACTTTACCTGAGTTCACCTTGAGCATGCCACCCCTCCGGGTGCCTCAATGTCCGTTCCGCATTTAAGGCATGAAAAATACATCTGCGTGACGAATCTTGAACTGTACCCGTGCCGATAATCAGATTGCCATGATTTGCAGTGTGGGCAGTAGAATGTCCAGATGTCCTTCTGCCTGTCCGTTTGATGAGGTTGTTTGAATAACTTACCGAAATTGACAATTAAACTACTCATTTTTCAATTCGCCTTTCCCTTCTGTTCCATAATTCGTAAACCCCGACTCCGAGAATGTACGAGACAGTGAGGGGGAAGAAGCTACCTTAACGAACTTCATTCGGAAACCTCCCTCATTGAATTCAGTTCTATCAAGTCTGAAGAATGTTCTGGATGGAATGACATCTCGGCTTGTGCCATATCTATCAGGAACCACCTGTAAGATTTGCTGTGACCACGATAGGCATACATGAAATCGACTGACCAGTTCTCCTCTTTCAGTGCGGGAGAAAAGTCATTTTCTATCTGCCCTATTATCTGAATTATCTCGCCTTTCGGTATGTCATAGAGCTTGGTCCATCTTTTCTCCCAGTCATCGGGAATGGTGAAAGAAGCCCAGTGGTCCCTTACAAATACTTCGTGCGCCCAATACCTGTGAACGCAGGTCACCTTCCCCTTTTCGACAAATACCCGCAGCTCCCTTGCGATTGGCAAACCGTCAAAGGCCTTGAAATTCGAGAACGGCGTGAGCAATTCCCTGAAGACAAGGTGCTGAGGGAAGAGGTCAACTGAGAAGTTGAAATCCAGGGTATTGTATATCTTTGACTTTATCTCCCTCTCGTTGTGGATAATGCATGACCGATTATATTCATGCTTATTGCTCGCTAGGTCTGTCCTGAAGAATACGGGATATTTCCCCTTCAGCTCTGCCTTTATCTTCTTCACCCAGTTCTCTGGCATCCCATCCATCCACTCAAGTAAGTCAGGAGGGGAGAGCGTGAAAGTGTTTGGCGTTTCAAAGTATTCCCTGACTTCAAGATACCAATAGAGGAGGGAATTGTGGTCAGTGGGCAATGGATATCACCTCTTGCCTCCCTGACCGTAATACACAATTCCTGCCTCCTCTACCATGAAAGTTTCTAAGAGCTTCTCCAGCTTTTTCTCACTTGCAGCTTCATTCTCTGGCTGATATTCCATCCTGAACACTTTAATCCGGTGCTCGGAAGGTCTCGCCTCGCTCACCACAACAACAATAGCCACTCTCACACCTCCGCGGGGAATTCCCTGACAATCAGATCTTCTGGAACTCCTTCCAATGAGCCCGAATGCTGGCTTGAAGTTTGTTTGAAAAAGTACTTAACATTCTGGAGCTTGGCTTGGTCAAGCAAATTGTACGCCCAATCAATGTCAAAAGGTCTCCTATTGTTTCCGCTCTCGGCGCCTACGATGATCCAATCTGTTCCCTTGAGGTCGACCTCACCAATATCCTCAAGAAGCGGCTCAAATGAAACAAATTTTATCCTCGCAGGAATCTTCCTGAGCACGTCCAGCCTGTTAACATAATCCGGACTTTCCACCGTTGCCCCCAACCAGAGGTTGGAAGGGAAATTCCATAGACTTCTCTCGTTTCTTGCCCCGTAATAGCTCAATGCCTCTTCAGGTCTTTTTGTGAGCACCTGGAATGTATGCCACGGGGCAACTTCCATCCCGCTGAACACTTTATCCCTGAACCTGTCGGGAATATCAGGATGGAAAAGGTCAGTCATGTCACAGACAAATATCTTCGAGGGTTCTTCCAATCTTGACCATTCGAGGGGTTCACTTTCATAAAACTGCCATTCCCCCCAGTCAAGGCTTGTCTGGTTGTATAGCAGCCGGTTACCGTACCGAAAGTTTATCGCCTCGCTATAGCAGTTTGCACATCCTTTCGATACCTTGGTACAGAGCCATCCCTTCCTTGCCCTCTTCGTGGCGGGGTCTTCCTCTACAGTGAAATGTATGGGGTTGCTCGTCCACTGGGTCCATGCAATCGAAGTCCTCTGCATTTATTTCAGTTGCTCCCTCTCTTCCTGTAATTTGAACAGCTGCAGCGCCTGCAATGCCCTCCGTCGTCAAAGTCGTGGTTTCCCTTGCCGTGACCGCACCTGCAAAGCGACTCCATGACCGGTGTTGAAGCATGAACGGACAAACCGGAAACTACCCGTAACCTGTTTCCGATACCATGGGAGACCCTCCAAAGAGCCGCAGAGCTTTCCACGGACTCCAAGAACGAGGGGCGCACCTTCAGAAGTATCTGACCGTTGCTAGTGACCTTCCATTCTGAATGCCTTCCATACGCCTTATAAAAATGTTTTAACTCTGCCATCGCCTGTTCTCTTGATATCCCAACGCACCCGGATATTTCTTCCGGCGATACCCATAAAGGTATTTTATCCGCAATGTAAATTTCGACAAGAAGGAACGCTTCATCGTCTGGCATTTGAAATTCCATCGACACTTCAGTCGTGCCCCGCCTTGAGCGGGACGGAGCATGAAAGTCCTCCTCTTTAACGATCGTATTATTGAATTCCACTATTTCACCGACAGTCGTATTTGTACCAACTTACATTAAGATATAAAACTATCGCTAGTCCGCTTTCCCATCATCCGCTCAAGACCGCCACAATTGGCGACACATTGAAAATATTGCATAACACGGTCACATTCACACTCCATGAAAGGTTATTTATTTGGGTGCTTATTATAAAACAATGACTTCATATCATCTAAGGTGCCCGAAGTGTAATGGAGAATTCGATTATGAACATAACCGGTTCACCAACATCGTCTCTATATTTCTCGGGCCAGACATGTTCCTTGCATCTTGCCCGCATTGCGGCAAGGTGTCCGGATACAAAGTAGTCATAGCGCATAATCGCATATAGAACGGATGGGCCTGCTAAAACTATCATAACCGACAAACGAAAGTATTATATTATAATGGCAGATAGTCAATTAAGTGTTGGATAATCGGAGGCAGTGGAAGGATATCCTCCAACCTCTGGTAATATAGAACCCGTGAATAAGACTTCGGGAAATTTGTATGGTGGGGGCGAAAGACCTCGGCATTGGGATGCTGAGAAAACGGAAGTGAATCCGATGAGAATGAAAGAATTGTGTGATAAAATCAATAATATGCCAACATTGTTGGCTGTAGTTAATATTAACGGGTTCGAGAAAACGGTATGTAGCTGGGTACCGTATGATCACGGGAAAAAAGAGGTAACCCTTCTTGTGTACCATGGACCCTTGGACATTAGACGAACCTACATGGTCGAGGAGGGAAACGTAAAAGACCTCAGCAAGGAGTACGTGACCACAATCAGGTACAATGACAACATACGGGTCGGGAACGGAGTGACGGCGTACTTCACCGAGTATGACTTCATGGAACCGAAACAGCTGCCGGACTGGGCAGCTATGGTCTGGGTCAATAGGCAGAAAGTGAACATCAGGGAAGAAAGAGTCCTCGGGAAGGCGTTCATAGACCTCAATAGGAAAGTGCATGACGTTGAGCTGGAGATACGAGCCGGAGAAGTGGTCAAGAAACTCGAGAACGAAGAACGGATCCGATACGTGAAGAGCCTGACAGACAAACACAAACCGAAGGTGAAATAGGATGGTCAAGCAGAAGGAATACGAAAAGCCTGCATTGGAGAAGAAGGAGCCTGAGGCAGAGTTCCCCATCGTGCACATTGTGTTCGACAGGGACGAGATAGGCAATCCGTCGTCGGAGGCGTGGTTAAGAAACCCTGGGATTATCCGGGCGTTGATGAAACAGAACCCTCCGAAGAAGGGGCTCGGGGGATGAGGGGCGGTTCTCCCCTCTCCTGAGCCGTCGTCCTATATTATAATCGTTTTATCCTGCCGGCGTAAAGGCTGAGTAGTTCCTTAAGGTAATCCGGAATCTTCTTCTCATACCCCTGCCTGATAAGGTAAGCGGGATGGGGTAGGCAGAAGACGGGAATCCCATTGTACGAGAGAATGCCCGCCACGGACTTCCCAAATAGCAGGTCGCCCTTCATCCTCCAGTAACCTATGCCAAGAATCCTCACCGGAGTCTTTCCGACAAGGATGAGGGCCGATGGCATGAGCTGAGATATCTCCCGGTCCAAGACAGGAAGACAAGCCTCCACCTGGGAAGGGGTGGGCGTATGGTTTTGCGGGGGGCGGTGCTTAACGATGTTCGTAACGGTGTATTCCCGGAGCCCCATGTATTCCAACCACATATCAAGGGTTTTCCCCGATCTTCCCACAAAAGGCACCCCCGTCTCAGCTTCCTTCTTGCCAGGAGCCTCCCCCACAATTAACACCTTTCCATTTCCCTTAAACCTCTGAAGGGCGTAACCTCGTCCCGTCAGTTCGCAGGCAGTGCAATGCCTTACCCTGTCTTCCAGTTGAGCGTAGGTAGGATGGGTCATCCCACAACCATGTCCCCGGTATTCGGCACCGCAACTCTGTTCATATTCACAAGGAGTTATAAATAGAAGTAAGATAAAAGAATTTGGACACAGCGAAAAAATCTAAAAATCAAGCATTTCCAGTCCGTCTTACATATTCATATTATGAAATATTATCATCGTTGTGAAAATGAATTACTTGAGCTTATAACAGAAGGAGAGCCCGTTGTAACAACCGAACTTCAGAGAAGCGATCATCGCTCCTTTCCAATACGGACTTTCTGGCATTGATTGACTTTCTCAATTCGTTCCTTGCTCGTTCCTTTGCCTCCTCGAAATCTTTTCCGCCCATTACGTTATAGACATAGAGCATATGCGCCAAGGGAGAGAAATATACACCTTCGGAAACAAGCATCCCACCATTCATATCGGCCCTTTTGGTAGAGAACGCAATCTTGTGAAACGAAACATAAACTTTCAGATTACCATCCTCTTCAACATCCGGAAGAACCCTGAGCACCAACCTTTCTTTAGAAATATTTTCCGTGCGGTTTTTAAATGACAATGGAACCCCTCCCGTCATCCATAAACATAGGTTTGATATACCCATACAGTAATTTAAATGTTTCTATGGTACGTATAATGATACTTTTTGACTATGGTGATGGATGTACCTTCTTGAGAAACGAGGTTGAGATTTTTTATATCAGACCAATATCATGAATAATATGCTTCAAACCTGGAGATTGAGATGTGTGCGCAGTCAAGCGGTTTCTCAGAAAGTTTTTATTGCCTAAAACATAAATCTTAATTATCCGAACATAGTCCGTTAATTGATGGGACGATACAAGAACAAGATACGCGTTGACGGGATAACCGTGATCTTGGACCACAGAACCGATCTGCTCCTGAATTGGGAAAAGAAGATATACCTGCACTACGCGGTAGTCCATGAGTTCAGCCAGAAACTGAAGCGCCCTTTAAGGTTCCAGCTTGCCATTACATACAGATCGTTGAAGGACCCAAAAAAGAACTATTACTTCGCCAAGGTGATAGAAGTGACTGGTTTTGATGCTGCCATGAGGAAATACCTTGAAACAGCTCTGCCACAAAATGGGAACGCGGTGGAATTCACCACTGCCCTCGAACGGTTGATGCAGAATGTACCCACTAGGATGCGGAAAGCCACGATGAGGATAGCAAAAGACATCTGGAATAAAACCAAGCCGCCTCAGGGTCCGCCTGAAACGAAAGTTGAAACGGTGTCATAAGAATAAATTTGGTATTTCGCAGATCACCAACGGAGGGAAGACGGTGATTCGAAGAACTAGCGAAAGAATCCAGCATGGAAACGGCTGGGTTTAGCTGTCTGTTTCGGAGATCCTTGGAGCGACCACATAGGCGACTGAGATCTTTCCGCCCATGGTTTTTGCATCCATCTTAAATGGGTAATCTGTAGCGAGAGATATCTTGATATCACCGAAGTCTGAAACATTCTTGAGAAAGGACGAGACCAATTCCGTCGCGTGGGTGCTCTTTGCAAGTCCTTGGCCAACCAGCTCCTTCAACGAAGTCCTTGGTAAACTGGCTTCTATTGTTTCATCGACCACATCCCCGACAGCTTTCACAGTAAACGCATCAGGGAGGAGCAACATAGTCACCGTTTGTGATACCATCCGAGTTGCGTTTATAATTTTCATCAGTTCATTGGCTTCAAGAACCGCCCAGTTGTTGTGGGAGAGCGAAGGAATCTTAGGCACGGTCAGGAGGCCGGGGTCTATCGCCGGCTGACTCATTCTCAGGCCAGCTGATTTAAAGGTGATCTTACCCTTTTCAATGGAAACTGATACGACGTCTGACGGGGAGAACATCCTGATTGACCCCATAGCCTTTGTTACATCAATTCCAGTAGACTCCCCAACAGTACCATCCGTTATCCCATTATAGGTTTGAAATGCTTCTTTTGAAACCTCAAGACTCAGCATTGCTGTTCTTTCAGTGTTCATGGCCTTAACGCTGAGCCCACTTGAATTAAAGTTGAGAGCGACTTCTGTAGCGACTGAACCCATGGTTTCCAGGACCTTTCTGAGGGTTTTACTATCAATATCGAAATTTACCATCGTATTATCAGATTATGCTGGAATAAAAAGGTTCCCGGAGGGCGAATGTTGTTGGCCCTTCCAGGCACGCAAATTAAAATCTGATCCAAAAAAAGAAAACGAGAATGATAATTACTTGTATTTTACGCTGCCGGAAGCGGAGAAATGAAACTTGTTCTTGACTGGGACATTAATGATTGCCTTGGTTCTTGGGTTCTTGGCCTTTCTTGCCTTCGTCTTCCTTCTGGAAAAGATACCGAACCCTGCTAATCTGACTTTTTGGCCCCTATCAACGTTCTTCACTATGTCCTTCAGGGTTTCCCTTATGACTGATTCAGCAGCCTTCTGTGATACCTTCGCCTTCCCTGCGACGTCCTTTGCTATCTCAATTATTCCAACCATGAGATGAATATGAATTACGCACTACAAAAATTTAGCGATGGAACCATGGAATCAGACCATCAGCAATAGGACACTATCGTTCTTCAGTATATTTATTCATCATGGACATGAACTGGCTAGTGTCCATCTGGTGTATCCTCTGGTAGATGAGGGTGATTGTAGGGTCGGAGTGACCCATCCACTGTTGGGCTATCTGCAGGGGAACTCCGTTCAGGGAGCATCTAACACCGAAGGTATGACGGAAGATATGAGCATGGAGCTGATGTTTCTCCGAAACCCTGAGGCCGATAGCCTTTCCCACCCTCTTCAGGTACCAGTCGACAGACTGCCTGGTCACGGGGAAGAGGTACTCCTTGGACCTTAGGGGTAACCCGGTCTCCAGGAGAAACTCGAGGAGCTGGGTGCGGAGGGCTGGAGGGAGGGGAATCGCCCTTACGGAGTCGTTCTTCTTCTTTTCAGTGTGGACATAGAGGTGGCCGAGGGGGCCGTCCTCCAAATGGAAGTCGAGGGGGCGGATTCCGTACTCGACCTTGAGGCGGGTATCATACCAGTGAACGACCTCTCCCACCCTCACACCCGTCTGCAGAAGGACCTGAAAAAGGAAGCGGTACCTCTTAACAGCCATGGCGCGACCAGGATGACCTTCGTCCAAATGCTTCCTGATCTGTGATGCGAGGTGATTCATTATCGCATCAACCTGATCGTCGGTCAGATACTCGATGCCTATCTTTTCTGAAAGGTTCCGGGTGATTCTAATCTTGTTCTCCCTTGGGATTGATGGAAGCATAATTTGACAATTCATTGTTCTTTAAATACACATGCGTCGGTTCCAATTTTCAGTTCTTTCATGAGAATTATATACGATGACCAAGAATGAGGAGAGTCGATTTGACAAAAGACCCGATATTGTCAAAGGTAGCACAATTCTATTTTAATTTCAAAGATAAGACCACGGAATGTGGACGATGTCACAAGGTCTGAAGAAAGGGATAACGGAGGCAGAGAAGGGAAGTTTGAAGAACTTAGAAAGAACCTGTGAATCAAATCATAAACACTCAGTCCACACGGCTTCATCTGGCTAAATTAGAGTTCTAGTAGCTGATTTCTCCTTTCTTATTCACAAAATCCAAATTTAGTACGCCCTTAATCGTTTCTAGAAAATCTATTCCAAGAAGGCATATCATCTTTGCAGACTGCGTGCCCCTTCTTTTATATATCCCTCGTCCTGTTTCAACTTTTTTGGAAATTTCTGAAGGCATTACATTTATCTTCGGGAGATTCACGGTTTCTGGACCTACGTTTGTAAAGACTGTAAAGGTCACGTTTGTCAAGAAATGTCCTTGTGTAAACCCGCCTACTCCCGCCAATTGTTGGGTGGGCAGAGAATTGTAATCAATACCTAATTTTGAGATTTCACCGTCTGTTACAGCTGAAATTCCAGATCCTGTGTCCAGATAAAACATAGCTTTAATAAAAGGAGGAGTCGCAGGAGTCTTAACAGCACTAGGTACCTTTATTCCAACTAGAACAGGCAGCCTAAATAATCTCGTTGACTGGTCCCATTCGAGACTTATGATTGGCATGAATCTTCATAAGATCCATATTAGGTTTTCAGGTGTTATAAGGTCTATGAAAACTCCTTTTATAGCCCCGAATTTCTCAGTCAATTCTTCTTTGTTCAAAGAGTATCCTAATATCTTGCCTTCTGCTATTGCCACAAAATAACCTACGTGACTCTTCAATTCCTGATAAATACTGTTTGCATATCTGGCATTTTTTGCATATTCCGTGAAATCTTCTAATACCTCTGGAGGAATCTGCATCGTCATTTTACTCAAATTCAACTACTATATATTAACCTTTACTTGCTGTTAAGGGCCTCTATTAACTTCTTTGGGGGCAGGACCTTAGGATTCAAACCTGAATAAGCCTGTAATTTATGTTTCTCTTTTTGCACCACTCTCTTGCTGCGTCTGCTTTCAACTTGGTGATTTTATTATCGATCATGTGAGCCCCTTTTATTTCGACTATTTCCTGCTTACCATCTGTGTATTCAACCAAGAAGTCCGGGGTGTAATGTGCAAGTCTTCCGTCGAGGTTGAAATACGGTATTCTTATGCCATGATTCTTGGTCCATTTGCTTACCTTGTCATTTTTCTCCAGTTCTTCCATGAAAAATCTCTCCTGGTCGCTCTGGTAGAATTCGACCGACCACGCACTTTTCTTGGGATTCAAAAAAGGTTTATCACTCATTGTTTCACCTCAGAAAAAATTCCCTTGATTATTCCTTTAGTAAACTTCTCTTTTACTGATGGCAGGAAGTAATATGCCATATTGAGTTCATCCTGGGAAACTTCCGATATGCTAAGATTTCTGAAAAATTTCTTTGAGATGTGATCCATCAATACATCATACAATCTGGAAGTTTTTGCGATGTCTAGAGAATTTTCTTCTATCAATCCTTTTGCCAGTGAAACCACTTCGTCCTTGAAACTTTCTATCGATATTCGTTTCTCACTTTCTCCCTTGAAGTATCTGTCATCTGTTGGTTTGGTTATTTCTGTTCCCGTCTTCCCCCTACCTATATACTTCTTTTTTATATTTTCCAGTATCACGGCTTCTATCTGCAGCCTATCTGGGTACTCATAAGTAGAGCCATCCAAGACCTCCTTCCAATTGAGTATGGGTCCTTCGGATGTGAGATTAGCCTTTATAGCCTCCAATTTCTGCTTGAAATCCTTATCCTCAACGGGTTCGTTAATCTTTATCAATTTATCCGGATTAACGAGCTTCTGCAAATATTCCGTCTTAGGCGGAAGGGGCTCCTCCTCTATCACATCCGTAGGTAAAATGCCCTGCCTTATTCTTGAAACATTCATCATTCTCCAGAGCCAGCCATGGTCCAACTTGGGGTGATCAATTACGTGAAGAATCTCTGGGTCAGGGCTCTTCTTGTTGACTTTTCTCAGACCCCTCCCTATTATCTGTTTCCCAAATACTGGAGATATTATCCTCCTTAGCAGCAGAATGACGGACACCTCGGAAACATCCCATCCCTCACGCAGCATAAATACGCTCACCACAGCATCGTATGGACTGTCAAGATGCCCTATCTTCTTGGCCTCCTCCCTGTTCTCATCTGGAGAATCTTCTGTAACTACCAATGCCCTTAAATCAAATTCCCTCTCTATGAAATCTTTTGCAGTCTTTGCCTCTTCTATTCCCATAGTGACAACAAATAAAAGGGGCTTGTACTTTCCTCCTGCTTCTTGTCTCTTAGCCCTCAGAGCATTGACGGCAATAGAAAGCAGCATTCTCATTGGAGCTGGGTCCATTACCCATTGGAAAGGTTTGACTCTCCTTTCAGCGTCCTCAAATTCCTTGTCCATTTCCGAGATTCTTTTCTTCTCATTCGTCTTTGCGTTTGTATATGTTATTTCAACGATTCTTGCGTCCGGTTGGAGGACAACTATGTTCTTGATTAATGGTCTCGGGGCATCCATGGCATCCGTGATGTCGAAGGAATAGATCAACCTTGAATCGGGATAAGTGTTGTCCGCTCTTTCTGGTGTTGCGGTTGTATCCAATCGGAAAAGTGTATTGTTCCTTAGAATCGACAGTATGTGAGTGAACTCATCAGCTACCGTATTGTGTGCTTCGTCATTGAATATTGCAATGCGCGGGAAATTCTCCTTCAGGAAACCCAGATTCCTTGCGGTGTTTGTACCACCAGTGTAGAGTTCCTGGACATTTGTGAGTATTATATCGGCAGTGATCATTCCCTGCGGCCCGGAACCACTTTCTATAAGAACCGTGGATATGGATTTGTTTAGATTTTCGTCTGGGGATATGGACCACTTCTCAAATATTGTCCTGCCATCTCCCGAAGATCTCAGGAAATCGTCCTGAAGCCTGTCCCTCACAATCAAGTTTGGAGTGATTATAAGAAACCTGTCGAACTGGTCACCGTAAGCATACTTGAGCCACGCTATTACAGATGCGATGATTAGGCTCTTTCCTCCGCCTGTCACTATTCTCAACAGGTATTTAGATTCCAAAGCACGGTCCTTGACTTCATAGAGAAATATGATTCTCAGGATAGCCTCCTTCTGGTGTTGCCACAGTTCGTCCCCTTCCCTCCGCTCCAGGAGATGCTCAATAAATTCGACGGTCTTCTGGGAACAGTTGGGATAATGGGACATCTGCCAATCCTTGAATTCTTGTTCGAACTCCATGAATGAATCCGGCATTGTGATGTTCTGGGGCACCTATTCCACCTCTATCTCTTTTACTATCATGGTTTCCCCTCCCTGGTCGTCCTCCACCTTGAAGGCCACTGTTTTTTTGCCGCCCGAGTCAAATTTATAGGAGACTAGAAGGGGACTTGATGGATTCCCTTTCGACAGGAATGCGTATCCCGAGGTCGGCACAAAGGCCTTGTTGTAGTCAAAATCCGCCTGGATGTTTATTATTTTTCCATTGTTCAGGGATGCAGACTCCGAAAAATCAAAATCGTACTCGAGGGAGACTTTTTTCCTGATTTTCAACCTGACAACGGGAGGCATGATGAATCTCAAGAATGTTTCGTATTCTGGGTGCTTTGATGTCACGTGCTCTCTGAATGCGTCCGACCCTATGTTTACCAAATCTATCGTCACGAAATCTATGCCTGCCCCCAACTTAGCAAGCATTTCCTTTGCCTGTTTTGCCTTCTCAGAAAATTGCCATCCAACCATTATCCCCCTTTTTCTATTTTCATAGTTTTCATTTAGGTATTGTGCAAAGTCTAACACATTGTCATCTGTAACGAACTCATTATTATCTTCAGGTCCTACCCAGACAGGAATTCCGTTCTTGAGACCAGAAATCTTTGGATCTGATATCTTCTGAGCTCCAAATGCCTTCACTATGAATGCCTCAAATTCCTCCTGCGATAAATCAGATAAGGAAGGAATGTCATAATAACCCCAAGATAATACTTGGATATTAGGAGTTCTTTCCGGAACGATCCAACCCTGCCCTTCACCTTTCAACAATTTCAGAATACGCCCTTTTGTGATTTCGACTGCTATCCTTGAAATATCGCTTGCTATCCAGCGTCTGCCTAACCTTTGAGCTACCGAAGGTGTTGTTCCACCACCACAGAAGAAATCTGCAACTACATCTCCTTCATTCGATGAAGCTCTTATTATACGTTCAAGCAAGGTTTCTGGTTTTTGGGTTGGATAACCTATTGATTCATTAGATGTTGACGTTATAACATTAATATCGTCCCAGAGATTTGAAATCGCTTCTCCTTCGTATTCATCTAAGTATTTTTTATATCTTGGAAGCCCAGATTTTGTCCAGTATATTATAAGTGGGTTCCTCTTCAGATTTTCGTCCAAAGTTTCTTGATTCCAGGCAAATCTTTTTCCCAGCGGGAGTTTCAGTTCCCTGTCTGGAAATTTCAAATAACTAGGCTCATTCCCAGCCAGAACAAGAGGCTGAGTTTCGAAATATCTTCCAGTTTCCTTTTCAAATTTGCTAAATTTGCCATTAAGAAAATCTACATCGTCGCTTTTCCTATGTTGCAGGTTGAAGTTGTGATTGTTATTCCTGGAATAAAACAATATTGAATCTGTCTTCTGTGAGAAATTCTTCAACCCCCCACTGGCTCCACTAACCATCACGTGTCTTTTCCAAATTATTTCATTTTGGAAATTATCATATCTAAAAATCTTATCCATTTCAACTTTCACATAATGCGATGCATGCCAGTCAAGATGAGCATATATAGAACCTGTTGGTTTAAGAAGCCTTTTCATCTCTAGAAGTCGTGCATTAAGCCATACGAGGTAACCAGGCATTCCATCTTCCCATATGTCGCTGAATGACCTGACTTCATTCTGGTCCCCGAATATAACGTTATAATTTCGTCCGGAAAAGAATGGAGGGTCAATGTAAATCAGGTCGATGCTTTCAGAAGGCAAACTTCTCATAATGTGAAGGTTGTCGCCCCAGAAGAGCTTGTTAGGTTCTAATTCGGGAGTCCCGAAGGATATCTCCTCTATTTTCTGGAAGGGTAAGTCTATCCTTGGGAACTTGTCCCTATATTCTCTGCCCTTTGTATAACCAAGAGGGAGCTCGTCGACTGGAACATTGCCAAATCTTTTTGGGACCTTGAAGAATTCCTTCTGCTCGGATATCTCTATATTGGGGCCTTCCTCTTGTTCCTGCCCCACAATATTATCTACCACACTCTCAAGTGTAATGTCGTCCACCTTTGACTGCTTGGAATCTTTCACCATCTCAGTTACACCTCTTTAAACAATCCACTGATTTATCAGGAACGTATACAATATAATACTTTTGATAGGGAATGCTGTGGAGAAATGAGAGGATTCCTGATTTTTGCTCTGGAATCTCTTCAGATATATCCTTGTATTCATCCAAATGTCTTCTATCTCCTTTCATCAAGGAATCAATGTGATATTTTATGGCGATGTCTTTGCTTCTTTCATGTGCCATATTTAAAATTCCCTCCTCTTAACAGTTGCCTTGGATTTTCTTAAATACTCCTCAACCATCGGGTCAGAAATCACATACATTCCGTTTACATCCTTCTCAACATATTCCAATCGCATAAGCATTTGCAAATTCCTTGAAAGGGGAGCATTGCGCATTTTGAAACGGTCCTGCAGCTCGGAGAAACGTCTTCCACCGTCCCCTATCTCCTTCAGGATCCCCAGTTCCCTCTCCCACCCCATCGCCACCTTTGACGCATTCTCCAGCTCCTCCCCCACGATCCTCATCGCCTGTGTTCTGACTGTCCGAAGCGCTTTCTTTGTATCCCCTGAAATGGCGTACTGGTGACCGAAAAGGGTGAGCCACCCCGGCATACCCCCGAGCTTGCCTGCCACTTCAGCCATTTCCTCTCCCCTGAACGGTATTCCGTTCTGCCTGCACCCCTCCCTCAGGAAGTTGATGCTTGTTGAGGAGTCCATCCACTTTCCAACCCGCATCTGCGTTAACGACCTCCCGTACAGAGGATTCCTGACGCCAGGGTCTATGATGCTCACGGATTATTCCTGAGTTGCTTGTGTAAAAATGATCATCAAACTATCATTAGAGAATTGTTCTAGAAAAAGCAACGTAAATAACTTTTGTTTTGTGTCTAAATTAAGAATTTCAAAATCTAAAAAATCCTTCTGACGGGTGATCAAATCATTCAATTCAACATGTTATTCCCTTGCACAATACTTAAATCAATGTTTTGAATTCATATTCAGTGAAATTTACAGTTATACTTGAACCACAGAAAGATGGGGGGTTTACAGTGAGTGTACCGGAACTCCCTGGTTGCATCTCTGAAGGGGGGATAGAGAAGAAGCCCTCAAAAATATCAAGGAAGCAATAGAATTATATTTGGAAGTTTTAAAAGAAGACGGAAAACCTATACCCCAGGATGTTGGCGAGGAAGTTCTTCTGGATGTCTAAACTTCCAGTTGTATCTGGAGAAGTTGTAATAAAAGCACTCTCCAAAAGAGGTTTCATTTTCAGAAAAGGAAAAGGTGATCACGTTATAATCTAGAGCAAAGATGGATACAGAAACATAGTTGTACCATTGCATAAAGAACTGAAGCCCGGAACCTTAAGAGCAATTATTAAACAATCCGGTCTAACTGTAGAAGAGTTTGTGAATCTATTATGATGAAGTCAGCCGAAATATTATTGGAATCCACTTAATTAAATAATCGAATCCCTACCTATCCGATAGACAATAGGATTTGCTTAAAAGATTAAACGGGCTCGGTCGGGCCCATAATCATTGTAAACGTTATTTAGGGCGTCAGTAATTGAAACTCAAAATAGCCTGAACCTCAATCGTGCACTAAGTTTTGACTGACAGGAGTTTAAATCAATCTACTCAATCACACAGCGTAATTCTAGTTGATTCTCATTATTTATTTAGGATTGCCAAAAGCCCCAAGCTGCTGAAAGAGCCCTAGCCAGTCCCTCGTCACCCATCCTTCTACTATCCTGCCATCTTTCAACCTGAATATCTCGTTCTGAAGCCAGGAGATTTTCCTGCCTGTGGGTGGTATACCTAGGAAATGGCCGGTATGGTTGCCAGTTATGCGTATGCAATCCGCCACCATGTCACCTTTTGCAAACAGCTGGACCAAATCAACTTCTACATCAGAGAACGCATATGCCAAGCTTGCAAATCTAGTAAGTAGGCCCTCCCTCCCCTTAGATGTTGGGTCGTGATTCGCAACATAGTTCTCGTCATAATAATCTGGCGCGCTCTCTCTGATGCGAAACAACCATTCTTCAGCACTTTTCCCTCCACCCTTTAGAACATCGTTCACCCAGCTTCTCACCAACCTTTCATTTAAGTCTTCAACAGATGACATTCTTAACACTCCTATGATCGATAGCAATGGAGCATTTACCCTTATTCTTATCTGTTAGTACTTTAATATTCGCACTCTTGGTCATATTGCTCCTCCTTTATTTGGGCGTAAAACTCCTCCCTCTTGCATAAAATCATACTTCGAATAGGATTAAGTACGCTCGTTTTACGGCGAAAGCGTAAAACTCGATTTAGGATTACTGAAGGAAACCTAATTAAAAATACGATTGCGAACATAATTATGTCTTTCGTATTCAGTACATAATAGTTATTACGTCATAGCCAGAATCTGCCCATCAATAAGGGAAGTGTAGCTTGAAAGAGGGATGTTAGCATCATAAATGGTGAAGACATAAGACCCTGAATAGCCAACGATGGCAACGGTGGTGCCATTGAGTTTCTTAATTGATGCGTTTTGAGTAAGGAAGAAGTAGTTGAAGCCGTCATATGGGCTATTCTTGAGGATGTAAACTCCAGGTCCGGGAATCACGAAGATTTGCACCGCTGAATGATATGTGCTATTGTAGAATGACAGGGATGAAGATGGAGAGGAAAATTCCAGGGAAGTAATTATAACGAAACCACCAGTAGATTTTTCATTGAAGTATGCTGCTCCTCCTTTCGTTACATTCAGGAATTCCTTTCCGACGGTTGCATTGTCATAAGTAACTACGAGCTTCTTTTTCGCTAGACTGTCAACAAACGATGCTGTCACTATGGCTACATGTGTCGAACGGTGGCTTGTTACTTAAAGTGCACCTACAACCCCCGCTATCACAACGACAAGAATCACCATGACGATAAGGGCCATACTTTTCCTGTTCCTGGGTTTCCTTGGCCGATTTTAAATGTCGTCCTCGGTAGGATGCTCAGGATTACGTGCTACGCGAGAACGATCCTCAGGGTAAACCTTTCGTCCCATATTTCAATACCCAGCTTTACAATGAAATTTATATATAATACCAATGAAGAAAACTTCCTGGTTTTAATTAGTGAATATCCCTTGTTAACTATCACCGTACCTCCGTCTAGCCATTACAGCTATGTCTCACCAAAATTTAGGGTTTTGTAAGGCATGATCTGTTATCCTCCTATAAGGAACAGGAAAATAATAAATCGAGTCAGACGTTTGTGAGTATAGAGATCATAAAAAGATTCAATATCCGTAGCCAATAATATAAATTTGATCACTGTCCCGTAATAAGTGCGAATCTGGAAAAGTCTATAGTAATTCCCACTCCTGGCATTTTGGAAATTCAATGAACCGTTCCAGCTTTAACTAGACATCAGTGATTCATTTCCTTCTCATCCTTATGTTGAAAACTTTGAATTATCCCATAATTCCTGAAGAAAATTGCATATATTCATTTGAAATTCAGGAACCTTGGTAAAGAGCAGGAAATTCGGAGGAACACTTGCAGTTGCATTTTCCACATTCATCGCCTTCATGGGTATTGGGGTGGTCGATCCTCTTCTCCCATTGATCGGAAAACAGATGGGGGCATCTCCCTTCCAAGTGGAATGGCTTTTTACAAGCTACATAGCAGTGATGTCCCTTTCAATGTTCATTTCAGGATATTTTTCTACTAGATTCGGAAGTAAAAGAACTCTGATTACTGGCCTTCTCATCGTTGTTGTATTTTCCACGTTATCTGGACTTTCCCCTAATATTTCGATATTTGCAGTATTCCGAGGAGGTTGGGGCATGGGAAACGCCTTCTTCACTTCAACCGCGCTCTCCATTATAGTGGGTATATCTGCTGGTAAACTAGAGAGGTCAATAACGATTTATGAGGCTGCCCTTGGCCTGGGAATAGCCTCTGGACCGCTTCTTGGCGGCTTTTTGGGCACATTTGACTGGCGCTATCCCTTTTTTGGCACAGCTACTTTGATGGCCATAGGATTCATAGTTACCATGGCATTTGTTGGTGAACCTAAAAACAGGGAAAAGCGCAGAACGCCTATTGAGATTATTGAGGCTCTACGAAACCCGGGAGTGAGGATAAATTCATTAATTGCCCTAGGGTACAACTTTGGATTCTTCACAATACTAGCATACACTCCACTTACCCTCTTTGGGCTTACCACCTTTCAGCTAGGTATCACCTATTTTTTCTGGGGGACTCTGGTCGCTTTCTCTTCTGTCATTCTGGTTCCCAGACTCATTAAGGTGATCGAAAGAATGAGGCTTCTTGAAATAAATCTTTTAATTTTTGCTCTCCTCTTTGTTATTATGGGGGAATACCCAACTTACAGACTTATCGCTGTTGTGTTATCTGGCATTCTCTGCGGTATTTCCAACGCTTCATTCACTTCACTTGCAATGGAAGTGTCACCATTTTCAAGGTCCGTATCATCGGCTGCATATAATTTTCTGAGATGGGCTGGAGCCGCAATTGCACCAATTCTTGCAGGAATTCTTGGACAAATATACGGGTTCTCCTTCCCGTTTTATGTTGTCGCTCCCGTAATTCTGATAGCCAGTGCATCACTATTTATTTATGCACCGAGATTGAGATCGGCAGTCACCACAAACGCTTCAAAAATAGAATGATTCCAGTAATGCAAGTTCAGTTCTTGGATATGTTTGGACAAATACATTTGATTCAAGGCTAATTTTCATTTGAGTGTTCTTTGCCCTTTCATTCCTAGGTATACAATATCGGTGCACGTAAAAGTGTTAATTTACCTTAACAACCATTGCATATACTTAATGGCTGGGTATTTGTAGCTATGGGAATAAGTCAATTATTATAATAGGTTCAATGTTTTAGAGTTGTGAAGAAAACACCGACGGACAGTGCGGTAGGAAAGGTGCTGGCATATGACACTACGTTGGTAACTAAAACCAAATCTTCGACGTTGCTCAACCGTGGGCACAAAATCACAAAGAAGGATGTAGACCTTTTAAAGAGTTCTGGTGTCTATACAGTCTGGACAGATGAAGATAGGGGTAATCTGGTTTACGAATGGGATATATCTGCTGAGATTGCTGAGAAAATATCTGATGGAACCACTGATGTCGTGAAGGGGAAACACGGCATAGCATTTCTTGTATCAAAGGCACCGGGAATCATCAGAACGGAAGTGAAGAATATGACAATGTTCAATCTCAACCAAAAGGTTCTACTCATCACAAAGAAAGGCGGCTCTGCCGTTGGGAAGGGGGAGATAGTAGCAGCGATTGATGTCGTCCCACTTGCGATCAGCAAAAGACAAATGAGGAACATTTCACAAATTGCTAAGAGGGGAATGATAAGAGTGTCACCATTCGAGTTCTATAAAGTAGGCTTGGTCATAACAGGAACGGAAATTTTTGAGAAAAGAAAAAAGGATCAATATTTCAACATTATAAAAAAGAAGTGCCGAAAATATGGGTGGGAGATAGTCTACAAGGAAATCGTACCTGACAACGAGGAACTGGAAACAAATGCAATTAAGAATGCACGACGGACAGGAGCTGAGGGAATCATAGTAACGGGCGGCATGTCTGTTGACCCTACAGATCGAACTCCGGACGCTATCCGGAAGGTAGGGGCCAAGGTGATTGCGTACGGGATACCTATGAAACCGACCACGATGACAATCGTATCTGTATGGGATGGGATTCCACTTTTCGGCATTTCAGCAGGAGGTATAAGGTACAGCGAATTCAATTCCATAGATTTGATTTTCACAAGAATGATGGCAGGGGAGATACCCTCCAGAAAGGAAATTGCGGAATTGGGGGACGGAGGAATCTTCTGGAATTACGACATTCACTGAACTGGTTTCAAAACGAGCAGTTATAGTTAAACACGAACTTGATTATTCTTAATTTCTAAAAAGAAGAGGAAGAGTGACTAGATGTCTGTAATCCACTTCTCCTTGAGCTGATTCTTCACTTCCTTTCTAATGTATCTCACCCCCTACTTGACCTTTCCCCGTATAACTGCCTTTGAAAGTCGTTGCTTCATAGAGACAGACCTTACTGCTCCTTATCTGCTTCCTTATGTGTGTCACGTAGTAAGAACGCTGCTGCAACAGCATAATATTATCTGCTACCAGAATTGATAAAATATAGGGTCAACGGAAAGGTGTAGTAGTACTAAAGGGCAATGTCAGGATAGAAATCCGCTACTTCCTTTTCGCATACAGGCAGTTGATAGAGGCAATACGGCATCTCTTCTATGACACGGAAAGGAGTTTCAGGAGGTTTCTCATAGAGCTGAGTGATGCATGCACAACTATGGTGGCCAATGAGGAGTGATAGGAAAGGAACCGCAGACAGGACTGAATTGATTCTGTATGCAGATGGCCAACCATTTCATATCTCTCAGCATTAATAGCCTTAGCTGCCAATGTAATTTACTCAGCTCAGAGATTCTAATTTAGAAGAACCCCTTTTTCTTTGTGAAGAAATTCCCTACCTCAAATGCATTTATTTCCCAGGTTGGTTTAAGCGAGCCCGCTACCTGCATCAGATGATCCAGTGAATCTACATTCCATAAGCATACTGCATGATTTTTACCCTTTGCTAAATCTATAGACTGAAGCTCAAGTCCTTGAGGAAGTTTCTTCTCCTTTGCCATATCTGTTACTTTCTTTGCAAATTCCATTACTTGGTTAGCTTGATCATCTTTCCAAGTATGGATAACTACCACAGTTGTCATATATTAATATCAGCACTAGATATTAAAAGTGCTCGTCGTTGTGAAGTAGAATACTTTCTCCCTAAATGATTCTCTAAACTTGCAATCAGTCTAAAAATATTCTCTACCAACTTAGAGATTCTGAAAAATATGTTGACCACGTCAGTTGGAGCTATTATCAGTGCCGAACACTGATTGCTATAGCAATCAAATCTTTGAAAGGATACAGGCTGCCTGTGGAAAGCATACGCAGCAATATGAGAATAGGGAAGAAGTGATCAAGGAACGGAAGACCATATTCCAGATCAAAACAATTTTCTATAGTGGTCGTGTCTTCGTTATCACTGTCCCAAGGTAGAAGAGCAAGAACACGTTCGTGTGTCTTGGTCACGACCTCATATGCCCGATAAAGGAGAAAACGAAGGAGATGATAGCGTGAGTTATGGAAATTTCAAATAGAATGGGTGTGAAATGGGGATAGTAAGATATATTAGAACTATTTCCGACTAAATTGACTATGAATTCGATGTAACTTTCCTGAAAGATCACTCAAGAGTAAATAAATAATATGCTGACAGACATGGTATAGCATGAAAAAAATAGTAATAATTGGAGGCGGGTTTGCGGGCCTTAGGGCTCTTTACAGGATCATGAAAGCACTTGGGAATATGGTAGATGTAACACTCCTTGACCGGTCAGAATTCAGTATAGAAAAACCTTCATTGCCTGAGGTAGCCCTTGCAGGAAAGGAACCTTCCAAGGTCAGGATTCCGTTGAAACAGCCGGTGGAAAGTAAGGGCGCGAGATTTGTAATGGATAATGCGATGAAAATTGATCCAGTGAATAAAGTTGTCATGACAGATGGTGGAGCTAAAATCGACTATGATATCCTTCTTATAGCCACAGGTGCAGTGAAAGATTATGATTCCATTAGCGGATTCAGGGATTATGGTTTTTCTATCTGCGACGATTTTCAAGCTGAGCGCCTTGCAAAGCGATTGGAAAACTTCGAGGGGGGTAAGGTTGTAATTGGTTCAGCTCGTACAGAATGGGACCAAGATAGCACACGCATCAAGCTGGACGCCCCCTGCGAAGGTCCTATTGGTGAAGTTATGTTCATGATTGATACATATTTAAATGAGAGGGGAATCAGGGGAAAATCAACCATCACGGTATTCACACCGGGGGCAGTATTCTTTGACGATGTCGGTGAAAGCGTCCACGCAGAGTTAGCCCCATTCATCAGAGAACACAAAATTTCGGTTCTCACAAATAAGATCATCACAGCAATTGATGATCACGCTGTTCTTTTTAGCGACGGTACCAATCTTGAAAGCGATTTGACCATAATTATTCCCCCTTACAGGGGACCTGATGTTATCTCCGTATCGCGGCTCGGGGACAGCCATGGCTTCATAAGAACGAACGATGAGATGCGACACACAGAGTATGGGGACATTTTTGTAATTGGGGACGTTAACGCTGGATCAATGCCAAAACTGGGACACATAGCCATAATGCAAGCTGACGTCGCAGCGGCAGCAATAATAAAGGAGTTAACTGGACAAGGTAAGGTACCGAAACCCAAACCTGAGATATTTTGCATAATGAACCGGGGAAGCGACGGAGCAACTGTTATACTTTCAGATACACTGTTCGGGGGGAGCCGGGACATTGCATATAGCGGAAGATTGGCACCTACCTTTAAGTGGGGATTTGATTCATATTATTTCTACACACATGGACATATGCCCCCTGAAATTTTTCAGGAGCCTGTCGAGTGGCTTGTGAAGTTACTGAAAACAAACGAATGAAAGATTCTATGCCCTGACCAATTTATTTTTTATGGATGAAAGAATTTCAGGATTGACTCCTTGTCATTTCTAATTTCAGAGTGAACGTTATAAGCCATTACGTCCTCTATTAAATGCCCACCCTCGGCGATTATTATTCTCCAGATACCTTCCATAGACGGAACAGGTAAACCTATACACCACCGCCCTGGTAATTATACCAATAAAAGGAAGATGGACATGCTTCATGACACAATGGAATCGCTACTCCGGATGATCCCTGAAAATCAGTGGTGGAAAAGCAGAACGAAAGGGCTTTTATTGTACAATCAAAGCGCGGAAATTCTCCAGTGACCTTCCAAATTCTGACAATGAGAATTTGTATGAATGATGTCCAGTTGCATCGTCCATTCTATTTACTATTTCCATTGAAATCAAATTTTTCAACCTCCTGGACACAGTGGATTTATCAATCCTGTTTGAAGCAGCTAATTGCCTTATAGTGTTCTTTCCACTGGATATATCCTTTATCAGATTAAAATAGACAGGGTCAAAGACATCCATTTTCTGTACTTTTTTAGGAGAGACCACAATTGTTCGGTTCGTCTCCCTTTCATAAATAACCATGGAGATGTTACGTTCCACAGCATATATAGCCAAAGCAGCCATTCCAATGCCAGACCCACACGAGATATTTACCCAGGAAGGAGACCCCCTTTGCGCACATAAAGATTTGACGGCAAATAAAATTTGAAAAAAATTAGTGATATCGTTTACGTAAATCAGGTCAATTTTAGTGTTTACCAAATCAAGAACTTCCCTTATTTTACTTTCCACTTGATCATAGCCAGAATTTTTATTTAAGATGACAATAAGCCTATCCACTTTTGGAACATCCGAGAGAAACGGCTTTATTACATAATCTTCATCTCTGTTGAATATGGTAATTGCATAAGTGTTTTCCACAATTATTAATGTCGTTTAATATAAAATATTTATCTGATTGTTCAATTTGGTCTGCATTCATATTGCACAATTCGGTTATTTTCCTGCATCAATGCATAATTTCCATTTATTTCTGCCTCGAAAAATAAATAGATTTTTGTCGTTTCAAAAGATGCAAATTTTGGTGACAAATAATCATGTCCGAATCCGTTCATGAAATGACTAAAGAGGATAAGGATTTCAAAAGGGACAAATCGATCTTTTGGAAATCCGTATATGCCCTTCTGATTCTAGCTATCTCACTATTCATAGGGGGGATAGTGATGCAATACGTTTTCCATCAAACCAAGGCACCCCTACTGCTGGGTCTGATCGTTGCTCTCCCACTTGCAATTCCACTTGAACTCTGGAATTTCACTGATCCTGATACTCTATTCAGAGTCATGGCCTTTCAGGACAGATTTTTGATGGTATGCTTTGGATTTGCTATTGGGGTCGGAGCTATATTGCTATACGCCGTCGCATTAATTACTCACCCTAACTTTGGAATAAAAGATTTCTTCGTTCCTGGAATCGTCATAGGCGGTATAATATTTGGTGCAGGAGTCGGGCTTGCAGGATACTTCCCAGGAACCATATGGATAGCGCTAGGTACGGGAAGGAGAGATGCAATATACGCAGCGCTAGGAGGACTGTTAGGGGCATTTTCGTGGTCTGTAATATTTAGTGGAGTCAGAGGATTCTTCTGGAACACCCTCAATTTCGGTCCAATAACGTGGGCCTCAATATTCGGCATAAAGGCCAAGGTCGATGTCTTCTTTGTGAGCCTAATCTTCGGGATCATTCTCATTGCCGTATTTCTGTTGCTTCCTAGATATCCCAGAACAAAGGTAAAAAATTCATGCGGGTATCATATGTTTGGAAAGGGGGAAAAGACAATAACCTTTGATGCAGTAATAAAGGAGGATTTCGAAAAATATCCGAAAGCCAACAAGTATCTTACCAGATTGATTAACGAGAGCAGCGTAGAAAATGCAAGAATGACGATACCATTGGGCATGGCATTTACCATAACGGCAGTAGCGGTCATAATACTTCATCAGATATTCGGGGAGTCAACAACGTTCTCCTGGATAGGGGCACAACTATCCTATATGGTAAATTCTACTTGGGCTGCTTCCAACTCTTACTTCCAACTTTTCGGGGGGATGCACATCATCAACGGGGTTCCGGTGAACAAACCTTTCAGTGAAATAGGATGGGAACCGTTCACAGACCTGAGTTCTCTGTTGGGTGGACTCATTTCTTCGGTTCTTATATCGAGAAGATTTATGGGATTCAAGAAGCAGGTACCAAATGCGTGGAAACATAGCCACAATCCGAGATACAGACCGATCGGCTCATTCGTCGGGGCATTCATGGTATTGTTCGGCGCGAGAATGGCTAATGGATGTGCCTCAGGGCACATACTGAGCGGTGACATACAGATGGCAGTTTCCAGCTTCGTATTCATGATGTTCGTCCTAATCAGCGCCTGGATCATGCTCAGGTTCTTCTACCACCTGAAAATAAACGCGTGGGGATACACTAGGTGAGGGTGACCAAGTTGAAAGAACTCAAATGCATCTATCGCAATGAGCTTCAATTGGAGGTCGATTAGTAATGGCAAAAATTCTGGTGATGCTAATAACAGGGAAGGACAACATTAACACTGAAATGATCTCGTTTAATTTTGCGGCAAATTCAGTAAAAAATGCAAAAGCCAACGTAGAGTTCCTCTTCCTCGGAAGGGGCGTCCAAGCTGCGGACAAAAGGCAGAAAAATTCACCGCAATTTGAGGAACAGGTCTATGAACTGTTGAAGTTAGGGATAAAGGTAAAGATATGCAAGGTAAGTATGGCAGGAGAGGGAATGACTGAAGCAGACATATTCCCGGGTATCGAGATGGTTTTAGGAGGAGTTGAAGTAAACAGTAAAGTAGAAAACGGATATTCAGTGATAACGTTCTGATTTTAATGTTTGGAATCACAGACCTGCAAATAGTACTGTCTATAATTTCAGGATTACTCGTAGGCTTTAGTTTAGGTCTAATAGGGGGCGGAGGATCTATACTCGCTATTCCTCTACTAATCTATTTCGTTGGATACGATCATCCCCATCTTGTGATAGGTACGACAGCGCTCGCAGTGGGCATCAATGCGTATCTAAATCTCATACCGCATACCCTGAAGAAGAACGTGAACTACAAAACCGGAACATTATTCACAATACCCGGAGTAGCTGGCGTTCTTGCAGGGTCTGAGCTTGGCCTCCTAACTCCTGGGACTTTCTTGCTCTTCTTTTTCGGTTTCCTCATGATTGGCATAGCAATATATATGCTAAGAAGAAAGTGCGTGGACATTTCAGAGAAGGAACGCAAGGTATCTAAATCGTACGGAATACTAGTACTGACTGGCGTTGCGGTTGGGTTTGCCTCAGGGTATTTCGGTATAGGGGGTGGGTTCCTAATAGTCCCCGGCCTTCTCTTTGGTGGAGGACTGAACATTATTCAAGCAGTAGGTACATCCCTAATGTCAGTAGGTACGTTCGGCATTGTTACGGCAGCCAGATACGCGATAAGTGGAGATGTCAACATCATCATATCTGCATTGTTCATCGTAGGTGGAGTTTTGGGAGGATGGGTAGGCGCCAGGTACGCAAGCAGAGTTCCAAAGCGCAGGCTGACACAGATATTTGCAATAATAGTGATCGTGGTTGCGGTATACATAATATACCAAAACTATGGAGTAGTTCTTCACTTATGACAATTTCATAACTTGTATCAAATGGGGGTTTTCGGTACAGTTCACCGTTGGTTTCCATTCTCACCCGCAAGACGAAAGTATCAAAGCTGACTTCGCCCTCTGGAACCAATCAACTTTTCTTTAATTGTAAAGTTTTAGGCGTTTGCATTTCTATTGGCAAAAAGTCTACTAACATATGCAAGTATGGTAAAAGAACCGGTCCTAATTGCCTCTATTCCATAGACAGCTTTCTGCATTCATCTCAGCCTCAATCCGTTAAATCATTCTCAAGCATCTATTTGTGAGCCCAAATAAATAATTTTAAATTTGTCCATCTGCTCACAGCATTATGAGAAATAACAGTAGCACTGAAAAAGATAAGAGTGAATTCGTTCCAAAGAAGATAGTTGTTGCATTTGACACATCATTGCATTCAATACACGCGTTGAAAGCTGCTATCTCTATCTCCGAGAAGTACCGTTCAGAAATAACTGTTATTCACTGCGTTGAATACCCCGTTGTAAATTATGGGGAAGTATACTACAACTGGGATGAGTTTTATGATGCGGATAAGAGAAATGTAACTAAGGCATCTGAGCCACTGATGAAGGAAGCCAGGAGGAGGAAAGTGAAGATTGAAATTGTATATACGGAAGGAACTACTTCTGTGGCTGAGTCACTTTTATTAGAATCCAAGAAAATCAAACCTGACATGATAGTAATGGGGTCCCGGGGACTCGGAGGTTTCAAGAGTCTTTTGTTAGGAAGTGTATCAAATGCAGTTGTAACCCACTCTACGGTTCCAGTGCTGATAATAAAGTAAATCTCATCTAAATGCGTTTAGCTCATACTCATTTTCATGTTCAATATAAGGTTAAATATTTCACTCTGTAATTACGCAATCACTTTTCCTGGTTTTTTATAATAATGGTTATCGTCCATAACTGGTCAGTCTCCTGTGCTTGATTAAGGTACTTTTTCAAACCTGAGGTCAGAATCAGGAATATTCATGGTGTGGTATCTGGGTCATGGTTCTATTTCTTGCAAAACCTTCATTGTATCAGAAGGAAATAAATTCAGACTCATCCAACCATTAACTGAATCTCGCTATCTATAAGGGTATTGTAGTTGGAATTTAGCAGGTTTACTTCCTCGATTGCAAAGAAGAAAGATCCCGAATAACCTGCGGATATCCATTGATAGAAACTCGAATGAGTGTCGTTAGTAAAAGCAGAAAAGTATGCAAAAACGTCATAGGAACCGTTGTGACTATTTACGCTGTGGTTTGAAGAGCCATGGAATAGCAGGGCAGATTGATACATAGAGCTGTAAATGAACTTGGCGAAATGTGGTGGGGCGAGTTCATGTGAAAAAATGGTTACTGATCCAAAGAGGTTGTACGTCGCTGTTTCTGCTGCTGTTAAATTATACATTGCAAGACTGATTTCAGTTCCATTAATGCAAATTATGTAGCCAGAGGTGCTGTTCATATAATGCGCTTCTAACTGTTTTCCTACAAGGACGCTTATTGCGTGCTCGAAAACAATGCCAACATGGATGGAACGCTGTTATGTCAGTAAATGTAAAGAGTTGGTCACTGGAATTAAAAGGATGTCACTCTTTCTTGCCTTTCCTTCTCTCTGCTACGATCTCGGAAACTATGCTCAGCGATATTTCCTGAGGCGTGACCGCCCCAATGTCCAGTCCAATAGGTGCGTGGATAGACTTCAGGAACTCTTTGCTTATCCCCTTAGACTCAAGGGCTTCGAAGTCCTCCCTTATCCTCTTCTTGCTTGCAAGTAGGCCGATGTATCTTACCTTGTGTCTGGAAACTGCTTCGATGACCTGTACGTCCTTTGAACCCTTTGTAAGCACTACTACAAAATCTTCATCGTTGAAGTTGAAGTCAGCAATTGGTGCATTCAGGGGATCGACAACCTCGTCAGGTTTTGAATTTAGCATAGGATTTGGATCTATGACTATGACATCCATTCCTATTGATTTCCCCAGGGAAACCAGGGAATCCTCGATCTCATCCCTTCCACCCTGTCCTATTATGACCAATCTTTCGTTTCTCTTGAAAGGTTCTAAGAAGATGTCCATGACCCCACCACAGTTGGTCTCAACGTGGATTTCGTCATCGCTGCCTTTAGACATTCCCAAAATTGTGTCCTTTGCATCTTCCAGAAACACCTTGATCGTCTTAGCATCCCCCTTCTTAAGTGCATCCATTGCCCTCTCGATTATCGCGGAATCAGGGCAAGCGCCTCCAAGTGTTCCGTAAATAATCTTGCCATCGCTTGATATTACTTCCTTGAAACCTGGTTTTCCAATGGAAGAACCTGAGACTCTCACAACAGTTGCTACTACAAACTCCTCTCCCCTATTGACTAGTTCAGATACTATTTGTGGATACTCTCGATTGTTCACCGTGCTGAAGAAGTTGTATGAATATATATGACTTTCCGAGACACAACTTAGCTCACAACACACAAGATTAAAGGAATCGTTTTCATTACATCGTCTATATGGAGTTCAAAGGACAATTCGACGTCAAAGCGGACAGGCACACAGTATTCTCCTTCATTTCCGACATCGAGAAAATTACTTCCCTGATCCCTGACGTTCAGTCAAGAGAGAAAGTGAACGAAACGTCTTCGAAATTGATAGTTAAGGCAGGACAGTCTGCAATCAAGGGCAAGTTTAACCTACTACTGGAAATATTGAAGAAGGTGGAAGACCAATCCATTGAGATTTCTGCAAAAGGCTCAGGTGCAACTGGGTCCCTCGACATCAAGGCACGATATGACATATCATCCAATTCCCCGGATTCCACTACCGTGAACTGGATCGTCGATTTTACGATAGGGGGGATGGTTGCAACTATGGGATCGAGAATCATCAACAACACTGCTGAAAAGTACATATCCGTCTTGACGGAGTCATTCAGAAAGGCATTTGAAAGATGAATGGAAGAATGGGTGGGAATAGGGTAGCAGCTGTTCTGCTCGCAGCTGGAAAGTCAAAGCGTTTTGGCTCGAACAAGCTCCTTCATATGCTCGGGGGGAAGAGGCTGATAGAGTGGTCGCTTGAACCTTTGATAGATAGCCACCCCTGGAAAATTGCGATAGTAATATCAGAAGAAGATGAGTTTCATGATGTTCTTCCCGAAGATATAATCAGGATAGTCAACAGGTCCGCTGAAGGCGGAATAGGAACATCGATCTCGTTAGCCACAAGGAATCTTGAAAATGAAGTTGACGGAATACTATTCACTCTAGCTGACCAACCACTCCTCAATAAATCAGATATATCTGCTATTCTTTCAGAATTTTATAGGAACGGAAACAGCATAATAGCCTGTTCGAGCGATGATGAAGTGCGCAATCCAATCCTCTTCCCCGCCATGTTTTTCAATGAACTAAAAGAGCTGAACGATGACAAGGGGGCGAGGCAGATAGCCCTGAGGCATCCTGACGTACTGCTGAAACTTCCAACTGGCGCCTCTCATCTCATTGACGTTGATACTGTGGAAGACCTGAAAAGGGTTGAGAAGCTGCTCGGGAATTAGGCGAAAATTATTGAATCAATTCCTCAGGTGTGACGGGCGTCTTCCGCAACCTCTTCCCGCTCGCCTTTTCGATTGCCCTGATGAGGGCAGTTGGTACGCCTATGGTAGGTGATTCTCCTAAGCCCTTTGCTCCATGTGGAAGGGACGACCGATGTTCAGCTATCTTAACGGTGAAATTTGGAAGGTCCTCTGCCAGGGGTACCCCAGCGTCTGAAATGCTTGATGTTATGAGTTGACCGTCCTCGTTGTAGTACAACCCCTCGTGAAGTGTCTGGCCAATCCCTTGCGCCATTCCTCCCTGGATCTGTCCTATGACCATGTCCCTGTTCAGTGCACGGCCAACGTCGTAATATGCCGCACACTTCTTGATCTTTACGTTTCCCAGCTTCCCAATCTCGACCGTTGCTAGATTGGCGCCAAACGAGTTAAGAGACATCTTCTGTTCTTCATAAACAAACTCGTCATAACTTCCAGATAACAAGAGCTCTGGAGAATAATTTCCGTTTTCCTCCTCCACCTTCTTCTTTATCTTCCTGCACGCTGCAACTATTGCTGCACCAGCGGCTATTGCAGACCTGCTTCCCCAGGAACCAACACCGTCCAATGTCATCCCTGTATCTCCCCTGAAGAGGGTCACGATGTTTTCTGGAACGCCAAGCTCCTCATTTACTAGCTTTCTGGCGAAATTCTCATGCCCCTGTCCGTGGCTGTTTCCACCGAGCCATACCTTTACCATTCCATCCTTCACTATGATCCTTGCGCTTTCCCCTGGGTACACAGCTGGTACAAGAACAAAAAATGAGAGACCAACCCCATTTGTTAGCTTTACCTCCCTCCTGTATTCAAGTTCCCTTACTGCGCTCTCGAAAAATGGCTTGGCTGGCTCAATCTTCATGCCAAGGGGCGATGTGAACGCTTTGTCGCTCATGTTGGCCAACCTAACGTCAACAGGGTCCATTTTCAGCTCATCGGCCAGGAGGTCGACCATCCTCTCGATGAAGAAGGAAGCCTCGGGTCTCCCTGCCCCCCTGTATGGTCCCTGAGGCACCTTGTTTGTCAGTACGGACCTTCCAATGACGTACCCGTTCTCAATGGAATACGGTCCTGTCATCATCATTGCTATGAATCCTGCGGAGAAAGAGGCAATTCCGGTACCATACGCACCTGCATCCACCAGTACATCGCCCTTCAGGCCCGTGATTCTTCCATCCCTCTCTGCAAAAATCTTCACTTTCCCCCTTACCCCCCTCCCCGGGTTGGTTGACGATAAATGTTCCCTTCTAGTCTCTATCCATTTGACTGGCCTCCCGTATTTCATGGACGCATAAGATGCCATCACGTATTCGGGATATAGACCACCCTTAGACCCGAATGCCCCTCCCGTATCAGTCTGCATTACCCTTATAGCATCTGGCCTGAGATCCAGGGATTCCACCAGACCGTCCTTGATGCTGTGGACAGACTGCGTTGATACCCAGACATTCAGCATCCCATCAGAATAACTTGCTACAATTCCCCTGGGTTCAATTGGATTCGTTGCCACCCTCTCATTCTCAAGCGTATCCTCCAAGACGATTGGCGAATCGGGATCTTTGAAATCTGAACCCCTGCTGCTCTGGACTAGTATATTGCTCTTCATCCCACTGTGAATCGGAGGGAACTTGAGAGCATCGTCCATAGTCACCACTGGTTTCATCGGCTCATAGTCCACTTCTACAGTCTCAAGCAGGTCCGTTGCCTTGTACCTGTCGTCCCCGAAAACCGCAGCAACGGGTTCGCCGACATAATTTACATACCCAGTAGCAAAAACGGGCTGTATTGAAACACTCTGGCTCGGGTCTGCCCCTTCGCCAACAGAAGCCATCTTTGCCTTTAACTCACTGCCATTGAGGCCTCCCTTGATGCTCAATATACGGGCTCTTGCGTATGGACTTCTCAATACTGACATAAATAGGGTGCCAGGCAAGTTCAAATCATCGACAAAGTGACCCTTGCCCTTGACGAATACTGATGAATCGTACGCAAGGTCACCCTCTTTCCAGTTTAGAACTGTCATGTCTACCTCACCCTGATCTCCTGCTCCCCTTTTTGCTCTTCCTTCAGCAGTTGTGCCCCGTACTTTACAGACTCCACTATGCTCTGGTATCCAGTACACCTGCAGAGGTTACCTGATATAGCCTTTCTAATCTCTTCCTCAGTTGGATTCTTGTTCTTGCTGAGGAGCCAGAATGATGTGAGGATCATTCCGGATGTGCAGTACCCGCATTGAAGTCCATGCTTCTGAATGAATGCTCTTTGCAGGGGGTGCATCTCATCGCCACTCGAAATGCCTTCAATGGTAGTGACTTCCCTGCCATCTGCCTGTACTACAAGCATCGTGCAGGACTTTACCGCCTTGCCGTTCAGTAGTACCGTACAGGCGCCACAGTTTGATGTGTCGCATCCAACGTGCGTACCTGTCAGTCCCATGTCTTCCCTTAGGAAGTGAACAAGCAATTTTCTTGGTTCAACCTCCGCATCTATCTCCTTTCCATTTATTGTCAATTTTATTTTACTCATACTCATCTATCTCACCATTGCCCTCTCGTAAGATGTGTTGATTGCCTCAACTGCAATTTTATTGAGCACCTTCTTCTTGTAATCTGCTGATCCGTAAAAATCAGATGTTGGATCTGATTCGGAGACTATTATATTGGCCGCCTCACTTGCAACTGAATCATTGATCCTCTTCCCTTCCAAGAACCTCTCACCCTTCTCTGCTCTCAGAGGTCTTGGGCCAACGGAAGTGAGGCCAATGCCAGCCCTCCTTACCTTTTCTTCCTTGTCTATACTAAGGTGGACTGCTATGGCCGCAACCGAAAAGTCACCGGCATTTTTCTTCTGCTTGATGTAACAGCCTCCAGAACTGCCATCAAACACCGGTACCATGATTTTGCTCAATATCTCCCCCTCCTGCAAGAGGGTAGTGAAAGAATCTGTGATGAATGAGCTAGCTTCAACAACCCTCTTACCTTGCTTCCCCGTTATTTCGAGTTTTCCATCGAGGGCCATTATGACTGCTGGCATGTCGTTCGACGGATCACCGTGGGAGATGTTGCCACCTATAGTTCCCCTGTTCCTAACAAGTGGGTCTGCTATTTGTGCAGCAGCTTCCCGCAAAATCCTGTACCTCTCCTTGATGAGTTCGCTGTCTTCTATCTCGCTTAATGTAGTAAGGGCACCTATCTCTAGGAACTTCCCCTTCTCTTCTATATAATCAAGACCTTGGATCCTCGATATGTCTATTACATATGGGAATGAAGCCATCCTAAGTTTCAGGAGCGGAATCAGGCTCTGCCCCCCTGCCATTATCTTTGCTTCTTCACCAAATTTCGTCAGGAGGTCTATGGCTTCTTCCATTCTCTTCGGAGCAAAATATTCGAACGACGATGGATGCACGCCTGTTTAGCTAAATATTGTATATAAGAATTAAGAGACAATGGCATTGAATTATCTGAAGGGACTCACATTACTCGTCCACTCATGCCTTCCATATACTCATAATGCCTCCCTATCCTTATCTGGTTTCTTTCATGTCAGATTGCAACTCAAAATGAAACTGGACTACTTGGATGGCTCCTGAACATGATGGAACGAGCTGAATGAAGAAATATCCGGGTTCAAGATACATTTCTAAGAATGGTTCTGCCAAAGAACAATGCATTTCAGATTGCATTGACTGCAAAACCTATCAGGAATCCGAGAATTATTCCCAGATAGACAAGCGAGCCCGACTTTGATGAATCTGCCTGCTTGAACAAGTTTCTAAGCATCGGTATTATCACATAAATGATTGCTCCGATAGCCAGGCCGTCAAACATGATGTTGAGGTAGGGATTCACGTAGTAATAACCGATGAGACTGCCGGCAATTGTCGGGAATCCGCCGATGAAATACAGTCCTGCCAGGTACATTACTCTCGGTCTTTCGAATCCTATGAAAGGCGACACTATGGGGAAACCTTCAGTGAAGTTCTGGAGCACGAAACCTACGAGTATCACCAGGAATAGACCGGTCAGTCCTACAACGTACGCGGACCCAAAGACAAGCCCCTCGGTCAGGTTCTGGAGGCCCATGCCAATTGCTACAATTAGTGCTACCCTCCTCGGTATGAAGTGATCCCTATGCCCATACTTCATCCTCGGATTTTCAATGAAATACAGGATACTGAAGAGGCTTCCGACAGACAATATGAAAATTATCGTTGACAAAGGGTCAGCAATGTATGACCCATTGGAATATATCTGAGAAGAGACATCGGAAAATATATCGCCTGCAAGGAACACGAGGATTCCGACAGCAAACGAAACGAGGAGAACAGATGTCTTAGCATCAATCTTGTTCCTCATTATAATAGGGAAGGAAAGGTAGATTGAAAACCCCATGACGAGTGCCAATCCTAACATATCGTAGAACGACCCGCTGACCAATCTATATTCCCCTCTTTCCTGCAGCTTCGACTGAAAGGTCTTTAAGCATAATTAGGTTACCCTAATTTCTCTAGGCGTCATAAAATATAATCTTTATCTCGCAAAATCATTGACAATAAGAGTCAAATCCTGAACTACAAGGAAACTAATTACTACTCCTTTGTAATGCAAGTCCGATAGAGATGACAAGAGAAATCCATTCCCCAAGAGGGAGTAAACTGAACACTAAAGGATGGGGTCAGGAAGCCGCTCTTAGGCTTCTAATGAATAACCTGGACCCTATGGTTGCAAAGGATCCACAGAATCTTATTGTTTACGGTGGAAAGGGAAAGGCTGCTAGGAACTGGGATGCATTTGATAAGATTGTTGAATCCCTCAAATCGCTCGAAAACGATGAAACACTGCTTATTCAATCAGGTAAACCCGTTGGAATTTTCAAGACAACTGAAGATTCCCCCAGAGTCCTCATAGTGAATGCTCAGATTGTACCAAGGTGGGCAACTGACGACATTTTCTGGGACCTCGAGGCAAAGGGGTTGACCATGTATGGGCAGATGACAGCTGGATCATGGGTCTATATTGGAACCCAGGGCGTACTTCAGGGCACATATGAAACTTTATCAGCACTTGCCAAGAAGGAGTACGGTACGTACTCCCTGAAAGGGAAGTGGGTGTTGTCATCTGGACTGGGAGAGATGGGTGGAGCCCAACCGCTTGCCATCAAGATGAATGAAGGCGTTGCTCTGGTGGTTGAGGTTGATAAAGAGAAAATCAACAGGCGTCTCAGGGACAAATATCTTGACGAGTGGACAGATTCCTTGGACCGAGCACTTGAACTGAAAGATGATGCAATCAGATCTGGGAAGGCAGTTTCGATAGGCCTTCTGGGTAACGCTGCGACGGTTTATGACGAACTTGTAAGAAAAAAGATTGTTCCAGATGTAGTCACGGATCAGACGGCTGCGCACGACCTCAATTTAGGGTATATACCTGAAGGGTTCGATGTCACTGGAGCATACGCTTACAGGGACAAAAACCCACAGGACTACAAGAAGAAGGTATATGCTTCCATAGTCAAGGAAGTGAAGGCGATACTGTGGTTCAAGGAAAGAGGTTCCAAGGTTTTCGATTACGGCAACAATCTCAGGACAAGGGCAAAGGAAGGCGGGTATGACAGGGCATTTGAGATACCGGGGTACGTGCCAGGTTACCTCAGGGACCTTTTCACCATAGGGTCAGGGCCATTCAGGTGGCTTGCTCTTTCAGGGGAGCCTAAGGATATATATGCGATTGATGACAGGATTATAGAGAATTTCAAGGACGATGAGCATCTCGTGAAATGGATAAAGCTTGCGAAATCAATGGTTCATTTCCAGGGTTTGCCCGCGAGGATCTGCTATGCCAAATATGGGCAGAGAGAACAGCTTGGCCTGATGATGAACGACATGGTGAAGAATGGGGAAGTTTCTGCACCGATAGCAATTGGGAGGGACCACCACGATACAGGGTCCGTTGCATCCCCATACAGGGAGACAGAAGCTATGAAGGATGGCAGCGACGCGATAGCGGACTGGCCTATACTTAATGCATTGCTGAATGCAGTTTCAGGTGCAACATGGGTCAGCGTACATCACGGAGGAGGAACTGGTATTGGCAATAGCATACATTCCGGTTTGGTAATAGTCGCAGATGGAACAAGGAGCGCTGAGGAGAAGATAAAGAGGGTCCTGAATGCAGACCCAGGAAGCGGAGTGATCAGGCACGCAGATGCAGGTTACCAGAGTTCCATTGATGTTATAAGGCAAGGAGTAAAATTCAGGACGCCCTACTTCAAGTGAACAACCGGAAATAGGTAAGTTTCTAAGACTTACCGTTTTCAAATTTGAAGTCTATCATTCATGAAGCCCTTCAGCGTGTTGATGTAGCCTTCTCTATCCTCCCACATACTCAAATGAGAACAACCTGGAAGCACTTTCAATATTGAACCTCTGATCCTGTTGTGAATCTCCCTCGCAACAACTTCTGTCACTTCATCGTATTCCCCCACCGTTATCAATGTTGGAACTGTTATTTTGTGTATCTGGTCTGTTATATCCCAGTCCCTGATTGTTCCGGTAATCGTGAATTCATTTGGCCCATTCATTGTCCTGTACACATTCCTCTTATCTGCGTATTCAAGGGAAAGCTGGACCTCCTTGGGCACTGGGTTAATTCTTATTAGGTGCCTTGAATAGAATTCCTGGACTGCCTTAAGGTACTCTGGATTGGTATATTCTCCCACGGCCCCGAATTTCTTTATTGCCGACGATGCCCAGGATGGCAGATTGTCTATCAACCTATTCATCTCCTTTACCGTAAGTTGGGAGCTAGCTAGCCCACCGCTCACTATCAAGCCTGTTAGATTTTGCTGATACTTTAGGGAATAAGATAGAGCAAGTGCACCGCCGTAAGATGAACCCATCAAAAACAATCTATCGCCAGAACAGAGTTTCTTCCTAACCCCCTCCACCTCCTCAACTGCATAATCAAATGTGAACTTTGTCTTGTCCTCAAGTTCATCTGATCTCCCGCACCCAAACTGATCATACATTAGAACCCTATACCCATACTTTGCAAGATCCGCGAGGGGTAGAAGGTAATCATGGCTGGCACCAGGCCCCCCATGGAGGCACAGTATAGTTGCTTTCTTAAATTCTGGAATGAAATCTTCATAAAACAGGCCCAGCCCATTGACCCGAACATATCCATCCTTTCTTTTTACTGCAATATCCATGCAATTGAATTTTTGCCTGTTATTTAATCTGTTTGAAATTTGACGTACCGGTAAAGGGGGGCAGTACCAGAGTTAAGGTCGATCTTCAGGGAGCAGTAGTATTTCGGAATTCAGTTGAATTCCTGTACATAGCAATACCAATGAAAAAATATATTCGTTGGCAACCGATAGTTGAATGGAAGATGAGGCACCTCGTGAGGCTTGTTGGCGTTGTGGTGATTGTCGCAGGCATTGCATCATATTATCTGGGAAGTTTCACTATAATAGGGTGGATAGGAATTTTTATGGTCGCAGCGGGAATTATTTTGATTGTCAGACCCTTGAAGACTTGAAATGGAAGTGATGTGTGTTTTGTCCCGTAATATAGTTACTAATTGGTAATTCCTAGGTTTGGTATTTACCACATTATTCCTTGGAGATGGTGGGAACATGTCACACACCTTCAGACCGTCCGAGAGATTTTTTGATGGGGAAGGTGCCTACTTGTCCTAACCGATCTTAGTTTTGGCTTTTTAGTAATTTGGAATAACTATTATCCACTTGTTTGACAACAGAGCACAGTGTGCAGTACTTACCAAAATATATAGATGAATCTGAGCTTTCTTTGCACCTATTCGTCATTAAGAATTTTTGGTCTTGCCTCCATATTCCATATAACCAGATATACTCTCTGAAACTTGCTTTGAATGTCATACTGGGGATGGAGATGTGTATCGCTACTTTGCGATAGACAAGGGCATGGTGTTGAAGAGGCACAGGGAAGGAGGTGTTGTTGGAAACAGCGGTGACAAGTACGTTTACAAAGTAATGAAATGTATCGTTGAAAGACATGCTAAGTTCAAGGTCACCTTGTGCACTGTTGCTTGAAACTTTTATCCACCTGGTAATGATGACATATGAACCGCATTCAAACTATACATTGAAGATATCGTTCTTGTAGAAAACCCAGCTCACGTTTCCTGTTGCGACATTTCCCTGAAGGAACATGAAATTTACTTCTGCAGGAAGAGGCCAATGTGGGGAGCGGCCTATTACAGTGGATTGAGAAAGTTTGCCGATAAAGAATTCAGAGTCTGGTAAAGTTGCTTCTGATAGCATACCTGAGGAGCTCATACACTACAACAAGCATAAACTGCGTAATCTTGTAGTGATTGTTGCAATCTACATAGTTCTCCAGATGATATTCATCGTCTTGCTTTTTCATCCGTAAAGAGCCTTTACCTAGCTGTATCCGAGGGACCTATAGGCGCTCCATGGCCACAAAGATGCGAAAGAACATCTTTCCTGGAAGGCTTTTGGAGACGGAATTCGTAATGGATGTATCGGACCTAAAGCGAATGCGATTGGTATAAGTCCCGACCGGTCCATTCTGAATTTTTCCTGCTTCCAAATGCAAAGGAAATGATTTTTTGCTGAACGATTCCTATTCAGATACCGTTAACTATAAAGGGTAAGCGCCATAACTTCCAGCACGTTTGTGAGCCCACCCTCAATAAACAACCTTTTACCCTTCTTCTTTGTGGTTTTGTGTAAGGGGTCTCCATGGAATATACATTACTTATCTATGAACTTGGCTCATTATGTGGGATCTTCCGGAAGACCGTGAAACAAATCCAAGATAGATCATATATACTATATAGACAATAAGAGAAATCACGAAACCGTAAATGAACACTCCAGAACTTGTGTTTCTGGATGTTCCAAAATAAAGTGCAATCACTATAATAAAAACCCCAATCGTACCTAATAGTGCTCCTATTAGGAAAGGCAACAATGACTGGTCAATAATCAATGGCAAACCATCTTCTTCCCCCTTTTTTATGAGAAAACTCTGCTTTGTCTTGCAATTTGGGCAGATGAATGTCCAGTTCGGTCCAACCCTAACGGCACTTGCAGAACCCCACTTGGAATGCCTAAAATTGAACTTGTAGTGGCAATTGGGGCATTCAGTATGTGAAGTTACCCATGACCTGTGACCGCGGGATTCATTTGTCATAGTCATTTTCGTCACTCATTAATCTTATACGCGATAATGATAAGGATTTACTCTAAAGGACACAGAGTTACCGTATTCTCAAAAATTATTATTAAATCCAAACACTCCCATCCTAACCAGTTGTCAATAAACGTTCTTTCTGTGTCCAATCTTGATAACTACAACTATTAGCTCGCTGTTCTTTATTTGATAAATTGCCCTATAGCCCCCAATCCTCAGGCTCCAGAGTCCCGTAAGTATTGAGGTCAGAGGTTTTCCGCTCTCGGGTTCCTTTTCAAGTTTGCGAAGTGATTTGATTATCCTGTTCCTTATTTGCTTGTCACATTTCTTGATAAACTTCTCAGATTCCGCTGTGAGGACTATGTCAAACGACAATACTATTCAAGCTCCCTGCTGATTTTATCGAGAGGCTTTGTCTTTCCTGCCTTAATGTCTTCAAGTCCTCGAGCAATTCCCCTCATTATTTCCGGGTCAGAAAGAATGTCGAGTGTTTCTATCAGTGATTCCCTGCTGGCAACATCTGGTGAATATGAGTCTATCAATCTTGAAATCAAGTCGTTGTAGGATTCTCTTGGATGTATTTTTAAGTGGTTAAGCCTCTCTTTGAGTTCATTGTCAATTTGAACTGTTGTTACCATAGGTAGCAATAGGTAGCAATAGTTAATAAACATTATGGAAAATGTAAGTTGTAAAAGCTGGATTGGAATTAGATAACTTCATTCTGCCCATGTCCATAACCGCCGAACCGCAGTTCTAGCACTTCGCCTCCATGGATGCGAATTATGTCTACAGTATAAGCGTTAGCACTCAACCGTTGTGCGAAATGATCCCCCGTCTGTGTTGGTTAGCTACAGTACTTCAAGGCATCCGGGCCATGTGGTCAGTTCAAACTGTGAATTGACATTCTCGTTTGACGGGAAATTATTAAATGGGTCTTGAGATTATGACGTTATGTTGGACAGCGATGCATCTACAGCAAAAACATTGACACTTGTTGCCATAATACTCCAAGTGGTTTTCTTCGTGATTGGAATATTTGAGGTCATTGCATTAGTCGTGCTATTTTCCTTCAGGCCCAGCGTAACGACTTCCACCGGAACAACAGTGACAAGCCAGGTCGCGCCTATTAGTGGACTCGCCATCATTTCCCTTGTGTTCTCATTCGCATTGTTGATAGGTATAGTCTGGATAATTCTCGACTACTTGCTAATATACAAGAAACTTAAGACAGAGAGGGTGAAGGAAGCGGAGACTCCAGCCATAGTGCTCGGGATAATACAACTCATATTTGGCGGATTGATTCCTGGAATACTGCTCATAATTGCGTACGTTAAGATAAGAGATTCAGAGAACAGAAGAAGATATATGCCAGAGGGGCAGCAGGGTACTCCCCCGTAGTCCAGTGCATGGATCCTACACTTAATCCTTACAGACCCGACGAAGGTGATTTTGGAGAAACAGTCAGTGTAACTTTGAGCTTGATAGAGTAAACGACTGCAGCCATAACGGCAACAGCTATTATACAGTAGAAAAGTGCAACTGTGAAATGCTCTGCAGCCGGAAGCTCGATGAATGCCTTTGATTGTAATGATGATACAATCAACTTTCCTCCTGTGCCTACCGGATGATAAACACCATAATAAGGTACGAATTATTTATATAGAAGAGATAACTCGCATTTAATGAATTTCATATCAAGGCTTGACAATTTGGGACAGCACAATGTGAGCAATGCGATAAACTCACCATCAATCAAAACAAGAATGAACTTTTCTTTAGAACTTAACAGACTTGGTGATTCCAACGGTCACAATACAGATTATAATTCCATATTTTCTCTTGTCAGAAAAGCGGTAAAATCCACTATCAGAAAGGAAAGAGTAGGGCTTGGCCTGGCGCTTGCAGACCTACCGGCACAGCTTGGGGCGTTTTGGGAAGTGGGAGGAAACTACATTGTGATGAACAGAAATCTTCTGGATGCACTCAAGGTTGCCAATCGCTCTGATACAGAAGTGAATTCGTTCGTCTTCGTTATCTTGATGCATGAATATCTCCACTCACTTGGTGTTTTGGATGAGAACAGGGCAAGGGAAATGACTGCCAGAATTTGTGCGACGATATTCGAGGAAGGGCATCCGGCATTTGAAATTGGTACCAAAGATCCGTGGCAGGTTTATCCATTTCTCATGAAAATACCAAATGGAAATGGTGGGAACCTGAAATTCATAACCAATTTTGATTCCGATGCCGTATCATACATAATGTGACCTTTGAATAAATGCATAGTCCATCTTCGATCAACAAAAGTCAATGATAATCCTCACTACTGCATTCAGATGCCGGCAAATGCTACCTTTGCAACTTGTATAGGCTATTTCTTCCTGTTATTGATGGACTGTCCTGAGAAGCAATGGAAACATCTGTTGTAATGAATAACGGTAGTTGTAAAGAAGTGATTGATTTAGTCAGGGGAAATATCGTGAAAAATTTGATGTTGATGAATATCAATGAGAACAATGCCGCACCTACCTAGTTCTATGGTGGACTGCTCGTGAAGACCAAGTTTGTTGTTTCTACTGGACCGTATCCACCTAAAGACATTCCCTTATTAATCGGCTTATCCTGCTTATGAGATTAACAATGAACCATCTGAAAGCCAGCTTTGACTTCAGGGGCAGAATTTATCCCATGAAATGACAGGCAATTCAATGTAATCGCATATGTAGAACTCAAAAAGAACGGTTAACCATTCGCAGATACCATAACGCTGACTTCCGTCACTTGCAGTGCGATTGGAATAGAAGTTGAATATAAGGAAATATAGTCATATCCTGCCGTACTGGCAACATACGATAGATGCAGGTTGTGAATTGGTGAGAGTTCCTGTTTGAGCACATTATAGAGCCTTTCACCTGAATTTGAAGAGCAGGTTATCGTCAGGTTACCGGCCATAAGAATTGAAATTTTTGACAATGCTGTGAGACCAAGGCTAAATGGAGACTGAGTGGAAATGTTAAATGGCCCTCCCATGAGATTGAAAAGGTTCATTGTAAGATTAATTGAGCCGTTGGATGGAGGATTAACCTGAACAAGGTTGGACTCAAAGGTGGTATTAATAGGAGGATTGCTTCCCACCTGCTCGTAGAAGACAGTTGAAAACTCATAAGAGTATGCCTCATCAACAAAATATCTGTTGTTTGTTACTACTGTCAGAACTCCCCCGGAACTGATTTTCTCTGTTGAGTTGCTGATTGAGAGGAATCCGCTAGACGCACCATTTGAAGAAGACAAGCTGAGTTCACCAACTGTAGGACTGGAGAAAAGTGGAATGTAACTCGACTGAAGATTGAAGGCAACTGAAGATGAAGAACCTTGCTGGTAGCTGGATGACAACTGGCTCAAGGTGCTGGTCAACTGTACCATTTCATTTTGTACACTTGACGAATATTGCTCCTCGTATGACCTCATTTCTGCAGGTACATAGCTTGTTATGAAGAGGCTCAGAAGGAATACGAATATTAGTATGGCGAAAATTGCGCCGACCGCGGTAGCGACACCTTCTTCCTCATATCTCACCGGCTTCATCTCATTCACCACCACTGCCTGATTCCGGGCGAGCAGCGTGCGGAGATGACCCATATGCCAACCCGTTTATCATATCTGAGAACTTGTATATGTCCAACCGTGCCCCGTCCTTTATTTCTTCAAGAACCTTCTTCTTTCTATCCATAATGCTGTTCAGTTGTTCCGTAGTCATGTTCTCTGATCTTAGGACCCTGTCGTGCAGGTATGAGTGGCCACTGTACAGGAACCGGTCCGTATTTTGGTCCCAGTCGAACACTGTATTGGTTATTACTTCGTTTGTCTGTTTTTCGACCCCAACAACTTCAACTACCTTCTGTATCCGCCTGGCGTTCCTTCCGCCGGCTTTCACTATTCCCTGCAGCAATATTATGTTGAGAGATGAAATCATCGATCTTGGAATGTTCAATGGTTCACCCTCCAGCCTATGAATGAACGACGGTATGTCGTTGGAATGGAATGTACTGATTGCGGTGTGGCCAACTGCCATCGACTGGAAAACAGTGTAGGCCTCCCTTCCCCTTACCTCTCCTACGATGATATAATCAGGGCGCTGCCTTAAACTGTTAACAAGAAGGTCGAACATGCTCACCTCTCCAATCCTTTTCCCAGTAGCGGGGTTAACGTCCCCTGTCCCCTGCCTTGTAAGAGTCTGGACCCAGTTCTCGTGAGGTATATTCAACTCCTTTGTATCTTCTATGCTCACGATCTTCTTGTCAGTCGGGATGAAGGAGAGAATTGCATTTAGGGTTGTTGTTTTCCCGGAAGCCGTCCCTCCGACGATAAAAATGTTCTGCCCCACCTCAAGTGCGTGCCAGATATATGCGGCAATGTCAGCACTCATCGTTCCTAGCTTGATAAGGTCTATTGGAGTGAACGGGTCATTTCTGAACCTCCTTATGGTGAATGTTGACCCATTCTTTGTGACCTCCCTTCCAAGCGTAGCCTGGATCCTGGAACCGTCAGGAAGCGAGCAGTCAACCATGGGAACTGCTATGGAAATGTGCTTCCCTGAGCGTTGTACAATTAACCTGACGAAGTCATCCAAATCTTGCTCTGTTTCAAAAATCATGCTTGTTGCAATGGAGCCAAACTTTCTGTGAACAACGTAAATAGGAGTGTTTGGGCCGACGCAAGAAATGTCTTCTATCGTCTCGTCCAGTAGAGGAACCTGAATCTTACCAAAACCCTCGAGCTCCCTGTAGAAGTAATAGAAAGCCTTCTCGAGCTCTATATCGGGAATGTTGGATTTTGACAGTACTTTGAATTGTTCCAGTGATTTCCTCATGACCGCTATCCTTTCTTCCTTATTTTCTGGAAATGCATTTACTGAAGCCAAAAAATAATTTCTTGCATTGGAAATGAATGAGATGGTTTCCTTTCCCAAGATTGGCTCTACTGCAACATAAGAATACATTCCAGTCCCCCTTTCCTTCAGGATCCTTGCTGAACTGAAGGGAGGTTCTATCTGATACTCTTCCACGATATCCTGGTATTCAGCTAAAGGTTCCGCCTTGCATAACTCCTCGTGAGTGAATTTACTATCAAGCTTGTATTTGGTCTGCGATGATTGGGACGAATACACCATTGCCATAGCTAAATACCTCCCACCAGTAGAAGAACTACATACCCTGCTGATGCCAGGATAGCAGCATAGAGCATTCCACTGAGATATCTCCCGTCTCCCAGCACGCCTGACATAAACCCGCTTCCGATACCCTGTATTATCACTACCCCTGTCAGGATGTTCTCGATCTCAGGGATGGACGTAAGATTGAGGAGATATAACGATGACGCTGTATTTCCAGGAACTAGTTGCTGTGCCATCTTCGGGAAGAACTGCAAGTCAAGGATCACGACAGTGAGGAGAAATACTACGTAGGATATCACTATTATAATTATGTAGCTCCTCAGTTGGGAATATTTTTCACTCGTAAGGAACTGGGTTTCCTTGGACGTGTTTGCTATCAGGTTCAGGACTTCAGACAGGTTTCCTCCCGACCTGTTGCATTCAATCACAGTGCTTATAAGCTTGACAACAAATGGGGTATTGTTCCTTGCTGCAAATTGCGACAGCGCTTCGTCGACCGATATTCCCCACCTGATCTGCAATGCCACCTTCTTTACTTCCCCGCTCAGGATTCCGTACTGGCCTTCAGAGGCTACAGTTATGGAATCTGCAAGGTTCGTGCCAAATTTAGATGCCTCTGCCACATCCCTGATGAAGTCTGGAAGCCTGCTTTCTATGGCTTTTATCCTCCTCCTCTTAAGGAGGTCATCAAGCCCTGGGGGCACCAAGATCAGGACTGTGCCAAGAACAATGAAATCGAACGAGAGCGAATAATTGCCTGAAAATCGTACGTGGAAGTACAGGGCAATAATAAGTGAAGCAACGCCAAGTGAAACACCAGATAGAGAGAGCCTGTTCAAGATATATTCACCTCCTTGTTCACACTTGAGATTACCAGCACGAACGCAGCTATCATCACTGGAAGCACAAGGAATGAGAAGACAAGCAGGAATGAAATCGTTGCACCGCTCGCATTTCTTGCAATTACGGACATCACGGCCAGGATCACGATCAGGAAGAGGGGAAAGGCAACGCCTATGGTTACGTAGGTTTCAGCGAAGACTGAAACGCTCTCTGAATTCTTCTTCAGGGATACTCTCAGCATATTCTGGTATTCCATTGCCTTGTTTACGAAGTACGGCTTCAACCTGGCACCGGCCGCGGATGCAGTGACCGCACCCTGAAGGAATTTCTGCCATTCTACCGATGGACTCTTCCTGGCAACTTCTTCTATTGCACTGAATATGTCCATTCCCATGAGTTCCGTGCGATTAGCTATCTTGGAAGCTTCCCTGCTGACTTCCCCGTATTCATTCATACTCGAAAGCTTCACCATTATCGTGTTTATGGGGACATCTGCATTTGACATCGCCGATATGAATGCCAGCGCCGACCCAAGGTTCTCATCAATCTTCTTCCCCCTCGAGGATGACCTCATTTGTGGCAGATATAGCCCAATTCCAATGACAAGAATGATTGATGTTGGTAAAGCTAGTGCAACGACAGGAGGGTGAAATTTCAGGAGATAAGCAGTCAGCGCTACAATCGCAAAAACTATGCCGACGATGAGACCTAAAAAAAAGACCTCGCTTGTGTATGCTGCAGACGACAAGTCCATATCTGCCCTGTCGAGTTGCATTTGCAAATTTTCAAGGAAACCTGACTTTTTGTCTTCAAGAAAAAGGGAAAATATCCTTTCTGAAGTCTTCCTGAATGCGCTCCTCTCTTTCGACAAGCTTTCACCGCTGGATATGGAAACATCTTGATTCGGCGGATCAGGCATCTGGTCCCCCCTCTCTTTTCATTCCCCCTGCTAACTCCGAGTAGGCCTTCTCGGAATCAAGCGAGTACTGTATTAGGTACTTCCACAGTTCGCTGTACCCACCCAAGTTATGTTCAGCGAGGAAACTGATTATCTCATTTCTCTGCCTGAAGTCATCCATCAATCCTTCAAGGAATACTGACTCCCCTGTCATGACTAGCATGTTTTTGGATTGGTCCCATGCGAATATTGTGTTGAACGTGATCTCATTAGTATCAGGATCCATCTGGCCAATCTCTGAGACGTCCGTTATCCTCCTCCTTGACGTTCCACCGATCCTTACAATGGACTCTTTTACAACTATGTTTATGGAAGGAATCATTGTCCTAGGTATATTGAGCGGCTGGTTCTCGAGCCTTGTTATCATGTTCTCTACTGATTCTGCATGCATTGTTGTTAATGTTGTCTGTCCCATTGTCATCGCCTGGAAGAGGTTATAAGCTTCCTTCCCCCTTACTTCCCCTACAAGCATGTAATCCGGCCTCTGCCTAAGTGAACTCATCAGCAGGTCGAACATGTCTATTTCCCCCGCAGACTTTCCGGAGATAAACCTCCCCTCTCCCACCCCTGCCCTCGTCACTGCTGCGATCCAGTTCCTGTGTGGAATGTTTATCTCCTTTGTATCCTCGATGCTCACGATCTTGGATGATGGAGGAATGAACAGGGAGATGGCATTGAGCGTAGACGTTTTCCCTACACCCGTTCCCCCTGTGATGATTATGTTCTTTCCATGCTCTATAGCAAGCCAGAGGTAGGCCATTAGATCTGAAGACGCTGTTCCCGTTACAACAAGGTCTATTGGCGTTAGCGGCGTGTGCTTGAATAATCGTATTGAAAATGTACCGCCCCTTGGTGTCACTTCATTGCCGAATGTGGCATTTATCCTGTTACCCTCCGGGGAGGTTGCATCCAGTATCGGGTCTGAAATGGATATCTGCTTGTTCCCCTTCTGGGCAAGGAGCACTATGAAATTGTTAAGCTCCCTGTCGCTGTCGAATTTCACATTTGTCTTCATGTTCTGGTACTTTCTGTGATAGACGTATATTGGGATCATTACGCCATCACACGAAATGTCCTCTATGTTGCTGTCTTCCATTATCGGGTCTATCTTGCCATATCCCATGAACTCCCTTTTGAATAGGTATTGTAAGTGGTCTATGGTTTCCCTGCTTACGCTTCTTCCACTGCCGAGAAAATATTTTTCAATCTCCTTTCTCAGATGGACATCTGTATTCTTCCTATCGGTAGACGCTGGAATCTCACCAAGTGCCTTTAGCAATGCTTTCCTAAGTTCCTCCATTTCCTCTTTCTCTTCATTCCCCAGTTCAGCATCCACTAAATTGTAAAGCATTCTCGCACTGGCACGATGCCTGCTTATCTCCACCATAACGTACGGATTGATGGAATATGTTTCTACCGGCTCCAGGTCTGCATCGCCCTTCGCAGCGCTACTACCCCCTTTGGAATCGTCATCGTGAAAAGAATTCTTGCCGTCTGGAGGAAAGCGGTCCACAGTGTTTATTTACACTTAGAATAAATATTGTTTCACTGATCAGAAGAAATCCTCTAGAGTGCTCTTTCTCCTTACATCTGCAGTTTTCAGAGACGATTCATCCACATTGAATACCTCAGTTATCCTTGAAAGGGTCTGTGCAACCCTGTCGGCGTAATACTCGTAATCCGGCTTGTATTCAAAAGGGACGTTCGGAATGTAAGGCTCGACCACTTGCGGCCTCTTCTTGCTGTCCACGACAATCCATGAAACCTTCATCCCCGGAATGAACTCCCTTCCCATCTTCATCAGTTTCCTTGCAGCCTGCACGTTTGCCAGGGAATCCATTTCCTTGTAGAATTCGAAATCCTTTACTGACCTGGATATCACGAGCTTGTCTGCCTCAACCCTTCCTTCCCTAACGTCCGAAATTATTTCCTTTGCCCTCCTGAGTGCACCGTTTACATCCCTGTCCAGTATGTGATTGAATATCTCCATCAGCGCATCGGACTGAAGGTCGAATGAATCCGTCCTCCTTATCTCATAACCCCTGACTACCATGTTCCCGGCTTCCTGCTTGGGGTACAATATCTTGCCCGCATACCTCTTCTTTGCACCGTGTGAAAACAGGGGGTCGAGGACCCTCTCCACTTCAATGATGATGCCAAGCTTCCTGAATATCTCCTCCTTCAACCCGTTCGAGAGCTGCAACGCTTCATCCACGGTCGCTTTCCCCGTCTTTATGAATATTGAATCAGTGTCCCCATAAACGACCTGTATCCCGTTGTTCGTGAAATCTGATATTATACCCTTTATCGTATCCCTCGCGAATGCGGTTATGCTTGAACCTATGTTCTGGTCGGTGAACCGGTAAAAGCTTGATGCGAAAACGCCGTAAAATGAATTCATCAGGATCTTTACCTGGCTCTGCATGCTGTCCAGGTATCTTCTCTTGTCAGGTTCCTTTTCCTTCTTCATCAAGTCCTTATATCCGTCCCTTGTCTTCATCAGTTTTTCCAGGAGCTCTGGTATCAACCCCCTCTTCACGGATGGACTCAGGAACCTTGTGCCGTTTGGTGATATGATCTCCCCTTCAGGAGACATTGTTGTGAAACAGATGTTGTATTTTATCATGAGACTTGGGTACATGCTCTTGAAGTCCATTACTGCAACCATATCATAGAGACCAGGCTCAATGGAATGTACGTACCCCCCTTCGATCTTTTCTGCATTCTGGTTTACAAAATTGTTCATCGGGACAGCTATCTTCCTCCTGTCAGCCTCCCTTATGACTAGGGAATCGATGAGCGTGGAATTCCCTGAATTGAATACGTCATCAAGGGGTATCATTGCGACTGTGCTCATGTTCTCGTACTTCTCAATTACATCGATCTTCTCAAGTATCTTCAGGGCAAGAAGGGAATCCCTTATGCAGTACTTTATCACCCTGTCCCTGTCACGCACCCACTCCTGCTCAATGCTCAGCCTGTCTACATCTCCCTTTGCCTCTCCGAGGAGTTCCTGGGAAACATATGCGAGTGTCTCCTGTTTCGGATGGATCTCGCGCTTCACGTTCCACCAGGCATCTGCAACTACCCTGCCGTGTATTCTCCAGAACTGGTCCTGTATTCTCTGTGGACTGCTCAGGTCCCTGCCAAGGTACATTGATATGTTTTCCTTGGTAGCAAGTTTTTCTAGGAATGGCAGGTCGTAGCCATCGATGTTATACCCTGTTATAATATCTGGGTCTTCGTCTCTGACTGTCTTGAGGAATTTTTCAAGTATGTCCCTCGGCTCCCCGAAGATAGCCCCTTCCCCATACTTGCCCTTGAAACTAGTGCTATAGCCTATTACATAGAGCTTCTGGTCTTTTATGCTGTTCTCAATGTCGAAGCTGAGAATCTTTATCGGCGGGAGAAAGTCTGCCGTCCTCTCGAGTGTATCTGCTATTACAACATGGTCCACCGAGAATCTGTCGCTCTCTATCTCAGCTCCTTTGAACTTGATGCAGCTCCCAAGGTCAAGGTCGTAGAAGAACCTGAAGTGAAAGGGTATATCCGCCGCAAGGACCCTGTTTGCTTCCGATATGTACTTCCTGAATTCAGGGACCCTCCATGGCGATTTGCAGGTGAATTTGAATGCATTCCTTTCTGAGCCCTTGTACCATAGCTTGACCTCGTCAACGCTGACCATCTCTTCGACTGACCTTAATCTGTTGATCTCGTCTTCCCTTGGTTCAATTACGTAGAAGTAAGGCAGGAACTTCTTGTAAAGTACTGCAAAAGATTCACCTTCCATGTTCCTTCCAAATATCTCAATCACGGGTAACCCATTTTCACTATAATATGATGAGGTGATTACCCTTATTTCATCTTCCATTGACTAACCATGAAGTCTTTTCAAATATACTTTTTTGGAATGGTTACATGGAGCATAGGCTCAATTCTGGACAATTTTAAATACTAGGGGGGAAGTGACTCAAAAAAGATTAATATCCCCAGAGGAATAAGAGATATGCGTTTTGTAGTCGTTACGGGGGGAGTCATTTCTGGTATTGGGAAGGGGACCATAACATCTTCACTGGCATACATCCTCAGGGAAAGAAATTACAAGGTAGACATAGTAAAGATAGACCCGTACATCAACTATGATGCTGGTACTATGAACCCGTACCAGCATGGAGAAGTTTTTGTGCTTAGCGACGGGACGGAGACGGACCTTGATCTTGGAAACTACGAAAGGTTCCTCAGCAGGGATCTGAAGAGCGGGAACAACCTGACGACCGGGAAGATTTACAAATGGGTTATAGAGAAGGAACGGAGAGGGGACTTCCTTGGAAGCACCGTCCAAATTATCCCACACGTAACTGATGAAATTAAGAGGAGGATAAGATCCATCGGACTTGAGGACAATTCTGACATAGTGCTGATAGAGGTTGGGGGTGTGGTTGGCGACATTGAATCCATGCCATTCCTTGAAGCACTGAGACAGATGAGGCTTGAGGAAGATGGAAAGATATTCTTCATCCATGTAACCTATGTACCTACTCTCAGGAGTGTAGGCGAGCCAAAAACAAAACCAACGCAGCACAGCGTCAAGGAGCTGAGGTCAATAGGAATTCAGCCTGACGCGATCATTGCAAGAAGCGAAACGGAACTGGACAGGGACCTGAAGGAGAAGATCGCTCTGTTCACCCAGGTTGATGAGAGGGCTGTAATAAGCATACCTGATGTTGGAGACATCTTCACGATGCCTTTGCTGTTGAACGATACAGTTCTCCCCAATTATATGCTGGAAAAAATGGGACTCAAACCCAACGAGTCCAATATGGAATTTTGGAGAGGCATAGTAGAAAATATAAAGAAGCCTTCTCATTACGTCACGATCGGCGTAGTAGGAAAGTACGTGCAGATAAAGGATTCGTACATATCCAACGAGCACTCCTTCATGCACGTGACAGGAAAGACTGGTATAGGAGTGAAGCTGAAATGGATAAATTCGGAGAAGGAGGAGCATATCGAGGAGATGCTAAAGGATGTTGATGGAGTTCTCATACCTTGGGGTTACGGGCCAAGGGGGACGGAAGGTAAGATCAGGGCAATAAGATATGCGAGGGAGAACAAAGTTCCACTGCTTGGCATATGTTTTGGATTTCAGCTGACCGTAGTGGAGTTTGCAAGGAACGTCCTCGGACTTGAGGGCGCCAATTCAAGTGAACTGAACCCTGACACTAAATACCCCGTGATAGACCTTTTACCTGAACAGGTGGGCCTCACAGACAAGGGAGGAACGATGAGGCTGGGAGATACAAAAGTTGTAATAAAGAAGGGGACCAAGGCGTATGAGCTCTACGGTGAGGAAGTTGTGTATGAAAGGCACAGGCATAGATACGAGGTCAACCCGAAGTACATAGAATCCATAGAGAAGAATGGAATGCTTTTCTCTGCAACTGACGAAAGCGGAACAAGGATGGAAATCCTTGAGCTGGAAGGCCACCCATTTTTCATGGGTTCACAGTTCCACGCAGAGTTCAAAAGCAGGCCAGAGAAGCCATCAATATTGCATGAGGCATTGGTGCTTGCTGCATCCAGATATAATAACATTCGCAGAAAGAAATTTATAGAACAGGAAAAATTTGCGAAATAGTTAAATACTGAAAGGTTATATTAGTGGCCTATGCCTAATTCTCTCAAGAAAGTAGGTAATGTTCTAGGAGTGAGGGAAGGAAAGTTGATTGCAAAGCTGGACAGGGAGGTTCAGCTGTCGACCAGAATATTTGGGAAGGACGGAAAACCTCTGGGGAAGATATCCAGACTGTTCGGCCCCGTTAAAGCCCCCTATATCGCCATTGATTCTAAGGGAGTTATGGCAAAGGAAGTATACGTGAGGTGAAAGCATGGTTGAAGGAGAGAGCAAGAAGAATAAGAGAGACTTATTCGAGGAAGTGACAAAATGCCCGGAGTGTGGTTCCACTCACCTAGTGAGGGACTACGAGAGGGGGGAACTCGTGTGCCAGGACTGCGGGCTTGTGATAGATGACAGCTTCATTGACCAGGGACCAGACTGGAGGGCGTTTGATTCTGAACAGTCGGAAGCAAGGGCTAGAACCGGGGCTCCGATGACATACACTATCCATGACAAGGGACTAAGCACTGAGATTTCATGGAAAAACAAGGACTCCTACGGAAAGAGCATCCCTACGAAGAGCAGGGCGCAGCTTTACAGGCTCAGGAAGTGGCAGAGGAGGATTAAGGTTTCAAATGCAGCAGAAAGAAACCTGGCTCAGGCACTGCAGGAACTGGAAAGGATGGCATCAAATCTAAGTCTGCCAAAGGATGTCAGGGAAACAGCAGCCGTCATCTACAGGAGGGCAGTCAAGGAGAACATGATAAGAGGTAGGTCTATAGAGGGAGTAGTGGCAGGATCAATATATGGTGCATGCAGACAGATGGGCGTGCCGAGAACCCTGGAAGAGATCGCTTCAGTGACTAGGATAAAGAAGAAGGAGATCGGAAGAACATACAGGATGATGAGCAGGATCCTGCAGCTTGGGATTTTCCCGTCAAGGCCTGAAGACTACATAAACAGATTCTGCAACAGGCTCAGGCTATCAAATGAGGCAAAGAAGAAAGCAATGGAAATACTGAAACTAGCCGAGAACAGAGACCTCACTTCTGGAAGAGGACCCACAGGAGTTGCAGCTGCAGCAATATATATCGCAAGCATTTCCCTTAATGAAAGAAGGACTCAAAGAGAGGTTGCTGAAGTTGCAGGTGTGACAGAAGTAACTATAAGAAACAGGTACAAAGAACTCACAGAAAAACTCGGAATAAACGTCGAAGTCTGACCGATAATTTTTATATTTTCTTCACCTATACCGCCTGGGGCCCGTAGCTCAGCTCGGTAGAGCATCTGGCTTTTAACCAGGTGGTCGTGGGTTCGAATCCCACTGGGCCCGTACCCATAAGGTGGTTGACCCTAATATTCCTATCAGAAATAGAACCTAATTTAGTTTGGCTCTCATTTTGTCCGAAAGCGTAGGAAACACCGCAATATCTCTACCGGATTAAAACAGTAAATGTTAAACATGGTTTAAATTCACGCAGCACTTTCTTTAGCCAAAATCGAAAATTTTTTTCATTGGTTGTAAATCCTAAACATCAACTTTCATATGAACCCTCATTCATGTAATACGCAGTGAAAGGTCAACTAGAACCAAGCTTCTTTCCCACTAGTGACCAAATCATGTTGGTAATATCTGCAGCCGCGGGAACGATTGGTGTGAACTTTAGGAATGAGTGAATCATTCCCATTGCCCTTATACCGGTTACTGGGGTCCCTGCTGATCTAAGTTTCTCAATATAGGCTTCCCCCTGGTCTCGAAGTGAATCATTTTCGGCAGTTATGATTATTGCTTCAGGTAACCCTGATAGGTCCGGATTCACGATTGGAGAGAAATAGGGGTTCAAGATATCAGTCAAATCCCTTAAGTACATCTCACCGAACCACCCAAGCATATCTCTGGTGGTTAGGAAGAAGACATCGGAGAATTCACGTATAGACTGGGAAAAAAAGTCGGCGCCAAGTGATGGATAGAAGAGGACTTGCAGTCTGGGTTTCTCCAGTCCACGATCTTTGACCATGAGACTAACGACAGCGGAAATGTTGCCGCCAGCACTATCCCCGGCCAACGCAATTCTGCCCGGATCAATATCAAGGTTCATCGCATTTTTCCTTGCCCACACGTAAGATGTGAATGCGTCTTCAACCGCCGTTGGAAACTTGTGTTCAGGGGCGAGTCTGTAAGCAACCGAAAGAACCTTTGACCGCGATTCCATGGCTGCCCCTGCGGCATACTGAATCATAACTTTCGATACTTCCAAAGACAAAGCCGCCTCCGTGGAAATATAGTATGAGAGACCTGGTTGCATCTTTGGGTTCATAAAGCCTTGCCTGGATATTTTCGTCCCCTAGGGACATATCCGCGACTCTACCAATCTCGATATTCTCTTTCATTAACATATTGTTGTCCACCAAATTTCGTATATCCTTAACTTCCAAATCTCTTAGGTTTGGTACCCTCAGATCTGAAATCATCTGCAAGACCTTTGCTATATTAGGATCAAGTGCCATTTCCATCATGTTTCTATTTAATTTCATAGTTAATATTCTTTCCTGCATCCTGACAAACAATGAATAGACCTATGGTAAAATTTCAGATATTGTAATTGAATATTACGACTTAGGTCTCAGCATAGTTGCCACTTTAAGAACTAGCATTATTGTCTCATCGAGACTCGATATAATGAGTCTTAAGCTTAAGAAACCTAGTGCCTTAAATTTGTTAAAATTTGACTAATTTTTAGATTGTAAAAATGACAAATTTTAAAACGAATATTAAAGGATAATAACCCTTTATGCGTAAAAGGCTTTATCTAGTTAAAGTCATGATTGAAAGTACCATAATCTGGCCGAACAAATTATAAGAAGACGGAAAATAGGAAACACTCCTTTCTGGCATTCGAAACCTATAAGTTTTCAAAACTTAGGAAATTATTGCTAGGTACCAGAACTTTCACGAATTGTAAATGTAAAAATCTATTTCACAAACCGTTTTGAACCCTAGTCTTTCACATATGGGAGCTGAAGTATGTTTCACAGCTTGAATTATTGCATTTTTTGCACCTGCTTCACTTGCATCATTTAGCCTTTTACCAACAAGGGAGGAGTATATGCCTTTACCTCTATATTCTGGCAGAGTTCCAGCACCCAGCAAAATTACCAGTTCGTTATCAGGCTCCATTACGCTAGCCGCGAAAGCTACAGGTTTACCATAGTACTTTTCATATGCGAAATATAGGTAACTATTCTCCCCTTGAGACTTATATAGTGCAATGACCATTCTGGCCTCCTCATCCGTCAATCCCATCCCAAATGATTTCGTTATCAGTGAGATGTTCCCTTCAAAGTCACTTCCTTCTACCCTCCTTACTATGAAGTCATCATTCACTCCAATGTTGATCTTCATATCGTTAAGTAACATACCAGATGTCGAAAGCTCTTGAACCTTTTTAAATTCATTCTCAGTCAGATATTTGTCGATATTATTTGGCTTGGTGGTGGGCCCTACAAGCCATCCAAAATTCTTGTTTTCTCTTTTATAGCGGTCAATGACCAGGCGTATCACATCATTGCATTTTTCTTCTTCGAGGTCTGCTAGTCCTACTATATTTAAAAATGGGCTATTTATGCTTGAAATTCTACCTCTAACTCCATTAATTTTTAGAGGTTTCAATGTACCATCAGGAAGCGTATCAATATTGAGTCCGTTGCAAGTCTCATCTATCCTCCTTATCAGTTTTTTCATATTTGTCATAATGGTGCGCCTTCAGGAGAGTTATTCCTCTATTTTGTACCCGTAAAGGTCAAACTGACAGATACATTTAAAACCTATCCTTTCACATATCGGAGCGGATGTTCTAGCCAGTGCATGAATTATGAGGAATTCTATGCCATTCATGCGGGCATCCTCAAGTCTCTTAGATACCATGCTCCTGTAAATTCCCTTGCCTCTATATGAAGGAAGAACCGCAGAACCATCCAATATTGCATACTTTTCTTCCCTATCCATTTCCATAAATGAAAACCCTACTCTCTTGCCCGTATCCCTCTCTACAGCAAGATAAGCCTTGACCTGTCCCCGGTATCGCTCAGTTGAATTAAGCATTCTCATTCCATTGATTATAACTTCAGCACCTTCGGCAGTCAATGATTCCCCAAATGAATCAACCATCATGGCTAAGTTATTTTCAAGCTCATCCAACGAAATCTCCTCAACAGAGATTTCTTTATTTATCACATTCATATGGTAAGATGTGCTTATTGCCATACCAAATCCCTTTGTTTCCTCCAATCTTTGAAATCCAGATTTAATTAGACGCTGAGGAAGATCCTTTGGAGTGCTTGAGGGACCTACAATCCAACTGAACGATTTCCTCTCGTTATTGAAGAGGTCTATAACCTTTCCTATTGTCTCATCAACATTCTCACTTGTGAGAGATGCTAGGCCCACATGATTCATTTGTTCTGAATTCACAGGTGAAATGAAACCTTTGATTCCCGGTATTTCTAATTTTTTAATTCCAAGCTTTTCAAAAAATTCCTTGCCCAGCCCTTTTCTGTTGAGCATTGCATTTGTATTGTCTATTATGCTTACAAGTTCATTTTCTTGCATTTTAATTCATTTTATCATTCTTAAATAATTTTTAGTTAAGAAATTGTCGAAAATCTAATATCTTGTAACCGTTCAAACATTTGATCCCATGGAGGTCACTAAACAATACCTGAGATCGCCTGAGTTCCTGGCCGACCCATATCCATTGTATGAGAAAATAAGGAATTCAAATGAAGTCTATCATGCTAACGAACTGGACGCGTACTGGCTAATGAGGCATTCAGATTGCGATCTTCTCCTCAAGAGTCCTGATTTTGGAAAGGAAATCGATGACAATTTCACTTCCACTAGTGATTCTAAAAAAACATCTAACGTAATGGAAGACCCCTACCGGTCGATGCTGTTCCTTGATCCTCCACGTCATACCAGGTTAAGGCTCCTTGTAACTAAAGCATTCACGCCTAAAGCTGTAGAAAGCATGAGACCATTTGTTGAAGAGATTTCAACGAACATGGCCAAAAAGGGTCGCAATAACTTCTTCTTCGACGTCATAGAAGAATTTGCAGCACCTATACCTGCTTACACAATTGCGAAGATGCTTGGGGTTCCTCAATCTGATATGTCAAAGTTCAAGGCGTGGTCTGACGACGCAGTACTATCTTTGGACGTTGCGACTGGAAAGGAGGAACAGGCTAAGGCAGATCAAGCCCAGTCAAATCTCTTGGATTATTTTCAGAAACTCATTGATGAGAGGAGGAAGAACCTTACGGACGATCTTTTGAGTGATCTCATTAGATCAGAGGAATCTGGTGATAAGCTGTCTCACACGGAGCTTCTGGTAATGTGCAATCTTTTGCTAATAGCGGGTCACGAAACAACCACTAATCTCATCGGAAATGGCTTCTTGGCGCTCGTAAGGAACAGGGAACAGTTTGAGATGTTAAGGGAGGATAGATCCCTCATGAAATCGGCAGTGGATGAGTTCCTGAGGTATGATCCACCGGTGCAGAGGGTGTCTAGGGCTCTTTACAGAGATGCTAATTTTTCAGGTAAGCTGCTGCAAAAAGGATCAGTAGTGACAGCAGTTATAGGGTCAGCGAACAGGGACCCTGAAGTCTTCGAGCGCCCAAATGAACTCAATATAGCAAGAAAGGAGAACAAGCATCTTTCGTTCAGTGCTGGGATACATTACTGCCTTGGAGCTCAGCTTGCCAAATTGGAGGCGGAGGTCGCTTTTAATGTACTGTGCGATAAGTTTGAAAACCCCAGGCTCTACGAAGAACCTCAATGGAGAAAGAACTCAAATATGCACGGTATGCAAACTCTAAAGATTGCATTATGATATTCCCCCTAAGTTTGACGCTTCTTAGAATGTGAAATTAGGGAAGATGAAGTAATCCCTTTAGGGATGTATTCAGGGGGCGAAGTGAGTCCTGCATTTGCAAATTCTTTCGATTAAGCAACCACAACCTTACAAAATGGGTTTCATTTCAACCGTTGGTAAATTTTTTTAAGATATATCCAGAGATATATACTTTTGACTACTGTCAATTACCATAACTATATTTAAGTAAGATACGGAAGATGAAGTACTAATAAAACGATGAATAAACTTACCAGTTTGAAATATAACAGCCTCAGTACTGCATTCCCAAATTTACATTAACCTCCATTCCTTGATAATTAGAAGCTAATTCCTCAATTCCAAGTTATCGACATAGGAAAAATTAGCTCAGGCCGAGTCTAATTTCCTATTCTATGGGTCTCATATACGCCTAAAGGAAGAGTAAAAACAAAATACTTATAAATTAAGCATATTTAAGATAATTAATCGAGGTGAAAGACATTTCAAATGTACCTGAGAGCTTCCAGAATGGAAGGTATAAAATTCTGAAAAAGTTAGGGGAGGGCGGCAAGGGTATCGTGTTTAAGTGTCTGGATAACAACCTTAACAGAGTTGTGGCAATCAAGCTTATTAAAGGGGATGTTACTGAAGGTGACTCCTATTCCAGAATCCGAAGGGAAGCGGAGACTACTGCCAAGATGTCTCATCAGAACATGGTTGCAATCTATGACATGCAGAAAGATGGTGACAGATTTTATATGGTGATGGAGTTTGTTGACGGGGACAATCTACTGGAATACGTAGCAAGAAGTAAAAGAGGACTATCAGTGAATGAGGTTATCAGAATAACTATATCTGTTGCGGAGGCACTTGAATACGCTCATGAGAGGGGTGTTTTTCATCGAGATATAAAGCCAGAAAATATAATGATGACAAAAGATGGTACACCGAAGATAATGGACTTTGGTCTAGCAAAGGCATTTGACTCACCCAGCCTGACCCATGCAGGAACCATTGTTGGTACTCCAGCTTATATTTCCCCTGAAAGCGCTCTCGGCAAGAATGTCGATGCCAGGTCTGACCTATATTCCCTTGGATGCGTCATATATTTTATGTGTACTGGAGTTCCCCCATTTTCTGCTACAGACAGCATTCAATTGATCTACAATCACATTCACGACTACCCTCCCCCTCCGTCCTCAATAAATGAAGACATTCCAAAACAACTTGATTCTGTTGTAATGAAGCTTCTTAGAAAGAACCCTTCGGAAAGGTTTCAGGACGCGCACAAACTGGTAGAAGCAATAAGGGGAATAGAGGACCTGATCAATATTCCAGAAAGAGCGATGAAATCAGAAGGGTCACTTGATAACATTTCACCTAAGAGAGGCTCCATTTCCAGTTCCCAAATAAGAACTTCCTCACTCATAGGAGTTGACCCAGAGGTATCCTTGCTCAAGGGAGCCATTGATTCTGTCCTTATGGGCGAGGGTAAAGCTGTAATGGTCATAGGAGATTCCGGACAGGGAAAAACACGATTGTGTGAGGAACTTATTGACTATGGACTATTGAGAGGGTTGAAGGTAATAATGGCCAGAGGGAAGGAGAACAGGAGTTCCACTCCTAACTATATCCTGTCTGACGTTTTCAGGGAATTCTTCTTTGAAGCACCGCAACAGTTGATATACAAAGTGTGTGGGAACTATGGGGACGTTGCTGCAAAAGTGCTTCCAGATCTTTCCGGGAAAATTGGAAGGATAAGCGACCTTTCCGCCCAGGACCCTAATGAAGCTGCTTTAAGATTTCAGGAAGGAATATTTGAAATAATGAAAAACATAGGAAAGGAAATGCCAATTCTCCTGGTGCTGGACGACCTGAATTATGCTGATTACGCGTCATTGGGTACTATCAGTTCTCTCCTTGAAAATGTAAAGAACATCAACATGTTACTTCTCATGACTTCAATTCCCAGTGATGATTTGGAAAATCCAATTCTGGAGAAAATTTTGGGGAACAGGCGGATCACTTCGATTAGGTTGCACAATCTTGACAAAGAGCAGACCACAGAGCTCATTGCAAGGCAGCTAGGAGAGGAAAAGAGGAATATTACGGACGAGTTTACAAATTTCATCTTCTCCAGGACCAAGGGGAATCCTCTGTATGTTGAGGAGGTCCTGAAATTGCTGATAGAAAAGAAGATGATATTCAGGAAGGACTCGGGGAGCTGGGACAGGAAGCCGATTGATGAAATCGGAATTCCATCCTCAGTCAAGGGCATAATAAGGGAGAGGCTATCTAATATAGACGAAAAGAGCAAAGAGATACTGTCGGTCTCCTCGGTCATAGGACAGGAATTCGATATAGATGTCCTTGAAAAATTGATGGATTCCATGGATAGCAATACACTCTACAACGAAATTGAAAGGCTGGAGAAGAGCAGGATACTTATGGAGAGGAAGACCAGGCCAGGTCAGTTCAAGCTCTATTTCGGAAATCCCCAGGTATACAGTTACTTCTTCGATTCTGTCTCAATGCTAAGGAAGAAAAAACTACACGGGAAAATTGCTCAGGTAATGCTTTCCCTGTACGGTGAAGATGACCAGGATGCGCTTCCGGAACTTGCCTATCATTTCCTGGAGGCGGGAGACTATGAAAATGCGCTAAAGTTTGGAAAGAAACTTGCCGACTTGTGGGCCTCTTCGTTCCAGTTTGAACGTGCAGCTAAACAGTACAGGTCAACGCTTGAAATCATGGAAATGCTTCCTGGTTATACCAAAACTGAAGAAGGAAGGAAACAGAAAGCCATTCTCCTTTATAATGCAGCGTACAACAGCTCCTACGCCGGGGAAAGCGACTATGAAAGTATTGAGCAGGCAATCAGGATATTCGAAGGACTAAAGGATAATGAAATGGTTGCAAAATGTCTCATACTGATCGTCAGTAGAAAGGATGAGAAGCAGAAGTACTGGCTTAACTATGCAGTCAACTTCCTCAGGAAAAATATGGCAGCGCCAGAGTTGAGGAATATAGTGACTCGCCTGGGATGGGGTATAGCAAACGCATTCTGGTATAGGGCTGAATTTAAAGAAGCCAGGGAGATAAATGATGAAACTTTAGAATACGTAACAAAGAGCGGAATAGAAGACCTCTTTTCTGAGGCACTCAGAGTGACGTCATCTACGCTCTTGGAAATCAACAACAAGGAAGATATTGAAAGGATTTTCACAATTTACAGGGAAGCCGAAGATTACGTGGTAAAAATTACCTCTGAAAATCCAGAAGATGCGTTTCTTACAAACGTCGCCGTCAGTTTCTATGACAGTGATGCCAACAAGCACTTTTTCCTGAAACACGACCTTGGGTTGGTGGAACAGTCATTCAACAAGGGTCTGAAGTTCAATCTTGACCTATGCTCTAAGAGCGCAAAGCGGGTAATAATAGCGGAAAGAGCCTTGCTTGTCCTTCTACCTAAGGGGAAATGGGATGAATTAAAGGCTGTTTTAGATGAAGAGCAGTTTAAGGGCTCCTTAGATACCCATGTTGGCTTAGTTCTGCTACTTATAAATTCGATAATTGACGCATACAGAGGAAAGTGGGATAGTGCAATGCGCGGATTTGACAAGATTGACGGAGCTTCTTCCACCCAGTTCATAACTTTCTCATCGCCGTACAAAGCGATGACCCTGATAGATATGAACAGACTTGAAGAGGCAATCGTATATGCGGCTAACACACTAAACAGAATCAAATCGAAGATTCTAAACGGAGAAGTTTTCAGGGGATATGTGGAAATGTCATATTACGGATCGGTGGCTGGCAGCCTATCCGGCGACAAAGAAAATTCTGAAAAGTATTTGGACATATTCCTTGACTTTTCAAAGAGGTTTGATGAAGAGTGGATATCTGCCTATAAGAAGGCTGCGGAATCTTTTCACGAGGAAGCATTTGGGGAAATAAAGAATGCAATTGAACTAATGAAAGATGCAAGAGATTATTTCATCTCTGCCGGATACGAGTTATTTGGAGCCCAACTGTCATATGAACTCGCAAGGTTGCACCATAAAAACAATAACTGGGAGAAAAGCAATGAGGCACTTACTAGGGCATATGACACATTCGACAGACTAAGCTGTTCTCCATATGTCGAGAAATGCCTAAGGCTGAAGGAGCTCTTGAAGGCTTGAATGTTTTCAAAAGTAAGAATGACGGAAAATCCCTTTTAGGCCTTCAGTAGCTCCTTCCGTGAAAGTACTTTCTGCGCATACATCGTGGCACCTATTTGAGAAAACAGCTGCATTGCTCTATTCAGGCACTCATCTGCATTTCCCAAATTGCCAGAGTCGTGGTAAACTGTTGCCAACAACAGTAGGTCCCTGCCAGCAAAGAACCTTATTCCGAGTTCTGTCCATATGGTTATAGATTTTTTTAACTTATCCTCAGCCTCTCCAAATTTTTTATCGTGTATCGCAACTACCGCTTCGATCCGACAGGAGCAGGCTGACATCCATCTTTCATTGATGGATGATGCCATATTCTTCAGTTCTCCTATATGTTTTTTTGCGTTTTCTAATTGCCCAATCCTAACATAAGCCTCGGAAGCCAAATAGTCAATGAAGACTTTGGGAAGTATTCTAGTTGCAGACTGTGGGATTCCTAAAATTATATTACCGGCTTCATTTAACGTGAGTCTGAAATTATCGTCCTGCCCCGTATCCAGATAGTATAAGAGTTCTGGTATTACAAGTAAAATTGGATATACCGTCATTTCACTGAGTTCCGAGTTCCTGAAAACTGATTTTGATAATTCAGCATAGTCCCCATTCGCAAGATAGTACCACGAAAGTACTATTCTGCCTAGGGTCTTCGAATGACGCTCATGTGAAGTTCCAGAGCTTGCAACAACATACTTTCTTGGGATGCTTTCTAATTCATTTTTTGCCGCCTCAAATCCCTCTGCCAACATAGAATATGCAAGTGCTCGCTCTGCCTTCAGGACGTTGATATAACTATGAGCGCCTACCTGTTCCGAAATTCTAATGGCGTCATCCAGGCTCTCCCTAACTAAATTCAAATTGAGAGTGACAAAGTAGTGGAAGAGAGCCAAATTATTTTCTATTTCTGGCTTCAAACTTTTCAAAGCATGTTGTCTTTTTCCTAGTATCTTATCTGCCAAGTCAAGGAGACCCTTAAGCCTCTCTAAAACGTACATTTTATCTGATTCATTCAGTATTTCCTTAAATCCCAAATCTGCAAGTTCAGCGAATAGTATGATAGACTTATTCTTAAGATGATCAACCATTTCCTTATTGTTTCTAATGGTGTTCTGTAAAAGTTCGTTTACCTTTTTTGCTTCTTGAATTTCGCCTTTTTGGGCTAGAAGATATCCTGTATAATAGTACATGAAATCTAATTTAGCCTCAAATGTTTCCTCCGAGTCACTAATGCTTTCAACTGCTCTTTTTATGTCTTCAAAGGCGCTATCTGCCTCGTCTCTTGACGCGTATATGGTATAAATTACGGCTGCTTCAATGAAATGCCTATCGTCACCTATTTCTTTGAAAATGTCCATTGCAGACCTAGCATTCTTGTAGACTGCCCCTCCCTCTACCCCTCTTAGATTGCTTGCGATCTTCAGATGAAGCATAGCGGCTTCACTTTTCTTCTGGTTAGCGTCTGGAAATGGAAGAGAAGATAATATTTCAAGACACTTCTCATAAGACACGCTTGCTTGGGTAAATTCAGCCATTGATGAAAGGAAATCAGCTTCCATCTTCCTATACTCAAGAGCCTTTTGAAAGTTTCCTCCTTCTTGGAAGTGTTCTGCAAGGGCAGATATTGATGCGGGATCTATGTTTCCCTTATCGACTGACATCTCGATTACCCTGGCAATATTTTCGTGGAGTTTTTTCCTCCTAATCATGGTTACCTCTTCGTACAATATCTCCCTTACTTGCGGGTCAGTGAAATATATTCTAATGTTACCTCCACGCCCTTCTTTCTCTGAAAGGAATTTTCTATTTATTAGTCTCTCGACAATGTTCATAATTTTATCTTCGTCCTCTATTCCAGAAAGTTTTATGAGCAGTTCGTAATCAAAATCCTGGCCTATTACTGATGCTATCTTAAGCAAGTTTAACGATTCGTCATCAAGTCCCTCTATCTTCGACCTCACTATGCTCTTCAGTGATGTTGGTATGTTTATTGAGGATAGGGATTCCATTTCCCACGCCCCGTCCCCATTCTGGTATATCTGCTTCCTGTCTATGAGGTATTTCAATGTCTCTTCAAGGAATAGTGGGTTACCATAGGATTTCCTGTAAACTAAGTTCAGGAAATCATCAGATAAGTTATCAGGTCTGTCTCCAAGATAGTTTGATATTAGGAGCCTTGTGCTCTCCCTGTCGAGATTCCCAAGCTCTATGATTTCCAATATCCGAGCCTTTATAGCCTCGCCCATTGCCTTCATGATGTCGGAGTTCTCATCAAGAGGTATAGAAGCTCCCATGAAAACAACCCTCTGAGAACTGACGAACTCGTAGTAGTAGCGGAAGAAGGTCAGGGAGAAGGAATCGATAAACTGTATGTCATCAAAAGAGACGAACAGGGGATTCTCCTTACTCATATTCTCTATGAATACGGAAACTGCCTCATTCCTCCTCGCCCTCTGCTGCTCGGCATCAAGTCCCGGAAACTCAGGCACCTTGCCAAGTCTCGGAGCTATCTCAGGCACTATTTTCTGCATCTGGTCAGCATAGTCTCCGCATATCTTGTATACCAGCTGCATGGGCTGTGATGATATGTATTCTCTGAACATGTCTGATAGGGCCTGCCCTGGAATGTTTGACTTGCTCTTGCTGCACCTTACTGATAGCACTGTGAACCCCCTCAAAGAGGCGTATGCCCTCGCCTCCTCCAGGAACCTTGTCTTACCTGTTCCTGTCTGGCCCACTACCATGATCATGGAACCTATGCCTGTGAGGGCGGCATCTATCTGTGAGCGAACCTTGCCTGTTTCCATGTCCCTACCCACAAGCGGCCTCCTCTGGTGACCGGAAGAGATTGAAAATCCTGTTAACGATATGCCTGAAGCACTGGGTGAAGCCTTTTCCACATTGTGGACGGGATTATTTTCCTGGTACTTCAGTGACCTGAGGACAGCAAGGAGATCAGAGGCTGACTGATACCTGGATGAAGGGTCTTTTGACAACAACTTCATTATCACGTTGTCCAAGTCCTCAGGGAAGTCGTGCCTTATCCTCCGTACCGGTACAGGTGTATCGTTTATGTGACTGTATACAAGCTTGAGGTTGTCGTTTGAGACGAATGGGGGATGGCCAGTGGCCATTGAGTACATAACACAGCCGAGGGAGTAGAGATCCGAACGGGCGTCGTTCTCCTTTCCCAGGGCACTTTCAGGTGATATGAATGCGGGAGTTCCGACTATTGCGCCCGCATGAGTGAGTTTAGGGCTGTCCATGGACCTGGCAAGGCCAAAGTCCATTATCTTTGGTATACCGTCCTTTGATATCATCACATTCTCAGGCTTTATGTCCCTGTGGAGTATGCCCTGTTTATGGGAATACTCAAGTGCTTCAGCTATGGCTGTGGATATCCTGACTATATCGTAGGGAGAGAGCACTGACTTTTCTTTGATCACGTCGTCAAGGCTCTTGCCGTCTATGTATTCTATCACGAGGAAAGGATGGTTGTCCACGTTCCCTATGTCGTAAACGGATACTATGTTCTGGTGGTTCAACCTTGCAGTTGTCTGCGCTTCCCTCTTGAACCTTGAAGAAGTCTCATCGTCAAGTGAAGTCTTGATCATCTTCACTGCCACAGTCCTGCTAAGCATCTCGTCTGAACACTTGAATACTATCCCCTTACCGCCCTCTCCAAGCTTCTTTACAACAACATACCTTCCGTCTGAAAATGATCGAGGTATCTCGCCTCCCATCTCTACTCTCTCTCTTGATGTTGAAATCATTTATTAGGTTATCGAAAAAAGATTCACTGCACCTAATAATTGCTTCAGAAACTTTCTAATTCACTTCTACGTGCTCCTCTTATCTTAAGATAGGACCTACCTTTATATCATCTACAGAGGGTACTTCAAACTTCTTCATCACGTAACATCGATCACTCACTTTGACCGCAATTGACTCCCAACTACCTCATCATGCAATTCACTGAATATCTAAAAATTTGGATAGACAAAACTACATCATATTTTTGTGCGTTAATTCTCTGGTCTAGGGGACTGGCATTCCAAGAAGACGCATGGAATAAATATCCCTCTCATCCACTTTCTTTACTCTCTTATAACTTATGTCATTTATCAATTACAGCAGCTAATTGAAAGAATCTCCGTCCGCTTTATTATCACGCAACAAGTTTGCACCCTAGTGTCATTAAAATCGATTGATTCATATATATGCATCATTCGAGAAGGGTATTCATGATCCTCTTCGTTCATAAAAACACTGGATTCTCTTATCGAATGAATCTTTACCTTATTGTGTGCTCTTGAAAGACAGAAGAATTTAGAAAGAGGTTAAAATCTTCTTCCTAAGGATATAAATGAAAGTTGACAAAGCGGATATTAGAAAACTTCCCAGAAGGTTTGAATTTCCTTGGGGGAAGGGTATGATAACAGAGGAGGCATCAATAAGGTGCACTTTGACAACCAAGGGATTGAAGGAATCTTGGGAACCAACAATCCAGCTGCTTGAATTTGAAAATGGTGATAGGGCGTTAAGATTCTGTATTTACAGCAGGGGAAGGCTGAGAAGGATGCCAATGATACTTGACGATGTACAGGCAAGAGCATTAGCATCTGAAATTAAAGTTAATAAAAAACTCAAGACACTATTGGGAAATTTGATAAAGTAATACGTTTGATCAAACAACCAAAACATAAGACCAACATGGAACTGATATCCTTCATCCATTTAGCGAGTTCATTCTTTAAGTTTTCACACAGACCTGGTAAATGATTTGTGTTGATTTCAGATGTGCCGTCTAATTTGCGTATTTTATATAAAGAGGCCCAGAAGGACAGTCTGGAGGTTCTTCTCATAATACCTTTAGTTGTTGAATCCTTCTGAAACAGTAAAATAGTTGCATTAAACAACTGACCTTTGTTTCCTCACATTTGAAAGTTATCTTAAGACATCAAATTCCTGTCATGTATAGAATCTTTGGACCGTTTTAACAAAAATTCCGTCTCCCTACCAGTTTATAAAAATGTGAAGGATACTGTAGTGCAGTATCCTTTCTTCATCTGGAGATGAATTGACTACCAGTATCCTATCCCCAAGTTTATCCCGTATTCGAGGAATACTTTGAGGGATGAGAGCATGACGCTCCATCCTTCACAGTGGGAGTAAGAGTCCTGCAGTCCTGTTTCATCAGGCTTATGTCCGGAATGTTTGATGGAAACCATCGTCTCGTTATCCCCCAATTTTTCAAACTTTATCAGAACATGAGTCTTGGACCCGTCGTCCTTGAACCAGTCCAGTTCTACTTCCTTGTTCTTCTCCAATCTGACCACTTTCATTGCTTAAACACAAGAAACATCTGGAAAAGTCCAAGTTATTTCGGCTCCCTGCACCATAGGACCGGTGACCCCACCTGGTACAAAATAACTACCAATCTTGTCAGGGTCAACAACTGCATCGAAGACTTTGTCGATGGGCTTGTTGATTCTTGTGCTCACTTGAAACTCTAATTTCAATGCGTTTCACCCTAATGCCATATTTTGGTTAAATATAAATGTTATGAAAACATAACATGTTGGAGAAACCATAACATGTCTGCTACAGATGAAGAAGCTAACGGTGATGGAAATGTATTCAAGGCACTCGCAGACAACAAGAGAAGAAAGATCCTGGATCTCCTCAAATCAAGACCGAGAACAACTGGTGAATTGTGTGAACAATTCAAAGAAGTTGATAGATGTACGATTTTAATGCATCTAGAAATTCTTAGGAAATCAGGACTTGTAATTTCAAAGAAAGAAGGCAGACTAGTATGGAATTACCTGGACTCACTTCCCATAAAGAGAATCCATGACAGATGGATAGAGGAATATGCAACATATGCTGTAAGTGTACTTGAAGGGATAAAGAGGAGCCTTGAAACTCAGGACCCTGCGGAAGATGCGTAAGAGCCCAATATGTTCTTAGCAAAACCAAAGGCCAGTGAATCTACTAAGTGCACATCTTACAAAAGTAACTGGAAAGAAGGTAATTTAAAAAAGAAGGATGATTAGTACCTGCATATGCTCGACATCGGGCCAATTTTTGTTTCCTATTTGTCAAGCCATCTATGCCGCAGATGCTAAATTTCACGATTTCTTGAAAGAGCGGCTGGCTAGCTGATATAGTTCCTTGTCATCGTAATATACAGGCTTGAAGCTGATCACGGTAAAGGTCAGTTTCATTACATGACATAAGGATGGGAAAAAATCAGTTATGCCTCTTCAAATGTTTTTACCTCTTTGATTCTGTTGACCGATTATGCTCTTCAATTAGCCTATCTCAATAAATTGGAAAGTTGAAAGATGGGGCATATTTTATCTGGCTGTACCTCACAAGGATGAATTAAGAAAATGCACGATAGCAGTTGGGGGACCATCGTAAGGAAATGACTGTACTTGGAAGTTTTATGATTTCTAAGAGATACCAATAATTTCAATAATTATTACGCAGTGACTACTTCGTCATCATGATGCCTGGCGTGTCAAAAATTGCCTTCTCATATGTTTGGCAATTAGACCGTTTGGAATCACATAAAGAGCGTGATTATATATGAAAAACATCGATGGTAATAATGAGAGAAATATTCACTATTTCTGGGACAACAGTAACCGTCCCATAGCAAAAGTAAATCAGAATGAGGTATTTACTTTAAGCATACCTGACTCTTCCATATTCCAGATAAATAGGAATTCTAACAGGGAAGACCTGAAGAGAATAAACTGGGAAAAGGTGGATGGTGCAGTTGGCCCAGTTTTCGTGGAGGGGGCTAAACCAGGCGATGCGCTGAAGATAGAGCTACTTGAAGTTGAATCAGGAGACTGGGGCTGGACGGCCATTTTTGAAAATTTCGGTATACTATCAAACGAGTTCAAGGATGATATCGTGATATGGGCTATCAACAATGGGACTGCGGGATCCTTGAAGGATGGTTTTCTAGAAGATGTTGAAATTCCTGTGAGTCCATTTCTTGGGATAGTTGGCACCGCCCCTAAAACCGGAAGACATACCATGATTCCTCCTCAATATTTTGGTGGCAATATGGACAACAAACTACTGAAAGCGGGGTCAATTCTCCATCTTCCAGTAAATGTTGATGGAGGATTAGTTTCATTTGCTGATCCCCATGCAGCCCAAGGTGATGGGGAGGTCTGCGGAACAGCAATTGAAACTACTGCAAGCGTAAAGGTAAGGATAGAAATAGAAAGTGATATGAAGTTGAAATTTCCATACGTGGAAAGCCTAGACAGACCCGAAGGAAGGATAATGTCTTCCATGGGAATCGGTCCGGATATGAGGGAGGCTGCGAAGGAAGCTGTTGCTGAAATGATTCGTCTTCTCGGTGATGCAGGATATTCAAGGGAAGAAGCATATGTACTCTGCAGCGTGGCCGGGAATCTCAGAGTTTCAGAAATGGTAGATATGCCAAATTACGTCGTCTCAATGACCATGCCCTTTCACCTGTTTTAGGGTAAGAGATTGCGTTTAATATTGTGCACCAGAATCGGAAATTTTGGTAGGTCCTTCCAAGAATGACTCTTTATATGGTCGACTAAATTTGTATGTAAATAACACCTCTGCATATTTCAAAGGAATGGAGGAGTTTGGAATTTTCGATTGCTCATATTCGAATGGCCACGCAAGCCTACATGAAACCATCACATAGAGGGAAAACATTCAGGTTAATTCCTTCTGAAGCAACTTTTTGAGATAACCAATGTTTATATTACCGCCACTCAGAATCACCGCTACCCTTTTGGTTTTTGAATCTATTGAACTTCCATTAAGTAGACTTGCCAGGGGGGCAGCACCTGAAGGCTCAACTAGGAAATGGTCATTTATCAGGAGAGAAATAAGAGAATTTTCGATCTCTTCTTCTTTAACGGCTACCATCCTGTCGACGTTTCTCTTGATAATTTCCATTGTAATTTTACTTGCCATCTTTGTTATCAGGCCATCTGCAATGCTCTTCCTTATTTCCGCACTTATTTCTTTCCCATAGTAAGCATTTACAGAGGTTGGATTGTTTTCGCTCTGCACGCCAATTACCCTGACTCCGGGATTCAATGATTTCAGGGCAGTAGATATCCCAGAGATCAGGCCTCCGCCTCCAACAGGTACTACTACAGTATCAATTTCCTGCTTGTCCTCAAAAATCTCGAGCCCGATTGTTCCCTGGCCGGCAATCACGTAAGGATCCTCGAAAGGATGTATGAACTCTGCACCAACTTCGTTGGAATACTTCACCGCCTTTGCATGTGCTGCCTCATAACTATCTCCACCAACTGCGACTTCTGCACCAAATGAAGTTATGGCGTTCACCTTGTCTGGATTGGCCCATTCTGGAACGAATATCCTCGCCTTCTTCCGGAAAATTTTAGATGCATAAGCAAGTGAGAGACCGTGGTTCCCTGAGGAGGCTGTAACTACCCTTTCCGCACTACGAAGTGATTGAAGTTTATTCACAACACCTCTCAGCTTGAATACCCTCGTTGGCTGGAAAATCTCGGCCTTCAGGTATACCTCCCTTCCAGTTTTGTCGCTGAAATATGGGGAAAATATCAATGGGCTCCTAGTCACGTAGCCCTTGATGTTTTCCGCCGCCTCTTCAATATCCTCAACGGTAACGAAATTTCCCCTTGAATCCGCATTGTTCACTGCAACAGTACCAATGGTTGATTAATTAATTTATCCGTAGTCTGGAAAATTTCCTTGTTTTTACCCCGGCTATGTAGATACAGACAAGAGTTAGCAATGCACAGCATTAAATTTCTAAACGCTCTTTCGGAGGTATAGAATGAATGATAAACTAAACTCCCTAGTTTTCACTTCACTAAGCCACTTCTCAGTGGACGGTAACTTCCTTCTATTTCCAGTCCTACTGACATACTATACTGGAATCAAGGGTCTTTCGTTCTTCGTCATAGGGCTAATGCCCGTCCTATACAATCTTATATCGGGTTTTCTAAGCGTATACGTTGGTTCTTATGCTGACCGTGTAGACAGGGACGCTTCAATTCTTACATTTGGACTCATCCTTAACGGCCTTGCCGCCTTCTTCTTCTCAATTCCTTTCGTGTTCCATGGAGCTGCATATGAATTCATGATCCTCGGATCAGTATTGCTAGGTGTAGGGCAGTCCATTTATCATCCCATAGGTGCCACCATACTATCACATACATTTGGACCAAAGGGGTCTGCATCTTACATGGGCATAAATGGTTCATTTGGCAGCCTTGGAAGAAGCGCATTCCCGCCCATGCTGGTATTCATTGCAAGTTTTGTAGGGATTGTTTTGGGACTGGAAGTAATTGTCATATACTTCCTGGTAGCGGCAGTCCTTGTGTTCATGGGGCTCAAGTTCTTCAAGAGGAAGAACTACCAGTATAGCGTACCAGTCATAAGCAAGGAGAAAGACGCAATCAAAGGCAAGGAGGGCGCATTACCCGTTTTCCTGCTAATGCTGGTTGTACTTGTTTTCCTCAGGTCGATGTTCATAACCGTTACAACCACTTACATCCCCACTTACCTGGATGGTATTTTCAATTCAAAGCATCTCATGGCCCTAATACTGGGAATAGCATTCCTTGCACCTGTACTGGGGCAACCGCTATTTGGATACCTGACTTCAAGGTTCGGGGGAAGATTTACAGTATCTATTTCATCCGTAGGGTCAGTGGCATTCTTCGTCGTCTTCCTTTATCTTTCGAAGAATTTCCTGACAGTACTTGTGAACTATACTTTCTTCGCATTCTTTGCATATACTGGTTTCCCTGTTCTGATGGGATACGTTTCCCAGACCGTGCCTAGGGAACATTCGACTCGTGCCAATGCCCTGGTATGGGGTGTGGGTAACACAATAGGGGGCAGCATAGGATTACTCCTATTCGATGGCGTGCACATATTCACAAGTCTATACCTCTCTTTTACTATACTCCTTGTTTTTGCTGTGGTGTCCCTAGGATTCCTCGTATACCTACCAAGAAGACCAAAGGTTATTCCCTCTTGACCAATCAACGACAACTTCTGCCTTCTCTCAAAGTAGTGTTTATGAACATGGGCTGATATATCATTTGACCCTACAGTAAACAGAAAAGTGAAATACTCAGGTCTGATGGAAATCCATGGCAGAAGAAGAATCAATAATTGAGAGTTTCATAAAGGCGATAGAGGGGACTCAAAGCTCTGCGGAATTCAACTTTGACAACCTGACAGTTAGATTGTCTGGCACAGTTTCAATAGTCGTAAACGGAAAGGTTACAGTGACGGCCAGACCTATACATGACAGAGCCTAAGGGCAGGTACCCCATTCTTGAAGGCTCGGTTAGAGTTGTATTGAATGGAAGAGATTTTGCGGTAAGATTCGATGAGAGGAAGGTATCAATAAAAGCTAAGGAAGATGACATCAAGTCCTCACTCTCTTTCATGAATGTAAAGGTGAGGGAAGCTGGAGAAATCCGTAAAATTGCAAAATTAGCATTTAATCTTGGATTCACTGTAAGATTGGAGGACAGCAGGGGTGCCTTCCTTTCCTTTGGCAAGGGGGTTTGGTCCCCAATAGGCCATTTTTCCTTCAAGCCAAGGATCAGGAAATACCTTAAGGGTGGACATTGAGGCTAAAATTCTGAATTGAACATAAACACGCTACCCATCCTCCTTAAAATTTCCGTAGCTGGACCATTGACGTCAAATAATATATTCCAACCCCTTTTCTGGATATATGGAATTCGGGATCATTTCGCTGGGAAATCATGCCACTACAAGAGTGATGCCTTCAATCACTAAGTCAGGTTCTAGGATAACGCATATCTATTCTAGAGACCGCGACAAGGGGGAGAAAATATCCAGGGAATTCGGGGCGCAGTTCTTCGGTGACTTAGAAGAATTTATCAGGCAACCCTTTGAAGCTGTTTATATTTCGTCACCGAACTCGCTGCATTTCGTCCACGCAAAGATGGCATTTGAAGCAGGGAAGAGCGTACTGCTCGAAAAGCCAGTTACACTGAGCATCAAAGACACAGAAGAACTTGCCAGCCTCTCGAGGAAGATGGACTTGAAGTTCGGAATCGGCTTCCACCTAAGATTTCATCCGGCAGTCGATGAAGTTAAAAAATATCTATCGAACAAAAGCATCGGTGAGACAAGGATCGCATCAGGGAAGTTCACCAGTAATTCCGTATCTGTTCACGATGGCACATGGTGGGAAATGCCTGAGATGGCCGGAGGGGGATCCATCGCAGGAAGGGGTGTTCATATCTTCGACAGTTTCATAAATCTGTTCGGAAAGGAAGTAAATCTGGTGAAGGCATCCAATTCACCCAGGTGTGCTGTGATAGAAGATACAATGCAGGCAACATTCGAATTCAATAATGGCATCATTGCAAATGCTCTTTCCTCTAGAGTGATCTCGTCTATCGGCAATGACCTTTTGATATACGGGAGCGAAGGGAACCTGATGGTCACTAATTTCTACGCCACTTCAGTATCGTCTGCAGTCTACCTGAATGGCAAGATGATTAAGGAATTTGACAGCGGGACGAATATGTATGAAGAGGAGGTCAAGGATTTTACAGGTGATTTCAGGAAGATAGCTGGCCCTGAAGAGGCCATACTATCTACAAAGATGCACCTTCTTTCCCAGCAGGCAGCCTGTTCAGGAACGTCAGTTGAAATCAAGTGATAGAAATTAAGTGAAATTACTGCCTTGCTGCCTTCTTCATGTACTGGTTTCTTACAACGAAGTTTAGGCCGATGCTGATAACGAACACTATGAGGATTCCTACAAGGAAATCGTTGTAAACAAAGAGCGAGTGGTACAGATAATAAAGCGCATAGAGAACAACGTAACCAATGAGGAGCACTATCAATGAAAGGTACCTGTATATCGCAGGCATTGATTGAATACTCAGCATTCCAGGGTGACTCTTGTAATACTCTATACTCCTCAACATCTGGTCTGTTGCCTTGGTCCTCTGGCAAAGTGGGTCCTGAAGTGTCTTGCTTGCATCGTTCAGCATCTGGTCAGACATCATCTTGTTCCCCACGTCCGCATAAAGTTGCGTAAGCTGGAGCTGAACTCTTGCAATGTTTTCGCAGTTGCTTCCGTATGAGCTGTTAGTCCTGAGATTAGTGAGTTGTTCTTCCAACCTCCGGATCCTTTCTTCCTTATTTGATGTGAATGGCAATCTATTCCTCTCCATTGCACGCTATGAAGTGTGCATCATTGTTAGTCTATTTTATTATAAAAATATACCTTTTATTTAGCAATTGGCTGCACGGTTAGTTGCCCTATACTCGGAAATGTACCAATCAGATCGTGTTTTCGTCAACGTTGCCAGCATAAAGACGTCTCCTGTATTTCATTCCTATAACAAATGCGGCAATTGAGATACTGATGGTAGCTGCCCAGAATACTGCAATTACCTCAGTATAAAGGTTCTTATGGAGAAGGACGTATATGTCCGCATAAACCAGCCCTCCATCCTCTATGCCGTGAAGCAGTATTGTGAAAAGCAGGAAGTAGATCCCCTTCCTTATTGTTCGTCCATATTTCAGCATCAGTGCGGTACCCGGGTGAAATATCAACGATGAAAAAGTGTTTAGCGCTATCAAAATCAGCAAAGTCCAGGAGAATGACGTGATTAGTGCTGAGCCGCTTTCAAAAAACAGGACCGCAATGTCTACCAATGCGAATCCAAGTCCTATCCAAATTGTAAGATACTTGGACTGGGCGTTGACTGAAAAGAATTTCATCGATTCCTGGTAAACTGCAGCCGTCCCTCCGATGAAAAGTGCCCAGATGATGGGGTTGGAGAGCTCAAACGTTGTCATAATTTCTATAAGGTTCGCTACACCATACCTCACTAGTACGATGATTGTTGGTACCTCCTGTGTTATGAACTGCGGTATGAGGGCAAGCACCATGAACGCTACCCCCACCCCTACTGCCACGATCTTGTCCTTCCTAGTTGGCAATCTTACATCCATTCCCTACCGCCAATTCAGGGTTTATAGCCTGGTACATTAAATCTCTTGTCGGGAGTGCGTGGCAATAGATGGAAAGAGTGAGTGGAAATTTTCACTTCTCGCCTTCGCCCTTTAATTGCTTCAGGAACCTTTCGTAGTTCTTGTCATCAAACTCAAAAATAACGCTTCCAACATAGCCGCAGTCAAAGCACCTGTATTTCCCCGTGATATAACCAGTTTCAAAATCAATATGTTCAGACCCGCACTGCGGGCACACTCGATGGTTCATTGCTTTCACATTGCCTTCGCATCAATATATTTTTCTTGAATCATCGAAATGTTTCTTTTATGGTGCACGTTAAATGAACTCATTCTCCCTCTCTGCGATAAACTGCTTCACCTTGGCAACACCGAGACTGATTGCTTTCATGATGTCGTACTGGTCATTCACCATTAGCCTGAAATCATAATTTCCTCCATCCACGAATTCTACCCCCTTCTCTTCGGCCAGCTTTACGTACCCCAGCTTCCTGCCCCTGTCAAGGCTATTCAGGCTCTCCCTTCCCACCTTTATCTTCTTCTGCTCTGCCATCCTTATGAACCAGTCATGGTTTGCATATACGTTGCTTTCGAACAATTCGCCGCCCTCTGGAGGTTCCTGGTAGATGACGGGGGGAAGACACTCTATCCCTCTGCCATTATAACTTGTTTCAAGAACCAAGTTGATATTGGTAAGCCTTAGAGCATTCTCGTAATATTTCAGAAGTGCAGAAAATGCCCTTTTTTTATAAGGATCATATATTTTATTCAGCTGCCCTCCTATCCTGTCCTCCTTCTCATAGATGGTTACGCTGAGACCCCGTTTAGATGCGTAAAGGGCAGCTTCAAGACCCTGTATCCCGCCCCCCTTTATGATCACTTCCCCCTTGAGATTATGACCCTGACTCTCCTCATGACCAACATTTATGTTTACTGTGCACCTCACTTCTCCCAGTGTAAGGTCCCTGCACCCCTGGTTGCATCTTATGCATGGCCTTAGCAATCCTGGATCCCTTTCTAGCTTGTATGCGAAATATGGGTCCGCAAGGTGCCCCCTGCCAACTGACACGAAGTCGCATACAGACAGTACCCTTTCAACGCCTTCCCTGTCAACAACAGATCCAACAAGCATTGTAGTAATCCTAGGTTTCCTCTTGAGCCTAGGCAGAATGTGAGTCTCGGGTGAATAGAATGAAGCAGATGATCCCGGCGGGTAAAAGTTTCCAGCTGAGAAATGCACATAGTCAAGGTTCTTCAAGGAATCTATGACTTTGAGGCCGTAATCCTCATTCCATCCGTTCGGGTCATCTTCATAGAGGCTCAATCTTATCCCTACTGGAAAATCCGTAACTGACCTAATGGCGTCTATTATGGCCTGCGGGAATGTTAGCCTTTTCTCGAATGTTCCTCCGTATCTGTCCTGCCTCAAATTCAATGTGGGAGACAGGAACTGGTGTATAAGGTAGCCATGTGCGCCGTGTATCTCAATTCCGTCGAATTTTGACGATTTCGCAATCCTGGCCGCGTTCTCGAATGACCTTATGACGCCTTCAATATCTTCTTCATTCATTTCCCTAGGGACTTTCCCGAGATAGTCTACTGCGGAAGGTGCCATCGGTTCTTCTGGATTTTGACCTGACAGTGCCTTCCCCCCTGCGTGAACAAGCTGCATAAACACCCTTGCACCGTATGGATGGACAGCCTCAGGGATTCTCCTGAGCTTTGGGGTAAGTATCTGGCTGTATGCACCCAGCTCGTTTCTTGAACCTCTGGAATTCCTGTTGTCTACATAGGTGTACTCAGTTATAATCAGACCAGTACCACCCTTCGCCCGCTCCTCCAGGTACCTTGTTATGGTCTCATTGGCTGATCCGTCTGGATTGGCCAGATTGGATATCATGGGTGCCATGACTATCCTATTCTTGATTTCCAAATTTCCTATGAACCCTGATTCGAAGGCCTTCACGGTAAGGAAAGTCCTGAAAACTATTAAAACCCTGAGAGTGCAACATCCCCACTGGAATTTGGATAGCTAGGTGGCCATAATATGGGACTTGCAGATTTTCAGAAAACGATAATTTTCGCACAAAAGTTAAATTTTCGAACTAAATAAGCCTCGCCTGAGGGTTATGATGATTGATTCGCTTACGGAATTAGAGAATAAAAGATTGGCTATTAAGAAGGATCTTGATGAAAGCAGGAAAAGAAGGGACGACCTTCGTGAAGAAATGGACAGGTTCGCAGACGAAAGGGACGCCCTGAATAATAAAGTTAAGGAACTAATAAAATCACTGAGAGAAATGAAGAGCACGAAGGACGAATTGTCCAACAAGGCTGCCGACCTGAAGGCGAAGAAGGATAAGCTCTCCTCTGAATTCAGGAAGGAGATTAACGAAAGGAGAACTCTCCGTTCATCAATACTGAGGGACAAGGGGAAACAGATTGATCTACGTAAGCTGAAAAAGGAAAGGGACGACCTGATTCGGAGACAGATGACGGGCGTTTACAACAAGAAGGAAGAGGAGGAGATAGTAAAGCGAATTAGGGGCGTAGACAAGACCGTTAAGGACTATGAGAAGGAGTCAGAGAAGATAGCGCTTGACGATGCCAGCTACAAGAAACTGGATGAAGACATAAAGACAAACAAGGAAGAGATAAAGAAACTGCAGGAAGAATACACAAACACAGTCAAGGAAGTAATAAAACTAAGGGACGCGCAGAACAAGATTTACGAGGAAATGATAGAAACTAAGGGGAAAGCGGACGAGATACATGAGAAATATCTGCAGGTTCAGGCTGAACTTTTCAAGGAAAACCAGAAACTTGACGAACTGTTCAACACGATAAGGGAATACGAGAAACTAATACTTGCCATGAAGCAGAGACAGTCCAAGGAAAAGAGGAAGGGAAAGGAGAACGAGGCCAAGGCAAAGGCCGAGGAAATTTACGAGAAATTCAAGACAGGGGTATCGCTCTCCACCGAAGACATCCTCATACTCCAGAAGGCAGGATTCCTCTAGAGCAAATCTAAAGGGAGACGGTAGGCGTCATCCCAGCTCTGCGATATCAATTCTGAGAAGCAGGGGAAAGCTCTAAATGCAAACTTCCATCGGAGGACCTGGGAAATTGAAACCTATTACATCCTTCCTAATTGCAGCTGTTTTATTTGTTGTATCAGAGGCTTTTCTAGCCTATTATGGATACGTCAAGATATACGTAATATTTTTCATACCTGTTTTCGTTTCATCCTCAATAGTGGCCTTCCTTCCACTCCTGTTCTTCCTTCTACCAGTAATTTACTCTTTACGGTCAGCAGATGAAAGCTACAGTTACTATTTCCCAGGTACGGAGAATCACGAAGAGAACTTGGAACCACGGAGGAACGAAACAAGATTCGGAGGAGTGATTATGATAGGCCCCATTCCCATAGTCTTTGGAAAAGGGATCAGCGGAAAGGTCCTCATCATCCTTGCAGTCATCATGCTGCTCTTAATAATCGCCTGGTTTGTCCTCTCCAAGTGAAACTACTGTTCCCTCTATCTTGCCCCCCTTTCTGAGAAGCAACCCTCCACCGATCACTGAATCAGATATTATGACGCCCTCTCCTAGAACGGAACCGAATGAAAGTATTGAATCCTCAATCTTGCTCCCGCCACCTACGGATGAGTTGTCATAGACTACGGAATTCTTGATCCGGACATTGTCCTCTATCACCGCGCCATCGTAAATTGCTACATCCTCAAGGACGCAGTTCTTCCCTATCCTCACGTTCTTGCCTAGGTATATCTTGCCCTTGAGTCTTGAACCTTTTACTTTTCTGGTGGCTTTGCCAGCAACGAAAACATTGGCTCTGATGAGGTCCCTTGGCCTGCCAATATCTATCCAGGTGCCTTTCATCCTGAAGCCTCCTATCCTCTTGCCACCTTGCTGAAGGGCTGGAAGCAGCTCCTTTGCGACATCCACCTGCTTCCCTTTCTCTATGTAATCAAAAATCTCCGGTTCCATGACGTAAACACCAACGTTTGCGAGATTAGAGATGGGATTGGTTTTCGGTTTCTCCTGGAATTCGAGTATCCTGCCATTCCTTACCTTTGCGACGCCATACTCCGAAGGGTCATCAACCGGAGTGAGCCCGAGTGTTACTGTATTCTTGTTCTTCCTGTGAAAATCGACGATACCCCTCACGTCCTGCTGGAATATTGTGTCCGCGTTTCCAACTATGAATGTCTCTTCTATGAACTTTTCAACCTTCTTCAGTCCACCAGCGGTCCCCAGTGGCTCCTTTTCAACTGAGAACAGGATGTTCTTCCCCCTCACGGACTTCCCTGAAAAAAGGTCTATCACTTTGTCGTACCTGTAGCTCACAGTCAGGATGTAATCGTTTGAGACCCTTGCCAGGGCCTCCATAAGATAAAATACAACAGGTTTTCCTGCAACGGGTATAAGTGATTTGGGTATATTGTCAGTAATGGGCCGGAGCCTGGTTCCCAGGCCGCCGGCCATTATTATTGATTTCACGTCTGTTCTTCAGACAGAATCTATGTTCCAGTCCAGTCCCTTCGCTCCGGCCGCCTTTGCGATTGTGCTGAGCTCTCCCTTGGCTCCAAGCATGTATGGCGACTTAACGCCCGTCAGGACAACAAGGACCCTTATTGCTCCCTTCATGCTGGGATCTATAGATGCACCCCATATGATTCTTGCAGTTGGACTGACCTTTTGCTGGACCATTCTCACTGCCCCTTCGGCTTCAGCTACAGACATCTGATCGTCTCCGACAACCCTTACAAGAGCTCCCTTAGCCTCTGATATGTCTGCCTCAATAAGCGGTGAAGCTATTGCCTCCTGAACTGCCTGTTCTATCTTGTTTTGGCCAGTTCCTTCCGACTCTCCGATACCGATCATTGCGACGCCCCCGCCCGCCATTATTGTCTTTATATCTGCATAATCGAGGTTGACTAGACCTGGTTTGGTGATTATCTCTGTCAATCCCTTTAACGCCTCCATCAGGATGCCATCGGCAACCTTGAATGCCTGGTCTAGTGGCAGTCTGGGGACCAACTGAAGAAGTTTGTCGTTAGGTATGACTATCGTGGTGTCTGAATTCCTCCTTATCTTCTCTAGCCCGAACAGAGCATTCTCCATCCTCACCCTGCCTTCAGAAGAAAATGGCAGCGTGACCACACTTATAACAAGTGCCTTCTGCCTCTTTGCTATATCAGCAACGATAGGAGCGGATCCAGTACCGGTTCCCCCTCCCATTCCGGCTGTTACAAACGCAATATCAACTCTTCCAAGTGCGTTTACAAGGTCATCTTCCGCTTCTTTTGCAGCCTCTTCCCCTACTTGCGGAAGTGCTCCTGCACCTAGCCCCCTGGTGATCCTCTTGCCGAGCAGTACCTTCCTGTGTGCCTTTATGGTCAATAGATGTTTTGCGTCAGTATTTGCTGCTACCATCTCAGCTCCAAAAACTCCCTCTTCCATGCACCTATTCACTGTGTTGCTTCCTCCTCCGCCGCAGCCAACTATCTTGATCCCAACCTTTAGTTGTTCAACTATCTTAGCAAGCTCCTCGTCATCAGGAGATGCTAGCGGAGCCCTTGGACCCTGAATCCCCAGAACACCGGGACCTGTATTTGTTTGATCGTTCATAGAATTTCCCTCTTCTCCGAGAGCACTTTTAATAATCGATTTCATTGGCATATCTGTTACCCCTGTCATCTATATGTATGACGCTATATATATATTTTACTAACTAAGTAGACTATCAACAATGTAGGCATATTCAGGTTCAGGCCGAAAATGACGAAGTATAACATTCTTGGATATTTTACGATTCGTCCGACATTTGTCACATTTCATATAATTGGCCAAAGATTTATCAGCAATAATGCAAACAAATTTTAACTTCCTGATGGCCATATAAAAGGCCATTATCCACATAGCGAGAACATTGCAGAGAACAAAGAAATGATTAAATATTAATGTTAAATAACGAACTAGTGAAATTATGGTTGATTACATAAATCTAGTCGTCTGGGAAGCCCTCCAGGAAGACGTAGGACTTATACGAGCAAGGATAGACCAGGCCACAAGAGAGGCACTAGGTGTATCAATAGGCGAAATAATCAAGATCGAGGGGAAGAAGGTAACGGCAGCCAGGGTGTTTAGGCTAAGTGAAGAGGAAGAAAATAGGGGCATAATAAGGATTGACCCATTGGTTAGACAGAATTCCGGGGTCAGGGTTGGAGACAAGATTAAAGTCTCAAGGGCAGACGTGAAACCGGCTGAGACCCTCGTTCTTGCGCCGATCATCGCTGAGAACCAAAGGATAAGATTTGCTCCTGGAATAGAGGATTACGTGAGGAGGTCACTTCTCAGGAGACCTATAGTCGAGGGTGATATCATATCTGTCCAGGGGCTGGCCCTGACGAGCAAGGGAGGCGTTTCTTTCAAGGTCGCAAAGGTGGGGAGCGGAAGGGGAATATTCATGGTCACAGAAGAGACCATGATAGAAATGCGGGAAGAGGCCATTACAGCTGAGGAGGAAGGAGAGAAGATAACGTACGAGGATATAGGAGGCCTGGGAGAGGAGTTGAGGAAGGTCAGGGAGATGATAGAACTCCCCCTAAAACATCCGGAACTTTTCGAGAGGCTTGGAATTGATCCTCCAAAAGGCGTCATCCTCTTCGGTCCCCCTGGAACCGGGAAGACGCTGATTGCCAAGGCCGTTGCTAATGAATCCGGTGCAAGGTTTTATTCCATCAACGGACCTGAAATCATTAACAAGTTCTATGGTGAGAGCGAGAAAGCTCTAAGAGAAACATTTGACAAGGCAGCGAAGGAATCGCCGTCCATAATATTCATTGATGAAATTGATTCTATAGCACCAAAAAGGGAAGAGACCCAGGGAGAGCTCGAGAGAAGGGTTGTAGCACAACTATTGACACTGATGGACGGTCTCAAGAGCAGGGGACAGGTAATTGTCATTGCAGCAACTAATCGACTGGAAGCCGTGGATCCTGCCCTCAGGAGACCGGGAAGGTTTGACAGGGAAATAGAGATCGGTGTGCCTGACAAGAAGGGCAGAAAGGAAATACTTCAGATTCACTCAAGGGGAATGCCGTTCGAGGGGAAAAATGAAGAAAGGGAGAAACTTCTTGAAGAATTGGCTTCCCTTACACACGGATTTGTGGGGGCAGACCTTGCGGCCTTATCAAGGGAAGCTGCAATGAAAGCTTTGAGAAGGTACCTCCCAGAAATAGATTTGGACAACCCGATACCGACAGAGATACTGGAAAAAATGCACGTATCTAGCGAGGATTTCTTCACAGCTTTAAAGGAAATAGAACCATCCTCTCTACGTGAAGTAACGATAGAAGTACCCAATGTCAGGTGGGAAGAGGTAGGCAACCTTGAAGACGTGAAGAAAGAACTGATAGAAACGATTGAAATGCCTGTAAAGAACCCGGAAATATTCGAAAGGATGGGACTTAAGCCGTCAAGGGGGATACTATTCTTCGGGCCGCCTGGAACCGGGAAAACGCTCCTGGCCAAGGCAGTCGCTACAGAAACACAATCAAATTTCATATCCATAAAGGGACCGGAGGTAATGAGCAAGTGGGTGGGGGAGTCGGAGAAGGCAGTCAGGGAGATTTTCAAGAAAGCAAAACAGAGTGCACCCACCATTGTCTTTCTCGATGAACTAGATGCAATAGCACCGAGGAGAGGTATGTTCGCGTCTTCCGGCGTCACAGACAGGATCGTAAACCAGCTTCTGACCAGCATGGACGGCATGGAGGCAATGAAGGGAGTTGTTATCCTTGCAGCAACCAACAGGTTGGATATAATAGACCCTGCTCTGCTCAGGGCTGGTAGGTTTGACAGGATAATATTCATTGGCCCCCCGACAAAGGAAGCAAGGCTCAAGATACTCAAGGTTCACACCAAGAATATGCCAATTGATTCTGACGTCGACCTCGTTAAAATCGCTGAAAAAACGGTCAACTATACGGGTGCGGATCTTCAGAACCTGGTAAGAGAGGCTGGCCTTGAGGCGATCAGGAAGAACATCAATGCGAAAACAGTTTCCATGGACGATTTCGATGAAGCGATGAGGAAGGTCAAACCCAGTCTGGACGAGGAAACAATAAAATATTACGAAGAAGTATCTAAGAACATGAGCAGGGAGTACAAGCCTGCTCGTAAAGAAGATCTGGTGTATTACAGGTGAATGAAATGAGAAAATTCGTAACAGAGCTGAAAGGGAAAACGGTAATGACAAGCGAGGGCCTCATACTGGGGACAATATCAAATTTCATGGTTGATACGGACACCGGGCAGATCAACCATGTGCTAGTTCATCCGGCTGAAGATATAGCCACTGACTCCCAAGAAAAAGATGCTCAAGGGAGGCTAGTGATCCCATTCAAGACTATGAGGTCTGTAAAAGACGTTGTAGTCCTGGAAATGAAGTAAATCAATTTTCTATCATTTATTTTTTCTTCAACTACCCGTTTTTAGTAACCGCTATAATATACAAACCCTTAAATTGACCTCGTAATAAGGGTTAGAAAAGGTGCTCTGATGAGAAGGAGTTCTAGGGATTGGAAGAAAAGACACAATATGCGATGGAAGTGGCGGAAGAAAAGAATGCGGAGACTAAAGAGGATCAGACGGGCATCTAGGAGTTAAACTGGGCGCATGGGGTAGTCAGGCATCCTAGCGGGCTCCAGTTAGGGTTTGATTAAATGTGGGTCATCTGATGTTGATGATAAACTGGAGCGATGACCCTAAGAGATACCCGCAGATCTGGGTTCAAATCCCAGTGCGCCCACTGAAATTTAAGTTATTGCAAAGTAGGATTTTATATTGACAATTTTTACTCCATAATATACAGGTAGACTATATTGTACAAGTAAATCCTGGAATTACAATGCATCGGAACGGAAAGAGGAAAACCCAATCGTCAATGAAAACCGTTGATATTAATGGCAAAAAGCCTGAATATTCTGCAGTCAGTTATGATGAAACTCACCGATGGCAGATAGAGAAACTGGGAATTATTAGAAGTCTAATCAAACTTGCTGAACCTGATGTGATTGAAGAGATTAAATGGAGAAGACCTAACAACCCAGATGGAGTCATTGTATGGTCCCTTTCAGGCATTATATGTACTGGTGAAATTTACAAGAACCATTTAAGGATCACATTTCACCGGGGTGCCTTTATCGATGACCCGGATAGGCTATTCAATTCGGGTACAGAAGGGAGAACCTTCAGGGCTATAGTGGTCAAAGAGGAGGACAGAATCAATGAACCTGCCTTCATTAATCTGGTGAGGAGAGCAATACTGCTTAACTCAAAGAAGAAGTGAACTGCGTTGAAATGACAATCACTTCCTTGCTACACATCACATTATCAATGCCTATACTTGAGTGTTGCTTTTCTGAAATTGACCTGTTCCTTCCTTTTACTGTGAGCTACTTCGTCCTCATCCCCATCAGTATTTGATTTGATCAATTTCAGCACCATCTTATAGGGTTCTTCAGAGAACCCCTGTATTACTATCCCCATGGATAACTCCCTCCCAGTGATTCAGGTAGTTCAAAATCTGCCCTTGTACTTTGTATAAGGTCCCTTGCTAGTTCTTCCCCAAATTTACCTAATCTCAACCTTCCTAATACTCTCGATTTGGCACTAATTCTTACCACCAGCGTCAGGTATATTCATTTCTGATTATAGAATGTTATCCATTACCTAATCTATAATACAAGATTACTCATTATTTAGTGCGTAATTAATATTGATACATGGCATTGGTTAAGGCACTGGAGACGCAGTCTGGTGCTATGCGCCTACTTCTATATCTACTGAAGGGACCGTCTTATGTGACCCTTATATTGAAGGAAACGGATATACCTAACATTCAGCTATTGAGGTCAATAGAATTGCTCTTAGACCTTAAGCTGATTCAGAAGAAAGTGGACACCACCACCTACCCCAAAAGGAATATCATCTCTCTAACCAACAAGGGAAAGCAAATTGCACAGAAGGTCAAAGAAATAGAGCTGCTTCTCAAGGAACCATAGGACTAATCCTCGTGGTAATAATTGTCTATCAGTTCGATTTCTCTCTGAAGGTTCCTTGCCCTTTCAAATGCCAGACGTGATATGATGAGCGACATCTTGTCCCTATAGACCTTGATCAGGTCCTCCCTGGATCTTGTTTCCTTCACACTTTCCCAAAAAGTTGTCAGATCGAGATCATACTGGTCGCGTCGTCCGGTTATATACTCCTTGTCTATATTCCCCTCCCTCATGCTACTCAATTAATATCTAATCGCGTATATTAATACTTTTTCCGAACTGCATGAAATGAAAAAAATGAATAAATGAATTGCGAGACTATTCATTCAACTTGATTTGTAAGTATTATATCAAACAGCGTAGATTGTTCAATCTTCCCAGACAGGATGCAGTTCCTCATTTTAAATGGGACAATTGTCTAATCTTTCGATGCTTGTACCATAATGCTTATGACCATTTCTGAATCCTTATTTTATGGCAATAGCAGCAATAGGAATTGCAAAGGGACTAGCTATAGCGGCTGGTGTAACAGGGAGCGTAGTAGCAGCAGCTCATGTGGGGAACCTTGTTGGGTTGACAAACGCCTTTAGTCACGTACCAACGTGGACGCACGCACATTCTGTGATATCGAATCTTATGCAGAAACGCTAAAATTTTCCTGTCGCGGCTTTGTATCCTGTGACAGTCAAGTTTTCCCATGAGGTAGTTAATTGGCTATTTCTTTTATTTTTATTTTGCCATTCATTTCTTTAATATCAACCTTTTACTTTATAGAAATACGATGCATCTGAACTTATTGATAACTTGCGCAAGTCTGTTAATTTCTGTCATACAAGTTATCATTAGAGATTCAATGCCACGGATGAGAGGTGAATTTCTTAATTTTCCTATCTAGTCTGATTTCAACAGTACTTCCTCCGCTGGGGCCAGCCCAGATCCAGGCCTGATATTTTTTCCTCCTTTATTTAGCGCTCTCTCGATTGCACTTAGTGACAACAGTACCTCAGTTGAGTTGATGCTTCCCATATGACCGATCCTGAAATATTTACCTGCAATATCTCTGATCAACCCGGAAGCGAAAACTACACCCAAATTCTCTGCGTCTGACAGGAATCTTTTCGATTCCACTCCTTCAGGGAGATATACTGCTGACACTGTATTAGCGAACGATTTCTTTGCCATAATTTCTAGCCCCATGCCTTCTATTCCGGCCCTCAGTGCTGAAGACATTAGCCTATGTCTGGTAATTCTCTTCTCCATCCCTTCACTGAGTATGTTTGACAGGCTCACCCTTAGAGCATTTATCAGGTTTACATTTGGAGTGCCAAAATAACCACCCTTCGAAGCAAGCACACCTTTAGATACCGCCTCCCACTTCCTCAGATCCGAGAAGAATGTAAGCGGTTTTACCTTTGCCATCCTCTCCAGTGCCCTCTTCCCGGCAACACCCACTGCTAGACCTGGAGGTGTACCAAGTGCCTTCTGTGATGCAGTAAACGCGACGTCGATACCCCATTTCATGTCGAATTCCTCGCCGCCAACTGAGCAGACACCGTCCACCACAAGCAGCGTTTCGGATCCCCTGGCAGCTTCGGCTATCTTCCTGACGTTGTTCCTCACTCCCGTACTGGTGTCAACATGAGTCACTGTCATCAGCTCATACTCGTTAGTCTCCAGCTTTTCCTTTATGACTCCAGGATCGGCAGCTTCCCCGAGAGGAGGCCTGATCTGCTCTATCTTGTCGGTGAACCTCGAGAACAGGTCTACAAACCTGTCTCCAAAATAGCCCGTATTGACAACAAGCACTTTTGAATCCCTTTTTATGAAGTTGACAGTTGAAACCTCCATCCCAAGCGTCCCGGAACCAGATATGATAAAAGGCAGTGAGTCAGTAACATCAGAACCGAAGATCGTGGACACATTCTCGAGAACTTCCCTGTAGATTGATATGAATTCAGGAGACGTATGCGAGATTGTTGGCAGTGACATTGCGTTCAGTACATTGCTTTCATATTCAATTGGGCCAGGTATCATCAGCAACTTTCTCATATCTGAGATATTCCTACCCTGTTATTTTACGTTTTCATTTTTCGTGCAAAGTGACTTCATTGGATAATTTGTGCTGGCACTAAAGCCATGAATTTTGGGCGTATTGCGCACCATTCAAAATCTACAACTGGTCATGCCTGAAACAAGATGTTATGTGGTCATTCACCAGACCTACAGCCTGCATGTAAGAATAACATATCGTTGGCCCCACAAACCTGAATCCTCTCCTCATCAGGTCCTTACTCATACAGACAGAAACGTCTGTCTGTGCAGGTATAAGCAGGAGCGTCGACCAATTGTTCTTTACCCTTCTTCCACCCACGAATTTCCATATATAACTGTCGAAAGTCCCGAACTCCCCCCTTATCTTCAGGAATGCCCTTGCATTTGCGACTACTGATTCTATCTTTAGTCTATTCCTTATTATCCCTTTCGTAACCAGCAACTCGTTGACCTTCCTTCCGTCATAATTTGCAATTATTTCGAAATCGAATCCATCAAATGCCTCCCTGTAGCTCTCCCTTCTTTTAGGGACCGTCACCCAGCTCAGACCTGCCTGCGCCCCTTCCAAGACCAGGAATTCAAAGAGGGTCTTATCTTCATGAACCGGCACCCCCCATTCTCTGTCGTGGTATTCAATGAGCGAGGCGTCTCCGGAGGCCCACCCGCATCTGATTTTCTCTGAATTCACTTTGACATAATTTGGTTTCACTGCTCTAACCAATCTGTAATCAGAAGATAAAATGTACTTAGAGGGCGCAATATTCAATCGGGAAGGATGTCTGCAAAATAGAAGTTATCCCTTAGCACTGTCTCCCCTTTCTTGACAGGAATGGGAGCGCTGAATATCGGTCCCTCATAGACGAATGTGTGGAATTCTCCATTCTCCCCGCACGGGTCCACCCCCTGGGGAAGGGATGAAATGAAATCTTCATCAAACTCCCTGCCTGCGAACTCCCCTCCAAGTTTCCGTGGGTCTACTGTGCAGACTATAGCCCTGAAGCCGGACTTTATGAAATATCTGGCAAGGTCCAGAGTATTCTCTTTCCAGAGCGGGAAAATGCATGTCATCCCGGTACCCGCCATCCTGTCTTCCCTGTATTTTCTAATGTCTTCCAGGAACAAGTCCCCAAATGCGATTGTCCTTATCCCCTCATCAAGGTATTTGCCTATTTTCTCTTTCATCACGCTCTCATACTCCTTGTTGTTTGCACCTTTTGATATGTAGGTTATGTCTGGTTCAACAGACGCCCTTCTCGCCTGCTCCAGTAATAATTCCTTTTTTACCCCGTGCATGCTTATTCTGTCAAAATCCCTGGTAACAGTTGTGAGGAGGTATCTCACTTCATACTTCTTCTCATTGAGTAGCCTGTACAAGGCCAGAGAGCTATCTTTTCCCCCGCTCCAGGACAGGACCAGCTGGTTTTTATCCATCCATCACCAAATTCGATAATGGAAATTAATCCTTCGTGCCTTTCGTGGACTAAATTTCAAACAGCGCAAATTCTTTTCAGGTAAAATCACTGTTTGTTATGGACGGTAAGGGGGCAATAAAGCTATTTTACAATGGGTCCATTTACACAAAATTTGACAAGAAGTCTCCTGTGGAATCTATCGTGGTAAAGGGAGACAGGATTACATTTTATGGCACGTCGGAAGAGTCCATGAAGAGATACGCAACCATAGCTGAACAGATAATAAACTTGGAGGAGAAGGTCGTTTTCCCTGGCTTTGTCGATTCACATCTTCATCTCGATGACCTAGGCAGCTCACTTACATATCTCGACCTGCGTGGAACCGATTCAATTGTGGAACTGAAGGAGAGGCTCCGTAGTTATAGGTCAAGAAACCCGGGTGCAAGGGTTATCATAGGAATGGGGTGGGACCAGGAATCTTTCTCGGAAGGCAGGTGGCCAGAGCGATCAGACTTGGATGGAATCGTAAACGACGTTCCGGTTTTTCTTGAGAGATTCTGTGAACATGCTGGAGTGGTTAATTCAAAGATGCTAGATAGGCTGGAATCAGTTTCATTTCCTGAGAAGGTGCTTCCACGCTCCCGTGACGGGAGACCAAATGGAATTGTCAAGGAGGAGGCAGCATCCTACTTCAAGAAAGTGGCTCACGACCTGATCGGGAATGAGGTTGGTAATCTTTCTGTTGCATCCAATTATCTTCTCTCCCTTGGAATCACGTCCATCGGTTTCGTGTCGTGCGGAACAGAATCAGTGGAATACCTTGCGAATGAAGCATCAAGGATTGGAATTAGGGTCAGGGCATACATGAGGCAAGAGGAGGCCGGGGGGATAGAAGAAATGAGGATGAGAATAGGGGAGAACAGTTACCTCAAGATAAACGGGATAAAGCTCTTTGCTGACGGAGCCCTCGGTGCTGCAACAGCTGCCCTGAGGGAACCTTACGAAGACGGTAAGGACAACAGGGGGATGTTAATAATGGATTCAGGGAGTCTGGAAAGAGAGTTCGAGAAATATGATGGCAGGAATGTTCAGTTCGCAATGCACGCTATCGGCGACAGGGGTATAGATGCTGTTATAGAGGCTGTTTCAAGCTTCGGACGTGACAGACTGGTAGAACCAAGGATAGAACACTGCACAGTCCTTCGGGAGGATCACATCAATAGACTTAAGGAGTTGAGGATCGGCGTGTCAACCCAGCCTGCTTTCGTCATAGATGACTGGTGGGCAGTCAATAGACTGGGAAAGGAGCGAAGCAGGCTTTCTTATCCACTTGCTACGCTTCAGAAAGAACAATTGAAAGTGGGGTTATCAACCGATTGTCCCGTAGAACCTCCCAATCCTTGGTTCACAGTGGATGCAGCAGTGAACAGAGGCGAAAGGGAAAAGAGGGAAATATTGAAATACTCAGGGGAGGAGAGGGTGAATATTTTGACAGCACTTTATTTGTACACAACGGGCTCGGCATCATTGCTGATGGACTCGGACGTTGGGTCACTTGAGGTCGGCAGTTTCGCAGATTTTATCATTCTTGACAGTGACCCTTTTGAATTGCAGGATGTGAGGAAGATACGGGTTCAGGAGACCTATGTCGGTGGTGTTTCACGATTCAGGGCCAAAAAATGACATCTCTATGTCAACCCGTTCCTGCGTAGTAACCTACGAATATGTCTGATACATTCGTGCCTGTAGGTCCCGTAAAGAGCACATCCTGGCTCATTATGAGCGGACTGAGGCTCTCGCTCCTTGACAAGCTGTCTAGGATTAGTTTTCTATCAAGTATTCTAAATGTTTCATCATCGACTATAGCACCCATCGCATTGCTGGATCCGTCCATTCCGTCTGTACCGATACTACCGAACGCAAATTCTTCATCCTTATTCATCAAGAGCAGCACCCTCAGGGTAAGCTCAAGATTCCGCCCCCCTCTTCCATTACCAATTCGCTTTGTGAAAGTCTCTCCGCCTCCAACAACAGTCACTGGACTGTTTGTCTTCCTGTACTCAGACCTCATCCTGTCCACCAGAAATCTGGCAACACTTTCCGTATTCCCCTCAATTCCCGACCCTACATCTATTCCCCTGAGACCGTGATGTTCGACCCTCTGGACGATGGATTTCACGAAATCGGAATTCCTCAGCACCACGTAGTTTTCCGACCTGTAGAAGCTCCTTCTGTATTCCTGTACCGCTCTGGGCAAAGTGCACATTTTGCCATACTTTGCAATTACACTTTCGATCAGGTGTCTTTCCGGTTGCCTTGATGTCGGACCAGATGCAACTGTTTCCTCGTTGTCACCAGGGACATCGGAGACTATCAAGCCCAGCACCCTTGCAGGGTGTGTGAATTCCAGTAGACCTCCTCCCTTCGTCCTGGAATATAGGTAACGGGCTGCATTCAGCTCCTTTATATTAGCACCGTTACGCATAAGGCAGTTGACGGTCTCATTGTATCTGCTAAGTTCCACACCCTCCCTGAGGATTTCGAACAACGACGAACCACCCCCGGAAATGAGAACTATTACAACGTCATCCTTTGTGAGCCCACTGAGCAATTCAAAAATCTTTTTGGAACTTTCTATAGATTCCTTTCCCAGTAACGGATGATTGCCTGGCAGGAATGGAGGTTCAAATTTTTCCCCTTCAGTCAACGGCAGTATGACCCCCGCACGTGATATTATTTCTCCAAAGAATTTCTTTGCACCTCTATACATTCCTCTGCCGGCCTTCCCGAACCCTATTATCCTCAATTCTCCATCAAAATCGCCAAGGGGGAGCTGTTTCAGAAAGGAATATACCCTTATATCAGGTGAATTTTGTTCAAATGCGTAGTCTATGGACTCCACAAGCACATCCCTCACGGGAGATCCCCTGAACCCTCTGGCCTGACCCAGAATTTCCACAGATAGCCATATCTCTGGATTAAAATATTTAACCATATACATAATCGGAAAGAGTGAAAGACTTCGTAATAAGTGGTTCAGTATTCCATGGCGGAGAGATGAAGAAAGGCACGTTCAGCACATTGAAGGGGAAATTTGTAGACGATTCTACGCCATCGAACATGGAGGGGACGCTGATAAGTGCACCCATTAATTTCCACACTCATCTCGGTGACTCCTTTATCGGAACTGAGCCAGAAGGGGACATCGAGGACATAGTTGGTCCGGGTGGCTTCAAGATAAGGGCACTGGACGAAGCTAAACCATCACTTATAAAATCATACATTGTGAAGTCTGTTGACTTCATGAGGGAAAGGGGTACAGCAGCCTTCTTTGATTTCAGGGAGTCTGGAATCAAGGGTCTGCGCCTAGCTCCCAGGTTAGATGGCATAACTGGTTTCTTCCTTACAAGACCTAACACCCCCCAGGAGATCGACCCATTGATTGACCGTTCCGCGGGATTCGGGATGAGCGCCATTTCTGATTACGATTTCAGTTACCTTGAGGGTCTTTCCAAAGCCGCGCACGGCGAAGGAAAGGCTGTTTGCACTTCATTTCAGCGAGAACAAGAGGGAGAACGTGAAGCGTCTCATTGCACTGGGACCTGATTTTGTGATCCACTGTATAGAGGCATCTGACAGCGACCTTGATGAACTTAGGAGGCGGGATATTCCGGTTTCAATAACTCCAAGATCCAATATTTTCCATGGCAAGAGACCCGATTACTCTCGACTCTTCAGGAGAGGATTGACAGTTACTCTTGGAACGGACAACGTATTCATAACTGAACCAGACATACTTGCAGAAGCGGAGTTCCTCTACAGATACCAGAGAAAATTGAACAGGTTAAGCCCTGAACAGGTGCTTTCGGCAATTACGGACAACCCGAGGATTGTGATGAAGAAACTCAACATCAAGATGAATGAAGAAAAATTCCTCTTTTTCCCAAATGAATTTCTAACCCCTTACCAGCTGGTTACAAGGCCTAACTATTTCCCCAAAATACTGATTATCAAGAGGAGAGATGGGATAACCTTTTTTCCCAGTAAACATTGAAGATACGGGGTAGAAGCGACTTGGGTGGTAACGATTTTATCAATCAATATTTGAAGAGATTTAGTGATGCTGTTCGGGACAATGAAGAAGCTGTAACAGAGTTCAAGAAGAGGATGGATTCGGGTGGTTCGGCTCCAATAAAGCTTGCACTAGAACTGCTCAGGAAGTATTCCGGAGACATGAACACATTCTTTCAGGCTGTTCCACTGAAGGATGTGAACGAAGGGTATTCTGGCAACATACTTGGAAATGTGAGTTCAGTCCGGTGCATAGAGTATGAGAAAAATGGGGAGAAGAGGATAAGATGTGTTGGGACCCTTGAAGACAAGACAGGGAAGCTTTCGTTCACCGAATTTCCAGAATCAACGAGCAGGCTCTCACGGGGAGATCTAGTTCTTATAGTAAACACCCAGGTTGGGAGCTACAACAACAGACCTTACCTGACAATTTCGGCAAAGAATGAAATAAACGTGCTGGAAAAGTCAAGCTTCAAGAGTGCCATGGGAGAGAATCTGCTAGTGAGGGACCTCAAGCCGGATATGTATGACGTTACTATACGAGGAACGCTTAGGTCTTTGCGGTCAAAGGAAAACGTGGGGAAGGACTCTGTAACCCTCTATTCAGGAATATTAAACGATGATTCAGGTAACGTCTCCGTTCAGAGCTGGGGTACTCCGATACCTGATGGGGTCGTCGAAATAAGTGGGGCATCTGTGAAGCAATTCAAGGAGAAGCTTTACCTGCAGATAGGCAAGGGAACAAAGGTTACTGTAATAAGCAAAGAGAGCGGCCAGTTTGCGAACCTGGAACAGCTTTCCAAATCTCAGAGCGGCACGGTGAAGGGGAGTGGCATAGTCCTGAAGATTATGGACAAGAACCTGGTTGTATCAGTCTGTTCCGTATGCCAGCGCGTGGTCAAGGAGGGAAGATGCCAGATGCACCCTGATGCACCTGTTGAAAGGATACTCCGTTTATCAATGATCATAGACGATGGCTACTATTCGCCGTTGGTCTATGTGTACCAGAAGGCACTTGAGGGGTATGTGGAAGAGGGTAAAGAAGGCATCAAAGCCGCTATAGTCAACGGGAAGGAAAGCGATGTCTTCAATAAGCTGAAACAAAAGATTGAAATGAAGCCTGTGAAGTTTGTAATCTATGGGTTCAAGGGATCATCCGGGACGTACATGGAGGCACAGGAACTGGTGGTACTGGACAGTAATGCTTTAGGAGAAGAATACCAGAGGGCGATAGAGGGATTGAAATGAAGCAGAGAGAACCGGCCGTCAGGATAACCACTCCGGAGCTGCTTGGAATAGACGAGGTATATGAGGAGAACGAGACTTCGTTTGGACTGTCAGAACTTGGGCTGCTAATCAACAGGTTCCTTCTTTCCGGTAAATTTGTTGGTAAATCGGACGAGGATGACAGGCCAATTGTAAGGGTCAAGGATACTTTCAACGAAGTTTCCCTGTATGTGGGTTCCTACTACTCGGACAGCCTGGAGATACTGGAAGAGCTGAACGAGGACGATAACGTGATAATCGTTGGGAAGGTTTCGATTTCAAATTCCCAGTCGCAGTTTTCAAAGAGGTTTTACCTGGAGAATATTTCGAAGGCCACAGAAATAGAGAGAAAGTACTTCGAATCAAAAGCTGTTCAGTTCCTTAACGACAGAGTTAAGAAGATCGCGAGGGCAATCTCGTCAGGCATTCGAGGAAAAGACGAGCTTTCGGTCCTGATGGATTCAGAGAGAAATGGGATAGGTCTTTCCAGGAGGTTTGAAGTCAAAGGTTCAATAGATGTTGAAAAGTTCTCAGAACAGGTCAGCTCTTTCCTCCAGCAGGTTAACAGGGGAAACAGGGAAAGCATTCTCAGGGAGATCAAGAATTTCAGGGAAATATCAATGGCAGAAATCGCCGATAAATTTGAGGGAAAAATTCCACGTGATGAATTGGAGGAGGAGATAAGGAACCTGATGAATGACGGCGAAATAATGGAGATCAAAACCGGTATTTACCGGTACGTTCCTTAGTCTAATGCCTGAAAGCCCTCTCCTTCACTTCAATGAACGTCATGCCCTTATTCTTTGCGTAATCAACGACTTCCTCATCCCTTATTGATCCCATTGGTGCTGCGATGTTTCTTATTCCAGAAGATTCGATCAGTTCGACGGAATCACGGAATGGGAAGAAGCCATCGGATATCAGGAGAGCATCTTGAGAAATCCTTCCAGTACTCCTGGCTCGATCAAGTGCAATCCTTGCAGAGTCCACCCTGTTTGGCTGACCGCCACATGAAGAGAGCAACCATCCGTCCCTTACGATTGCAATCGCATTGCTTTTGATTGACTTGACTACTTCCCATCCGAATCCTGCATCCTCCTCCAGTCTTGTGCTCAGGGAGCCTGACCTGCATTCCATATTCGGATGAGACATCGCATTCCATTCCTGCACAAGCAACAGGTTTCCAGCGCTCCTTACATCCGGAATCCTGTAGACATTCTCTCTCCCTTTGAGCAGCCTGATGTTCTTCTTCTTATCAAGCAGTTCAAGGGCTTCTTCATCGAAATCTCGTGCTATTATAACTTCAAGGAATTTGTCCTTAAGATATGAAACATGACCTGCATCAACTACTCCGTTATACGCAAGTATTCCACCGTAAGCAGATACCGGGTCTGATTCATATGCCCTCTTCATGGAGCCTGAACCGGTGGCAGCTCCGCAGGGAGCGGCATGCTTTACAACAGAGCTAGAACCATTCCCTAGCCTCAGTACGAGGTCCCATGCTGCCCACGCGTCTAAAATGTTGTTGAAGCTGACCTCCTTTCCCTTCTTTAGTACTTCAAAGAATGGGGGGTACATAGCGTACGAATGGGCCTTCTGATGCGGGTTCTCTCCATATCTCAACTTGGAGTATTCCCTACCTCCTATGACAAAAATATCGCTCTCTCCTTCCATCCATTGTGAAATGGCTTGGTCATAGTAAGCTGTCAGCCTGAATGTCTCACCTGCAAGCGCTCTTCTCAGTTCAAGACTTACTTCCCCATCTTTCATTCTTTCCATGACTCTTTCCATTGAACTCTTTCCGGGAACGGGAATTACCCTCTGGAAATTCTTTGCTGCTGCCCTTAGGAGGGTCACGCCGCCGATATCTATAAACTCGACCAGGTCCTCGGAGTTGGAAAGGAAATGACCAATGAAATCGTAAAGCTCAACGTAAACGAGATCAACCGCATTGTAGGAAAATTTCTTGAGGTCCTCGTCCTCTCTGTCCTTGGATAGAATTCCTGCAAGAAGGGAAGTTGAAAGCGTTTTTACCCTTCCCCCAAGTATTTCTGGATTACCCGTCAGCTTCTCAACACTCTCGCAGTTTACTCCGTGTTCCTCCAGATAATTTTTTGTTCCTGAAGTACCGAAAATTCTATAGTTATTGGACAGAAGGAACTGCCCTACCTTCTCTAGGCCTTGCTTATCCGAAATTGAGATGACTGCATTCTTCTCTTTTCCCACGTTACACATATCATTGAACCGTATTAAACTGTTATTTTGATTTAAATTTCCATAGCAAAGGTGAATTGTTCATTCTCTACAGTTGCGTAATGCGCCTCATTCGTTAAAGAGCCTATATGCGGTCAACTGCACAAATGCTCAATTGAAAACAATTGGCTCTATATACAGGGGGATTTGGGCATTTGTCATATGTCGGAGCTTAGAGAATTTTCTATCATTTCATTCCATCCTTACTTAAAACATAACTTAATTGAGAGTATAACGCAAACGAATGCATATCCACTTACCTTGGACATCGAAATGCTTCTCTTTTCTATAGGAATCCTATGAAAATGGCCGTTCCTGATAGTGAATGAACCTTTACTTTTTGTAGGCGTTTACATACTGAACATCCAACGTATTGCCCTAACTTCGTAGAGGAACAAAATAACAAAAATTTTAATCATAAAAGGAAATGGTCGTTAATATGGAGGAATCCGTAATGCCAAGGAATATAGTGGTTGAATCTCTGCCTCAGGCCCTAGTTGAGCAGAGAGAAGTCGAAATAGTGGAACGAAAGGGAATCGGTCATCCTGACTCCGTATCTGACGGAATAGCCGAAGCAGTGAGCAGGTCTCTGTCCAAATACTACATAGAAAACTACGGAAGAATACTGCATCACAATACCGATCAGGTAGAAGTGGTTGGAGGTCAATCTCAACCGGAATTTAATGGTGGGACTATTTTAGAGCCCGTCTACATATTGCTTTCCGGAAGGGCAACCACAACTGTAAATGGAAAAAGGATACCCTACAGAAGCATAGCAATAAAGGCAGCTTCCGACTATCTTAAGAACAGGTTTGATACTATAAATATAGAAAGTGACGTGATGATAGACTGCAGGATAGGTCACGGTTCTATAGACCTAAGGTCCCTTTATGATACCAGGAAACTGCTCTCAAACGATACATCATTTGGTGTAGGTTTTGCGCCTTTCTCAGAGACTGAGAATGCTGTCATGAGGGCAGAAAACTTTGTGAACAGTGACCTGAAGAAGACGATACCTGCACTCGGATACGATGTGAAGGTAATGGGTTTCAGGAAGAAGGACACCATTAACCTGACCATTGCCGCCGCAATGGTTGGGAAGTACATCAAGGACGGGGAAGATTACGTAGACAAGAAGGAAAAGGCAAGAGAACTTGTACAAAAATACGTCCAGAAAGATTCAAAACGTGAGATTAAGGTGTCGATAAACACAGCAGACAACCCGAAGGACAATCTCTATTATCTGACTGTCACGGGGCTATCAATGGAGAATGGTGACGATGGTTCCGTTGGGAGGGGGAACAGGGTAACAGGATTGATAACGCCTTACAGGCCTATGAGCATGGAAGCTGCTGCAGGGAAGAACCCGGTGACGCATGTTGGAAAACTTTACAATCTTGCGGCCATGAAAATAGCAGAGCAATGCATAAAGGAATCAGGAGGAGAAGTGCCTGAAATTCACGTTAGGATTGTATCACAGATAGGAAGGCCCATTGACGACCCTCACGTTGCAAATCTTCAGATTGTGGGAGCAAGTGAACAGGTTTCAAAGAAATACCTGAAAGATTTCACCAGGATAGCCGACGACTGGCTGGCGAATCTGAACAGGATAACGAATATGCTGGTAGCAGGTGAAATAAACACATTCTGAAGTCACATGTTTGTCCAGTTCAGATTGTTCAACCCCTCTCAGCTCAGTGACATAATAGAGATTGCAAGGAAGAACCTGACAGAGAGGTACAACGATTTTGTTTACCTGGACATACAGAAGTCCTGGCCATCGGCCTTCATTGTAGGCATGTCGGATCAGACCATTGCGGGGTTCATATGCGGAGGGATCTCCGGGGACAAGGAAGCGAGAATACTGATGCTGGCGGTAGACACCCCATTCAGGCACAACGGGATAGGATCTGGGCTGATGTCACTTTTTGAACAGGAAGCTCAGAAGGTGAAGGTGGGCAAGATCAGGTTAGAGGTCAGAACGGACAATCTAGAGGCCATAAAATTCTACAAGAATCACGGTTTTGCTGTCTCGAACCTCCTTCCATCCTATTACAATGATGGTTCCGATGCTTACACAATGGAGAAGATACTGGTCAAGACCTGATCCGGGATTGATACCTGGTTGATTCCTTTTTCATTCTCCTTTCTATAACCCTATATATCCCTCAGTTTTCAGAAAGAAGCCAGATTGAGGATCCGCTTTAACCAATTAAAGTCATTTCAGACCGCAAAATCGTCATCCTCAAGCTTTACTTCAGGAACTGGAGTGGTGGTACCATCCTTCTTCAGCATCTTTATCCATATGTTCCCAAATGGTATCTCCTGGTTCAGTTCAATGCGTCCATAGTACGCGAGGAAAAGGGATGACTGGAATACGTTTATGAGGTCATCATATGAATCCTTTGATATTGATTCCATTGTGAAGTGGTCCTTCCTCGATTCAAGCATCCTTGTCCATATCTCCCTGATTATGACCTGGAAATCCTCTGGATGGGCTGTCTCCTGGAAAATAATCTTCCTTGCCTTCTTGACTGTGTTCCTTAGGAAACTTAGGGGCGTGTTCTTTATAGCTTCAACTATGTCCTCTATCGTGACATTCCTCTTCTCGACTGGAAGGTAGCCAAGGGAGATGTCGGGAATTGCCATCTCTTCCTCGCTCACATCAATTGGTTCGTCCATCAGCTCTTCCTGCTCCTCAGGTTGAGGAAGGAGGAGTTCACTCTTGTTCCTTATATTAATCCATGCAAAATAGACTATCTTTCCTGCTACTGGAAAATCCCTGAAGTATTGGTTCACCTCATTCAAGAAGACGGAAGTGAACTTCTCCAGGTCTATGTTCCATGGATCAAGGTCGTACTTGTCGACGACCTCCAGCACTTTCAATATAACCTCTCCCTTCTTCCTTTCCAGCTCTGGGGATATCTCCTCCTGCATGATCTTCTCTATTACCGCCTGGTCCTTGTTTGCATTCAAAATCTCCGAAACTATTTCCGTTGTCATGTAGCAGCAGCCTCCTCAGTTTCTAGTTCCTTGGTAAACACCGTACTGTTCTTGTCCTGGAAGGTTACGCCAATTATCTGGTGTGCATACTTCATTGTTGCCTTTCTCAGAGTTACAGCAATGATCTGTGCGCTCTCTGAATTCCTCCTGAACAGTCTTCCCACATTTTCTGCATTCACGCCGTCCAAGAACATGTCGACCTCATCCATGAAGTAGATAGGTGAAGGATCGTAGTTCTGTATAGCTATTATGAACGATAGGGCAGCTATACTCTTCTCTCCGCCGCTCAGGGATGCAAGGTTATCCACTTTCTTCCCCTTGGATGATGCCTTGATGACGAGGCCTCCCTGGAATGGATTGGTTACGTTCTCCAGCATAAGGTAGCCCTCTCCACCGTTTGTCAGTTCCTTGTATATCCCAATGAAATTCTTATTGACTGCTTCGAAGACCTCAAGGAATACAACCTTCTTCTGCTCCTCCAGTTTGCTCTCCAGCTCTCCCAGTCTCTTCATCTCCTCTTCAAGTCGTTCCTTCTTGCCAACGAGTTCATCCAGCCTCGCCTTTTCTTCCGCATAGTCATTGATGCTCTTCAGATTGATTGGTTCCATCTCGTGAAGCTGGTTTTCAAGCGCATTAATTTCCTTCTTTATCTCCTCTGCGGACCTGCGGTCCTCTACAATTTCGAATTTCTTCTCCTCTATTGTCTTTGTCAAGTCCGCTATTCTCTGTGAGGCCTCTTCCATCTTTGCCTGCAGTGATAGAAGGAAGTCCATTTTTGTCTTCTTTATGGTTGTCTTGGAATCAACCTCTGACCTGATCTTGAATCTCTCGTTAGTAATCTTCTCTATCTCCTCTCCTCTCTTCTTGAGCGTACCTTCCTTAGATTGATACAGCGAGGAAAGGGTGTCAAGTTCCATCTTCACTTTCTGGAGGGAAGCTTGCATTTCCTCCGACGTTTTCTTCCCCCTGGAAAGCTCGTCTTGCTTTGATTCTATAGACTCCTCCACGGAATCGTGATTTGCCTTGAGCCCGCTTAGGATCATCTTCTGGGAGTTCAGCATAGATGTCTGTTCCTCCACTTCTCTCTTCAGGTCTGACACCTTCTGCTTCATTGATCGTATCTCTTCCCTTGTCTTCTTGTCCATAGCCTTGTCCTTCTCTGAGTTTAGCTTCTCAATGCGATTATTCAATGCAACTAGCTCAGAATTGATCTGGTCAATTGCACTGTTCTCTGCTCGTTCATCGGCAGTTCCGAGTTCAAGAAGTTTCTTCCTCTCCTCCAGATACCCCTTCTTCTTTCTCATCTGCTCTTCGAGTTCCTTCTTCCTGTTCACAAGCTGCGTGAACTCTCCCTCACTCTTGCCAACTTCGAGGTGAGCCTTGTTGATCTTCTCTGCCAGGGTCCTGAGCTCATTCTCCAACGTAGATAATTCATTTCTGATCTCCACCCTTCTGCCCTTAAGCGCAGAAAGTTTCGCTGTCAGTCCCTCCAAGTCCTTGCCTACCTCCCTTTTCGGAAGTGTGCCACCGGTCATCGCGTTACTTGGATCAATGAGGTCCCCATCAAGTGTGACTATCCTCACACCGCCCATTACTTCCCTCGCGACTTTCATGTCCTTTACGAGCAAAGTGTCGGAGAAGACATAGCTGACTATGTCCTTCAATGAATCGTCTGCGGTTATCTTTTCTGAAAGGAAGCCCATAGTCGACTTGTCCTGTGAAAGCATGACTGCCTTGCCTCTTGGCCTGAGCGGTATAATCTTGTTCAATGGAAGGAAAGTAAGTCTTCCCTTTCCCTTCCTCTTCAGTGACTCAATAGCTGACTGCGCATCCTCATCCCTATCCACCACGATGCTGAACAGCCTGTTGCCTCCGGCTGCCCTAACTGCCTTTTCATAATCCGCAGAATATGAAATGAGGGAATCAACCGTTCCCTTTATTCCCTTGAGGCTGCCTCCTGCAGATTCCATGTTAATGAAATTGATGCTCTCCCATACGCCTGATAACTTCACTCCCTGAACCTTTCCAACTTCGCTTTCAACCTTCTCTATCTGGTTTGTAATCTCTTCCTCGTCCTTCCTCAATTGTTCTATCTTCTTCTTTGTCTCAAGGTATGCCTTGTTTGCTCCTTCTCCCTGAGGGTCCACCTTCTTCAGGTTCTTGGTCCTCCAGTCTGCATCCTTTATAGAGAATTCAAGTGTCTGGAGCTCTTCTTCTATCTTTGAAATCTCCTCCATCACGCCTGTATTCCTTGCCTGAATTGAGGACAGGTTTGATTTGTGTTTTGCAAGTTCATTTAGCGTATCCTCCTTCTGCTTGTTTACTTCGTTCATCGCCTTCGTCAGGTCTTCGAACTTGTCAAATGACGTTGCAGACTTATTTTCCATGTCCTGGATTGTTAGTTCCAGCTCTTTCAGCGCGTCGTTCCTCGACTTCAGGTCCTCCTCCATTTTCTTGACCTTTGTCTCGCTCTGCTTTACATCGTTCTCAAGTTTTTTCTTCCTTGTCAGTAGTTCTGAGATCTCCTTCTTGATCTGGGATATTGTTCCCTGTAGATTCTCATGCTCCATGTTGATCTTTGCATAGTTGAGTTTGCTTGAATCCAGGTCCCCCTTGATGCGCTGGAATTCCTCCAATTCCTTGTTGTTCTGCTTTAGCGTCTCTATCTTCTTGTCTAGCTCCTCTCCCTTGGAAATCAGTTCCTTGACCTTCTCATCTGCAGATTTTATCTCTCCCTCTATCTTCTCAATTTGTTCCTTTATTGTATTGATCTCGTTCTCCGTCTCGCTCTTCTTCCTGAAAAGGAGAATTGACTCGTCCTTCTCTACCTCCTTCTTCTTGGCAAGATAGGCTTCAGCCTGCTCCTTTTCAGCTGTAAGGAGTTCAACCCTGCCGGAAAGTTCGGCCACGAGCGCCTGGACTGTAACCATATTTTCCCTCGTCTTGTCCTTCTCGTTGTTTGCCTTCTCTATTTCATTATTATAGACGGAAATACCACCAACCTCCTCGAGGATTCCACGCCTCTCGAGTGGCGTCATTTCCACTATTCCTGTTATGTCTCCCTGCCTGACGAAGTTGTAGCCATCTGCGAATATCTTCACCTTTTCCAGGAGATATTCGAAGTCCTGTAGCCTAGCCTTGTCGTCGTTGATGTAATAATAAGAAGAATAATCCTGTTCATTATTCTCTGAAAGCTTGACCACCCTGGTAAAGGTGACCTCATTTGATTCAATTGGCACAAGCTTGTCACTGTTGTCGAAGGTCACGCTCGCCTTCAGGTAAGGTGATGGCTTCCCCGACTGGTTACGGTGAATCAGGTCAGTCAGTTTCTGCGCCCTGAGTGACTTGTTGCTTTTGGTACCCAGGACAAAAAGCAATGCATCGCCTATATTGCTCTTTCCTGAGGCATTCGGTCCTGTGACTGATGTATAACCTGACCTGAAGTCTATGACTGTCTTTCTTCCAAATGATTTGAAATTCTCCATTTCTATTCTTTTTAGGAACATATTTTTCACCGTATGACAGTTGTCTGTTATATGGCATCAATATGTCATACTTTGTATATATAGTTTTCTGTTGAATGGGCCATGACAACGGTGCGTCCTTGAGCTCTTGACTCAGCACTTTTACACTGATATAATATGCAGTTTACTGAGAGTCGTCACTTTTGGCTGACACAAATCATTCGTTGTAGAGCTGGTCAGGTGTGTTATACATCAAGACGTGTCTTCCTTCTTGCCTGATCTACTTGGACACCTAGGATTGAGGCACTGCTCAATGTCATTTTTCCCGTACTTGAATATTGCAATTGGGAATCCGTCAACTGGACAAACCTTTGATGTTGGAATGATATCGACCTTCTGAGGTACCGACAGCGTAACCTTGCAGCTTGGGTAGTTTGAGCATCCTATGAAGCGTGTGGACATCCTGCTCCTCCTCATTACTAGATTGCCTCCATCTGATGGGCATTTTCCGAATGTTTCCCTATCAGTATTGTATGCACACTTGTTGTCGACGCACCTGATTTCCGGCTTCTCTCCCTTCCTGATGACCTTTATCAGGAATAGTCCGCACACTGGACATTTCTCGTCAGTAACCTCTATCTTCCCTGTTCTTGGGAGAAACTGGAAGAAGTCATTTGAAGGACCTGTACACTTTATGAATCTTGCATTGTTTGCGTAATCTATTATCAGGTCAGAACCGCACTTAGGGCATTTGCCCACAACTTTTTCCATCTTGAGTGTCTCGTAAAACTTTTCACTTATCTTGTCAGATTTCGATATTAGGTCATCGAGTAAACTGTCAAGTATGGAACGGCTGTCCTCTATAACCTCTTCCTTCTTTTTGGATCCTGCTGCTATCTGATCCATTTCCTTTTCCAGCTTTGCAGTCATTTCAGGTCTTGCAACTGCCTCGGAATTCATTATCAGAGATTCCCCCATTGCCATCCCGAGGGGCTTGACCCTGATCGGATTACCTTCGATGAAGCCACGGTCATAAAGTTTCTGAATGATCTCGTGCCTGGTACTCTTTGTTCCAAGCAGTTCCTTCTCCATCTTTTCCAGTAAAGAACCCTGGGTAAACCTGGGAGGCGGATTTGTATTCCTCTCATCCACCTTCGGAAGTTCGAACGCCTTCTCATCCCCTACGTTCAATTCTGGATCCCTCTTTTCCTGGTAATAAACTATGGGGTAGTAATCCATCCAGCCCCTTTTCACTGCTCTTGACGCTGTATAGACAAATTTAAGGCCTCCGGCTTCAGCAACATAATCCGTTTCCTTGATGTCCGCGTTTTCTGCAACTGTTGCCATGAATCTCCTCGCAATGAGGTCGTAAATCTTGAAATAATCACCCTTTAGCTCACTTTTCTTCATTGGAGCTGTAGGGTATATCGGTGGGTGGTCAGTAGTCTCCACCCTTCCCCTTGAAGGGACGAGATTGCTGTCCTCCACCAGATGATCAACTTCCTTCTTGAGGTATGAATCTGAAAGGTTTGAAAGGATTGACTTGATGCTCAGCGTCCTCGGATAGACCGTATTGTCAGTTCTTGGATATGATATCTTGCCGTGCTGGTAAAGTGTTTCGGCAATAGCCATTGCCCTCTCCACTGAAACGCCTATCCTGTTTGCATCGCGGAGAAATTCAGTTGTCGAAAAGGGAACAGGCCTGTATATCTTCCTTTCCCTGTCACTCTTTTCCTTTATTGTTACTCCGCTGCTTTTCTTAAGATTGTCAAGCAGCTTATCAGCTTCTTCCTTTGACTTGATGGGGTTTCCTTCATAGTTGAACTTGACTCCATTCACAACTATGCTTAACTCATAGTACTTCTCCGGTATGAAGTCCCTGATCTCCATCTCCCTCTCCACCAGTATGGTCAGAGTAGGACTCTGCACCCTTCCAACTGAAATGAATTCACCTCCAAGCCTCTTTGTCGTCACGCTGAAGAACCTTGTGAGGGCAGCCCCCCACATCAGGTCGATTACACCCCTTGCCTCGGCAGACCCTGCCAAGTTGTAATCAACTTCTGCAAGATTCTCGAACGACTGCACAAGATCGTATTTTGTAAGTGCACTGAACCTTGCCCTCCTTATCCCGTCGCTCCTTTCCATTAACCTGAGTGTTTCAACTCCAATCAGCTCTCCCTCTCTATCATAATCTGTTGCAACTATGACCTCATTATTTTCAGAGTTCAGTTTCTTCAACACATAATCGAGACCCTTGAACTTCAAGTTTTCAACAGGATTGACCCTTATGAGTTCTTTAAGATTGTCTATCCTCCAGCTGCTGAATTCCTTTGGATAGTCCAGTTCAATAATGTGCCCCCTGAGTGAAAGGACGGAGTATTCCCTGTCACCTCTAGAGAACCTTAGTATCGTCGATGCACCAACCTTGACCCTGCTCACCTTTCCATCGCTAAGGGAAGTGGCAATCCTGAGGGCAACGTTCGCCTTTTCTGCGATTATTAAGCTTGACACCGAGCCTCAATGCGTAGGACTTATAAAAGATGCTTGTATTATTTGGTACCCCAGTGAGATGTCCTACAAGCGAAGCAAAAATCAATTCAATATTTTGAAAATTATCAGGGATAGAGCTATTGAAACAAGTATAGATGCGACACTCAGCACCTTTGCCTTGTTTACAGAACTTCTAATGACTGCATTCAGCTTCTCCCACTGATTCTCACCTGCGACTTTCAGCCAGATCTCCCTCTTAACGTATTCTGTTCCAGCTTCCTTTTGCTGCTGATTCTTGCTCTCCAACTCCTTGACAATTTTCACGATCTCGTCATGGTGGGAAAACGTGCCGACAGGATTGACGTTCAGTCCGTTCGTGTTTACAACATGATTATCTGTCGTGCATACCAGGACCCTGTCGTAGCCTGGCAGGGAACCTTCAATTTTCTGCCTAATGTCAAGCCTCATGTTGTTTCCATCGACCAGGACTATGGCCAGCTTCTTCGCACCAACTGAAATGGAAACAAATGATATTCCACCCGGACCGATGTCCTTTGCGTCTACGGAGGCATTGCTCTGTGCGACCATAAGTGTCCTCTTGTTCTTCCTTCCCTTAACCGCCTGTTCAACTTCTTCAAGTAGGTAGGAGACATCCTTCAGCTCCATCGGTTCGTCCATGTTATTGTCGTGCTGGTCTACCGTAACAGCCCATTTCAGCCCGCTAGATTTTGCCTTTCTGACTATCTTCCTACCCTCCGAGATCTTCACATCGTCAAATCTGGGATCATCAGGAGAAAGAAAGAATATTCCTCCGTCCCCTATCGGTAGAAATGTAAGATACTTGCCAAAAAATGGCTCGTAACTGTAGCTGTATTTTTTTCCGTTCTCGTCGAGGACCTTAGATATCTTCTCAATTTCCGAATCGCCAGCGCAGTTGTCGTCGTGCGTCGTGGTTGTGTGGAAGACCAGAAGGTTCTGGTCCGAATGCCTCCTCTGGAGTTTTGCAGTTATGTTGGAACTTCCTAGGTCTCCCAATGGTCCGGGATGAACGTAAGGGAAGACCATAGTGAACCCGTGGTCGGCGGATTTAAACCTAACAAGGGAGACTTCGCGTGGAGCAAGAGTGGTATACATATCCTCGAAGAAGTTCTTGAGTATCACGTTATAGGAAATATCTGATGTAACAGTATTCACGAATTCCCTCAGTATCTTCATCGGGTCCGTGCTGAACTCCTTTACAAAACCTGATACAGATAACTTCACGAATAGGTTTGATGCAAGTGAGTAAACTATCGATGAAAGAATCAGCGGTGCAACGAAGATGTCATACCTCGGTGATATGATTACAACAAATAGGGAGAAGAAGAGGGAAAATGATATTGCAAGCAGGTGGACTACAACTGGACTCTTTCCAGCAAAGGCAACATAAACCATTGCCCTCAAGAAGGGGACCGTAGTGATTGAAAGCAGGAGAGCGACTGGTGGTTGGAGGAAGTGTAGGGCTATGAGGATGAAATAGAACACTATTGCTATATACAAGCTCACAAGGTTCAGGAAAAGAGCCCTTGGAACTGGAAATTTGAACTTCAATATCCTGGGAGAAATGATGTCCCAAACCATGATGGAAGCAAGAGAAAGCGAGAAGACAAGAGTGAACCTCAGGTTAAGTGAGGAGAAGTAGAACAATGGAATCAGGAGGAGTATTACTGGTATTGCGAGATAAGATTTTGGGGAGTGAAATGCGAATCTCCTCAGCCTTTGGCTTTCATTCAATCGAATCGTAGGTAAATGGAGACTTTATTATTTATTTTGTCACAAGATAGTGAATTGAGAGTGAGCCAATGATAAGATTGAAGTAGAACGTGATAAAACGCCACATTATAACGAAAGCAACTATCCTGCCATCAGGCAGAAAGGGAGAGAAAGTTGCTATCATCAGTATTTCCATTATTCCGGCAGACCCTGGGGTAACTGGAATTAACGATATCAGGACCAGTATGATCTGGATGAATATTATGTCCAGCAGGTCAGGCATAACTCCAAATCCTATCATAAGAACTGCAGGTATCATAAACGTTGAAAGCCAGAGAAGAGAAGTGACAGCTACTCCAAGTACCAGCGCACCGGGATGCTGAAAGAAAATCTTCTTGGTGGATGATGCATACGTCTCAATCTGCTCGAATACCTTTGGAAGTGACTCCTCGTATTTCTTCCCCTTCCTGTCAAACCTCTTTGCAACCCTGCCAATCCACCCTGTAAACCTTTTCATCACTGAGCCTGCACCCATCGAGACCAGCAGGAAACCGATGAAAATTACGAGGATCACCAGTCCTATCATAGCGAGTAGCCTCAGACTGCCGGATAGGACCTCCAGGCCTGAGAGGATGGCGAATGCAAAGACGCCTATGAAGAATATCGAGTCAAACCCTCTTTCGCCTAGCGCAATTGCTGTCGCAGTCCCTGCAGGTTCCCCGTAATCTATTAGCTTCTTTATCCTTACGGGTTCACCCCCGACATACCCTGGAGTTATAGATGCGGCAAATAGAGATGTTATGACAGCTATGAACGTCTTGTAGAGAGGTATCTTATACCCGTTCGTCCTAGAAAGCATCTTTATTCTCAGCGCCCAGAAGACGAATGAAAGGACTTGAAGGGAAATTGCGAACAGGAAGTAGAGGATGAAGTTATTCGGCAGATTTGAGAACGTCCTGATCAGGGTATAAGGGCCGTACACGATCACAAAGACGAGAAGCGTGACTGCAGAGACCGCGATTCCTATGAACTTGCTACCCGACTTTAGATTCAATTAATTCACCATAAATTGACTCCAGAAGGTCTGCGGTTGTCTGTATGGAATAGTTCTTGCTGGATTTATATGCGTTATCTGAATAAGTCTTCAGGTCCTTGCCGTCCAGCTCCCGCAACTTGCTGACCAGTGCATTCGCATCTCCGTACCTGACGAACCATCCGTTGAAGTTGTCCTTCAGAATCCCTATTTCCCTTGTTTCAGATGAACCGATGACTGGAGTCCCAGATGCCATTGCCTCTATGAATACAACGCCGAAAGTTTCTGCTCTTGAGGGGGCAACAAGCAGCTTTGCATTCGTCAGCAATTCAATCTTTTCTGCTTCAGAAACGTAGCCGAGATATTCTATGTTCTTGAACCTCTGTGCGTAATCCATTACTGTACTCTTCAGTGGACCGGTACCCGCAATCTTAAACCTCTTTTCAGGGAGCTGGGATGCTGCCTCAAGGAGCTCAATTACGCCCTTGTCGGTTGTCAGCCTCCCAACGAAGAAATAGTAATCCTCCTTCCTGTCGCTAAAAATGAATTTGCTCAGGTCAATTCCAACTGGAACTATCCTCGATTCATTGCCAAATGTCCTGAGGTAGTCTGCAACCAGTTTTGAAGGTGATATGACCATATCCAGTTTCGAATAAAGGTGCATGTTGTACTGAAACCCTATGTTAAGTATGCTCCTTATGAAGGGGAACTTGATTGTATTGTCCATGTTCACGAAATCTGTGTGATAAGTGCCTACTGTGGGTATTTCATTCTTCCTTGCAAACCTGTATCCCATAGTACCGAGCGTGAACGGGGTGTGAATGTGCACGACATCAGGGTGGAAACGCTCGAGATCACGGTACATCTCATATACAGGTATTCCAATCCTGTATTCCTTGTACAGGGGGAACCTGTAGGATGGCAGCCCAAAAACGCCGTCGTTGTTGGAAAATACTGTATAGACCCTTACCGAATGCCCTCTCCTTTCAAGCTCAGCCTTGTAATCAACTAGATGATTTGCAACACCGTCAGCTATCGGGTGGTACGTATCGCTGCATAGGGCTATTCGCATTAGGAGTCGAGTGTCCGATATTTTTACGATTATAAAGATATATCCTACTGACGAGCTTTGCCTGCTCGAAAATGTTGTTCATTGAGGGCTCCCTGAAACACTGGATGAAGCAGTCATTGCACGTGTTGGTATAGTCGTCCCATTTCCTGTTCGAGTTCAATTTCTTGGTAGTCTTGTAGAAGCACGGATATACATCACCGTGGTAGTCGGCGTAGAACACCTCTTCTCCTGCCCTGCATCTCTGGACATCCTTCTTGTCGATCCAGTCAACAGCTTCCTTGTAGTATGTCCTTGTGTTCCCGAACTTGTACTCCTTGTAATTCTCGAACGCGAAATTGAATGCCTCCTTTATCTGTTCATCCTTAACGGGCACCTTCTCATAATAGTAAGAGCTGTTATCAGGGAAGCACATTGAAACTGGAAGCCCAATCTCGGAGTTCACGTATTTCGCATAATCACCTATCTTGTCGTAGTTGAAGTCTGTGACAAGGATATTTGAAGTGAGGACCTTTACTCTCGGTTTCAGGTATCTCATGCTCTCCACAACCACATCAAATATCTTCCTGCCCCTGTACTCATTGTGCAGTTCTGGAATGTGACTGTCAAGGCTTATTGTCGCAGCATCCAGGTAAGGGTAAATCTTGCTCAGGACAAACTTGTTCGTCCCGTTGGTTGCTATGTGCGTAATGAACTTGTGTTCCTTCAGCGTCTTCAGTATCCTGGGAAGATCAGGATGCAGTGTTGGTTCCCCGCCGGTTACTGATACGATCTTAACCTTGTTGTACTTCATCTCTTCTACGAAATCTTCAATTTTATCCTTGGGGAAAAGAACGTTTCCTTCGAATGCGTTGCAGCCTTTGCAGAGAAGATTACACTTGAAATCGATGTTCCAGATGACTGTCCTCATTGCTCATTGAAATAGTGTTGAAATATAAATAAATTTGAGTTTTGAAAGCTACTAATTCCCTTCCTTCTTGAGAATGTATTCGGTGAAATAGCTTATTACTATGTCCGCTCCAGCCCTGAATATTGAGCTTAGCGACTCGTCCACGACTGAATCCAGGTTTATTATTCCATTCCTTGCAGCAGACATTATAATAGAATATTCAGCACTCACGCTATAAGCAGCTATCGGCAACTGGAACCTGTTCCTTGCCTCCCTTACAAGATCTAGGTAGAATAGGGCCGGCTTGACCATGATTGCGTCCGCCCCTTCCTCAATGTCAAGCTCCATTTCGCGTATAGCCTCCCTCGCGTTCTTGTATGGCATCTGGTAAGTCCTCCTGTCGCCGAATGAGGGTGCGGAGAAGACTGCCTCCCTGAATGGTGCGTACATTGAGCTTGCAAACTTTGCGCTATACGCTAGGATGAGCGTGTCCTCGTACCCCCGCGAGTCCAGCTCCTTCCTTATTCTGCCAACCTGACCGTCCATCATACCTGAAGGGGCAACACCGTCAACGCCCGCTTCAGCGTAGCTATATGCGATCTTGGCATATGTATCAAGTGTAGAATCGTTGTCGATACTCTTCCCCTTTACAATCCCGCAGTGACCATGATCTGTATATTCGCAAAGGCAGAGGTCAGTGAAGACAACAAGGTTTGTCTCCTTCTTTATCTCCCTCACTGCTTTCTGGATCACTCCGTTCCTGTCGTACGAAGCGGACCCAGTGGAATCCTTGTGATTTGGCACTCCAAATAGAAGTATGCTTTTGATCCCTATATCCTCGTATTCCTTGGCCTTCGCAGTAATTTCGTTCAGGGGGAACCTGAAGATATCCGGCATGTTCTTTATTTCCTCCGGCTTGGATATATTTTCATCAACAAACATGGGCATTATCAGCTTGCCCTTTCTCACCTCTGTTTCGGAAAAAAAATCCCTTATTTCAGGTGACTTTCTTAACCTTCTTAGTCTCATATCTGGAAAAGTTCTCGTTCAGTATCATCTCCATATTCGTTACAGTTTCTGAAGATCTGATGTCCTTCGCATTCTTTATACCATTGATAACGAATCCAAGGAGTTTGTTCCTGGTGGATTCAAGCCCCTTCCTGATGGTTTCAGAGTCTGCCCTTTCATTTGGCTTTCTTTCAAAGAACTTCATCTCTTCCTCAATCACGTTGTTCGAATAATCGAATATCTTCTTCAGGAGTTCTTCCTTTTCAGTATTCATCAGCTTCTTGGAAAACCTCTCGAACTCGGTGTTCACAGTCTTAAGGCTCTTTATTGCGTAATCGCTCGCCTTATCATTATTGGGGATTATCGATTCAGACAGCGATTCCATATTGACGATCTTTACCCCCTTCGGGAGGTCACCAGACACATTTGGCGGAACACCAAGATCGAGCACCACCTTGATTTTTGACCCTGCAATATCGTTGCGTTTGAGCAGGACTTCATCAGATTTAGTGGCAGTGATTATGACGTCGTAATTCTTCCACTTCTTCCTGTCAAAATCTTCTATGGAAGCGCCGAAAGCCTTTGATATTTCCCTTGCCTTTTCGGGACTCCTGTTGCATATTGAAAACCTGATACCATTTCTTGAGAGGAAGCTCGATATCTGAGTTCCCAGATCACCCGCACCTATCACAAGTACTTTCTGCCCAGGCAATATCTCTATCCTGCTCAGTGCTTCACTCGCCACGCTCCTTGCCCGTCTGCCGTTGCCATTTTCCCTCCTTACCTTCCTTCCGATTTCGAGGGACTTCTTCAATACCTCGTTCAAATTTGGACCAGACATCCCGTTCTTCCTGGAGACCTCCCAGGCCTCCCTGACCTGGGCCAGTATTTCATTTTCCCCAATGACCATCGAATCAAGGCCCGCAGAAACGAGAAAGAGGTGCTTGATCGCATCCATGCCGTGAACCACAGTGTGTTTCAATGACTTGTCGTTTATGTAATCTTCAAGGAAATCTACCGTTTCCCTGTCCCCTGGATAGAAATATATCTCAAATCTGTTGCATGTCCAGAGCACCAGGGCTTCCTTGATTCTTTCATTCTTCTTTATGTATTCATACACTTCGTCTAGCTGGAATTCCTTGATTGTAGAGAAATACAACGAGCCTAGGTCCCCGTAACTGACCCTTATAAGGAAGATACCGCCTTTCTCCAATTCATCGCACCTAAATCTTGAACGCAGACTCTATATTTACCTTTTCGCGGAGAGCTCCCCAAGAATTTTAACAATGTCAGGGTCATCGAACGTTCCCATCGGCTCATAGCCCATTTCCCTCATTGTTTCCCCTGTTGGCCTGCCTATTGCATACAGCTCCTTCCCCTTAAGCAGTTTCATTGAACGCTCCAGCGAGATTCTGAATGATTTGGATGAGCCGAATAGGACCCTCTTCACCTCTCTCAGAGGGCTGAAATCGACCTCCTCATTTTCCCTTATTTCATACGCAATAGTTATCTTGACGCTTACGCCTGCTTCCCTTAGCTGCTTGATGAATTTCTCAGACAACTGGTCGCTACCAACTATATGCACTGCCTTCTCCGATCTTATAAGCAGTTCAGCAAGACCTTCTGTGTCCTGTTGCTCGGGAACATTGCACTTTCGAGAGTAAAGCCTTTCCAGGTAGTCTGCCGTCTGCTTCCCTATGCAGTATGCCGCCTCTTCTCCAAGATTGACCTTGGACATCTTCAGTGCGATCACCCCCCGTTTTGACGTTAGCACCAGGGGATCCTGGATTTTCCTCACATCTGAAATATCCCTGTATACAATCCTCAGAACCGGGACCTGTATCACGCCATCAATATCCATTTCAAGGGGTGCACCTACATAGGCAATCTTATGTTCCAAGTATATCCCTCATTTTACCTATGTCTGATTCCTCTACCCTTTCCTTGAACGCCAGGTCATATCTTCTATCCTCATTAGCATATGCAAACTTCACCAATTTCTGGGAACTGATGGCCCTGATGCTTGCGGCAAGATTGCACCCGAGCTCAAGCCTGACCATGATATCCCTCTCCATAGATGCCTCCCACATTGCATCTTTGTCCTGAATTTTCTTTAAAATCCTCCCCAAATCACTTCCCTTTTTAGTAACTACGGCTATGAAACCTTGGTTAGGGTCGGGGGGGCACACATCCTCGCTCAGCGTCTCCCCTGGCGGTGCGATGTTCAGTCTGTCCAACGCTGCCTTCGCGATCACCAGCGAACCTACCTCGCCACTTCCCCATTTCCTGATCCTGGTATCTATGTTGCCCCTTATATCTATGAACTTCAGGTCTCTATTGAAGAGGCCAAGGAACATCCTCCTCCTTATTGAGCTTGAACCGACTGTTCCCGAGAAATTTCTAATTTGAGTGTTGGATACGAAATAATCCCTCGGGTCTGCACGCTTGGAGTAGTAGCTGATCTCAAGTTCAGGGCCAATATCGTTAGGAATATCTTTTGCAGAGTGCACCGCTGCATCAACCTCACCTTCCACTACCTTCTCATTCAGCCTCTTAACGAACACCCCCTGTTCATCCATCTTATATAGTGGGGTACGGGTATCACTCTCTCCATGTGACCTTATCTCGACCGGACTGCACTTGATACCCTGTGCTGCCAGTAAACTTGATATTATGTCATACTGAACGAGTGCAAGCCTTGATCCCCTCGTAGCAATCTTCAGGTTCCCTTCCATATCTTTCTCGCTTCCTCCCCAAGGAGCTCGAATGCTTCCTTCACATCTTTTTCTGCATGCTCAAAACTTATGAATATCGTCTCATCATAAGAGGGTGCAATGAATATCCCAGCATCCAGGGCTTTCTTAAACAATTTGAAATAAAGATCCTTCCTGGACCTTAGTGCATCAGAAGCCTTCTCCACACTTCCGTCAGTGAAGAAAATGGAAAGCATCCCGGTTTGTGAATTAACTGGCAAGCCTGATTCAGTTAGACCCCTCCTTGCGATATCCGTTAGCCTTTCTAGATGGGAATAATCCTTTTTGGACAGGATTTCAAGTGTTTCAAGGCCCGCGGCCACAGATACTGGGTTTCCTGAGAAGGTACCCGCCTGGGGGAATGATCCTGACGGCCTCACTTCCTTCATTATATCCTCTTTCCCCCCGTAAGCTGCAAGTGGTAAACCTCCACCGATGATCTTTGCAAATGTTGCCAGATCGGGTTCCAGTTTCAAGTGCCGATAGTATGGATAGAAACCTGTCCTGTACCCTGTGATTACCTCGTCAAAAATCAGCAGTGTGCCTGTCCTTTCCGTTATCTCCCTTACGTTTTCAAGGAAATTCTCCTCGGGAGGAATCACGCCTATGTTACCCATCACGGGCTCTACGATGAAACATGCGTAATCCCTCGTGGAAAGCTTTTCCCTTAGTGCTTCCGGACTGTTGAATTCAATTGACTCAACGAGATCAGAATCGAAATTGAATGGATGTGTGCCGTGATAGCCTCCCATTACCTTCAGCACCTTCCTCCTACCCGTATGGTACATTGCCAGCCTAATTGAGTGCATCGTTGCCTCAGTCCCTGAATTGACCAGCCTGACCTTATCCAGATTTGCTGATCTCGTCAGTGACTCACCTAACTTGACCTCTAGCTCAGTTGGAGCGCCGAAAACCGTTCCCTGCTTGACAGTCTCCATAATCCTCCCGACGACTCTGTTGGGAGAGTGGCCGAGGATTAGCGGGCCGTATGCGAGAAGGAAATCCTGGTATGACTTCCCATCCACGTCCCATATCATTGCTCCTTTCCCCCTGCTTATGAACCTAGGATACGGAGGGTAGTATCTTACAGGGCTGTTCACCCCCTTCGGGAACACCCTGGTTGACCTTTCAAACAGGTCTTTGCTGTGCTTCAGAAGAACACCCCTGCTAGAATTTCAGCTATCAATATTATCACCACCATAAGGGCGACTGTTATGAACGAAAGAAGGTGGGATATCCTTCTCATCCTCTTTAGTTCGTCAAATTTCCCGGCCTCTGCCAGCTTCGGGAACTTCTTGCCGTGCCAGAGGTTGTTACCGTATAGGATTCCATACATCAATGCAACTGCAACAATCTTGACTGTGAGGACATACCCCCACTGCGTATGAATGGCACTTCCAAAAGAAGTGAAATACAAAGGGCGATAAAGGAAAACGAGGAGCAACCCGGTCAGAGTGAGAAGAATGATGGATACGTTCGTCCAGAGGGCATATTTCTTCCCCATGACCGTCATGAACCTAGTCCTCTGCTTCTCTTCAGGGATGGCTATGCTGCTCGCGGGCCACACTATCACCCACACAAATATGGATGAACCAACAAGAAATATGGCGCAGATTACGTGAATGAAAAGGATCGTAATCATCAATAGGTCATACATATGAAAACCGAATCACGTGGCGCTATTCAAAGCTTTCATGGCCTTTGGGACGTAAGAACAGCGCGGGTCCTCCTGGAACATGTCGCCGTAATAGCTGTACGCCCTAGACCTTGAGCCGCCGCAAATGTCAGAATATTCACATGCACCGCATCTTCCCTTGAAATTACTCGAGTCCCTAAGCTTCACGAGTGTTTCGTTGTTCCTGTAAATATCCGCAATTGACCTCTCTTTCACGTTCCCCAGCTTGATTGGAAGGAATCCTGATGGATTCACGTCACCATTGTGTGAAACGAATATCACGCCCTTTCCATCCCTCGTCTGGCTTGTGTGCCCCTTAGGCCTGTCTCCGGGTTTGCCCAATAGCCCTATTGTTTCTTCCACTAGGCTGGAGTATAGGTTGCCCCCCCTGTAATCGCTCTTCTCCCTCTCAATGAGTATCCTCCTGAAGAATGGCGCTTCGACTGTCCTGATCGATATGCCGTACCTTGATGCGAACTCCAGATAGTTGAACACGTCTTCATATGATTCTGAGTCAAGATCCTCCCTGTCTATTCCCCTTCCTGTTTTGATAAGCGAAAATACTTCCCACGTCTTCACTTTCGTATCGATGAGTATCTTCAAGAGCTGAGGGAGTTCGTGAACATTCCTCTTGAATACTGTAGTATTTATCTGGAGCGTGAAACCTTCCGATATGACCTTCCTCGCAAGGTCCAAGGTCTTGTCGAACGTTCCAATGTACCCCCGTAGCCAGTCGTGGGTGTCAGATGACGCCCCATCCAGGCTCAGTGACAGGGACTTCACACCGTATTTCTTCATCATTGCGAATGCCTCATCATTCAGCAGAGGGGTCGCGCTGGGTGACATGGACGCAGGAATGCCAAGCTCCTTTGTTCTCCTGAGTATATCTTCAAGCCCCCTCTTCTTCATTATGTCTCCGCCAGTCAGTATGAGCACAGGATACGGCATCCCGAATTCCTTCACCTGCTCAACGAACGAAAGAGATTGCTCTAACGTCATCTCGTCAGGTAGTGCATCAAGGAGTGCGGATGCTCTGCAGTGTTTGCAGGCCAGGTCGCAGGCCTTGGTAGTTTCCCAGAATATGAGTATGGGCTTTGAATTATAATCTATTGGACGTGGATTCACTGATGGTTGATTAATGAATTCTATTTAAGAGAAACGTAACTTTGTAAGTCACTCAGCATTAATTATTCTCTTTCCCTTTACAGTTCATAAGCTATATGAAGGAAGAATTGCCGCACCGTTGCAAATTTAGGAAGGGAGGTTTCATCTGGAATATTTGACTTTTCAATCCCTCTCGTTTTAATCTTAATTTCCGGAATATTTACCATTCGGGCATGTTGGCTTAAAAATGATATATACTCCAAAACATTGAAGAGCGGAATGGAAGGGAAAAAGATACTGAAGATTGCGAAGGGAGAGCTTCAGGACAACGCAGTATGGTTCATGCGGCAAGCGGGCAGGTACCTTCCAGAGTATGATTCTCTGAAGGCAGGACGCCAGTTCGTCGATTTCCTGAATGATCCCAAGGCTATATTTGAAGTCTCTTCGCTGCCTCTCAAGTATATTGACGTCGATGCAATCGTTGTATTCACTGACATCCTGCTACCATTTACCAGAATGGGTTATAGGGTGAAGTACGAGAACGGAATTTCTGTGATAAGGGACGAAAAAGAAGAATTAGATTATTACCACTCCCTTTCTGCCGGAATTGAAAGAATTTCAGAGGGTCATCCAGAAAAGACGATAATTGGGGTGGTTGGGGGGCCATTCACAACGCTATCATACCTTTATGATGGGGGGGACGGTGGGTACCGCAAGACCAAGGAGAAGTTGATTTCTAGTGAATTGGAAACACTGTCCTTGTTGACAGATAAGATCGTAGAATTTGCGAAGTCACAGTCAGATGCTGGAGCGGACGTGATACAGGTCTTCGACAGCTGGGTAGGAAATGTTTCAGAGACTTTTTACATGAAACATATCAGGGAGATGGAGTCACGTTTCCTGGAAAGGATCAAGGCACTTGGAAAACCTGTAATCTTCTACAGTGAAGGGTCATCGCACCTTTACAGGCAGTTCCTGGAGCTGGAACCGGATGTATATTCAATCGACTGGAGGGTGGACCTGGATAGATTCAGGGATATATGCAATGACTGCATAGTCCAGGGGAATTTAGATCCGAACATCCTGGGGGCTGACGACAGGTACCTGAGGGATGAGACAAGAAGGATCATGAAACAGGGGAGTAAGTTCAGGGGCCACATATTCAACCTAGGCCATGGCGTGAAACCATGGACTGACTGGAAGAAATTGGCTCTCATCGCAAAAGAGGTCCATAAATTTGAAAGGTAAGGCTGTAGTATTGATGTATTACGGCTTCCCGGAGAAGAGGGAGGAGATGCGTGAATACCTGAAGGATATCCTTCATGGAAGGGAGCCTCCTGAAAATCTGATCAGGGAAAATCTGGAAAAGCTAGATATCATTGGAGGGGAAACGCCTTCAACAAGGATAGTGAGGAGCATTGAGGAGAAAGTTTCACGGAGACTAGAAGGCAAGGATTACAACGTTTACCTACTATCCAAGCACTACAGGCCTTCCCTAAACGAAGCATCTAGCATTATATCGGAGCAGGAGATATACGAGGTACCCCTTTTCCCTGTCTACTCAAAGTTCATCTTTGACAGCTACTTTGATCCAGTTGAGAGGCAGTTCAGGGGAAGGAAGATGGCTAGGATCGTGGACATTGGGTATGAAAATGGTATGATAGATTACTATAGGAGGAAGATAAGGAAGGACAAAGGAACAATCCTTACTTTTTCCGCTCACAGCATCCCCCTTGAAGGCAACGACCCTTACTCAGAATCCATCCAGAGACTTTCAAGGACTATTGCGGGCGATGAGGAATTCATCAACATTTACCACAGCCAGGGACCATTCCATCCTAAATGGCTCACCCCTTACCCTGAATTTTCCATCTCGTATGCGAAGGAAAATGGATACGGGAAGATACAGGTCGTCCCCATAGGTTTCATATACGAGCATATAGAGGTGCTATACGACCTAGACTACAAACTGAAAGGGGAGGCGGCAAAGCAAGGTATAGGGTACGAAAGGGTCCAGCTGCCTAACGATTCTGATGTTGTTATAGATGCGATAACAAACCTCATAGAGAAATCAAGATTCTGATTGACTGCTTCCTCTGCCATCACAGCCCGTGGAGCGAAGGAAATGATATAGTACATGCAGCTATACTGATGTATGATTGATCAGGAATTCAGGCCGTTCGCACTAACGGGGTATGAGTTTCAACTGGAAAGGGAAAAGCAGTTCAACCTGAAGAGGACTGTTATTGACATAAAGATCAATTTTGAAGAGAGGGCAATAGAAGGGAAGGTGGAATTGGACCTCAAGATGAATGCCCTTCCACAGGAATATTTAGAGATAGACGCAACTGACATGGAGATATATAACGTATCAGTCAGGGGCGTGCCCAGGAGCTTTGATACATATACCGACAGAATAGTGGTCCATGGCGATTTCAGGGCTTTTTCTGATTACATCATAACCATCACCTATAAGTCCCACCCCAAGAGGGGTGGGTATTTTGTTGATGACGAGGGAGGACTGCAATTCTGGACTCATGGCGAGAGCACTGACAACCACGCGTGGTTCCCATGCTTTGACTACCCGAATACAAGAAGTGCTTATGAGATAAGGGTCACCGTACCCAGGGATTATGTTGTCATAAGCAACGGCACCCTTTCCGGCAGGGTTGATGGCGATTTCTCAACTTTTATCTTTAAGGAAGATTTCAGGTTCCCTGCTTATCTTGTGAGCGTTATAGCGGGAAAATTCAAATCAATAAGGCAGGAATGGGAGGGTATACCGATAACATCATACTTCCTTCCTAAATTTGAATCGCTTGCAGAGAGATCGTTCCAGAACTCAAAGGACATAATGGAATTCATAAGCCAGAAGACCGGTGTGAAATACCCGTATTCAAAGTATGACCAGACCTGCGTGTCACAATTTGTAATGGGAGGAATGGAGAACATAACTGCAACGACGCTGACTGATAGAACTCTTCACAACGAGGTGGCCCACCTAGACTACCAGTCTGAGTCCCTGGTCTCCCACGAGATGGCTCACCAGTGGTTCGGTGATTATGTGACATGCAGGGATTGGTCCCAGGCATGGCTGAACGAGGGTTTCGCAACCTTCATTGCTCTCTTATATAGTGAAAGATTGAACGGAAAGGATGAATTCCTCGTCCAGGTGGAGAACACCAGAGAGATATACCTACAGGAATATTCCGAAAGATACGGAAGACCAATAGTGGAGAGGAAGTACAAGGAGCCTGAAGAGCTGTTCGACAGGCACCTGTACCAGAAGGCCTCCCTATTCCTGAGGTACCTGAACTTCTATCTTGGCGACAAGACGTTCTGGTCTGGAGTTAAAGAGTACCTGGAAGAGAACAAGATGAACGGAGTGTCGACTGAGGATTTCAGGAAGGCTATTTCAAATGCATCAGGTTTCTCACTTGACAGGGTATTCCATCAATTCATTGAAGAGGCAGGGCATCCTGAATTCAAGGTTGAGGAATTGCATGCAAGGGGAAGTGTGCAGATTAAGATTACACAGACCGGAAGGTTGTTCAATTTGAGGGTACCAGTAAGGGTCTACCTGGAAGGAAAGAAGGAGGATGTGAACATCCAAATAGACGGTAAGCTTACGCAGCTTGAATTTGACAGGAAGACTTACAGAGCATTCTCGCTTGACCCGGAGAGCAATGTGCTGAGCACAATAAGAACGGAACTGTCGAGGGAGACGTATCGCTACCTTCTCCGTCATGGGGAAAGCATAATAGAAAGGGCAAGGGCAGCTGCTGGGCTAGAAAAATTCGGGATATCAGAAATTCCCTTCCTCATGGAATCGTTTGATGAAGAGAAGTTCTGGTATGTCAAAGGGAAGATAGCGGATTCGGTATCTAGAATTGGAGGAGAAAAGGCATCTCATTCCATAAGAAAGATGCTTGATGACGCTGACTATAAAGTGAGAAGGGAAGTTGTAAAGGCAGCCTCAAACCTGAATGACGAGAAATTGTTAGGCAAGATGACGGAGATGTTTGAGAAAGAGGAGGGGTATAGACTGAAGGCAAATCTCATACAGAGTGCACAGAAAATTGGTGATGAAAAGGCGAAGGGGCTGCTTCTCAAGGGACTGGAGACAGAATCTTATGATAGCATGGTAAGAGTTGCATCCCTGAACGCACTCGGTGAGCTTGGAGAAATTTCGACGCTGGCAGATGTTAAGAAATATTTTGGCAAGGGATACGACTGGCAAACAAGGTCTGCCGCCATTTCAGCGATATCGAAATTCTACTGGAAAGACCGCTCTGTTGCAAAAATCCTAATGAGGGCACTGGAGGATGAATATTTCAGGGTCAGGCAAAGTGCTGCAAATGGTATCAAAGACACGAGAGACCAGCAGCTGATTTCCAAACTGTCAATATATCTTTCAAAGGAAACTGATGGATTTGTAAAGAGAACAATGAGGGAGGCGCTTGAAACGAGGGACCAAGCGGTACCTGAATATTTCAAATCTGTAAAGGAAGAACTGGATAAACTAAAGGAGAGGGTCACTAAACTCGAAGCGAAGAAGATATCGAGGAAGTAGTGCAATATAGCCAAAGATTAACTCCAATTTATTTTCCATTAGAACGCCATTCTGCGGAAGAAAGGGCAAGTATAACCTTCTTTCCCATTTCCTATATTTCGATCAGGTAGGCCGGCCAAACTGGTGTTTTACAAAAAGCAATGTAGAACGATTTGACGCTAAATTCTACAGAGATAGAGACTTCCGGTAAAGTAAGGGTGTAATGAATTAAAAGAAAAATAATAAAGAAAATTAAATTGGATTGTAATCAGCGCTCTTTGTACCCATTATGGACCAGACGGCAAATGCAAAGGAAGAGAACAACAACCAGAGACCTATTGCCTCGACTATCCACGAAAGTGTCAGCACATATACGAGAAGCCCTTCAAAACCAACTACCATTCCGGCTATTGCAATATAAGAAGGTGCTCTTAGTTTCTTTTCGCTGTTCTTTGCAAAGTAGAAAAGAATTACGAAGAAGGCTGCTGCAATTACAAGCATGAAGAATGTGTACAGAAGATGCCCATTCGTGAAGGCCATGTCGTACATGTAACCAGGACCTCCCGTAGGAGGTGTTCCTGGACTGCCGAATCCGTAGTATGATTCGTTGAATTCCATCACATACCCAACGCCTACCATCGCGGCCATTGCGCCGACCCATGTTCCTATGGCAGTTATCTGTGCGTACTTTGTTCCTTTTTGCGTATCAAGTGTTTTAATCAGGCCGATAATTGCAATTATTGCTCCAATCCCCACCAATCCTGTTTGAGAATCGTCCAGTGCGAGGCCGTTCATTCCCCCTGGACCAGAAGTGAAAATTGCAGGTATCACATAAGTGCCAAATGATGAAATCCAGTAAAGATATGACATGGATATGGTTCCGATAACGGAGATTATAAGCCCTATATTAACCGCCCATTTGTACCCAGATGGAAGTTTGTGGTAGCTAAATATCACTGCAGTTAGACCAACAATTCCACCCATAAATGCCGGAAGCATCTGATATGAGTGAGACGTTATGAGATTCCCCAGGAATGTAGATATTCCGCCTATTGAATTCACATATGAATTGAAGAACGGAATGGCTGAATATGTGAAGAGATTTCCATACTCGTAGACCATACCAAATACTGCTGCGATTGTTGCAGAAATTGCGGCTACGATCACCAGGAGGTAGCCGGCGAGAACGTTTTTGAAATCACTTCTGTATTTGAATGGGAAAATCAGCAGACCTATTATGAGCAGTACTGCATCTAGCACCATTATGACGTCCCTGAGAGTCTGGATTCCTTCGTCTGCCAAGGCTGCAGAGGCTGGGTAGAAGAGGACCAAACCCAGGAATGAAAGCACAATTATTGGGTAGGTTGTTATTTGAACAAAATTGTAAACACCCTTAGGCAGCTTGAATACTCTGGCAGAAATTATAATTACCAGTAGGGCCAGTGGGATCATCACTCCGTGATAGTAGTTCACGACATCCAGCGTGAAATCTCCAAGTTGGAACCAAGTTACCCCTGGAAATACGGGGCTGATGAGAAGCATGAAGACGATGTATATCATCAGTGCTATCACGTTCTTCTTTATGTCAGTGAAAAAGTTCCGGTAGGTCATTTTTTCCAATATAGATCACCTGAATCTGTATGTACAAGGGATTAAAAATATCTAAAGTAAACTAACGTTATCAAGCTTAAAATCGTAACTTTTGATATTATAACCTTATGTTATTTGTTCAGCTACAAAATTATTGAAGTCTCATTACCTAACATTATCAAATCAAAGAATCTTAAGTTAATTAAAGCATTAGGTCAAGCATCGTTGAAAACCTAAATAAACTAATGTTCCGGAGCAATCGCCTTGAGCCGATGCATCCAACATTTAGAATTAATCATTATACAATAGCCAGATATCTCTTTCCTTCCAGGGTTATTTTTCGCACTAATACATAATTGAGCCTTGTCTGGCCACTTTCAAATTGTTTTATTGAAATGATTATTAAGAAATAAATGCAATAGTAGGAGTGTCTAAAGAGAACAACACAGTCATCATATCTAAAATCTTATGTCAGATGGTGTTGCCCAATCTCTAAGATAGATTAATATCTGCTTTCGAACTCATTCCCTCAGGATGGAATTCTCTTATTTCACGAGAAAAAACGACCTAAGCCGACTGGAAGGAAGAGAATTTGATGTTCTGATAGTTGGCGGGGGTATAGTGGGTGCGGGAGTTGCAAACATCCTTGCCGCAAACAACCTTAAGGTCATACTGGTGGACAAGGGAGATTTTGCGTCTGGAACCAGCAGCAATTCATCCAAGCTGATACACGGTGGTCTCCGGTATCTTGCACAGGGACACTTACTTCTCACAAGACAGTTATTGAAGGAGAGGAATTATTTGATGGAACACCTGGACTTCGTTAAAGGTATGAACTTTGATGTCCTGATAGACGATAGCTCCTGGAGCAAAACGTCTATCTATTTTGGCCTTATCCTATACAATTTGCTGGGGGGAAAGTTAGCACTTCCTCACTTCAGGAAGGACGGGTACTCTTATGACGGATTCAGGGGGCGTTTTACCTATGAGGACGCTTCCACGGACGATGCCGTCCTGGTGATACACAACATAGTTTCATCCGTTTTACAGGGAGGAACTGCAATAAACTACCTAGAGGCTACCTCCTTTGAGAAAAAAGATGATTTGATTGAAACCACCCTTGTCGACAGGTTTGAGAATGGTACCTATAGAGTCAAGAGCAGGATGATCGTGAATGCCTCTGGACCGTGGGTCAATTCCTCATATAGCCAGTATACTTCCAAGAAGATTGATAATTTCAGGCTTTCAAAGGGGTCACATCTCATCCTTAAGCGTGATAAGTTCAACTTGGATCACGCAGCCGCATTCAGATCCCACATAGACAGGAGGCAGATGTTCATCATCCCAAAAGGTGAGGTGGTTATCGTGGGCACAACTGACAGGTTCGTGGATTCCCCCTCTTCGAACAGTATGGACAACGATGAGAGGAAGTACATCCTTGATTCCCTGAGAAAAATATACCCTTCAATTGACGAAGGTGACGTCATAGGAAGTTATTCTGGCATCAGGCCACTCTACGGCAGTGGAGACGACCCGGGCAGTGTGACAAGGAACTTCCATATCGACATGACTGACAAGATGCTCACGGTGATGGGTGTCAAGATCACTGATTACAGGAGAGCATCCAGAAGCATATCAAAACGTATAGGAATAATTCTAAAGAGGAGAATGAACACGGACGGACTCCCAAAAATACTTTACAGAAGGGAAGGCACTGATCCACTTGATACCGCGATTAGAAAAGAATGTGCTCTTACAGTTGATGATGTAATAAGGAGGAGACTTGGGTATTACTATACGACTGTAGACCAGGGAAAATCGCAAGTCGAAATCATAGAAAAAAGGATTTTTGACTTCAAGGCTCAAGAGAAAAGGGGATCCTAGATCGATTTTAGTCCCAATATAACTAGTGTAACAGAGGTGGATTTATTAACGAGCTACCCATTATAAATCATGCCAGAATCGCTTTTATTCCCATCGGAAGAATGGGTCAAGGAATATTGTAAAAGACTCAGTGAGTCGCCTGACTATAACAAAACAGGGAAGGGGTGGAAGGACCCGATAAAATTCAAGATGACGGAGCTGGGGGAATTCAAGGACAAGGTACCCTACGATTCGTTTATACTCAACCTCCACGACGGAAAGTGCGAGGGTTCTGAAATGGTTTCAGATCCAACAAAGGGGGCACCCTTCGAGCTCACTGCAACCTACTCAAACTGGAAGAAAGTTATAGACGGAAAGATTAACCCGACACAGGCAATGTTAACCGGCCAGCTGAAAGTAAAAGGGAATATTGCACTTTTGCTGAGGTATGCCTCTGCTGCAATTGCAATGGTGAAATCAGCCCAATCAATACCAACAAAATATGTAGGCGAACAATGAGCCTGTTCAGATTCCCAAGAACGATCTATTTCCAGAGGGATATAGTAGACAGTCTCTCGGAGATTCTATCAAAGGAGGGGATCAGAAGAGTACTGATCATCACGGACAAGGTACTGCTCGGTCTTATGGGAGATAGAATAGAGCGTGCACTGGGAACGGTTGAACGAAATTACTTCACGGACGTTTCTCCAGAACCGTCGGTAGATCAGATTAGGAAAGCTGCTTCGAGCTTCATGGGTAAGCAATACGATGCAGTGATGGCCATTGGCGGAGGCAGCGTTATAGACTTCTCGAAGGCAGTTGCCGTCTTGATTTCTAGTCCAGAAACGGATCTAACAGCAATAAGCCCATTCGAGAGCATAGACCTTAAGACAAAGCTCATAGCAATTCCAACAACCTCCGGAACTGGAAGCGATGTATCATTTGGAGTCGTCCTTTCTGATAGAGACGGGAAACTCGCAATGGGCAATTACGATCTGGTTCCGGAGATAGATATTCTTGATTCTTCGCTTACCCCGTTGGACAAGAAGGTTATATTGCCAACCGGGATAGACGCGTTTGTTCATTCATTTGAGGCAATTGCTTCCAATACCTCTACAGTGTTCACTGATGCGCTTGCAGAAAGGGCAATAGAGAACATATTCAAGAACTTGAAAGGTGCTTTAGATAACGACGAGAATGCGAAGGACATCATGCACATATCAGCCACGATGGCCGGCATTGCATTCTCCAACAGCGGAACCGCAGCAGCCCACGCACTGGGACATAGCTTTGGGGCTACATTTCACGTCACCCATGGAACGTCAGTTGGCCTTTTCCTCATTCCCACCATAAAGTACAATTCCCAAGATCAACAGACGAGGGAGAAATATCTCAGGGTTAGCAGGATACTAGGTGCTCATGACATTGAATCCCTCATTAAAGTAATAAAAGATTTCTTCACCAGCGTCGGCCAGCCCATCAGGGTGAAGGATTTGGGAATAGATAAAGGGGAATATGAATCAAAACTTGAAAACATGGTTGTGCTATCTTTGAGGGATAGTGAGCTCGCATTCAACCCGGTTCTCATGGGCGAAGAAGATCTCAAGAAATTGATTCTGGAAAACTACTGAAGACTAAGGCACTATGAAGTTGCATCCTTGTTGCACTAAGCTGATATCTATCGGTGTTCTCCCAACAACCTCTCCGTCCATTTCCACCAGGTTTCCAGCTTCCCCAAAACGTATTGACTTGACCTTGTCGTCATACGAGTAGCCCTTCTCAATGTAAGAACCGTTTACCAATGTCCTTAATCTCAGGATGGTGGTAATTCTTGACACAGGTTTCAATATATGAACGTCCAGTAGACCGTCACTGACCTGTGAGCCGGGCGAGGCCAGCATTCCGCCCCCGAAATATCTCCCATTAGCGACAATCGCCTCTGTGGTCTCAACATCCTTAAGTAAATCGTTTTCAGCCCCGGGCCTGAATTTCTTTAGCTTCCATATAGTTGAGAATATCCCTCTGACAAACGTTCTGTTCCCGTGTTTAGCATGGGAATTCACATAACTCATCACCTCAGCACCGAAACCAATCTCAAGTACATTTATGAAGAATCTTTTCTCTCCTGATTCATTGAATGTAACCCTTCCTATATCCATCTTCACAGTTCTGTTCTCACCCAGTGCCTTTATTGAGTCCTCCGGAGTCCTTATGCCAATTGTCTTTCCGAAATCTGAGCCCGTACCGAGAGGTATGAGCCCCACTTTCACGTTTGATTCTGCTGCACCGTTTATGACTTCATTAAGCGTCCCGTCGCCACCACACGACACAACGGTCTCCACTCCATCCCTTATGGCTTCCCTCGTGAGTTCGGTAGCGTGCATGGGTCTCTCTGTGAACTTTATATCGTAATCAGTGAAATGCTCCCCGATCATTTTTGATATTTCCGGCCAGTCTCTCTTGGCTTTCCCGTTCCCCGCAGCAGGGTTGACCAGGAATAGAATACTCACATCCTTGAAACGCATCCGTAATTAAATGTTATTCCTACACTTCATTTCCCCTGAGTCAAAACACCAGGAACCAGTGAGTTCTTCGGATCAAAATAGTTCTTGATATTTTCAGTCAGGCCGTAGAGATTGCCCTTGTATTCCCTAAGATACTTGGACTGCAAGCTTCCAATTCCGTGATGATGCGATATTGATCCTCCTTTCGCAAGTATGTTTTCCATTATCGCATCCCTTATCCTGTTGAGCGCTGACGCTTTGTTTTCTTTAGAATAAAATATGAACGTGAAATAGAGCGCAGAACCGGTTACATACTGGTGCGAGGAGTGGCAGAGGATCATCCCTTTTACGTTCAGCGATTCAGTCACTTCTGCAAATGCCTTCCTTGTTGACTTATTGATTGTATCGAGTTTATCCCACGTAGCAGAAGTCTCGATCGTCTCTGCAACTATTCCTCTCTTCAGAAGTTCGTTGTACATCATCGGCCTTGAGTACCTCTCCTTCTCCCAGAATTTTGACGGAAGCGATCCTAGGCTCATACCGGACTCGAATTCAATCTCTTCCTTCCTATCGCTAATGGCAATAAGCATTGCTCCACTTTTGCCATTCGTCCTGAAGTTCACATATCTCTTGAAGAGGTTATTGAGAAATTTGTCTTCAACGCCCATCAGGGAAAGTTCTGTTTCATCCTCGTCGGATAATCTCGATACCGTGGGCATCTGTCCGCTGGTGAACTTCTTCCGAAGCGATTCCAGCCCTTCACTGAACGAATCGAAAATATATGCCCTGTAGAATGACCTGTCTGGTTTCTTGTGCACCTTCAGCCATGCCCTTGTGATTATGCCAAATGCTCCTTCACTCCCTATTGCAACGTCTGATAGCCTGAAGAACGCAGATTCGCCTGGCACTATCCTGTCCTGGTAGGTACCAGTGGGGGACTGCATCCTCAGACCTATTATCATGTCCCTCATCTTCCCATACCTGTTGGATTCCTGTCCTGCTGCGTTAGTGGCGATCCATCCTCCCACCGTGGAATAGTAAAACGATTCTGGGAAGTTACCGAGAGTCATCCCGAGCTTGTTGATTTCCTCCTCCAGTCTCGGTCCCTTAACGCCCGCTCCGACCTCTAGAACGTTGTTTTCTCTGTGCAGAATTATGGAGTCAAGTTTAGCGGTATCGATACTGACAGAGAACCTTCTGGTTCCAGATGGGGACACTCCACCTGTAACTGTAGTCCCTCCACCAAAGGGTACCAGCTCGATCACATCCCCAGCAATCTTCATCAGATTTATGATTTCATCTTCTGTTGGGTAAACAACAGCATCCACGGCCTTTACCTCTTCTTTGTCCATTAACCTGATGTAATCAAGCCCTCCTCTGCCTATGGAATGCTTGAGCCTGTCCGTGGAATCGAAGGAGATGTGTTCATTTGATACACTGCTTAGAAGCAGCTTCCTGAGTTCCTCAGACGTTCCTAAGTCCTTAACGTCAACAAGACCTGACCAGATGATCTTATCTTCATTCAATCCAACCTTTCCTTTGATGAAATTCATGAGGGTTCCGTTCATTTCATAATTGGCATCTTTGTCCCCCCACAAGGCATAAAACTGGTTGGTCATGTATATACAGTCATTCGGCATATATTTCAGTTTTGAATGAATTTAAAAATGCTCTAAATGACCCATCATTGCCATTAAAATTAGTAAACGGTTAAGTGGAGTGGCACATGAACTGAAGGACATTATTGCAGTAAAGTATTTGTATTTGTCAGACAATTATCATACAGATGAAAGATGTACACTAAAATCGAGAAAATTGAAGAGGAAGTCAAAGGAATTGCAAGGGAGATTCTGGAAGATACATCCCTCTAATTTTTTTTCTCTCTAACGTTTTTTAGTACCTTCTTGGTAAAAACATTAATATTTTAGGCAATTTACGAACTCAGGGGCCGTAGCTTAGACTGGTTAGAGCACCCGGCTGATAACCGGGAGGTCGTCGGTCCAAATCCGATCGGCCCCATCTGAACGCGAAGGACCACAGTTATCCCTGAAAATTGTCCAGGGGAAAGGATTTAGTTCATTTGGTCTGATATTCCACTTCGTAGACCCTCTTCTCTGTTTCCATTTTAGATTTCCTGCCCAGAACTTCCTCTCCGAAGTATATTATTATCAATCCGGCAACGAAGGTGACTGCTGCGATGATGAATGCGTAATAGAAGGCAGTTTGCGAAGGGAGAACTTCCCTTATGGGATGAGTCCCGATGTAACCTACAGTATAGGTTGCAGTGAATGTTGAGAGAAGTGATCCAGCCGTAGGTGCTCCGATCGCGCTGCCAACATTCCTGAAAGTACCGTTCATCCCGGTTGCAAGCCCCATATCCTTCGGGTGCACAGTCAGTATAAGGTAATTTATCACCGATGCGTTCAACATTGACAATCCTGACCCGGTTACGAATTCGTATACCATGACCATCGTGTAGGACGGCGCAAACGCCTGCATGAGGAAACCTGCTGCTGCAATAACGCTGCCCAATATAGCAAATGGTTTCACTCCCACCCTGGATATCAGCTGACCTGTGATCGGGGCGAAAATAATCATGCCGATCGCAAGGGAACCAAGGGATAGGCCAGTGGCTAGAATGCTCTTGCCCAAGCCATCAGGCGCTGGCAGCTCAAATCTGTACGTAAGAGCCTGCATGGCAAGGAACATTCCCATGCCAGATATTGCTATTGCAAGATTGGTTACCATAACATTCCTCTGCGACAGCAACCTGAAATTCAGTATCGCTTCTCCACCTGCCTTCGTGTACCTGAATTCGTATAAAGCCAGTGGAACTACCAGCAATGCTGATATGACGAACATCGTCACTACGCTGATCGAGCTCCATCCCCATACAGGTCCCTGGGATAGACCGAAAACGAACATTCCGAGCACTATTGCGAGTAATGATGCACCGACATAATCTATTCTTACGTCAGGTCTCTTGTACCTGGACTCCTTGATCATTATTATAGCTATGATGGTGGCTGCAATTACGAATGGCACTGCCACTGTGGTATGTCCATCTCCATCCGAAGTCGTTCGATACGAGGGAGCCAAGGGGCAAACTTACAGCGAACCCAGCACCGAACATTGCACTTATCAGAGCCTGTGCTTTCGGTACCATCTCCTTAGGGAACTCCTCCCTTATGAGACTCATTCCGAGTGGGAGTATGGTGAGGCCAATACCCTGTATTGTCCTTGAGACGACCATGAAGGTGAAGTTCGGTGAGAATCCTGTTATAGAAACGAATATTGCATATACAATCATAGAGATCGACAGCATCTTTTTCTTACCGTAAATGTCCCCCAGCTTACCTATCACAGGAGTCAGGGCAACCCCTCCCACCAGGTAGCTCGACAGTACCAGGCTTACCTGAGAGGCACTGACTCCAAATCCCGTTGCTATACTCCTCAACGACGGAGTCAGCATTCCCTCCACGTACATCACTATGATAACTATGAATGCAAGTAGAGCCATCACCCTGTTTGTATAATGCTTGTCGAACTCTACTTCCCCATTAACATTTTCATACATCTCAATCACTCTTTGAACCTTGTTTTGATATTGGTCCTAGTTTCGCCCTTATAGATCTTAAGGACAAATTCAGTCTCTTGACATCCTCAACCGCCAGGCCATCTGTCGCTTTCCTGAAAACTGCCTCAAGCTGAGAATTCAGGGATTCCAGTCTCCTCCTCCCCTTTTCCGTCAGATGGACGTAATAATTCCTTCTGTCTTCCCCTTCCCTTATTCTAGTAACGAACCCGTCCTTCTCAAGATTGTCAACTATCTTCGTAACTGTCGGCTTTGAAACTCCGAGGCTCGCTGAGCACTCCTTGAGCTTCAAAGGGCCCTTGCTGCTTACGAAATACATTATGAAAAGGCCAGGTCTCGTGAGCCCCTCATTCCTTAGAAGTTTATGGCGCCAAAGCATAACTTCATCTGTCATTCTCTCCAGATTTTCCACGAGCTCTTCCCTTTCTGTAGAGTCAGTTAAACTTTGGTTAGGATTTTTCACTTACCCTAATTTATTGGGATTATATAATGATTCGCCAGTGCTAACAATTAGTAAATTCGAACCAATGTTGGAGGCACTTTGTATGATGTATTTCCTATAAGTATGACCAAAAATTGTCCTGCCATAGATCGTACTCTTCAGTAACTTCCATTGAATGCTGAACTTTGAATGACGGCTCCCTCTTTTCTTCCCTGTAGTTTTTCAGAAGAGCATCCTTCGTGTACTTGGATAGCTCATTGAACCTGTTCCTAACTTCCTCTTCAACGAATGGGTGAAGTTTGCTCATCTTTGGTCCTATGAAGCATACCTTGAAGAACTTCTCATCATCGCGCTTGACGTGGAATATCCTCCAGTCTATCTCCATTCTTTTCATGAATTCGTTGCCTACAATATTTGCCAGTGCTTCTGTTATCTCCAATTGATCCTTATCGGAAACATTGAATGTTATTTCTATTCCACTGTTCATTTCATCTTCCTAATTATTTATGGAATGTTTCATTTAATCATTTCCCATCCTTACCCTGTCTGATTTGCACTTTCATTGTTCATCTGATATGGGTAGAGGCATTTCCTTGATTTCATTGTTTACTGCGGAGGTAATAACAGTCTCCTGCCGTTTGGGCTCTGTTGTGATAAAATTTGTAGAAGTTTGGCGATTTCCATATTGTCTTCAAGAAATTCCGTTATCTTCCTCTTTCGCAGCCTGCAAGCCTCGTCCGATCAGGCATTGTTCAGATAGATTCCCTACCACTTATCATTTAAAAGATTTGAAAGGGTTTTGGATATAAAAAAATAAAATAATTGGGCGTTTTACCTGCCCACCTGGGCCGCTGCATCCACGTCCTCAAGGTATGATGAATCCCTAGATGATTCCTCCAGTGATTTTCCCTTAGGCTCTGGCAAAAGGATTATGGTCAGTATCAATCCCAATGCTGCAAGTCCGGAAAGTACCAGGAATAGACCTTTCAGGTGGAATTGGGCTGTTATGTATATATTGAGGAACGTTCCTATGAAAGCACCAATTTTTCCACCCGCTGCAGCAATGCCAGATCCAGTCCCCCTTGCGGATATCGGGAATACCTCAGGAGGCACGACGAATGTTGTGACGTTTGGTCCGAACTCAATGAAGAAGTAGCTGATACCGTACAGGACAAGGAACTGAAGCACGTAAGCTGAAGTTGTCAGGAAGGTGAATATCCCCAGGATTCCAAATGAAATGGCCATCATGGCAAAACCTACGATCTGTATTGGTTTCCTACCGATCCTGTCCATCGAGAAAGTTGCAATCCAGTAGCCCGGAAATGCAGCAACTCCGAAGATAAGTGCAGTGAACTCTGTGCTCCTTATGACGTGTGCAATTCCGGTAATGCTTGATGGAACCAGGAATCCCAGCATCTCGCTAGACATGATGCTGTTGCCGTACAATGCCCAGTCCATCAGGAACCAGCTTCCTGCAGTCACGATTATAAGCCCGATCAATTTGGGGTCTGTCAGCATTCTCTTCAGCGTCATATGACTCTTTGCGATGGAATTTTTCTTTGTCACCGACACGTTCATGTTTGTGTATTTGTCCAGGTCGCTGGTAGCCTTGTCCAGCTTCCCCCTCACTATTGCAGTGTATTTAGGAGGTTCCGGCATCTTTCTCCTGTAGTATATTACCACTGCTGCAGGTATCGCGCCGATTGCGAGAAGTAGCTTCCATGTTATCCCCGGATATACCCCGGTCGTCAGGAATGCGAGCGCGACCAACGGACCGGATACCAGTCCAAGGCTCTGCATGGAAAATACCATTCCTATGAATCTGCCCCTGTTCTTGGTATTCGAGTACTCGCTCATGATTACTGAACTTGTTGCATAATCTCCTCCAATACCTATTCCCAGCAGGAACCTCCACGCTATGAGGAAGTAAATTCCGTTCGCGGGTACAAGAAATGCGCTTCCTATCGCCCCTATCACGAGTATTATGAGCTCCAGCCCGTATACTGCCTTCCTTCCAAGAATATCAAGTAGCCTGCCGAATATCGTCGCACCAACCACAGCTGCAATGAGCGCTGTAGAAGCCACCAAGGACGTCTCAAATGTCGTGAACTTATTCCACCCTGCCAGGGGAAGAATAGATAGAACGACACCTATTATGAAGAGGTCGTATGCATCCGTAAAGAACCCCATCCCAGCTGTCAACCATGTCTTGTAATGGAAGCCAGAGGGCTTGGATTCATTCAATGAATCCACTATCCTCTCAACATCTCCGTCAATGCTATTCATTTAACACCACGATGAGAAGGTCGGGAGAGAGTTAATCGTCATGCAATTTCTTTAATCGATGTATGTTGTGCAACGTAGAATATATAGAACTTCTTTATTTACTCCCTGGACTCCCTCATCCCACGGACTCCATTAAACGCAAAAATGAATGGTGCAACAATTTCTTTTCTGCAGGGTGATTTTGTCCCTAGTTCTCCCTAGTGCATTTTTGCCTTAGAAATGCAAAATGTTGAATTCAAAGTATGAAGGAATGATGCCACCTTCTGCGTCTCGATAATTACATTTCCTTATTACCAAGTTCCATTAAGCCAACCTTCTCTCATTGAAGCGAAAGCATCCGCGTTTCATTCAAAATGTAGGATGGAAGTCCGCAATAGGGATTCGGCAACCCAAGATTTGTTATGTACACGAAAGAAAAATACTTTGTTGCCGAACTAAACCAAGAAAGTTCCAGATACGGAACGTTGAAGCTTATCATTGAAGAGTTTGATCTTGGATTTCCGTTGACGATAGAGGCGAAACTTCCAGGCACGGGCAGTCCAGGATTCTCATAGAGGACAGTTACATTGAAGCAAGACGAGATGGAATTTGGAGAATATGTGCCCGGGTTTCCAACAATATATCCCATCCCTAATGCCCTTATCGAGGATGCTAAATTGTGGTAGAATTGAGCTTCAGAAGAATTGTCCGAAACTTCGTCCAGGAAGATTCCATCCACCTTATACCAGGCTGAATAATTGAGGGCCTGTTGTTCTATTGTATCAGGAGATCGCTTGCCGTAGGAGGTATAGATGTATCCCAGCACGATGATGCCTGATGACTTCATCATCTGAGCCCAATGAACATAGGAGTCTGATACGTTATTACCTGACCCGTTTTCTGGATTGATTATTACAACCATCGGGACGTCAGGGTACTCCCTATGGATGCTGATCAGTTCACCCCACGATCCGTTGGGGTCAAAATACAACGGCACAATAAGACCGGTCATCGCTTGCTGTTTTTCTGGAACGGAGCCGTAAAAGTTTTTCTCATAATCTAATGTGAAAGCAGTCGAGACAAGCAGTATTACAGATATAAAGAGGACGAAGAAAATGATCCGCCTTCTTGGATTTGTAATCTTTGACTTCGTCTTGGAAGCATAGTTAACCCAGTTTCCCTGCCTCTGAACTGATGTGTTGAAAAATTTTTCGTATTTCATGCATACCCGTTGCTGAGCAGTTATACAAGGACATCGAGGGATTTAAGATAGACGTTTAAGCTCGCATATTCGATCATTTCATTTTTCCTCCTATCGGGAAAGCATAAATGAAGGTCCATGGGAGCATTGATTGGCCGTTGCAATTTATTGCATGTCCTTGTTGGAGAATATTTGTCAGCGGTTGTTTTGAGGATAGCCCATAGGTTCAGTCGTATGTTTGATGCACAATGCTTGACAAGCAAAACTGTGCACATAAAGCTCAAAAGAGCCAACCCGCAGAAAAGGGTAAAGGGGCAAAGCGTGAGGGAGAAACTTTATTATATCCTCGTTAACATACTAAACGGATGTCGGATAAATTTGATTTCAACCTCAACCTCAGGAACCTCTTTTCAAACACACCGAGAAATTTCTCAGACACAGAGATAGTCTACAGGAACAAGAGGAAGACGACGTATTCGAGATTCTTCCAGAAGGTAAACGGGCTCGCCTCTGGGCTGAGCGACATAGGCGTGAAAAAGGGGGATACGGTCGCAGTCATAGACTGGGACACAGACAAGTACCTGGAAGCATACTATGCAGTCCCGATGATGGGTGCGATACTTCATACTGTCAACATAAGATATCCACCGGAGCTCATCTATTACACGATGAACCATTCGGAGGACAAATACGTGATTGTCAGGGATGAATTTGTACCTATACTTGAAAAGAATAGGCAGCTGTTCGATTTTATCAAAGGTTGGGTCGTATACAGCGATGACAAGGAGACTGTATCAACCTCCCTTGGGCCCTAACTACCAGTACAATGATATAGTGAAGAATGAGAAATATGACTTCCCTGATCTCGATGAAAACACTGTAGCAACCATATTCTACACCTCTGGAACGACAGGCCTTCCAAAGGGAGTCACCTTCACTCACAAGAACCTCTTTATGCACACACTGGCACTTGCGAACGGCATAAATTTTGCACCAATCAACATTGGGAGAACAGACAATTTCCTCATACTTGTTCCCATGTTCCACGTTCATTCTTGGGGGATACCGTACATGGCCCTCATGAATGGGAATAAGTACGTCCTTCCTGGAAAGTACGACGTAGGCACTATACTTGAGCTGGTCAAGAATGAAAATATCAAATTTTCTGCAATGGTTCCCTCAATACTTTACATGATACTCTCTTCCCCCAATCTTGAGGGATATAGAGAACATCTGAATGGATGGAAGGTGATTATAGGTGGAGCTGCTCTACCAAGGGGCCTGGCTCTGAAAGCTAAATCTTTTGGCATCACCACGATAGGCGCTTACGGTCTGTCTGAAACTGCACCTCTCCTCACAATAGCCATTTATAACGATGCACTTAAGCACGCGGACGAAGAAACACAGTTCAATTACTCCATAACAACAGGCATACCCGTTCCGATGGTCAATCTAAGGGTCATAGACAAGGACATGAAGGACGTGCCCTCAGACGGCAAGAGCATAGGAGAGATTGTTGTCCGTTCCCCCTGGCTAACATCGGGATATTTCAAGGATGCTCAAAAGACGGAAGAGCTCTGGAGAGGAGGGTGGCTCCACACGGGTGACCTTGCTGTAGTACATCCGAATGGGTACATCTCCATAGTGGACAGGGAGAAGGACGCTGTGAAGAGCGGAGGGGAGTTCATACCGTCCCTTGTGCTTGAAAATGCAATCAGCGAGCTGAAGGGTGTGGGAGAGGTTGCTGTTATCGGTAAGCCTCATGAAAAGTGGGGGGAGAGGCCAGTCGCTTTTATCGTGAGGAACGAGCCGATAAAGGATGTCGACGTCTATGATCATCTCAACAAATTCTTGGATGTAGGAAGGATACAGAAATGGTGGATTCCTGATGAGATCGTCTTCATAGATTCCATGCCGAAGACAAGCACTGGGAAGGCAGACAAGAAAGAGCTGAGGAAACTCCTAAATAAGGGATGAGGACCGAGACATAAGGAACGACCTGGATATTAATGACTATCAGGAAGCCCAGTATAGATTGGGATTGCCAGATCCTGACAAGTCTGTGGGTAGAGTGGAATGTCGATTCTTTCACAGGCCGAATTACTCTTCTTAATCCTCTTAAAATATTTTAATAGAACTAATTACTACCCTTCCTATGGTTTTCATTGATGATCTTGCTTTTGAACTGTTCACCCTGTCGCTGGTAGGGGTGGTATCGATATACCTTACAGGATACGCCTACCTTTACTACAGGAAGGGATTGAAGGACGTAGAAACTATCATGAGGCCTGGAGCCTTCATTTTGGGCATACTGGGCGTAATTATAATGATAATGGGGATCTTTGGGGAGATGACGTGGCCTCTACCAGGTAGCTATAACATTCTTTTCTACGACCCTTACTTGCTGTTCGGTATAATCCTTGTTTCAGTTTCTTCCTCCATAATCCTGAAGCAGAAACTTCAATTTTCAGGTATCCTTGCCCTCTTTTCTGGACTGATTGCAATTTACTATGGAGTAAACGCGTATTTTGACAAGATGACGTCGAGCCCGATCGCAATGCTTGGTTTGTACCTGTCCCTTGGTCTCACAGGCATGTTTACATTCCCCGCCACCCTTATATACGATCTACTCCCCTCTAGAGATAACGTATCCAAGTTCTGGACAGTGATTCTTGTATTGTTCTGGGTTGGCCTGATAGTGTCTTCGGTCCTGGCCGCATTGACTGCAATTGAGGCTGTTCCGCAACACCTGCTGAAACCGCCTTAAATTTTTCTATTTTTTCATTACTCTAAATTTTGATTTCTTAAAATATGCTTCCAAATTTTTAGTCGCGGGTGCCAATTGAAATCATGATGAATTTGAGGAAACCTTATTCCACAGCTTTCCAAGTGCTCTAATCTTCAAATTATGTATCCAAGGAAAAATCCTAGGAAAGTTGAGATTATCCACGTTGCTACGATCAAGAGGAACGGTCTCATGTTGATTGCCTTGAAGCTGTAGGAGAGACCGCTGCCTACAACGCTGGCAGACAGGGTCTGGCTGTTGGATAATGGGACACCCAGTATGGTGGCAACCTCTACAAGAATTGCACTGCTCAATAGGGAGATTGTTGCACTGGAATATCGCATGCTGTACATTTCCTCGCCGACCCTCTTGATCACTCCCTTGCTCAGGAATACGGAGCCGATGACTATCCCGACCACCATAACTGTCAAGACAACTGAACCTCCTCCCAGTAGATTCAGTATGAATCCAAGTGTGTTTGCTCCTAGGGTGAATGACGTGAAGAAGGATGCAACCACAAGCAATCCCTTCATGGAGATTGCCGTCTTCCATATGTCCTTGGGGGGATTCTTAATCAGGACCTTATTGGAGAGGTAAGAAATTGCTATTGACAGGATAGGAGAGATTATCCACATCGCAACAATGAGCAGCAACAGGCCCTGATCAGGTATCCTGCCTGCATGAATAGAAATGCCTATAACTGAGCCAACAAGGACCATTGTCAGTGAGAGCGGTGCTCTTAACAGTGTGGCAATTATGAATGCTGTAATGGATATGAGAAGCGCTATTGAAATGAAATAGTAGGAATGCGGCAGGAGGGCAGTTGCTGCATACCTCAGGCTTTCTCCCTCCAGCAAGAGTCCAGAAACGTAACCGACTATGCCTATAAGGACACCAGTCCATCTCCTTATTATCCTTGCACCAACAACAGTCCCAACGGAAACGGACAGGTTGTTTCCAGAAACCAGGATAGTCAGTATCGCCCCTAGCAAAACAGTTAGCAGGAAAAGCTGCATTCTATCCTGTCAGTGATTTGTAGATTGAGAGTATGAGGTCCGCTGCGTCCTCGCAATCGTCTACCATGTCGTCTATCTTATGGACCATGCTTGTCACGTGGTTGAAAACTATGTAGTTCATCTTGTCTGCGTTCTTGTAAGTATCATCCAGGACGGAATCCTTCATGTCATCCACTGCTTCCTCTATGATCTCTATCTTCTTCTTGTATTCGTTGATCTTGCCCATATCAGATTCCGTTAGCATTCCCTTCAGAGCGGCAAAGGCGTCCTTGCCAGAGGTCAGCATGTGGACGAACATCTTGTAGGGAGACTCAAGGACCTTCCCGAGGTTCCCATTGCTCTGCAGATAGCCTATATTCATTCTCTTCATCTCCCTGCTCAGGTAATATGACCTATCTATAATGTCATCCAGCCTGTTCACGAGGAAGAGGAGATTGTCTATCAAGCTGGGATTTATTGCCCCTCTTGTAATCAGGACGCTGAAATTTTCGGAAAGATCATCCCCCTCCCTTTCCTTCATCTTCACCTTTTCATTCAGCACGTCCATCTCCTTGATGTCACTCTGCATCATCTTGACAAGGAAATCTGCAACTTCCGTTCCAAGGTCTGGAAATACAGTGAACTTGCTCAGTATGTTCCTTTCCCCGACGCTGGTGAATTTCTTGAAGAAGGATGGTTTTTCCACCGCCAAATATGGATGGAAAGTATATTATGATTACCCGAGGATTGGCAAAATGCCGTGATGGGAATCTAGTGCTGGTTGATTTTAGTGATATGCGTGAGATGCCTCCTGAACGCATTCTTTACCAGGCATTCCAATGAATTACCTAACTCCTAGACGAACAAAGATGCAGGAATGTCTTCCGCTTACTGCAAGGAATAGATATTAATTGGCTAATTTCTGCTCCTGTTGATTGCTGTATTCTTGGCAATGAAAGTTCCAACTAAGGAGCCTGATAAAGCAAGGGCTACAGTGACAAGGATCATCAATGCCAGTAGCACGGGGGAACCTATTCCAGATATTGCAGCAACTTCGCTGAGCACAGGACCAAGGTATACTGAGGGAATGGTGAGGAATACCAGCAATACTGCAATAATTCCCCCAAAGATTGAGGATATTACAGATACTTCGTACCCCTTTCTCACAAGCAACGACGCAACTAATCCCGCTATGATGACGGTATACCATATGCCTGTAAGCATTAATGCAAATGCAAGCACGGCAGTTATAACGATGGCAATGAGACGACCACTATTATCCCCTATTTTCATGATGAACCCCCTGGATTCAGAGTAATGACTGACATCACATCGCTCCTCGGAAATGATGATTGTGAAGGGTAGAACGCGAGAGGAAGATATGTGCCGTCAATCCAGTCATTAACATAATTTGAATACAAGGGGCTTGCAGGATTCTCGCTCTGCCCTCCTGGATAGACGCCGAATGAATCCGAAATGTTGCCCAGATTTACAACCATCTCCCAGCTCTGACCGCCTGTAGGATAATTGTTTGGACCGACGCCGGAAGCGTCGTTTGGAGTATTGAAGTCCCCGCCCTTTGGTATTGGGCCAACATTGAATTCAGAAAGGCCGAAGAGATTCGGGAACAGGAATCCGTAGAAATGGCCCCAAGTATAATTACCTGAGGGGTCTCTTGATTCAAGATATTGCATGGCCTCTATCACGGATTCAGAAACGAGGCTCTTCATCGACAGATTGGAGAATGGTTCTGCCGAACCGTTGATAATGATATTTAGGAGCACGTCCTCCATGGATGCATATCCGGATGTGTTTGGAAGACTGCCACCCATTGCTGACGGGATGCCGAGAGAATTGTTGTATTCGTACCACCCATGATCCCCTAGGAAAGGAAGGAATGTATTGTTGAAAAGGTAAGCATAAGTGAAGAACCATACAGAGGCAGCAAGGGAATTCTCAGTCATGTTATAGTTCCAATGCGATAGAATCGAATAGGCCTTTGCGACAGTCGCATTTGAGCTACCACTCATGTAGGAAAGCAGGTGAGGAACTGCAGCTTCTGCCTCATAGTCAGTATAATTTTTCGCCTGGAAATTTATGATATTATTCACTGATACGAGGGAATGCTGTTCGAGATAGTTGACTTCCATCTGAGCCCTGTATCCGTCTGAGAAGCTGTTTGTCATGCCGAACCAGTAAGGATAGGAAGGACCCACCTGTCTCTGGTTTGAGCTTACTATGAAACCCTGGGGAGGGTTCACCACCTGGGGTACAGATGAATATGGAATGGAACCGGAAATGAACTCACTTCCATCCCCAGGCATAATTGCAGCAGGATTGTATGTCTTCCCAGAAAATATCGGGTAGAATGAAGGGGAGATGTCGGCGATAGTAGTCCTGTTCGCGAATGCAAAATTCTGGTAAGGTGCCTTCCATATCGAGAGGTCGTTCCTGAACTGTGTCCAGTTGGAGGCAGAATTTATCTCGAGAAGGGAACCTATCTCGTTGCTGACAATGTTCCCCATCCAGTCCATCACAATGGACGTGCTTCCGTTCTGTACCATTACTGGTCCAAGGTTTGTCCAGTTCACATCGAATCCATTGACCTTGTATTCTGTCAGAGGGTGGAGGGTGCCATTCCATTCATAATCGTTCCCAACTATCTTCTGCTCGAAGAAGAATGTGCCGTCTGCTATGGCCTGGGTATCCGTCAGGGTCCAGGCAATATTCTTGTTAAAGCCAATTATGACTGCAGGTGCCCCTGGAAGGACAACACCATAGACGTCAATCCCTGGGGCAACCAGCTGCACCTGGAACCATATTGCTGGAAGGGAAAATCCGAGGACAGGCCCGCCCATGAGTATTGGTGAGCCCGTAGTCGTCCTGTTGCCTGCAATAACGATTTCATTGCTGTGGTCAATCGTTGGAAGAGGGAAATAGGTTGGAGGGTCGTATCTGAATTGCTGCAGCAGATCGTTTGCAAGGGATAGGACTGTTGAATTGACGGGATATGTGTTGTGCGACATATTAAGCACAGTCCCGTTTGGCATGCCCCCATACCCTGCGTAATAGTATGACTGGACTGGCGAGAAAGTCGGGAAAAGATCGTAAGTATAGTTACCCAGGAGGCTGTGAATGATGGAGAGCTTAAGCCCCTCATCTCCGAACTCCAGCTGCTGGGTCATTATTTCCTGGACCGCATATGAATATACAGGTGTCCAGTAATACGGTTGCACCCCTAGGAGCTTGAACAGAACAGGGGTCAGATGATTAAACGTTGAATAATTGATGTAAGAGTTTATGCCTGCCGAATAGGCAGTCATGGCCTCTTCAGTGAGAAGATCAGTAGAATTGGTTGATGCATTGCTGACAACGCTGTTCCAATCCTTCTCTGCAGTTATTGGAGCTCCTGTAAGGGTCTGGAATTTGTCGTAGTTCTGGTAAGAGGCGCCGAAAATTTTTGACATTTGCCCCATCCCTTCCAGTCCGAATACTTCTAGCTGTTCCAGTCTTTCCTTCGCCTGCACAAACCCAAGCGCAAAATATAAGCTCTCAATGTTAGCGGCATAAAAGTGAAACACGCCGGAACTGTCCTGTATGACAGTAACCTTGCCTGTCAGACCTGGAAGTGAATATGATTCATTTCCTATTACAAGATTCCTTGAATTCTGGATTACTCCCGTTGATGGGTTGAGGATTGACAGTAGGGGAGTGAACGTTCCCATTAGAACTATGATAACTATGATCACGACAGCCAGTACTGGAGGAATGATGGCCCTCTTCTTCATAGTTCGTTCGATTCTTTTTGGCTTACTTAAGGTTTTGCATATCTTGCGATTCGGTAGCAACGTTCAGTTATCTCTGAAATACAATGTTATAAGTATCATGACCGGCAAAAATTTCCGGAGCTATGAAGCAATTCTTCTGTATGCCCTTTTGCCTCTCCATTGCACCACAATTGATGTTACCCCAAGGATAAAGAATATGATAAACAAAATGTAACCTACATTCCACACCGTACCATTCCTAGGTCCTGGAGGATATGTCAGGAAGCCTATAAAATTGAGGAGGTAGAAGATAACACCTGCAACAATGAGACCAGTTCCCGTCTTCAATTTCCATTCCAATTCCATACCACCCAAGCAAAATAACATGAAAAATTAGATATTACATTTACCGTACAATCACAGCACACGTCTATTTGATTGATATTCGACTATTGTCGCATTAAAGTTGGTCCATGAAAACTGGAGGGTCTTACGGTCAGAGTTTCTGCAAATTGCAAACTTTGAAAAATCATTAGATTGCGTGAACCGATTTTTATACTATTTCATTGCTGAATCTTCAGGGAAAGAGGGGTCCTCTCAATCAGGCCTCTCACATCATCGATTTCATTGCCCTTGAACACTATGTTCTTACTGTGTATAAAACCAGCTCCCAAATTGAGATATGCATCTTCGCTTAATGGCACCTTCTTGATTTTCACCACATTTATCTTCTCATAAGGCAGCTCCCTTATGCCCAGGGTTGCCATCTGTTGGGAAAGCGGTACATCTGTTACAACTACAGATTTCTTCCCTTCCGTATTCTTCTTGAGATTCTTCCACATCTTAACCCCAACTATTGTTCCAAGGCCCACGAACATCCCTGGATTCGCAGCCTCAAGGAGAAAAGCGGCAACGGATGGTATCTGGCCGGCCCTTCCTATAAACTCGCTCAACTTTGAAAGCGGTATCTCGATGACACGCTTGTCTGTAAAAACAATGGACCTGAGGAGATAATCAGGGGAAATAGCAGTATATAGAATCATCCCGATCATTCGTTCATCGTTGTCGCTCATTTGGTATTAAATGAGATGCTCCAAACACTATTTATAGGTATCTTAGTACTTGATGATAAAAGCCAGTTCGCCATGAATTACGTGATATTCCTTCAGGCACAATCTTTACCTGATCTACGAACAACAACTGACAAACCTTCCTCAAGTAGATTTGACTAACCTATAAGGAAGTTTGATTGAAATCGAGGACGTGAAGGTTTATAGCGCAGAGTCGTAACGTAGACCGCAAGGAAAAACGCCAGCCTAAGCCAGTCATAAAATGCCCGCTGAAGTGCAAGCTGGGCTCCCTCGTGGACGATCCCGACTCCGGACAAGCCTGACGATAGCAAAAAGTAATCAATTGTGTGGTTGAGAGGGTCAAACAAAAACCATGCAACTATAATGATGCCGGTTGGTAAAAACCACTTCATGTTCCTGTTTCCCCTCCACAACAGTAATGCTGAAAAGACTATCAGCACCATTGGGAGCAAATCTACAGATGTATAGTCATTGAAGAGGGAAATTGACATTGGAAGAAGAGCCAGAATCCATAGTGAACCAAGAACGTCTGAATGCGATGAGCCTTTCTGGGTTGACATGTAGACTGAAACAAATATGGAAGAAAGACCAATGATCAAGAGGCTTGCTATGAAGGGAGGGAAGTTTGACAACACTGGAACAGGACTATTCGTCGCTTCCAGGTAGATGATATATCCTACTACAACACCGAAGAGACCGGTAGAGAAAGTAAGAAGAAGGTAGATTCCTAGTCTTGTTCCTCTCCGTAGGCTGTCCCATACTGACTTATTTGGATCAGCTTTCATGGAGACCTTCCCCCTTTTCTGTAGGATGGCTTATAGGGGGATGCTTAGAGATTAAGAACAGACTAATGAAATAAGAACTGAAGGATAACAGCCAGAACAGAGCCATCGCCAGCGAGTACACTCCGTTGTGCTGTGAGAGGAATGCAAATCCTCTTCCTGATTCCCCCGCAAGTACGATGGAGATGAAACCTATGGCAGAAAAAGAAATTGCACCTACTTGTCTTGAAAAGGCTACGATAATAAGTGTTATAAGTCCAATCAGTGCCACGACATAACCGATAACGTAATGCGCACCTATGTTTGAAGCTTCGTAGGGAGGAAGTGCATATATATTTGCAATAATGCCTAATATGTATTGCAATACAAGCAGCAGAAGAACGGCCATCAAGAGGTATCGAGATATTTTAATGAATTTCGGAGTCACTGCGATCTACCACCAGAGGCAGTGCTTGAAAAAGGTCTGGTAGATTCATTAGAGATTCTTGCATCTTCTCCTATCACGCTCATAGAGCCTTGACCCACGGACTTCGCTACTTGGATTTGAAACGAAGTGGGCTGCCCTATTAAATTGAGACGAGAAGTTAAGCCTCTTGATGCCCACAGTCCTTTCATAGGATTCTCCATTTTTCTACCCTTGCACTATCCATCGTATATAGAAAGTTAGCCTCAGTTAAAAAGATTAGTATTACTTAATAACCGTAAAACTACTATTTAAGTACTGTTAAAGATTTTTTAAAAGTGAGCGCTGGGCACGGGATAGCTCCAGCCTTGGGAATTGCGGCATCGGCATTGGACCTGCTTATAGCATTCCTGACTCTACTATTTACCGGCGGTTTTTCAACATCATCATTTGTGGCAGCTGCATTCTATGATTCCTCACCTATGTTCGTAGCTGGGATTGGGATAATTGCAGGACTGGCAATATTTAGAAGAAGGCCGGAAGAACGGCTGGGTAGAGTCATAATAATCGTTACGGGAATTGTACCAATAACGGTCCTATACGACATCGTAAGGACGATTGTCATTTATGGTAGTAAGTATATCACCTCCCAGTTGTCCTTCGTATACGTTGCTCTGATTGTAGTTCCGATGATTATGTCGGTAGTATGCGGCATCATATTATCGAATATACGTTGACACTGTTCGAGAACTGCATTTATGCCCATCAAAATTCTTTCATGCAGTAGGACTTAGTAATACCACTACCGACCGACAGATTCTTTGATCTCTATGAGAAAAACACAGTCCAATTCATTTTAAGCTTAACTGGACTGTCTAGAGTTAACAATCTTTGGATTTACTATCTTTTTCCTTCGGACCTTTGTTTTTACGTAGTCATAAACAACAATTTGCATATGTATTTTTATTGAAACCGCGATTTAGTGGCGATTAGGCCAAATGCGAATAAATTATATCCGTGATGGAGCAAGAGTTAACTAGCCTCAACAATAGTCCAGATCGAATTCAAGGCAATGACCTTAAAAGGTATGTTGGTTTCCTACTGCACCCAATATTTTTGTGGAAATCCTTCTTTTTTTCTCCTTCTGGTCAAACATGTAATATGTAATACGGGAAAGGTTACAGCGGGCTTGTCGGGATTTGAACCCGAATTAGAAGCTCCGGAGGCTTCTGTGCTATCCAGATTACACTACAAGCCCATTGGGGTATGTGCGTAAAAGACTTTACTATTAAAAAGATGAGGTAAAGATGTCAACCGATTTAAGCAAGCTTAGAGGTGAAATATTGAAGGAATTGAGTTTGAACTCGATCAACTCTGGCATTTACGCGGGAGGATGGGTCAAGAAGCCATCCGGAAGGACCGTCCAGTCAATCAGCCCTATAGACGGTAAAAATATAGCGGCAGTCATGACAGGCTCGAAGTCCGATTACGAGCTTGTGGTGAGGAATGCGGAGAGGTCATACGAAGAATGGCTGAAACTCACACCGCCACAGAGGGGTGAGCTCGTAAGGCTGATAGGAAACGAACTCAGGAAGGAGAAGCAGAGTCTTGGAAAAATTGTTTCGCTTGAAACAGGGAAGACAACGGTAGAGGGTGAGGGGGAAATACAGGAGATGATCGATATCGCTGACTTCGCAGTTGGGTTGTCGAGGCAGCTGCATGGACTGCAAATGGCCAGCGAGAGGTATGAACACCGGATGTACGAGCAGTACCTCCCACTTGGCGTCATTGGGGTCATAACATCATTCAACTTCCCTTCGTCCGTATGGTCCTGGAATTCTTTCATAGCTGCAGTGGTGGGGGATGTAGTTATCTGGAAGCCTTCATCCAAGGCTATACTGACGGCTATTTCAGTGATGAAGATAGTCACCAAGGTGATAAGGGAGAATCACTATCCGGAAGTATTCAGCCTGCTGACAGGAAGCGGAAGCGAAATAGGAAACATGATGTCTGCTGACAGCAGAGTAAAACTGGTCTCATTTACGGGTTCGGTCAAGTCTGGAAGGATCGTCTCCGAAACTGTCGCAAGGAGATTCGGGAAAACGATACTTGAACTGGGGGGAAACAACGGTTCCATCGTAACATCCAAGGCAAACATTCCACTTTCCCTGAAGGGGGTGGCGTTCGGCGCCATGGCCACAGCAGGCCAGAGATGCACTACCACAAGGAGGATCATAGTTGATGAGAAGATTTACAAGGACTTTGTATCAAAGCTGGCAGGGATTTACAGGAAGGTGAAGGTGGGAAATCCACTTGAGAGAGGCGTTCTAGTCGGCCCCCTGATAGACGATACTGCAATCAAGAATTTCAATGAGGCAGTGAAGAGGGCCACGAAGGAGGGAGGGAAGGTACTGGTGGGTGGCAAGGTAGCAACAATCAAGGGACTCGAAGGTGGGTTCTTTGTCCAGCCTACAATCATAGAGATGCCAAAGGTCACGCCCATCACCTGCGAGGAGACGTTCGCACCGATACTATACGTCTTCAAGTACAAGACTTTGGACGAAGCCATTAGGATACACAATGCAGTACCGCAGGGACTGTCATCCAGCATTTATACAACGGACCTTGGTGAAGAAGAAATGTTCCTGTCTGCTAAGGGAAGTGACTGCGGGCTCGCAAATGTTAACACTGCCACGGCAGGGGCAGAGATAGGGGGAGCATTCGGCGGGGAGAAGGATACGGGTGGAGGCAGGGAGAGCGGGAGCGATGCCTGGAAGAGCTATGCAAGGAGGCAGACTGTCACCATAAACTGGGGAAAGGACATTCCCCTCGCACAGGGCGTAAAATTCGACGTCTGAACTCAACTTTTCACCTTCTCTTTTTATTTCAATTGACTAGAGAAAATTGATTATTGGAAGCGGCATATGCGTTCGTGAAGGGAGTAATACAGAGAGAATCCATTGACGCTTCCAAATTATTGGAGTTAAGGGAACTGAACGTGGGTTCAACTGTTACATTTCAGGGAATAGTAAGGGATACTGAGTCGTCCAGAGAACTATCCCATCTGTTCTACGATGCTGATGAAAAGCTTGCAACTGTGGAGTTAAACAAGATACTTGAAGAGGCAAAGGAGAAATATGGCTTCATAGACGCAGTTGCAATCCACAGGATCGGGATTGTCAAGCCTGGAGAGACTTCACTGTTTGTTGCAGTGAATTCCACCCACAGGAAGGAGGGTTTTGATGCGTGCATATTCATAGTTGATGCAATCAAGGAGAGGCTCCCCATTTGGAAGAAGGACCACTTTGTGGATGGAACTGAATCGTGGCATTGAAGACTCTTTTTGTGTTCAACACTTCACAAAGTATTGATACCGGAATCAGTTGAAGACCACAATGCTTTATGACTATTTCGGAAGACCCCTTAATAGTCTCAGGATACAGGTAAATGCAACCTGCAACTTCAAGTGCTTTTTCTGCCACATGGAGGGGACGGATGAAAACGCTGCAACACTTACTCCTGAGGAAATCGAGAGGGTAGTTGCAGTAGCTGCGGAGAACGGTGTTAACAGGATAAAGTTCACCGGGGGCGAGCCTCTTCTGAGGAAGGACCTTGAAGAAATTATAGGAAGGACAAGGAAGCACGTTGAAGGTGACATATCCCTTACGACCAACGCTTATTTCCTAAAGCAGAGAGTGAAGGGTCTTCGAGATGCCGGATTGAATAGGATAAACATATCTATGCACTCCATAGAGCAGGACAAGTTCGTGGATATAACAAAGGTTGATGCCATAGATGTTGTGGAAGAAGGCATTGACGCGGCAATTGGCTTGGGCCTTTCTCCAGTCAAGGTGAATTTTGTCGTTTTGAAGGGAATAAACGACGATCAGATTGACGCCATGATAGACTTCACCGCGAAGAAGGGCGCGATACTCCAGCTTATAGAATATGAAACTGATAGGGAAGGGGAGATGGGGCAGAATTACAGGAAGTACCATTACGACCTCAGGATAATAGAGAAAAAATTGATGCCAACTACCGAATCAGTAGAATACAACGCACTGCACAACAGGAAGAGAGTGAAGGTAGTTACCCCTGATGGCAGGCATGGCCTAGTCGAGTTTGTAAGACCCCAGAGAAATGCAGATTTCTGCAACCACTGCACAAGACTTAGGGTCACATCGAAAGGAGAATTCCAGACTTGCCTGAACAGGAGGGATCAGCTCTTCAGTTTCAAGGGCAAAGATAATGTAGGAATCTTTGATTCTTTCAGGAACGCAGTGGCAGCGAGGGTTCCCTACTGGAGGGAGGCAGATGAAAGTTCATATTAAGTACTATGCAAAGTATGCTGAATATGCAGGAACAAAAAAGGAGGATCTTGAGGTGGAGAACATGACTCTTCAGCAACTCCTGGCATTCATCAAGGGAAAATACCCGAAAATGAAGGAGGACAGGACATCCCTGGTGGCGCTGAACGACAGGTTCGAGAAGGAAGACAAGACTGTTTCAGATGGCGATAACATTTCTATTTTCCCCCCAGTTAGTGGCGGATAGGTTATTATCCGTTCTATGATGTCTTCTCATGGGCATGGAAAGGTATCTCAGCCAGGTTGCGGTAAGGGAGATATTTCCATCTGGCCAGAAGAAGATTGAATCTGCATCAGTAGCGGTCATAGGAATGGGGGGGACGGGGTCGTCCATTGCTGAAATGATGGTAAGGATGGGCGTTAAGGACATAAAGATAGTTGATGACGACATAATAGAGGACAGCAACCTGAACAGGCAGGCAATGTACAAGGAAAGCGACATAGGACTCAAGAAGGTTGACGTGGCGAAGGCAGAATTGCTAAAAATCAATGAGGACGCGAACGTTGATTCCATCGACCAGAGGCTGACGTTTGGAAATGCAGAGGGCATCCTTGCAAATTCGACGCTCATAATGGACGGAACGGACAATTATAACGCCAGGAGCGTCATAAATGCCGTTTCATACAGGCTTAATATACCCTGGGTATTCACGGCAGTTGAAGGAACATTTGGATACGTTAAGGCCATCATCCCGGGAAAAACTTCCTGCCTTTCATGCTTTGGTTACCCCGACAAGGGGGAAGGCGTTTCCTGCACCATCCAGGGAGTGCTGCCAAGCGCCGTGAGGGCAGTTTCATCGATTGCTGTGACCACAGCCATGAAGATAATACTTGGGAGTGAAAAATCCGGGGACCTGGTCTACATAGATGTATGGACCCCAAGGATGGAGGCACTGCCTATACCAAGAAACGAGTATTGCAATGTGTGTGGGGAAAAGAAGGAGAAGGATGTATAATTTGGAATGGAAGTTGTGAGGGTCCTCCACTGCTAATTGAATTGAACCTCCTGCGGAAGGCCAAGGCTATAATTTAATATTCCATCCTTCCATTGGGTCATAATGGTTGATCTAAACCTTGGGCCATATGTTCAGGACCAGATGAAGCAGGCTGAGACACTCCAGAAACAGTTGGAGACCCTGCTTGCTCAGCAATACCAGTATGAGGTCAAGTCTAGGGAAGACAAGAAAACGCTAGAATACCTAAACAAATCGAATAACGATGATGAAATATACAGGGGAGTAGGAACAATTCTAGTGAAAGTGAAGGACGTTGAATCATTCAAGAAGGAGATAGAGGAGGACGTGGAAATATCAGAGATGAGGCTTAAATCAATAAAGGAACAGGTCAATCAACTCAATGCAAAATTGAAGACAATAACGGATGAAATAAACAAGCTTTACCAGAAAGGGAACGTCAAGAACTAGAGTATCTATCCATAAGCATGGCATCACCAAGACTGTAGAAGTAATACTTTCTTTCTATTGCCTCTTGGTAAGCAGCCTTTATGCGCTGCTCGCCTCCGAATGCATAAACAAGCGAAAGCAGGGAGCTCCTCGGTATATGGAAATTGGTCAGAAGATGAGTAACGCCAGAATTGAATTTCCATCCGGGGTAGATAAATATCCTTGTCAACCCACTGTAGGGAACCAGCCTGCCGGGATATGATGCCGTCTCGAGCGACCTCATGACCGTTGTCCCGACGGCAATTACGTTCCCTCTCGCATTCTCCATGTCCGAAACCAGGTCACCAGTCACCTCAATTTCCTCTTCATCCACTATGTGTTTTCTGATGCAATCGTCCTTTATTTCCTTGTAAGTCCCATACCCGACTTCAAGAAGGACGTACCTGATCTTTACTCCCTTCCTGCCTAAGGAATCCAGAAGATCCCTGCTGAAATGCAAGCTGGCGGTAGGCGCTGCCACTGAACCTGTTTTCACTCCTATCTCGTTCTGGTAGTAATCGAAATCTTTCCTCTGCTTGATATAGGGAGGGAGGGGCAGATGGCCTATGCTCTCTATGTAATCCCAATCTATATTCCCCTCAACGACCCTAAATCCTTCAGGATTGCTCCCTACCCTCACGGTTCTATCGCCAATTTCAAACGATTCCCCATCCCTTACCCTGCCCTTGATAAGCGCAAGGAAATTATCCTTGTCCCTCTTAAGAAAATTTATCTCAAGCCTTCCTCCTGTTGCCTTCCTTCCAATTACAAGTGATTTCCTGACCCTTGTCCTGTTAAGTATCAGGACATCATCCTTTCTAATAAATTCAGCTATTTTCGCAAATTTGGAATGCTGAATACCTTTACCCTCCAATATCATGAGCCTTGAATCTGTTCTGTTCTCAGGCGGTACTTGCCTTATCAGCTCCTTCGGCAAATCGAAATCATAGTTTGCCAATGAATAATCATTCAACGCTCCCCGTATAGCACCTTCAATTAAAGATTATCATTTGCATCGTGAGGGGACGTCAAATGAAATTAGAATTCATCTGGAATTGAAAGTAAAAAGTAATAATGGACAAGAAAATTAACCTGGGGGCTCGTGGTCTAGTGGTTATGACATCGCTCTCACACAGCGAAGGCCGCCGGTTCAAATCCGGCCGGGCCCATCTTTAATAAGGGGATATATATAGAACGCTGAAATTTACACCTTTTAAGCATAACCCTTTACTTCATAATGTAAAGCTTTCTTGATGTTCTCAGAGGTTTAGATTTGTGTTTAAAATTCTCATTGTTTCTAATATTATGCTTGATATTCCACAATGTCTTTTTTTGAAATCCCCTCATCCTTCACATCCCTAGGCTTCAATGATAGAATCCAGTCATAGAATTCTTTTAAATTCTCATACTCAAGGTATGAATCCTCATCGATGCCCAATACGGATACCTCGTCAAGGTTGTTTGATTCCTTGCCTATGTACCTTATCCTATCGGCAATGATGTGTTTCCTATGGGCTATTCCTTCATTGTCATATTCGAATTTGTTATCATTGTGCTTTATGTATTGAATCAGTACGTCTCGAAGTGGTTTCCAATAAGAGTTACGGCAATGAGAAAAAATGCTACTTTAGGCTATCTTCTATTACTTTCCTTTCGTATTCTGTTATGCGGTACATATCATAGAACATTTCATCTATTTTTGTCTGTAAATCCTCAATTTCCCTATCTAATTTGCCAACTTCGTCTGTTACTCTATCTTTCATTTGGTAATAGGTCATTGTCTTACTGATAATTTCCGTGCATAAATCAGAAATTTTCTGATGAAGACTATTGTTTAGCTCTGGGATAGGAATATTTTTTGCATAAGCTTTATAGAAATCCATTGACCTAATTGCATTACTGTAGATAAATTTGTAAGTGTAGTATTGAACTATATTAGAATTCAGTAAAGCCAATATGAATTCATTAGAAAATTCCTTACTTTTAACAAAAATATTTGTTACTGTGTTAAAAGAAAATAGCCCCTCCTTATCTAAGGCAGCAGTAATTTTAATATGGTCTCGGATGTGTGCAACTATTCTTTGGGCGACAATGTGTGGCTTTTTAAATTGCTCTATAGTCCTTATATATTTTTGGATTTCGGGATTATTCGGAGAATAGTACCTGCATCCACGAATGATGTAGCGTTGAATATCGTCTCCACGTAGTACCTTTTCACTATCTTTTGATGGTTCATCGAAGAAAATATCTCTTCCTTGTATTCCTAAACCTAAAATAATATCTGCAATGTCTCCTAATCTTGTATTAGTTGACTCCATTTTACTCTTGATTTCATAAGCTATTGGATTTGGCTCCAAGGGGATTTTGTTTTCTTTCAAGCAGGTGCTTTGTAAAACCTTTGCAGTTTCCTTTATTGAACGATTATCAAGCTCTCCAATCACGATTTTATCATTATCTAACGGTTTATCTTTTTTCAGAATGAAGATTATCTGCTCTAGCAATACATCTTTAAATGCTTTACCACAGTCAATAACGTTTAAAAATTTGTAATTGGTTAAAATTTTGTACCTTATTTTATCCCAAGAATCTGTGAACGATAGCATTTTTGGTACTATCATCCCGATGCGTCCCTCTTTCATGACAAGTTTTAGTGACCGGTTAATAAAAATGGCGGATGCATTCATCATTCCAGATTTAATCTCATTGTAATCATCTGTCTTATTTATTGGGTCACCTTCAAATATCTTGAAGTAGGGTGGATTCCCAATCACAATATCGAATCCCCCTTCTTTCATAATCTCAGGAAATTCCTCTTCCCATTTGAAAGCTCTATCAGAAATAGAAAGGTCATCAATCAAGCTGTTTCCAACTTTTATGTTATTTTGAAGTATAGGCAATCTCTGTTTCCTTTCAGATATCTGCAATAATAGGTTTAACTGAGCAATTTCTACTGCTTTGGGGTCTAGGTCAACGCCAAATATGTTATTCTTGAGAATTTCTACCTTCTTTGAATAGAATTCCTCACTCTCCAATGTTGTTTGAGCAAAATCAGAATTATGTAACCAATAGTTCTCCAATTCCTTGTACGCTCTAATAAGGAAACTACCAGAACCACAAGCAGGGTCTAGAATTCTTACCTTTTTGATTTCCTCTGGTGTATGTGTCTTTACGAATTCTCCGACAGTGTTCTTTACAATATAATCAACGATGTAAGAAGGCGTATAGTAGATGCCTTGCTCTTTCCTATGAGTCTTTGATTCCTCCAGTTTTGCCCTCTTTGGTGTTGATTTGAGGATATTACCCAGATATTGTTCATATATGTTCCCCAAAACATCTGATTCAATGATAGAGAAATCATATCTGTAAGAGTTATCCTTAGACTGGTTAAGACCTTCTATGACCTCTTTAAGTGCTTCATTCTCTATGTAGAGGTCATCGCACAAATGGTAAGAAAAGAGCTTGCTGTTATAGTTTCTATCATAATCGGCATATATTCTCGATATTTCCTTTATGAGATGACCCTTTCCTCTTGAATACCATTGCCTGACATTGGATTGTAACTGATTCTCTTCCAGACCTCTGTCCTCAGCATTTCTTATGAAGATGAGACGGTCTAATATCCTCTGGACTGATTCGTCTATATCCTCTTGAGTGAGATGCTTTTCCTGATTGTTTTTCACTATGTCCTTTGAGAGAATTTCCCTGAATCTTATCATATCTAGCAAGAGCTGTTTGTCAATACGATTTTTGAACTGTTTTTTACCCCAATTCGTAGCTTCTTTATCAAGCTCATCCCTCTCAAATGCTTTCTTTGACAGCATTTTGAATCTATCATTAGTCAGAAAATCGTCGGGGTGAAAAACGAAGAGAACGTTTCCATTTGGAGTAGAGGATTTCCAGTCTGCGTTGTAAACGGCTATAGTTTCGAAATTAGTCAATATAGCCCAAGAACAAGACTTCATCCATGCATAATCAATCGCTTGTGTGACGTATTTTGGATTGTTTTGTATGTCTTCTTCTTTCAGTGATTTTGCTTCAAGGAAAAACTTAGGTATTCCGTTAATCCTGAGTCCATAATCTACCCTCTTTTTTGATATTGTTTCCTCAGCACTCACCGAATTATCTTTATTTCCTTTATTGTAGACGTTCCAACCTAACGCTTCAAACAAAGGCAATATGAAATCCTTCTTTGTTGATTCTTCATTGTATCTTTTGATTTCACCCGATTGTTTAATCTGATTATATTTAGTTATAAGTTCGGAGACTCTATCTTTGTTAATTTCATAACTAGCTTCGTTTTCCATTTGTATTTACCTCTAAGTTTCTCTTTAATATTTCGTAGAATTGACTTTTTAACGAGTCAAAGTTTGGTTCATACTTGTACTTAAAGTGTCTAATATGTGCTATATCAAATGGTATATCATCCTCATTTTGAGTTATTATTAGCACCTTTTTGTCTAGACAGTGAGCCAATCCAAGCTCATAGAAGACGTTTGGATTTTTTCCAGTTACATCGGCAATAATTAATGACGAATTCTTAATTGAATCTAAAATTTGGTCTATCACCGTACCAACTTTCAAATTATCATCTGCTTTGGAACAACTAAAATTCAGAGACTTAACTACTGGCTCAATAACATTATAAAACAGAGTTTGAAACGGTTCTTGAAAAGGCATTAGAACGAAAACACTATTAGAATTTACTAACGGCTTTTCTTCGATATCAGATTTCTCTATGATGTTAAGGCCTTCGGAGACTTTAGACAATAGAAATTCTGGTGCTAGCTCTTTAAGAAATTTTGAAAGCAAGTCCATTTTTTCTTGCTCGCTTGTCGATTGGTCTGAAAGAGTCATTATCCAATCATAGACAAGTTGGGCTCTGACTGAAGTTATGCTATCATTTGGATGAGAAGTTGCTTTAAAAGGGAAAATCGCTCCTGCTATCCTATTTATTTCATTTATACTGCTTCCGTACTTGAGCTTCTCTCCAATTTGAATTGCTATTAACTTGTAATTTGTCATTCAATCTTCACTATTGTCTTACTATAAACTTTAATCTCTTTACCCTCTTTAATCTTCTTTTGCTGATACCATAATGTAGATTTGTTTATTCCTAGCTCTCTCCTCTTTTGAGGGTCAATGGACATTATCCTTGACCTTACCTCTTTGTTGTCTACCCTTTCAATCCTCATTTCAGGAATACTGAAATCTAATCCCTTTGATTTTCCAGAGATGTAATAGCTCAGAGTCCTTACGTTCTCAAAGAGGATGTTATCTAAGGTATATTGTTTGCTTTTGAATTGATTCCGTTTGTTGAAATTGTCCTTTATTTTCTCAATAAGAAGCTTAGCTGTTTTGGGTTTTAAACGGACGTGGTAATTCTCCGTTACGATAAAATCGCTTTTCTTTAGCTTCGTTTCTAGCAGTTCAATAACTGAATAATCGATAATTTTCTAAACAGATCCTAGGGAATAAGGGAGAGAAAATAGATAAAAGATGTATTTTCAAGTATAATGCCTAGTCTTTGAGAACGTTAAGAAAGCTTTACATTACAAAGTAAAATGGTCTGCCCCCTCATAGAACTGGAACAGTATAATGTTAATATTATAAGTAGGGAAGGATACATGGAGGTCTACCAATGAGATCAAGGCATTCCGTGGAAGAGAAGTTTGAGATAGTCATGGAAGCACTCACTGAAAACACAACACAGGCAGAGATATGCAGGAGGCATGGAATATTTCCCACTCAACTAGCAAAGTGGAAGGAGCAGTTCATAGAGAGCGGTAAGAAAGGTCTCTCTGATGGCAGGCATCCTCAATCAAGGGACGAGGAGATAGATGACCTCAAGAGGATGATAGGCGAACAGACCCTGGTGATCAATGCTTTTAAAAAAAGGCTTCAAGGAGGGTCAAGATGACCATCGTTGAAGATCTCAGGGGCGATATGTCCCTTAGAGAGATATCAAGGGTATCAGGCATTTCCCTCTCCTCCTTCTATTACCAGGAAAAGGAGAGGAGAGTGAAGAGGCTCTCTCCTCAAATTGAGCAGGACATAATCAATACTGCTTCTGAGAGGCCAACATACGGTTATAGGAGAATATGGGCTATGCTTAGAAACAACGGAACGAAAGTCAACAGGAAGGCCGTGAGGAGGGTGCTGAGAGATAGAAATCTATCTCTTCCATACGCTAAGCACAAGGGAAGAACAAAACACAGGAATCTGTTCCGTCCCACAGGACCTGATCAGCTGTGGGAAACGGATATCACATACATCCCCACGCAGCAGGGGATGACATACCTGATGGCAATAAAGGACTGCTTCACGAAAGAATGGGTGGGGTACCAATACTCCAGAAGCTGCCTGTCCAAAGATGCGATAAGGGCAGTGGAAGACGCAATAGTGAAAGCGTTTGAAGGCAGAGCTCCTGAGGGGATGGTACTGAGGGTAGACAACGGTCCACAGTACATAGCTCGGAAGTTCAGAAGCTCAATAAAACTGCTGGGAATATCCCTGGAGTACATCCAGAAGCACACTCCGGAGGACAATGGGAACATTGAGTCGTTCCACTCATCCCTAAAAACGGACTACATCTGGCCCTACGAATTCCGGGATTACAGGGAAGCATCGGTCGCCATAGAGAATGCTTTCACTGATTACAATGAGAAGAGGCCACATTCCTCCATTGATTATCTACCTCCCAGGGAGTTCAGGAGGAAGTTCCTGAATGATTGGTCATTCAGGGAAGCTTATACCAGGAAACTCGAGGTGAAAAAGAATGAAAAGTGATGAAAAGTGTTACAAATTTAGGGGGAGCAGATCAAAAAAGATATACTTAAACAGGCATAAGTTAAACGTCTTATCTATTCCATCCCACCTCATTTTTAATTCTTGATTCTTGTAACTTAAGTGGACCATAACGTTTTCAAATTTCCACTAAAGAAAAATTTAAGAAGAGTATTTTAATAGAAATGAAAGTGAAACATTGAAAATGGACGCAAGAGAGGCAGAGTCTATTGTTAGGGAGAAGATGAAGACAGTTTTCGGGGTTGACAATCTTGAGATTTATGAGAGGACGCTGGAGGATGGGAAATGGTATCTGACCGTTGCATTCTTTCCGACTAGAGGTTCAGATTACGAGGAAATAAAACAATGTTGTGTTGACGAGAGCGGGGAAATATCCTGGAAACACGAATAGTCCTTTGGTCTTTAGCAACTGATGAAAACAAGAGATTGGATATTTTCAAGATTGGCCAGAAATCTTGCCACTTTATCTTCCCGGTCAACGAGAAGAGACTGTATATTGAGGATATTAGACTGTATTTACTGAGGTTCCATAATGCCAGCAAAATAATGTTACTTGTTTGGTAGAATGTAGAGAATTGTACCAAACTGGTTTTATACGGGATATCTTAAAGAATGCTATGGGAAGACCACTTGGTGTTGCATTTCTCGCTGTCATTGCTTTCCTGATAGGCTTAGCAGAGGTCCTGCGCTCCTTCCTGACATTTGCATTATTTATATTGGCCTTTCCCTTTGGGCTACACCTTCCCAGCGCGATATCATTGCCTCTTTACCTTATACTGGGGTTGATTTGGATATTCATATCCTATACATTCTGGAAGGGAATTGCCATAGGATGGGTACTGGGAATATTGATGGCAATAGTTGTGGCATTTCTTAATTTCCCTGTGGGAACCGTTCTAGGATTGTTCGTTTTCATTTACCTGGTAGTCCCGAAGGGCGTAAGGAACTGGTTCAGTAGAACAGGAAGAACGGGATTGAGTAGGGTCTGATCTCCTCATTCCTGTTCCAAGACTGGTATTGAAGGTGAAGAGTCATTCACAGATCACCCCCTACTTTCTATGGGCAAAGAAATAGACAGCTAACCCGAAAATGATGAATAGTGGTACCAGCCATAGGTCTGAGACTGTGATCACGGCCTCTGCAAACCAGAAGACTGAAAATGAGAGAAGAAGGGCTGCAACAACAACTTTCATCTTCGCCTGCTTTATTTTCCTGACCTGGGACTTCAGGATTACCGTTCCCAAGACCACCACCAAAAGCCCCAGCGTCATACCGTATAGAGTGGAATAGAAATTGTTAGGGATTAGGGCAATCAGGACAATGGCTGCCTCGAAGGCCTCTACAAGTCCAACAGAGAAGGCAGTGTAGAACACCCCTTTCTCGATACCCTCATCCTTATATGGAACAGAACTCCTCGATCTTAAAACTGCTCTCCTAGCGCTTCTCGTTAGCCTCAGGCCAAAGTACAGGAGCAGGACTCCTGCAACTATCCTTATATACACAATGGGAAGACGTGCCATCTGTTGACCAACTGCAAATGCGATAACGAATACAATTAGAACACCAAGGGCAACGTAAAGAAAGACCTTGTTACCACCCTCTGAGGATATTGCCAAGCCCACGGCAGACGCCTCTGAAATTTCCAGAAGGGTGATTCCCATTGCAGCCAGGAATATAGCCGGATCAACAAACATCTCAGTTAATTTTCACTTGATATTTATCCTTTTATTGCAGTATTAATTCCCGATGAGTGAACAGAGCCAGCAGCGGTTTCGGCTACGTTGAACTTGTTTCCACGTCCATAATCTGGGGTGTTACTTACGTACTGCTGAAATACGCCCTTTCATATCTGGACCCCCAGCAGATAGCATTCTCACGATTTCTGGTGTCATCTGTCTTCTTCATTCCTTTGATCTTTGTCATAAGGGAAAGATATTCCAGAACGGAGATAGTGACGCTCTTAATTCTAGCCCTGACTGGTGTTCTGCTTTACCAGCTTCTCTTCATATGGGGAGAAAGCGGCCTTACTGCTGGGAATGCGAGTTTTATAGTCAGCCTGGAACCAATTTTCATTGCTATCCTTGGAGTCATGATCAAGGAAGACAAGCTCACTCCGAGACGTTTGACAGGACTAATCGTCGCAACCATCGGGCTTATAGTTCTCCTAAGGCCCACAAGCATCACTGGGGATGAGCTGTTGTCTGCTGTTCTTGTCCTTCTAAGTGCACTTTCATGGGGAATTTTTACTGTAGCAGGGAAGGGTCTCCTGTCTAAACACAATCCCATGAACGTGACGGGCTTCGTGTCCGTATTTGGTGCCATAATGCTCTTTCCTTTTGCTTTTTCCGGACTCCAAGGCCTGTTTTCTATCAGGAATCCTTACCTAATCTTGTCCTTGCTATTCATGGGATTTTTTGCGACCTTCCTTGGGTATTATCTCTGGTTCGATGGACTGAAGAAGGTCAGTCCAATTAGGGCAGGAACGACACTATACATAACCCCGTTTGTCACAGTGATCACGGCATCCTACATAATATCAGAACCGATAGAATTCATTACGCTACTAGGTGGTGCCCTCATAATCATTGGTCTGATAATTGGTGGGTAGTAAAGTGTAGCGTTGATGATCACGGGGTCTTGAGCCCGTTCCCTGTGAGAACGAGAATGTTTTCTCCGCCGTAATGCTTCTTCTTATACGCCGCCCAGACGGTAGCAGAGCTGTATTCCACGTACATTCCCTTTAGGGCCAGTTCAGATCTTGCTAGAATTATATCATCTTCATTTACGGTAACGCACTTCCCGTATTTTTTCAGTTTACCTACCATAATTTCCATAAGAATAGGTTCTTTGGAGGCGAGTGCATCTGCTGATGAGTACTTTGAGTTATTCTTGTCATATGTAACGCCGTTAACTGCAGAGCACACTGGATTTACTGCATCCGTCTGTACACCTACAATCTCTGGGACAAAGTCAATTTCCCCAGACTCGAGGAGATGCTCAAACCCTGCGACCATTCCAAGTAGAAGGGTCCCTGCCGATACCGGCACAAATACTCGATCCGGACTCCTGTGATCGAGTTGCCTGAATATTTCATAACTTAGTTGTCTCATTCCATCCCTGAACTCTGGATTCAGTACGTGACTCGCATAGTAACCTGGATGCGTTGCTGCTGCGTCAGCCACGTCTTTTCTCGAGCCTTTTACAAGATGAATATCTGCTCCGTATGCCTTTATCTGGTTTATCTTCCCCGGCTTCGTGTTTTCGGGTACGAATATGTTCACCTTGAAACCGGAGGAAGTTCCATAGGCGCTTATTGAGGCCCCGGCATTGCCAGACGAGTCTTCATTTATCTCTAAACCTTTTGGGAGCATTGATGCAAGGCTTGAGATCAATGCCTTACTTCCCCTATCTTTGTAAGAGAAAGTGGGCATGAAATAATCCAGCTTGAATTTGGCTGAGCCAGCATCCAAAAGCGGAGTATTCTGCTCTCCCAGGCTCACTACTCTCTCAAGGTATGGATAGTTAACTGGGTATGGACCTTCCCGATACCTGAAGTCTATCTTTGGCACTAAAACTCCACCACACTCACAGTTTGGCTCGCTACTAAACCTTGTTCTTTCTTTCCCGCAGACTGAACAGACTGCTCTTAGCATATTCTCCTAGTTATCATGTCTTGAATTAAAACACTACTTATTTCCTGACGGTTAGCTTATTTAGCATTTTTAGAAGTGCATAGATCTTGAGGAAAAGAATAACTCTTTGCCAAACACAAAATGCCTTTATTTCTGATATCACTCCGTGAATAATGATAGTCACACAGACTGAGGATTTTCCAACCACATTTTACGCTCTTGTAGAGATTTCGATGGGAAGCAACTGCAAGTATGAATACAATGAAAAGCTGGAAAGCATAATACTCGACAGGGTCCTATTTACTCCCATGAAGTATCCTGCAAACTACGGCATGATCTTAAAGACTCAAGGCAAGGATGGAGATCCACTTGATGTACTCCTGATCTCTTCGGCAGCTATCCAGCCGGGAATTCTGGTGAAGTGCCGTGCTGTAGGGCTTGCAGAAATGAGGGATGAGGAAGGAATTGATGATAAAGTTATAGCAGTACCCGTGGATGAGGTTGATCCAAATTCTGAAACTATAAGGGATATTGACGATATTCCGCAGTTCCAAAAGAATATTTTCAAGCATTTCTTTGAGCATTATAAGGAACTCGAGAGCGAGAAATTCATGAAGTTTATTGGTTTCAAAGGAAAGAAGGTTGCAACGGATCTAATTTTGAGTTCCTACAAGGAATCCGATTAATATAATATTTCAAATCAGTGAAAATCAAGAACGCTTACAGGAATCCAACTATCAAGAATAAGAGAGTTCCTAGCAAAAAGGAGCTGCCTAAGATAATAATAGCGTCCACGTTAAGAGGGAGGCCCTCAGTCTCGTTGATAGCCTTCCTAGGTTTGAGGATAGAGATGGTAGGGAATTTCAAAGGTAATGACGGACTGGTGATTTCTGACTTGCCTGAAATGAGGATATCTAACGAAAGATAGAATTTGAGAAAGTTCCGACAATCATTAAAGTCAGGTCCACACTGAGCAAGGCACGAATACATCACGTTCTTGTCAAAAGGGGGCACAACATACCTCAAAGAGTATCTTGAATCCAGGATGGCTAACGGTGAGAAGTTAACGGACAGTTCCCCACTGATCGCACTCGAGGGACCTGAGAACCTAGTCCACGAAAGAATGAGAACTCAGCTAGTATCCAGGGAGATAAGAAAGGCAATCAGGAAATCGAATTTCCAATGGAGACCATACGTATTGAGGGCATACTTCTCAAGTGCCCTGGATGTATGCGAAAATAAGGGCCTGGTATCTCACAACTGGAGGGAATACTGGACATGACACAAGGGAGACATTTCTGCCAGGTATTCAACAAACAAGAAACTAAAGCCTGACAAGATTGAGGAAATGAGGTCCACTTATCTGAAGTGCGTTCCGTATATAGAGACTGAAAAGAGGGAGATAAGCGAAGAAGAAAAGGAGAAGTGGAAAGTAGAGTTCAAGAGGGAATATCTGAAGCTATTCTTTGACGATAAGGAGATAGATGATAACAAGCTGCTTGAACTACCCACTGAGGAAATGCAAAGAAAGATCAAGGAGAAGATGGGCATGTCACTGAATAACGGCCATTCCCGGAAGGTGATCCCACTGAAAGAGGTAAGGGAATATATAGAAAAAGGATGGGAATTTGTCCAGGGTATAAGCTCTAAAGAAGCTATCGTGAGGATCCCAAAGTGAGGTATTACTAATGAATGAAAAGTGTCTTCACAATCATGCTTTCAGAAATGGACAGCTCAAGAGGTATAATCTATCCTGATACTGCTCAATCTCCTAATTCCAGAATAGAATGTTTGTGCCCCATTCCTGCTACAATTGAGCTTCAAGACGACATTTGACTTACTTGACCAAATTCAAACTTTTCTACCTTAAGGTCTGGACACAAACAATAATCCTGCGAAATTTGACTTTAGCAAATTTAATTATCCCATAATCAATTGAATGGACATGGATATTACCCTGATAGCAGTTGGACTTTCTGCACTTGTCTCAGGGATAATATCAGTGATGGTATTTTTGTATTCTCAAACCTATGTGACGGACAAATACCGTCGAAAGATTATAAAGGTTATATTTAGAAAAATAGCAATAAAATTGAGAACAGAAAACTCCAATAATCTATACGATACATTAGAGTGGGTATTCCTGGTAAAGTATTTCCACAAATTTGCCTACTTCTTCGGAGCTTTAGGGATCATTTCTCTTCTATCACTAAGAGACAAAGCTTTTGTTAGTGTGAATACCTTTTCAGTTATAGAACTCATTTATGTTGTCGCTTTTATCTTTATTTTTCTATTTATGGGCGTATTTTCTTTGGTTAGAGTGAAGAAACAATCTGAAATGACTTATAAAAGGTATATTCTAAGAAATTCGCTGTCTTTCTACCCATCTGACTGGACAAGTGGATGGCTCCTATTTGTTCTTTTTACAGCCTCAATCTACTTTATAAATTTTAAAACATTGGAGTCATATTCAGAAATTATTCTTGCAAGTTCGGTTTCTTTTTCAACTTTATTCTTGTTCGTAGGTTGGGGGTATACTTTGCTCCCAATGGGAAAATACGTAGAAAAAAATTGGGATTTAGAGGCTAGATTATTTAGAGATGCAGCGTCTCTGGTGAATATCAAAATTCACACAGCGAATGACGTTGCTGCCGGAAGGATAACTGGAATCATGGATGAACTTGTGTTAACGACCAACGAACCCCAAAATAGTACTATATATGTGCCATGGGAAAACGTACTTTTCTTTGAAATCGTCTAATTTACTATGGAAAGACGCAGGCTTTAGGCAATATCGAGACTTTCGTTGCAATTAGGATAAATACAATAAATTCTTGCTTCATTTTAAATGTTGACATAATTATGTTCCTATTGCAAGGACTGTACTACAAAGTCATACATATGCAGAAGTATTACTGCATTTCGTGGATATCCCTATCATCGGAATCATACCATTCTGGATAAGCTTCGTCTACTATTACATTGCAGCAGCCGTCATCACCACATTCGGTGGAAGCGTTTTCACCTATTCCAGGAATAAGGCAGGGAGGATTGCTTGGAGCAGGAGGAGGCAACCGTTGTGGAGAATTGTCATCGGTTATTTCCTTAGCACAGTGATACTTACCGTCATTTCATACCTCCTCTATCCAACAGTCATCCCCTTCCTCTACATGAATTTGAAATACACACCCTCCATGGCAGTACTCACCTCCACTGCCTACTTCTACTGGATACTCTGGGGATTCGGTAGAAGGATATCGAGGAATGTAGAGTGGATAGCAGGTCCAGTCATACTCTCTGCGATTGCTTGGTATATTGCAAATACATACTGACTCCCTTCATATCCCGTGGGATGGACATGTTTGCTTATATGTTCCCCCTCGAAGATTTCAGTGTCCGGAAAGGAAATCTTTTCTAGACAGGAGAGAGCTGTTTCGAAGGGTTATGTACTGATATATATCACAAATGATAGGGGATCAAAAGATAAGGAATTCACATCCAAAATTTTTAAAGAATAAAAAATAAAGAAAATTAGTTTATGGTAGTGTTGTTGTTGCTGAGCCAGTGTAGCCGGTGCACGTAATCGTTATTATGTACTCTGACCAACCTGTAACCCCATTAATATAGAGAGGGTAATCGTGGCCCCGGATTGAATAACAGATGTACTTCCATCAGGGTTAACTATATAGCCAGTACCGCTTGTAGGAGATGCCGGAACTGCGGTTACGACGCTGACAGTGGCTAGCATCACGGTACCTCCCGGAGCAGTGTATGTCAAAGAAAACCCGCTGGGTTGCTCATTGATGCCGGGGTTGTGTAAGTAAGGCTTAATACAGCCTCATTTGAAGTCTCAGATTGTTCTGTAATTGTGGCAGCTAGTGGTGTTGATGCTCCTGTCGTTTAGTGGCTCTCCAGTATGTATACCGTTGCTGCAAGCACCACCGTTATCGCAACCATTATAATGGTAGCTATATAAATTTGTAGTCCATAATTGAAAGGATGGCACAAGTAAAAACTCTCATTTTAATGGAAACTTAGAGTTATTAATGAATAAGTCAATAAAAAACACGAAAGAGAAGATTTCGTCGTTTTCCTCTGATATCCTTTTAAAAGAGGGTCTTATTTTTCTATTTATGTCATGTACGTAACTATGCCGTTGTAGTATTATTTTTTTAATTTTAGGATAGAAGTCTTGCGGTAAATAAAAGTCTTCCGTTCCTCTTTTGGCATAAGGAATCACTTTCACTACGCCGGACTCGCTTATTCGTACGGCATTATTCTTGATTACTTCAAAGAAACTTATCTTTAATGCCCGAGAAAATGCCTTTTCGATATCATCTAAATCCAGAAAATTGTACTTTTGCAGAATTGAATAGTTCATTAACTGCTTTATTGTAAATGTTTTCGATCTCCTGTCCAAAAGGTCCTTAAAACTGATAACATCGTCTTGATCGACTATATTACTTAATTTCCTCCTCCGAGTAACCAAGTCTAAAAGCATATCCTTAAAATAAACTTCAAATCCGGTCACCATACGTATGGTAGCCGCCTTTCTAATCCAGATTCTCAGACCGTCCTCTTTGAAGCTCTTTTCTGAACGACTCAGAACATCATCAATACGGATCGATTCCTCGATGAATGTTTGAAGAGGGATTCCGAACCTGGAATTCTTGCTTCTTACCTGCTCTATTGCCTTATCTAAATCAAAATGTGATTTGGGCATAAACTAACCTTCGTATCTGAATTTGTGACCGGTAACTAGAGAAATTGCCCAACCATTGATCACTTTGTGAACTACTCTTTTCTTTATTATGGGATCATATGCTGTTATATATTTCTCTTTAGACCGTCTTTTTACCACATGTAAGTATTTCAAACAACTATTCAAATTCTTATAATTCGGATGCCTTCGCGAAATGTTTCTTTAATCTGTAGCTATTTTGTTACGGCAGCTATTCTTAGATTCTCCTTGAGGGGTTACGGTTTCTTTATGCTCCCGAAGTAAGTGCCGGCGATTTCTACGAAACGTGTGTCAACACCTTTAATGAACGAGCTATATGGCCTTATGTAATCACACTGCAACTGGTTATAGTTAGATATACCAAACGACCCGTGGCATATCGGGCATTCATAAAGGAACTCTGGACGTCTAACGTGTAATCCCCAATAAGCACCTTTCCACTCTTCTGGAAAGTTTCTGGGCCATTCGTCGCAATTGGGTATAGATTTCGGAATATCAGTCATTGCATTATTTTGTTTATAATTGAGAAGTATGCTTTAATTTGTTCTATTTGCCCTTTGGTGCCTGTCCATTTTCCCTTTGATAGTGGTAAAGCAATACCCATAGTATTAGAAGTTTCCGTGGGTCGATACAACAAACCTTGATAGAAGTAGGAGTAAGGTTCAAAGAGGGTATGGTAAGCAGCTTCATAGAAGAATAGCCTAGTTTACCTTAATCAGCAAGGCTAGTCTGGGGGTAGAATTCCCGGTTACTTGGGTCAAGCTACCGCAAAGCTTAAGAACAGCAAAGAGTAAATCCTGGAATCGTATAAGGCTTGATGGAAGACAGTAGTCTAGCTTCATTATCATTTCACCCTCGTGAATTTGCTAGGAGGGCGTTCCTTCTTGCCTGACAACCTGACCTTGGAGAAGCGCAGCAAGGTCATGGCAAGCATAAGGGGGAAGGATACCAAGCCGGAACTCTTGTTATGGGACCTGCTTGATCATAGGAGATTCAGGAGATACCCGAGGATCCACGGGAACCCTGACATAGGGAACAAGTCAATGAAGATCGCGATATTTGTTGACGGGTGCTTCTGGCATGGGTGCCCCAACTGCTACAAGCCTCCTACCACTAGGCCCGAGTACTGGTCTATGAAACTTGAAAGGAACATCGCTCACGACAATAAGGTGAGCATGGAACTCAAGGACGATGGTTATACTGTCCTCAGGTTCTGGGAGCATGAAGTCATTACAGACCCCTCGGGCTGTCTCCGCAAGATAGTGGAGGTGCTTCAATGAAGGAGCCCTTGACGTTCATAGACCTCTTTGCTGGAGCAGGAGGATTCTCGCTAGGCTTCCACCAGGCAGGTATGAAGGGGATATTTGCGATAGAACGCGACCCAATGGCATTCGAGACTCTCAGGTACAACCTCATAGACAGGAAAAATGCTTTTGCGTGGCCTTCATGGCTGCCAGTTGCGCAAATGGATATAAGGTACGTCATTGACAAATACAAGGAAGAGCTAAAGGGGCTCAGGGGAGAGGTGGATCTTGTTGCAGGAGGGCCGCCTTGCCAGGGGTTCTCCACCGCGGGCAGGAGGATTGAGCATGACGAGAGGAACCAGATGTTTAGGGAATACATCAAGTTCGTAGAAATTGTCCAGCCAAGAATGATTCTCTTTGAGAATGTTCTAGGATTTGATATGCGATTCGGTGGTAAACAAGGAAACGGGCCTTCGTATTCTAACTTGTTAGGAAATAGATTAAAACAAATTGGATTTGAAAAGCCTGCACTCAGAAAAGTAGACTTTTCGGAATACGGGGTGCCTCAGTTTCGTAAGAGGATAATACTATATTCTACGAAGAAAGGGATAGATCCAGAAACTTTTTTCGATCAACTTCTTAAGAAGAAGTCACATTCTAAAATATCAGTAAAACAAGCTACTTCCGACCTTCTACGTTCAAATGGCGAGGTGATAAGTCCGGATTCTCCAAATTTTATGAATGGTGTGTATGGTACTCCTTCAACACAGTTCCAAAAGGCAATGCAAGAAAGCAACCAGAAAGGATTACCAGATAGTCATCGGTTCGCCAGACACAGCCAAAAAGTGGAGGAGAGGTTCAAGTTTATTCTTCAGTCCCACTCAAAAGGAAAGAATCTTGACAATGTTTCGAAAGTAAATCTTGGATTAAAGAAGAGAACTGTGATACCGCTTGATCCTGATACTCCATCTCCAACTCTAACAACTCTACCAGATGATTATATCCATTACGAAGAACCAAGGATTCTGACAGTTAGGGAATACGCCAGATTACAAACATTCCCAGAATGGTACGAGTTCAAGGGGAAGTATACCACTGGTGGTAAATTGAGGACATTAGAAACTCCAAGATATACACAAGTTGCGAACGCTGTTCCACCAAAATTCTCTGAGCTGGTAGCTTTCATCCTTTCAGTACTACATTAATACATTACTTAGTTTCTTCCGCCCTAATTGACGTGATTTGTTCAGTTACACGTTCTATATCGATTATGAGCCTCGTCAACTTGATAAAGAAGGACTTCATTGTTTTCCTGTCGTACCCTCCATCCTGAGGATTCTTTGCGTGAATGCCTATTTTCTCGCCGTCAAGGCTGGTTATGGGATTATGAGCAAAATCATCCCTAAATCCTGAATAAGCTATAGTCTCCCGTGAAAAGCGCTCTATTTTTCCCCTAATATCAGGCCCTATAATTTTGGATTCTTCTAAGATTTTGAAGACATTGGTCATATTCTTCGCTTTTCTGGTCAGGTCAAGTCCATTTCTCGTGAGCGTAAATTCCCTCAAAATTTGTTTTCCTAGTTCCCTCATATCATCTTTTGTTCTGCCATTCAAGCCTTCTTTCGGTTCGTCTTCTAAATGAATTACAGTTACAACTAGTTCATTCCATGCATTATCCAAATCTGCAAATCTTGAAAGGGCTAATCCCCTAATATATTCAGGGTTGGTCCAGAAGAGGTAAAATTTAGTAGTTGCAGCTAGCAATGTTGGCTTCAAGTCATCACGACTTGTTGTCCAAATTCTCCCATATGGGTTTGAATGCTCAAAATCTGGAAGATCCGGGAGGTTTGTGTACAAGACCGAATCTAAGGGATAACGCCTCCTTGATATTTCCTCCAGTACTTCCTTTCCTGATTCTGGATTTCCAGGTAAATTGTTGTCTAAAACAACGATATCAGGAATATTGTCCGACTGTGCAAGATCTATTAACTTTTTCTTGAATTCCCCCTCTACCTTGCTATCGAACAATTTGTACGGAAGGATCCCTGTAACCTTTATCCGTCCTTTATTGTCCAATTGCTTGAACTGGCGATGAACGCTTTCAGCTACCTTCATGATATCTGTGTTAATATCTTCTAAAATGTCTGGAGAATCTTCCATTACGGCGTACTCAATGGTTAGATCGGACGATGTCCCTTCAGATTTCTGGTCGCTGTTCACAACGTCACCTCGAAGCAAGCCCCACTCATTCCCTTTTCGCATGCGTTTCCTACAAACTTGATGGACCCCCCGATCTCATTTAATATTTTCTTTACTATATACAGACCTATTCCAGAACCTGCAGTTGATGAAGACCAAGGCCTAAAAAGATTTGAAGCCTCTCTATCAGATATTCCCTTTCCATCGTCTGTGAACCTTATTGCTAACTTTCCATCCTGATTGATTCGCGCAGTTATTTTTATCAATAAGGGATTCACTTTTGTACAGGACATTGGGACAGAAGTGACTAATCTTCATCCTTCTTTATGATCAGGAAGGCCTTCTTCCCCAGAAACTCCTTAGGACAGTCAACTTTGGCACCAGATCCAAATTTTGTGACTGTCCTTTCCATGTAAGCCTGAATGTTCTTCACGGTGATCTGGTTCCCTTCCTTTATCTGTACCTTGCGCACAAATGTATATATACCCCATATATATTACATTTTCGTAATGAGGATCACCCAGCTGGACTATGAGTATTTCCGTGACTCCATTGAAGAACTCATGTCCCGCTACAGGGAGGAATTCTCCATACCAGTGACAACAAACTGGAGGGATTACGAGTATCTCTACAGGCAGAGGATGAAGGGCATGGCTCTGGAGCTCAGAGCAATGATAGACGAGTCCTCTTCCTTCGTTGTAGAGGAGTTTGGAAGACCCTCGTTGCTGGAAGCAAGGGAGAAGGTCTTCGTTATCCTTGTGAAGGAGATATTCCGACTGAGCAACAGGAAGGCCGCTTACCTCCTTCCTCTTCTCGGAATTAGCAAGGACATCAGTTACAAGACCGTCGAGAGGCTATATTCAGATCCTCTTGTCCTGATGATATTGAATAACCTCTTCATCAGCTCCGTCATGAGAAAGGGCATCTCTTCCGCTGACACATCGGGTGACGGTACCGGGTATTCCCTCACCGTCACGAAGCACTACCGTTCCATGAGGGAGAAAGATGGTGAATTTGTGAAGGAGGGGAAGTTTGTCTATTCATTCGCACTGATGGATCTGGCAACAAGGATGTATGTTGGATATGCAGTTTCCGTCAGATCGGAGAAGGATGCGTATCATAAGGCATTAGAGATGATAGGTAAGATGCGCATTGACCTTAAGAGCATCCGTTTGGACAAATATTACTCGGGACAGAGCATACTTGATGATTTCAATGAAAACACAATGATATTCCTCATCCCTAAGAGCAACTCCAGGATAAGGGGAAGAAGGAACTGGAGGGAAATAATCAGGCGCTTCATGGATGATCCGATGAACTATCTCAGGGAATACTTCAAGAGGAATGCATCAGAATCTGGATTCTCCTCAGACAAGAGAGCTACGGGAGGCCTGATATATCAGAGGAGGAAGGACAGAAAAGAAACGTCAGGGTTCTGCAAGGGGCTCATTCACAATTTGATGTTATTGCACAGTTAGAGGGACTTCTGTCCCAATATCTTTTGTACAGTTATCTATAATATTGTCGACCACTAGAGATATTGTCTCAGGAAATATCTCTCTCCTGTAGTTTATGTTCCCCACTTCGATCTGTAGGCTAATTCCCCTCCTGTCCAGAGATTTCGGCCAGAATTCTCTTACATATTGTTCAATATATGATGGAATGTTAGTTTCTTCCTTCCTGGACACATCCCACCTTGCCTTTAGAACCAGTTTGTTTCTTTCTTTCAGGAGCTGCAGTTCCTTCACAGCATCTTCTATTTTATCTAGCAAATTACGTGACAGGTTATTTTCTTTGGCATACTTACCAATATCCAATAGAGCTGGTTCCAGCCGTCTCGCAATAATGTTGAGGTTATGTTCTGCTATCAACCTGAGAGTACCTGTCTTGACATATTGGGATGCGGTGCGCATAAATACTGCATCGTCCTCAGCTGCTGCTGCTTCAGACTCTATTTCTTTAAGAGATTCCCTGAAGGCTGAAAGATACCTTCCCAGAGCTTTTCTTTTCTCTGGGTCCAGGTCTTTCGAAAGGTCTTCAATAAACTCCAGGCTTTCATATGCCCCTTTTTCCCGGACAGCTTCTGTGAGGGAGTCAGCGTATTCAACTGATAAAACATTCTTGTCGGACGTTGCCATTCCAGCCAGAAATTCAATAACCTTTGCGTTTCTTTCTGCTTTTTCCTCCTTGCTGGACGGAAGCTGCCACTCTGATGATTTTACAACATAATTCTCTAGCCTAAGGACTACCTTATCTCGCACGAATTTCACGAGTTCATCTCTTGCGTCTCCGTCTTTTATGCCAGAATCCCTGCTTGATGCCTCTTCCCAAACTCCTCGTATATCGGTCACCGCCACCCTCCCGAACAATTCTCTAGAAGAAAGGAACCTCCGGTAACCCTGCTGTTTCCTCATGTTCAGCCCCAACCAGTCATCATTAGGTTCACCATAAGGGAAAACCCTTACGCCATTTCTATACAAGAAGACATTGCCGTAGTTTACTGGTGCGATTCCAACTGTTCTGGTAAATTTCCCTTTAGCAGCTTGGTCAAGATAGAAAACATCGGCTTCGATAGAGGTGATAAATTTCAACCCCTCTACTCGCTCATTCAGCTTGTAAAGTTGCACCCCGCGGTCTAACAGTATTGTCGTTAATATCCCATCTTTGAGCGAAACCGATATCTTTGTTGCTACGCCCTCCAGGTCTTGGAAAAGGGTACTTCGAACTAGACCATTAACTACATCTGCTGGACGCTTCTTCGCGATGCTTTCTTCTTCAGTTCTTAAAAACGGAGCATCGATTGTAACCTTGAAGCGACCAAGTCCTGCCGGGCTTACTGGATCTAACAGTTTCTGGAAATGTCGCTTCAATCTTAGTACTCCTTGATAATCCCATTGTTCTCTCAAACCGCCTATTACTAAGAGAGTACCGCTTTCTATTCCTGCAGCAAGCGATGGAGTCTTCTTCTCTTCGCGGATAACTACGGGTATTTCTTGAAAATCCTTGTCCGGAGCATCCTGAAATTTCTTCCAGTCGGCTATCAGGTGGTTCCAAGAGGATGTCCCACTAGTTCTCGTATAAAGATCAAGCGTCTCACCAAGTTTATCACAAGAGAACCTTCCTATTCCTTTCCTTCCAACAGGTATCTTTGATAGTTTTAGATCACCTCTTTCTATTTCATCTAGGGTGTCACGCTTAGATGATTTAGCAACATTCATCCATTTATCTTCTATGTCTTTCCTACTCATTCCAGACCCATTATCTAGTATTGCGATCTTGGTCGGGGGGGAATGGTCATCGTTGGAGATGAACTTCACCCAAGCATCCGTTGCTCCGGCGTCATAAGAATTCTTGACGAGCTCGAATACAGCCACATATTTGTTTGTTAGCAGTTCCCTCCCAATTAGATCCTTCAAGTAAGTGTTAATGCGAAAATGCAGTGGTTTGAAGTTTGTATAATCCTCATTCATGCTCTCTCACCTTAGATCCTACCCCTCCAGTATCTCTTCAATCCCCTTCTCTATCATTTCCCCAAATCCTCCTTCATCTTATCGTACTGGTCTTTCGATATTTCACCCTTTGCATATCTTTCCCTGAGTATCTCCAATGCATCGTCATGGTCCCACCATCTCCATTTGTGGTCAGAATACCTTGAAGCTCTTGATATCCATCCTATAGACCTTGCGAACCATACTATTGCCCATATGAAGAGGAAGAGGAAGAACAGGCCTATGAGAACTCCCATTACGCTTCCCGCCACTCCTATCCATCCTGAGAATGTGTTGGGGAAGGCATGGGAATTGAATATCACGCTGAGTATTGCTGCGATCCCTATGAGTATGAACATGACGGTGAAGCCGTACCAGAATACTCTCCTAGGATCACGGCTGTAGGTCATTGTCTTATTACCCTCCTATTGTCATACTTGTGGAATTTACCCGTTTCAATGTGAATCACTACGCTCTGTTATCCGTTTCAACAATTCTGAGTAGTATGACATCAAAGATACAGTGAAGCGATAAGCAAGCAGCGCATCCTCTCTCTTTATCGAGTAAACGTCTTTATGGGGGCCCATCTGTGTCAATTTGTCCACACGTCTCTTGAGTTCTAAGATATCGTTTATGAATGAGTCCAGTGACTCCTGTATGCTATTTACCCTTTCATCCTTCGTTGGCTGATTGACCTCCGATTCCGAATCCTCGTTTATTTTCTCCTTTATCATTTTCAGGTATTTGCTTAGATAAGGGTCCATTCGGTCCCAAGCAGACCTGAGGTCTGACACTACCTGATCCGCAGGCGCATTCTCCATTATGCCCTTCCCAGCCTTTTCTATGAATTCCACAACTTCGTGGTACCCTTCAAGCTTAGGCCTCTCCATTTCAACTATCCATCTTTCAGAGTAACCCAGGTCACGCAAGAATTTGGCCCACTCTCTTTCTGAGAACTTCCAAGGGATATGAAGCATGAATCTTTTGCTGGTGGAGATCGGCTGAATACTATCTGGACGATGTGGAATAATTTTTCCTTCCAAGACAAGATTTAACGTTATATCGTCAACTCTCTTTGACTCAATTTCCTTGAGGTCTTCGATGGAAATTCTTAAAATGTAACTAGCGTTGGCTACCATGTGTGGATCGACGGAACCCTGACTGATGTAGCTGTGCGAGACAGGTATATTCTGAAACACTAAAGCAAGATTAGTTTCATCAATCGAATAGCCAACATTATAATAAGGTTGGCCGGGTTGGTCTAACTTCTTGCCGTACTCGGCTCCAACATTTAGCTTGATTTCAAAAACTGCAATTGGTACTTTGTTCAAAACTTTCCATTCAATAGGATCATTTATGAAGATTTTACCATCGAAGTCAGCTTGGAATTCAGACAATTTAACCATATATCTTGTCACCATCCATTTTCATACAATCTTCCAATTTTTCTACGGTCATTTTATTTTTGCCTCCAATAAATCCAAATTCTCTAGGGCCTTCTTTTGTTCTTGTCCTTTCAATAAAGTGTTTGCTTGCGGGGGCCATATAATATCGCAGGCACTCTTTACAGGGTCATATATTATTATGCCTGAACCTTGCATCTTTAACTTCTTCAAAACAGATTTACCAGCTTCATTCATATTATTTCTTTTCATTGATTCTTCGATAAGTAATCCAGGGGTAACAACAGCATATACATTGCGGGAGAAGGTTGAGGCATCAGCTAGCTGGCTCAGAAGATGGTCAAAAGCACCAGATTTAGCCTTGACTTCAACAGAAAGGACATACCTGCTAAATTTTCCCAGTAAGGACTCCTTCTTAAATAGCGTGATATCAGCAAACCTGATGCCTTGTTTCCCTCGCTTATTATGAGTGTCAATTACGATCAAGTTTTTGAAACTATTTTGTTTTCTCAGAAATTTAACAATGTCTTTATAAATATCCTTCTCGTCATCTACATGACCAAATACCTTCTTTACTTTGGAGTCAGGAAGCCCCGCGTCTTTCCATATGCTTTGGATTAAAATAGCATAGGGATCCCATCCTCTGAATTTATCTTGATATGAGCATCTTTTGCAGACATTTTTGAGTGCTTTGATTCTATCTTCTTTTTTCAGCTGATTATATTTTTTCAATTCCATTTTCGGTTTATCTCCTTGCTGAATTACGTTCAGCAAATTGAGATAACAGACAGTATCTCCACTGCTATCAATCAGTCTCTTAATGATTTCATCAATATCCAGTCCAAAATATTTGGTCATTCATCTCTCCTCCAATATCTCTTCTATCTCCTTCAGATGTTTTGCAACTTTCCCTAATTTCATTCCCTCCACCTCACAGAAATAGAATCGTCTGAATATCCAAAATGTTTCATCAATGACTTTACCAATTGTTCTATTCTTCTGGAGCCATAATTGGTCTCTAAATAGAGGCCGTTCGATAGCTTATAGGGATTGGCGAACTTATTATTTTTGTTTTGGTGGATTGGCTCAGTGTTGATTAACCACCTATCTGGGCCCGACGGGAGCCTAAAGGGATTTGTTATCTTCCCCTTGGAAATTAACCATTCGGCGGTCTTTATGAGAATTTGATTGGATTTGTTGACATTAAATACTTCCCCATTTATAGATAGACTGATTGGGCGAAGAGGCCTATTCCGTTTTCTTCCACCTTTAATATTATAAGATTTAGTCGATTCCAGTGGCGTATCTTTCACGGGCAGTACTTCATCCTTTGAGCTTCTTTCAGATTGAGTAAGGATAGGCTCTGCCGTGACTTCTCCGAATGATTCTAAATTCGCAATAGAGATTGACTTAATTGCCACTTTGGATTCCTCGTCGTTAATGATGTCCCATTCTATGATCTTCTTCTCAGGCAATCTGGTTACTTTATATGTGTCATACAGCTCCCAATGATTTCCATCCGTGGCAATAAAAAATTTCACACCTTCAGAAACGCAGTATGAAATGTGCTGCTGAAGGTCTTCGTTCTTGCCAAGTTTCTTGGCCCCGATAAAGGCCCTAGGACTGTTCTTATTGTGTAAAAACAGGGCATAATCTGGTCTTCCTGCATCGGTTGAGTATTCTGGTTTGACTTGTTCTGGGTCTTCGGTGTCCCAACCTAGTCCCCTTAAAAACGGGTCGACGAGGGAGTACCTGACAAGCGCTTCGTTTTTAGAAAATTCGTCCCTGTATTTTCTAATTTTCTCTCTTAGCTCTCTTATTAATTCAATGTTATCTCCAATAGATATTTTGGCCATTATTCGCCTCCCAATATCTCTTCTATCTCCTTCAAATGCTTTGCAACTTTCTTGCCTTTCTCGGTGAGAGAGATAACATTTTGAGGATGATTCCTACTTTTATCTACGGTCATTGTAATCAGGTCTAATTCTTTCAGCGCTGCGAGTGTTCTGTATAAGGTAGTAGAGGAAATTCCCTTGTCATCAATAAATGACTGAAAATTCAACTTATTTTCAATTTCTAGAATAAGGAGGATACGTATCATTTGCGCATGTCTCTCAAATGACTGAATTTTAAATTGCTGTGTACTTTTCACTATTAGAAATAAATTCTTACAATTAACTTATTTACTGCCGACTTTTAGAAGTGAAATGTATTAATATTGATTATACGTTTCACCTTTTCTTGTATGATGCCATGTATGATTGGCCGCAAAATCACCCTAAGATAAATTATTCCGGTTTGTTTCAGAAAGGCGCACAATACATGATTAATGAAGGAAAGACAAGTCTTATCCTGAGTTACATAGAGCGCTGTAGGTGATTCACCATGACTTTTCCGCCAGACAATGAACGGAGAGAATATGCCTCCTATTACATAAAGGCAGTCAAGATATTCAAAGTGGTGTTCAAATAGCTCAACGGAAGGGACCAACGGAATTAGAAATCGGTGACTTCTAGAAGATAGGCGTCATAACATTTGGGTACATTCCGAGGGGAAACGACCAGCAAAGGTTTTCACAGGAATGGCCACAAAGTATCTAAAATACGGCCAAGAATTATAATAAAACAAGCTCCTCAGAACAACAGAAGAATCAACCCACACTGCAGCAGAAAGCTGTTGAGCCAAATACCGGATGGAAATCAGAAATCCTGAGACTTTTGAACCAATTTCATCAGAATCTAGAAAAGAAATCACAGTCCAAGATTGTCATCGTGAAGAAGCTCCCCGGTGGTAATTGGAAACCTAACGAACGGGTTATCGTGCCATAACTTGACACTCCTGCCTTCCGGGAGGTTTCAATTTTTGGAGACTTTTGTCGTCGTGCACCACAGTTTGGAATTAAAAAGCTCTCGTCATGATATAAATGTCTCTACGGGCCCGCCGGGATTTGAACCCGGGTCGTCGGCTCCGAAGGCCAAAAGGATGATCCAAACTACCCCACGGGCCCGCAACTATATTCCGTAAATGTTATAAAAGATGCCTTTTCCATTGTTATTCCTGAGAAGTGAAGTGTGAACATGCATATGGTTACAGTAATCAGTTAGTTTTTTATCATCATAGGCATAAGGTGCTTAGCGAGCGTGGTGTAGCCTGGTAACACGTGAGCTTGCCAAGCTCATGCCTCGGGTTCAAATCCCGGCGCTCGCACTGAAATTGGAAATTGGTGATATTATTCAGCTTATGAATCAATAATGATCATCACCGCTCCATATTGGAGGTGTTTATACCGTCCTTTAATGATTTAGTTATGGGTGGTTTGTCTTCCTCTGCATTTCTATCAGGTATCCCACCCTGTCAGATGTGCTTGGATGTGATAGGTTCCAGTATCTGGGAACGCTGACAGGAGTATGGTTCAACTTAGAAAGCTTAAGCAGTGAATCTGCGAGGAGTCCGGGACTGGTGTATCTTGCAGCCACGATATCTGCTTCCTTCTCATACCTTCTGCGCAATATTGGCAGGAGCAAATAAGAAGTAATGAATATTGAAAAGACAAGCCCAAATAGCATTCCTATCCTCAGTCCATAATTCAGGATGTATACTATAAGGGAAAAAAGGGCATTTCCAATTGTAAAAGTGCATAATCCGACAAAAACCAAAGTCTTCTTGAGATGCTTCATCTTTGCATGTGCAATCTCATGTGCCATTATCGCAACTTCCTCTTCCTCCGATAAGTTCTCCATCAGGAAGTTGGTGACGAATATGTAGTAGTGGGTTATGCCCGCCTGAAACGCATTTGCTATCCTTGACTTGCTCCAGTCCACTACCCTGTATCCCGAAATCTTGACACCCATTTTTCCTGCGATCTCATTCGCACCGTTGACTATATTTGTAGAACCAATATCCTTAGAATTTCTTTTCCACACTTTGACACGGATGTTTATTGCTATGCCAACCAATGCAGTGGATAAAATTACGTTCATGTATATCAGGGCAAGATAGGAACGACCGAAGGACAGGATATCCGCACCAGAAATTATCCAGAACGGAACGACTATGTAGAGGTAGGAAATGGAATTCCTGACATACATTCCGTACCTAGCTTTTACCTTCCTGTACCTGACATCCAGATTGAAAATAAGGTAGGATGATATCAGGAGGATTGGAATCAAGGCAACTGTTTCAATGAGAACTTCCTGAAAATAATTTGATGATTTGCTGGTAAAATAGAATATTAGGGATAGAAGTAGTACGATTATACCGGTCGTTATGCCTATCCTAGTCCTCTTCCTCCAGAATGTGATATTACTTTTCTCCTCACTTTCGTCCATGATTTCTTTCCAACACAATTGAACTCTGATTTAAACGTTTCACATATCATGGTCTACAAGACAGATTTTCGGGGAAGGTTACTGCACGTACGGTGCATAAATCGATGGGAATGATTCCATCAGGTATAGGTTGACGTTCAGCACGTTAACGTATTTAGTTCCGAAGAAGAACATAGTGTACTGGGTGTATTTTTCAAGCGTTGCATTCAGGAAGGATTCGGGGATGCCAGTAGCATTGTGAATCCTTGGGACCTGGCTTAGGGCGTAGGTAAGCGTTATGTCAGGGTCCACTCCAGATGCAGAATCGTTGCGCGGATGGAAGAATACTGGCGCACTGAAGTCCTGTGATATAAGGTCGGAACCTATTGACTTCCCGTCGTAATACACCTGTGAACCATTCGACTGCCATGGCGCTGCCACCTGCCCGATTCCCGTCATTATGATAGGGAACAGCAGTCCGCATATGACGACTGAAATCAACGTCAGTCTTGCGGCTGTTGAGAGATTCCTGAAACCCTTCATACCTTCACCCCCATGATCAGAATCAGTATTGCAATCAGCTTAATTGCTATGAAGGGCAGCACTATTCCTCCCAGTCCGTAGATGGTCACGTTCTTCAGAAACAGCGTCATGGTGCTTGCGGGCTTGAATGCAGTCCCCCTCAGTGCAAGCGGAATCAGGACAGGGATTATCAGCGCATTATAAATCAGGGCGGAAATAACTGCTACGTGTGGGGTCAGGTGGAGTACATTCAATGCACCCAGTTCTGGCAGCGCGGCAAACATGACAGGGACTATCACGAAGTATTTTGCGATATCGTTGGCTATGCTGAATGTGGTCACAGTCCCCCTTGTCATCAGTATCTGTTTACCGAGCATCACAACGTCCATTATCTTCGATGGGTTTGACTCGAGATCAACCATGTTCGCTGCCTCCTTTGCCGGCTCCGTACCTGAAGCCATCGCCAGGCCGACATCAGCAGCCGAGAGTGCAGGGGCATCATTTGTACCGTCCCCTATCATGGAAACGATCTTTCCGTGTTTCTGCTCTTCCTTCACGAACTCGTATTTTGTCTCCGGTCTTGCCTTGGCTATGTAATCATCTATGCCAACGTCCTTTGAAATTACTCCGGCCGTGAGGGGTTGGTCTCCGGTAACCATCACCACCTCTATGTCCATGTCCCTGAGTGCCTTTATCTTCTCTTTTACGCCAGGTTTCACCTCATCGGTCAGCTTGATGAATCCAATTACGTCTCCAGCCTCTGCGACGGCCATTATTGTTGCTCCGTCCTCTGATATCTTTTCCAGGACGGAATCAAAATTGGCAGGCTTGATCTTCACGTAATCTATTATTGCATCTGGAGCTCCCTTCACGATTTCAAGGTCAGGCTGTTGTTCGCCAGGCTGGTATTTTCTCCTTAGCCTCTTCCTCTGGAGTATCCCTCTCCCGCTCTTCGGAAGGAGGAATTCGCGGGTGTCGCTCATCTTTATGCTGCTCCTTCTCGTGGCAGCGCTGAATTCCTCGAATTCTGACCTGTCCAGGGAACTGAAGGCCTGGGGAACGAAGCCCTGGTTGTATGCGAGCTCCACTATGCTCTTTCCCTCTGGAGTGTCGTCGTCCCACGACGATAGAAGTGCTGCTTCACCCACTTCACGCTCAGTGTGATTGCCCAAAGGCACGAACTTGACTGCCTTCCTCATCCCCCTTGTTATCGTCCCCGTCTTGTCCAGCAGAAGGGCATCAGTGTCACCTGAAGCCTCTATTGCTTTCCCGGATTTTGCAATTATCCTCTTAACAGACATCCTGTTGATGCCCGATATGCCGATCGCAGGAAGGAGGGCGCCAATGGTTGTTGGGAGGAGGCACACGTAAAGTGCAATGAGGACTGCAAGGTCAATTCCAAGCCTGAGGGTTACACCCAGGAACAACAGTGCTACAATTATGATCGTGAATATTGCAGTGAAGCCTGTTATGAGTATAGTCAGTGCTATCTCGTTTGGTGTCTTTGGCCTCGACGATGACTCCACCAGATTGATGAGCTTGCTGACGTATGTTTCCTCCGGATTCACGGAAACCCTTGCGACTAGACTGTCAGTCGTGACGACGGAGCCGCCAAGAAGTGTTGAACCAACTGACTTCCTTACGTTAGCAGATTCCCCAGTAAGGAGGGACTCATCTACCATCGCAATACCTTCCAGCACCTCCGAGTCTATCGGTACTTTGTCTCCGTGTTCTATCAGGATTATGTCACCCTTTCGAAGCTGTTCTGAAGGCACAACATCGAAATTATTCCTGTTGGATGATTTAAGCCTCTTGGCGGTCATCTGCTCCTTCATCTTCCTGAGACTCGACGCTGTGTTGTGTACCTGCGCCTCGGCGATGGAATCTGAGAGAGTACTGAACCAGACGGTGATGATCAGAATCAGGGCGACCTCGGAATAGAATAATCTTTCCCCCGCCCTGGAGACTATGGGTATGAGCGTGGGGTCCAACGCCATTACGAGCACTATTGCGAACGTGATCTCGGTTACGAACATCACCATGTTGCTCTTCAATGAATAGGGATTCAACCTCTTCAGCGAATCAATTAAAATCGATGGCCAGTTGAGCCTGCTTTCCTTTCCGACCGTGGAATTAGAGGCCAAATATAACACCCCCTATGCTTAGTTTCATTCCTTGGAGGAACTGAAGCACCGGGCCAAGAACAAGGAATGGGAAGAACGTCAGCACGGTCAGAATGAAGATGCTGAATACCAGTATCACGACAAAACTTATGGAGCCAGTCTTCAACCCCTGTTTCTGGCTCCTCTTCCTCGTTGAAACGCCATCCGCTATTGCAAGCATGAATAGAATAGGCAGGAACCTGCCGACCCACATCACAATGCCCGTTGCCACATTGAAGAATACAGTATTTCCCGCAGCACCAAGGTAGTCCGACCCGTTGTTCGCAGCTGCTGAAGTGAATTCGTAGAATATCCTGGTGAAACCGGTGGCGTTGGCAGCGAGTCCAACGGTTGATTCTGCCCCGATGGCGAACGCTACAACCGTTGGAACGAGAATGATGATTGGGTGCGTGAGGAATGCTGCAACCGCTAGCTTAACGTCACTACCCTCTATCTTCACGCCCAGATATTCTGGCGTTCTCCCTGCCATGAGCCCCACAAGGAATATGGTTACTATGACATACATTATCAGGTACATTGCACCTACGCCTACCCCACCCGGTGCCGCCTGTATCAGCATGCCGAAGAAAGCAGTAAGGATGACTACCGGATTGAACCCTGAGAGGGATGCGTTCAGTGACCCAGTGGTGAATGCCGTCGTGGTTACAGTCCATAGCGTCGATGCCACGCCTCCTATCCTCACCTCCAGGCCTCTCCCTATGACTGTTGTTGACAAGAAAGCTATGAGAAGATCGATACCGTATATTGCATAGGCCGCAAGGAACAATGTCCTACCTTCCCTGTTGTCGCCAACCATCCTGCCGAACAGGAAAAGGAGGGATGTGGGAATGAACATCATCATTCCTATTTCGAAGAGGTCGCTCAGCTGGCTTGGATTCTGCAGTGGATAGGCTGAGTTTGCTCCGAAGTAGCCCCCACCGTTCGTCCCAAGTTGCATTATGGAGACGAGGGAGGCTACCGGCCCCTTGTAAAGAATCTCAGTTGCCCCCTTTTGAAGGGTTGAAACTGTCGGGTAGCCGCTCAGGGCTTGCGGAACACCCATGAAGATCAAAATGATCGTTGCAATGAAGGCCAGGGGGAGTAACACCCTGGTGAGAGACCTGACGTAGTCGTAATAGAAATTCCCTATCGTCCTCGCCTTTCCGGCGAAACCCCTGATCACTGCAACGCCTACGGCTAGCCCAGTTGCAGCGGAAGTGAACTGTAGGAACTGAATCGCCGACATCTGGCTCAGGTAGGAGAGCGTCAATTCGCCGTTGTAATGCTGCAGATTGGTGTTGGATGAAAAGGAGAGGACGGTATTTAGGGCAAGGGACCATGACATCCCGGAATAGTGCATAGGATTCAACGGCAGGCTCTGCTGGAACATAAGGATGAAGAATGCGAGGATTGCCTCCCCAGCATTCAGGTACAGGAGGGTCTTGAAATATTCTTTCCATCCCATGTTCTTGGAGCTGTCTATTCCAGCAAGGAGGTATATGAAATTCTCTACCGGAACTAAAATTCTGTCCAGCCTGCTCTTTCTTCCAGTGAAGACGCCTAATAGATAAGATGAAAGGAACCAGGAAAGGACTATGACTGTTCCCCATACGACGGCAACAACGAACAGGTCTTCAAGTGTGAGCATGTGTTCACCTACCGGCTAGACCTCCTTTGCATACCCCGTATGTGAGACTGACATAACAATCTTTATCCAGTCCTCCGGCAGGAAATACCAACCCCTTATCACTCTGGGATGTCTAGGACGTGGTTCCTGTGTGATTTCAAAACTATCGATGTAACAGTGCTTTTTATCCCACTTATCTTCATTATCCTGTTTTTGAGCAAATCCCTGAATTCCTCAATGCTTGCAACGTTCACGAGAACGATTACGTCAAACTCGCCGGTTACTTCATAGATCTGGATAGCGTTCTTTATCTCCTTTAGGGAGGATATCACCTGATCCATCTGCTGCGAGTCCACGAACAAGTCCACGAATGCAAGTACTCTTTCTGCCAATTTTTCACTACCCGTTGGCTTCTTCCCACATAGGGTATCGATATAAAAATATTGGTCAGACCTTATATACCCCTCTTTCCGCAGATCAGCCCTTCCTCAGGAAGACAGTAAGATTGTCCCCGTCCTGGACTATGTGGTCCAGTCCTACCCTCTGGTTGGGGAATCTGACAGACTTCCCTGTTATGGTTGCAAACTTGAACTTCTCCACGAAGTCCGTATGGACTGCCTTGCAGACATCCTCGACCGTGCTCCCCTCCCTTATGACCATTGGTTCCTCGTCCGTTGGGGCGTTTGAAGGGATCAGGTGGACCCTTATCATCCTGACCTTGCCGGCAATCTTCTCCTTTAGAAGCTCTATATTCCTTTTCTTGACAATTGAAGTTGGTACGGCATCTATACCCATAGATTGGAGGAAATCGAACGCCTTCCTGAATTCCCGCGTATCTGATTTGTTCAATATGAACAGTGCGGGAACATAGACTCTGTTGCCCAGGAGGCCATCTATGAACACGTCCGACGTCATTGACTGCCTTATGATTATGTCAGCATTTATTATACCGAACTCCCTGCATATGGATTTCAGCAGGTCCGGATCGAAATCCGGCTTTCCAACCTTAGTTATGTTCAACCCTCCGCGGTCCTTCAATATTACTGACATCTTCGGTGGCTTCTGGTTAATCCTGATGCCCTCCCTCTGCAATTCCCTGAGGATGTAGGACGGATCGTACTTGAAGGGGTCAAGGACTATTACTATGAGGTCCACGTTCCTCAGAACCGAGATTACCTCCCTGCCCCTCCCCTTTCCCTCATGTGCACCCTCTATGACGCCTGGAAGGTCCAGGATCCTGAACTTCATGTCCTTGTATTCCATCACTCCTGGAACAATTGAAAGTGTTGTGAAATCGAATGCACCCACCCTGCTGTCAGCGTTTGTGATAGCATTCAGTATGCTGCTCTTCCCAACAGATGGAGGACCGAGCAGCCCGATGCTGGGGTATATGCCCTTCTTTATGAAAAAACCCGTACCCCCGCCCTTCTTTGACCTTTCCTCCTTCGTCTTCTCTAGCCTGGCAATTTTTGCCTTTATCCTTCCAATATGGTGCTCCGTAGCCTTGTTGTATTGTGTCTTCTTTATCTCTTCCTCTAGTTCCCTTATTTCTTCATCTATCGAGGGCATTCACGCTTACCTTCACCAGACTTAGTTCTTCGAAATCGTAGCTCAGCTTCCGCAGCGTCTCGAAGCTAAGTCCTTCAAACATATCCTTCCGGATGGGGGATAATGAAGACTCTATATAAAAAGCGTGTTTGGAAAAATCTACGAATTCCCTGATGAATCTTAGTCGTGACCTCATTTCCCACTGGTCCCCCAGTCCAGGATGTGTCATCGGGGGAATCTTCAGGAAGATAAGGAGGATTGAAGATGCAGTAGTCGAACTTCCCCTTGACCCCCTTGAACATGTCTGCCAGGACCACATTCACGTGGAACCCGTTCAAAAAGGCATTCTTCCTGGCGCATTCAGCTGCTTTCCTGGATATGTCCACCAGAGTGACATCTATTCCCCTTGCAGCATAATGCAACCCAACGATACCTGTTCCGCACCCTATCTCGATCAATTTTCCCTTGATTTCATCAATGCCTGTAAGGAGATAGGAATCATCTTCTGGATCGTAGACCCCTTCACAGCGCTCTATTCTCATAGATTAAGTGCTTCTTCTATGTTAGAAATTTCCACAGTTGTACTGTCTTCACCAATCAATGCACCCTTGCTGTTCGAGACAACTGATGCCCCAACGTAGAGGCTCCCGAAGTTCGCAGTGCCAACCCTCCCTTTTACTCCAAACATCCTTCCAAGCTCCTCTATCTCCTCATCCGTCATGTTTGGTGGTATCACCATTCCGGAGGCTGTTACAAGTCCGCTGGAACCAACCGTCTTAATCTCCTTGAAAGCGCCTTTGAACACCTCAACGCCTAGAACGTCCTTTATGATCCTCACAGACTCGTCGCTGAAATCCTCGTGAATCAGGGCTGCCTTGTCGTTCACCAGTATGTTGTTGCCTACTGCATTCAGATTGTCCTTGAGAACTGCGACGTTGCTGTCCTTTGGTATGGCGTTCAGTTCCTCTTCAGATGCAATGTTGCTGAATATCATACCGTTTGAATTCATAACTGAAAGCGACCCCAGGAGGTTCGAACTCCCAATTGTCATCTCGATTGGTTCTGTCTTAAGGTAGTAGGATACTAGGCTCTTGATGTCGCGGTCGGAGTTCCTAGGGACGAGGGTGTATGCCTCCCAAGTTTTGAGGTAAACCCCCAGAAAAGGAGAATTGAAAATCCTTGATACCTGTATCATGCCTGGTCTGGAAGAAGCACCTCTGCCGAATTATCCTCTTCCAGTTTTAGAATTTTCACCCTAAGTTTCCTAGGTGGCTTTTCAATGCCCCTCTTCCATATGAACCTGTTCACTGAATCGTCTATCCAGACGTTCTCTGAAGGGACCTTCATGAAACGTGCAACCTTGCCCCTGAGCAGGGACACAGCAGCAGAACTCCTTCTCTTCCTTGAAACGTAAACTATTTCCCTCAACGATATCGTCATTTCTACTTCTTTCTCTGCCAATCTTCTCACTCCTTCAGTTTATTCCTTCTCCACGTCCTCCTCTTGGGATTGGTGGTAACTCTCCTGTTCGTCTTCATCATAACCCACGCGGGTACCCTGGAATTCTCGTTCACTTTTGCCATCAGTCTCTTCTTCGTCGCAACATGCTTATTTCGTGCCAAATACGTTCATCTCCTCTCTATTTTAGTCTCTCTCTTTTCCGATAACCTTGCCAGGAGGGATTTTACCTCTGCATCAGTGATCAGCCTGTTCAAGCGACCTGACTGGGCAAGCATTATTATCTGGTTCTCCACATTCTCCACTAACTCTGGCCTGACGAGCTTCACGTTTGTGAGCCTCTCGTAGGCTTCCGGCGTCACAAACCTCTTGACGATATCCTGCCTCTCCTTCTCCGCAGCCTTTCTCTGTATCTCTTCCCTGTCCTGCATTGCCTGGTTTGCTGCTGCCTGATTCTGGAGATCAGCGAGGCGTTTCCGTTTGATTTCTTCAAGTTCCCTGTCGTCAGTCAATTCCCTTCACCCCTAGAGATACTTCTCAATTGATGGTACACTCTCCTTCAGCTGCCCTGCCGCATTTACAGCTGCAGAGTTCAACAGCTTTGCTCCCGCCGATGATAAAGTCCTCCCTTTCTTGTTCTTCAGTACATAACCGAGCTTTTCCAGATCCTGCAGTGCATTCCTGAGGATCTTCCTTGATCCCTTGCCTGCATGATGTGCCTTGGACCCCCTGTCCACCTTTCCCCCGTATTCAGATGCGAGTTTCTCTATGCCAATAGGGGAATTAACAGCAACCTTCCTCAGTACCGAGGCTACCCTCATGTAGTACCAGTTGACGTCGTTCGGTCCCCTCTCCTTGTGCTGGCCCGTCTTTACTTCCTTGGCCCATTTTGGCTCTTCGATCTCCTTTGAAAGCCTGCTTGATAGTTCCTTTATCAACATTTCAGGCGGTATATCCTTGAAATTGACCATTGCAACATCCTTCCTTAACCGTATAGGGAATTATTATTTAAAACTCGTTTTCCTGATTACCTTAGTCTCACTGTTTCAAGATTGTAGGGCGCATAACTATCCACGCCGAACTTCATGGAGAGAGCCCTTGAGAATTCCACCGCATTCTTTGCATCTCCATGGTTTACAAGAATTCTCTTTGGCTTGAATTCAAGTGCCTCTATATACTTCATCAGCTGCCTTCTATCTGAATGGCCCGAGAAACCGTCTACGCTCTCAACCGTCAGTGCAATCTTCACTTCCTTGAGACCGTCGTTCCTCCTGATGTTCAGCTGCTTCGCGCCTGAAAGGATCCTCCTTCCCGTTGTACCCTCCGCCTGGTAACCTACAAATACGAGGAAGTTCCTCTCGTCGTTGGCCCAGTTAGAGAAATATTCCATGACGGGGCCGCCGTTCATCATGCCGGAAGTGGCTAGGACAACGAGTGGACCAACGTCGCTGACTATCTCTTCCCTCGTATCTGGTGCATCTACACGAACGAATATTTCTGACAGGAACGGGTTCTCCTTCTTCCTTGTTATCAGGTCCCTCAGGTTTGAATTGAGGAATTCCGGGTATGCTGTATGAATACTCGTCGCCTCATATATCATTCCGTCCAGGTATACGGGTACCTTTGGAATCTCCCCCAATCGATACTTTTCCTCGAGTACGAGCATTACCTCCTGGGACCTTCCAACAGCAAAGACGGGGACCAGCACCTTCCCCTTCCTCTCTGCAGCGAGCCTGACTATCTGTGCAAGCCTTTCTCCTGCTTCCTGTCTCGTAGGCTGGAAATCGTTCCTGCCTCCGTAAGTGCTCTCAGTGACGAACGTTTCCACCCTTGGCAGCCTGCTGTCTGCAGCGTTGAAGAGCCAGGAATTCATGTATTTTATATCCCCTGACATTAGGAGGTTGTGGAAACCTTCTCCTATGTGGAAGTGCACAACTGATGAACCCAGTATGTGCCCTGCGTTCCGGAGAGTGACGCGGACGTCGGATGAAATGTCAGTTGTCTCATTGTAGTTCAAAGTGACTGTGTGCCTTATGAGCTTCCTTATATCGTCCATCTTGTAAGGCACCTTCCTGTTCTCTGACATGCCCAGCTTCACGTAGTCCATTAGTAGCAGCAGTAGGAGGTCCCTGGTTGGCGCCGTAAGGTAAACGGGACCATCGTACCCTATGTTGAAAAGGTAAGGTAGAAAACCGCCGTGATCCATATGTGCGTGTGTGAGAACAACGCCATCTATAGAATTCAACGGCCATATTTCAGGTGCGTTGAGATAAGGAGCACCGCTTGCGGGATCATCGGTATCTATAGCTGCTGGATCGAGACCGCAGTCTATCATTATCTTTGAATTCTTCGTCATGAGAAGGGACGATGCCCTCCCCACTTCCCTCCATGCGCCAAGGCACGTGAGGCGGACGTAGTTCTCCCCGGGCAGGGGGTCCCTGGATATCCTCTTTCCGAGGTCCCTGAGGAATTTCCTCCTCTCCTCTGATTCTGCCTTCATGAATTCGCGTACCATCTTTATGGTGGCACTCTTGATAGGAGGCGTCCTTATTATTCTCGGAGCCCACTTAACCTCCTTCCTTATGTTTGCCATTATCTGTGAATCATACCCCTGAATCCTTTCTGGGTCGTCCACCTCTATGAGCACCTCGCCAGAATCATGCTCGAAGAATATGTCCGATATGGAAACGCCCTCTGGCATTATCTTCCTTATCTTTTCCTCTGCCTCCTCCTCATCGACAAGGGATGATGAATCCGGCCTGACTACGATCCTCTTCCTTATGGACTGGGCTAGCTTCTTTATCTTTTCTTGGTCCTCAAGGAATTTATGGCTCTCCTTCGAATAGAGGACGACGTTTGCGCCTTCCATGTCCAGGCTGGTGTATTCCAGTCCAGGAAATATCAGTTCCAGGTTTTCCTTTGTTATAGCTATTACTTCTTCATATTTCATTAAAAATTCCTTCTTTAAAAACAAAAATAATAAAATTAACGACTATTTAAGTTTCTTCACTCTCTTCTGTATTTCCTCCTCAGTGAGTTCCTTGTACCCTTCTTCCGGAGTTATTGTCACTATATCAAAACCGTTCCCTGTCGCAGCATCTCTCTGCAGGGACGTTGATATTGCCCTGATCGCAAGATCAATGCCTTCATCCTTCGACATATTTTCCTCATAACCGTCCTCGAGGACGCCATATACGAAAGGAGAACCTGATCCCGTGCTTACGTACTTATCCTCAACAGAACCGCCCGCTTCGTCTATGGAGAAGACGTGGGGTGATGAATCATATCCTGCAATTATTATCTGAACGTAGAATGGAGCAAATTTTGTCTGATTCAGCATGTTTGCAAGCAGCGTAGATAGGCCGGCTACGGTAATCCTCGTACCTTTCTTGTACTTGAAGAGTTCTGCCTCTGCCTTCAGGTACCTCACCAGAGTCTGTAGGTCCCCTACCAATCCAGCAGTCGTCATCCCAATGAAATCGTCTACCTTGTACACCTTCTTCCCCACTTTATGAGCCACCATGTAACCTGCGGTAACCCTGTGATCTGCAGCGATAACTATTCCTCCCTTTACAACCATCGCAAGTGTTGTAGTTCCAGTTTTAAGCTCTTCCATAATTAGCACCTTTACAAAACTTACCGGACTATGCATATGCTTTATTTAATAACTTCGTTCCAAAAATACTGATTTTCAGTCGAAAATTTGTATACGATAACATTATATTTCACTCTTTATTAATCCGAACGTGAGGGTTTCAAAATATTACTTTCACAGTAAACTAGAGGTGATAAAAAATGAATATAGATCCAAATATCACCAAGTATCTCATGAAGGTAAAGATAGTCACCGACGGGATCGTGGAAAAACCCGATGTGGTGGGTGCTATTTTTGGCCAGACGGAGGGCTTGCTGGGTGACGAATTAGATTTAAGAGACTTGCAAAAATCTGGAAAAATAGGAAGAATTGAAGTAGACATAGAATCGAAGGGAGGGAAGTCCGAGGGGACTGTATACATCCCGTCTGGTGTTGACCAGGTGGAGACAAGCATTGTTGCTGCCAGCCTGGAAACAATAGACAGGATAGGGCCATGCAAGGCTAAGGTAGAAGTACTGAGCGTAGAGGATGTCAGGGTCGCAAAGAGGGAAAAGGTCATTGAGAGGGCAAAGGAAATACTTGAAAAGATGCTCCTGAACAACAAGAACCTTGGCGAAGACCTAGTTCAAACAGTAAGGAGCAAGGTAGAGAATTCGGAAATAGCTGCCTATGGACCTGACAAGCTTCCGGGAGGACCAAACCTGAATTCAAGCGAATCCATCATAGTGGTTGAAGGAAGAAACGATGTCCTGAACCTGCTGAAATTTGGAATCAAGAACACTATCGCAGTAGAAGGGACGAACATATCAAAGACAATTTCCGACCTTACAAGGCAGAAGACGTCCACTGCGTTCCTTGACGGGGACAGGGGTGGAGACCTTATCCTCAAGGAACTGCTCCAGGTAGCAGACATCGACTTTGTTGCAAGGGCACCGAGCGGTTTTGAGGTGGAGGAACTCACTTACAAGCAGGTTGTGAAGGCCCTTAGGGACAAAATGCCTCTTGACCAGTATCTGGCATCGCACGGAATGCAGGAAGAACTGAAGACACTGAATACGAAGAATGAGACGCCATCTAGGAAGAAGGAGGAAGCTCCTGCACAGGTTGCTTCCAGCGCTGAGACCAAGTCAAACGGCTCTTCCGCAGCAACGGAAGGCGCACAGAAGGCGCAGACAGTAAAGCCCTACATGAAGATCCTAGACGAGGCATCCCAGGACAAGGAAGTCAGGTTTTACGATGATTCCTGGAATCTCATAGGCAGGCTTCCCCTGAACGAGGTCATTGAGAAGTTTGACTCAATAGAGAAGAAATACACAAAGATCGTGACGGGTGGAATAGTCTCGCAAAGGTTGCTAGATACGGCATACACAAACGGCATAAGGGAGATCTACGGAATAAAGCTGGGGCACATAGCAAAGAGGCCAGCTGACATAAAGGTCATAACAAAAGAATTCGGACGGAACTGAGCTGTTCTAAACAGTCAAGTGGGGATGGCGGTATTTGCCATTCCCCTTATTCTTTCTTTTAAATAGTACTTTTAAAATTTCTTTAAAAACTGATATTTGTGATGCCAATCATCACATATTAAGCATCTTTCTCGCCTCATCGGATATCATGTCAAGATTCCACTGAGGCTCCCAGACAAGTTCTATGTCGCACTCCTTGACTCCCGGAAGTTCCTCCACCCTTTTTTGGGCCTCTACAAGGATCCAGTCAGTAACTGGACAGCTTGGCGCAGTCATAGTCATTCTTATGCTCACTTTGTCATTGTCAATGTCCAGGTTGTAAATAAGCCCAAGATTAACTATATCAACGCCTATTTCCGGGTCGCTGACTGTTTTGAGCACTTCCAGTACCTCTTCCTTTGTTACCATCACGTAAAAATCTAAACTACGTATTCATATTTTTTGTCTTTCCAATTTGTCCAAAGGCCGGGCACATTAGTTATATATCCGAATACTTCTTCTCGCACTGAATAGCATGAAGAAGGTATCTGTGATTATGGGAAGCACAAGCGACCTGGAAGTGATGAAGGACGCAATCACGACCCTCAAGGATTTCGGTATTTCGGTGGACTATGGTGTTTATTCTGCTCACAGGTCTCCGGAGAGACTTGTTGAATACTGCTCAAACATCAAGAAGTCAGGGATCGAAATAGTCATTGCAGGTGCTGGTGGCGCTGCCGCCCTTCCCGGGATGATAGCCGCCCTTACGGACGTACCTGTGATAGGGGTGCCTATAATGGGAAAATCGCTGAACGGCCTGGATTCCCTGTTGAGCATAGTCCAAATGCCGCCAGGAGTGCCCGTTGCTACAGTCGGTATAAACGGTTCAAAGAATGCTGCCTTACTGGCAGCAAGGATTCTTGCAAGGTATGACGACCAAATCTCAGCGAAACTGGAAGAATTCATAAAGAAACAAAAGAAGGAGGCTGCAGAGAAGCAGCTCGTTCTCTGATCACTTGTATTTCTTGGGTATCATCTGCTCATACCATTTCTCGGTGACTTCGTCGCTTTCCTGCCTCTCGAGTTTTATGTTTATGGATTGAAGATACTTAGATATCCTTTTCTTGGTTTCATCCCTTAGTTCCGTGGTTATGGAAAGCTTGTTCCCTGATCTCTTTCCCTTGAAGAATATGGGATCGTACCCGTCCCTCAGCAGGACCATTTTCCCCTGTGGTTTCCATCCGAGTATCAGAGAGACGTGTTCCATCGAGAGCGTCCTAGGAAGGAGGACAACGTCTTCGTTGCTTGCATTAGGCGTAAAATTCTCATCTTTCCAGCAGTACATCAGCTCATCCCTGGACTTTAGCGGAAGTATCCTCCGGAACTTTCCTGCCTCCATTCCCCTGGAAAGATAGGATGATACAAAATTCCCATCTATTGAGTTGCCAAATATTGAAGAGAGTATCCTGCCGTTGAATATGCCCAGTTCCCTAGTGATACGGTCCATTGCTTCTTCCCCTATACCCGAAACCTGTGTGAGCTGATACCTGCCCTTGTTGTCCTTGTAGATTAAGCACTTCTTAAGCATCTCATTAAGGTAATTCAACGTCTGATTTATGGTGAAGCATGACCGTTCTACCACTATTTCCCTGGATAGTACTGGCATCTTCTTCACTATCTCGTAAAGCTTCTTTGCGTTGTCACTAAGCGAATCGTATTTTACGGATGCTAAAAGAGAAACATTTTCCTTGCTAAGGTAACCCTGCGTCCCGTCGATGATGTACCCCTGTACTGCCAGATTGCTCATCACTAGCTTGTCAAGATCGATGCTCCGCTGGCTCTTCATCATCAATTCAAAGTTGCCCTTGTAGCCGAGTATTGAATCCAGGGCAACCACTGGATCTGAGTGTTTATAACCGTTTGAGAGGTGGTGCTTCGCAACGAGGTACCTGATCATGTCCTCCTCATCCATCGACAGGTCATCTACCGTCGTTCCGTTTACCATGAAGTTCCTTATCATGGAGTACCCAAGCTGCTGCAACCTTGCCTTGTCAGGAACAGGGAAAGTGATCCTCCTGATAACCAAAGAATCAAAATGCTCCATCCTTGATATCTCCCTGACGACTTCCATCACCTGGTCGAAGTTGCCGGAATAATCACCATTTATCTCGAATATCTCAAGGATGCCGTTTTCTGTTGCCGTTTCTACCCCTAGCCGCACCGCACCGTCTTCCAGAAGGAAATAGGTCATCCCTTCGCCTGTCTCCCCCTCAATCCTCTCCCTGTTCACCAGGAAGAGAGGGTCCCTTGTACTGATAACTGCCTTCTGTTTCGTGAATGTGACGTCCGAATAGAGGTACGTAGAATGCCCGCTTACCATCTTCTTCACATTGAGCTTCCCTATGTACTTCCTGACCAGTCCTCCAAAGGTCTGCACCACTTCATCTATGCTGATCGGACCGTACGTGGAGACGAATCGCTCCAGCAGTTCAACAGGTTCCACGGGTTCCTCGCTCACCTTTACAGGCCTGCCTTGTTTCGACACTACATAGTTATTCCTAATCAGTTTCTCAAGCGTCTTCTCCTCGACGTCCTGCATGCCGTACTTTCCCTTCCTGATAAGGTCCAATATCTCCTTCTCTTCCTTCCCCAGGTCTTCTACCCTGTTAAGTGAGATAAGCTGCGGAAGGTACTTCTCGTCAAAATACCCCCTTATCTGGCCTGCAAAATGACCGTATACTATCCCCTTCGAATTCATCTGTGTTTCGGGATAGCCTCTAATTGAGAGGGAGCTTGAATCGTTTGCAATAAGGTAATCGTCAAAATAATTCTCCCCAAACTTCTGGAGTGCCCTGTTCAGCCTGATCCTGCCTATCTCGATCTCGTCTGTAGCCTTTAACTTCTTCAGGTCATCTGACAGTATGTACTGTTTCTCCCTCTTGGGGAAGAACCTGCCTGAAACTATGACCTTTCGAGTTGTGAGGTCCTCTATCACCTCTTCCAGCTCATTAATCTGTCCTATCCTGTCGACTATTTCGTTGAATGTCAGGGGACCGTTCTGCCAAAGGAGCCACTGGACGACTCTTGTGATTGAATCGATCCTATCCGCCCTCTCCACATTTCTGTGATACCATTTCACCCTGTTTCCATGGCGCAGGAAATAGGCAGTATAGGCCCTCTCCATCTTTCTCAGCACAATCAGTGTTGACTCCGGATCGAGGGAGTTCTTTTTGGCAATGGAATTTGTGCTTTCCCCATCTTCGAAATTGACCTCCTTATCATTCTCCTGCATGAAGACGGCAGCTAGATAGGGTACGTTCTCCCTCAGGGCGTAAGTTGTCTTTCCTGTGAACACCGGGACTATCTCACCGCTTCGTAAATGCTCTGCAAGCCTGTCCAGGTATTCCTCAGGGTTGTCCGCTTTCTTGAACGGAGAGAATGAGACAGTGGAATACAGGTCTGCAAAACCTGCCTTTCTCAGGAAGTCTGTAATTCCGCTATCGCTGCCTATTAGTTGCTTTGATTCCTGGTAATTCATGAGGGATTCTATGTCCACCTCTGAGCTTCCTTCAAGTCCCATCTTAGTCAGCAAAGCCTCCTGAAGCTCCCTGATAATGGCGCTCTTGTCCTCCATCAGTACTACGTCAGTGATTCCGGTTGATATGATGCCGAACCCGAATGGACTGGGGTATCTTGTGTAGTCCCTTGTTATTATCTCTATCTCCCCATCCCTTATTGATTTCAGAATCTTCTCTGAATTTTCTATATCCATCACGATACTCTCTATTTCCCTGAAAGTCTCCTCTATAATGGGGAAATTTTCCATAGAAAAAAGTATGTTCAGGACCCTCTCGCTCCTGAGCTGCTGCCTGGCGACTGATACCTCCCTTCCCCTGTACCTCCTGAGTACCATGAAGGAACGCGTAGCACAGTGCCGGAACCGCTGCTTGAAAAGTTCTGTAGACTTCACTGCATTCCTGAGTGAGCCGCCTATCGTGATTGTCTTCAGGAGCTCGCTTACACGGGCAACGTCTACCTTCCTGTTGAATGTAAGCATGAAACCGTCATCCGTCAAGGAAATCCTAGAGTTGACGGAAAAATCCCTTGAAATATGGAATGCTATGATCCTGCTCAGAGCGTCGTTCACCCTTCTTCCAAGGGCAAAATGAAATATCACTGAGAACTGGTTTGCCTTGTCAATATACCCTTCAACTAGGAATTTTTCATTTGTAGGAACCCCGTAGTCTATCTGGTTTGTGATATATGACATTACGCTCCTTATGCTGTTCTCGTCCGCTGCATATTCTGTCTTCAGGAATTCTTCAGCCGTTCCATCCTTCACCCTAGCTTCCAACTCCTTCCTGAACTTGCCTACCTCAATTGAAAGGTCAAATGTCCTTGGGAGCATCTCGCCAACCCATGATGGAACCGTTGGTTTCCTGCCTAAAGCATCCTTTATGAACACCTTGTTCCCCCTCATCCTCAGGAACTCATACGTTCTCGCGCCTAGGACAAATATGTCCCCCCTGTGCAGCTTCTCTACGAACTTCTCCGACAGAGACCCGAGGTGCCTGTTGTCGACCGAGAATGCATCGTAATCAGCTTCCTCAGGTATCGTACCTGCATTGGTGAAATAGATCAGCCTTGTGCTCTTCTTCCTTCCGAATGTGTGCTCTTTCCTGTCCCACCATATCTTTGAGTATACGTTCCCCTCCTCGAAACCGCCTGAAAGATAGTTTAGGACGTTTATGAAATCGCCCTCTGGAATGTTACCGTAGCAGTACGTCCTCCTGATTATATCCAGGGCCTCTGCCTCATTCCATTTCTTTTCAAGGGATATTCCCGCTATGAACTGGCTGAGAACGTCGAGTGAATTCTTGGGTATGTTTATCCTGTCCAGCTTCTTGGCCTTAGCCTCCTTTACAAGAACAAGCGATTCCACCAGGTCATCTATGTCCATTGGGATTATTCTCCCCTTTGCAGTAGCAAAGACAGAATGACCGGACCTGCCCACCCGCTGGAGCCCCTTTGCAATTCCCTTTGGCGATCCTACCTGCACTACGAGATCTATGCTGCCTATATCGATACCCAGCTCTAGAGATGTAGAGGATACTGCGCACTTCAGTTCTCCCTTCTTCAGCCTTTCCTCAACGTTGAACCTCGACTCCTTGGAGAGGCTGGAATGATGTGCTTCCAGGTCCAGTATGCCCCTTTCTATCAATTTTGAGGACACCCTTTCCGCACCGCTTCTTGTGTTTGTGAATACGAGAGTGGTCGTGTGCTCCTTAACCATTGATTCTATTATGTCGTAAGTCCTTTCATTTATCTGTTCCTGTGGTGCTGAGAACAGGTCAGATACCGGGCATACCACCCTCATATCAAGATTCTTGTTCGATTCCGTCTCGACTATATGCACGTCGATTTTCTCGACGTTCCCCACCAGGAATTTTGCAAGTTCATCTATTGGCTCTGTTGTTGCAGAAAGCCCGATCCTGGTTACGCTGCCCGTGTTATACTGAAGGAATTCTATGATCAGGCTCAGAAGCTCCCCTCTCTTGTTGGAAGCGAGATCGTGTATCTCGTCAACAATTAGGAATTCAACGCCCCGGAATTTTTCCTTGAACTTGGGTGAGAAGAGCGCTAGCGCAAGAGACTCAGGCGTCGTGATAAAAATGTGTGGTGGTGTCTTGTTCATCTTCTGCCTCACGTATTGACTTGTGTCACCTGACCTGACTCCAACCCTTATTTTCGGAATGTGGATGCCCTTCTTCTCTGCAAGTTCCCTAATCTCCTCCAGGGGCACTTCCAGGTTCCTGTGGATATCGTTTGCTAGCGCCTTGAGCGGTGAAACATAAACGCAATATATCTTGTCCTCGAGCTTGTTCTGCTTGGCAAGGAGGAAAAGTTCATTGATAGTTACGAGGAATCCAGAGAGAGTTTTTCCTGTTCCCGTTGGAGATGAAATCAGTACATTCTTCCTTTGGTGGATGAGAGGTATTCCCACTTTCTGGGCGGCAGTTGCGTTGGTGTACTTGGATGTGAACCATTCCAGGACCAGGGGGTCGAGGTATTGCTCCAGATTGTACTCATTATTACCTCTTATTATCATTTAGATTCCTGCGTAGTGGGAAAGGTATGTTGAAAAGCTATAAAAACATGTAGACTGACCCATAGAAAATTATTCCTTAAAGAGGCCCGACATCCTGTACTGTTTCCAATTACGGAACTTATTTATTTCCATCATGCAGGTGGTACCATGGACCGGCAGATATGGAATGACGTGGAGGACTATTTCACATACAACATTGTCAAGCAGGAAACATCTCTCTCCAATGCACTCAGACACCAGAATGAGGAAGGTCTTCCTCCAATAAACGTTCCACCTACTCAAGGGAAGCTTTTGTACCTGCTCGCCAAGATGATAAATGCAGCAAAGATCCTAGAAATAGGAACACTTGGAGGATACAGCACACTCTGGCTTGCAAAAGCTCTACCTGAAGGGGGGAAGATTACCACTCTTGAAATCAACGCCAAACATGCAGTCATTTCCAGGGACAACGTATTGTCAGCAGGATTTGCAAGCAAGGTGGAAATAATCGTTGGACCGGCAAAGAAGACGTTGCTGGAAATGGCTGAAAGAGGGACATCGATTTTCGACATGATATTCATTGATGCTGACAAGGAGAACAATCCTGAATACTTCGATTTGGCGTTAAGGCTCACCGGACCCGGGACGGTGATTGTGATAGATAATGTGGTAAGGAATGGAAGAATTATTGAAGATGGTGATGAAGACCCTTCAGTAATTGGAATTAGAAAGTTAATAGAAATGGCAAAAAAGGACGATAGGATCGAATCGACTGCTATTCAGACTGTGAGCGGCAAGGGTTATGACGGCTTCATGGTAGTGAGGGTAAAGAACTAACGACTGCAGTTAAGGAATAACGGACGCTTAGTAATTCTCTATGTGGAATATCGCCATTCTTTCAAGGAGCTGTTCAACTGATTTCACTTTCCAGTAGTTCTTCTTTGAATCTGTTATCTCAATTACAGGGGTATCCCTTTTACTGTTGGAATTTTCTACCTTCACAACCCGTCCTGAGTATCCTTTTACTCCTACCATCCCGAATGCCTTATGGACCTGTCTTTGAAGTGAAAGGTAGAGGAGAATCTCGTTCCAGATGGATTTGCTTATTGACTTCCCTGTTTCAAAGTTCTCTGTTACGTACTTTATGGCAACGTCAAGATGCACATTACCCAGTATCCTGTCCTCCCTGATGAGTGCACAATTCTTGAAACTGTCAATGTCTTTTTCATCAAAATTATCTAAAAAATAATAGGTTAGGTCAACTGGAATTGACCATCACCTTTCCCGTGGAAACTGCAAGATCAAACTTCGAAAGAAGTGATGTCTTTGACTTTGTCGAGGCAAGAACGAGATTAAGGACTTCAGTTATAGTCTTAACAACGTGTATCTGGATCTTCGCCCTCTGCGTCTCTTCCAGGACAATGTCCCCTTTATTGCTTTCCGGAACTATGACATTCTTGAATCCTGCCTCAATTGCTGCCTCCACCTTTGCCGTGACCCCGCCGACTGGGAGCACCTGCCCCCTGATCGACAGTGACCCTGTCATTGCATATGACTGGTCAACAGGTATTCCTTCCATTGCAGAAACAACAGCTGTAGCGATTGTAATACTAGCAGAATCCCCTTCAACCCCTTCGTAGCTTCCTATGAACTGGATATGTACGTCGTGGTTTGCGATATCCTGACCCGTGTATTTCTTTATGACTGCAGATACATTCTGTACTGCTTCCTTTGCAATTTCACCCAGCTTCCCTGTTGCTATGACCTTCCCGCTCTCCTTCTCCTGAGCCGGAGTTACCTCTGCAGCAACTGGCATCACTATTCCAGAGTACTCAGCCATTCCTGATCCTGCGCTGAAAACGGCAAGCCCGTTCACTATTCCAATGGAATACCCCTCGTTCATGAATGTGCTGTAATTCTTGTACGCTTCTATGTGTTTATCTGCAATCTGCTGTTCCAGCGGCCTTGCCTTGATTTTTGCCTTGATAACGTGATCACTTGTGACTACGGTTGATCCTGCCTGTACGGCCAGATCGCCAGCTATTCTGATCAATCCGCCCATCTCCCTGAGTCTCAGGGTAATCTTTCCCTTTCTCCCTGCCCTCTTCTGCGCTTCCCTAATTACCTCTGCTATGGCTGTGTAGTCGAAAGGAGGGATCTTTTTGTCCTTGGCAACTTCCTGACTGACGAACCTCATGACTTTTTCTCTGTTGTCCTCGGTATCGTCCATCATGGTATTCATGTACACCTCGTATCCGTACCCTCTGATCCTGGACCTCAGGGCTGGATGCATGCCCTGGAGTGCATCGAGGTTTCCGGATGCAACAAGAATGAAATCACAAGGTACCATTTCAGTCTGCACAAGCGCACCTGCAGATCTTTCGCTCTGTCCTGAGATTGTGTACTTCTTCTCCTGCATTGCGGTCAGCAGGCTCTGTTGACTTTCCATCCTGAGCGTATTTATTTCATCGATGAATAGAACGCCCTTGTCTGCCTTGTGTATGTTACCTGCCTCAACCCTTAGGTGAGCAGGCGTTTCAAGTCCTCCTGACTGGAAGGGATCATGTCTCACGTCTCCCAAGAGTGCTCCTGCCTGTGCACCAGTAGAATCTATGAAAGGTGGCTTGTCATCCTTATCGTGACCCACAAGCAGTTTCGGCACTAGCGTCTTGTCCTCCCTTGACACCGGCCCCATATTGAGAGCGATGTAGAGGAATGCCGCGGCCATTATTGCAAGAAATATGGGTGTAGAGTCAATTGAGTGTGTCGTAGGATAGTTTATGAAAGCGAATATAAGCCCTATAATCACTATGAAAATAACAAGAATCCTTACGCTCCTTGTCCTTTCCGTCTTCTCCTGGTCTGCCCTCTTCTGATAGTCCTTCGTTATTTCCTTCCCCTTCCCTGCAGGGACTGTGACTATCTTTGGACGATTCGGATCCTCTGGATTATGGAAGACAAGTATATCCTCCAACTCCTCCTTTGGAATGAAATCAGTCATTGATTGGGCAAGCATTGATTTGCCTGTTCCGGGTTCACCGATGAGGATGACGTGTCTCTTCTGCTTTGCCGCCCTCTTTATAACCTCAACCCCCTGGTCCTGGCCAATAACCTGGTCAACGAGCTTCTCCGGTATCTTGATGTCGTTGGTCGTATTGACCCCTTTAGACTTTATCCATTCGGCTAATTCGTCCATTCGGTACGCAAGTGAAAATCGGTAATTAAGTGTTTTGTTGAAATCCTGGATCACCTTTTCGGATTATATTTAATTCTCAGAGAGAATTAACCCCCATGATTCTGGACGGAAGACCTATTGCAAAACACCTGCTGGAGGAAGTGAAGAAAGGGGTTGCAGATATTGGGAAAGTCAAGATGGTCTCTGTTGCTTACGAAGAAGACCAAGAATCGATAGTATATTTCAACAACATTAGAAGGAATGCAGAGAAAGTAGGCATAGAATTCAACCCATTAGTAATCAAGGGACAGGAGCTTCTCGGTACAATTGATAAGCTAAACAATGACAATTCTGTGGATGCTGTCATAATAGGAAGACCTTTTCCCAAGGGGATAACGAACGAGATGGTCTCTGAGGCCCTTGACCCTGACAAAGACGCGGACTGCGTGACATACCAGAACATGGGTCAGCTGTACTTTGGAGCCGAGGGGATAGCCCCAGCCACGCCTAAGGCATCAATAGACATTCTCCTGTACAACAATATAGACCTCAGGGGGAAGGATGCGCTTATCATCAACCGGTCTGTCACTGTTGGCAGGCCCCTATCACAGATGCTATTGAACATGGATGCGACAGTTACAGTAGCTCACAGCAAGACTAAGAATATGGAGAAACTGATCGAGGAAAACGATATAGTATTCCTTGCTGTTGCAAGACCTGGATATCTTAAGGCGTCCTCTATAAGGAGCAAGAAGCTGGTTGTGGATATCGGAATAAACGTCGTGGATGGCAAGATAAGGGGTGATTTTGAGCCCGATATGGAGAACGCACTTGTAGACTACACTGCAGTCCCTGGCGGGGTGGGAGCTGTTACCAGCGTTGAGATTCTAAAAAATGCGATGGTACTTGCAAGAAGCCGATAAGGTTTATTAATAGTTAATTCATACCTTCCGACCCAGGTGCTTGATAAATGGGCGTAAACGAAAAAGATAAAAGGGAGAAACTTGCTTTGGAGATGAAGAAGGCAGCAGTAGAGAACGATTCAAGGTTCTGGGGCGATATCGCTAAAAGAATCAGGAAGTCCAAGGACAATCTCGCGGAAGTGAATATAGGGAAGATATCCCGATTCGCTGCAACTGATGATACTGTTGTAGTTCCCGGAGTTGTACTTGGGTCTGGAAGGATAGAAGAACCCGTAAAAGTTGCTGCCCTTTACTTTTCTAAATCTGCGCGTTCAAAGATAGAAGAGGCGGGAGGGAAGGCAATGACGCTAGAGGAATTGATGAAGGAAAATTCAAAGGGAACAAAAGTTAAGATAATAGGGTGATGTGAAATTAGAATAATAGATGGAAGCAATTTGGTTCTTGGAAGGGCATCGTCCTACCTTGCTAAGGAGCTCCTGACCAAGGAAGATGAAATTGTGGTAGTAAATGCAGAAAAGGCAGTTGTATCAGGAAGGAAGAGGTACACGATAGAAAGATACAAGATGGAGAGAGACGTAGGATCAGTAAGGAAGGGACCAAGGTTCCCTAAAGAGGCTGACAGGATATTCAGAAGGACAGTAAGGGGAATGCTGCCGATGAAGGACTCAAAAGGGAAGAACGCATTCAAGAAACTGAGAGTTTACATAGGAGTTCCAAAGGACTTCAAGGGGAAAGAACTGGAAAAACTTGAAGAATACCAGAATAAGCATGTTGCAAACGTTATAACCCTCTATGATATCTGCAAAGAACTGGGGTCAAAAGTGATAGTAGATGGTAATTGAGACAAGTGGAGCCAGGAAAACGGCTGTTGCAAGAGCAACAATAAGGGAAGGGAAAGGAAGAATCAGGATTAACGGAGTCCCTATAGAGATTTACCAGCCTGAACTGGCAAAACTCAAAATGATGGAGCCGGTAATGCTTGCAGGAGATAAAATTTCGAAGATAGATATATCTGTTAACATGCGGGGCGGAGGTGTAATAGGCCAGGCAGAGGCAGCCAGGACCGCCATCTCTAGGGCACTTGTAGACTTCTTCAAGGACCAGGACCTAGAAAAGACGTTCAAGGAGTACGACAGAGCATTGCTAGTAAACGATGTAAGAAAGAAACTGCCAAAGAAGCCCGGAGGAACAGGGGCAAGAAAGAAGAAACAGAAGTCTTACAGGTGAAAAAATGATTATACCAGTTAGATGTTTCAGCTGCGGAAGGGTCATAGGATCTGACTATGTTCGCTTTACGAACAAGGTTGAAGAGATCAGAAAATCCAAGAACAGGGAAGCAACTTCTGAAGAAATATCAGAAATTCTTGACAATCTCAACGTCACGCGGTACTGCTGCAGAAGAATGATCCTCTCAAACGCTGAGCTGCTTGAGGAAATATTGCCCTTTGATTAGGGGGACCGTAGGGTAGATTGGACCATCCTACCAGCTTGGGGTGTTGGTGACCCGAGTTCAAATCTCGGCGGTCCCACTCGTACTTCTAGTTGTACTCACTTATTGACCTCTCTTTAATCTACCTAAGATTTTGAGCTAATAGCATTTCATTTTTCTTCACTTCATCTGCGGTGATATTTGAAAGATAACCAAAGCAGAACTGTTCCTCTACACTTCTTCCCCTTCTTCGAGTACAACCTTTATTCCCTTTTTAATTGAGTAGTAAACAGCACCGAATACGAGGTATATTACCATCACCACGACCGCGATTATGACATATATGTTCACTGACAGGAAAGACCCGTAGAGCGCGAAAAGGTAAATGACAAGAGCTATTCCAGGTACGACCACATAGGTCCACCTAAGGTCCTTCAGTTTCCTGAAATAGAATGGAAGGGACGTATTCAACATTATGTGCTCTATTATCGTTCCTGCCCCCGTCCATATTCCAGTCACTAGGAATCCATTGAATGGCCCGAACGCCCAGCCGGTTATTGTGAAAATCACTATGCCAATGAGGGTGTTGTATATGAGTGCTATGTGCGGGCTCTTGTGCTTCCTGTGAGTATTTGACAACGATGTCGGAAGCATTCCATCTTTTGACATTGTATACATATCCCTCGAGCCTGCATTTATTATGGCGAGAGTATCAACGAATCCACTGTTTACAAGGAATATGAACATGATCACTGCCAGTACTATGCCACCATCCCTGAGCGTCAAGATTAGCCCGGGAAGGAAATTGCTGAAATAAGTCGACATGTTTGCTGGTCCCCATCCAACTGTCATCACATAACTCATAAAAAGGAAAAAAGCACCTAGTACTATGATAGTGACTATGACGCCTCTCCTTATGTTAAAGTGCGCGGCCCTAGCCTCAGAGCCAAGGAAGGTCATTGATCCCCATCCCGCGAGGGATGTAAATGAGAAAACAAGGCCCAGCGCAACTCCGGTCCATCCCGTCGGTGAATATTTCGTCGTAAATACTGCGCCATTAAGGGGATGAGACGTATGCGAAAGTATAAAGAATGCAGCAACCAGGAGGATTATCATTTCGATAGTCCCAGTATAGACACTGTACCTCAATGAATTTTTAATTCCAGAGTACGCAAGACCAAATGCTGCCAGGGCGACTAAAAGGCCTATTGGGTACCAAGACCAACTTGGAAGTGGTATACCCAATACACCGAACCCAACTTGAGTAGCAAGTGCGGTCTCGAAGTAGATAAATGGAGTGGCCCCTATTACGGTATAGAGCATGTATACCCATCCTCCAAATGCACCAACCTTTGGCCCGAACCCCCTCTCTACGTACCTGTAATAGCCACCACTTGAGGCTACCTTCCTTGAGAAAACATATATCACAAATCCTGCGGAAAGCACTGCGAAGAGTGCTAGTATGTAAGTTAAAGGTAGAGCCCCGTAAGCAAATGCTGCCGCACCCGTCATCGTTGCCGTGACTGCAATCGCAGGCGCGGTAAACGAAATTGATTGAAAAATTAGTTCCAAAAAGCCAACTGCATTTTTCTTGAGCTGCTTGTTTTCAGAAACCATTTTCGATGATATGATCGAAAGTATATATTAATCTTTCTTAGTTTTATATATCATGTGAATTGTCTAGTTGACTAATTTTTATTACAGACTTAGTAAAAGGAGAAGTGGATAGATGATCCCTTGTGGAGAAGGTGGCCAATTAAAGACAAGAAAAAATGGGACAGGAACTGAAGAAACTTTTTTATTAATTCATATTCCAATCAAATAGAATAATGAAATTGTAGCAGTAACTATCAACAGAAGAGAAGTTTCGGTAATGCCAATTGTTCTTAACCCCCTTGCCCTAAATGCTATCGGTATCCTAAGGAGTGAAACGGAAAAGACCAGAAACAGTGGATTCAAGACAGCGAGTGCAACTGGTACTATGTCATATAGCAAGAGAATTCTTTTCCTTGATAGCACTGCGTTCACTGTGAATTCAGACCCGACCATGAACACGAACATCGAGACAAGCAAATAGATTTCCTTTAACCCAGATATTTGCGCTGTTTCAGTGAAAAGAATGATAAAGGCAAGCATTCCAAGGACCGTCCCTATGTAGTTCAGTCTTCTGGAGGCCAGATAAAGTCTTAATGCATAATCTAGCAGGAAAATTATGTAGGGGATTATCAGGAGTATATTGATGTAAATGGAGTATATCGAAATTAAAAAGATGATAACCAACCAGACCAAATCATTTCTCGATTTCCATACTTTTTTAAATGGAACATCATATAAGAATAGCCCCATCCATATCGGTACCCAGAAGAGAATGGAATAGATGTCCCTCCTAGTAGCAATTGCAATGGATATTGAGAAGATACCTAGTATTATGGATGTTATGACGTTACCATGCTCGACTGGCTTCTTCACATTCGGGAATGCAGTTGTCTTAGTTAAGATTTGGTCATTTCCAGTGAGGTGAGCATTGAGTTTAGAAGGAACTTAAACTACATTGAGTTGCTCTTGAACCTTCTGTTCTGGATGTTGCTTTTACCTTTACAGTTTTTCATCTCTCTACAGGTAACCATAAATGAAGACCTGTCAAAGCTACGAGAAATTAACTGCTTCGAACAACTCCCGAGTTGAGGCACTTTCGAATCTCTTTCCCATTTCCACTATCATTTTTACCTTTTCCTCATCACCTATCAGTCTCATTCCTTTGTTTTCCAGATCTTTCCAGTCGTACGGATTCCTGAAGTGACCTTTTGGGACAGTCACCTCTTTCTCATACTCCGACGAATCTGTCTTTACACTGATCTTAACTGGGAGATATTCTGGATACATTGAGTCGAACTCCTTCGTGACCTCAAATTTAGTCGAATCTATTACATCAAGTATCTTTTTATCGTTCAGGTATCTTGGCTCAAATGATGATGGGCCCGGTGCCCCATAAATGAGGGTATAGGCTATCATATATGGAAGGCTGTGATCTGCTGTTTCCTTTGTCTTAGGCCTGAGCTTCTCCGGGTCCTTCACTATTATCTTGTGCGCAACTGAAAAAGTGTCAACCTTCACGCTTTTGATCTTTTCACCATTCATTTGGTCTTTAATCGACAAAGCCGCCTCTATTGCACTCATAGCATGATATTCAACAGGAAAATTCTTTATCATCGTTCTTACGACCCTGTTCTTTTCTAAATCAATATCAATTTTCCCTGTAATCTGCTTGAAAAAACCCATTTCTCCCTCAAAAATAGGAGATGGACCTGTGAAACCTTCACTAGCGAGTAATGCGGCAAAGACTGAATTCCTGGCTGCATTTGCGGCAGTACATCCTTTCCACATGCTGAGCTCTCCAGCCCTTGTCTGCCTGAGGGATATGTTGTTGTTGATTGCGAGATTCAGGTTGTTGATGAATTTTGACTTTTCAAAATTATTCAATACCCCAAGACCTGCTGCGGATGAGATAGAGATGTATGTCACATGATCCCACCCCTTGTCCCTTATAGAGAAGGCATCCGCGAATGCACCTACCACCTGGTATGATGCTGCCAGGGCCCTGATGACTTCTAGCCCATCAGCGTCAAGGGTATACGCATAACTGAGGATTGGTGGAACATTGTCAGATGGATGAAGTGCTTCTTTTGAAAGATAAGTGTCATTGTAATCTAGGTATCGCGTCATGCATCCATTCAGATATGTTGCTACATCTACCGCAGCCGTACGATTATCGTAGTAAATTGGTGCATTTTTCCTACCTGAAGACGGAAGGAGCCCGTCTTTTGATTTTTTAACCGCATCTGAGTTCCTCGCACCATAAGAAACGAAAAGAGAATCGACAATTCTCTTCTTTAATTCTTCTTTAGTTGCCCTTTCCTTTAAAAGATCGTCTATTCCAGAGCAGTATTGAAATATCTGTTCGTCAAGGTTCAATAAATCACCCTAATCCATAATATTTACTTCTACAAAACTACTATCTCTTCATTCGGGCAGCTTTTGGGTCCAGATTCCACTCGGTTGGAATGGAGACTGTGTTGCTATTGAAGCTTAGCAATCTTTCTTGCTGAAGTTCCCTTCGACAATTTGACGGAAAAGCAATTTAAGTGCAAAGTCCATTCCGTAATGTGGGGCTAACCTCAAGGGTCATAAAAATTTCAACTCTATTCTATCTCATCTTTGTCATTTTACTTCTTATTACGGTGCTTTATCTGGCTAACTTGAGTTACCGTCACATTCTCCCAGTGTCCCTCTCAGGGCTGGCCGACCCTCTTCTCGTAACATTTATATTTTCAGTAGTAGCACTGAGGGGCCTTACATTACGCGTTCGATACGCATTCTACCTCTCTATCTTGACCACTTTGGCAACTATTTCACCTTTTTTGAGAATGAGCGGTTACCTTTCAGTCTTCACAGCTCCTCTATTTGTAGTGGCAATTGTATCCACTATCCTTATTTTGAAGGACTACAGATATTACAACTTCCCAACAAAAATGTTTGCTAGACCTGAAATATCTATTTCCATAGTGATAATTGCAATGGTACTTGTTATTGGAGTTGTTGGCACACTTATCCTCGGTAATCAGTTTAGCCCTAAAATTACCAACATTCCTAGAGCCCTCTATTACACCGGAGAAGTGGTTACTACACTTGGTTTTGGCGATATTCTGCCCACAACTAGGACGTCACAGATTTTCAGCATAGTCATGTCAATGCTTGGTATCGGTTCGTTCTTTGGCGCAGTAACTGTTATAGTGGGACCTTTGATATACGAAAGGGGAAGAAGGGTGGTAAGAGTGATACAGAGAATGGAAGGGAAGCTAATGAATGGTTACGTTCTTTTCGTCGATTTCTCGCCACTTTTTGAACCTTTGTTAACAAATCTAATTCAACAGGACGAGTTAATCATAGTAGCACTAGACGACAAGTCCAAGGAATCGCGCATAAGTGAAAAGAAGGTATTCGTGGAATCAGAAGGAAGCATGGAAAGAATCCTTTCTAATCTGGACCTTACAAAGTCAAAGAAGATTGTGCTGGGTAGCGAAGACGATGGAAAGAACATAATGAATGCTCTCTACATTTCAACAAAATATCCGGGTGAAGAAATGAGAGCTAAGATAATTGCAATAGCAAATCTACCATCTAACTATGAACGGATTGTTCCTCTTGTAGGGAATGTTATAAACCCGGCGAAACTAATTGCGGAGTACTCAAAGTCTTTGTTCTAGCGATTTTCTTACCTCAACATACGGTTAGATAGTCTACTTCGTCAACACGATTATTTCATTCACGAGGTAAAATAACCATACTCTAAGAAGCATGAACATCTATTGACCTACTGGCACTGCATTTTGGTTAGTATAAGAAACTATCCGAAAACGGATTGGCAGACACATACTTGAAGAATAATGAATGGAATCTGCAAGATTCAGGACTATGCAATACAGCATCATTCCCACAAATGCAGTCATACTAAATTGCTTTGCCTGCACTCAACAATAATGAGACTTTTAACTAGGACCCAATCTTTCCAATATACCGATTTGTTTAGTCAGCGGGTATTGAGATGCCGTCACCTCTTGAATCGGAACCGCCAATTGCCACTCCATCCGGAAGACGGAGAGATATCTGCGCCTGACCTAAATGCGGAGAAATTCCGACGTTCTTTACTTCTCTTGCAGGGTAGATCTTTTTTATCTCTTCCATAAGGTCTTCCGATTCCACCATAAGGGTGTTTGGTATTTCATAGATAGTATAGGGGAATGCCCACCTCGGAGTATCAATAACAAGCTGAGGATCTTTTCTGTTATTCATCAAGCCCATAATCAGTTGTATGTGAAGTTGCGGTTGTATGTCCCCTCCCATGGAACCAATGGATGCAATGTACCCAGAATCGTCTTCAATAATGGCAGCGCACAAGGTGTGAAATGTTCTCTTACCGGGCTTAAGGGCATTGTGATGATGTGGATCGAGACTGAAATAACTACCCCTATTCTGAAGAACAAACCCAGTGCCACGCGGCACTATCCCTGAACCAAATCCTAGATAATTGCTCTGAACTACAGAAATGCTATTACCTTCTGTATCCGTTATTGAAAAGAATGTCGTATCTCCTCTGTCACCAAAACCCCGTCCTGCAGAACTAGGAAATTTATTGTTTTTTAAGAGTTCACTTGCAAATTGCTTTGTCAGGAAATTTTCCGGAAGAGGGTAGAAGTCCGGATCAGCTATAAATTTGTCCCGTTGAAGGTATGCTATATGTCCAGTTTCGAGGGTGTCACGTAGGTTTGGATTTGACTCTTTTAATTCCAGCATGTTTAGCCACAGGATCACTGTAGCAGCTTGACTATTTGGAGCTGTTTCATAAACAGTATATCCCTGATATTCTGTCTTCAGAGGAGGCTGAAATGTAGATTTATGTTTCCTAAGGTCGTCAGAGGATATCTCTACGTTTAGGTCATTCAGCCCATTTACTATCTTATCCGCTAGGTGCCCGTCGTAGAATGAGGAAAGACCATCTGACTTCAGACCAGCAAATGTTTCTGCAAGGTCTTTTTGTTTGAATACGGTGCCTGGCTCTGGAACGGCATTCCCTCTCAGAAATATTGATTTCCAATTCTCATAGCCGCTTAGATATTTAGCACTGCTTTCAATTGAACTCGAATAGTTTTGGGTAATTGGAAAGCCCTCTTTTGCGTATTTATATGCATAATTCATAAGATCGCTTACTTCCATAGTCCCATATTTTTTATGTATGTCCTCCCATGCCTTTACTAGCCCGGGAACCGTTATCACAGAATCCTTACCTCTTGAAGGCAGTTTCTTTATGCCTAGTTCGAGGAAATGTTCGATTGTCATGCTCTCAAATGCTCTACCACTGCCATTCAAATTCACTACTGGTTTGCCGTCAATCTTTAACAGCATGAAAGTGTCTCCTCCTAAACTGCATAAATTATTCTGGGTAACGCAGAGAGTTGCACTAGTCGCTATGGCCGCATCAACAATGTTTCCTCCAGATTCCAAAACTCTCGCTCCCACTGTTGATGATTGTAAGCTTGATGATGAAACTACCCCTTTCTTGGAGAAGGCATTCGGCCTGGTTCTCATAATGCTTTACTTTATCTTGATTTATATGCTTTGTCTATCAAAGAAACTCTATTAAAATAGGTATAATGATAACTTCAGCAATCTTGCAATTTTTAGCTTCCAACTCGGCGTTAAAATTTTCTATGAAAAGTCATTACACTCCCAATAAAGGTTTGGAAATGAGATTCTACCTAGAGAATTATGGGTGCACTTTGAACCAAGCCCAGGGGGAGATGATAGCAAATTCCCTAATCTCTCAAGGAAACCAGCTGGTTGACGACTTGAAGTCAGCAGACTCTGTCCTTCTTTCCACCTGTGTTGTCATAAAACATACGGAAGACAGGATGCTGAGAAGGATAGAGGAGATAAAGAAGGAAGGGAAGGAAGTGGTAGTCTCAGGATGTTTGACAAACATCCCTTCCACTGACGTTAGACGGATTGACTTTACTTATTCTCGTGGAAGGTTGCCCATTCTCAAGGATGGGAACCTGAGCGTAGGTATACCGATTGCTGAAGGATGCGACGGAGGATGCACATTTTGTATATCCAGAATTGCACGTGGCAGGCTCAAGAGCTTCAGCCAGAATGAGATTCTTGATAATGTCAGGGAGATGGTCAGCAAGGGGGCAAAGGAGATACGACTGACAGCACTAGATACTGGGTCCTACGGAAATGATATATCAACCACGTTGCCCCAGCTTGTCGAGAAGATAGCGCAGTTAGAAGGCGATTTCAGTATCAGGATAGGAATGATGGAACCAGAGAACGCAAGTTCGATCATCGATGACCTTCTAAAAGTAATGGAATCTGACAAGGTCTACAAGTTTCTTCACATCCCTTTTCAGAGCGGGGACCCAATGGTCCTCAGGAAGATGGGAAGACAGTACAAAATAGAAAAGTTCCTAGAGGTCGCTGCAAAATTCCGTGACGCGTACCCTGAAGGAATCATGAGCACGGATGTAATCGTTGGCTTTCCGTATGAATCTGTTGCTGGTCTCAGAGCAACTGCAGATGTGATAAGAAAGGTAAAGCCGGAGATACTTAACATAACAAGGTATTCTCCACGCCCTGGAACAGCTGCATACAGGTGGAAGGTACCTCCAACAAATCAGACTGCACAGTGGAGTAGGATACTCACGGATATCCATAGGGATATTTCTGAAAGGTCACTCGAAAGATTTGTGGGAAAGGAATTGGAAGTGAGGGCGATGGAGATCGGGAAGAATGGAACATTCATCGGCAGGGACAAAAACTACCACCCAGTGATATTAAAGACAGGAAAGCTTGGAGAAGTCAGGAAGGTCAAGATAGTGGATAGTTCTGATTTTTACCTTATCGGAAAATATCGGAATTAAGATCGTTGACTAATGGTAAATTTAAGATTCAGATTTTTATGTTCTTTCATACAGCATTTAATTCATTGTCGCTGCAGTTACTCTGAAGGACTATTAGATGGTTCAAATGGAAGAGGTTTCATTTGTTTCAACTATATTGCCTTAAGTTTCTAAATATAAAAAAGGAGTATTCATGAATTGTGATGAAATGAGTAATCCTTAACAGACCCAAATATATGAGGAGGTGAATTTCAAGCATGAAGATCGATGTCATTGTACGTCATGGAGACAGGCCAGTCGAGGAGATAGAAGGAAAAGTGGTCGTCTTCACAAACGAGAAAAGGAAGAATAACAGGGCGAATGTAGACGTCATTAGGCAGCTTGCAAAGTATTATTCAGTTTCCATATCAAACATAAGGATAGTGGCTGGTGCAACGAGACCGAAGAAAACCATAGAAATAGTTATGTAATTGGCTTAATCTCATCTACATTTCCAAAACGAACTTCCCTCGTTCCTTTGGGGATAACGCAGTTTTCATTAAACCTCAAGAGAAATGAAGGGGTTTCTTGTTGCTACTCTGTGTATGCTGGAAGTCCCTAAGGAGAATTGATAGTTGGAAGGCGATCCCCTTTATAGCTTTTGGAATCGAAAGATTACCTGTTTCTTATAAATATGCTACAGATGCAGAGTTCCACTGGAGCGACAAAAGACCAAATAATGCAGTCCTGAACAATCCGTATCTCTTCCTTTACTTGCAATTCAGTCAAGGTCATTTGTAAATTCTGTGACCAGTTTATCCGAATTTATGTTAACCCTCAAGAAAATGCAATAGAATTGTGTGGTCGGAGTCCACCAAAATTTCCTTGAAATGTTACGTCATAGAAATAAGTCCCTATTGGTAATAAGGGGCAGGTTATCCTGAAAATTTGAGCAGTATATTTATGTCACTCGATGTAAAGTCTTGCAATCGTGAAATGCCTCTTCGCGAGGAGCATTGCAGTCTTGAGGTTCTTTGCCTCCTTGCCTATTGCAGATGCCTTGTAATTCGGGTCAACTTTTACGTTTACGACATAACCGCTTTCTCCAGCTGTTATGTTAAGGGAAACAACCTTGTACCTGTAAAAAAGGTTCCTGAAGAACTGTTCAGGTTCTGGAGAGTAATCTAGAACGTTTATCCTCTTTTTCATGCTTTCCTTTATCCTGTCCAGTGCCCTCTTCTTGTCGTCGCTTGTGAAGAGTTTATAAGTCCCACCCTTTTCAAGCACGTAGAAAATTACATCCTCAGTTTCCATGACGTCCTTTACAGGGAGTCCAACCGATTTTTCGAAAAGTTGAATGAGGTCAAGGCTCCTGGTATCGAGCGTTATTTCTCCCAATTTCACTCATTCTCCCTGAATTGAGAAACGCCGGAATCTATCACGCCGATCATGGAAACCGGGTATGGCTTCCCGAATAGATTGCCCAGTTGTAACGAATTCAGTGGTACTGTGAACTTAGGGGATTTTGTCTGATCAAATTCTGATTTAAGATGAGGCTCGTTTGCGAATAATACAGCCTTCACCTCCCCCTTCTTCACCAGCTTCTTCGTTGTCTTCTCTCCAAGTACAAACTTCCCTGTTTCCTTCAATCTTCCAAGTTCCCAGTTGTAGTCCATTTAATCCTCTCTCCTGTAAGCAAGCTTTACTGCGCCTGTTCCGAGGGTTATTGGTTGTCCTACTATAATATTTTCTGCCACTCCGTTCAGTCTGTCTACTTCGCCGATGAGTCCTGCGTTGAGTAGGTGCTTGCTTGTGATTTCAAAAGCAGCCCTGGCAAGGACAGATGCTTTCTTTCCGGAAATGCCGTGCCTGCCAATGGCTTCTACAACTCCCGAAAACGTCATCATGTCAGCTACAAGCATCAGGTGCCTAATATCGGTATTGAGACCCGCATTGTGAAGTGTTGAAGTGCTTTCCTCAATTATTGCCTCACGTGCGGCTTCCACCCCCAGTACCTGGGAGATCTCGATGATGTCATTTGTTCTTGTCCTGGAGAAATCTACATCCTTAAGTTCCAGTACTCCTGCAAGATTGGAGCCTTGAGTATAGATGACCCATTCCTTTGCCTTCTGGTCGAACTTCACTATAGCCCTCTTGATTCCTCCTAGACCCTTGACCTGGAATGTCTTGAGATTCTCATACAGCTGGTATATTCTCTTGAACGAAGGCTCGTCAAGCGTGAGCCTTATTTCGTTTTCCTCCTCAGTTATCGTTGTTTTCTGCATCCTGATCTTCTTGAGTCTCGGGAGAATCTCCTCTTTCTTGAGTCCTCTTTCCTGCATTTTCTGCTTGTCGAGGAGGATCTTGACGTAACTCTCAGTAGTGTTAACCTCAATGTCCGCTATGTCGAGTAGGGTCGTGGACTCTATTGACCTAGCGAGCCCTACCGCCTTGTCCTCATCCCCTCTTGCTTTCTCTGAAAGATATATTGTCATGGATGGAGTGCTTGGTGTTTTCCTCGCGTCAACTATTTCTATCAGCCTTGGCAGACCAAGGGTAACGTCCATTTCGGCGACACCTGCAAAGTGGAAAGTCCTCATCGTCATCTGTGTGCCCGGTTCACCTATGCTTTGGGCACCCACTATCCCTACCGCCTCAAATGGATCAACCTCCGTCTCCTTGTACTTCTCTACTGCCGCTTTTACAAGCTTGTCGAAGTCCTTCCCCTCTATCTTGTATTGCTTCTTAGCCTCAGCAAGTTGTTCTGCAATCTTTACAGGCAGGTCTACCCCATCCTTCTCCACCTGTTGGAGTATTGCCTTCACATCATTGCCGAGCTTCTCTTCCATCGGTTCTCTCTGTACAATCTTGGCCTCTTCCTTTCTGGATAGAATTACGTAGGAGAGTATCTTGTCGATGGAACCACCGTTCACTTCCTCGTAATTTACTATGTCGTCCTGTATCTCCTCTATCTTTTCTATCATCACAAGAGTCTTCAACTTATCCTTCTTTTTCTTGATCACGTTCTTCTCGTTCTGGTATGGCGCTATTTTCGATATCTTTGCTTTCGCAACGAACGTCTTGCCTGTGATAGTTATGAGAGCTTCCTTAACTGTTTTGTCAGGAGGTATATCGTAATCCAGGCAGTATCCAACGGGAGCCTTGTCAATGAGCTCCTTGACCTTCTTCAGGGTATCTTTCCAGGCCAGGACTGTCATTGTTTCCCCCCGTACTTCTTTCCAAACATCTCCTTGATGAGATAGTCGATGTCTACTGATTCCCCCTCGAAGGATCTCGATGGGTCTGTCCCATCCTCCCCGTATTCCAGTTGGATAATGGAGTCTTCCGTATCCAGGACCTTGCCCTCATCGGATACCTTCAAATCCTCAAGAGCGTTGATCAGTCTCCTCTGCATGTAACCGGATCTTGATGTCCTGACAGCTATATCCACTAACCCCTCCCTTCCTCCTGTCGCGTGGAAGAAGTATTCCGTTGGATTCAGTCCCTCCTTGTAAGATGAGCTGACGAATCCTCGCGCGTAAGCGCCTATGTCACCCTTCTGGAAATGGGGTAGCGTTCTGTTGGTATACCCCCTGTGCTGCCTCTGACCCCTGATACTCTGCTGACCTATGATTCCGGCCATCTGTGCCAGGTTCATCATGTTCGCCCTAGCGCCGGACCTTGCCATTATGACTGTAGAATTATCCATACCAAGGTAATGAGAAGCGATTTCAGAGCTCTTTTCCCTTGCCTGGGAAAGCGCCTTCATAACCATCGATTCGAGTGTATCCTCAAGAGTCTTTCCAGGCTCCATTCCTATAAGACCGTTCTTGTAGTTCTCGATGAGTTTTTCTACCTTCTGGACGGCCTCATTTCCAACTTCCCTCAGCTGTGCCTTAGCTTCACCTGGTACATCCTCATCATCTATTCCAGTGGAGAATCCAGTGAAGCTTATCACGCCTGCAGCAAGCCTAGTGAGGTTATCCAGGAACTTTGCTCCTTCTGCATTCCCGTACTTCCTAAGTACGTAGTCCAGAAGTACACCCTTGGATTGCCCTATTGCATTTTCATCAATTGCACCGTTAATTAGCTTGCCGTTCTCTATCTTTATAGTGCCCTCTGTCCCATTTGGGTCGAGACTCTTGTCCCCCAGCTTTCCCTTGAATTCCAGGTTGACGCCCTCTGGAAGTATCATGGAGAATATGTCCCTGCCCCTAAAGTACTTCTTCCCATCCACCTCCACGGTCTCCGGAGTTTTGCCTACGTCAATGTAACTCATTATGTGCAGTCCCGCATCAAGCGGAATCAGTGGGTTCTTGTATGTTAACATGAAGAGTGCAGTTATGTGGTCGTGAATCGCACCCATTATCGGCCCCCCAAATCTCGGAGAAAGGAAGTTCTCCTGGACCTTCATGAGTATCTCTGCTTCTGCCCTTGCCTCCTGGCTCTGAAGCACGTGGAGGTTCATTTCATCTCCATCAAAATCTGCATTGTACGGTGCACAGACGGCCAGGTTGAACCTGAAAGTCCTGTAAGGGAGGACCCTAACTTCGTGGGCCATCATCGACATCCTGTGCAGGCTCGGCTGCCTATTGAACAGTACTATGTCGCCATTCTCCATCTGTCTTTCAACCTGCCAGCCTATTTCCATCTTTTCCGCCACTTCAGCCGCATTCTTGTCTGATATCTTTATCCTGCTTCCGTCAGTCCTGTAAACATAGTTAACTCCCGGCTTGTAGACGTCCTCTTCCTTCCCGGGACCGTTCTTGATCAGTTCCTTGAGTTTCTCGAAATTGTGCTCCGTAACTGTTTCCGTTACAGTGAGTTCCCTTGCGGCCTTTTCCGGTACCCCTACCTGATTTATTGAAAGGAACGGTTCCGGACTGATTACAGTCCTAGCAGAAAAGTTGACCCTCTTGCCAGAAAGGTTGCTCCTGAACCTTCCCTCCTTTCCCTTGAGCCTCTGAACAAGCGTCTTAAGTGATCGCCCGGACCTGTGCCTTGCAGGCGGAGTTCCGGGAGTCTGGTTATCGAAGTATGTTGTAATGTGATACTGAAGGAGGTCCCACAAATCTTCTATGATCAGCTGCGGGCTACCCTGGTCCCTGTTCTCCCTCAATCTTTGGTTTATCCTTATAACATCCACAAGTTTGTGCGTAAGGTCATCTTCGCTTCTCTCCCCCGTCTCAAGCGTTATCGTGGGTCTCACGTTAACGGGTGGTACAGGGAAAACTGTAAGGACCATCCACTCCGGCCTGGCCACCTTTGGGTCCAGGCCTATCAGAGGTAGGTCCTCATTAGGAATCTTCTCGAATCTTTCCCTTATTTCCTTTGGAGTGAGCTTCTTCCCCTCTTCCCTGAACGTTGTCGGCTTGTCCAGCGCTACCTTCTGGTTCTCGAAATGGCAATGTGGACAGATAACCACATCGGAAGCTTCAGATTCCACTTCTGAAACGATGTCGTCATATTCGATGTCGCTCAGTCTGTCTGCTGTATCCTTTATTCTCTGAAAATACTCCTTTAGCTTGTCGTCAGCTAGCTTTATTCTTCCACAGTTGGAGCACGTACTTGACAGGATTGAATAGATTTCCTTTATGAATCCGATGTGAACGACGGGCATCGCAAGTTCGATATGCCCGAAATGACCCGGACACTGGTCGACTTTCCCTCCACATGTTTTGCACTTCAGTCCCGGTTCTATCACTCCCATGGATGGGTCCATGAGCCCTTTCTCTATCGGATATCCATCATCGTCGTATGTGTCTGGAGTGATCACCTTAACGGCTGACATTCTCCTTATCTCGTCTGGAGACAGTAGCGCAAACTTGAGTTCCTCTATTCCCTTTGAAATCTCAACCTTCACTTCAAATCACCCAGCCTAAGCCTCATGACTACACCAAGAGACATTAGTTCATCCCTCATCAGCTTGAATGCGTAACTTGTCTCGACTGGCCTGATATTGCTGGTGTTACCGCATACAGGGCATCTTAGCTGATGTGTCTTGTAATCGTAGATTGCAACGTGACCGCAGTCAGGATCGCCGCAAACGTATACTGTGAATCCATCGCTCTGGTCTAGCAGCCTGTCCTTAATTGCCATAGCTGCACCGTGCCCTATGAGTGTATCCCTTTCCATCTCACCGAACCTTAGACCTCCCTGCCTGGACCTACCTTCCGTCGGTTGCCTCGTGAGTATCTGCACCGGTCCTCTTGATCTAGCGTGGAACTTTCCTGCAACCATATGGTGCAGTTTCTGGTAGTATACTACCCCGATGAATATGTCTGCCTTGAACTTCCTTCCTGTTATTCCATCGTACATCGTTTCCCTTCCTGAATACTTGAATCCGTTCCTCTCAAGTGATTCTCTCAGGGACTCTTCAGGTTCTCCCTCGAAAACAGTCCCGTTGATGAACCTCCCTTCGAGAGCGCCTACCTTTCCTCCTATTGTTTCAAGTAGATGCCCGACGGTCATCCTGCTAGGGATGGAATGCGGATTTATTATAAGATCTGGTATCACACCTTCCTCAGTGAAAGGCATGTCTTCCTGCGGAATGATCGCTCCGATTACACCTTTCTGGCCGTGCCTGCTCGCGAACTTGTCTCCAAGTTCTGGAATCCTGTCATCCCTTACTTTTACCTTGAGCAGTCTGCTGTTGTTTTCCGAGACGGTAAGGATTACTGAATCTATATGCCCTGTTTCTCCAGGCCTGTTCGTGATGGAGCTCTCCCTCCTTTTCTGGATAGAAATCTTCTGTTCCTCTTCCATGAATCTTGGAGGTGAAGTCTTGCCAACTATAACGTCCCCGCCAGAAACATAAATCTCAGGAGAAACCATGCCGTTCTCGTCCAGGTTCCTGTAAGATTCTTCGCTCCTAACTCCCCTTACCTCTGGCGGTGGTATCTCGAACTTGTCTTCCTGCCCTCCGGGGTACCTCTTCTCCTCTGCCTTGTAGGTCCTGAAAAATGCAGATCTTCCGAACCCCCTTTCCACAGATGCCTTGTTGACTATGACAGCATCCTGGATGTTGTAGTTGTGATAAGAGATAAGGGCTACGACAGCATTCTGCCCAGAGGGTCTCCTGTTGTACTTAATGTACTTTGCAGCTCCAGTGGTTACCATTGGCTTTTGCGGATAATGGAGCACGTGTCCCCTGGTATCAGGCCTAAGCCTGTAGTTTGAAGACGAGAGTCCAAGGGACTGCTTCGTCATGGCAGCGCCCATCGTTACCCTTGGTGACTGGTTGTGTTCCGCATATGGAATCACTCCGACAACAACTCCCTGGATCATCATGGGGTCAATTTCCAGGTGGGTATGCTCAGGTCCGTAGCTCTTCTTCCCGTCGAATGTTTCATTGCACTTGAGGCACTTCAGCTTCACGTTCTCCTCGCCGGGATTAGTCCATTCTGTAAGATCGCTGTAAAGGTATGTGCCGCAGTGCGGACATTTAAGCGGCTTCTCGTAAGGATATATTGCAACGTATGCATTCTCTTCCTCTTCCGCATCGAGCCATTCTATTATGCCATTAGATATTAGGTCCTTGACTCCAATCTTGCCCGATATGAGATTCTCCCTTATCGTGCTGTTAAACTTTATCTTCCCATTGTAAACTATTATCAGAGGCCTTCTGATCCTTCCCTTGTCCGTGTTTATTATCACTTCGTTAGTGGTGTCATCGAACCTGATGTTCACCTGGTTGGATATATTGCCAGACCTCCTCTTCTTCCTGATCTCTGAAACGACGCTCTGCCCGTCCTTGTGATAGCCGATCAGGTTTCCATTGACATATATCCTAGACAATCCTGGCTTCTCGCCAAGTATTTCCTCGAGACCCATCTTCTTCAGGAGCTCGATGATGTTTTCTTCTGGGTAACCTTCAGTTATATCAATAACAAGGCTTGCATTCTTAACCAGTCCGCAGTTCTGACCTTCAGGTGTTTCATTGGGGCACATTCTTCCCCATTGGGTTGGGTGGAGATCCCTTGCCTCGAAGTGTGGCTGTGATCTCGTGAGCGGGGAGGAAATCCTCCTCAGGTGTGATAGCGTAGCTATGTACGAAGTCCTTTCAAGCAGCTGCGAAACGCCTGTCCTTCCGCCGATCCAGTTTCCTGTCGATATCGCATGTTTGAGCTTCTCATTCAGGACGTCCTGCCTGACTGCAGCATTCAGCCTTATCCCTCTCTTTCTGTTGTATGTCTTCTCAAGTTGACCCTTAAGGTCCTTAAGCAGGGCCTGTGCAGAGCTCCTGAAGAGCTCCTCAAGCAGGTCTCCTGATAATTTAATTCTCTTGTTTGCGAGGTGATCCTTGTCGTCTTCTTTCCTTACGCCAAGGTAAAGTTCCAGAAGCGCCCTCGCCATCCTTCCGAGGTAGATGCCCTTCTTTGTCCTGTCCTGGAACGAATCTCCAAGATGAGGAAGGAGATTCTTGTCTAGGATCTGTGACATCTTCTTTTCCCTGAACTCCTTCGCCTGCCCTGCTGCGAATCTCTTCTCGAGATAGTTGATCGCGTCCTTCTCGCTCATGATGCCGCTCGGTGGATAGAGCTCTGTGTTCTCGGAGTCTTCAATGTTCGCCAGTACGATCGGTATCATCCTCTCGTCTGTTACAATGGAATCATAGATGTCCTTGTCCTTGTCAACACCGAGTGCCTTCATAAGAACTACAAGCGGTATGGTCCCCGCGATAGAAGGTACTGAAACTGTAAGTATTCCGTCTGCCTTCCTTTCTACCACTATCAAGGCCCTGTACCCTTCTTTCTGGGAGAAAATCTTGGCAACCTCAACTCTAGAATCATACTTTTCTTCATATTCAACTATGATCTTGTTAGGCGCAAGGTCCTCCATTGAAATCAAGGTTCTCTCCGTACCTCCAATAATGAAGTATCCGCCTGGATCCTGGGGATCCTCTCCAAGAAGCTGCAGCTTCTTCTCGTATGGGAGGGAGAGCAGCTCTTCCTCAGTCATTCCCCTGATCTTCTCGTCCTTCCTGAGATTGATCCTCCTGATGAATTCATCTGTGTTATTCTTATGTAGTATGCATATTTTGGACCTGACCATAACTGGGAATTCGCCAATTTTTATCTTCTCGTTCCTTACCTCCGTATCCTCTTCAAGAACAGTGAAATCAAGGAAAAGAGGAGCCATGTAGTTTAGGTCCCTTAGCCTTGCTTCCAGAGGGGTAATGTAATTCTCAGATCCTGTAGGTTCCCTTATTTTCGGAAGTTCTATTGAAACCGTAGGTTCCGGTTTTTCAACATTCTTGGGGCGGCCAAACCTTATCCTGATGTCTACCCCGCCCGTCTTTGATCTATCAAGCTTCATTTCCCCAGGTAAGTCATCCTCCGTCACTCTTAGAGTGTCGAAGACCTGCTGCATTCCAGAATCCGGGTTATCATCTGTTGGGATAAAATCGTTGTAAGAAACTAGCTGATGGTTGACTACTTCCATCTCCTTAAAAAACGTATTCAAGATACTATACATCTATTATTCACCTATCACGGTTCTATAAATCTTGGCAATTCCTCTTGTTCTGCTCTTCCTGACAATTTCAATCATTCTGCCTGGAACAATTTCCCCCTCAACTTTTTCCAGAGCTTTTATAACCGGGTCAGATTTTCTTATCTTTGGAAGCTGTCCCTTGGTCACTCCAAGTGTCTTCAAAATTTTTTCCTCCTCCTTTACTGGAACCAACCAATGCTCTGGAACCATCTCGTGCATTAATATATTATATTTAGCCATAGAAATCTAGCCCTCCAGCAATCCCATATTTTCAGCCCCCGCTGCAATTGAAATTTTATACAAACTCATTTTAAACCTCTGGAATTGCTCGACCTTATCTTTTTGTTATACATATTCTTTGTGTTTTCGTTTTTTGTTTGGCATTAAAATCTAGCCATGTTTATTTTTATTCCAAAGTTCCTCAGGGCCAGATGGTATTTTTACGGTAAAGTTTATAATATTAATGGTGTGAATGTTCTCACCTCAACCAATCTTCTCCAGCCAAGGCAGAACCTCTGTGATAAGTGATGGACCATGGTGCGCGAAGAAATCGTATGTGCCAGGAGTCAGGAAGATCCTCTTGTTTTTGTACGCTGACAATCCTTCCCACCCTCTGCTTTCTACTATTTTCTCAACAAGTTTTGGATCCCTTGCCGAAAACATCTTTGGTTCCAGGATCACGTATTCTGGATCGGCTGATTTGATAAATTCATCGTCGGGCTTTAGCCATTCACTCAATGACCAGGAATATATGGACTTGAAGTTCATGTAGCGAAGCACGTCTGTGATGTAAGATAATGCGCCGAATGTTACATGACCCCCTAGGTCGCATTCGAAGTATACGCTCCTCTCCCTCCCTTTACTAATCCCTTTCATGAAATCAAGCAGTTTTCTTTCCAGTAGCCTCCCGTCATCCTCCTTTCCCACAACTATACCGACTTTTGTAACGAGATCTACAACGCCCGCAAGGGATGACGGAAGCCTGAAGGAGAACGTTGGGAAATGTGGAGAGAGCTGATCGGCAACTGTGTTCTGGTATCCAGTGACCGTTAGTACAACATCGGGCTTTATCTTGTCAAACTGCTCGAGGCTGGCATAGCCATAGCTTGCTACCTTCTTCTTTTTAGTTGCCTCTATTGGCCTTACGCAAAATGGCGTAACTCCAACTACCTTGTCACCTAGGCCCAAATCAAACAAGATTTCGGTTATCGCAGGGCTCAGGCTAACAATTCTCTCAATTTTTTCAGGGACGTTTACCTCTTTGTTGCGATCATCTATAAGGGTTACCAATGAGATTGAAATCCTGACCTTATATTTCAACTTCCGGGAATGTCTTCAGTGAAAGCCAGGTAGAGATCGATCCAAATCAAGGACTCTTGTTACTGGCCCATCTAATGACAACTAACCTTAGATGTCTTTGGTTCCGTTGTATGGAAGGACGAGAGCTTAACTTGTAGCCTGTAAGTGAATAAGCGATACCCTGGGGCGTTCACAAACATTGTAATCAACCAGGCAGTGAAACAATTGGCTACGATTATTCCAAAAATACAGCTCCTATAAGGATCTTGAAATCTCTTTGGAATGTTCACCCTTTAACTGCCCCATCTAGGGCCAACCACAAAGGACGATGCCTAGATTTGTGTTTGCGACTAACTAGTGTGGATGCCGTTCCTAAGAACGCACTCGATGAAAATGTCACCTTCCCTGACAATACTTTTGGAAGAAACAGTTCAGTCATCCGGATGGGCCTATGGTTGAACACGATTACGTGGCAATTTGTTCATCATGTATATATTTAAAGGAAGATTTGCTTTTGATGAAAAGAGATGACAAAAGTCAAGATATTCGGGGAAGCAAAAGAGTTAGTTTTAGAAGGTAGCATTAGCGGAGAGGAACTTCTTAAGGAACTTGGACTCAATTCTAGTTCAACCATCATTCTCAAAAATGGAAGACCTGTTCCTGAGGACGTAATAATTGGCGGAGAAGATAATGTCACAATAATTAAGTCATTTTCAGGCGGATAAGAAGTCGGTTCTGTACCTGAGAATTGCGACCACACCGCCGTAGGATTCCACCATTTTCCCCGTCTCCCAAGAGCTGTGCACCACGAACACTTTCCCGCCTCCTTGGTAGCACTTTTCCATGAAATTTGATGAATCGACCCTTCTAAAAAATTTGTCTGAGATCAGGAGGATTGCAACAGCCTTCATGTCGAGAGCACTTTCAACCTCTTTCTTTCCGTAGACAGAGGTTCCTGACCCCACCCCCTTCAGGAAATCAGAAACGAGCTTGCTTTCCTGGCTCCTCCTGAGATTCACAACGCCTGCCAGGAGGAGCTCCCTGATACCGTCTTCCTCTGATTCCCCTACCTGAGTGTTTATTGCTTTGAACCCTTCCTTCGAAAGTACCTTAGATATTGAGTCCCGGAATATTGAGGGTCCTATCACGTATATTTCCGACTGCCTGTACTTCTCTATCTTTTCAAGTAATTCGTTCCTGGGGTTATTCTGTTTCCCTTCGTACATCTTGCCAGACCCAGTGAATATTCGCCAGATCATTTCGTTCCTCGACTCGTTAATTCCGTAAAGGGTTATGTACTGATCATCAGTAGAGAGGACTAGCACGGAAGAATTAGTCAGATTAGAGGATTCCTCAAGTGTTCTAATGAACGAAACTGGATCTGAAGGGATGATAGACAATGTCGAACCGGGTTCAACATTTATTGACTGGTGCTCTCCGACATAGTCTTCCGGGCCCCCAATGATCTCTCCGAGTATGTGTATCCTTGACGATAGCTCCATGAAATCCACGCTTTCAATCCTTATTGATACCTTTATTCTCTCCCTCTCAGTCTTCTTGTTCCTTATTACATCATCTTTCCTTTCGACCCTCCTTAGGACTTCTCCTATAAGCGTATCTCCAGGCTTAAGGAGAAGTGATAGGTACCATAGATCCTCCTCGCTGGTGATTTCTATGTTTACAACTTCTTCCTTTCTATTGAACTTCAATTCCGATTCTCCCCAGCATCTTTCTGAAGTTTTCAGTGTGGCTTCCATCCCAGTAAAATTTTCCACATTTATTGCAACGGAATATTTCTCCTGCCTCCTTGTTCACGTAGCTTGGAAGATTGTCATTCTTCTCGACCTTATCAAGAACACTTCCGCAGATGCTGCACAGTTCCATGAACTTGTGTCTTGGCGCTGGCAGCTTCCCTTTTATTTCCTCAAGCTGGTCTATTGGATCGAACGATTTTATTAGGATTGATCCCTTGGCCCTTTCGTGAAGCTGCTTGTCTCTTGTCAATATCAAGTTATCTCCCGATAGACCAGCAATATATGAATCATCCTTGTCACTATCCATATATTCCACCTCGTACCCTATCATTCTCAGATACCTTGACAATTTTCCAAGCATGCTATCTGCGATTATCATCTTCGCAAGTATACAACTTCTGCGCTTTTTACGTTATCTATTATTCCCTTCGCGAACTGCAATTTCATAAATTTCACGTCTCTCGGTCCGTCAACCGGATTTGAATAGTCAAAGCCGTGAATGAATATCCTCTTGGCGCCAAGCAACGATGCCATTATGACGCTGCGGTCACCATCCGTGAAACCCCCTATATTCCTGACCGCACGAACTGGAATGCTTTGAGTTGTGCCCAGTATTGTTCCTTTGAGTCTCGGAACAACTTCCCCAAGCTTCTGTATGTTGTCTCCATGCGCGTGAATTACCTTGAGACTGTCTTCCTGATCTATTATTTTTTGAATCGGGCCATCGAGATCAGAAACAATCATGTCTACCCTGCCCGAATAGTGGTCAAGTGCTGAATCTGCTACTACAACGTATCCTTCAGGGCTCTCAGTAGGATCAGATGGACCGATCACGCTTACCGTATCCTCTTTCGGTAGTAATTTCCAGGCATCTCTTCTTATGAGGTCGCTTAATTCGATTCCCGCAAGGAAATCCCTGTAGGGGTTAAATCTAAACGATGCGACTATCCTTCTGTGAAGCATCAAGTTCCGACTTAGGTTCCTGGTGTTCTCTTCCATATTTCCTTCTGAAGATAGAAATGATTACACCCAGACTGACACCAAGGGCAGTCAACACAACTGCAAGTGCAAGATAGTCTGTTCTTGCCACACCAGTCTGGTACGCAACATTCACAAACGACAACAAGCCAAGCACGGCAGCAAAGAAGCTTATGTAGAATGATGCAGAAAGCAGGTATGATTTTATCATCTCTCCCCTCTTCCCCTTCTCGAAAATCATGAACCCTTCCACTATTCTACCGACGTCAAATATAAGAATTGCAGCTATGGTGAAAGGTACCAATCTGTAAATCAGGTAGATCAAGGCTAGAACTACGTCCCCGGTATGGAAGGCCACTTCAAGGCCACTGTATATTCCGTATGCGAATGTTGCGACTGCTATCAACAGCGAGAATACAGTTACCCTTGTATTCACGAATTCCTCCACTAGCTTTGAAAATCCATCTGAAATCCTCTTGCCCGCAGAATATGCCTTCCCCAGAAAATAAATTCCAATTGCTGACACCACCGTCATGAATCCGGTAGTGGAAGGGTCAAGGCTTCCCAAGCCATAGAGGTAGACCCTGAGGACAAGCACGAACAATATTGTTACTCCGAGTACAAGAAAGGCTACACCAATAGGTACCAGCACCTTCTTTAAGAATTTCTCCTCCTTCAGTGCCTTCACCACAATATAATACATTGACTCAATGCGTGGAGCCTGCCTGACCGTTACTCTCTTTATGGCCCTGACCTTTATCCTGCTCTGTATTAGAGGAAGAATGAACTCGTCCTCTGCGCCATCAGAAACCACGATCACATCATCTGGTTTCACCTTCAGGACAACTTCGTCTATTTGCCTGCCAAGAACCTCATCGGATACCGTCCCGACGTTCTTGTTCCCACAAATAGTTGCAATTTCTACTTCTTCTCCAGAATTCCTAAGTGAGTCAAACGTGGATATCGCGGAGAAAAGAGCGTTTGCGTCTGAGTCCTCCGCATCCTTGAGCATTAATGCATTTGCAGCTTCCAGGTTCTTCTCTCTTCCGATGATCGGAGAGTTTACCCCTGCTTTCTCGCCAAAATCATTGTCCCTGTCTACGCAAAGGACTAGAGTTCTGCTCATTTGACTACGAAGTACCCCGCACTCTTCTGCCTAACTACTCTCTTTACATATCCTTTATTCTGAAGCTCTTGGAGTGCATTTGTAACCAGTCCCTTGCCCATTGAACTGGCCTTCATTATATCGTCGGCAGTCTTCAGCTTGTCTTCTGAAGTTGAACCTAGTCGCTTGAGGGAATCATAAACTTTCTGAGCGGGTGGTGTAAGATCGCCCATTAATATTCACCGGAGTAATGTATAACTATTAAATATAAATATAATTGTGTACAACGCATATTAAATCGCATCTCTCTCGTCGTATGCTTTTATTTAGAACGTGCACTTTCAAGATATGACAAAGAAACGTAAAATATAGATTGTCGAAAGCATGGCAATTTAGATGCTAGAATCCCTGGATGGTGAAATAAATTCCGTCATCTCCGATAGCTCAATATTTGGAATTATCAAAGAAAGGAAGCGGGAGTTCTCTGCCAAGAAAGTGGCCAGTTTAGAAGATAAGTTTTCAGAACTTGTCTTCTGTACACTTACCGCAAACACTTCAGCGGAGATGGGGCTTAAATGCCAGGAATATCTAGACGGGATACAAAAGTACGACAAAGAGAGTCTTAGAAGGAGCCTCATCAGATGCCATTACAGATTTCCTAACACAAGATCACGATTTATCGCAGAGAATTACAAAAAGAAAGGACTATTGCCAGGAATACTGAGATCAAAGGACAGGAGGAACCTGCTCGTCGAGAATTACATGGGAATCGGGATGAAGGAAGCCTCCCACTTTTTGAGGAATACAGGTTATTTCCAATATCCAATTCTGGACAAGCACATACAGAGATTCCTGTCAAACTACTTTGGGAGGGAAGTGAAGGTTAGGAACAGAAAGGATTATGAGAGAGAGGAGAAATTATTCCTGGAAATTTCAGCAAGACACCATCTCGAACCAGGAATAATGGACCTGGTCGTCTGGTATCTAATGACTGGAAAGATCCTGAAATGAATCCACAAGATGATGCCATTGAATAACGCTCTTACAGTTTGAAATGAAATCATCCCCCGGATAGTTCCAGTAAAGCTTTTGCCGTTTCATCGGGCTTTGTCACCATGGGAAAATGTCCCGAATCAATTATCTTGTAGTCTCCCTCTATTTTGCCCCATTTCCCAGCAATTATCTCGTTGACATCGCTCCCGCTCCTTGTGCAAAATATATGCGCACTCTTGACAGCATCAAATTTCTCTGACAGTACTATCGGGTCAGTAGCGTATCTTAGGGGCCAGGGAGTAGCAAGAGAGTGCATCCATTCCTTGTCATCACCAGCGACATCATCCCCTATCATCTTCAGAACGTTATCCGTGAATGGGACCGTAGTTTGCCATTGGCCCAGCTCGCCGAATTCATCAGGGATAAAACTCAACTGTGGGGTCCTTACTTTTTCAGGCCTGAATGTATCCAGATATATTATCATCTTTATCCTTTCAGATATCCTGTCTGCAACAGATGCTACGACCTTTGATGCGAAACTGTGACCAACCAGGATGACATCTTTCATTTGGTTGAACTTTATCACGTTCAATACGTCTCTTACTGTCGTTTCAATTCCAAACTCGTTAGAATAGAGATGCACCCTCTCCCCCATTCCGGTGAGTGTTATGGGGAATACGATATTACCTTCCCTTTCCAGCAAGGGAGTAACCTTATTCCAAACCCAAGCACCCAACCACGCACCAGGCACAAGAACAAAAGTTTTCATGTTTACCAGTCTTAGAATATCAAACACCTACTATTTAGAAATTGTATAGCTCAGTGAACAAAATGTCGCGATCCAAGAGATTTACACTGATTTCCCATAGGTTGATCTAACCCGCGCCCTATAGAACCAATATGGGTAATTTTCATTAGGACGTAAGGACTTAAGTCTTCTCTTGGTGAATCAATGAGAGCAACTCTAGCTGTAGGCGGCAACGCGTTGTTAGAAAAATACGACAGGGGAACTGCGGAAGAACAGATTTACAGGGCAGAACTGACAGCCAGAAAGACTTCTGAGTTCTTCAGGGAAAATGAAGTTGTTCTGACTCACGGCAATGGACCTCAAGTTGGAGCAATACTTCTTCAGAATGAGTTTTCAAGCTCCGTGAGCCCTGCAATGCCACTAGACGTTTGCGGTGCAATGTCTCAGGGAAACATTGGGTATTTCCTTCAGACTTCTTTCCAGAAGGTTTTCAACGAATTTGGGATAAAAAAGAAAGTTGCTACACTAATCACGAGAACTGTTGTCGAGAAGGATGACCCTGCATTCAAGAATCCGACAAAGCCTGTAGGGAAGTACTACACAAGGGATGAAGCAAGAGTACTCGAATCCAACAACGGATTCGTGATGAAGGAAGATGCAGGTCGTGGGTACAGAAGGGTTGTCCCATCACCCATTCCAGTTGATATTGTGGAGTTCGAGCAGATAAAGTACCTGATGAACGAAAGGTTTGTACCGATCGCAGTTGGAGGTGGAGGTATCCCAGTAGTCAAGTCAGATGGTGGCTATTCTGGAATTGAGGCTGTCATTGATAAAGATCTGGCATCAGCCCTCTTGGCAGTAAAGCTTAACACGGACCTATTTATAATTCTGACAGCTGTAGACGCAGCCTACATAAATTTCAATAAGCCCAACAAGCAAAAACTGGGAACAATTGAAGCGGATGAAATAAAGAAGCTGAGGTCTGAAGGCCATTTCGCTTCAGGAAGCATGCTTCCGAAGATAGATGCGGCCTTAAATTTTGTTGAGGGAACTGGAAGGAAGGCTATAATAACTAACGCTGAGAATATGATGCTTGCCCTCAGGGGAACAGCGGGAACTATAATCACTGCTTAGGTCTTTGATATCTTCCCCTTTTCGACCTTTATCCTGCCATGGTGCTCTAGCCACGAAACAGTCTCTTGAAATTCTCTCTTTGATATGAAGAGGTCATTCTTCATTTGTAGGCATGTCATTATATCGTCCGTTGTCGAAGTTCCTGCGGTACAATTTAAAATCAGATTCCTGATATCCTCTCTTCTGTTCCATGGGAAAATGAACCACTTCCAGTTCTCTTCGGTAACCTCTTCTGCGTAGTAATCCGGGGCAATTTCAGATCTCTTTATGTGGAGAAATGTAGCACTCTTTACAACACTGGCATTCTTCTGTTTCGTTGCCTCTATCGCGAGTTTAAGTGACTGACCGGTATCTGTTATGTCGTCCACTACAAGGACAGACCTTCCATCGAGGTCCTTCACTATCGGGTAAGTTACTGTGGCCTTTCCGTCCGGCGTGGCTGTGATGCCCCAGTGTTCTGTCTTAAGAGTGAATATATCCTTAATGCTCAGATAGTCTGCGACTATCCTCGCAGGGACTAGCCCCCCTCTAATGACAGATATTACGCAGTCGAATTTGAAGTCGCCAATTTCTTCAACGATTATTTCTGCCCACCTTTCAATCTCTTCCCAACTTACAACTCTTGAAGGGACCTTTTGGAAGCCCATTATTATCATTTTGTAGTGTTTTTCTTTATTTAAGTTCTTGCAGAGTCTAATTATTGGAAGGATGATTATTTGCCGTAGCACCCTTGGAAAAGCATTTAATTTCATTCTTCAATCAAGATCGATGAAAGTAGTCTATGGCAGCGATGATGTTGCTGGCAGAAATATCAGTTACTTCCTTGAGAAAAATTTCTCAGTTGATGTAACTGAGCTTGGAGATCATCCTGTTTATCACGATTACCCCGAAAGGGAGGTGAATGCTGCAAAGGGTGAACTAATAATAATACCAAGCCAGCACAAGAGTATGAAGAATGTCAGGAGTCTCACTGTACATGCTGCCGGAAATTTTGACACTAACGACCTTGGCGGTGAGAAGAACAAAATGGCTCCTTATGATGCCAGGTACGCAAGAGGGGTACTGTTGAACATAACAAAGTATGCAAAAGGTCTAGACTACCAGGTCACATATGAGGCAACGCACCACGGTCCTTTTTCCGAGAATCCTATTGTTTTTGTTGAAATCGGGTCGAGCGATATCGAATACGGGGATAGAGATGTTGGATATCTTGTTGCAAGGTCTATTTATGAATCATTCGACGAGGATGCTGAGGTTTACTGCGGGATCGGAGGGTTGCACTATTCAAGTAAATTCACAAAGATAGCCGTGAGCGAAAAAATTGCCATCGGGCATATAGCCTCAAAGTACCGATTCGCTGCCCTGACTCCTGATGCTCTCCTGGAAATGTATAACAAGACTCTAGGGGCACAAGGGTTCCTCATAGAGAACAAGTCGTTCGACTCTCTTCAGAAGAATTCACTGAAGAAGATGCTTGACTCTGTTTCGCTCAGTTATAAATTCGTGTAGGCATCATAATGAGGCAACTATCAACGGAAGTATAACGGTAGCTTCACCCTCAATCAATACCTGCTTGGCTCTGGGCTTGATTTTCCCCCATGATACTGCTTCCCTAGGCTGTGCTCCGGAGAGGCTCCCATCAAACTCCTGTGCCGTTGTAATGTAAACCGCATAATCAAGACCACCCCTGAACTGGTTCCACCAAATGACGTGATGTTTCGATATGCCACCTCCTATTATGATCGCACCCATCTTTCCCTTGGAAGAATTGAACATAATTTCACTCAACCTGTGTTCATCTTCCAATGAATCTATCGCAAAATCCCTGTTCATTTCCCAGAAAGACCACAACTGTGAACCAAATGACCCATCCGTGTATCCAGGGATATAGATGTCTACACCTTTTTCATACGCAGAATTGATTATGGAATTCTTCTTCATCTCCCTTCCAAGATCGTGCAAGAGGTCGCTTATCGCCCATTTCTTTTTCTTCTGATACTCCCTTTCAAGAAAAGGCATCATCTTCTCCTCGACTACCTTGCCGTAATGATCTTGGGGAATTACCACGTTCCCCAGCCTGTACTTCTTTTCCTTGAGCAACTGCCCATCGTTCAACATGAAATCACCACGATAGTAGTTCTTGTAGCTTCTCGCTAGGTCATGATCCACCGTTCCGGCTGTAGTTATGATGTGATTGACTGATCCCGAATTGATCAGGTCTACAATGGCCCCCCTGGTTCCAGTTGATACAATGTCTGCAGTGAAACTTAGGAATGTCTCAACTTTCTTTCGCCTCATCTCCTTGATCAATTCCACTGCTGCCCCAAGTTTTGGAGCCGTGAAACCTCCGGAGTTCTTGAACATATCAACTAGTTCCGATACTTTCATTCCTTTCCTTGTCCTAATGTCTTCAACCGGCTTCATTTGAATTCCTCCATTAATTCTCTTCTCCTCTCGTCAGCCTGAAAATACTTCCTAGACGGCTCAAGTATTTCCGTGATTTTTGATGAAAGGGATTCCTTCAGATCTGATGGATGTATCCTCCCTTCTATAAAGTCATGCTCAAGTTCCTTATAACTTCCATATTCATCCCTATTGCCGACCTTAACCCCTCCGTCGTTGTAGAAATTAAATATGACGTTCCTGAAAATTTGAAGTATTGGATTCCCCTCTACTGTCCTCTCCGGGCAGAATGCAGATCTAATCTTCCTAGAAATCTCCTCTGGCGAGTCGTGGATGAAAATGGCTGAGTCTGCCTTGCTCTTGCTCATCTTGTTCAGTGGATCCATTCTATTTCCCCCCTTTAGGGACGAAATCAATGGGCCATGAATTGCAACGAAACCCTTCTTCCCTACCTTCTTGTGGATGTCCTTTGCGAGCATGTGGACATGTCGCTGGTCCATGCCTCCAAAAGCTACGTCTAGGTCCATGTAGAAGATATCTGTAGCCTGCATCATTGGATAGATAAGTTTTGAGGAGTCCTTATCTGCATCCTCTTCACTCCTTCCCATTATTGGAAGTGCCCTCTTAATCCTGGATATTGTAAGCGACTTTGCGACCCTTAGCAGGAGGGACCAGTAATCCGGGCTGGATACCAGTTCAGATGCATATATGAACTTAACCTTCGGACTGAGACCTAGGGATATGAACCCCTCCTTCATGTATTCGGCATTCCTCCTGATTTTTTCTAGGTCACCATCAAACTTGTCGTTAACCGCCGCATGCCAGTCTGCCAGTAGTATTTTCATATCAATCCCTGCTTCTGCTGCAATATTGAATACGTTCGTCCAGTACAATCCCGTCCCGATGTGCAATGGACCTGATGGTTCGAATCCGCAATATCCCTTAGCGGCATCTAGCGACCTAAGTTCATCGAGCGTAATGACTTCTTGAACGACAGATTCCAGCCTGGACAGGTCTTTCAGCATGATTCTGCAGATAGTAGCTCTATTTCACTGTTGCTATAGCCAGATTGCGTGCCTCTTTCTCAGGTCTTCCTCTGTTTCCCCCTTCATTTTCATCAAAAGTGCGACAATCATGTCCAGAAGGATGTGGGAGGAGCTTTCAAATAATGTACCAAGAGGTGCAAGATCGGAAGACCTGTTCGTCTTCAGGACGATCCTGAAGTCGCTAGCCCTGTAGATGGAGTTGTCTGTGGATGATGTAATGGATATGATCTTTGCATTTACGCGCCGACAGATCTGTGCAACAAGAAGCGCTCCTTGAGTTTCCCCTGTACCTGACAGTAGAATTACAGAATCCTTTCCAGTGACTACGGGTGCAATGGTCTCGCCAACAAAGTATGCCTGCAGTCCCAACTGTACAAGCCTCATCGCGAACATTCTTCCGACTATCCCAGACCTTCCAACGCCGTATACGAATACATTCCTGGAATTCAGGATCTGGTGGGATATGTCTGCTACCGTCTTTTCGTCGAGTTCCCTCAGATTTTCAAAATTATTCATCATGTACTCCAAGGAATCGATTAGAGTAGTCATTGTATGGCAAGTACAGATTGCTAATTTAATTTATCTTAACTTGCTTCTTTTTTAACTGGAATTCTTACAGTTTCGTACCTTTGTCTCTTATTTACCTGTACAGTTCGATGAAATCGTAACCTCTTTCCTTCCCGTAGCAATATCTTACTTCCTGGAACCCCTTCTTCAATTCTATAACTTCATCCTTCACATTGTTTCCTTTCAGAGCCCGGTCCATAAGATCAGCAATGTGGGACATCTCGCTCTTACCCATACCTATCCTGGTTGCTTCCTGTGTCCCTATCCTTATCCCTGATGGATCCTGAGCCTTTGTGTTGGAATCGCCAGGGATCATGTTCTTGTTTAGTATTATGAAGTTCTTTTCCAATTCTTCTGCTACGTGTTTGCCTCCACCCTGCTTCTTCACGTCTATCAGGAGGGTGTGGCTCTCCGTGAATCCGTTCTTCTCTGCCAAGACGTTGAATCCTCTGGAATAGAGCTCACCTCCAAGCGTCTTCGCATTCTCTATGATTGCAGATGCGTACGACTCCCCGTAATCCATCATTTCTGCTGCAGTTACCCCTAGGCCTGCCATAGCACCTATGTGGTGATTTGAAATAACACCCGGGAATACGCCGCGTCTCACCTTCTTCCATTTCTCGTCATCAGTGTTGCCTAATATCACGCCGTGCTGTGGTCCCGGGAACGTCTTGTGCGTGCTTCCGGAGATCACGTCAGCTCCTTCCCTCAGAGGATCCTGGAATTTGCCCCCTGCAATAAGTCCCAGAACATGAGCTCCGTCATACCATATAGTGCTCCCTACTTCGTCTATAGTTTCCTTGAGTTCCTTGATAGGAGCAGGGAATAGGAATACGGAAAATCCGAAAAGAACCACCTTCGGTTTCTCAGCAAGTATTGCCTTCCTGGTTCCATCTACGTCAACTCTCATGTTCACTGTGTCGAATGCCATATTCTTGATATTACAGCCCCTCATCCCCACGGCACCAAATTGGGCGGAGGAAATGTGAGCTCCTGAATCCAGGCTCGGAGTCAATATTGTTTCTCCAGGGTTAAGAAAAGCAAAGACAAGGGCCTGGTTTGCATTCGTTCCTGATATAGGCCTTACGTCAGCCTGCTTGGATCTGAAAAGTTTCTTTACTAGCTCCTCAACTCTTGTCTCCATCTCATCTACAATCTTGTTTCCCTGGTAGTACCTGTGCCCGGGGAGACCCTCGGCATACCTGTTGTTAAAATCAGAAATCACCATCTCTTTTGTTAGGGGGCTCATCAGATTTTCACTTGCAATCAGGGGGATTGAATTTCTGAAAAGGGCTGTGTGTTCTACTGCCTTTTGCCTTATCCATAATGCATCATTCATGGAAGAATTGAGTGCCATATCCAAGCAGTTAAACTGAATTAATAAACATTTACGAATTTGATATAAAGACGATTTCTGGGTTTCAGTTTCTAGATTGGTCAGGATATTTCTGTTACCTTTCCCTTGCTATCTGAAACGCAAGTTCAACTGCCTCCTGTGGTGTTCTCGCCTTTATGAAGCGTCCTTCCCCCTTCTTATTTGGCGTTATTTCATAACTGCCGATTGAAATAACCGTCTTTCCCTCTGTCAGCGCAAAGGAGGCCTCAGAGAGAGTGCCAGTGGAGCCATCTATTGCTATAACTACCTTCCCAGCTCTAGCAACCAGGAAATTCCTGGCGTATCCCAAACCAGTTGGAATCGCCGCGGATAGGTACTTGTTTCCTGCATCAGGATCCATTCCAGGAAGTATTCCTATCACGAGACCATTCTCTTCCCTTACTCCAATGGCCACGCATTCCATCACTCCTGACAATCCGCCGCAAAAAACAGTTGCACCTCCCTTTGCAAGCAGTCTTCCAACCTCCCTTGCTATAGCGCAGGTCTCGGGAGGTATCTCGCTCCCGCCTATAACAGAGATATTGAGCACCAAATCAGATCATACCCTTCATTCTCAAAGATTGTGGAATTCTCAGCTACCCGTAAATTGACTGTTCAGTCTGCTTCTGAGATTTGTCCTTTTGTATCTGATTGAATTTGCTTATTATGTCGTTTGTCTGTTCATTCAGCTTTTTCACTGACTCCTCAAGTAGGTCAGTTGCCAACTTGAGATTGTATGCCTTATTCAATACCTCTACTATAGCCAGAACTGCCCCAGGATCTGGGATATCAACTGATGTCTCAGTCATAAGAGAGACCGCTTCTATTTTCTTGCCTATTGACTCATTAATAAGTGCTCCCCCGATTCCAGAAATAATCGCAGAACCTGCGCTTTCTACTCCAACATCGGCAAGCTTCTTGAAGTTGCTTGTCTCAGCAGCACCATAAACTGTTCTATTGTCCACCAGACCCTTTACCGGAATGCCATCTATAACCACAATCTCCTTCGGGTTGATACCCTGCAGCCACCTAACCAAGGCAGATGAAATTTCGTATAGGCCCTCGTCGTCTATAGGCACTTCGCAGGTGATGACCATGAGAGAACCTTCCTGGTTCATGTATATCCTGAATGGAGTCCTCATCTTTCCTCCTACGAATACCGTAACCGGAGGTATGTGGATGCTTCTTATCTGCGCTATCTGATGCAGTTTCGCCTGCTCTATCAGGTATGAAGATGTCAGGAGACCTAGTGTCGTGCTTTCCACGAACCCCAGTATAACTAAGGGATTCCTAGGAACGAACTTTTCAATCTCCACGACCTGTGCGTCATCATGATTCATGTAAACTAATCAGTATTGCAGATAAAAACTTTCATGTGACACTTGAAAATTATATTTAGGAGTTAATCTTCTTGTACTGCCCGTGAAGATTTTCAAATATCTTTTCCATTCTTCTTAGACTTCGCTTTAGGGCTGCCTGAGGCTTGCCCTGCTTCACCTTGATGTGGATCTTTGGGTTTGAAAGGTATGGGTGCTCAAAATAGTATCTCACGTTATCTACCATACTGTCGTTCTCTATTTCCTCCATAAGTGGTCTGAGTATGGTGTTGTCATTGTTGAGTACTTCGTAGACTATGTAATCCTTCCCCTTGTCTGCGACCACGAACTCCATTTCCTTCATTCGGACTGTATTTTTATTCACTTATTAACTTCATCGGTCTTTGAAAGGTCCTGGAGTCTCTTCACTCCATCTATCTCTAAAATTACCTTATATACCTGTTCTGGAACGAGATCATCCCACTTTTCTCCTTTGATTATCTTCTTCCTTATCTCACGCCCTGAATATATCTTCCTCGATTTCATTTCAGGCTCAAGCACGTTCTTCCCTGCTTCCATGAACAGTCTCTTAACTAATGGATTGGCAGATATTGCTATGTCAAATGGAGGAGTGAGTGAGACTATATGACTGACCCATAGGCTGTTGCGGTAGAGGTCCTCTATCGGTACCAAGTAAAAGTCGTGAATAGAGTTTGCTTCCAAGGCCCTCTGGATCATGTACTGTCTTTCTCCTGCGGTGAAAGGATTGATCAAAGTGTGCGACTCCTGTGCGCTTCCTATTCCGATGATAATCGAACCGTATTCTTCCACTATCTTACTAGCTAGCCACATGTGACCGTTATGAAAGGGCTGGAATCTGCCGATCAAGAAAGGACGCATACATCTAAATAAACACTACAATTAAACGATTTCTTAATTTGGAACGGAATGAGATATTGATTGTTTCAATTGCGGAATCTAGCAAATTGGCAGTCGGGATGTGGCACAGGGATAATCTGCCTAAAGCATCTGAACGATTGAACGGATCTTCCTTATCAATTTTCTCCCCCATAACGGACTTACAATATCTCGGCAAGTTTTTTTATGACATAAACATCCCTACCTGTGTCCTCCGACTTTGACCCAGGCGATAGGATCGAGATACAATGGAAGGGTACTAAATTTTCAGGAATGTTCATTTCAAGAGATGAAAGGGTAACTGTGATCAAGCTTCAGAACGGTTACAACCTATCCCTAGATAACGGAAGTATTAACTCCATCAACCTAATTTCGAAGTTCGTTCCGAAGAAGACCAATATAAGCGAGAGGACAGGTACAGGAAAGAAGGTATTCCTGCTTGGTACCGGTGGAACAATAGCAAGTTACGTAGATTATGAAACAGGTGCCGTAAAACCGGCCAGGACTGTCCAAGAAATGTTATATGCCCAGCCGGACCTCGCTAAGATTGCAACAATAGACGCGGAAATCATTTTAAACATTCTTTCAGAGGATGTGCAAAAGAAGGATTGGATCAATATAGCAAAGAAGGTCTATGAAAAGGCAGATCAGGAGGAAGGCGTCGTAATCACGCATGGAACCGACGTGCTATCCTTCACCTCCTCTGCCATCGCATTCCTTTTAGAAAATCCAAAAGCACCTGTTGTCTTTACTGCATCTCAGAGATCTCCGGATAGACCATCGTCCGATGCGTTTTTCAATCTTAGCGGTGCTGTAAAGGTTGCCCAATCCGACGTTGGTCAGGTATGCGTTGTTATGCATTCGTCAACGAGTGACGACTCCCTCTATATCCATTCAGGAGTGAGGCTCAGAAAAATGCATTCGTCAAGAAGAGACGCATTCAAGAGCATAAATACCGAACCTATCGGCATGATTGATAAGAATCTTGAAATCCACTGGAGAAACTACGAAAGGTTGAGCAAGAAACCAATGAAACTTTACGATAAAATGAGCGAAAGGGTCGGATTGCTATATTTCTACCCCGGGATGAGCGAGGAACTATTCAACAAGTTTGCAGATATCAATGATGGCTTGATCATTGCTGGAACCGGACTTGGGCACATGACGAACAGATTCATTTCACAAGTTAGCGACTATACCAACCAGGGAAAAATAATAGGAATGACCACCCAGTGTCTATACGGGAGTGTGGATATGGACGTATATACAACTGGGAGAAATCTGCAGAAGGCCGGAATAATTCCTTTGCAGGACATGCTTCCTGAAGTAGCATTCACTAAGTTGTCTTTCCTTCTAGGCAACTTTGATGCTGAAACTTCGAGACGTCTTCTAGTGAAAAATCTAAGGGGTGAGATCTCTGGAAGAAGAACAGAATGATGTGAAGATTGGACTTGAAATACATTTTCAGGTAAGTGGAAGGAAGTTATTTTGCGAATGTAAGGGTGAGGAAGGAACCAAGGAACTCGGGTCATTCACCAGGAAACTTGCAGTTGTCTCTGGCGAAAGATCTGAGAAGGATGCGGCAGCACTGCAGGAATCGATGAAAGGGCGGGAATTCGAGTACAGGAAGACTGAAAATTCTTGTCTAGTGGAGATGGACGAGGAACCGCCACACTACCCTGGCAAGGATACGCTTGAGACGGCAATAATAGTATCGCTAATACTCGGTTGTAAGGTAGTTGACAATGTCCATTTCATGAGGAAGATTGTAATTGATGGTTCAAACACATCCGGTTTCCAGAGAACGGGTATTGTTGGTCTGCACGGTGTATTTAAGAAGGGAACCAGCAACATTGGCATAACATCGGTAACGCTAGAAGAGGAGGCGTGCAGGAAAATAAAGGAAGAAGAAAACAAAGTTGTCTATTCCCTGGACCGCCTTGGTATACCCCTTATAGAGATATCAACTGATCCGGATATCAGGTCGCCCAAGGAGGCGAGGGATGTTGCGGAAAGCATAGGTCTTGCTGTGAAACAGAGCCGTATGATAAGGAGAGAGACAAGCAGCATTAGACAAGACCTTAACATTTCCATTAGAGGCGGAAACAGGGTTGAGATAAAGGGTGTACAGTCCTTATCCCAGATAGAAAAGGTTCTCTCAAAGGAGATTGAAAGACAGCAGTCTCTTGTTGAGATTGCAGGAATTCTCAGGAACAGGGATGTTTCAACTGATTTCCACATTGAAGACTTAACAAATTCATCGTTCTTCAAGTCGTCTGATGTATTCACGAAGGGCCTGAAGGCGGGCAAAAAGATATTTGGATTTACACTTCCAGGACTGTCTGGGGTATTGAATAACGGGAAGTACAGGCTCGGACGGGAAATTGCAGAACGACTTAGGACAGTAGGTATAGGAGGGTTCATCCATTCCGATGAACTTCCAAATTATGGAATAGGCGAGGCAGAAAAGAAGGAAATTTCAAAGAGACTTGGAGCAAAAAATGAAGATGCCTTTGGCCTTGTTTCACTGGAATCAAACAGATTAAGCCAATGCATAGAGATAATCCAGAGCAGGATTGCGGAGGCAAAGAAAGGGGTCCCTGCTGAAACAAGGGGAGCCAATGAGAACGATACTAGATTCCTGAGACCCCTGCCAGGAAGTTCAAGGATGTACCCGGAAACAGACATTCAACTCATCCCACTCGACTCAGAGTACATCAAGGACGTACAAAGAAAAGTTCCACCGACAGTTGAACAGAGGGTCTCGCACCTGGAGTCACTTGGCATACCACGACAGGAAGCATTCGTATCACTCTGGAAGGAGTACGATGACGTGCTGGAGTCATTCGTAAATGATTTCGGGAGCCCTAAGGTGTGTGCAAGGTTTCTAGCTGTTGTATTTGCGTCTGAACGACCTGACGTTGTCAAGGCAAGCACGCTCCTGGAAAGATTTTCTAGGGGGAACATACCGTCAGAATCACTTGAAGCCCTTTACAGGGAAGGAGTTTTCATCATGCCTGGAGGGAGGAAGATAGTCCTGAAGAAGAATGACAGTTCCAATTACGTCCTAGAACTGCATGGGAAAGATGGCAATAAGGAGATTGGCCCGGACTTCAAATTCAAGGGTCAAAGTGACGAAAGACTCCAGAAGATAATAAAAAGCGTTATCATGAAAAACGAGAACCTGGTGAGAGAGAGAGGAGACGGGTCCTTCAAGCTCTTGATGGGGGAAGTGATGAAGCAGGTACGGGGGGAGTTTGAGGGAAAGGATATCTCCGACCTACTCAAGAAGATGATTTCTGAAGCAAGTCATAAAGATGGGAAAACCGAATTCCAAGATGCGGGAAAGCGATAACAAGGCGCAATAATCTCAACCATTAATTTAGTTAATTCAAGGAAGAAATGATTAAGTACCTTCCAGAGGTGAAATTCAGGATAGGAATGGTTATTGAGAGAAAAATCCCTCAGTTTAAATGCCTTATCACGGATGCCATGGAAGATTACGATTCAGGGGCTTGGGAGTTTTTCCGTCATTATGAAAGGATTATGTCAGATATCGGGCAGCTATTCCATACAGACAGTGAGTGGAAGGAAAACTACGTGAAGCTGATGCGATACTATTCCGATATAGGGTCTTCACTAATACTCAAACGTAAAGCACCGGACCCTGGATTCATGAGGCAATTCATATCAAGCGAGATAGAGAATACTGACCCCGAAGAAGTGCTGATGCGTGCAAAGACCAGCGTTGTTGGCTCAATTCTAAGGATTGGTTCTGATGTTGAAATGCTGACATCTGAATTACTCAGGATTGGTAGGATTCCAAGGTTTTCTGAAAGTTTTTCCGTGGACAAATTTGAAGGATTACAACTTTTCGCGAAAGTCCTATACAGTAGAGGAATAGATAAATCGAAGGAATAATCTGTTCCAGGGCATAATTGCAATATTCAAACAAAATTAATTAGAAAGAATTCGTTCCTAATGTGTGATAGACGTTAATGTCCTCAGGAAGAACCCTGAGATTCTATTCGACAGCCAGAAGAGGAGATTTCAGGATGATGGCATCATCCGTGAAGCGATTAAGCTAGATTCTGACTGGAGGGACCTTCTGAAGAAGTCCAATGACCTAAAAGCGGAGAAGAATAAGCTTGTAAGGGAGATAGGAGAAAGGATCAGAAGGGGGGAAAATCCAGATGAAGTGAAGATAAAGGCTACAGAAATTGACAGGAACATACAGCAGTATGAAATAAGCCTAAGAGAAACAGAGGAGAGGAGGGATGTCATTCTCAGGAGGATACCTAATATTGCGGATTCCGATGCCCCTCTGGCCAAGGATGAATCAGGCAATCTCCCGATATATTTCGAGGGCAAGGCCAAGGTATCTGGGGAGGATGTTGACAGCTTCTTGGCACAGAGCAAGGGGAAAATGGAATATGAAGTCTCAAAATTCAAGCCAAAGAGCCACGTTGATCTTCTTGTAAAGAGGAACCTTGCAAACCTGGAGAGTGCTGCAGCTGTTTCTGGGGCTAGATTCTACTACCTCTTAGGTGACCTGGTTCTCCTGGAATCCACGCTAGAACATTATGCACTGAGATTCCTTCAGAAGAGGGGATTTACCCTCATGGAACCTCCTTTCATGCTCAACAGGGAATCCACGGATGGTGCCACTGATTTCACTGCCTTTGAAGATACACTATACAAGGTGGAAGGCGAGGACCTCTACCTTATAGCAACATCGGAGCATCCAATTGCCGCATACCATTCAAACTCGATACTCGAGGAATCAAATCTTCCGTTGCTTTATGCTGGTATATCGCCCTGCTTCAGGAAAGAAGCTGGGGCTCACGGTAAGGATACAAAAGGGATATTCAGGGTACATCAATTCAACAAGATAGAACAGTTTGCATATGTGAGACCTGAAGATTCTAGAGTTTATCACCAGAAGCTGCTTGAGAACGCAAAGGAATTCTACAGGTCCCTTGAGATACCATTCAGGGTTGTCGATATTGCAACTGGCGATCTTGGGAATGTAGCAAGCAGGAAATTTGATATTGAGGCATGGTACCCAGCTCAGGCCCAGTTCAGGGAAGTAGTCAGTGCATCTAATGTCCTTGACTACCAGGCAAGAAGACTTAAGGTAAGATACAGGACAAAGGAAGGGAATGCATTTGTGCACACACTAAATTCAACACTCATAGCAACCACTCGTACATTGGTTGCAATAGTCGAGAATTATCAACAGGAGGACGGTACAATAGTGATCCCGAAAGTTCTAAGGGATTCCATGGGAAAAGAGGTAATCTAGGCTTTGGATCTAGAATTTCCTGCGCCTGTTGAATTTGTAAGATATCTGGAAAATGAAGGAATTGAGAGACTTTATCCTCTCCAGATTGAAGGGATGAAAATTCTTTCCAGGGGAGAATCCCTCCTCCTTGCTACACCTACTTCCTCTGGAAAGACCGTGGTCGCTTACTACGGAATCCTTAGAGCCTGGAAAATGGGGTTGCGTTCACTCTACGTGGTGCCCCTCCGGGCTCTTGCAGAAGAGAAATATGAAGACCTGAAATTCTTCGATGAACTCGGTCTCAAAGTGGGGATAAGCACTGGAGACTATGATAGACCATCCAATTACCTGAAGAACTACGACATAATCATCTCGACATCTGAGAAAGTCGATTCTCTCCTGAGGAACAATCCGTCAGTTTTCGACAACCTTGGATTCGTTGTCTTTGACGAGATCCATAATATCCTTGATGAATCCAGAGGGAGTACACTAGAGATTGTCATTTCTAAGATAAGGTTCCTTGTGGAAGGGGCTCAGTTCATAGCTATGTCTGCCACAGTAAAAAATGTGAACGATATTGCGAGATGGTTAAATTCAATAGAGGTCACAAGTGATTTCAGGCCAGTTCCACTTAGGAAGTTTGTCGTTACATCAGATTCCATAATAGACGAAGACGGTTTACTTGTATCTGGTATTGACTCCTTTGAGGATTTTGTAACTGACTCACTTGAAAATTCAGGACAGACACTCATTTTTGTAAGGTCCAGAAAATCAGCAGAAACTACGGCAGAAAAATTGGGCAGATTCATAGAAACAAAGCTGACTCTGGGGGAGAAAGAAGAATTGGAAAAGATAAGTTATGATTCTGATTCGCCAGGTTATGACAAGCTTCTGCCCGTCCTGAAGAGAGGTGTTGGATATCACCATGCAGGAATGCTTTCAGAGCAACGAAGACTCGTTGAACGTTTATTCAAGGAGAGAAAATTGAAGGTCATAGTTGCGACAACAACGCTTGCAGCAGGACTGAACCTTCCTGCGAGGTCAGTCATAATAAAGGACATTTTCAGGTACGATGGGTTCTCGTCCGTCATGATTCCAAACCTTGAGGTTCAGCAAATGCTGGGCAGGGCTGGCAGAGTAAAATTTGACAGGCTTGGAAATGGTTATATCTACACATCCAGAAATAGACTTCAGGATGTGTTTTCAGCTTACGTCAACGGGGAGCTTGAGAGCATCACCTCAAGGATCAATGAAAGCAAGATAAGGATGCACGTCCTAGGATTGATTTCATCTGGCATGAGCAAGGACGTGGAATCCCTCAACAAATTTTTCTCCACTACACTTGCCTTCCATGAAGGCCTGCAACTAGATAAGTGGATTGAAGCGAGTCTGCAATTCTTACAAGATAACGAGATGATAAAGGGAACTGGAACATATAAGGCAACTCCCTTTGGTAGGAAGGTATCAGAACTTTACATTGATCCACTTACAGGAGTAATATTGAAGAATACAGTCCCCCTGCACGACGTTGACGAGATACTCCTTGGAATATGTTCAACGCCGGACATGCCGCCGCTCTACGTTTCGGATAGCGAATCCTCACCTTACATTCCTCCGTCAAATCTTCCATTCCATTCCGAACCTGAACAGATGAAGGTTGCTTCTATTCTTGGGGATTGGATTGAAGAATTTCCTGAGGATGCCATCATCGAAAAATACCATATATGGCCTGCAGACCTGAGGAACAGAGTAGAAATAGCTGACTGGCTCTCGCACTCATTGTACGAGATTTCAAGGGCACTGAATCTTGGTAGAACTGAGCTGAGAATCCTTAACTATCGGATATCGAACGGCATTCAACAGGATCTGATCCCGCTTGTCTTCCTTCCGAACGTTGGCAGGGTCAGGGCTAGGAGATTGATGGTTAACGGATTCAATCTGGAAAAGATTGCAAATTCCACAGTAAAGGACCTTGAAAAAATTCAAGGTTTCGGGGAAAGGATCTCCGAAAGCATCATCAGGGAAGCAAGGAAACTGGTGGATAAACAGGTAACTCACGGATTGTGAAGCATCCTGTTATAAATTTGCAATTCATATCATCAATCGCCTGTCTTAACGACCAAAGTTTAGATTCAAGGGTCAGTATCCATTATTTCCTGGTAACTTATATGGTGTCTTAGGTTCATCAGAAAGTACTACCGACCACGTAACCCTGGGCGCTCTGTAAAGAGAATCACTTTCAAAGCTTGATGCCTAGAGATTTCAGAAATTCTATATCCTTCGGATATCCTTCCTCACCCTCAGGTGTCTCTAGGAATGCAGGTACATTGGACAATCTCTTTTCCCCGAATAGGGCAATGTAAAATTCATGGGAAAGTGTCCCCTTCCCTAAGTTCTCGTGCCTGTCAAGATGCCTGTTGAATGGGTATTTCGAGTCATTGAGATGGAATGCCCTGATAAGGTCAATGCCTATCTTCGAGTCAAACTCCGATAGAAATTCCTCGAATTTATTGCTCAGGTCGTACCCTGCCTGATATGCATGGCAAGTGTCAACGCAAAAGCCCATTCTGTCCTTATCTACACTGTTATCGGCCAAGAATGCGAGATGCTCAAGAGAGTATCCTACCATAGAGCCTTGCCCGGCAGTATTTTCGACGACGAGTTTGACCTTCGCTCCTCTCGTATCCCGAATTGCTGAATTCATGGCTTCAGAAATTCTCCTCAATGCATTTTCTTCTCCTGAGCCCATGTGAGCACCTGGATGAAAGATAAGATAGGGAACGCCAAGTTTCTCCGCCCTAGCTAGTTCGTCAAGAAATGCATCGTACGACCTCTTGTATTTGTCATCCTCCGGGCTTCCCAGATTGAGTAAATAAGATGCGTGGATTGCTTCGTCGTTAATTCCAGCTTGCTTTGCTGCCTCTGAGTGAGCAATGGCCTCCTTCTCATCCAGGGGGCGAGATTTCCATTGCATCTGATTCTTGGAGAAGAACTGATATGTTCTGAGCCCGAGCTTGAGAGCATTCTCAGGTAGTTTTGAGAAACCATCCTTTGTAGACAGGTGAGCTCCTATTCTCATCTTCTGATTAACCGGTCAGTGAATATCGTCTCCATTCTGGCAACAGGATTTCCCTCTTCGTTCAATATGGGAGAGCTTGATGGCGGTACTTCGAAGTAATTCAGCAGATGATCAGAAATCCTATCACCATATGATGGGACCAGATCATTCTGATACAGAACACCTAGTGGGATCTTGTCACCCCATTCCAGTGATTTTTTAATCGCCTGGATGAACTTCTCCTCTGATGCCTCGGACGTTGCATCCTTGACTACCGGGTCCCAGGTTGGGTCTTTGTCAAGATAGTATATCCTCTCTTCATACCATTCCTTTGTGTTGATGTCGTTATAGGTTGGGCAAGGCTGAAGAAGATCAATCACGGAAGTACCTCTGTGTTTCACTGCCTTCATTATGATGTCCTTCGTGTTCTTGACGTCGAATGAAAATGCTCTAGCGACAAATGTGTAACCAACTGACAAAGCAAGAGCAACTGGATTCAGTGAGTCCAGAATATTCGGTCTCTGGAGCCCTTTGGTCTTTTCTCCCCTTGGCATCGTTGGTGAGGCCTGTCCCTTGGTCAGTCCATATACACCGTTGTTGTGAATAATGATCGTCATGTCAACATTCCTTCTTCCTGCAGCAACAAAATGGCCCGCTCCTATACTGAGTAGATCACCATCTCCACCGTCAGCTATTACAGTCAGGTTTGGATTTGCGAGTTTCACACCGGTCGCAAAGGGGATGACTCTTCCGTGAAGCGTATGCATACCGGGTGCATTTATGTAGTGAGGTGTTTTGGCAGAACAGCCTATACCAGAGAATATCGCAAAATCTTCAGGTTTCTTATTGAGCTCTGCCATCGTCTGTTGGAGGGCAGCTAATATTCCAAAGTCTCCACATCCTGGACACCAGTCCACCCATAGATCCGTCCTAAAATTATGCGCCACGAATCATCACCACCTTCTTTTCTTTCTTCTCTAATACACGTTTGATACCCTCGTAAACCTCGTCGTCTGTTGTATGCCTTCCGTTATATTTCAGGATAAAATTCTGCACGTCTATCCCGCAATTTTGTTTAACGAGCGTCGCAAGTTGTCCTGTATAATTATTCTCGAGGTCAATCAAGACTTTCGCTCTTGACAGATATTTTGATACGAGCTCTGCAGGGAACGGGTTCATCAATTTCACATAAACGAGATTCGCGCTTATTCCTTCTGATTTCAATTGTTCGAACACGCTAAGAATGACCCCCTTGTTGCTCCCCCAGGAGAGAATCGTAACATCTGCAGTTAGATCTCCGATGAGCTCTACCTGCTCTTCTTCCGGTATCTCCTTCAGGATTGTTTGAAGCTTAGTCATTCTCTTTACCATCATCGCGTCCCTTGTTTCCGGGTCCTCTGTTATGTGACCTAGTTCACTATGTTCGTCACCCGTTAGCCAAATTATGTTCTTACCCAGGAGTCCCATGGGAGACACGCCATCGTCAGTAAATTTGAATCGTTCTATATTTTCACCGTCTTCGACCAGTTTCCACCTTTCTATCTTTACCTTGCCATAGTCCAATTTATCCACAAGGAAGAACGAGTTTGCAAGGTTCTTGTCAAGAATATGAATAACCGGAACCTGGAATTTCTCTGCGTAGTTGAAGACCCTCACAGCATCGTATATTGCCTCAGGAACGTCGCCTGAGGAATAGACTATCTTTGGAAACTCCCCGTGTCCTGCATTTATAGCAAACATCAGGTCTGCCTGCGAATTTCTGGTCGGAAGCCCTGTACTAGGTCCACCCCTTTGGTAAAGAGTAACCACGACTGGCACCTCGTTGATACCTGCGTATCCAATCGCCTCAGCCATAAGGGAGAAGCCTGGGCCTGAAGTTCCTGTTGCCGTCCTTGTACCTGTCATAGCGCCTGAAATCGCCATTGCAATGGCTGAAATTTCATCCTCGGCCTGGACAACTACCACTCCCGTATTCTTGAGAACTTCATTTTCCTTATCTATTTCATCTCCCATCGATGTTTCGAAATAATCGTGCCCTTCAAGGAAGAAGCTCTCGTCCGCGGCCGGCGTTATAGGATAATATGTTTGCAGTTTAAGTCCTCCAATCACCTTCCCGATGCCGACAGCCTCATTGCCTGTTAGTATGTATTTGTCCTTAGCAGGGCGGACTGGGAGTTCCTTGATGTTTACATTGTTATGTGATTTGACAAAATCGTAGCCCGCCTTTATGATTTTTTCATTATCTTCAACTACTTCCTTCTTCTTCCCGAATACGCTTTCGATTCCTCTTGACGTGAACTCTGCAGGAAGCCCTAGGAGTGCCATTGCCAGTGAGGCTCCAAGCGTGTTGGCATACCTTGCAGGTGGCTTGTTTGGTCCCAGCGCACCCACTACCAGCGATCTAAATGAGACTGGGTAGGGGGTTGCTCCCTTCTTCTTCATGTAGTTGATGGCTCCGGCCAATGTTGTATCAAAACCATCAGCCTTCAGTTTGTCCATAACGTGTTTTTTGGTTTCAGGTTCCATAGTAAGAACCTGATCGAGTTTTGTATTGATAAGGTCCTCATCGTACAGTACCTTGGTCTTTTCAGACACATCGTCCATGTGCACAAACGGGCTCTCATAATCTAAGCATACCAAAAGGTCTACCGGGTATCTAAGGCTGCGAACTGGGGTCTCCTTGATTCGGACATGAAAGTAGCTGTGTCTTCCCTTAATATTAGAATAATATTCCCTAATTCCATATGCTTCATATCCAGCTATTGAAAAAGCACGAATGACTATCTGAGCAGCACTATCAATTCCACCACCTTGGGGTCCGCCAATTATTAGGTCGATATCTACCAAAGGCATAACTTGGATAGTTATTATGAGTTAAAATATTTTGTTGGGTAAACTTGGCTAAAATTACGTTCACAATATTGTGTTCCAATTTCAGCTTAATCACTCAATTGATTTCATTTATGGACCAAAATTTAAGGAGTTTACTGGCTATCGTAGTAATCTTCTCGAAAAGGATATATAAGACCAGTCAATTAAACTGCGGTGGTAAAACTGGCTGTTGGATTCGTCTTGATCAGTACAGTTCCCGGCAAGGAACATCAGGTATACAACGAGCTGTTAAAGTTAAAGGAGATTGTGGAATTACATCCTCTATTTGGGGAATATGACTTGATCGCAAAGCTAGAAACTAAAGATTTTACAGAGCTGGGTCAGATAGTCATGGAAAAAATCAGAGTAATAGAAGGTATTTTGGACACGAAGACATTAACTGGAATAAAGATGTAGGTAATGATATGATTTCATCATTCGCTGAGATTTTTGTTGCGATGCTTCTCCTGATTCTGGGACTTGCATTGCTTGTACTAGGCATCTTTGCTGCTTACTTTGGATCTGGAAAAGTGAGAACTTTCGGGATTGTTCTAGGAGTCGTGGGCGTTGTTGTATGGTTAATAACCTACTTTGCAAGGACTGCCCTGAACGTCAGCCTGACAAGTGTGATATATAACGGTGTGCTCTACCTTGTGTCAGCCATTGTGGGTGCGGTAATTGCGCTACTGATCTTCCTGGCTGTCCTTCTGAAGACCTGAAAATGATCTGAATTGTTCGCTCCTGAATCGTTTGTACTAAGGGCAATCGAAGATATAAGAAAAGAAGTTGTTGGAAGGTCCATAATTGCGGTGTCTGGCGGGATAGACAGCACAGTTGCAGCAAAGATAGCATCTGAAGCACTTGGCTCGCGAGTCCTCGCTATATATGTTGACACGGGCCTAATGCGAGTTGGAGAGGAGATGGATGTAAGGAATACCCTTACGAAGCTTGGGGTGAAACACAAGATATCACGGGAGGAGACATTATTTCTGGAAAGGCTGAAAGGAGTAACTGACCCTGAATCCAAGAGAAAAATAATAGGCAAGACGTTCATAGACGTGTTCGAGAGAGAGGCAAAGGAATTCAACGCAGAGTATCTTGTGCAGGGGACGATCGCGCCTGACTGGATAGAATCAGGTGGAGGATTGAGAGACACCATAAAGAGCCACCACAATGTTGGCGGTCTTCCCAAGGTAGTCAATCTCAAAATAGTGGAGCCCCTTAGGGATCTTTATAAAGATGAGGTGAGGCAGATTGCCGATTATTATGGCATACCTGGAATGAGACAACCATTTCCCGGCCCCGGTCTCGCAGTGCGGATAATTGGGGAAGTAACGAAGGAAAGGGTGGATCTTCTGAAGAGGGCAACGGCAATCCTGGAGTCAAGGGTGTCCGCATTGGACGTTATCCCTTGGCAGTATTTTGTCGTACTGCTTGCAGACAGGACTACCGGGGTTCATGGGGACAGGAGGGTGTACGGTTCGACGGTTGCAATTCGATGCGTCAATTCAACGGACGGAATGACTGCTAATTTCACCCATATCCCCTTAGACGTCCTTTCCGACATTTCAAGGGAAATCACTAACAGCATTCCTGAGATAAGCAGAGTGGTTTACGATATCACCGATAAACCGCCAGCGACTATTGAATGGGAGTGAATGACTAACATGGAAAACAAAAAGCAGGAAACATACATACCAGATACTTCGGTAATAGTGGATGGAAGATTCTGCGAATTCTTGAACGATAGAACACCTGCAGATGTCATAATTCCAGAGTCACTAATCTCTGAGATTGAACACCAGGCTAACGAGGGCAAGAGTATAGGATTCACGGGACTCGAGGAGCTGAAGAGGCTCAGGAAATTGTGTGACGAAGGGAAAATAACGCTGACATTCACTGGAAGGAGACCTGCAGAGTGGCAGATAAAGAGGGCAAAGAGCGGTGAAATTGACGATCTTATAAGGCAATCTGCCCTTGAAACTAATTCAACACTTGTCACAGGCGACTTCATACAGAAATCTGTCGCAGAGGTTAAGGGTATAAGGGTTCTTTACCTGGAACCGATCCAGATATTCTCAAAAAAGATTGAGAGCTTCTTCACGGACGACACTATGTCCGTTCACCTCAAGGAGGGAACCAGGCCTAGGATGAAGGTCGGGGGACCAGGAAAATGGAAACTGGAATACGGGAATGCAGTATTGGATAGGGATGAGCTGAACACAATTGCCAACGATATAATAGAGAGGGCAAGAAATGACAGCAGGAGCCTGATCGACATGGATGTGCGGGGGGCTACTGTCGTCCAATTAAGAAACATAAGGATCATAATTACAAGACCTCCTGTGAGTGATGGAATCGAGATTACTGCTGTCAGACCAATCAGGAAACTGAGCCTCGATGATTACAAAGTCGGTGATTCCCTCATGACGAGGTTCAAGGAGAGGGCTGAAGGAATTTTGGTATCAGGCAAACCTGGGGCTGGCAAGAGCACCTTCGTTCAGGCACTTGCTGAATACTATAATTCACAGGGGAAGATTGTAAAGACAATAGAGAAACCGAGAGATCTTCAGGTCTCGCAGGAGATCACCCAGCTGACGCCGCTTGAAGGCTCTATTGAGAGGACCGGAGACATCCTGCTTCTGGAGAGACCAGACTACACAGTTTTTGATGAGATCAGGGTATCCGGTGATTTTGCTACATATTCAGACCTCAGGCTTGCGGGCGTCGGGATGCTTGGAGTCATACACGCCTCACGAGCAATAGACGCCATGCAGAGATTCGTTGGGAAGATAGAGCTGGGCCTGATCCCCCAGATTATAGACACGATCATATATATCGAAAATGGAGGAATAAAGGACGTTCTTGACCTGAGCTACTCCGTAAAAATACCCTCGGGAATGAGCGAAGAGGACCTTGCAAGACCCGTTATTGAGATCAAGGATTTCTTCACTGGACTGGTTCTTTATGAGATATACACCTTTGGTGAACAGGTTGTTGTCGTACCTGTTAAGAAGAAGCAGAAGAGGGACATAAAGGCGGTTGTAAATCACATAGAGAATGAACTGTACAATGTTCCTCACAAAATAGATGTTGATGATTCCGGGAGACTCAAGCTCTATGTGCCGGAGCAATACATGGGTGAGGTTATCGGTAAGGGCGGGGGGAGGGTAAAGGCACTGGAGCAGGATATTGGGATGGCAATAGATATTGAGGAGATGAACTTCAAAACGAAGGAGAGCCTTGGAGCTGAAGTCACGGAAAACAAGATAAATCTTCACGTTGGAACAGAGCTAAAGGATAAGGAAGTTGAAGTATTGGTAGACGACTCCCCCCTTTTCATTGCAAGGGTATCGAAGAACGGATTAATCCAGGTCAAGACAAAATCTGTCCAGGGGAGGGCTTTAAGAAAGGCCATTTCCCAGGGACAGAAAATAAGCTACTCCATAATCTAGCAATTAGAAATTCGTACCAGATAATTTTATAATGACATTTCAATCAATGAGCGTTGAAACATCTGTTAGCAATTGTGTCCTTGATGATCGTGATTGCAGCGATAATTGCATTTACTCCCACGGTTGCATACGGAGCAGGAACGACAGTGGAAAAGGTACCCATGATAAGCGTGGAGTACATTCAGTTGGGCAACAGCCAGTTTGGATCAACCGAACAGTTCCAGATCCATCAGGGAAAATCGGCTGTAGAACGAACAGCCAGTTCGCTCAACATTTCGTTTGCAAATAACCTAGTTTCTCCGATAAACGACACCCTCTCGTTCAACGATTCAATCCACCTTTCGAAGAACCAGATGACAGGATATTTCCCCTCTGCAAACGGCACTATCAAGTTAACTGCCCCGCCGCAGCAATCTTACCTGGACAGTATGACTATCAGTGGGAATTCGTCCTATTCATGGTTAACGGTAGTTGAAGTTGTTCCCGTTGGAAGCGTAATGGTGCATGGCTCAACTGTAAATGGGGCAGAAGAAGTGCATATGTCAGGAATTTACAATATAACTATGGATTACGCAGGTTCTTCTTACGTACTCCATTCACCTAGTCTGGTCTATGTCGGGGGTATATTGAGGAACGTTTCCCTCGTCATAAATAACACTGCAGGAGATGGAAGGACGCTCTTGAGTTTTTCATTCCCTGTCACGGATGGTAGTTTCAGCGTAGTCTTTAACCAGATACTGACATCCAGCCAGCAAATAGATAGCGATGTAATGAGCTATTTCCAGGTCTCTCCCGGTTTCGAAAGTCCGCTTTTGCAGAATATTCAATCAGACTCAATATCGATAGGAGTAGGCGTGGCAATATTCCTGATGATCATTTTAGGACTCTTCATCTACTACAGGAGAAAATAGTTATCTCGTCCATAATTCTACGAAATCCTGTATCAATTTATCAGCAAATGATTCCTTGTAATCCAGTATCAGTCCCTTGAACAGGTTTAAGTCCCTGATCTTGTATGAGATGCCCCTTTCGCTAAGCACCTTTTCCAGTACGCCATCCTCTGTCATCAGCGAGAGGTGATAACTCAAGGTTGGCGAACTTACTGAAAGCCCTTTCTTCAATTCAGCCGGCTGGCGTGGATTTCCGTCTAGGAGGGCCCTCAGGATCCTGTTCCTGACCCTGTTCCTGAGATGGCTCATGATCTTGAACTGGTCCTCACTGAAGGACTTGCTTGGGAAATAGCAGCTGGTTCCATTAATTTCCCTAGCAATGATTTCACTCTCCTTCATAAGGACACCGAGATGATACTGGAGGACTCCGGTTGAGAGCTTTAGGGACCTCTGTATCCCCCTGAAGTGATAACCGGGATTTTTCTTCACGAAATCAAGGACCTGGTCCTTACGGGTGGGAGAACTCAACGGGTCACCTTGATATCATGAGAGCTAGAAGAGAGAATATCATCAATATGTCCGCCCCAAGGAAAAGAACCATATTTACCTGAATTCCAACGAATTCAAAGTAGATGAATATCAGGTATTTCACAGATAAGATGAGGAAGAACACTGATATGACTGTCCCTCGCAGCGTGTACTTCTTAAGGATCATTGATATCGATAGACCAAGGAACAGGAGAGAAAGCAGTAGAATTATGATTGAGAGCAATAACAGGTCAGACATATACGTACAATTTGAAGTTGCTTAAATCAGTTCCGTCCGTTTGGACATGTATGGACCCGTCCGTTCGTATCCGTTCCTCCTGAAGTATTCCCTAGCACCAATCCCAGATATGACGGCAATCCCGTCATAACCAATTTCCCTTGTGATTTCTTCAGCTTCATTCAAGAGTCTCCTGCCGTACCCACGATGCTGATATTCCCCCTTCTGGTCTATCCTCGCTTCCTTGCCGAAAGTCTTAATTTCCCTTATTAGCGTCTTACCGATAAGCTCCGGTCTTTCCACATTCTCCCCAGGGATCCTCAGCCTCAGGAAGGCGATGATCTTGTCCCTCTCGTCTACGAACTCCAGGAATTTTTCAAGTCCGCCTGATGCAAAATAATTTGTAATTCGCAATTCCACATTACCAACGGCTTTGCTGGTATGCCCTATCTCCCTGTACCTGATTTCCTTTATTTCATAACCCTTTTCTAGTGCTCTCTTGAGTGCAAGGTCATGGAGGTCGCTCCTCTTAACCCCCTGAACTATCTTGTAGACTGGAATGTCCCTCTGTATCCTGTGTATCCTGACATAATTTGGTATGTACCTGAAATATTCTGATACAACTTCAACTGCCTCCTCGCTTTCGTATGACCTGTATTCACCCCTCCTGAACGATTCGTAGTACTGAGTCCCTTCAACAACAAGGGACGGATATATCTTTAGCATGTCTGGTCTTAATCTATCGTCGTCAAAGAGTCGTGTCAGAGATTTTATGTCACCCTCGCTATCTACCCCGCCTATCCCGGGCATAAGATGATATAGGACCTTGAACGCAGAATCCTTTGCATATCTGGTTGACCGGATTACATCGTATATTCTGTGGGCCCTCTTAGTCCGACGATGGATGTCATTGAAAACTGTCTGAACACCGAGTTCCACCTTAGTTGCACCATATTCCAGCGCCAGATCCATCTCTCTTTCAAAGAACCAGTCAGGCCTTGTCTCGACTGTTAGTCCAATGCACCTGTTTTCTGCGCTCTCGTTCTCAAGAATTGACGTGCTTAGACTGTCGGAAACAAATCCGTTCATCGCGTCAAGACTCCCCTTTATGAATTCGCGCTGATAGCTTTCCTCCCTGGCAGTGAACGTCCCACCCATCACAATCAGGTCAATCTTGTCAGTTGGATGGCCAATTCTTTTCAACTGTTCCAGCCTGTTCTTTGTCTGAAGGTAGGAATTGTAGTTGTTCTGTTTCCCCCTCATTGCAGCAGGCTCAAACCCAGTATATGACTGTGGCGAAGAAAAATCTACACCCCCAGGGCAATAAGTGCACCTCCCGTGTGGACAGGAAAATGGGGATGTCATAACGGCTATGACTGAAACGCCGGACAGTGTTCTTGTGGGCTTCCTTGCCAGAAGTTCTGAGTATCTTTCCTTTTCATTATTCCCGAGCATTATGAGGATGTCCGTATTGCTAAGAACCTTCGCCAGCCTGAACTTCTTGGATACCGTCAACCTCATCTTTTCCAAATCTTCCTTAGTGTTGACGTTCACCATTGAATTACGGACGTATTCTTCCAGCTGGGTAGCCATGCATTACAGAGTAACAGTATTTCATATTTTAACAAAACGTTACTCGATTAGTGATTACCTTTTCCTGTTAGATTTATGATCAACGTTCTAACTGGCGTCTAAGCTGCAGCTAATCACTGGGCCATTTTTAAACAGATTTTCAATATTTTGCAATATATGGAAAGAAAATTGACAAGTTATTTATAAAATCTAATGATAACATGAGAAGTGAGTGACGCAGAAAAAGACTACACAGAGGAAATCTCGAGAGTAATTCTCCCGAATCCTAACAAGGGCGAGATGTTCGGTATAGTTGAAAAACTCCTGGGAAGCTCGAGACTTACTGTGATGTGTGCTGACGGTAAAACTAGAACGGGAAGGATACCGGGAAAAATAAGGAAGAGAATGTGGATGAGGGAAGGGGATCTGGTAATAGTAAAACCGTGGAGTTTCCAGGATGAGAGAGCAGACGTAAATTTCAGGTACACTAAGACACAGGCGACCTATCTTTCAAGGAACCAGATTCTACCGGAGATCTTGGATGTTTTCAAGTGACGAAGAGGGAAAAGAGAAGATAGAAGAAAGACTGAAAGAAACACAAAAGGTCTTTGGTTATGTATTTGATAAATTCACGATATTGAATATCTACAAACTTTTCACCAGTGGAACGATAGGGAAGTTTGAGTTCCCGATTGCATCTGGAAAGGAAAGCCTAGTATTCGCAGCGTCTAAGAAAGATAAATTTTATGCGGTGAAGATCTACAAGACCGTTGCTTCCACGTTCAAGAACATAGAGAGGTATGCCGGCCAGAGATGGGGAGTTGAAAACACGGGCAACAAGAGGAAATTTATTGTGCAATGGGCGCACAGGGAGTTCAGGAACCTTAATCTGGCGTCAGATGCTGGAGTACTATCTCCTCGTCCTGTCAAGGTTCTTGGGAATATACTTGTCATGCAATACATAGGGACGAAGAGAGTCCCGGCCCCCCTCATGAAGGATTGCAACATCACAAAGGAGATAGTTGCACAAACTCTAGGTGAAATGAGGACTCTGTACATCAATGCAGAACTGGTTCACGGAGACTTGAGCGAATATAACTTCCTGATTTACAGAAGGAGACCTTATATGATAGACATAGCCCAAGCAATACAAACTGATGACGTAATGTCTAACGTGCTTCTTCAGAGGGACGTAGGTATAATGACAAGATTTTTTAATAAATTTGGCTATAAGCTAGATGAAGCCAAGGTACTAAGATATACGACAGGTGGTTCAGACGTATTCAGTTAGGATTCCTCAGGAAAGAATTGGTGTTTTGGTAGGTAAGAATGGCGAGACTAGAGGAGAGATTGAAAAGATATCGCATATGACACTGACCATTGATTCATCAACGGGGGATGTAGTCATTGATGATAGCAAATCGACTGATCCCGAGATGTCACTTAAGACAAGGGATGTTATAAGGGCAATCGGGCGTGGCTTTTCCCCCCAGAGGGCGTTCAGACTTTTCGACACCGGTACATATCTTGAGGTCATAGATTTGAAGGATTTTACAGGGAAGAACTCTAAACGTGCTAAAACGGTAAAGGCAAGGCTTATCGGGACAGGTGGAAAGACAAGACGTCTCATAGAGGAACTCTCAGAGTCCTACGTATCAATCTACGGGAATACAGCCTCATTAATCGGAGACTACGTCCAGAACCAGATTTCCAGGGAAAGCATTATGATGATACTCCGAGGAAACCAGCACAGTACCGTTTACAAGTACCTAGAGAGGAGAAGGAAGGACATCAGGCTCGCAAGGCTGGACTCGGTGTGAGCTGGAGTACCCCGGCTATGAGGTCTGCCATTCTCAGTGGCTCTGGAATTTTACCATTGATTGTCACCTGATTCAGGAACTTCCCTGCAATTTTTGGGGAGATTCCTGTAGACTGTACGTATAGGGAATCATGTCGTTCAAATCTTTCTGAAAGGGAGGCATATCTTGTTTTCCAGTCCTTGAAGTATTTTTGAAGTGCCTCTTTTATGGAAATCATGTTAGGCTCATGATCCACTACATTAATGACCGGAATGTTCGTTTCATTGTACAACCTTGTAACATCAAGAATATTGAACCCTCCGAGTGTGATCCCCTGTGTCAATATCACCCTGACCCCGTTCCCCTTCTCTCTTATTCCTTCTATTATTCTGTCGGTAGCATCCAGTCCGTCGATTTCGATTGTCTTCTTAAAAATGGATTCTATGTATAGGTCCTTCCTAACTATTAAGAAGACCATACTGGTGAATTTGTCCCCTCTCGAGAATGGGGCATCATCAACTGCAAGTATCCGTGTGTCTTTGTTGAACAGAGAATTCTGGTCCACTCTTTATCAGTTTTTGTTGTTATAAGAGCTTTGCTTCCCCTATAGACAATCTGTAATTACCTGACAATTAAGGTGCCAGTCCAACTGTGTTCGTAAATACCTCCTTGACCTTCCACTCCTGAGCTTTAATATTCTAAAGTACAATCGATCCATATAATAACTTCAATAGAACTAATTTGCCCGCTCCCTTGAAGTGACTTTTGAGAATGGTTGTTTCAAACAATTGTAAAATCCTAAATGAACATGATATCAGGGAGTCATTCCTACTGCGGCTCCAATGGAATTATTTAAGAAACCCGGCGAAAATTCACAGAAAGTTTCAAACTATACCGTAGTCCCTTGTCGAACATTGAGCAAACATTTTTACCGACTAAATATTAGAGCTATAATGAATGAAGACATCGAGAAATTTTTTCTGGACAAGGGATGTCTGATAGAGGAAAAAGCCATAGAGGAAATCCAAAAGAGGGGAGGACTGGACTATATACTCAAGAATGAGAAAAAGATAGATTTTTCTTCTCCCATCTTTGCAATTTCTAATCTCCCATCAATAAATGAATTTTCAATAATCAAGGAATTCCACCTAAATGGTTTCCCGGGGATCAGCGATAATTTTGTTGACATCTTCAAAAGCAGGTACTCATTTCTCCACTCAAAGCTGAACGAAACTAGCAAGAATCATTTCTTTACCCAGATCTCAAAACTGAAGAAAGGAAATGGCCCAGTGTTCACCTCAGGAATTGTTTCCGAATACACTGAATCAAAAAGGGGGTACGGGATAGTGGAAATAGAAGATGATTCCACATCAATTAAGGTGATACTTCCGAAGTCGTTTAAAGACATTATAATAAAAGACGAGGTCATTGGTGTCTCTGGCCAATTCAGCAAGGACGGCACGGCTATTTTTGCTGAAAATGTATACAGGCCGGAAGCCTGGAAGGAGCCGAGAGAGAGCCAGACGAGCTTGAAGGTAATGATCATATCTGATATCCACGTAGGGTCCAAGAATTTTTTAGAAGATAGCTTCCTGAACATGATTGATTACGTCAACACACAAGGGATCTCCTTCGTAATAATGAACGGCGACCTTGTTGATGGAATAGGTGTCTATCCTGACCAGGAAAGCGATCTCGCAATAAATGACATCAACCTTCAGTATAAGAGGCTCGCAGAACTGACTTCAAAGATCAACAGCAATGTCAGGGTAATAATAATCCCTGGAAATCACGATATAGTCTATCCAACTGAACCACAGAACCCCCTACCAAAAGAAATTAACACCATGTTCCCTTCAAATGTGACTTCGCTTTCCAACCCTGTATGGGTGGAGATAGGCGGCCGCATCTTCTTACTGTACCATGGAACGTCAATTTTCGATTTCCTGGAGTCTATACCAGGGACAACTATGAACGACACAGGAAAGATAATGGTCGAGATGCTGAAGAGAGGCCACCTTGCGCCAGAATATGGGAAGAACCTTTCATTCATACCGCTTAAGTCAGATTATTACCTGATCGACCCCGTACCGGACGTGCTTGTAACTGGACATGTTCACAGCCATTCCATTACAACGCACAGGGGGATTCTCGCAATCAACGCATCTACATTCCAGGAACAGACGAGCTTTCAGAGGATGATGAATTTCAATCCTAAACCTGCAATAGGGACGCTCGTTGATACTCGAGACCTATCCACAAAAATGGTGCAATTTTGACAAAGTGGGGAACTGTTCTTGCAGAAGAGGGTTTGTTAAGAAATCCGTCATATGTGAGGATATTCGATCTTGTGGACAGGGCAGATTTTGTCACTGAGGAGTACAGGGGACTTTCATATTCTGATGAGCCCGTCCCCATACCTTACAAACAAATGCAGTCTGCACCTCACATGGATGCCATATTTGTTGAATACGGGAAGCCTTCAGGTGATGATTTGGCCCTGGAAATTGGTACTGGAAGCGGGTATCTTACCACCATACTGTCATTCATTTGCAAAAGGGTTGTTTCTATCGAATATATCCCCGGCCTCTCGAAATGGGTTTCTGGAAACATCTCTAAGTACGGAGTAAAGAATGTGGACCTTATAATTGGCAACATCAACAGGACACCCATAAAGCAGAAGTTTGACATTATCATTGCTACGGCAAGCTTCAGGAAGGAACCGGAGTTCCTGAAGAAGCTTATGAAACCGGGAGGCAGATTGATCTTCCCCGCCGGAGTTTATCCTCCACAGAGACTGATCAGGATAACTGATGATAAGAGGGAGGAAATCTCTTCCGTTGCTTTCGTGAATATTGTTGACTAGGTGCTGTCTGATATCCCGTTCTCAGACACCATTATGACCGCCTCTCCCTCTGGCAGGTGAGGTGAGTCAATCAGCCTTGCAATCCTCTTTCCTCCTTTAGACTTTCGTAGGTATACCCTGTAAGTGCTTGCGTGGCCAACAATGTTTCCTCCAACGGACTGTGTTGGATCACCGAAAAATACGTCCGGCCTGGCCGCCACCTGATTTGTGACAGCTACTGCTGAATTGTATATATCGCCAAATCTGAGTAGATCGTGGAGGTGTTTGTTCAGAAGTTGCTGCCTCTCAGCTAGAGTTCCCCTTCCAGTGTATTCTGCCCTGAAGTGAGCAGTCAATGAGTCCACAATCAGAAGCTTGACTGGATACTTCCCCGTTAGCTCATATGCCTTTTCCACTAGTAGTATTTGATGACTTGAATTGTACGCTCTTGCGACGTGTATCTTTTTCAAAACCTCCACGGGATCGAGGTCAATATGCTTCGCCATCTGAACAATTCTTTCTGGCCTGAAAGTGTTTTCAGTGTCGATGAAAAGAACTTCTCCCGCCAAACCATTCTTGTCTAGAGGGAGGGTTGCATTTACAGCAAGCTGGTGCATTATTTGGGTCTTCCCTGATGCATATTCACCGAAGAATTCCGTGATTGCAGCCGTTTCAATACCTCCTCCAAGAAGGTCATCGAGCGACTTAGAACCAGTGGTCAGCTTCTTTATCTCCTTTCTCTTTTCAAGGAGGACATCCCCTGATTCAAAATTGCCTATATCGGCTGCCTTCCTAGCGGACATGATTATCTTGGCGGCAATATTCTCACCGATCTCAGTTGCGTCAGCAACGTCCCGGGGGGATGCTACCGCAAGACTCATGATATCGGAATAGCCAGACTCCCTCAGTTTTTCAGCAATCGATTCTCCTACGCCTGCCAAATCCTCGATCTCTTTAACTTTCTTTGTTTTATCTGCCATATGCAAGTTCCCCGATTCTTAATGTCTTATCAGTTCTGTCTATTGAATCTTGCTTCTCTTTCAGCTGGAACATGGATCTAATTGCATCTATATTTTCCGGAACAACATCGCTTTCCTGGTGTACTGCCTGGTAATAGAATAATTCATTACCCTTTACACTAACAGAGTCCTTCCAGAGCATAATCTCGAAGAGATCAGAACGTTCCCTTCCCGTCTCCCTAGCTATATCCATAAGTTGCGAAGTACTCTTAACACCGTCTTTGCCAGAAACGAATGCTATCCGTCTGTATTTCTTCCATTTCCCGATAATTTCTTCTGTCTTTACTTCCCCTGGGAAAGTGACGTTAACGAAATGAAGATGCATCAATGTCGTTGGCACCTTTACAGCCATTGTCTGTATGTCCAATCCTTTTATCACGGAAGCAACATCTGGTCCATGGTGCGATGGTATCTTCAATTCAGGCACAATGGAATTTATCGGCCCTTTCTGATAATCGTCCGGATCAGTGGCCCTCCTTACTAAATTGGCCCTGACCTTTATGCTCCCATATTCCGTAAGGGGGAATAGCGTCCTGATCAGGCCGGTTGTATTGCAAGACACCACTCTAACGAAATCTTTCCCCCACGCTTCCTTGAAGTTTGCATATGCATTGAACGAGAGATTGGTTAGTTCGTGATCTTCCCCTCCCTGGAAAATTGCCTTTATTCTCTTCTTTTCATATATTTTCTTGTACTCTTCCCCCAGACCCTCAGGAGTAGAGTCAATTATGAGTTCCGATTCGTCCATCAGATTTTCTAAAGTCCCCTCAACCTTGATTCCTGAATTTTCAAAAGCCTTCAATGCACTGTTATCTGGGACAAATAGTTTGAATCTCTTGCTTGCAACATAAGACATGTAATTAGGGTGTGCCTTTATTACACCAGTGACTTGCATATCGTCCTGCTTCGTGATAGCTTCTGCGACGCGTTTCCCAATGGTTCCATAGGCATTAATTCCAACCTTTAGCATAGTGCACCACTTTGTTAATCACCCCTTTCGTTAAAATCCTTTTCTTACATTGGTTAGATTTCGTAAGACTTCTTGCATTCCTGAGTCGCGGAAATCTTTGAAAATTTGATCAGTGAGAACGTTGTGCTTTCAGGAAAAACGACGTGAGAAGTATATGCCAAGATATTCTGTGAGCTTGCACTATATCACGTGAATAACATACGCAAATCCAATGGCGAGTATAGCGATTATCCCTACGACAAGCAGTATTTTCCTCTTATTTCTCTTACGATAGTTAGGTGGTTTATTTGGCGGAATATTCTCAAGATTTATCGTATCACGCCATAAATTTCGTGTTTAAAAATTGTCCCCTTCAACTGCTACCCTGAAGGACCCATATCAAGGAATGTCACATACGCACTTTAATAAACAGGTCAAATACATTCATCTTTAAAAAAAAAGGAATGTCGATGGGAAGAGAATCCTTCCAAGCTTAGGAGGTGATCCATCCGCAGGTTCCCCTACGGATACCTTGTTATGACTTAGCCCTCCTCATCAATCTTGGATTCGAAAACATCAAAAAATGTTCCCTCATCCAGAACCAACTCGGATGGCTTGACAGGCGGTGTGTGCAAAGAGCAGGGGCATATTCACCGCGATTTGTTGAATCGCGATTACTACGGAATCCAGCTTCGTGAGGACGAATTACAGTCCTCAGTCTGAACTACGAACGGATTTCGGGATTGGCTCTTCCTTTCGGAATTGCAGCCCATTGTTCCGTCCTTTGTAGCGCGCGTGTAGCCCAGGGAATTCGGGGCATACTGACCTGCCGTTGACCTCTCCTTCCTCCAGTTTAACACTGGCAGTCTCCACATAGTGCGTGCTGTCTCGCGACAGTACTGGCAAAAGTGGATGGGGGTCTCGCTCGTTATCACACTTAAGTGAACGCTTTACGGTACGAGCTGACGACGGCCATGCACCACTTCTCCATGTAATCGAGTAAATTCTTCAAGTTGACCCTCATACCATGGTCTTCCCTAGTGAGTTTTCCGGCGTTGAATCCAATTAAACCGCACGCTCCTCCCGTTGCGGTGCTCTCCCGCCAATTCCTTTAAGTTTCAGCCTTGCGACCATACTCCCCAAGCGGCACACTTAACACCTTCGCTCCGGCACTGCCCTTTCCCGAAGAAGGGGCAACACCAAGTGTGCAGCGTTTACAGCTAGGACTACCCGGGTATCTAATCCGGTTTGCTCCCCTAGCCTTCGTCCCTCACCGTCGGAGTCGTTCTAGCGAGACGCTTTCGCCACCGGTCGTCCCCCCAGGATTACAGGATTTTACCCCTACCCCAGGAGTACCTCTCGCTTCACCCGATCCCCAGTCTTGCAGTCTCTCCAGCATTCCCACCGTTAAGCGGCAGGATTTACCCAGAGATTTACAAGACCGGCTACGGACGCTTTAGGCTCAATAATAGTGGCCACCACTTGAGCTGCGGGTATTACCGCGGCGGCTGGCACCCGTCTTACCCAGCTTTTATTCCCTGATCTTTTTAGGATCAAGAAAAGCCATCATCAAAAATGACAATGGCACTCGAGTTCCCCTCGTCGCGCTTGCGCGCATTGCGAAGGTTTCGCGCCTGCTGCGCCCCGTAGGGCCTGGGTTCGTGTCTCAGAACCCATCTCCGGGCTACCCCTCTCAGGGCCCGTACCCGTCATAGGCTATGTGGGCCTTTACCCCACCTACAACCTGATAGGCCGCAGACTCGTCCTTAGGCGTCGTAACTTTCAGAACCCGTAACATTCCAGTTTTCGGGATCTATGGGGAATTAACCTCAGTTTCCCAAGGATATGCCCCACCTAAGGGTGGATTATCCGCGTGTTACTGAGCCGTCTGCCAGTACCTTACGGCCTGTGACTCGCATGGCTTAGTCGGAACTCGATAGCAGTGACCGCCGGCAGGATCAACCGGAGTTGTTGATTCTACCTTGAAATATAATGGATTGCGGAATGGATATTCTCTTCCCATCTCAGATTCGATAAACATGTTCGAATCCTCATTCATTTCGCCGCTCAGGAACCAGACTTTCATTCTGTCCAAAAGGACTATCTAGCCTGTCGCATGTAACGGCAAAAGAAAGTAAAGGCAACACTCTATATTAGCTTTCTGGTAATGTAGTTTAAGGGCCCTCTTTCCTGATCCAACTGCGCAGATTGTGTTGTCACTGAATTCAGTTCACAGGTAGAGCATCCTTCATGTCATTTTTAGATCATTGACTGATATTTGATAAAATATTTGCTCCTCAGTCAATGAACTGTGAGATAATCAGTTGATCCTATCTTTATAACACAGTTCATATCTTAATGTCGCACTAATTTTTGCATTTTCAGACGAAGTGAAATCGATGAATCACCGTTATGTTAATATAGACGGCTTAAATGCAAATGCAGATGATAGGAAGCCCTACAGACTGGATAATATTGATAGTGGTTGTTCTGCTGGTACTTGGCGGGACAAAGAAGATCCCAGAAATGGCCAAAGCTATGGGACGGGCAATGGGCGAATTCAGAAAGGGTAGAATGGAAGTCGAAAAGGAAATAAACGAGGCATTAAAGACCGACAACGCACCACAGGCACCGCAGAAATAAGGCCAGACTTGGACCAGAAAATAATCTTCGATAATTAAGCAAGGTTAGAATTATCTGAGAAAAGTTATTTTGGTAACTTTTTCACTTGCAGCCTTCGCACCATAGATAAAAATCCAGGAAATCTATCTGTTCCTGCAGAAGGATTTTTTCAAAATCAGGGAACCTATTCTTCCTCGCTCGGTGATAAGTTATCTTCTGAAGGCCCTTTACCTTTTCAAAGACTTCCTGCATCATGGCATCTTTTCCAGCTTCTATCCCTTTCACTTTCATTGAATCACCCTGAAGGGCCACCCTTTCAGGTATGGTGGAGCTACCCATGAGCATGACAGGTTCTTCTTTGTCCAATACGATCTTGCTGTTTTCAGAATGGAAAACCTCGTCCCCAAGCAACGCAAGTGAAAGACCGTTATTAGTAGCCGTTCCATTGATTGCGGTGAATATTGGCTTTTCAAGCGCAATCCAGAAAAGGACAAAGCTCTTGACCCTGTTATAATAATCCCTTAGGTCAGCATAGGTCCTGCTCTCAGGTATCTTTATCCCCCTTGAAAAGATATAATTAGACCCAGTAATCAATATAGATGAAACTTTGTCGTCCATAGCAGCTATCGAGAAAACGCGAATCATTTCTTCCAGCAGGGCATTTTCAATGTACCCGGGAGATAAAATGGTGACCACACCAACTGATTCTTCCCTCCAGAACGATATCTTGTGAAAGCCTTCAACAGTTGGTGCTGAAGAAGTTTGAGCCATTTTCAATCACCTATCATTATTCACATCCATATATTTCAAAACTAAAACTTTTGTATTCATTGAGATGGTCAGACTTAAGGAGATTCCTTTTTTCGTTGTAATTCTTTTGTAATTACATGAAATATTCTTTTGTGGATGCATACATGGCGTCGACACAGCGCAACAAGCTATAGGAGATTATACAGGAGATACGAGACCATCCCACGTTATCCCTATAATAAAGGGAAGGTCTAACCGGATGGGGCTTGCATTCATTAAATCATATAAAGAAAAAACAGGTGGCACAAGCAGCTACCGTTCGGTTTACCAGTATGCATCCCAAAGTGAATGGTTGGATGATCCACTGCCCTGAAAATGGCTAAGCATCTACAGGGATGTCAACGCACGAATCAACCTGTCTGCCGAGGCTGAGAAGCAGTCAAGAGATGTGGAACTGATGGCAGGAGCTCAAATTTAAAAAGAACATTGATAGAGCCAATTCTTTAAATTTACCTAAGTTGAAGTAGTTTTTTCCTCTACCTGATATTTCCTCTTCACCACCCACCTTGCAAGGAGTGCCCCCGAGAAGTAGAGTGCAATGATGATCAATGCTATAGTTACCTCCATTATTCCACCCGTTGCACCTGGTGATATGAGGAGCGCAACGAAGAAAGCTCCAATTATTGCATACCTCCAATTCCTAAGCCAGGTCGAGGGAGGGACTATTCCTAGGTAGGAAAGGGAGAAAACAATTATTGGCGTTTCGAATATTGCCCCCATTCCCGCCGTTATCAAGACTACTATAGAAACGAACTGGAGTATCCCTAGCGTCGGAAGAACGCCGACATCAAGTGCAAACGCATAGATAACATGGAACAGAACAGGTATTATGATCTTGAGAGCAAACATCACACCTATAATGAACAGTATCAATATCGGAATTATCGAAAAAGTGACTACCTTCCTCTCCTTCGGGTACAGGGCAGACTTTGCAAATCCTATAAGCTGGAATGCAAGAATCGGGATTATTATTGATACGGCTACAGAAAGGGATATGTAGACTACGCTCACGACTATATCGAAAGGTGCGACGTTTATCAGAACCATCTTCGGCGGTACAAGCCCCTTCTCCATTAGTTCTAGCAGCACTACACCAAAACTGTGGTAGAAAGATGGTGTGACAAAGAATAAGGAGTAGCCGCTAACCTTGAATTTAAAAGGACCGAGAAGGAATATTCCGAAAAAAACAACGATGAATAGTAAAATCGTACCACGTAATCTCCTTGCCAGTTCATCTAGATAATCGAACAGCTTTCCCCCAAGAATTCCTCTATCCTGGCTCATATTTTCCTTTCTTATGAGGACATTTAATACTCCTAAAATAGTTATCGCCTTGCAGGCTTAATAGAAATCGGTTGGCCGCAATCGCTAGGACAATATTTTATTCTGAATTAGCATAACTGAGAGATGGAAAGCAACATTATCCTTGCCCTAGATATTGAGGCAAAGGAAAAAGCCCTGGAAGTGGCTGAGGAAGTAAAGGACTACGTCAAGGCGTTCAAGGTTGGTTATCCTCTGATCCTTGGCAATGGGATTGGTATTGTAGATGAAATTGCAAGTTTAGGTGAGGTCATAGTTGACCTCAAAATAGCGGACATCCCTGATGTGTCAAAGAGCATTGCGAAAATTGCTACTTCCCACGGAGCAAGGGGAATTATAGTACACGGGTTCGTAGGTAGGGATGTCGTTAGGGATGTCAGAAGGGAGTCTAATGACCTGTACGTTGTCGCGGAGATGTCACATCCGGGAAACGCTGAATTCATTTCCGGGGTATCCGAGAAGATTGCCCTTATGGCAAAGGAGGAGGGAGCAGATGGGATAGTAGCGCCGGCAACGCATCCAGAACGAATAAGGGCATTAAAAGAAGTTTCCGGCTTAAAAGTACTGTCTCCTGGAGTTGGGACTCAAGGGGGGAGCTACAAAGAGGCCCTTGAAAGCGGGGCAGATTACCTGATCATAGGAAGGAGCATCACCATGTCTTCAAGCCCAACACAAAAGATTAAAGAACTGCTGGCGCAGAGGTGACACAAGTGCAACTCACGAAGGAAGAGGAGAATATATTCAACGGAGAGCTGGGGGAAGCGCCCAAAATAGCGATCAGATTGCTAAATTCACTCGGAGAGCTTGGAGGAGCAGATAGACTGATACCGATCAAGTCTGCGCACATCTCTGGAGTATCTTACAAGAATGTGGGGGAGGGTGGAATACAGTTCCTCAGGAAAATATCTCATAAGGTCTCTGTTCCTACTTCCCTGAATCCCCTCGGATTCGACATTGAAAATGGGGGACCGGTAGACATCGATGCCAATTTCCACAGTAAACAGATGGAGATAGTGAAAATATACCAGGAGATGGGGGTAATGGACAGCTTCACCTGTACCCCATACTACTATTATAATGAACCCACCTTCGGAGACCATCTTTCCTGGGCTGAAAGTTCTGCTATAATTTACGTGAATTCCCTTATCGGTGCCAGGACGAACAGGGAAAGTGGCCCGTCTGCTCTGGCATCTGCAATAATCGGTAAAACACCTAATCACGGCCTTCATACCGACGAAGGCAGGAAGGCGACGGTAATAGTGAAAGTGGAAGAACCTCTAGACTATACCAAATTTGCTGCCCTGGGTCTATTCCTGGGACCTAAATTGAACAAGAAGATCCCCCTTGTGAAAGGGCAGAGAAACGCGAAGTCAATAGAATTGAAGGCATTTTCTGCAGCACTGTCCGCAACTTCTTCGATTCCTATGTTTCATGTGGAGGGAGTGACAAAGGAGACCGGACTGGTTGCCGATTCGGCAGAAATAATGGAAGTGACCAAGGAAGACATATCTGATACCATAAGCAAAAATTCAACTCAGCAGGAGCCTGAGCTCATAGCCATTGGATGCCCCCATCTCTCGTCAGAAGAGCTTACCTATATTGCCGGACTTGTAAAAGGAAAGAAAAAGATAGGACCTGACTTGTTTCTCTTCACTTCGAGAGAAGTAAAGGCAAATTCTTCCGAAGCTGTGAGGATAATCGAGAATTTTGGAGGGAAGGTATTCGCTGATACCTGTATGGTTGTCTCCCCGTTGAGCAACAATTACAGCAGCACTGGAACCAATTCCGGGAAGGCGTCATTCTATCTTCCTCTCAAGGGTTACGGCAACCAGAAAGTTGCATTCATGGGCATTCTTGACTTATTGAAGTGGGTGATAGCTTGATAAAGGGCAGGGGTCTTTCCCCAGGAAATGCGACGTCGAGCGTCGTTGTTTGTGACCAGTACATATCACCGCTCGGGGAGATTAGCAGGGACGGACTAATCACGAGTGGCCCTTGCGAAAACGTAAACATTACCGGCAAGATACTAGCGTTCAAGGGAGGAAGAGGGTCGACGGTAGGATCATATACTTTCCTGGAACTCAAAAGCAAGAATCTAGCACCCTCCGGACTAATAAACGAGACAGCAGAGCAAATGGTGGTAACCGGTGCAATTATTTCTGAGATCCCGATGGTAGACATGGTACCCCTTGACATTTTCTTGCCTGGTGATAGAATATCCATAAATGGAAACACAGGGGAAGTCATTATTGATGGGGTCAAGGAGAAGAGGGTTGCTACTGTCTATCTCATTCACAAAGGAAAAGTCCTACTCCTAAAGAGATCAGAGAAATGCGACATCTTTCCCTGGACTATACGGTGGAATATCCGGCTATATTGAGAAGGGAGAAACTCCGGAACAGACGGCGAGGAGGGGAGATGATCGAAGAATGCGACGTCCACGATGCAGAAATGAAGAGGATGGGCAGGGAGATCTACCTAAGAAGTGGCGGTATGCTCTACGTCATCACTCCATTGCTGATGGAATCTAAGACCGACAGGATAAAACTGAACGAGGAAAATTCAGCATATTCATGGGTAACGGCAGATGAACTTTACAGGCATGAAACTGTCACTAAGTTCAAGGAAACTTTTGGAATGCTAACGGCCAAGTAGGTAGGATGGCGTATGGCTCTGACGCATTCGGGGAAATCTCCCTTGGCCTAATTACCAAAATACAGTATATATATGCAGACAAATTGAGGTCAATATGCACATTAGCGATATTCTGAACGATAATCGCGTGGGTCTTGATGTAGAAACGAGAGGGTGGGTCTACAGATCCAGGGAGTCAGGCAAACTCATATTCATGGTAATCAGAGATTCTACTGGAATCGTTCAAGTGGTGATAGAGAAGGATGTCGTTTCCCCCGAGGAATTTAGCATGGCAAAGAAGGCGACAATAGAAAGTTCAGTTGAGATTGAGGGCAGGTGCTTTAAGGAGCAGAAGGCGGTAACAGGATATGAGATACATGCAACAAAAATCAAGATTTACCAGATTGCGGAAAATTTCCCTATAACCAAGGACAAGAGCGACGAATTCCTGCTTGATATCAGACATTTATGGTTGAGAAGCAGGGAGATGACCGCTGTACTAAAGATGAGGGAGACTGTCCTTGATTCAATTAGGGGTTTCATGAAGGAAAAGGGATATCACGAAGTTCAGCCTCCAATGTTTGTTGGAGGGATGGTTGAAGGGGGCTCGACCCTTTTCGAGGTACCTTATTTCGGGGAAAAGGCCTACCTGACACAATCCTCTCAGTTCTACCTCGAAGCATTCATGTACTCGCTCGAGAACGTTTACACCATATCGCCGTCCTTCAGGGCTGAAAAGTCCAGGACAAGGAGACACGTTACCGAATTCACTCATTACGAAGCGGAGGCCGCGTGGATAGGTAATCAACAGATGATGGACCTAGAGGAGGAAATGGTTCTCTTCATAATACGTAATCTTCTTGAAACCAACAGGGAAGAACTCGATATTGTGAAGAGGGATGTTTCAAAACTGAAAGCTGTTGAAAAGCCGTTCTACAGGTACACTTACGAAAAGGTTATAGAAATCGGAAGGGAAAAAGGCCTGCAATTAAGTGATGCAGCCGATCTTGGAGAGAAGGAAGAGAGGACAATAACTGAAGATTTCGATAAGCCCATATTCGTATACAACTTCCCTATCCAGCTTAAACCATTCTACCATAGGCCAGACCCCGATGACCCGACGCATGTACTGAATCACGATCTCCTTGCTCCTGAAGGTTATGGAGAAGTCATAGGAGGGGGGGAAAGGACGTGGAAGAAGGAAGAGCTAATAAGAAGGATGAAGGAAGAGAACCTGAACCCGGAAGATTACCAGTGGTATGTGGATTTGCGGAGCTTTGGAAGCGTGCCTCATTCAGGATTTGGCTTGGGGGTTGACAGACTTCTTACATGGCTTACTGGACTGGACCACATAAACAAGGTAATTCCGTTCCCAAGGACTATGAGAAGACTGAAACCCTGACCACCTAGAAGTTGCAGCTTCTTCCTTCATTTCTAAGAAGAGCTTGAGATTTATATCTGGAATGGCTTCAATGTAGTCAAATTCATCTGATATAATTTTTATTCAAGCTGCATATCATCTTATGTGCGTTGCGTCTTCGCGGACCTGAAGGATGTCTGCCATTACAAGTATCCAGGTTACAAGTGCATTCAGGAGGAATGCGATATATGGGGCCAATACAATGCTCTTGAGAATGAATGCGTGTACCTTGATTCTCATGGGTGCTCTAAACTGAACCTTCTTGCTTGCAAAGGGAAAGACAATTGCGTTTTCTTCAGGGAGTATTTTGAATCACCCAATGAAATTCTCAGGATAGTTGACAAAACAAAATAATTTTACCCAAGTAACAATCAGTGACCACGAAATGCATAGTTTGTGGCAAGGAAGTCGATAGATCTACTATCATTTGCGAAGACTGCAAGAGGGTAACCTCAGCGGACGGCTTCGTAAGGTCTATAAAAATAAAGAGGTGCCCGAATTGCGGTTCAGTCTTCCTTGGAGGCTGGACAGAAAAATCAGCAAAGGAGGATGATGTGATAACATCAGTCCTGCACGATGTTTTCAGCCTGAGGGAATCTAAATTCCAGGTATCTGGGGATGAATACAACAGAAAGGTTACTTTCAATGGGATCTCATCCCAAAATGGGGAGAATAAGGAAGGCCAGTTTTTCCTGCAAACGTCCCTTTCCACATGCCCTGTATGCACGAAGAAGCTGGGAAACTACTATGAGGCGATTATCCAGTTAAGGGGAGACAGGGGGGAAAGGCTTGATTCCATCCTAGAATTTCTGATAGGTCTTATTGAAGGATCTCCCTCAAGGGATGTTTTCCTGACAAAAATGGACAGGATCAAGGAAGGGTACGACCTGTACCTTTCTGAAAAGCAGTACGCTCGGGGTGCTGCAAGGAAAGTCATAGATAGATTCGGAGGAACTTTAAAGGAAACGTCTCACCTTGTAGGAATGAAGAAGGGGACAGAACTTTACAGGATAACTGTTTCAATAAGGATTCCCAACTTCCAGAAGTCCGACATCCTAGAAATGAAGGACAAACTGTACGTGGTGATGTCCATCAAGGGTGATCTGGTAACGCTTCTGAAATTTGATGGCAAATCAAGGGAAAAGTTCAAGCTCCAGGATCTCGAGGAATACAAGGTTTACAGAAACGAGGACGATGTGAGGGAGGCGGATGTACTCTACAGACAGGGCCATACAGCTTACATACTTGATCCGTTCGACTTCAAGGAACGGGCGGTTGTTTATTCGGATAAGTCAAACAAGGTCAGGGTCATAAAAGTTGGAGACGAAGTGCTCGCAGTACCAACCAAGTGAGAAGAGGCAATATTTACAATCATAGTCATAAGGTGACGTTAATAATCATGTTATTTGACTGGCTCGAATATTAATGAAACGGGATTCTCAGGCTAGATAATCAACGCTTTCTCGAACTGCTCAAATGAAGTTATGTTCCATTTCAGATTTCTTTTCCTACGCTGTTATCTTTTCAAGGCTCACTTCCAACTCGAGACCGGAAATGTCCCACTTCTTTCTGGATCCGTTGACCTTTGATGACTCTTCTGCCTGCGTGCTTGCAAGTATGTACTCCCTGAACGATGAAAATGCTTCCATCAGCGCTTCGTCACCTTCGACGTGAAGATATATCCTGTCCGTATAATTTAGATTGGCATCCTTCCTCATACTCTGTATCCTCCTGATCATTTCCCTCGCTAGTCCCTCTAGGTAAAGGGACTTATCGAATTCCTTGTAGATGAGAATACTGTTATTTGCTATATCATCTGAAACGTATCTTTCATCAAGGACTTCCTTTCTTTCCACTTCATTCTCTGTTATCTTCTTGCCCATGACGGTTGTGTGCCCTGATTCTTTAAATTCATTCTGTCTTTCTTCTGATTCAAACTCCCTTGCCGCTTCGTTAAGGTCCTTTCCGAATATTTTCCCAGTGGCCTTTCTATTTAGGGAGTAGCTGTATTTCAGATAGGAATTCACGTTTCCTATCACTATGTCCTTGGTATTGAGTTCCTTCTGGATGAGGTAACCAAATTTCTTAACGATATCAGCGTACCTGTAGTCTGTCACCACAATCTCCTTCACAGGTCTTCTGAGTATGAGTCCATTCTTCTGCCTTATTCTCCTTCCTGCTTCCACAAGCTCTTTCACCAAATTCATCTCTTCAATCACAGAAGCGTCGTACCCTGCCGGCTCCGGGAATGACGACAAGTGGACAGATTCCTCTCCAGTCATTTTCATGTAGAGGTAGTCCGAAAAATACGGCGCGAATGGAGCGAGCATTTTTACTATGCTGGTCAGTGCCGTATAGGTAACGAAGTATGAAGACCTCTTTTCGTCCGTTATCTCCCCTCCCCAAAATGTATCCCTTGACAGTCGAAGGTACCATTGACTCAAGTCCATCACGAGATCCTTTATGCTATCAATTGCAAGATGTGGGTCATATTCGTTCATGTACTTTGTGACGGACGAGACACATTCGTTGGTTCTGTCGAGCATCCACTTGTCCAGATCGGAGACAACCTTCTCTTCCCTAGGCAGCCATTTATCCAATCTCGCATTCGTCGAGAAGAGCAAGTAAGAATTGTATATTGTTCCAAGTAGTTTTCTGGAAAATTCAAGTGCAACTTCTTCCGAGAACCTCTTGGTCTTCCAGGGTGGTCCCTGAAAGAAGAACAGCCTGAGTGAGTCCGTTCCTATTCTGTCCATTATGACCAGTGGATCAACCTGGTCTCCCCTGGACTTGCTCATCTTTTCTCCCTTAGAATTAAGTACAAATTCCATGACTACTACGTTCTTGTATGCGTTCCTGTCAAATACCAAGGAAGATATGACGTGCAGTGAATAGAACCATCCCCTGGTCTGGTCTATAGCTTCTGTTATGAAGTCTACTGGGTTATTTTCCCTGAACAGTTCAGCATTTTCAAATGGGTAGTGAAATTGGGCAAAGAATGCCGATCCTGAGTCGAACCACGTATCTATCGGATACGGTTCCCTTACCATCTCCTTCCCGCACTCCTTGCACCTTACCTTGATCTCATCAACCATAGGCCGGTGCAGCTCAAAATATGGTGGAATGCTTGTAGAATTCTCTATTAGTTCCTTCTTGCTTCCGGGTACGAAAACGTGGTTGTTCTTGCACGTCCAGACTGGCAATGGTGTCCCCCAGAATCTGTTTCTAGAAAGTGCCCAGTCCTTCCCTTCCTCCAGAAAATTCCCGAACCTTCCATCCCTTATGTGTTCTGGCTTCCAGTTGACCCTCTTGTTGTATTCTACAATCTTGTCCTTTGCCTTTGATACACCGATATACCACGACTCAACGGGGTAGAATATCAGGCGAGTACCACATCTCCAGCAAAAGGGGTAGGTATGGGAAGTATTTTCAGTCTTCAGAAGTTGCCTGGATTCCCTCAGATACTCTATTATTTTCTCACTAGCTGCCTGGACATCCATACCTTTCCACGGTGAATCCAGAGATATCTTGCCCGTATCATCCACAGTTATGTACAACTCCCCGTTCTCCCTTTTTAGAACGACGTAATCATCAGCGCCAAAAGCAGGTGCTGCGTGAACTATTCCTGAACCATCCTCCTTTGTGACAAAATCACCCGCTACCACATACAACCCAGTGTTTACCCTGAGATAGGGGATTAACTGCTCATACCTTGTTCCCACGAGCTGGGACCCCTTTCTGGTTTCCAGTACTTCGTATTTCTTTAGGACAGCCTTCGCCCTTTCCTCTACTATCCATAACTTCTCTCCTCTGTAATCGACCAGGATATAATTGAAATTGGGGTTGACTGCAAGGTATTCATTTGCGGGGAGTGTCCAGGGGGTAGTAGTCCACACTACGAAGTACTCGTCTTTCCCCTCTATCTTGAACTTTACGTAAATTGATACGTCATCCACTTCCTTGTAACCCTGTGAAACCTCATGCGCACTCAGGGTAGTTCCGCATCTGGGGCAGTATGGGGAGATCCTGAAATCCTTGAAAAGGAGCCCCTTCTTGTAAAGCTCCTTAAGCGCCCACCATACGCTTTCTATATACTCGTCCTTCATGGTAACATAGGCCTTGTCGTAATCTACCCAAAACCCAAGCCTCTTTGATGCCTTCTCCCATATCTTGACGTATTCGAATACGCTTTCCTTGCATAATGCATTGAACTTAGAAAGACCCATTTTCTCAATTTCAGCCTTGTTCTTTATTCCCAGTCTCTTCTCCACCTCAATCTCGACAGGAAGCCCATGGCAATCCCAGCCAGCGATTCTGGGGTTTATGTAGAACCCCTTCATTGTCTTGTATCTCAGGAACAGGTCTTTCATTGCTCTTGTCTCTGCGTGCCCTATATGTGGAGGCCCATTCGCAGTTGGCGGTCCTTCTACGAAGGAAAACCTGGTCTTCCCCTCGTTCATTTTGAATGATCGCTGCATTATGTCATTTCTTTCCCAGTAATCTGCAACTTCCCTTTCTATCTGCAGCGAATCAAATGATTGAGGAACTTCATCCAGCATGAACAACTTTATGTTCATCAGATTGATAATTTTTGTCCAATCGGCAGTCCTGAAGGATTTTTAGCTTGTTGAAATTTCACAAATCCGTCCTAGACCTGCTCTTTTTCGAGAATTTGAGTCAATTTTCATTGACAAATTCTTATATATTCATTTCAAATTCCCTTTGCAACACCGGTGATAAGATTGAAGTTACCTAGAAAGGTTATGAGATATTGCCCTCACTGTAAGAAACATACTCTTCAGGAGATCGAGAGAGTCAAAAAGAAGAAAGCGAGCGAGCTCAGGAAAGGGCAGAGACGCTTCAGGAGGACAACATCTGGTTATGGAGGTTTCCCAAGGCCAGTTTACGAAGGCAGGGAGAAACCCACAAAGAGGATCAACATAAGGTACAGATGTCTGGAATGCAAGAAGGCTTACCATACCCCGACTTGGAGGGCAAAGAAGTTTGAACTAGCAGAGGCTGAGGCATAAATGACTACCAAGATAAAGGGAATGGACAAATCGTTCATCAAGGTTAAATGCCCTGATTGCGGAACAGAGACTATTACTTATGCAAGGGGATCTACAGAAGTGAAGTGCCCCGTTTGCAATACCGTTCTTGCTAAACCGACAGGTGGAAAGTTCGAGATAAACGGACAGATTGTCGGAGAATTCAAATGAAGAAGAGGGACCCAGAGATTGGAGATCTCGTCGTTTGTACAGTAAAGGACGTCAGGGATTTTGGAGTGGTCTGCAGCCTGGACGAATATAAGGGAAAGGAAGGTTTCATCCATATTACTGAGGTTTCCTCCGGTTGGATCAAGTACATCAGGGATTACGTGAGGGAAGGGAAGAGAATCGTATGCAAGGTATTGGATGCAAATCCCTCTAGAGGCAGGTTTGATCTATCTCTCCGGAGGGTAAATGATCACCAGAGGAGGGAGAAGCTTAAAGAGTGGAAGAATGAGCAGAGGGCTGAGAAAATTCTCGAGAATCTCTCAAACCAGTTTCCCGGCAAAATAGAAAAGAACGCAGCAGAAGTGCTGGAAGAGAAGTTCGGCACCCTTGCAGATGCTTTAGATTTCGCTGCTGCTGAACCGGAACAATTCCTCAGCGACTTAAACAACAAGGAATGGGCATCCATAATATTAGGATACGCTAAAGAGAACCTGAAGCCACCGATGGCAGAGGTAAGGGGCACAATAAAACTGAAACATAACTCCGGAGACGGTATAGACATCATAAAGAAGGCGCTTCAAGTCGGAGAGAGGGATGGGATAACAATCACATATCTGGGGGCGCCGCAGTACAGGATAATTTCTCAGGCAGATGACATGAAGATGGCAGAGGAGAACATGAAGAAGAGCGGAGAGGAAATAATAGCCTACCTCAAGAAGCACGGTGGGGTTGGAGAGGGACCAGTGAAAGAGTGAAGACCCTAATCTTCAAATGCACAGTTTGCGGTACATACACCATGGAATACAAGTGTCCTAAATGTGGCTCACCTACAATTTCGACTATACCCCCGAGATTCTCCCCGCAGGACAGGTACGGAAAGTACAGAATGAGAATGTTATATGGAAAGGAGTGAAAATATGGAAAGCGTGATAGTTAGAATGGAAGAAGATGTAAAATTGAAGAATTCAGTTTTGATAGTAGGGTTGCCAGGGATAGGAAATGTGGGCAAGATAACTGCTGACTTCCTGATTGAGAGCCTGAAGGCAAAGAAACTTGCAGATGTATTCTCTCAGCACCTCCCACCTCAGGTACTTATGAACGAGGATGCGTATGCACGACTGGTAAGGAATGAACTGTACTACAAAAAAAGAAAAGAGGGGGACCTGATATTCTTCACCGGCGATTTCCAGGGGCTGACTTCCCAGGGGCAGTATGAAATATGCTACAAGGTACTTGAGCTTGGAAAGAAACTGGATGTCAAGCAAATAATCACACTAGGAGGGTACCAGATAGGAAAACTTATGGAAATACCAAGAGTCCTGGGTGCATATACTTCAAGGGAATTCAGGGATGAGGTTGAAAAACTTGGCGTAATATTCTCAAAGAATGAGCCAGGTGGAGGCATCGTTGGAGGTGCAGGCTTGTTCCTAGGGATAGGAATGGAGCTATTTGAACTTCCTGGAATATGTCTTATGGGAGAGACGTCAGGATATTTCACCGACCCAAAATCTGCAAAACAGGTTACCAAGGTTCTGGTAGACTATCTGAAGCTCGGAACAGATACGTCAGGCCTGGATGAGAGAATTAAGGAAATTGAGGACATTACAAACAGGATGATTGAAAGTCCACCTCAAGAGGAAAGGAAGGAAGACCTGGGCTATTTCGGATGAATACTAAACATTCATTGTGGAATATTTTCAAGAATCGGCAAAATTCTCATTTACTCAAAATAGCATCTATCATCTTCCTGTACTCGGGATTGATGGAATAATAAGTGTATCTCCATTCTTCCCTCTTTTTTAGTAACCCTCTCTCATACATTTTGTGTAGGTGAGCAGTGACAGTTGGTTGTGGAATGCTGAGGGCTGATTCAAGATCACAGGTACAAACTTCCGGATATTCCGTCAGGATTTGAAGGATGGCAATCCTTGTACTGTTTGCTACACCACCAAGGATTTCAGCCAATTTTTGATACTTACTCGCATCAACTTTTTTCACGTTGCTCACAGTGCATGACCTCACCTCTTCATTTTTCACTCAAATCAACCCCTGCCTGAATATTTGCCATTGATATACTCTTCCTTCTAGATAACTGTAACCACACTAGAAGTAGCATCAAGGGGATTTCAAGGAGGGGACCTATTGCAGTGGTAAATATTACATAAGGGTAGGCCGAAAATGCTACAATAGCAATGGCTATGCTTATCTCGAAATCCCTTGCGGAAACAGTGAAACCGATCGCGGTTGAATCTGGATAATCGAACTTTGCCTTCCTAGATGAAAGGTAGCCAAGTTGGAAGAGAACGAAATAGAAGGACAACATTATGATGCCGACCATCCAAACCAGGAACAGGTGGTCAACTATTCCTGAACCCTCGCTCCAAAATATGCTTATAATCGTGAATAGGAGAGCGATTATCTGCACCGAGCCAAGCAAGTTCAACAATTTAGTGAAGAACATCTTCTTGCCAAGGAGGAATCTTGTAAGAAATCCAGCTACAAGGGGACTGACTAGGTAAAGGAGCACGCTTTTCAGGATAACTAATGGCTCGATTACCAGTTCAGTTCTTGCCAGCAGGTAAACGAGGAAGGGAGTGGTAACTACCTGGATTATAGAATTCCAGGCTACGAACGAGACTCCTAATGCAAGATTTCCACGGGCAAGATCTGTCCATACCATCACCATTGCAATACAGGGTGCAACCCCAAGAAGTATTATCCCTACAAGCAGCTGTGATCCTATTTGCGTCCCAATCAGTCCCATCCTCTCAAAGACACCAAAGATGAAAATGTAGGCCAGTCCGGCAACCAGAAAAGGTGCAATTGCATAATTCAGGAAAACCATGAGACCAAGCTTCTTGACATCCTTCATCCCCCTGCCTATCTCTTTCACATGAACCTTTGTCATTGCTGGATAAATCATAAAGAAGAGGCCAATTGGTATCCCAAATGTTGCTACTCCTCCAGAATATTTATTTGCATTGAAGCTCAGTTCTACGCCCAAAATCATTGATACCAACACGAATACCGGAAAGAGGATGGTGCGAAGCGGAAGCGATCTTCCCTTACCTGTCAATGTTTCACCTCCCCTTGTTCCCAAACTAGTGAAATCACGTTCCTCCAGTCCATATATAGCCAGCCTTCTGAGAGCACCTTGTTCAATAATATTGTCATATTAATCTGTTATGATATGAATGAAGATACATTCACCTCATTCCGTACCTTATTTACAGGCCTACAGAACAACTAAAAAAATTTATACAGAATATATATTAGCGCTCATGGAAGAATTGCTTGTTCACTTCGATATATTCACGGAAAACTCCAAGTTCATAGCCAAAGTCAAGAGCGAAATGGGGGGCCTTAGAGAATTTTCCGCTAGGAATATTGACAAGCTAATGGAGCAAGTCATTATAGACGTGAGCGAGGAGTTCGAGAACATTTAGCATCTCCCGGTAGGGATTGAAAAGCCGTTTTGCAGTCATTCAGATCCGGCCTCATTCAGCTGGATCGGGTATCCTCTTTGTGAAGAGCCCTGTATATCCTCCCCATTAGAAGGGGCTGTATTGTTAGGGATGTGAAGACTATCACCAGAACAATTGCCTCAATGGCCTGACCCCAGTACTGGAGCAAAATGTTGTTTGCAGCGTCTCCCATGATCAGGACTGTTGGAGCCAGTATCGCAGGGAAAACGCCCCTTGTCCCCTCCAGGCCTACGAAAAGGAGATCTTCGTACTTGATGCTCAAGTCTATTGAACCAGCGAGCACCACTGCCAGGGGCCTGATTACGAATATCAGTATGAGAGCAATAAGCACTCCAGGTATAACAAAACGAATCAATATGGACAGGTTGATTGAAGCCCCAAGGAAAACGAATATCAGTATGGCTGCAAAAGTAGATATGTTGTCCATGAACAGCTTATAACTCTCGAATTCGGGATCCCTCGGCATGAAGTTACCGGCAAGTACGCCGAATATAGCTGCAGCCATATATCCAGAACCCCCGACAACTAGAGTTATGGAATATGCTGACAACCCGAACAGAAGGAACATTGCAGTGTAGTATTCCTTGAAATCCTTAGGCAGTTTGACCCGAAGAAAATAGAGAAGCCCGAAAAGTGCTCCTGCAATGAGCAACGGAAATGAACCCTGAGTGATTATAACATATAGGAAAACATTGTTGAAAACGAATGGAGACGACTGGACGTACGATATATTTTTTGGGAAAAATATGAGGATTACAGTTACGAGGAAAAGGAAAGAGAATGGATCATTGAAAACAGATTCAGTGACAAGAAGGGTGGAGGGAACTTCAGATACCTTTGTTTTTCTTAGGGATGTGATGACAGATGCTGGATCTGTAGAAGAAATTATTGCGCCTACCATGAATCCCACCCAAACTGGTGCGCGCAGCATGAATACTAGAACCACACCTGTTGTTATTCCAGTGACGAAGAGAACGAACGTGAGCATCATGGAAAGCGGTTTTACTATCCTTCTTAGCAGATATCTAGGAATCTTTGCTGATTCTGCAAGTATAACGAATGCAGCACCTATAGGTCCAATGTAATTGTAGAAGAGAACCTCTGCCTCGCCAGGTCTGATAAGATAGAGCACTGGACCGACTAAAATTCCAAGCAGGATCAGATATGGGATGTATACAGTTCCTGTGAGCCTCGCAATCAACGTCGCAAGGTATCCAAGTGTGAGTGCAATTAGGATAGGAGCAAGGAAACTGTACACACTTCTACAATAAGGGGATGATTAAAATCTTTTTTTGATTATTTCAGGCGCTCTTCCAGCCTTTTGGATAAACGTTTCTGTCTATCAGGACTACAGTGGGCTTGACGTTTACCCCATCTCTTATTCCCATTCCGAGCAACTCACCCTTCGGGCTCATGATCCTTACCGTATTCCCCTCTGCCATGTCTTCTAATATTCCCTTTCTGAAAACGGTTGCTCCGTGGGCCATCGCATCAATCGCACTTTCCTTTATAACAATCTTTGGGTAGTCCTTCGTAACTTGTTCTGGGTCTATTATCATCTGTGAAAGCAGTTTATCGTCCCCTTCCTTATAGAGAGTAAATGCATCCTTCAGTTTCTGCAGCGTAGAAAGGTAGGATTCATCTATTGGACCGCTTCTTGTTCTCCTCAGTTCAACCATATTAGCCCCTACAAGCAACGCATCTCCAATATCCCTGCACAATGTCCTTATATATACCCCCGATTCAACATCAGCCCTGAAGAGGACATGCCTCTCCTTCATCTCAAGCAATTGCAGTGAATGTACTGTCCTCTTTCTTAGATTTCTTGCAACTGCTGACCTTAGCGGCGGGAACTGGAATATCTCCCCCGTGAATTCCTTGAAAATTGCTTCAATCTTCTCCCTGTCCACTAACTTGTGAAGAAGCATGAGAGTGACATATTCCTTTCCTTGTTCGTGTAGAAAATCTGCAAGTCTTGTTGCCTTCTCGAGACCGACGGGGAGTACGCCCGTGACATTCGGGTCCAGTGTCCCAACATGGCCAGCCTTTGAAATGCCGAGAATTTCCTTTACCCATGCAGATACCTGGTGAGACGTGGGACCCCTTGGCTTGTCAATGACAACGAACCCGTAACTGATCCTTTCCTCTATTGTTCTCTCAGATGGTTCTTTTCCGAAGATTGAGGCCGTCGATAATCACCTCCGCAACTCTTTCTGCACTGTCATAGCTGGCATCGACAACAAGGTCATATATTGAAGTATCCCTGTAGTCTATGCCGTAATACTTCTTATAACGTTCCCACTCACTCTCCTGCCTTTCCCGCATTTGGAAAAGGATGTTGTCGCCAGTCTCCGCTTCCCTGTTATGAATGGAATTCCTTATCCTCTCCAGCCTGACCTCCTCCTTCGCATCAACAAAAACCTTGAATGCATCTATCCTGTTGATGTGGCATAGCCAGCCTGACAACCTTGATTCTACTATCAGATTATCCTTATTTCTCATGACATTCAGGAGGTAATCGTCCAGCATCTTGTCGTACTTTTCATCTTTCTCTGCTGCCGAGCCCAGTTCAGCAAGTGACATGTGCAGCTCCCTCGCCTTCTCCCTGAAAATCTTACCACCTGTGATGAGCTCGTAAGACAACCTGTTGCTTACTATTTCTGCAACCGTTGTCTTACCGCTGCCCGGCGGGCCCGATATAGTTACCCTCATTCCTTACTCTCCGCCTCATGTACCATAGTTTAAGCGAGTACTGCAGCGGATAGGTGAAGATCAGTGAGAATAGTGAGTAAAGACCTATCCACACGTAAAATCCATGGAACAGGTACATCATATTCCCTGTCTGTGCAGAGAACGGGTATGATATGAATGTTGTCCCCAGAGTCTCCGCATGATACATGAAACCTATCAGCCATGCAAAAATCAGTACTGTCAGTATAAGAGTCACGAAAGTCGGTTTCATCTGCTGCTGCGTAAGTTTCATTGAATCCTGCATAGACTTTGACTGCTCTGCCCTGACAGCATTCATTTCAGCCTTATCCTTTGTTCTTATTGCCTCCCTGTAACGCTCCTGAAGTTTCTTGTTCTTGTGCTGCATTTCTGCCATTGCAAAGTAATCGGTAAAGAAATGCCTTGCAATCGTGTTGACAAACCCGGTTATAAGAGCTGCTATCAAAATAGTGAAAAGTGGATCCTTGAATCCAAACCCGATGAAAGGTTGTAAGATGTACGTCATTGGAATCGCAAATAGGGTCCGCAGTGAGGGTATTGTGTAAACGAAAAGTAGAAGGATCATTATCAGGAAGTAAAGCATCTGCGTCCTCATTCCCGAGGACATAGCCTGCTGCTGCTCCCTAGTTTGTGGTGGAGTTGCTCTTCCCTGACTCATTGCTCGCCTCCGTCGTTTGGCCTTATGACGGATATTATCTTTGCAGAAGCTTCCTTGACTTTTCCATTTTCATTCATTACTACCAGGAATGGAGAGCCTGTCATTGCAGAATAAGTTATTCCATAACTCCTGTTTGCATCAAGATGAGCCCTTATTCTTTCCAGGGAATCCTTGTCCCTGTTTCTCCTAGGGTCGTTCTTCCTCCTCTCAAAAATTTCGAGTGGATCTGCCTCTATTGATATGAAGAGGTCCGGGTTTATCGCTTCCAGGACCTTTACTGGAAGACCTGGAAGGTACCCGCCCTTCGTGTTTATGGAAAAATGCGTATCTATGATCACATCGCTGATCTGTGCAAGCTTGTCTGCTGCCACCTTCTGTATTTCCTTCTGCTTTTCAACAGGGAGCTTCCTCAGCTCGTCCCTGTTCTTCGCATAGTCCCTGGAAATAGCCTCCTTGAGCATGGCATCCCCGTAATTTTCCACCCTGAATCCTTCCTTCACAAGCTCATCAAGCACAGTTGTCTTTCCAACTCCAGGTATACCGCCTATTATCACTTTCATCTAAAGCCCCCCAAAGAAATCTCTCATGAACGGATACATCTCAGTGAGCTGTTCTTTTCCCATTGCCTGGTAGAGCTGTATGACTATTCCCACCGTAAGCAACACTCCGGTTCCGGAAGCATTTCCGACAGTTCCAATCATATCTGCGCCTGCAGCAAGGAAACCAACAGCTGCACCGCTGAACACCGTTATGGCAGGTATGTACTTGTCGAGCACCCTCTTAAGCACCCTCGGATCCCTCCTGAAACCAGGTATCTGCATGCCGGAGCTCTGTATCTGCTTTGCAACACCTTCAGAATTCATGTTCGTCGTTTCTATCCAGAACTTTGCGAACATTATGGAAGCGCCGACCATGAAGGTCACGTAGGCTAGAACGTGAACCCCCATCTCCCACGGTGGATGACCCAGGAGCTGTGCCTGGTAAACGGATGGCTGCAGCATTGGAAATAGCCAGTTTGCTATACCGTTCGGGTTTTGAAGGTACCACGCAAGCCCTCCTATGGGCGAAGTGGTCTGTATGTTCAGTTGAGTTGCTAGAGCGGATGTGGGATATGCACCGAAGAGGAAATCATGGCCGAGGATGGGCACGTGGGCCAGCGTAGGATTTGTCCAGAAGATAAGACTCCACATGGATAGATTCGCTAGAACAGCTGTAGCAAGTATGACTGGTATATTCGAAGCGTACATCAGCTGTATCGGATACCTGCCTCTCGCACCCCTTGCCCTTTCATGTGCAAGCGGCAGTTCTACTTTGACGTTCTGCGCCCAAACGACAAGGAAGAATATGAATATCGTTCCAAGCAGGGCAATCAGCGGATTTGGGGGGGAGAAGATTATTCTCTCTAGCCCACCGGAGAAAAGCTGTATGGAGCTAAAGTGACCGAAAAGGTAGAACGTCTTTGGAAGTGCGCCTGTCGGGGGGTTGAGTACTGAAAGTGCCTGACCCGATGTGATTGGCACCCAGTTCAGGGTACCCAGAACGAGGGCCTGCGAAACACCTGCAGCTATGAATAACGATACACCTGAGCCGATTCCCCATTTTGAAATCAGTTCATCCATGAAGAATAGGAGGTAAGACCCGAAGAATATCTGCAAAACGATAAAAAGTCTAGCCAGAAGCAGCCCATATCCAGGTACCGCACCGTTCAATGCTGAAATGAAAGCGGGATCTGGCGGTAGGTAACCGAATACCTGGGGGACCGCTTCCACGAATATCATCACTACAACAAGCAGTTTCTGGGCCCCTTGATAGAGAGCCTTGTCTTCGCTCTTCGTAAGATCTATATTTATTATCTTTGCACCTACGAACAGCTGCATTATGATGCTCGCAGTAACTATAGGGCCAATACCGAGGTCCATAATGGAACCCGCCTGCCCTGCAAAAATTGACCTGAAGGATGCAAAGACATCTATTATCTGAGCCTTGTCCAATCCATAAATGAATATGTTTGACAGGACGAAGTAGATTATGAGCACCAGAGCTGTCCAGAGGAACTTTTCCTTGAATCTGACGTGTCTTCCAGGCCTCTTAACTGCAGGAAGCCTCTCCACCAGATTCTTCCAGCCGTACAGCTTTGAACCCTCTCCACGGTAAGACAGCAGAAGATATGCAAGGTAGTATAGTGGTGAGAAGAAGAGCGAAAGGATGACGGTATATGCAATATTAGCTTTAGCGTACCTGTAGTCAATGTATACGTTAAGGGCGAATACGAGAATCAGAGGTATGGAAACGAGTCTATTCCTCTTTATCTCCACCATTAGTTTCTACCTCTCCCCCTGCGCTCTTTACCTTCTCTATGGCTCTCTCCGTTGCCTTTCCTACCTTTATGCTAAACGGCCTGCCTATCTGCCCTCCACCCAGGAGGACATCATATCCAATTTTCTCCAGGTCGATCTTTATCTTATCATCTTCAACATGAGCCATTCCCGTCTCGATCAGTCTTTCAGAAGTCCTGTCAAGATCCCCTATGTTGATGGCCTTGACGACTGATTTCTGTGCGTGCCTAGTAAATCCGTGGACACCGTAGTGATCAGGCATGTACTTGACCATCCATATCCATCTATGCTTCCCGAGGCCGGCCATTCCCTTTCCGCCTCTCTTTCCCTTGCCCCTACCTGCCTTGTGCCCCCTACCGTATGAGGACCCTCTGTATTTCTTAGTTTTCTCCTTGACCACTCTTACCACCTTCCAGCATGGCGTCTATTAGTTTGTTTATGTCCTTTCCCCTGTACCCCAATGCGCCCTTCGTCTTCACTGTCCTTTTCGTTGAATGGTACCCTTTCCTTGGAGGGTTCATCCGGAACACGGGCTTCATATTCTCTATGTCCCTGATCTTGAGACTGCCATCCAGAAGCCTCGACGCCACTTCTTTCAGGCTCCCGAAACCAAGCTCGTTTAAAACAGTATCGTCTAGCGGTTTGTTCCCGGTCATTCTGCCCCTTTCCTGGAGTAGCTTCAGTAGGTGCTCCTCATCTATTTCCCCCCATGTAACGTAATCCTTTGCCTTTCTTACCTGGCCAATCTGGGATTCGTCCACCAGGACCAGATGATTATTCTTGAGCAGCCTTAGCTCCTGGAAAGCTCTCCTAATGTGCACGTCAGTTTTATTGCTTCCCCTGACTTTTATCACTGCTAACATTCATCACACCTCCTTTGTAAATGGGTGTACTCAGGTTCAACTTCTCATTTATCTTGAACTTGGACGTCTCCTTCAGTGCATTGAAGGTTGCATAGGCAAAGTTCACCGTACTTTTTGTGTGCCCTTCAGAGAAACCCCAAGTATCAGATATTCCAGCAATCGAAAGTACTTTCTTCGGAATGTCACCAATCGCGAGTCCCACTCCCTGAGGAGCAGGCTTCAGGTACACCCTTACCGAGCCGGATTTCCCCATGACCTCGAACGGTAGCGTATGGCTCCTTCCACATCCGCATTCCCAGGAACCGCACCCTCTCTTGATCTCTATCAAGTTTATCTTCGCATTCTCAATTGCCTTCTGTATGGCATCCCCCGTCTCCTTTGCCTTTCCATGCCCCATCCCAACGTAACCGTCCTTGTTGCCTATGACAACGGTCGCTGCAAATTTTACCTTCCTGCCGGAATCTGACATCTTCTGGACCATCTTTATCTCTATTACCTCGTCTTCAAGATTTGGCACCAGTGTATCTACGATGCCCGATTCCCTTATGGGCATGTGTGTACCTATCACTTCAGATATCGATTTGATCTTCCCTTCCTTTACCATCTTCCCGAGCCTGGTCCTTGGTATCCACTCTATCTCTTCTTTTGTCACAGTGATTCCTCCATTGCTTTCTTGACTTCATCAATAGAATTTTCAGCGACAGTCTTCAGATGCTTCCCGTACAGCCTGTCCTTCTTAGGCAGGAATTTCTTGTCCACCGGCACCTTAAGGCCGGAATCCACAAGTCCCTGGACGCTGGCCATCAGCTTGCCTCCCTTTACCACCTTCTGTCTTCCCATGTCAACTATCACTTTCTTTATTCCCTTCTTCTTAGCCCTCATGCCCACTAGATATCCTGCTAGATATGATGCGGGCGTGTTGCCTGTCGGGCTCTTCCACCCGAACTTCTTAAGTTCTATAGTTGAGCCGTGAGCAACTATCTTGTCGCCGTTTACTGCATACTCCGCGATATCAACATTCATGTTCATGAGTGATTTCCTGATGACTGCTCTCGGGAGTCCTCCCTTGATGAGCCCCAATCTCTTCCTGTAGTCTGTCTTCTTGAGTCTTCTTCTCTTTAGCGGCATTATGTATCTTGACTTCACATCACTCACCCTTTAGGACCCCTTCCTCGCGCATGTGGAGCAACAGTGCGTTCTTGCTTCTCAACGCCCCGCCCTTTATCTTCTTGTAGAAGACCCTATAGTCCTTCCTTGTTATCTTGCCGGACTCGCGCATCTCCTTCAGTGCATTCCTCATTGACCTGATGCTTCTTACCCACTTCCTCTTCCTTGGGTCCCTTGCATTTTTTGTACCTTTTCTAGATCCCTGGCCCTTTCTCCTTCCCTTGTTCCTCTGGGCCTTAGCCACCTTGAATCTTGACCTGGAATTCCCCTTCGCAGGCTTCTTCTGGATGACGTTCCTCTTTATGAGCTTCCTGACGTCATCCCTCGTTACTGCTTCAGCTATGTCATCTATGCTCTTCGTGTCCATCCATACCCTGGACTTTCCTGATTTCATGATGGAAGCGGCCATCCTCTTCTGTGGACTTAAAGTTGCCATCATTTCACCTCGTTCAGGATTTTAACCCCGAGTGCCCTGGCCTTTTCCTGTATCATGATCCTCTTCTTCCTGCCTATAGTTGAGCTGATCCTTGCTGCCTCTGTCTTAGGATTTATCCTGTCTATGTCTGTTAAGCTGGTAACGTATATTTCCCTGAAACCTGTAGGATGGAAATATCTCACCTTTGCCGGACCCCTGTAACCTGATTCAACGAACGCGTGCCTATACCCCTTCTTTTCCCTGAGCTTGGAATGTTTCCCCCTTGGCTTCCTCCATGAAGAACCAAGCCTCACGTATCTGAACCATTCCTGCCTGTGGAACTCGGGCCTCTTCCTGTTCATCCTGTTCCTGATCTTTAGCAGCCTCTTTCCGTCATTGTCGAGCTCAGCCTTCAATTACATCACCCTTCCTGACAATGTATATACCATCCTGGAATACCCTCGGATCGAAGCCCTTTATCTTGCTCATCCTTTCTATGCTTGCAGCTGCATTTCCCGTTGCCTCAAGATCGCTTCCCTCAACAGTGACAAGATCACCCTTCACCGTAACCTTTGTTTCGGGACCAAGCGTGATCTTCCTGGGGCTCTTTTCCCCCAGGAAATTATCAAGCAGGACCTGGTTTCCCTTCACCGTCACCTTGACGGGGAAGTGTGCATAAACTATCTTCATGGTGTAAATGAACCCTTTCGTGACCCCTATGAACGCGCTATTGACTATGCTGGCCCACGTCCCGACGACGGCGATGTCCGTTTTCTTCTCCCTCTTCGTGTAAATCCTTATATTCTTGTCCTTGAGCTCCATCGTGACATATTCATTCTTGAATATTTTGCTGACCTTTCCCTTTGGACCCTGGGCCTCGAATGCGAAGCCCTCCAGTTTAACTTTTACTCCCTTTGGAATCTCTATAACTTTTTCCATTCATATCACCTCAATAGATGAAGGCAAGTGCCCTTCCTCCTGTACCTTTCTTCTTTGCCTCTGCATTGCTCATTACACCTGAGGTAGTGGATATTACAAGAATTCCAATATCCTGGGCAGGCAGGTATCTTGACTCCCACCTCTCCATCTCGTCCCTCTTGATGGAGAATCTTGGCTTTATCACTCCGCAGTTGTTGACTGTCTTTGCAACCTTGACCTTGAAAATGCCCCCTTTCCCGTTTTCAACGTATTCATACTCCTCAATATAACCGTACTTCTGGAAAACCCTTAGAACCCTTCCAACGAGGTTGGAAGCTCGCACGTCCAGTTCCTGTCTTCCGAGTTTTGAAGCGTTCTTTATCGAGATTAATGCATCGTTTAAAGTATCTCCCATTTTTTCACCTCACGAATATTTCTCGAACCCAAGTTCGGGCGCGATTTCCCTGAAGCACTGCCTGCAAAGGTGTAAATTGTATCTCCTCACTAGCCCCCTTTTCCTTCCGCACCTCTCGCAACCATCCTTCCGACCGTACTTCTTTTTCGGGGCAAGTTTTGTCTGTGCCAATCACCCCACCTCCAGTATTTCAACGTTGTAGTTCTCTTTCATGAATTTCATCATTTCTTCCCTTTTGACCCTGATCTTCTCTGGCACCTTTCTGGGAGAAAGCCATCTCCTGGCAACCCTGTACCCTCCCCTTCTCTTGAATGTCACAACAACATCCATTCCGAATATACCTATTTCTGGATTGTACTTCATCCCCTTGAAATCTGTGTAATCTGATATCCCAAAACTGTAGCTTCCTCGTTCAGAGAATGAGTAGCTGAGGCACTTGTTGTTTTTTACCCAGAGTGCTGCTCTCAGGCAACCTGTCCATCTCCTCCCCCTTTAGCGTTACCTTCACCCCTATTGGCTGATCCTGCCTTATCCCGAACTCCCTACTCGTCCTTCTCGCTTTAGTTATGGTTGGGTTTCCGGAGGTCAGGAGCTTAATGACACTCTTTGCCTTCTCCAGTTTCTCCCCGGATTCACCGACACCTATGTTGATAGTGACCTTGTCTATGACCACATCCCTCATATCGACCATTTTAAGCACCTCCAGGTATGGCTATTTCGCCCTTTGATTTCCCGAGGACAAACACATTTGACATTGTAGTCGTGAAATTGTCGTTGCTCTCAACGGTATTTTCCTGATAACTCCTTGAAACATTTATCTCCTTTATAGTCGTTATCGTGCCTCTGTGTGCCCCCCCAGTAACGTAGACAGACGTTTCCTTTGCCATGGGGTAAACCTCCAGCACCTTCTGCTCCGGGATGCTGATCTTCAGCGTATCGCCCCGCTTCACCCCTTTCTCCTCTGAAAGGATGACCCTGCCATCGTGAGTCGATATCTGGATTTTCCCTCCCTTGGTTATGGACTTTCCTGTGACCTTCACGAGTTTCCAGTTTGCGTCCTGTGGATTGAGGTCAGCTAAGACGAGCATTCCCCTCTTGTCCATAAGCACTCTCTTCGCGACTCCTGATTCCTTGACAGTCAGTACGTCCATGAACCCTACCGGCCTCTGATAATCTTTTACGATTCTTCCGTCTACTTCCACCTTCCCCCTTGTTATTATGTTCCTGGCTTCCTTGGATGTATCTGCGAACTTCAGTACGTCCCTAATCACTACCATTAACGGCACGCTTTCCTTCAGTGCATGCGGTCCCGCCCTCGATCTAACCGACCAGGCAAATTTCTTCCTCGGCTGTTTCCATGTAACAGGAGATGCCAACCTCTTAACGTGCTTACTCATCTTTATCTTCCTCCCCTTCCTCTGCTTCTTTACCACCATCTGTGATTTCCGGTACCTTCTCTTCCTTTTTCTCCTCAGCAGCTTCCTTCACAGCCTGCTCAGGTTCAGGTTCGGGTTCCTCCTCTACAACCTTGTTCCTGAGCGATGCGAGTTTTGTGAGCCTTTCCTTCCTCTTCTTGTCCTCCAGAACTATCTTTGTTAGCACAAGTGCAGACGGATCAAGCTTCCTAGGTTTCATCTTCCCGTCTGACTTTGCAATGTTGATATTCTCCACTACTACCTTCCCCTTGTCTGTCATTATCTTGATTACCTTGCCTTCCTTTCCGACAATATTCAGTTTCTCGTCCTTCTCTGCGTCCCCCCTGACGATCCTGACCATGTCCCCCTTTCTTACGGGGAAGTTCTTGATGCCGTACTTGGAAATCAAGTCCTTCGATAGATGAACGTTCATGTTCTTCATCTCATCACCTCACACAATCGAGCTGGCTAGGGCTGCTACCCTCGGCCATCGCTCCGCGGCCTCCTTTGCCACAGGTCCCTTGATTTCTGTCCCCCTTGTCTCCCCGTTGTCCTGTACCAGTACAGCTGCATTGTCCTCAAACTCGACCATCAACCCATCCTGTCTCCTGAAAGTCTTTCTCTGCCTTATCACAACTGCGTAGACTACCTTCCTCCTCATCTCTGGCGATCCCTTCTTCACGGATGCGATAATCATGTCACCTACTGATGCTGCAGGAATCCTGCTCTTGGTGTTGTGGTAGGCCTTCACATTTATTAGCGAAATTATTTTTGCACCTGAGTTGTCAGCGCATTCAAGCCTCGCACCTAACGGAAGTCCTCTTATCTGCGTTCCTGCCAATCCCTTCATTCTTCTCCCTCCCTCTCTATCACGACGAAAGAAACCGACTTCGCCAGGGGCCTGGCATAAGCGATCTTGACCGTATCGCCGAGTTTCACGTGGATGCACCCAGGGAGGTGTGCATGATACTTCTTCCTTCTTTTCTCATATCTCTCATACTTCTCGTTCTTCTTGAAGTACTCCCTGCTGACAGTTACCGTGCCTTTCATTGAAATTGAGGTGATCTTCCCCTCTATCACTGGTGACTTCACTCCAAGCTCTCCGTGAAATGGGCACTTAGAATCTGTGCATTCTTCCTTTGGTTCGTTGACTTCTATGCCTATGTTCCTCATCGTCTTCCTTTCCTCCTTGTTTTCTTCATTTTGTCTTCAGGCCTTAGCCTCATTCTTTCAAGTATGACTTCCTGATCCCCAATTAGCAGTATTCCACTCGTCTTTGGGACGATCCTCTCCCCCCTTGTCGTCTCAATTGTCAGGATATTCTTCCTCTCGTCCACCACTCTGCCCTCCAGTCCAACGATAGTTGAATCGGAGTGCTTGATTATCTTTACACTCGTTCCTATTACGTCTGTAAGATAGGGGTTCATTCTGAGATCTCCACCTTGAATCCCATGTCCTCTAGGACCCTTTTGACCCTGTCCCTCTGGTCCCCCTGCAATTCTATCTTCTCCCCCTTTACAGTTCCGCCGGTTGCAGTTTTCTTCTTCAGAGTCTTTGCAAGCTCCTTTATATCCTCTGAGTGGGGGTCAAACCCTGATACTATGGTGACCCATTTCCCGTACCTTCTCTTGTCTGTCTCAATCGTGATTACCTGTGATTCCCTCGCAATCTCATCCAGCGGCGTCAAATCCCTGAAAATCTTGTCGTCCTTCATTTCCCTGACTCCCTCATTACAGTTTCCATCCTCGCAATTTGTCTCCTGAGGGATTCGATCTTTCCAGGACTGGGAGGCGCTCCACCCATCGCTGAAATGCCTCTCTCCCTCATCAGTTCTTCCCGGAGGTCAGCGTATTTTTTCTCTATCTCCTCCTTATTCATTTTGCGTATCGTTTTTGCTTTCATTTCCTCCATCGCTCTTCACCTCCCCGAAATCAACCTTTTTTATCTGTATGTCATCAGGCAGCTTTACGTTCTTCCTCAGTATCTTGACTGAGATGCCGATTATTCCCGGCTTTGTCATTGCGACTGCGAACCCCTTTTCAATAGACTCTGAAGGATAGCCGGAAGATATGACCTTGCCTGAGGTGTATTTAACACTCCTCGCCCTCTCCCCTGTCAACTTTCCACCTATCCTGATCTGCCCTCCCCTTGCCCCCGAGTCCATAATCCTCTTCAAGGTGCTGTGGCCTGCCCGCCTGAAATGCCATCCCTTCTCTATTGACCTCGCAAGCTTCTGGGCCATTATCTGAGCATTTAGGCCCGGTTCCTCCGTTCCCTCAACTCTTATCAGCGGGCTAGTAAGATTGAACCTCTTCTCGAGCGTCAGTTCCATGTTCTTGATCTTTGAACCTCTCCTGCCTATTACAAGCCCGGGGCGCTCTACCCTGAGCATGACTATTGTATTCTGGGGTGTCCTCTGGATGTCCACTCCGCCGAATCCTGCGTCCCCTATCTCCTGCACGAGATACTCCTTGATCAGTTGTCTCCTGATATTTTCCTTTAGAAATTTTAATTCCTTCATTCTGATTCACCCAATTCCTCCAGAACAATCTGGATGTGCACCCTCTCCCTGTAGAACTTACCACTTGAACCGAACGCCTTGTATGTATAGTATTTGATAGGCGGTGCAGGCTGTGCGACCGCGCTCTTTATTATTAGCTTGTCTGAATCAAGCTGTTTGAATTCTGCGTTGTTCTCTGCGTTCGTCAGAGTCTCGAGGACGTACTTCGCAGCTCTTACCGGATATCTTCCAGGTCCGATTCCCTTCTTGTGCGATACGGAATCCAGGAACTTCCTGTAGGGTACTGCACTCTTTTTCTCTATGACCCTTTCCAGGTAGTCCTTTGCGCTATCCAGTTTCATCCCCTTGACTGTCCTCACAATCTCGAGGGCATCCCTGGGGGAGATCGGAGTGTTCACTGATGTGGCCCTTGCACTTTTCTTTTTATCTGTTTCAAGCACATATTTCATTTTATGACCTCACTTGAGCGGGAGGAACTTCGATCCTCTGGTTGCACCTACACCCGGGCCGGAATGTTTAACTTCCTTCCTGGTCTGTGAATATTCCCCGAGGTAGTGGCCGATCATCTCTTCCTTTATGGAAAAAGTCTGGTACAGATGCCCGTTGTAAACTGAAACAGTTTTTCCCACATACTGGGGGAGAATGATGAGGTCCCTGACCCTTGTCTTTACAGAGTCCTCCTCAAGGAGCCTGTCGTGAAGCTTCTGCTGTTCCACATTGTACCCCCTCTTGAGTGATCTCCTTGCTCTCGCAGGTATCATCTTCAGGAATTCAGCAGGCTCCATAGCAAGCAACTGGTCTAGCGTCTTTCCCCTGTAGAGGATCTCTTTCCCTCTCTCCGAAATTGCCTTCGTTGCCTTCCTCTTGGACCTCTTGATCGCCTTCTGTGATCTCAACCTCTTATCTTCAGGCATTTGTCTTCACCTTCTTCCTTGGGGACAGTCTTCCCACCTTTCTTCCTGGTGGAGTGTTTCTACCAACTGTTGATGGCCTTCCTACGTGCTGGTGATTTCCACCACCATGCGGATGGTTGGCAGCATTCATTGCAACCCCCCTGACAGTGTAGGGGCGTTTAGCCCTGCTCTGGTAAGCGTGAATCTTCTTTCCTGCCTTAAGGAAAGGTTTTGAATTTCTTCCTCCGCCTCCGGTAACGCCGATCGTCGCAAGGCATGACGGTTTTATGTCCCTCATCTTGCCGGAAGGAAGTTTTAGCGTCACGTTCTCTCCATGAGCAACCACTGTGCAGAATGAGCCGGGTGTTCTTGCTATGTTACCGCCTGACCCTGGCTTGATCTCGACGTTGTAAACAACAGAACCGTCAGGAATGAGCCCGAGCGGAAGGGTATTCCCTATGTTAGACGGTACGTCCGCGCCTCCTCTGATCTTCTGTCCTGCAAACATGCCGTTGTGTGCTATGAAGTGCCTGTTGCTTTCGTCACTCATCTTGACAACTGCTACTGGAGCATAATGTCCCGGGTCCCTCAGTAGCTTCTCTACCCGCCCTTCCCAGTTAGTATCCTTTGGATACTTTATCTGACCGTAGTGCCTGTGGCTTGGACTCCTGTAAGTGAGCCCGCCCTTTCCTCTTCTTTGAACTACTATTCGCTTTCCCATATTTTCACCTCAGAAGATCCCCAGCTTTGTAGCAAGCTCCTCAGCCGAGAAATCTTTGGATATCTTCACTATCGCCTTCTTCCCTTCCTTGTCCCTCAGTATGTTTATGTTGCTTACCTTCATCCCCGATATCTCCTCTACTGCATTCTTTATCTGCGTCCTTGTAGCCCTCTCATAGACTATGAACCATATCTTGTTCTCCCTCTCAATCTGCAGCATTGACTTTTCAGTCACGAACGGTTTCAGAAGTATGTCATATGGACTTCTCATGCCTTCCACCCCCTCAGTTCGTTCAGCGCGCCTTCAGTCATTACGAGCAACCTTCCTGGATGTCCACCCGGAGCCAGAACGTACGCATTCAGTTCGTGTGGCCTGACAATGTCTACCCCTGGGAGGTTCTTGAGAGCCTTTGAAATATGCGATTTGTCCCTTACCAGGAAAAGGATGCTTTTTGGGGTGACATACTTTCTTCCCCTGCTCTTTCCCCTTCCTGCTCTGATCTTTGTCCCTTCCTTTGACCTTATTATGTCCTCGAACACACCCACCTTTACCAAAACATCAGTTGCTTCCTTTGTTTTCTCTATCTGCTCGAATTTGTCCTCCAGTATGACTGGAAGACTATCTATCGTGAATTTGTGGCCTCTTTTCCTGACAAGGTCAGGGGAGACTGTGCCTGATAACGCTGCCAGCTTTGCCTGCACCCTTTCCTTCTTGTTGACCTTGAGGTCCCAGACCCTAGCAGTAGTTGGATGATGGGCAGATCTTCCCCCTCTTGCGTTGCTTAGGAGAACTCCCCTTGAGCTGCCAGCAACCCTGGGGTACCTGGATATACCATGGTTTGGTCCCATGTTATGCCCTACCCTTCTGTTTCCTGCGAACCAGTAACTTCCGTACGGTGTTCTTCCGTTTGACTGGTATGCATTCGTGAACCTGATTATCAGGTCCTTTCTTACCGGGAATTTGAATGCATCAGGAAGATCAACGCTCTTCATTACCTTTCCATCAAGTGAGAATAGATTTGTCATCTCACACCCCCTGCTTGCTTTCAACTGATACGTAAGTCATTCCTACCTTCTCCACATCTGGGACAGTCTGTCTTGCAGGGTCCCTGAGTTTTACTATTCTCTTGGTAGACCCCGGAACTGTTCCGTGAACCAGGATGTAGCTGTTCACCACTTCACCATAGTTGAGGAACCCTCCCTTGGGTGTTATCGCCTTCTCTTCCGGTTTTCCGTAATATAGTACTCTCTTGTTGAACTCAGTCCTCTGATGGAAACCCATTTGGCCTGCCTGTGGAACCGTGTTCCTCACCCAGTCTGGATGCCACGGTCCAAGGGTACCTATCATCCTCCTGTGTTTCCTGTTTTTGTAAGGAAGGAGTTTTACTCCCCATCTCTTCACATGTCCTTGAAAACCTTTTCCTTTTGTCACTGCAATTATGTCCACAAATTTGCCCGACCTTGAAAATGAATCGAAGCTTACCTCTTTCCCGAGGATTGACTTCGCATAATCTATCCTTTCCTTTATAGACCCTCCGCCTACCCTAATTTCAGTGATGTCAGGGACCTTCTTAGAAATAGCCTTAACCTTGTCGTTCTGTATAAGAACAAGAACGTTTACATCGACTGCATCCGAGCCATCTATTTCTTTTGGCTTGTAATCCTTTGAAATTGGAAGCACCTTCTTCAGTTCGTTTATAGACCCGCTATCATAAGTCTCCGCAATCGTATGCTCTCCATATGCATCTCTGCCGTACAGCCTGATTCCCACAACCTTTAGAGGTGGGACCTCAATCACAGTTACGGAGGATGCCACTTCAGACCCCGCAGTAGTGCTGCTCTTCCTGTAATCTACGAACAGCGCATGGGTCATTCCAGCCTTGAACCCTACGAATCCCTGAAGTTTTGGACCCTCGTTTATCTGGGGCCATGACCTTATGTGCGGTATCTCTGATTTTGCCCTTTTTCTGGGATAGTATCCCATAGACCCGTGTCTTGAATGATTTGGCGTTGCCATACTTACCACTGTTGCACAGCCGTTGCGTCTTGATGTGTTCTTAATTTCAGAACCATCATCGGCACTATCGCCGGAGACGTGTGGCTAATGCTCTTTCGACAGAACTTGTTTGTATATAAAGCGATCGCATTCTGCTTGTGGGGAATTATAAAAATTTTTATGAATTAAAGAATAGAGAATTTGAGGGAATTATTTTTTTGTTATCTGTTCCTTTATCCTGTTGTATTCCTCCTGTGTTATGGAACCGCTTGCATATCTCCGATTTAGTATTTCCATTGCATCGCCCTGTTCCGTATCGAAATCTCTCGATCCATCGTGATTCCTTGCTATGCCAACTATCCATAGTACGAAGAGTATTAGGAGAACAAGAGGAACCAGCATCATCAGGGCTCCGAACCCCCAAAAAGGACCATAGCCCCAACCAAAACCCATCATTCCGTAATAGGGGTATGTTCCGGCTGGATACCTGGGAACAAATATTGCATTCAGTATTACTGATATAACCACCACAGCTGCTATTACGCCTATGAACAGCCAGAAAAACCTAAACATGTGATTTCTCAATTTTTCACCTTATGTACTTTAAGACTGAAAAAGCTCTTAAATGCATCGTGAAATGTATTTCATTTCTTTGAAACTTGTTTTGAAACTCGTTTCAGCACTATCTGATTTGTGGTTCCGTGTCTGATTCTCTCCACCAACCCCTTTGCCTCCAGTCTCGTCAAGATCCTTGTTATTGTCGCCTTCGAATAACCCTTTACACTGGCAATATCCCTTTGAAGCAATGTCCCCCCGGCATCCACCAGTATCGAGTATATCTCCCGTTCTCCCTCGTCTAGATATTTAATGACGTTCTCGTCAATGGGTATATCCCTCCTTTCAGCATTTAAGTCTTTGACGCTGCTTTCGGCCCTAGAAAAATTGGAAATTGTCTTTATGTTCCTGAACAGGAAAATCAGTGAAACGATAAGTAGGACCGCAGAAGCTGATATTGCAGTAACCAGATAAAATGAATACGGTCTCACCGGTAGATTTGTGAAAACCGAGCTATCTACCATCAGGAAGAGGGTGAAAGAAAGAAGTATTAGTATTATGACTGCTGATATAGCTATCACTGCAGAAATAACCGCATTGAGGAGGGATTTGCTCAACGTACTGCCCTCTTCTATTCCTCTCATCACTTACCAAATTTAACTCATTGTAATAGATTTTGAGCAAACTCCTCCCTATGAAACTTTGTTTATGCAATTTTGCTTGCATGCCTCGTAGTAACCCCTTCCCAATAGGGCCCTTACGAGATGTTTGTAATTATTCCAGGTGTTTGCAATTCCTCATCATCCCATTGTAAATGACTTTTAATCACCACGCAAACCGGTTGTTTAGAGACTATAGCACGGAGGGGTGCAGCCTGGCTGTAAATTTTCGTTATTGGCAAAGAAAAATAAAAAAAATTATACAGTTGATCCGCCCTCATTCGCACTTAGAGTATCCACACGTTTTGCACGTTAGACAGCCATTTTCCATGGCAAGAGTGTCGTTGTTACATCTTGGACAGGTTGAAAAGGACTTTTCCTTCTTCTTCTCCTCTGTCTTTAATGCTGTCACAAGAAAGTCACCGGCCAGTGTGGACTGCGGGGGCTCTCCCTTCATTGCAATTTCTATTGCCTTGGCAACACCATCTGGTACTGAAGTAATCTTGGATCCACCTACAAATGTGGTTGTCTTTCCTTTTATCCCAGTGAGCGCTCTGACTACTTTTGCAATGTCGCCCCCCTGCTGCAGGTATAGGGATAGCAATCTCCCGATTGCCTCAGAGTAAGCCTTTTCTTCTGATCCGGACTTGCCAACATTCACGAATATCTCGACCGGCCTACCTGATTCATCAAAATTTATGGTTGTATATAATTTACCCGTTTCCAGCAACGGAAAGACAATCGTCCTCCCCGTGAGTATTGTGGACCTTTCAAATTCCCTGTTCTCCTTCTTCTTTGCTGCTTCCTTTGTAAGCAAAATGCCCTCCCTTGATCCTTCCCTGTATACCGTGACTCCCTTGCAACCTGCCTTCCACGCTTCAAAGTAAATCTTGCCTACTTCTTCTGTAGTTACGGAGGACGCCAGGTTAACCGTGGATGAAATGGAGTGATCTACGTATTTTTGAATTGTTGCCTGCAATTTTATCCTAAACATCGGATCGATCTTATGAGCCTCCACAAAATATTCCGGAAGGTCCTTCTCCTCCTTCACCCCATAAAGTTCCATGTATTCCCTTACCAGTGGATGGTAGACCTTGAACGTCTGCTTTGAGAGCGATTCACTTCTTCTGGTATAAGAGAAAGCAAATACGGGTTCTATCCCGCTGGAAGTCCCTGCAAGTGCTGATCCGCTCCCCACTGGTGGAACCGTAATGAGGGCAACGTTCCGCAACCCGTTTTTCTTTATCTTTTCTATGAGTTCTGGACCAAGCCTTGAAATGAAGGGAGATTTCAAATGCTTTTCAAGGTCGAACGCAGGGAACGTACCTTTTTCTGCTGCGATGGAAGTGCTCTCATCATATATCATCTTCATTATTTTCTCAAACAAGGAATCCACAAATCTTATGGATTCTGAAGTATCGTACTTGATCTTCAGCTTTATGAGCATGTCGCCTAGGCCTGTAAAACCAACACCTATTCTCCTGCTCTTCCCGGCTTCATCTGTTTGTGGCTTCAGCGGATGCTTGAACATGTTATAATCAACCACATCATCCAGGAAGCGAACTGTGTACCTTACGGCTTTTTCGAGACCGTCCCAATCGACCTCTGCGTTTTCAAATGGGTTCTTTACGAACACTGCAAGGTTTACGTTCCCGAGATTGCACGCTCCGTAGGCCTCCAGGGGTATCTCAGAACAGGGATTTGTGGTGAGTATTTCCATCCCGTTGTATTCAGACGTGCTCTCCTTCTTCATGGTGTCCCAGAATATGAGCCCGGGTTCTGCCCAGTTTCTTGCTGATTCTATAAGCTCGTTCCACAACTCTCTTGCCCGAACAACCTTTTCAATTCTCTTGACCTTGCTGCTTTCATAACTAAGGACGAAATCATCATCGTCTTCCACCTTTTTCATGAATTCGTCTGTGATCTTCACGGAAATGTTTGCATAACGAACACGGTTCAGGTCCCTCTTTACCCTTATGAAGTCGAGTATATCTGGATGATCGACTCTTATAGTTATCATCAGGGCGCCACGTCTTCCAGACTGACCTATCGTTCCGGTGGTTTCAGACATTATGTTCATGAAAGACACGCTTCCTGTGGATTTCAGGGCTGCGTTATTCACCGGAGCTCCCCTTGGCCTCAGAATGCTGATGTCAGTGCCTACCCCTCCTCCTAGGGAGTAAGTTCTTGCGGCTTCCTTTGTCCACTCGAATATTGATTCCAGGGAATCATCCCTTATAGGGATGACATAACAGTTGTTCAGAGTAACCCTCCTCTTAAACTTCTCCTGTCCAGCGCCAAACAAAATTCTTCCTCCAGGAACCATCCTGAAGTTTTCAAGTAACCAATAGAATTTGTTTCCCCACTCTGCCTTCAGCGACTCGCTTTCTACAGAAGAGATCTCCCTCGCGACCCTCCTCCACATTTCTTCTGGGACCTTTTCAAGGAGTACACCATCATTGTCCTTCATCGCGTATTTGTCTATGAATACGCGTGCCCTTAGCTCATCGTTGTTAAACCTGACCAGAGTCTCTGCAGGAACTTCGCCCGCAATATCCTCTAAAAATTCGTCTCCTTCTGCACTCATTCAAATCACTGTATTTCCTAGCTAATCTTAGTCATACTAAAACGTTTTTGTAAATAAGTCTTTATCCAATAGTGAAGGGGTTTTATCAATACCTATTATTATATTACTAGGTAAATGACCTATGTATTGGATGCTATTTGTCAACTTTGCGTTCTATTATGAGTCTGGCGTGCAGGTATCCACAAACAAAAATAGATGAATTGTTAAAAAATAAACTTAATAAATTTGATAAAATATAAATATAGAATTTTTATAATGACTCGGATGATGGACGGATTTACCGCTGAGGACGAGAAGCTTGCTGGACTACTGATCCAGATGGGTGTGCCTAGAAACGTTTCAAAGGCTCTTGTCTATATGAAGGGGAGGCAGGAAACCACCTCGGTAGAGATCGAGAAGAACGCAAACCTCAGGCAGCCGGAAGTATCTATTGCTATGAGAATACTGAAGGAACACGGCTGGATTATGAAGAGGGACATTAAGAAAGAAGGAAAAGGTAGACCCGTTCACGGATATAGGCTCGCAAAGCCATTTAACGAGATAGTCAAGGAATTAGAAGAAGAACAGAGGAAGAAAATCACAGACATGCAGAACGTGCTAGGGCAGATACAAAACCTGGTCTTATAAATTATTTCAAGATTTTTACTTCTGTCCCGTTTGAAACCAGTATCGTCTTTTTTCCACCAAGGAAAAGGCCTGTTTCTACTACTCCAGTGATCTCCTTGATCCGCTGGTTCAGGAGCTGAAGATCGACCTTTTCCGTAGGAGTGCAATCACATATCAGGTTTCCATTGTCCGTTATAAAGTCATCTCTGTATCGGCATGACAGTCCAAGCGCTTCTAGTTCCTTCTTAGTGGTATCGTGACCAAAGTGAATCACCTCTACAGGTATGGGAAATTTATGTGGTATTCTTGGCACCACTTTTTCATCGGATATAATGACAATATAGGCCTTAGACTTGTTTCTGACTTTTTTTTCCCTAGTCAGCTGTCCTCCCCCTCCCTTGAGAATGTTCAGTTCTGAATCAACTTCATCTGCCCCATCCACTGTTACGTCTATCCAGTCGACAGAGTCTATATCAACTATTTTTATTCCAACATCCCTTGCGAGTTTCTCTGACGCCAAAGAAGTTGCAACACCTACGATTTTGTCTTTCAAACTGCTGCTTCCAAGGACACTTATAAATTTTGATGCCGTAGTACCGGAACCAAGTCCAACGACATTCCCCTGAGCCAGGAATTTGAGAGCCTCCTTCGCAACTTGTTCCTTCTTGTCCATGATCATTACCCTTTGCTTTGGATGTTGTAATGGTATTATTAGGTTCCTATTTTGTCAGCCTGAATGGCAGGAACTTCATGCTTAGTAGCTGGGTATGAACTTTTCATACCCCATCTTCAGTGCCCTATCGTCCATATGCGTATAAATCTGAGTAGTGCTGATGCTTGCGTGACCTAACAGCAGTTGTATAATCCTAAGGTCTGCACCATTTCTGAGAAGGGATGTTGCAAATGTGTGCCGGAAGGTGTGTGGGGTCACCTTCTTAGGAATTCCTGATCTCCTTACGATGTCCCTCACAACCCTTTCAATTGTCACGGGAGAGACCCTCTTGCTCTTTGACGTAGGGAACAGGAAATCGCTCTTCCCCCTCGAGTCTTTCATTTCAGTTATGTAAAGCCTAAGGTCTGATACTACCTTTTCACTGAATACTACAAGCCTGTCCTTATCGCCCTTTCCGTTCCTTATTTTCAACGTTTTGCTGTTGATATCTATGTCCTGGACCCTTATGGAACATAACTCCGAAACTCTTATTCCCGTATAAACAAGCAATTTCACAATTAGGCGCTCCTTCAGGCTCCTGCAGCTAGAAATGATGGCTGATACCTCATCGCTCATAAGGTAATTTGGCACCTTCTGCGGTCTCTTGGGAGCCTTCAGATGACCAATATTATCCAGGCCAATGAAGGTAATGAAGGACTGGAGTGCACGGATGTAAAGGTAAATTGATGATTTGGAGTACCCCTTCTCTATTGCGAGATATTCCTTGAAGGCTTCGATATTTTCTGGAGTTATTGCATCCTTATTGAATTGTATGAAATTAAGGAACTGTTCTACTATGTAACCATACATCTTCACGGTATTCCTGCTCTTCCCGTTGGCATATAACCTATTCCTGAAGTTGTCAGTCACGTTGCTGTTCAATTTTTCAGGCATTATTTCACTCATTCTTTAATATATACATAAGACAAATATAAGACTTTTGTCAGATTTTGCCTGTGAGAGAAGATTAATTTTCAACATATCATAACGGAAGCAAATGAATCTCGGAGTTAATGATAAAGAGAAATTGAAAGATGTCGAGGAATTTGCCACTTCAAAAGTCAGGAAGAGAGCGTCGGAAGTGGATGAGACTTCCTCTTTCCCCGTAGATCTTGTCAAGGAGATGGGCAAAATAGGCGTTTTTGCAATTTACATCCCGCGTGAATATGGCGGTTTGGGCCTTTCCCTGGGAACACTCATGGAAAGCATCAGGATAATCTCGAGGGAATGCGCATCCACTTCACTGATTCCAGACGTAACAGTTTCCCTGTTCGGTGAACCTATACTGAAGTATGGCAATGAGGAACTGAAGAGGAAGTACCTCTCTAGAGTTGCGAAGGGAACAATAGGAGCGCTTGCAATAACCGAACCGGGTGCTGGATCCGATGCTGCAGCCATAAAGACGACTGCAACAAGAAAGGGCAACAGATTCATAATAAATGGCGGAAAGACGTTCATAACAAATGGAGCAGAAGCTGAGTTTTTCCTTGCATCTGCGGTAACAGACAAGGAGAAGAGGCATCACGGAATTACTCTCTTTGCCCTGGACAAGGAGATGAGCGGTCTTTCCATCGGGAAGGAGTTCAAGAAAATGGGGATAAGGGGAACAAGCACCACTGAGGTCTTGCTTGACAATGTGGAAGTTGGGGAGGAACAAATAGTAGGTAGATTCAACGAGGGATTCAAGATTGAGATGGATACGCTGAATGTGGGGAGGATTGGCATAGCCTCTCAAGCAATAGGCATTTCTGAAGGTGCCATAGGGGACGTTATAAGATTCCAGATGCAGCAGAAGGGGGCCCAGAGGGAGGGGATGTCTTTCAGGCTTGCGGACATGGTCAATCTCCTGCACTCTTCTGTGGCTAAATATTACGAATCAATTGAATATGCCGTTGCGGGAAGGGATACGACTCTCCTGAGTTCACTCTCAAAACTTCAAGCAGGAGATGCTGCGGTGAAGATTACTGAGGAGGCTGTAGGACTGCTAGGGTACCATGCCTTCAGTGATGAATTCCCGACCGAAAGGAGATTCAGGGAAGCAAAGATTACCCAGATATATGAAGGAACCAATGAAATCCAGAGGGTAATAATATCGCGGGAGATACTAAAGAAGGGTGGAACAGACTTCTAGATTGATACAGGACCAAGGCTGTATTTCTCTATATCCGTGATCTTTGCAGCAGGCATTACGGGGTCGTGCTCGAAGAAGAGCGTCCATCTTTCATCAAATGCTTTCTGCAGCAGGTCTATTTTCTTGGAAAATGTATCCATTGGGTACAGGTCGTATGCCATTACGTACGCAGGTTTTATGTGAGCTGAGGTAGGAATGAGGTCCCCGAAGTATGTAAAAGTATTGTTGCCGATCCTTAAAATAACTATCTGGTGACCTTTTGTATGCCCGCCGGACTTCACAAGTTCTACCCCCGGGAATACTTCTTCGTCTCCATTCAGGAGCTCAAGGTGACTGTCAAGATTCTCGAAATTGAGATAGTTGTAATTTGGTCTAGTCTTCTGGTTAGGCTCCCTTATTTCTTTGAGTGTTTCCTCCTGAATGAAATATCTTGCATTTGGAAAAGTTGGTTCTATGGTTCCTTGCCTGTTAAAAGTTGCCCATCCGGTGTGGTCAAGGTGGCCGTGCGTGATGAGTATGTGTGTTACGTCTTCCCTACCTATCCCTTTTTCAGAAAGGTCCTGCAGGAGCGTCTTCGTTCTATTGATCTCATATATTCTTTCTAGCTTACTGTCGAACTTGTCTCCCATCCCCAGGTCTACCAGTGCAACGTTCTTGTCCTTTCGAATTACAAGGACGTTTGTAGCTAGCGTTATCTTGTTGTTAACGTCAGATTTGAAATACTTCTCCCAGACGGGTTTAGGTACAACACCGAACATAGCGCCACCGTCCAATTTGAACGTTCCATCACTTGCAAGCATCAGTTCGTATCCGTTTATTTTCACTGTTCGTTCATTAAATGTTAATATAAATTAGTTGGTGTCTAGTATTGTATCATCGAACGAAAATTCATCCTCGCGTTTCGGATTCCCTGCCCCTAAGAGAGGAAATCTAGAATGCCGTCCCTGCCACTCGCCCTTTTCCCATCCAGTGTTATCCCCCTCTTCCTCCTCCCTATCTTGAATATAGGTACCGATTTCCTATGCATCACCCTCTCGAACTCTTCCTTCCCTCCTGAACTCACGCTCACTACTAGAGAGCCTGAAGAGCTAGCGGAGAATAATCCCGCACCATACTCCTCTACTCCTTTTGCAGATACCTTTAGAAGGTCCTCTGAACTTACGTTAAAACCTGATTTTACCAGGTCTGAGATCTCCTCCAGTGCCCTCATCAAGCCCCCCTCAGATACGTCGTGGATATAGTGGACTATGGCCCTGATTCTGATCAATTCCTTTACGTAACTTTCCACTGACAATTCCGATGCACTGACGTGGCTTCCTTCATCACCCCTGTGCTTGAAGAACGACAGTTCATTACCTATCGAACCTATGAAATAATAGGAATCATCTTCGTCTACCCTTCTGAAACTGAATATTGGTCTCCTGAGCCCTAGAAGGGCCATGGTACCGGCAACACCATAGTCAATGTTACCGTAGCTTCCCGTGTGCCCTGATGCTACCTTAATATTCCTTTGCCTCAGGTTATCTAAAATGCCATCCACGTAGTCGTAGAACTCTTCGCCGGATTTTGAGGGCCTTTCGAAGTCTATCATTGCGAATGAAGGCCATGTACCCGATGTCAGAAAGTCATTGAGCGGATACGTGACTGAGAGGAATGCATTTTCCTGTACGGTCATGTGTTTATAGAACACCATTGGCTCAATCTTGAATATCAAATTTGTCGACCCACTCTTCAGGAAGGAAAAATCAGACCCAATAACATTGCTCCATAATATGGAATCCTTGTTCCTCCTGAGAATCCTCCTTATTTCATTAATCCCGACCTTTCCTATATCCACCTCCAAGAATATTCAACTGCAATAAATAGATAGGTAAGATTTAAAGTTCAATTTTCATGGCTCAGTGTGTTACTTGACCAGGAAATATCAGCTCCTTCAGACCTGAGATACTCATCAATTAGGGTCAAGATAAACAACATGGGAATTTTTGAATCGTGGCTGAGAATGGGGTTTCAGGGGTCTATGTCCTACCTGTCTGCGGAAGATGGGATAAGGAAGCGTGCCGATCCTTCACTCCTGATGAATGATTCCCGGTCAATCATCGTATTCCTGCTCAACTATAAAACGGAAGTTCCTTCGAAGGAGGGTTACGGAAGGATAGCAAAATATGCAGGCTTTGAGGATTATCATCGATTCTTTCCCAAGATCATAGAAAAATTCATGGTAGAGAACGGTCTTTTCAGGAAACAGTACCGGACATACGTTGATACCGGTCCTGTCAGCGAAAGAAGCCTGGCAGCGGGATCGATCACTGGCTGGATAGGGAAGAATTCAATGTTCATTTATCCCAGCATGGGATCATTCACATTCCTGGGAATCGCTGTAACTGATGTCGCGCTGGATTCTCCGCCCGTCCCCCAGGCCGATCTTTGTGGAAACTGCACTAGATGCATTGAAAGTTGTCCTACGGGTGCAATAAACTCAGATAGGACAATTAATTCAAATCTTTGCATTTCTTACCAGACAATAGAGAATAGGGGGGTCATCCCTCCCGGCATATCCTATCACATGGGAGACATGATTTTTGGGTGTGATATTTGTAACGATGTCTGTCCATGGAACAAAAGGGGAAAGGAATCAAGTGTACCTGAGGTGAAGCGGGATTTGTTTTCAAACAAGCTAAAACTCGAGGATCTAGCATTCATGGACAAGGAAACATTTGATGAGAATTACGGCAAGAGTGCGATTAAAAGGACAACATATCAAGGACTTTCAAGAAATGCTATCATTGCGCTTTACAATTCGAACAGGGGGGAGCTTGTAAGAGAAATTTCAAAACAATTTTCAGACGTTAGGGGAAGGCAGGCGGCTGTGTTACTTGAATCTGGGTACAATGTCAAATCCCAATCATCGGACGGGCAGTTTCAATGATGTTTCAAATTCGGGCACTGCACTGTAACTGCTACCCGCAAATAGATATACGAATTTACGTTGCTGACTTATGTTGAGCAAGAAAGTTACAGTCATCAATATTTCATCCTACTATGACCAGGAATCCAGGACGCGTGGAAGGGAGATCGACCTGGATGAATACGTTCCGGAGAAGGACCATCAGGTGCAGAGTTTTACGCTGGGACCTGAATTTATAAACGACCTGATGAAGGGCATCACCCAGACAGTTGGATTCCAATCAAGGCCAAACCAGAAGCTTATCCTCAGACTTACAGATGAAGAATATGAATCACTTGGCATCAAGTTCGAGGTCAACGACATCTATTCTCTCACATTTGAGGAGGGAAGGATAGAATTCAGGAGGGACAGCATCTAGTATACTTCAAAAATCAATCGAAATATGACTGCCCTATTCTCCAAGAATTCAATAGTTGTTTAAATCCCTAAGCATATTGTAATTATTTAATCGAGTACGAAATCTATTAATAAAGAATTTAGATTATTTCTACAATGAAAGATTTGGACCAGTCTCCACTCGGTACTGCAATAAACCCGGAAAGGATGGAGAGGATCCTGGAAAGGGACAAGCAGGAAATTGAAGTAGAAAGGGAAATTGAAGAGCTTAGTAAGGAACCCGTTTCCACTGGAAGAAGGAAAGAAAGGGCTCAGGCAGTAAGAAAGATATCGAGGAAGTATTATGAAATTGCGAACGGGATGGTGGAGGACGCAATGTACTCGGAGGCTATCGAGCTGTATTCAAAATCAATTGCAGTCCTCAAAAAAGGTGGAAACAGGACTGCTGTCGATTCCTATTTCAACAGGGCCATTACCCTTGCCATGATGGGATACCCAAAGATGGCACTCGATGACCTGAAAATAGTTTCAAGGACCAAGCCTCCAAAGGCTGACGTTTATTTTGTAAAAGGACAGATATTTGAAAGCCTAGGGAGGGAAAAATTGGCGGAAAGAATGTACAAGAAAAGCCTGGATATAGACCCTAACTTTTACCGTGCTGCCCATAGCCTGGCAAACATACACCTGAGATAGGCTAAAGCTATCTTTTTTTCTTAAAATTTTCAAAGCGAAAATGTTGTACATACTAGGGTAGATAATCATTATAATATCGTTTGAAATACCCTACTCGGTGGACCTATTTGCACTATGTGAATTACTCTAGAGTGCCGATTAAACACTCTGACCCGGTTGAGAGAGTAAAGAGCTTAGATGTTCAAACATTGATTCCTTACACCCTTGAAGAAGTAACAGCTGAGGCATCGAGATGCCTTGGCTGCGGGCTTTGCGTCGAGGGGTGTCCTGCACGAATCGACGTTCCTGGTTTTCAGATAGCACTGAAGAACGGAAACATTGAGGAGGGCCTGAAGATAAATTTCGAGAAACTTCCCTTCGTAGGAGTTTGCGGAAGCGTATGCCCTCATCCCTGTGAAGACAACTGCGTACTGGATGACAATAAAGGACCGGTGGCAACCAGGCATATCAAGAGGTACATATCAGAGAATTCTCAGAATTACAAGGAGATGCTTGGCATAGTCCAGAATGATCTGGGAGGCCATCCGAAGGTCGCAATAATTGGTGGTGGACCATCAGGACTATCAACTGCATTCTATCTTTCAATAAATGGAATACAAGTAGACATCTATGAGGCAACAGATAAGCCTGGCGGAATGATGGTGCATGGTATACCTGATTTTAGGCTCTCGAGGAATACCGTCCGGAAGGAGACGGAACATGTACTTTCGTACGGAGCCCATATCTACTACAACAAGAAGATAGGGAGGGACGTGAAGTTTGAGGAGCTTATGGAAAAATATGATGCAATCTATATTGCTATAGGCAACTGGAAACCATCCAAGACTAGAACGCCTGGGGTCGACCTGAAGGGCGTTTATCACGCAATTGATTTCCTGAAGCAGATAAACGATGGTAAGAAGATAGACGTGGGGGATACTGTTGCTATAATAGGAGGGGGCTTCACTGCTTTCGATGCAGCTAGGATGTCCCTGAGACTTGGGGCAAAAAAGGTCGTTGTGATGTACAGGAGATCAGTAAGTGACAGGCCTGGCTACCCCTCCAGCAACGCTGAAGAGGAGCTTGAGGAGGCAGAAGAGGAGAAAGTACAATTCATCTGGGAAGTTACACCGATAGAGTATTACGGCAAGGATGGGAAGGTAAAGGGTATCAGGTACTGGAAGAACCAGATGGTGGATAAGGGAACTGGCAGAAGGGAACCCGTTCCATTAAAGGATAGGAAGTATAGCATTGAAGTGGATACTGTTGTCGAGGCCACTGGTCAGAAAGGTGACCTTTCTTTCATACCGGAAGACATCATGAAAAAGATAGAGATTACTTCATCCGGCGACATCAGAGTTAACCAGTACAACATGACAAGCTACCCAGGTATATTTGCCGGCGGGGACATAACGAATGCCAGGAAGGATATTATAAGCGGCGTTGCGGATTCAGGAAGGGCAAGTATGGGAATACTTTTCTACTTCAAGGATACTGGAAAGATAGAAAAAGTGCCTGCAAAACTGATAAATTTTGAAAGAGGGCCATACGCAGTAACATAAACAGTTATCTCAACTTCTTATCCCAGGTATATAGTGCGTCTTTTTGCCTTCATTAGGATTAACTTGAATCGCTGAAACGATTGTTGAGAAAACTATTTTATTGACAAGCACATCATTTGCAAGGAGATGGAATCCTCCAGCGCTCTCTGGGCCGAACTTTCTAATGAATGATGATTCCTGCTTGGAGCTAGATAGTCATGAATGATCTGGAAAAGGAATTATCGGAAATGGAGGAGTATCTTTCAATACTCAAGCAGAAACTTATGATTGCGAAAGAAGATCGTGAGATGTTCACCAAAAAATTGGATGAGGTGGAGGGTTGAACGACCACGAAATCAGAATGAAACTTTTCTCGTTAAGCATTGAGGTATCTTCACTGACATTTGAATATTCCCAGATTTTGACAGAAAACAAAATTCTGGCAATCAAATTGTTTGGCTACAGAGCAAGATCCCCTGAGAAGTTCCCGGATTCGCTAGTAGAAAGGATGGATATCTACATCCGGTCTGACAGGGAAAAGGATTAAATTAATCAGCCTAGGGATTAATATCAAGACAGTTTATCTTCGAACCACTTAGTAATCTCTTCAAGTCTCCTCGCCCTGTTCTTTGGCTTTCCGCCCCTGGACAGGTCATGGTTCTCTCCCTTGAATACAATCAGTCTTGCTTCTGAACCCTGAAGTTTCAGCTGCGTGAACATCTCATAAGCCTGCCAAACTGGACACCTGTAATCTTCGTCAGAGTGGACAATCAGAAGGGGTGTCTTTACATTCCTGACGTATTTAAGAGGTGATTTCGCCCAGTAATGATCAAGATCATCGTACGGATTTCCTCCAATCTGGTCCGAATTGAACCTCGGCCCGATATCACTGGAAAAGTAGAATGATACCTGGTCGCTTATAGACCTGTCTGTTACCGCCGCCCTGAACTGGTTGGTGTGCCCTATAATCCAGTTGACCATGAAACCTCCATAGGATCCCCCGATAACCCCAAAATAATTCTTATTCAGGCCGAATTTTTTAGATGAATAATCGACTATCTCAAGAATGTCCTTGTAGTCTCTTTCACCATATTTTCCCTTTATTTCTAGGGCAAAATCATCCCCGTAACTATCGCTCCCCCTGGGATTTGTGAAGATGACGTTGAAGCCAAGGGAGTTTAGCAGGTGAAACTCCAGTATGAACGCTTCCCCGTATGATGTTCTTGGTCCGCCGTGGATTTCAAGGATTGTACCTTTCCCCTTGCCCTTCAGGAACCATCCTTCTACCTCCCTTCCGTCACTCGCTGTCATCTTAAAATTGGTTGGCTTGTTAATTGCCTTCCTCTCTATTTTTGAGTTGACACTGGTCAATCTTTCAATCTTCCCGTTGTATAGATATAATTCCTGGGGGATGCTTGAAGACTGCGCTATATAATATATCGCATCCCCCTTGAAGTCGAATGAGTCAACGGAAAAATCTCCACTTACGACCGCCTCCATCTTTTCCCTTTGGGCAATCCTGTAAATTCCTGCCCTCCCTCTAACAGTTGCAACGAAGTATAAGTGGCCGTCGTGCACCGCTGCTGTTTTAGATATACCCATTCTTGAGTCTGAGTTAACAGAGTTTTCAGGAGAAATATCGTATCCATCAAGTAGGTTTTCCAAATTTCCATTGGAATATCGATAAATTTTCTGGCTTTCAAATATACTCTTCTGGTGTTTAGAGTAGAAGAAATAAAGGGTACCGTCCTTATCGTAGACAGGTGTGTCTATCCCTCCCTTAATTCCCTTGATATATTGTATCTCCCCCGTTCCTAAATCAAGAATACCAATCCTTGAATCATAAATATCCCATTTATCCGGTCTTTCCACTACTGCTAATTTCTGCGCTGAAGGATCTACAGCGAAATCAGATATCTGTCCATCTGACCCAAGTATTTTCTTTGTCTTGCCGTTAAGTCTCAGGTGAAGGATCTGGTAGTTTGACGAAGGGTAGAATCCTTCACCGTTGAAGTAGATAGGATACTTCTCCACTATTCTAAAATCATCATCCTTGGGCTTATCCTGCACGACGATGAAGAGTCCTTTGGAAAAACTGTCCCACTGCATCTTCTTTACATTAAGTTCAGTTTCCCAGAGCTTTCTCTCTTCTCCAGTCTCTATGTTCTTTATGAATATTGACGTCTTCTTATCCACTCTCGTAAGATAAGCCATTCTAAAGCCGGTTCTATCGATAACAGAATCACGGTCCTCATTTCCTCTTGTATACTTGGCAGTGCCGTTATCCGTCAATTCGAGAATCTCCGACTCGTACTTGTTGGATTTCTCAACCGGCTTGAAAACTTCAAAGAATACCCTCCCATTTGCAGCATTAAGATTTCCTAGGAATCTCATATCGTAGAAATCTTGTACCTTAATCCCGGACATTAAGTCACTAAGCCGTCTCTTTATAAAAATGTCACCATTTAGACCGTCTCCAGTTCTTGACATTCAAATACGGACTGGAAAACGCACCCTGTTTTACCAGTTCTTATATTGAGCCATACAGAAATATTATTAGCCTAAGATAACATTTCTGGCTGCAAAAAAGGGGAAAAATATGGACTGGGGAATGAAAAACAGAATCTCAAGAATGATCAAGCCTGCTACTGGTAGATCTGTAATGCTTGCCGCGGATCATGGATATTTCATGGGACCGACGCGCAAACTAGAAAATCCAAGAAAGATGCTGGAGCCTCTACTGCCCTACGCAGACACAGTGGCAGTTACGAGAGGAATACTGAGGACATCAATCGATCCAAAGTGGGATACCCCCATTCTTCTCAGAGTGTCCGGTGGTGCAAGCATCCTGAAAGATGACCTGAGTGATGAAGAAATTACCACATCAATGGAGGACGCTATAAGACTGAATGTTTCTGCTGTTGCAATTTCCATTTTCGTTGGAACGAACCATGAAAAGCAATCTCTGATAAACCTCGCTGAACTAGTCAACGAGGGGGAAGAGTTTGGTATGCCCGTTATGGCAATTACTGCGGTGGGAAAGGAGCTGGAGAAGAGGGATGCCAAATACCTCAGCCTGGCCTGCAGACTTGCAGCCGAAATTGGTGCCCACATTGTCAAGACATATTACTGCGAGAATTTCAGAAAGGTCGCAGATGGGACCCCTGTTCCTTTGGTAGTGGCGGGAGGGCCAAAACTGGAAACTGAACTGGACGTTTTCAACCTTGTCTACAACGCCCTTCAGGAAGGAGCGATCGGAGTGGATATGGGGAGAAACATCTGGCAGAACGATAATCCAGTTGCGATGATAAAGGCAATAAGGGCTATTGTTCACGATAATGCGACAGTAAAGGAAGCCCAGGATGTATTTGCGGAAAACAAGGGGAAGAAACTATAAGCTGCTACCTGAACGAATCAGGAAGGGGAATATTGTATTCAACTACTCTCCTTCACAGCTGCACAATGCCTTTATTGATTTTTTAGCTTGATTTCCTTCCTCAGTTCGGCACTAAGTCTTCCAAGTTCTTCCTCCTTCTCGTTCAAGAAAATGAAAGCCCGGCTCAGTGAAGGATTTGCCTGCCTTACAAGTCTTACCATATCCCTGCTTATCTGTCTGAGGTCGAAATGAGCCTGTGGAGTGGACCTGAGCTCAGTCAAATAAACTAGTTCCCTCAGATTGAGCGTGATAAGAACAGGCTGTATGTGTGCAAATAGTACAAAGTACTGGGCTGATTTCGGGTCAATTGAGCTTACTTGCTTGTAAAGTTCGTTAGATTCGGTCACTGCTTCAACGTACCTTTTAGAAAGGCCTTCTATGACAGATATGATTGGTGGGATGTCATAACCATGGGCAGTGCTCAGTTTCTTTCTCTGAATGGTCAGAGACCTGTGGCGCTGAAGATCTCTGAAAGCTCCAAAATTAGTATTGACCTGGAACGTGTAGTGAACGTGTTCAAAACTCCTGTCCAGCTTGTTCCTCCTGTTCGTCCTGAGGGAGAGTATTTTGTCGAGCATCTCGACCTTTCTCTGCTTCGTTAGGCCACCAATGTGGCGGTAGACAGTTTCATAGTCACCATCTGTTCTCTCGAAGTGATAAGATGCAAGTATCTTGTCCAATGCTACTTCGTCATTGTCATATGAAAGAAGCTCTATCTTTTGCCTGGGTATTGACGCCACAAATTCACCTTCCAGAGGGGCATAATTCTTCAGTTTTGTAAGATAATCCAGATTTTCAAGACCGTGCGGATTCTCCACATTTTCTATAAGCTTTGGGAAAACCAATTTCAGCTCTGCCATCAGTTCGGAATAGAGTTCTCCTGCTTCCTTCAGGCCACTGGTTTTCAGTCTTTCAAGCAAATGTGAGAATGCTCTTGCGTTTCCGCTCATGCCGATATTGGTGAGGGTCGATGCGGGAAGGATTAGTCTAGTTTCGTCAAGGGCTCTGCTTCTAACAGAACTTTCATAAGCTTTCTTTAACACATCCTCTTCCCCTTCCCTTTCCCCCAATTTCACCTCCTTGCCGTTTGGTAGGAAGAACCTCGTGCTCTCAAACGGATTTTTCTCATGAATATAATCCGAAACACCTGTGAAAATCTCCCCGTAAAGCTCAAATATTCTATTGTTGAATTCTTCATACCTCTCCTGAAATTTACTGGGTATACCTGCCCTCTTAGGATCTATGAATAGATATTTTCCGTTCCTCTTTTCCCTGTAGGAGACATATCTTGAACTCTTTTCAAGGTATGACAATCCTATTCTGCTCTCTTCTATGATTTTCGAGAGCACGTTACTTACATTCTGGATACCCACCTGAGCGGTAGCCAGTTCGGCAACAGATTCGTCTCCGTATTCTAAGAAAACTCTTTCGTAGAATTTTTCTGCCCTGTCCGGGACTTGTGCAAACTCCTTGTCCCATAATGTCCGTATATCAAGTTCCCTCGTCCTGCTATACCGCGACATCAGTGCCCCGCGGTCAATCATCTTTTCGCAGGTTATCAGGAAAACATCCTTGTCCCTGTTGGAAAACGAATCCATGTGACTGTAATTTCAATTCCGATTTATTCTTTGTCTTATATCGTTGCATCTTTGAGCGACGTCGATAGATAGAAAAAATGGATAAACATATTTTATTAAGACGATATTCGCATTCCATGATGTTTACCATTCCGGATCAGGAAAGGAAACTTCTTGAAGAGCGAGTTGAAACCTCCAGGTCTCTTGGAAAAGACGAGTCTCTGGTCCTTCATGGGGGTGGAAACACTAGCGTCAAGCTAAAGGTCCGCACTGTGGTCGGAAAGAGTATTGACGCACTATTTATCAAGAGTTCGGGCTCAAATCTAGCCACAATAGCGGAAGGTGATTTCACCGCATTGAAAATCGGTGACCTCATAGACGCCAGATCAGTAGAAAGCATGACAGACGAAGAAATGTCTTCGTTCATCAAGAGCTGTATGCTTGATCCCGACCAAGCCTTTCCATCAGTCGAGATATTCATCCATACTTTCATAAATGCCAAATTCGTAGACCATTCGCACGCAGATTACATAGTTGCCCTGACAAACACTGATTTGGATGATAGGGAGATAGCCGATGTTTTCAAGGAAAAAGTACTTGTCATTCCTTATGTTCAGCCTGGATTCCAGCTGGCGAAGCATTTCCTGAAGACAATCCGAGAGATGGACCTCTCAAACTTTGCAGGAGTAGTGCTGAGGAACCACGGCCTGGTCACGTGGGGGGATACCGCAAGAGAAAGCTATGATACACACCTCAAGCTGGTGAAGGAAGCTCAGAAATTCATAGAGAGCAAATGGAAAGGTATACCTAGGGTACAATTCAGGAAAGAATTGGAAGAGCAATTCATTGAGTTCCTGCCTAAGCTTAGAGGTCTCCTCAGCAAGGGCAGAAGGAAGATACTAACATGGGATAACTCTGACGAGGCTGTTGGATTCTCGCTGAGTGAAGATGCAAGAAAATTCGTGACACTTGGACCCGCAACACCAGACATGCTTGTGAGAACAAAGAAGAATTACCTTTTTTCTGACGACATCTCCAGCATCGAGCCTCTTATAGATAAATTCGTGAAGAACTATGAGGAAGATTTCAGGAAATACGTACCTTCGGGAAAGGTTATGCATGACCCCTTCCCATCTGTCCTTGTCCTAAAGGGATATGGAATCATTGGGGTAGCCAGCACAAAGAAGGAAGCAGACATAATAAGGGATGAAGCAATACATTCATTCCGGGTAGCGTCTGCAGCTAGTGCTGTCGGCAATAATAGGTTTATAACAGATCAGCAGTGCTTCGACATGGAATACTGGCCGTTCCAAGAGGCAAAGTTGGCCAAGAAGAGAAGGAAGGAGCTAGAGGGATTCGTTGGGCTAGTCACTGGAGCGGCGAGCGGAATAGGGAAAGTCACTTTCACAAGATTCGTTGATGAGGGCATAATGGCAATAGGGGGAGATATTGACCCGAGCATAGTTGACCTATCCAAGAAAATGGGAAAGGAAGGTTTTGGCATAAAATTCGACATATCTGATGAGGGGTCCGTTATCCGTGCATTTAAGGAGATCGTTAAAGAATTCGGGGGGATTGATGTTGTTTTCAACAATGCGGGTTTTTTGAAGCCTTCGCCTTTGGATAAGACAACAGTACAGGACCTGAAGAAGCACATAGACATCAATTCAATGGGCACGTTCATAGTGACAAGGGAAGCTTTCAAGATAATGAAGACTCAGGGTATTGGAGGTTCGTTTGTATTCAACATCACAAAGAACGTAACTAACCCCGGAGAAGGGATGATGTCTTACGGAACGTCCAAAGCATTCGCAGCACAGCTATCTCGATACGTTGCAATTGAAGGTGGAAAATTTGGGATAAGGAGCAATGTAGTCAATCCCGACAAGATATTCAGGGAATCAAAAATATGGGAAGGAGGCGTCCTAGAAAATAGGGCAAGGGCCAAAGGAATAACTCAGGAAGAATACAAGAAGAGCAATCTGTTACATGTTGAAGTACTCCCTGAACACGTTGCCAACGTAGTGGTAGACTTGGTGAAAGAGAGTATTTTTGGAGCGACCACTGGTACCATGATACCAATAGACGGCGGAATCAAGTAGGATACCGCAGTCTAGAAACGGAATTCATATAAACAGCCAATTCAAGTTTCAAGCGATGCCCGGAATTGAAGTGTGCAATTGCAATAATGAAGCAATAAATGTCAAGAAAAATATTTTAATCACTTTCATCTAAAAACATATGGAAAATGAACTTAGAATCGGCGATAAGGCCCCTGACTTTGAGCTACCACCCAGTAGCGAAAAAGGAAAACTGTCGGATCTTAAAGGGAAGGTCGTAGTAGTTTATTTCTATCCTAAGGACTTTACCCCGGGATGCACCACAGAGGCCTGCAATTTTAGGGACAATTTTGATGATTTCAAAAAAAGAGGAATCGAGGTTGTCGGTGTGAGCACGGATTCGGAAAACTCGCACAAAAAATTTGTTGAGAAATACGAACTACCGTTCCTCCTGGCACCGGACAGTTCCAAGGAGATATCCAAGAAATATAACGTGCTGGGCATGGGAACAGCAAAGAGGGTAACTTTCATAATTGACAAGGAAGGAAAGATTGCCTACATCTTTCCAAAGGTGAGCCCAAAGGAACACGCAAAAGAAGTTCTTGACAAGATTCTTGACCTGGGAATCTCTTCCTAAGGCTGTTTTCTTCTAAACAACCCTGTAGTGGTATTACTTATTTTCTTGCACCTGGTCGGTAGAGGGAACCGGGGGTTTTTGATCTCCCTTATTCCTTCTCTGTCTCGACATGGAAATTGCCCTTGCAAAGAATGCAAATGCAAGGAAGAAAAGGAATGTTATGAGCAGGTAATAAAGTATGAGACTCTCGGATAGAAGCAAGACCACCATAGCTCCAGAGATCAGGATTGGCCCGAGGAATTCTAGTGGCTGGGCGACTGTGGTGTTGTTGTCCTTGACGTGAAGAGTCATCAAAACAACGTATGCGTGCTGGGACAGTTGTCCGGCATTCCAGGAATACGTGTAGTTGGATCCTGAGCTGGTGAATGTACCGTTAGTAGAGGCAACAGTAACATTTGTAAACAAGTCCCTAAGTACAAATTCAACGTTACTTGATACGTTATGGGAAGGTAGGCTGAAGTTGAAAACATAGTTTCCACTGTTATTGGAATAAGCGTAATGAACGTCATATGTGACGGACGATTCTGTAAATGTTGCTGTCGTCTGGTGGGGTGCTCCTGTCAGAGAAGTGGATATTGCCCCCATCGCCAGGAAAAAAGAAATGATTATTACCAAGAATCCGTAAAAAGCCCTGTCAGAGAATCTCCACGCCTTTGTGTAATGGAATATGACCACTAGGAGAACTGGGATAAGAAGGTACAAGAATGAGATATAGAATGAAAGATAGAGAAGGATGGATGATACGACAATGCCTATGACCATTCCATAGAGACCGTATTTCCTCCTTTTCCCTGAGAGACCTCCCCACATTTACTTCGTGTAGATTAAATGAGTTAATTAATATTGTTGAAGCCCCTTGACGTATGTGGATTTCTCAGAAATAGGAGTTTCAGGCTATTACTACCAACTACCCCCATCTGGAGGTAAGCTCAGGGAAAAGTCTGAGGATTTCTACGTGGAGGAGCAGTTTGACCGCCTCGAGAAAAAGGAGGATGGGAATGTCCTAGTGCTTAAGCTAAAGGCCAGGAACTGGGAGCACAACAGACTTATCAGGTTCGTTGCTCGCAGCAACCACGTTTCTCTGAACAGGATATACTTTTCAGGAACAAAGGACAGGAGAAGCGTCAAGGTCCAATACCTGAGCATCCCGGGTGTGAAATACAGGGATTTTTCGTTGGAAGATGTGGAAATTCTGGAACATTTCTATCTCGATACCCCGCTGGCAGTGGGCACGCATTCAAGGAATCGTTTCGTAATTAAGGTCTCCAACTCTGACGAGAATACCCTGATCTCAAACTGCAGGGCGGTAAGCGAGGGTGGAGTCGTACCAAATTTCTACGGTCCCCAGCGTTTCGGATCAGCTAGGCCGGTGACGCACTTGGTTGGGAGAGAAATTGTTAAAGGGAACTATCAGGAAGCTGTTAGAACGTTCGTTGGGTATCCAGGCCAAGATAGATTCGCGGATATCAGAAGGGAATACTACAACAATCCTGACCCGGGTGAAGGACTGAAGAACTTCCCCGAGTCGCTCGATCTTGAGAGGGAAGTCATGAAATATCTCCTGACACATCCCGATGATTATTCAGGGGCAATCAAGGTTCTACCCAGGAACCTTGTTTCCATGTTTGTGCATGCATACCAAGGATACATGTTCAACAGGATATTGAGCAAGAGGCTGGAAATCAGCAAGTCGCTGATAATTGGGGATATCTACAGAAATGATGACGAATTCATAAAAGTCAACAGCATGAATATTGAAAGGATGAGCTCAATGTTTAATAGAGGAGTTGGATCTCCGACTGGTTTAGTTGTGGGCTATGATACCGCCCCACTGGAGGGAAAGATGGGGGAGATAGAGGGGGACGTCCTCAATCAGGAAGGCATCAACCCGGTAAATTTCAAACTCCCATTCGGATTAGGCTCTAAGGGGGAGAGGAGGGATCTATTCCTGAGGTTCGAGAATATTCATTGCAGTGACTCTACCGTTGAGTTCTCCCTTCCACCCGGGGGGTATGCAACTTCAGTTCTGAGGGAGATAATGAGGACAGAGGAAATGACAAATTACTAGCTCCTCCGGAATACTGTGCCGCAACTATCGCACCTATAAACATCGTCATAAAAGAAAGTGACATTCTTGGAACCGCACTTGGGGCACACGACTGACGTTTTCCCTATATTTTGGTTACCCTGATAAATCTGTGGCGATGACGCTGGGGTTGTGGAGAAAGTAGTTGGTATTCTTCCATTCCTGCTCTGGAAAATCTTTACGATTTCAAGCAAGTAGAACAGAGATACTATGAGTCCCGCACCTAGGAAGATGAGTATGACAATTGAATAAAAATCTGTGGTTGCGACTGAGCCCAGGGGGCTGCCGTATATATTTGTAAGGACTAACCCGGGAGAATCTATTGAAAAATGGAACAGGACGTCTGCGTAGAGACCAAAACGCAGGAACAGGACACCAAGAAATACACCACCCAGTGCTGCTTGCGGTATCTTGGAAATACTCCATGATCCCGCATGAGCTATTCCAAATATTATGGAAGAAATTATGAGAAGAGTAATTTCAGGCTTTCCGAACTTGTATCCGCCACCCCAGATTATCCTCCACCACGGGAGCTTCTTAGGCTTGGATGGGGAAGCCTTCCCATGTGCACTCCAGGCATAATAGATGAATAGAGGGATACCTATATAAATGACCCTCGTTATAAGTTCCTCGTAGAGACCGGCATTCGTAAGCAAGAAGAAGTTGTAAACGAATTGAGCTGCACCGGTTGGTATTGGAGAGGTGATCGGGTGACCTATAAGCTGAACGAAAGCGATGTAAATTTCTGACAAAAACAGGTTAAGTGCAAAAAATTCTGCAATCCTGTAGAGCGCCGAATTTTCAAACCGTGGGATGGTTTTGTAAATTGAGATTAAAATGAATACTGCCACTACAACGGTAACTATTCCTATCCATACTGCCCAGAAATAATAAGGCGGGAAAAAAAGCCCTATCGCTTCGGGAAGCCCGATTATGACATATATTGGCGTCCTGAATTGTGAGCCTATGCTGGATGTGACATTTGCAATTGCTTGAAATCTAGATGAGTATATGGACGCAGTCATTATTACATCTAAGATCAACGTGATTAACCATAGAACCGCAAGAACTCCGATGAATGCCACATATCCCTTGTTCATTTTGCCACTTTTTCCGCCTTTGACAGTAAAACATCATTTAATATTGTTGCTGCAGACTCAGTGGGTCCATCGTGGTCCGTAAACAGTGTTAGATGATTCAATACGTCCGTGTTGAACCTTATCAGCATTGCAGGTCCTCTTGCGCTCGAATAGATACTCTTCCCATCAATTTCTTGATACTTTACTGAAACACCTTTCGAAGTTACTTCAGTAACCTGTCTTAGGCCTCCAGCAATATCGTGTTCACGGCAGGAAATGGCCGCATCCTTGAGCGTGAGAGACGACCCAAATATTCTCCTGTGCAGAATTGTTCCTTTTCTTGCTGAATCAATTCCTGCGAGGTCATCGCTCTGGTCCCTCTCGGCTATGCCGATCCTCATTGCCTCGCTCCTTGCGAAAGATTGACTCTTTCCCTCCTCCATCTGCGAGATCACAAAAGTGCTAGTCGCATTGAATATCCCTTCCACTGCAATGATTTTGGCTGGTTTCATGCAATAGTCCATAAGATTGAAGACTGGAAGTCCTCCGCAGACCGTTGCCTCATATCTCAGTGACCTCTTCATTTCCTTTGCAGTGCCAATCAGATCAAAGTCTGATACCAGAACACTCTTGTTTGCAGTTACAACATCCTTTCCACTATCGAAGGCGGCCAGTATGTGGTCAATACCTGGTCTTCCGTCCTTGGTGCTCTGAGTAATCTCAACTACTAAATCTGATTCAAGGTCGGAGATGGCACTTCTGGCATTTATCTTCTCAAATGAATCCAAAGTTCTCAACCCTCCTGCCTCCTTTGCTTGAATGATTCTCGAAAGTGGCATCCCGTCAGTTATGACTGTTCCTGTGGTGTCGCTTACAGAAACAACCTCTAATTTCTCCCCCAGTGATTGCCCAATCGTAGGGGCCTTCTCACTTATAAGCTTCAGTAAGTTCTTTCCAATTGAACCCAATCCGATCAACTGGACTCTCATGTTTAATGAATAGTGCCTGATATTATTATTTTATTTAGCTATCAACTATCTTCCACTGTTTTTCGTTTGTTAAGAACCGCTGAAGATTGATTTAAAAGGCAGAAACATTAAATCTCGGTATTTTAATCTTCAATCATGAGCGAAGACAGGGTACTTCCTTCTCTCGCGAAGAGCACGGATGAGTACATGGCTGCTTTCGAGCTTTTCAACGACGGTTATCTGGAGGAAGCAGAAAAACATGCAAGAAAATCGATAGAGATCAAGAAGAATATAGATGCCCTCATCCTGCTTATAGACATCCTGGAAAGGCAGAACAAGGATTCCAGCAGTTACCAGAAAATGCTCCTTGACAACTATCCCACAAATCCTGACACATACAGAAGATTGTTCCAATCAAACTATGCTTCAAACAAGGATGATGCCCTAACATACATAAACAAGGCCATAAATTTACTGAAGAAGCCTATATATTATTACGACAAGTCCAGATTGCTATACTCTATGGAAAGACATCTCGAAGCACTTGCATCTGTTGATATGGCTATCAAGATGGAGAACAGGAACCCTTCGTTCTGGAATCTGAGGGCGGAGATTCTTGTCAAACTGAACAGGGTGAATGATGCTAAGGAGTCTTGCGAGGTATCTCTTAAAATAGACCAGAGAAACAGGGATGCAATTGTTACCCTTGCCAGAATCTATATCAACTTGGGGGAGAAGGCGACTGCCAGGGACCTGTTGCTTAAGATTGACGAACGGGACGACGAAATAAAGAAACTGCTAGAAGAAACTATTTCCTAGGCGCCATATTTCTCTGCCCTGTTGGCTGAGCTCAGCAGAACGTTCATCAGGTCTGCCCCTCTTAGCCTCAGGTACCCGTGGATTGCCTTTATCTCGTCGAATACTCCAACCCCGTCTCTTCTGCATCCAGGGCATCTAATGAGAATTGGAACAGGATCAGATGTATGTTCTTTTACACTTGCCGGAGTTGAATGATCGCCTGTGAAGCAGATGACTGTATCGTCCCTTATTTTCATTACGGTATCACCCATCGCTTCATCTATCTTCTCGATGAATTCCTTCTTTGCAATCCCATTCCCGTCATGGCCAGCTATGTCTGTCCCCTTCACATTTACCAATACAAAGTCAACCTCATTCAGAGCTGAAACGGCAGCAGAGAATTTCTTCTTCACGTTTGTGTCAGTAGATCCAGTGACTCCTGGAGGTGTGAAGTCCTTCAGGCCTACCAACCTGCAAATACCGGATACAAGTGCTACCCCGGCAATGTATCCACCCTTCAAATTATACTTCTGGTTGAAGTTAGGGAGTATGGGGACCTGCCCCCCACCTCTATAGAGGATTGCATTTGCTTCGTTCAATCCTTCTGCCCTCCTCTTCTTGTTTACCGGTTCATCTCTTAGTATGTCAAGGGACCGTCTGTAGAACTCATTTAGAATTCTTGCAGTCTTTACTCCTCTTTCCGTCGTCGGGGCTATATCCCTTGGCTTTAGGTTCTCTGCATGTGGATCATTATCTGATACATCCGTCGTAATACCTTCTCCCCTGAGAACAAGGGCTGCCCTGTGCTCCGTTCCCTCCTTGAATAGAACATCAACATCCTCAATCTTCATGTTAAGGCGCTTTGCCAGGTCAGAGGTGCCATCCCTTATCCTACCCGCCCTTCTGTCCTTCACGACGCCGTTGCTATCTACTGTTGCAAAATTTGCACGGAACGCAACATCCCCACCCTTTAGTGTTAGTCCTGTACCCATCGCCTCAAAAGGGCCCCTCCCAGTATAGTATTTGAATGGGTCATATCCAAGATAATTCAGGTGTGATGTATCTGAACCAGGAATTATGCCAGGCTGTATCGGATCGATGAGACCTACCATTCCCTCAATTGCCAAAGTGTTCAGATTTGGCTTCCTTGCGGCCTCTAGCGATGTCTTGCCGTCGAAATCCTTCAATGGCCGGTCTCCCAGGCCGTCTGCTATGATCAATAAAATCTTCATCAATTGGGATGCAATCTTCATAAAATAAATTTATCTGAGAAATACCAGTACTCCCACGACTGTCGCAAACAGTGCTGAAAGGAAATTTACTGAGTACTTTGTAAGATATCCCCTATTTTCCAGAGTCTCCCCTAGAACTGAATCAAAAAGGCACCCCGCGAATGCCAGAATTCCTGACAGGAAAGTGAGATCAAGTAAATAGATGAGGGGAATGGACGTAAGTACTCCGTAGATAATGTATCCCAGTATTGAGAAAAAGATTGGAAAGACAAATGATACTACTGTCCCCAGTATTGAAATGCCTCCATTTATGCCTGTTTCTGCCGGCTTTAGCGTGAGGATCATGTAAGTGTTCTCATCCAGAGAACCTATTTCGGATGCAGCAGTGTCAGAAAGTATTGTGCCCAACGCAACTAGATACAGGAAAAAAACTAGTTTCGGGCTTATGCTCCAGAAACTCAGCAGAGAAATCGCTGCTGGAAGGGCACCTGCGGCCACTACGTTCCTTGCCCCTCTTTCACCCTTTATCCCCTCCTGCAGGCTCCAGCTTCTCTTCTTTTCAAACCCTGCCAAGGTAGAAATGTAAGAAAGGCCTAGGAACAGGAAGAGCATCACGAAATACAGCCAACCTCCTCCAATGATTATCAAAGAGCCTATGACTCCAGCGGCGATAGCCCCCTCACGACTGAATGCCTTGATTCTCAGCCCAAGCACAAAAAGGAAGGGAATCACTACGAGGAGGACTAGGTTGTACACGTCCATATATGGGTCTCAAATTCGTATATTTTATATATCTCTTGTTATCTGAATCTAGGTTGCTCAATATTACATTTCAAAATCGAGTATTCATCAACTCCCTCAAGTATCTCTACAAAAGTGTTATTACTCCTTTCATAATTTGCTTTGGTGCCCACTGACGAAATTCGCAAATGCATGGTCCATGGCTACTACAGGGGTCATGACTGCCCTTCCTGCGGCGAAGAGGGAAAATTCGTACTCTCAGAAGAGGAAGTGGACATGCTGGGAAGAATTATAACAGGAATACTGAGGCACAAACCTGAGAAATATCATCTAGAAATTTCTGATAGGGGATATGTCAATATTGACGAAATGGTCCAGGAAATACGATTCTACTACAGGAGGTTCCATTTCGTCGGTCCTTCGCATATATTCGCAATCATCCTTACCGATCAGAAGGGAAGGTATCAGCTAAGCGACAATAAAAGGTACCTTAGGGCTACATATGGGCACTCAATTGATGTTGACTTGACAGACCTCCCCACCGACGGAGTACCAGAGATTCTTTACTACCCAACAAACAAGGAGGAGTTTGAAATCCTTAGGGAAAACGGGATCCTTCCCTCAGATAGGCGCTGGATACATCTTTCCAGTTCTAAGGAAAAAGCATACATTGCCGGTCTCTATCATTTTGACGAACCACTCGTGATACCCATAAGGAGCGAGGCCATAATCACTGGAGGGGAGAACATATACCACGCGGGCCAGGAAGTCTTCATCTGCAAGTTTGTCCCACCTGAAAGCATGCAGGAACCGGAACCGTACGACGGCCAGATAGATAAAGAAACCTTGAAGGAAATAAAGTTTTCAAAAGAGAAGAAGATAAGGGCGAAGCAATAGGGCTGGTAGATCAGCGGAAGATCGCCTGCTTTGCAAGCAGGAGGTCCGGGGTTCAAATCCCCGCCAGTCCATCTTAAAATGAATGAAAAATGACCTAGTAAAGATCATTTGACTTAATCACGTCTGCAAACTCTCCGTCTATGGATGCAAGATTGACCCTGTGTACATCCTCAGGCGGTATTTTATCTCCGTTGAAATCCTTCCTTTCAAAGGTTGCACAGGCGTCCTCTATAACGTAGCTTCTGAACCCAAGGTTTCCAGACATCCTTGCAGTTGCACTTACGCAGTGATCTGTCACCAATCCTGCATAGAAAACCTGCGGGTCCCTCATCTTTCGAAGCGTGCTCTCCAGATCTGTTCCTATGAACGCGCTATTTGCGTGTTTCGTGATTACCATTTCTCCCTTTACTGGCTTAACTTCATCCTTGAATTCGAACGTCTCCTTTCCCACCTTGAAAATAGAGTCGGGGTTCATTGAATCGTGCCTGACGTGAATAACTGTCCTTCCGCTTCCCCTGAATTCGTTAATAAGTTTGGATATAACCTTCTCCGCATTTGGGTTGTTCCTTCTTCCAAAATTAGGATTTATCCACGCCTTCTGAACATCTATTACAACCAGGACGGCATTTTTTTCTAACTTGACCATTCATTCCATCAATCAACTTTTGCTAATTAAGCTATTGATTCTATCCAGCTTGTCTGCCGGGGATAGCATGGCTGGGTAGAATTGAATCTTCCAGAATCTCACAAATGGTTAAATTCTCAGAGTCTTTTTCCAGTGATCATTCCCTGCCGGGGTAGCCTAGTCCGGCCAAGGCGATAGATTCGAGATCTATTGCTCGTGAGAGCTCGGGAGTTCAAATCTCCCCCCCGGCGCTCATGCCTTCGCTTATCAAGGGGCAGTTTGTTTTTGTAGTAAACTAATTCACCAGCTGGAATATTTTTCGCCTTGAGACGACAATCGGCCAATCTGAACATCCTATTCATTAATGGGTGGCCCTTGGGAATCATGAAGTATTTGGGAGCATAGACCTTGAGCATACTTGATTATTTTTAGGTCTAACCAGCCCAAACGTGAATTCTGCGCCTTTTTATAAAAGACTATTGTTGCTAAATAACCGTACATATCCTGCCGATGGTTTGGGCATGCTCATATCTTGAAAGAAAAGGTGATAAAAAAATAAAGTGATAAAAAAGGAGTTAATTTAAAAGATTACCCAACACCGCTGAATGATTGGTAGTCTACAGACACATTCTCGAAAATGTTGCCTATGTAAGCTCCATTGTTTGGCATTTGCTACCCAGATGCCTATTGCTTCATCGACAATAGTGTTGTCAATCACTGTGTTTCCCTGTGCTATCGGAGGTGCAGGCTTCTCAGTCTGTGGGATGAGGTTCGCATATATCGCTATACCGTTTGGAGCAGGGGCAAGATTGAGATCAGATGCATTGTCAAACGGTGGATTGTTCAGTCTTTGGAATGCACCTAGCTTCACATAATTACCTGCTATTTCATTGCCTATGTCGGCCGCACCTGGTGCTTCAGCATTAACTATTATTCCGTCTTCAAGTCCTCCTATGACAGTATTGTCGAGTACAACATTGTTTACCGCAGACGAGAACGGGAAGTCAGCCGCAACCACTATGGTTCCTACGCTTAAACCTGTTGGACCGTGTGAAGTCAAGAAGTCACCCATTACTACGTTGTTAAACACCCAGTTGTTAGCAACTGTTTGTCCAGGACCCCATGCTGCAACCACAATGCCACATCCCTGCGAGTCATTTGCAACGTAGTTGTCCGCTATGAAGTTGTTGTCACCGCTTGCGTTGACATCCGGTATAGGAAGGCCGGTTGGTACTAGCGAAGAACTGCTGTATACCGAGATTCCACCGTCACCAGCGCTTCCAGTAATCCTATTTCCCACGATGTATGAATTTGAGACACCGTAGAATCCGACTTCCTTATTGTCAGGTATAGCAGGATCCGCATGCTGAACGTTGTTGCTGATGTTGCTGTACATCACAGATATTCCGGAAGTGTCGACGGCTATGACTCCGTGGTCCGAAGCTCCGAATATGTGTGCATGGTATATCAGTACATCTGTGACTCCTGGACCTATGTAGACACCAAAGGTGTAGCCTGTTGCATCCACCTGTCCCGTTATCACCTCGCCAGAGTATGCTATCACTTTCGCCGTTAGATTCCCTACGCCTATTGGTCCTGAACTAGGACCCTGTGCGTTAACTACCGTAGTGGTCGCAAAGAGTGCCATAGAGGCTACGAGCAATGCGATTCCTATGGTTGCCACTTTAACTGCATTTCTCATGATTTTTTATGAACTACGGGTAATTAACAGATGGTTTTACGAATTTTACGTAAAAGTAAGAGTTAATGTACACTAAAAAATTTACATCGATGGAAAAATCAATAGAAGATGACAGGAGGATAGTGAAACCATCGTCCTCCCTCATAGTTATAATCCCCACCATACTGGTAATAATTGTGCTGTGGGTGAAGAATATAACAATTCTGGATTATACTCACGTTCTTCTTGGAGGTACCTGGACTGGGATTGACTTGTTCATGGGGTTAGTGATATCAAGGGTCATGATAAAGATGTCAGTTGGTGCAAGAATAGAGTTCATTAGGAGGCTCGTTCCAATGATGCTTTTCTTTATGCCAACAATTGCGTCTCTTGCAATAACTGCTGGTATATATCTTGCCACATATGAAGGCATATTCAGTCTCAGATATCCGGTCATCATACTCGCAGGGATTATTGTTCTCATTCTGGTGATACAGGGATTCGCTATCTTCCTGCCGAACGAACTCAGAATATATTTTGAACTCAGGAAAAGTCAACCTGATTCGAAAAAGATATCAAGGTTAGCTCTAATAAATTTCAGGCTTTCTGGAGTGCAGGCAGCCTTCCAGTTCGCTATAATATTCATCATGGCCAACATCGCAACCGGTAACCTGTTCCTGAAATTCTGAAAATTGCAATGAAGGAATGATGGTAAGCTACTTGTAAGGTTGAAAGCATTTATACCTTCCAAAATTTTACCGGAAAGAATAAAATAATTGGAAGATGTAAAGAAATCCCCTATATGCCACCGTAGCTCAGTCGGAAGAGCAGCTGATTTGTAATCAGCAGGTCGGGGGCTCGATTCCCTCCGGTGGCTTTCTTCAACTTCCTTCCGTTTCCTTTTCGTCAAGACTATTTACCATATGGATGCTATTGTACCATTCTCTTGATTTAGTCCTTCCAAGATATGAAAATAGAAAGGACGCAATGACAATTGTTACAAACAGGATGATAGATAACCTTGTGGGACTGCCTGGGGACAAATCCGCTATAGAAGAGAAAACAACTGTTATTCCAATGATAACGACAGATAAAGTAGCAATAATTGAAGCCTTTCTCTCCCTCAATCTTACAGACAGTTTTAGCAGCGATAGACTTCCCATGAGCTGGACTGTCATATAGGAGAAAGATACTATCGCTGCAATTACGACAAATCCTAGAAAATTGCCCAGGAAAAAGTTCGCAGTTGCTATGACTGCGGTCTCCAGTAGTAGGAATATCAGAACGGGCCTCCCTTTTATCGTCGCAACCTTCGGCAGTATACCATCCTTCCCCATTCTCCTGATTTCATTCAGTACCGAATTAGAATAGGCAACACAAAGGTTCATGGAACTTAGCACCGCAAGTATTCCAAAGAGAACATAAACGGCATTTCCGAAATCTGCATGAATTGAACTTCCAACAAAGAATGGATTTGACGAATAAGTTGATAAACCTTTTGGACCCAGAAAAGACATAATGGAAAACGCGGAAATGACGAGCAAAACACCGGTGGCAATATAAGAATAAATCAGTGCCTTTGGAACAATGGAACTACTTTTCTTTGTATTCTCTGAAAGGTATACTGGAGATTCCATTCCTGCGAATGCGAGAATTCCAAAAACAACTCCACTGAATACAGAATAGACTTCCGATAAATTGGCTGGAATTAGCTGGAACGAGAAGGTTGTTGCATTCCGTAGGAACAAAGAGTCGAGGACAATAACGAACAATAGCTCAACTAGTCCTGCCCCCAATGTATACTTAATGGACCTTCCCAGCCCCTGGGAAATTATGCCAAAGAGAATGAACAGGAACAATAGGGGGACCAAGTAGCTGAAAAAGTCGGAGAATTGGCTGCCTATTGGGAGGAGGTGCAGGATGAAGAATGATGCAAACAATGCGATGTTTGGTATCACCAGAAGTGCATATCCAGCATAGACCATGGACACGAATATACCCGTTCCTTTTCCAAGGGCCCTTCCTGCGAATAGGTAGTAGCCGCCATTTGACTGTAAGCGTTTAGAAAGATTCCAGATAACGTACACAGTTGTCATTGCTGAGAAGAACGATATCAGCATTACTACCCCTAAATATGGACCTGCATAGACAGCAATTGCAGAGAAAAGTGCGACAATATCCAACATGGGGCCTATTGATGTGAATGACTGCATGAAGGAACCTGAAAACGTTACCCTCTGTTCCACCTTATCTTGAGTCGTTCGAAAGTAATATTGTTTTTCCCCTCAATGTTCAAAAACACTCAATCAACTTTGGATTGCTGGGGCAATAGTTTCCAGCAGTTTCATTCCTTCTTCGGTCAGTTCATACAAGGGGTATGTTCTTTTTACAGGTCCTTCCCTTACCAGATTGGCAGATTCAAGGATGCGTATATTACGGTCGACCTCTTTCCAGTCTGTTTCCGTTATCCTTGCTATCTCATTCCTCTGCCTGGGAACAGTAAGGGCACCCATTATGGTCAGTCTCCTTGTACCTCCTGTCCCCTTGAATATTCTGTAAACCTTCCAGTGATCTCCCTTTACAGCTGGACTATTTTTGAGTATCCTGGTTATTTTCTTCCTGCGTTCGGCAAACAACTCATATCCCGTCAGCAGCCAGCTGATGATGGAAGAGAATAGCGGGATTGTTCCTGGGGATCCTACGGACAATAACTCTTCACGCCCATTTAGCAAAGTGCGGTTGCTTGAAGCCTGAAGTACGGAATAGGACAGTGGGTGAATGAAAACGAGGAGGGTGTACGCCGTTAATGTTATTGAAATTGATGTGAACAGGACGACAAAATTCCTACTCAGTTGCATCGTTCATTCAATCAAGATTCAAATTTAAACCTTTTTTTTGCACATCACCATTTCCTGTTACTAGAGCCATTCATCTTTGGCAGATTGATCCAGCGTCGATGAAAGGAAAGTGATCAGAAACACCGCTCCCTACTTCTGGAGATAGCCTCCTATCCTAGTTTAGTCGGCACTACCGGGTCCTACTGCTTCTTTATATGAGCCCTTTGGCGATAGGAGTTGCATGAATTTTTCATGGAAGAGAATTTATATAGAGTGCTAATTACGAACGAATGCCTTTCAAAGAAGCAACAGAGAGAATATTCAACAAGAAGATTTGCATGAACTGCTACGCATCTAACCCGATTAGGGCTACAACGTGCAGGAAGTGCGGTAGCCATGAACTTAGAATGAAGGCTAAGGAAAAGAGGGGCGGGCAGTAGATCAAATTGTTTTCTGAATGGCAATTTCTACGGATTTTATCATAAAATCAATGGCCATAGTGGGATATTTCCCATCAACAGAGCTTTCAGAGTCAACAGGAAAATGTATGAACCCTGCCTTTGCAGAAGAATAGTAAAGAGAATAGAAGAATATCTTGTTGCAGAGGAAGGTACCTGCCGTAAATGAAATTTCTGATGGAATCTTTGAAGATCGCAGGGAATGCACTATGTCCTCCACCGGAAGTCTGGAAAAGATGCCGTCTGGAGCCTCTTCAATAATCTTTCCAGGCTTAGGTGTACTGCCCTCTTCGTCCCTATAATCGCCCTGCCAGTTGACAGCGATCTTTTCGATACCTATAACGTTACGTCCTGGTGACAAGCCTGTGCTGATTATTATGTCATATCCCTTTTCTAATTCCTTCTTGAATCCTTCTTCTATAACAGAGTGTTTTACGTCCAAGGAGAGCCCAACAACCTCCATTCCCTTGAAATAGGACCCATTCAGGAGCTCTGCAATCTCCCCTGACGGATTCCTCTTGAAAACTGAATAAGGCTTGAATCCTGTTATTAGGATAATTGGTACCACCCAAGTTGTTCAATGACGAATTTCCTGGTTCCATCTAAGTCTTCTTTATAGACTACCTTCCCCCTATCCACCATCTTGCGGAACAAACTCTCCATCTGTGTTCCGTCCGATGGACACCTCTCCCTTGCATTTGTTGATACCAGAAATGAGTGACATTTCTTGCATCTGAACACGTTCTTTTCTCCCGAGAATTTCCCCTTTTTCGTCTTGTCCCGTCCCTCTATCTTAACTATATCCATGGCGAAATCTACTGCTGCTGCGCTGGATATGGAGGTGCCGATACCGAAGCCGGAAGCTCCGGCTTTCTTTAGTTCCTCTATATCTTCTTCCTTTATTCCACCAGAAACTATGATCCCGACGTCCTTCTTTCCCCTGCGGTCAAGCTCCCACCTGACCTCTCTCACGATGTCTGGAAAATTGCCGCGCCTGGATGACGGAGTATCCAGTCTTACTGCATTGAGCCCCTTTATGGTTTCGGCTGCCCTGATAGACGATTCCTTTTCGTCACCGTACGTATCAACTAGCGCAATCCTTGGCGTCCCCTTGTCAGTGACTTCATCATACAGCTTCCACCCTCTCTCTTCTCCAAGCAGCAAAAGGAGGGAATGTGGCATTGTTCCCTCAGCCTTCTTTGATATCCTTTCTGCACCAATTATGCTTGATACCTTGTCACAGCCACCTATGTACGAGTTTCTATCAATAAGGGGAGCAAGTGCAGGATGCATCCTTCGTACACCAAATGAAAGAAGAGGAAGATCCCCAATTCTCTTCTTGAAGAATGACGCCTTTGTAGCGATGCCGGATGCCTGTGATAATGATCCTAGCATGGGCGTTTCAAGCATACCAAAATCCAAATATTTGCCAGCTACCTTCACTGCGGGTATTGGTACTCCTCTGATGTCCCTTGGAGGGAAGATAGTCCCTTCAGGTAGGGAATACAAATCCACATCTGCTCCTTCCAATAGTCCTGTAAGATCGTCTAGACCAGAAAGTGTAATCCAGCGAAGCTCCCTTGAGGAACACGTAATTTCCATGACGACCCTGGGATTGAAACCTATCTTTTTCAAGATCTCCCTGGCCCTGATAAAATAGACGTCAGTAGTCTTCAGGTTCGTGATTTCCTCAACTGAAGCTATATTTTTCATTTTGGCAGGATGTCCGTGATAGATATTATTTTTGCTCCGTAATTCTTTCGCATATATTCCAGAGCTCTTTTCTTCTCTTTTTGAGAGTATGAATCTGTACATTCATCAACAATTATGGGACGGAACCCTCTGAAAAAAGCAGATGCAACTGAATGGATGATGCATATATCAGTCACCACTCCGCAGAATACAACCCTCTTAGCACCTTGCTTGACCAAGATGTCTTCAAGATTTGTATTGAAGAAAGCGTCGTATGTATGCTTCCTAATAACCTGAGCTTTCCCCTTCAGTTCTGGGACTGTCTCGGAACCCTTCTCCCCCTCCATCGCATGTGCTCCCCATACCCTAATTTCCGGGTCTCCCTTTGAGTGCGAGTCCTGCACAAGGACAGCAAACTTTCCGCTCCTTTCTATCAATTCCCTTGTCGTCTTCACAACTTTCTGGAACTTGGGATGCCCCAGTTTTCCCGTGACAAAATCGTTGATAAGGTCTATTGACACAATCGCGTCGAATTTTACCACCATAGATAACTTCCTTCTGACGTATCCTCTATATGAATACCTAGGGATTTAAGCGTGTCCCTTATCATGTCTGCAGAACCATAATCCCCCTTCTTTCTGGATTCATTTCTCATCTTCAGTATAATATCCATTGACTTGTCAGGAAGGGGCACTGTGTGCACAATACCAATGACTGCTTCTATCTGGCTAAGGACGTACAAAATTTCTCCCTTCTCCTGTTCTGACAGCTTGTTCCTCGCAAGAGAATCCTTGACGAAGCTGATTATCTCCCTAACAACCTCCGGGGTATTCATATCATTTTCCAGTGGGGCAAAGATCTTTCCAGTCATCTCTAGTGCCCAATCACTCTTTACTTCAGGTACTCCGCTTACTCTGTGATATAGAATGGAAATCCTCTCTGCATTACCTTGGGCATCTAATGCAGCCTTCTCCTCGAAATTTACCGCAGCACTGTACTTCATGGAAAGCATCATTATCCTTATTGCCTCAGGCCAGTAGCTTCTTAATGCATCTTCTACTGTAACAAAATTCTTGAGACTCTTGCTCATCTTGATGTCATCGACATTAAGGTGACCGGTGTGGATCCAGTATCTGACAATCGGTTTTTTCCCGGACACAGCTTCCATCTGGGCTATTTCAGACTCGTGATGCGGGAAAATTAGATCCTTAGCTCCTCCATGGATGTCGTATTGCGGACCGAAAATAGATTCCGTTATTGCTGTATCCTCTATATGCCATCCTGGCCTGCCGTCTCCCCAGGGGCTTGGCCAGGAAGGTTCACCTTCCTTTTTCATTTTCCAGAGTGCAAAGTCAAGCGGGTCTTCCTTCTCTTCCTTGACTTCTACCCGTGCTCCCGCCCTGAGTTCATCAAGGTTTTGCTTTGAAAGATTGCCATAGTCCTTGAATTTCCTCACCCTAAAGTAGATACCATCTGATATCTTGTACGCGTATCCCTTCTCGATCAACTTTGAAATCTGTTCAATTATCTCTTTGATGTAGTCAGTCGCAAATGCGTAGTAGTTCACTGAGCTGTTCTTCAATCTCCTCATTATTTCGAAAAATTCTGAGGAATAGGATGTAGTTATGTCTTCCCATGACCTGCCTGTTTCCTGCATCTTCGTTATTATGTGGTCCTCAATGTCTGTTATATTCATTAGATAGAAGAGCCTTATCCCTTTATACCTTAGATACCTTGCGAGAACATCGTAGAAAACATAGGTTCTTGCATGACCCATGTGTGGCTTGTCTTGAACTGTAGGTCCGCAGACAAACATGTTCATCCTTTTCCCTTCCCTTGTTTCCACAGTTTTCATGGCGGAGGAGAGGGTATCCTTGACTTCCATAGTTGGAGAGGAGGAACATCATTAAATTTTTTATCGTAAATATTATGTACTCAAGTGCCAAAAGAAAGAGTGGAGTTCAATAAAAAAACTTCGCTGCTGAATGATAAGAAGATTATTCTGGGGGTCACTGGCTCTATTTCGGCAGTTGAATCAGTACGTCTAATACACGAGCTCAGACGTCACGGTGCCGAGGTATTTCCTGTTATCACCGAGTCTGCAAAGAGGATCATCCACCCGTACAGCCTCGAATATGCTTCTGGAAACAGGGTTGTTGAAGAACTGACAGGTGCGATTGAGCACGTGAGATTAGTTGAGGACTCCGACCTCTTTTTGATAGCGCCATCCACTGCGAATACGATATCAAAAATCTCCCTTGGAATAGATGATTCAACAGTTACTTCTGTTTTTTCTAATGCCCTCGGGAAGATTCCCATAGTCGTCGTGCCAGCGATGCATATCAACATGTATACAAACCCAATAATTAGAAAGAATATCGATGTACTGAAGTCGTTTGGCGTTATTTTCCTTGACCCGCTGATCGATGAGGAGAAGGCGAAAATTGCCGATTATCGGTCAATAACTGCAGAGGTCATAAGAGCGCTGAATACCCAGCTTAAGGGGAAAAAGATCTTCATTATAGGGGGGTCTAGCTACGAGAATATTGATGATGTTAGGGTGATTTCAAACAATTCAACTGGAGAAACATCCATTGACATTGCGACAATGGCATATTACATGGGAGCTGATGTTGATCTCTTGCTGGGAAATGTAAGTGTAGAAGTCCCCCCCTTCCTCGATTATGAAAAATTCACAAATATTGATTCCCTTGTAAGCAAGATTGATTCGATAAAGAAGAGTGACGCTGTGATCGTCCCTGCTGCGCTATCAGACTTCACGACTGAAAAGATTGATGGAAAGATATCCACTGAAGGACCATTTTCCATAAAATTAAAGCCGACGCCAAAATTCCTAAAGAAACTAAGGGAGAAGTACAAGGGTGTTCTCGTCGGTTTCAAGGCAGAATATGGAGTGTCTAAAGATGAATTGATAGAAAGGGCCAGAAGAAGAATGTCGGAATATTCACTTGATATGGTCGTTGCCAACGACCTGAAGGACGTCAGGGTTGGGTATACGAAGGTAATAGTGATAAGAGGAAGGAAGGAAACTGAGATAGAAGGTGACAAGCTTGAAGTTGCAGGGAGAATCCTTAAGTTACTCGCATAAGGCATTTTCACCAGGAAGCGCAACCCTGTTCTTCGTACCCAATAGAGAGCAGAACGTACTCAGGAAAGGTTCCAAGGGAGTTGCAATTTGCATCGAGACAGGAATCACCACTAGAGTTGAGAAATCTGATTCAATGGATATAAGGTTCAATGGTATACCTATTGATAACTCGGTCCAGGAGGAAGTCGCAAAGCTGCTAAATTTCACTGGAAAGATATTCTCTTATTCAGACCTACCACCATCCAGTGGATTTGGATTGAGCGCTGGAGCAGCTCTAACAGCCGCAGCTGCGATAATTGGTAACGATGCAGTAAGTGGAGAAATTTATGAGATGGCTCATAGAATTGAGCTTCAACGGGGAACGGGCCTAGGTGATGTCCAGTCGCAGATGACGGGTGGATTTCACGTACGTTTGAAGGGGGGGAGTTTTCCATATTCTGTAACAGAGAGAATACTAGAAGGCCCTTCAGAACTGATCATATTGCCATTCAAGAAGAAGATACCCACAGGAGAGGTCATACAGTCTCCCTCAAGCCTGGAAGAGATAGTTACGAATGGAAAGAAAGCATTCAAGTCTTTCATGAGGAAACCGACTCTGAAAAACGCCTTTCTCGTTGGGCGGAAATTTGCGTTTGACTCTGAACTTGTATCGCAGAAGGCAGAGAAGATCCTGGATGATCTAAATGGAAAATACGCATCAGTTTCCCTAATCGGTGACAGCATTATTGCGCTCTACGATCAAGAATCTCTAGATGTTCTTAGAAAATACGGAGACCCCATTAAGACAAAGATATCTTCGACAGGCCTAACTCTGCTAACTTAGATTCAATAATTCATTCCCGCGTTCGTAAGGTCTTTCTATTATTCACGATCTCGTAAAAGAAATTAAATTTTCTTTATATGGAATACTGAGCAGTATTGTTAGGTATTATGTTCTATCAAGCGGGATATAAAACATTTCATCCATTGTAAGAGCCAACGAATGAGTTTCCATTGATTGTATTGTAAGAATAGAATGAGACGTTGAATGCTTTATTGAGGTTTTCGAGGGTTAATGTGGATTCTGTTTCCCCCCATGCTATCTTCTTTCCATCCCTTAGTATAAGCACCGAATCTGCAAGGTTATGAACTGCATCCAGATCATGCATCGTCATGATTATTGTCTTACCTTTCTCCCTCAGCCCCTTTATTAGGTTGTATATGAGGATCTGATTGTCAATGTCAAGGAAATTAGTGGGTTCATCCATAATCATTATTTCTGAATCCTGATAAATTGCTGCTGCTAGTGTCACCAACCTTCTCTCGCCCCCGCTTAGAACTGAGAAGTCTCTGTCAATGAAATCTGCAAGACCAACCTTGTCAAGAGCGGCCTCCATCTTGCTCTCATCAATCCCCCTCTTATAACCTGAAACGTTCATTACGTCCCTGACAGTAAAACTCATCGGGCTGTATATTTCCTGCCAAACGAAAGAAGTCTTTTCTGCCAGCTGCAAACTACTTAGTGAGGATACCTTCATTTTATCGATTTTAACAGTCCCGTCGTTCGGCTTAAGGTCACCGTGTATTAGTTTCAATGTGGTAGATTTTCCCGAGCCATTCTTTCCTATAATAGCAGTTATAGTGCCATCCCCAACCGTAAAATCCAGGGGACCTAACCTGAACGAAGGCACCTGAAAAGTCAGATTTTCTACCTCAACCTTCATACCTTCCTCCTGTTAGCTTTCTCATGAAATACATCAAGAATGGCACTCCGATTATACCTGTAACTATGCCTATTGGTATCACGACTCCTGGGACGATACCTCTAGCTATATCATCAGCGCAGATGAGGAATATTGCACCAAGTATTCCTGAAGCTGGAATGACATGCTTGTTTGATCCTCCCAGAAGCATTCTGGAAAGGTGGGGCATAACGAGACCCACAAATCCTATTAGACCGCTTATTGATACAGAGGCAGAAACACCCAGTGCTACCATGAAGATTGTTATTCTCTTTGTCCTTTCTACATTCACTCCTACTGATCTTGCGTGCATGTCGCCCATCTGTATAGCATCAAGTTCTCTGTGTTGAAGATAGATTGCGTATGATGTTATCAAAACAATGATCACTACAGGATAAAGAACGGTCCAGTTTATATTCTCCAGTGACCCAAGAAGCCAGAAGAATGCTTCACCCTGCAAGTTTATATTTGTAAACAGTAGAAGAGCCACTATTGCTGACACAAAGAAAGACACCGCCACTCCAGTCAGGAGGAGATAGGTTGGATGAACCCTTCCGCCCTTCAATGCAAAGAAGTATACGATAAAAACAACAGATAACCCAAAAATAAAGGCTGCTATCTGTTGGGTATATATTCCAAATATAGTAAATCCAAGGACTATCGATGCAACTGCTCCAAGGGACGCCCCGCTAGAAAGTCCTATAATGTATGGCTCAGTTATGGGATTCCTGAAAATGCTCTGGATCGCGGCACCTCCGATACCGAGTGATGCGCCTATCACGACACCACCTATTATTTCTGGCTCCCGGAGCTGAATTATGATCTGTTCTTGAGCCAATGTATAACCATGAGGAACGAATTGGGAGAGGTATGGAATCTGACTTCCATAAATTTCTAATAAACTCAAGATCGGTATTCTAACCGATCCTATAAAATCTGATAGGAGGATTGTAATAATTAGAAGAAAAAAAAGGAAGCCTAACCAAACGTGTTTCATATCTCGACGCCTTTGAATAAAGGCTTTCAGCCTTTCGTTCTCTAATACGTTCATACCTTCTAGCTTACCCCGTTTGGATTGGGATTGTAAGTTAAGTTTATTGGGAAACTAGGCAGTGCAGGATTTTGCCCGTACACCATGAATATGATCCACTGTATTGCAAAAATGTCTCTGAAATTTGGTTCAGTAAACATGTATTCATTTGAAGTCGTTGTATAAACTTTGCCGTTCATTACTGCAGGAGAAGACGCAAAGGGTGATCCTGTTGCATTTAGGGAACTCGCATTGATAGAGTCGTCGAGAATGACTATTTGCGGACTTTCGTTGACTATATTTTCTGGATTGATTGTATAGAAACCAGAGTCGTACGGAGCTGCAATGTTGATTATATCCGCATATTGGAAGTAAGAATTTACGAATGTGTCATTTCCAGCAGTCCAGTAACCCCCATATGATGATAGATAGTAGAACCCTCTGAGCGGCGTACCATTGTATTCAGATTGGTCGTAACTTAAGGCATCTTCGTGCAGGGTAGATAAGGAGACGTTCATCCATTGATTTATCAGTGTCGCGTTTGCAACCGTTCCAGTTAGTTCCCCAAGGAGTGTGTTCTGCTTTTCAATAACGCTAAAATTTACTCCAGCATCAGAACTCAAGAATACATAATTTATCCCGCTGTTAAGAAGCTGAGAAATCTGTGCTCCGGAGTAGTTGCTGAATGATATTACAGCGTCTGCAGACAGATTAAAAATCTGTTCAAGATCCATACTTGGGTAATCAGTTACATTCGGTAAATTTTCATTTGGTGGATAGAAATCATATGAGTTACCCCCCACAAGATCATTATAAGCTCCAAGTGCATAGATAGTGGCAGTAGCTGCTGGGTCCAGTGACACGATCCTTGTAAGCTTATACGGAATATTGTCTCCTGTAGTTATTGTAATGATCTCGCCCTTCGCTTTACCTGTGGCATCTTCGTGGTAAATGACGAATCCGCCTACAACAACTGCCAAGACTACAACCACTGCAATTACGATTTTCAAGCGATTATTCATGTAGCTTCCTCTAGGTAAAATAAATTTGAATTATTTAAAGTTTATTTGAAATATGTAAAGTAAATAACGGAACCCACTACTTCCTTCATCTCAAAAGTTTGAAAATGAATTTCCTAGGGTCCTTCAAAATTCTTAATCTACGAATAAGTGTTATATTGGGCTGTTATCTACCCCTTAAATGTTTTTGCCCTTCAGGTAGCCCCATTCCAGACTGTTTTTATGTTGGTCAAATATTGAGTATGATCTATGCACCCAAGAGGAGAGATTTTAACAATTTTTCTTTCTATAGTATCGATTTATATCTGTGATCACTAGAGTTTACCTTCTGTGATTTTGTCGCATTGATAACGATTTCTTGGTTGTTAGCTACTAGAGAAATTTATAGAATAACCAATCCGGCGACTAGCTAACCATATTTCGTTGCCTAAAATGAACCATTAATCCTTACGAGCAAGATGATTTATCATTAAGGGATATGATCAATAACTTTTGAAAAGGCAAAGGTAGTAGATTTAATGAAAACTGAGCGGATTAGATGTCTGTTGCAGCCATCTTAACTGTTCACTATTCTTTCAGACGTTGGTTTGTGCCACGAATTTACCCAGTCCTGGGAGCATAATATGTGAGTACAGTGCCAGTACATTATTGTAATATACCCCGTCGCTCCCGTCGCCAAGTCCCTTTCCTCTCAGGTTGGTAAATACTCTTTTTTCATTGATTTCGTCTACCTTTGATTGGTGAAACTCATGTCCTTTAATTTTTGACCCTGCGTTCGAAATCAGGGAAGCCTGCCTTGCTTTCAATTCGGTGTACCCTATGGTCAATTTAGATGACATTGAGATGTTTATGTCAAAAATTCCAGTCATGCTGTGGTCCTTATCCGTTTTCAGGCCTGATGACAGGTACATCAACCCTCCGCACTCCCCCATTATCGGAGTACCTTTGTCTGCTTCCTTCCTGATCCAGTTCTTGGTTCTCTTGCTTCCTTCCAGCTTATTAGCAAATATTTCTGGGTACCCTCCTCCTAAATATATAAAGGAAGGATCATTCACGATACCGTCGGTGAGGGGACTGAAGAATTCTATGTCAAACATTCCCCGCAGATACTCAATGTTCTCAGTATAGTAGAATAGGAACGCATTATCGAGAGCTATAGCAGCCTTCCCAGATTTCTTTGACCGCATTCTAACGGTATTTTCTTTTGGAATTTCCATATTCGTGATATTGAGTATCCTATCTAGGTCTATCCTTTCTGAGACCATTTGGCCGGCTGCTTTCACAAATTCTTCAGTCTTTACATCGGGGGTTAATAGTCCTAAATGACGGGAACCAACGGAAAGACTGCTATCGTGCGGAATCCACCCTAGGGGAACTACTCCATCTGGGAGATTCCGAGTACAGTCCCTGTAATGGTGGTCAGAAGCAACATTGTTAAAAATTACTCCCTTTATATTGTTCCTTTTGAACTTCTTTAGACCGGTTACAACTGCAGATGCGGTTGTGGAATTCTTTGAACAATCTATAACAAGAATTACTGGAGTATTCAGAATCTGGGAAAGTTCCCACGTGCTATATCTACTGTTCATTCCATCATAGAACCCCATCACCCCTTCAATGATTGACACATTAGAGTTAGCTGAATATTTATCAAATGATCTTTTGACACCCTTCCTGCCCATTAACCAGAGGTCCAGATTTACAGAATCCCTACCGCTGGCTATTTTATGGTACATGGGATCAATGAAATCTGGGCCAGCTTTGAATGGAGATACTTTCACCGATTTAGAAAGTGCGCTCATCAGGCCTAAACTGATTGTTGTTTTGCCTGAATCGCTTCTATCTGAAGATATGACCAGAGCACTCACACTCGAACTTTCTGGCTTTTCGCCATTCATTGGAGGAGCAGAAAACATGAATATCTATAATTTTCCTGTCATGTGACGCATGATGAAATTTGCTCTGAGCTTTCCTCTTCTACTTTCTCTGCTTATAAAATAAGCAATAATCCCTGAAACAATTATCACTACGGACAGAGCCACTGATATATTAAATGGATAGAGATAGTTGTTAATTGCTATTGTAACAATGGCATAGATTAGAACCAAGGAGGCAATACCGGGGATAAGTAAATTTCTTACAAATCTTAATCTTCCAATCTTGTGGCTATAGATCCCTAGAGAAATCGAGACAATTATATGTGACGAGTAGCTGAGAATGGCCGCCATAACAAGCAAAAATATGCTACCTTCAAATGGACCGAATATCGTACCTGCAAGAAGTGCAATTGACAAACCAGTTACCGCACCCAAGACGGCCGGAGCCTGTGGGATACCATTAGAATTAACCTGTGGTATCCTCCTTGACCCGAAATGTCCTTCTCTGGATATTCCGTAGAACATTCTGGTGTAATTATTAGACGTTGCAATGAGAGAAGAGTTAAAACTATTCAATATAAGTACCAACAGGATCACTGAAAAGAATATTCCCAGATATCTCCCATAGATCCAGTAACCCGGGTTGTTGATAACAGAATAGAGATAAAACCTCTTTGGACCTAGGACAATACTTTGTGCAAATGAACTGAGAATGATAACACAACCTATTAGCAAAAGGGAAATAAGTATAGAAAGCGGTACGCTACGTGTTGGACTTTTTGTCTCGGATGATAGCGGCGTGAGCCCACTTATCCCTCCAAATGCGCCCAGGCCAAGAATGAGAGCAAGTGGCTTGATAGAAGATATATTCATAGAACTGACATAATGTAAATTGGTTCGGAACAGCCATAAAAGGAGTAGTGAAGTAGCCACCAGGAATAGGATTTCTACAAGCCCCATGACTATAAAATACCGCGTTGACAGTTCAACCCTTCTTAACACAATAATCAATGCTTCCACGGTCATTACAATGACTACAACGTACCAAAGCCACCGGTACTGCATAACCCCCCCAAGGGAGTTAAGAAACGCAGAAATGCCAAGTAGACCAAACCCTCCAAATCCTACAATATAGTATATCCAGTAAATCCACCCTGAAACAAACCCGACCCCATTTCCTAGACCCATTGATGCATATTTCATCCACGGTGCAGGTGAGTCAACGATCTTCGACCATTGGTAAATAACATAAGTTATGGCAACGTATATTATGAAGGATACTAGGAGCACAAATGTCATATTGAACCCTGAAAAGGATGCAAGTGCCACAAGGTACAGTGATACCGTAGCTGCAGGACCGTTCATCGCTATCGATTGACCGACAGTATCAAATGTACTAAGTGCTCCATGCCTGAGGTTCGACTGAGCCATCTATTCACCGATAAGATCTGAATAAAGATTGTCTATCTTATCCACTATTTCTTTATTGGTGAATCCCGTGGTTGACGCCAGATAATAAGCTCCTCCTGCTCCGACTCCTTCCTTCACTATCCCTTTCTCATACTCTCTTATTCCAGGATATCTTGAAAAGGACAGGTCTATCTTGGCCTCAACGAAGGGTGAGCCTATCTCATTAGCAGTTCGCGTAAACGTAGCAGTTTTATCTGCTATTACGTATTTAGTAGTCACAATTGTAGCTTGATTCAACCCGTCCGAATTTAACAGTGCCGCAACTGCAAGCATTTGTGTCCCTCCGGCTAAATAGACTTTCCCCCTAAACCTTCTGGTAAAACCATATAGGAATGCCAAGACGGGATCTCCAAGCTCCCTGAGTACTTCATTCCGTCCTATATCACCGACCCTTTTTAGGGCATCCTCCACGACTTTCAATTTAAGTGACACGGGATTTCGTGACATGGACGAAGATGAGACTGAATCATAGCCAAGGCTGCGAAGGATTGCCATAGCAGTAGTGGTACCTCCAGGGATACTTTCCGCCAACATAACCTCATCATCTGCATTGAATACCTCATCAGCAAGGATACTGCTCTTTTCAAGAATTTCGTTTATTTCTGGTACTCCAGACTCTGTTCTAATATCTTTTCCTTGCGAGTCTGAAATAAAGAAATACGGAACGGAAGGACTAGCTATAGACCCAACCCTGGTGACTAGGACGGGGAATCCAACAAGTATCTTGGAGGCTTTTGTCACTATTGCTGGAGTTGGGCTCCCAGAAGGAGTAATGGGTATGGCCTCAATGCATTCCGGTCTGTCGTAAAACAAATATTCCGCGTCAGCAGGGGGAGTAAATTTTATTAATTCCTCGCTTTCCCCTGCAGCTGTTATTCCATTTATCTGCGATACCGCTGAGTTGCCTATTGCCAGTATGAATATCATGTAAAGCAAATTTGATAAAATTAAAGTTTATTTAACCCTTTTGAATTTACCAGTAAGTATTATGGAAAAACCAAGATATGAAAGACCACAAACTCATGTATTGGAGCCCATCCACATATTCCGTGCTCTTCATACCTTGGTTTTTCTAGTTATCTGGATTGACTGCAATCTGTCATTCCTCAAGACATGGAGAGGAGCGGAGAATCAGAAAATATGAAGTCCCTCCTATCTTTCTTCACAAGAATTCCAGTACATAATGTAAATAGGGAACCAGCTCACCTCTATCTTCTAGTTGTCGTTTCGGCCTTGATAGCTCTATTCCCATTGGCAGTATTTTTGGTAACATTTAGGTTCCTTCCTAGGGTCCTCGTCTCCATTTTGTCCCTCATTTCCATATATGCCGTGACTGGCCCTTTTACATATAGATGGACTGTCAGATTTTGCCGATGGAATTATGAAGAAAGGTACAAAGGAAGAGAAAATCAAAGCTATGAAAGACGTGAACACAGGTGCTGCTGGAATATTTTTATTGCTAATGGTTATACTTGCAGAATTCTATGCAATAAACACTTTCGAAATTCAAACATACACGATCGTTTTATTCTTCCTAGTTTCTGAAATTTCTTCAAAATTTTCGATGCTTGTTGGTCTTACATTCTTTCCATCTCCAGACTCTGGTTTGGCAAATTTTTTCAAAGGAAAGGTGAAGAAATACGATATTCCGATTTTTCTTGTGATTTCTCTCCCCATTATTTTAATATCATGGAAAATTTGGTTGGATATTTTAGCAGGAGGTGCCATATCAATTGCAATAGGTTTCATTTCCATGAAGAACTTTTCTTTCGTCAACGGAGACTCACTCGGTGCAATGAATGAAATTAGCAGGGCGGTGACGATGTGGTTGATATGCTTGGGATTGTGATGGCTGGGGGGAAATCTTCAAGATATGGAAGGGAAAAGCTCTTGGAAACAATACACGGCAAAAGAGTAATAGACATTGTAGTAGGAAATATGTCTATGTCAATTGTAAAGAGGTTCTTTGTCGCCGTGTCTTGGAATGCACCGAGAACCCTGGAATATTGCAAGAGATACAATTCTATAATTACGCCTGGAATTAGCTACCCAGATGACGTTAAATTTCTCCTTGAAAAGTTTTCTAGACCTTTGTTAGTTGTCAACGGTGATTCCGTATTCGTTGACACTGAAACCATCAATTTATTCGTCTCTAGGTACCACGGTAGAAGCATGACTGCTTTGGTAAATTCTTCAGGAGAAAAAGTCTACATAGGACTTAACATAGCAGTACCCGGAGATGAGCAGGACGAAGTAGTGGAATTCGAAAATCATATCCTTTCGTTAAACATAAACACACCGGAGGACCTCAGGAGGGCGGAGACTATTGCCTATAAGTGGTAGGGAGCTGTGGATTTTAATTATCATGGCGACTCTCATAATAGATTTTATCTTTGAATACCCCAATAAAATTCATCCAGTCGCTTGGATTGGGAAATTGCTTGGATTCTTTGATAATCACAGATTATCATCGACACATTCAGGAGAATTCACAAACGGAATGGTGTCTGTACTGGTGACGATTTTGATAGGGATAACACTTCTTTACTTCATAGGATATATGCCGATTTTAATCAGAGTGGTGGTTGAAATTTATATACTAAAGTCTACATTTTCTGTCGGTGGATTGGTTAAATCCATAAAGAGATGCGAAACTGATGATATAGAAGCACTGAAAAGAAACACCTCTCAGATAGTATCAAGGGACGTAGCAGGTCTGGACAAGAACCATTTGTATTCAGCAGCATTCGAGTCTGGGTCAGAAAATCTTGTGGATTCAGTGGTTTCACCGCTGTTTTATCTGGCTCTTTTTGGAATTTGGGGTGCAGTCATTTTCAGAATAGTAAACACTGCAGATGCGATGATAGGTTACAGAAATGATAGATATGAGTTCTTCGGTAAATTCGCTGCGAGAGCTGATGATGTCCTGAATTTTATACCTTCGAGACTTTTCGCACTGTTAGTTATGGCCGCAAGCCCTAGGCGCGTTTACAGAAACCTGAAAAATTACAGGAGATTAAAGATAAATGGCATGTATTCTATGGCAACGATGGCTGCGTTATTCAACGTTAAAATTGAGAAAATTGGTCATTATTTTGTGGACGGAAAATCATTTCCAAATCCAGAAACACTTAGGGGGCTTGAATATGCAATACGCTTAATATCATATTCACTATTTTTCATATTGATGGTGGTGATTTATTTCCATGGAACATGGTGGAGCTAGAGAGGGGGAAGAAAAATTAAGGGATTTTTCTTACTCAGCAAATCCATACAGACCACCGTTTGTCAAGAGAGCCTTAGAAAGGGCAAAAATTGAAAGGTATCCCTATTGCAATGAAAGACTTGAGAATGACATCAAGAACAAATTAGGTATTCCACAGGACGTCGTAATAACTGCTGGCATTACTGAACAGATACAGATAATAATAACCTATTTCAGGAAAAAAAGATTCGTTTCGCTGAGAAGCACTTATGGGGAATATGTAAGAACGGCCAGACTTTTAGGTTCAGATATTAGAATCATTAACAATCCTGATCCGGATATATCCGAACTGACGCCAAGTCGTGGGGACGTTTTATTCTTTGCCAACCCTAACAATCCCACGGGGAAGTATTATAGATATGTCAATGAGCTGGTAGAGCAGGCTGAAGCCAAGAATTTCATGCTCATACTGGATGAAGCATTCATAGACTTTGTTGATTCAGTAGTTCCATACGAAATTAATGATAATGTGGTAGTCATGAGGTCTTTCAGCAAGGCCTACAATCTTTCAGGGATCAGGATCGGGTATGCTATAACTTCGAGACCACTGGCGGATAAATTCAGAGATATGAGACTCCCGTGGGGAATAGGTACGATTGGTTGTGCATTTATAGAAGATATACTGAAAGATAGGAAATTTTTGTCTACTTCTTTAGAGAAAATTCGCTACGAAAGAAGAAGGATATCTGAGACTACCGGACTCAGAACAGATGCGAGTTACTTTCTGGCTTCGGTGGGAAGTGCAACAGTGGCAGTTAAGAGGCTTAAGGAGAATGGAATACTTGTGAGGGACTGCTCATCTTTTGGACTCACCGATGCGATAAGGTTTTCCATAAAGAGAAAGAAGGACAACGATCTACTCCTATCGTTACTAAGGGAATTGGAGGTGAGGCCCCCTGGGTACGTATCATTCCGGTAAGTACAGTCCATTAATGATTTTGGGTACATCCTCAGGAGCTGGAAAATCACTAATGGTGACAGCACTGTGTAAAATATTCTCTGGTATGGGAATTAAAGTGGCACCATTCAAGGTACAGAATATGTCCCTGAATGCAGGAGTTGCAAATGGAGGAGAAATGGCGTATGCGCAAATAGTCCAATCTTTGGCAGCTGGCATTGAACCATCAGTTCACATGAACCCAATACTTTTGAAGCCAGAAGGTGGAAAAACACACGTGATAGTTCAGGGGAAACACGTCGGCACGTATGATTCAGAAAGGTATTTCAATGCAAAAGGAGAATCCTTTCTTGAAAAAGCACTGGAGTCTTTCAATATACTAAAAAGGAGCTATGACCTGATTGTTATTGAGGGCGCAGGTTCCCCTGCAGAAATAAATCTTAGTGGGGATATAGCAAATACCCGGTTCTCAAAACTCGTTGGAGCAAAGGAGATCCTCGTAGTTGACATAGAGAGAGGTGGAGCATTTGCCAGTGCCGTTGGAACGCTTGATCTCGTTTCCTTCAATGACCTGATTGGAATAATAGTGAACAAATTTAGAGGTGATGAAAAACTCCTAAAACCTGGATTCGATTACATAGAAAGAAGGTTCTCAACAAAGATTCTTGGCACAGTCCCATTCGTTGCCAATAGTATCCCAGAAGAAGATTCACTTAGAACATTCCAGAGGAGAGAGGGAAAGCCTATGGTAGGGATAGTGAAAACCCCAAATATGGCAAATGCCACGGACTTCGAAATCTTGGAAAGATATCAAGGCATAGGCTTTCAGTACATAACAGTACCAGAATTGATTGAAAAGTGCGATATCATAGCCATACCAGGGTCCAAGCTCACTACAGTTGATCTTGATTACCTGAGGAATGAGGGCTACATTGACATTCTTAGAAGGACCTCAAGCGAAAGATTCATAGTGGGCATCTGCGGAGGTCTCCAGATGCTGGGTAAATGGGTAGATGATGTTGATGAAACGGGCAGAGGAAAGATTGAGGGTGCGGGATTGTTGGATATAACTACCCTCCTAAAGGGCAGGAAGGTGGTAAGGCAGGTCAGATCGAGAATCCTATACCCTCACATGAGAGGAATGATTGTAGGAGGTTATGAAATACACAATGGCAAGTCTGTGGGAAGGCCGCATTTCTCAAATATAATATCTGAAGATGGCAAGGACACAAATTTAATGGAAGGATCGTATAAGTCTAAAGTCATCGGCACTTATATACACGGCATTTTTGATAACACATCGTTCACTCAAGCACTTTTGAATCTTGTAAGGAAGGAGCTCGGTATGGAACCATTGAAATTATTATCAGTAGCAAGCACAAATTACGAAATACAGAGGTTTGCAGAGGTAGTGAAGAAAAGCATTGATCTGGATTACATTCTAAGTGCTGTGAATAATAGGTAGTCATAATAATACCCTAGCGGTGAAGAACTTCATAATGAATAATGATTCCACCACTTTTTCTGGGAGTCACCAAGATGTTATCACTGGTATTCCTGTCATATCGATGAGAACCTATCCTCTCTACAAGTACCTATGATTGTAATAAGAAGATAATATATTCTCGTCAAAGATAAATATCTGTATCCAATTTCATTGCTGCAGTTACACTGTAGCAGTAAATATTTGAACATCCTGATTATGGTGTTTTAATGCAGTGCAATGTAAAATTATATGGGATTGTCCAGGGGGTAGGATTTAGGGAACGAACCAGAAGGATGGCCAAGTCACTCAATCTCAAAGGATGGGTCAAAAACATGAAGGACGGCTCAGTTGAGGCTATGATACAAGGTGATCCTGATTCCGTCGAGAAACTAATACAGTACTGCACGTCAGAGATACCGAATGCTCTCGTAACAGACGTCAAGAAGAGATACGTTGTGGAGGAAGAATTTGACAATTTTAAAATAATAAAATAAAAATTAAACTTTCAACGTAGCTTTACCTGGTTCCCAGTCTACCGGGCAAAGCCCACCTGTCTGTAGAGCAGCAAGAACTCTGAATGTCTCGTCCGTACTTCGTCCAACATTATCGTCCGTTACTACCATGTACTTTATGATTCCCTCCGGATTTATAATGAAAAGACCTCTATGTGAGTTTCCTGAAGAATCATCGAGTACGCCGTAATCTCTAGATATCTCCCCCTTCCTATCTTCTACCATAGGGTATTTTGCTTTTGCAACTCTCTTGTCGTTTTCAACCCATGCCTTGTGGACGTAAACAGTATCTCTGCTAACTGCTACTATCTCTGCCCCAGCCTTCTTGAAATCAGCATACTTCTCTGCAAACCCCTCGATTTCAGTCGGACACACAAACGTAAAATCTGCGGGGTAGAAGAACAGTACAACCCACTTCCCTCTCAATTTAGACAGTCTAAAATCCTCTATCTTTCCGTCTACGAATGCTTTCGAATCAAAATCTGGTGCTCTTTTTCCAATCATTTAATCACCCTTCAATATCTAAAGAAGAGTTAATACGGAAATATAAATCTTAGTGATTTACCATCAAAATTCTCTCGATAGCTCCTAGCTAATTTTGAAAACCAACTAATTGAGATTATTCAATAATAGCTCTCGTACTTGACGCCATAGTTTTCAACCGATACCCCTCTCCCTGACCCCACTTCGCCTAGGTCAACCGGTTTGAACTTATCTAGTTCTTTCATTATATCATCTTCTTCCCTCTTAGACGCAATTACCATCATTCCAATTCCCATGTTAAATACCTCGAACGCTTCCTGATTAGATATTCCTCCGTCTCGTATGATCTTCCTGAATGTAAGCGGTATTTCCGGGTATGACAGCCTATATCTTGAATCCTTAAGCCTGAGAAGGTTCCTTATTCCACCACCTGTTATGTGCGATATTCCATGAACATCAAATTCCTGAGTCACTTCAAAAATTTTCTTGGAGTATATTTTTGTGCCCCTTAGCAGAGTCCTCCAGAACTTTTCTCCCTCAATTCGTTCTTCCAGCAATTCACTTTTGTTTTCATATATCTTTCTTATAAGTGAAAAACCGTTAGAATGAATACCGCTTGACCTCAGTCCTATTACCCTATCCCTCTCTTTTATTCGCTTCCCTGTTATCTCTTTGCCCTTCTCGAGGTTTCCTATTATCGTCCCTGAAATATCTATTCCCTTTACGAGATCCGGGACTGAAGCTGTCTCTCCGCCCACCATAGAAATTCCAGCCTCTACGCACGCGTCATTGATACTCTTTCCTATGGCTTTTCCCAGTTCTTTACCCAACATGGATCCAGCAACGTAATTTACCATCGCCATAGGCTCTGCTCCCATGCAGACAATGTCATTAACATTCATACCCACAAGGTCATATCCTATCTCGTCGAAGTAGCCATGCTCAAGAGCTAGTATTGTCTTCGTTCCAACGTTGTCTGTATGAATTGCTACATAGTTACCTTTGAAAGATACAAGACCAGAATAGTGACCTATCTTTGCAGCCCTCTTGTATCTAGTTCCTTCGAACGTCAGTTCTTCTATTATTGCATTCCTGAAAGCCGCAACTGAATCAAAATCGACCCCGCTCTCCTTATATCTTGGCATGCTGAAAGTAAATAGAGTTCTTGATTATCAATATCGCTGTTTTAATTTACTCATAAGTAATTCTAGGTGGTTGGAACTGGTATCAGAGTATTTGGGAGGATTTCGTGACATCTCGAGAGCTGAGATCTCAGGATTGCTTGAAGGCTATGGAGGCAAAATAGAAAGAGAGACTGAGAAACTCCTTTTTTTCTCGACAGATAATCCAGATAAGATTGTTTCAAGGGTAGCATTCTCAAAGCGGGTAGGTAGAATCATAGGACAAGATGAGCCTATCACGATAAACGAGAAACAGCATTACTCGATAAGAGAGAATAGGATTCCTGGCCGGGACTCCCTCATTTCAACAATGGCAAAGAGGATCAACGGTAAAGTAGACCTGGATAGGCCTGACGTTAGATTCTACATATACAACTTCAGCGAACCCATATTCACTGAGCTGATTTATGAGAGAAAGATGGGTACCCTCATTGACGTTAGATACAGAACAAAACCTATGAACCATCCATCGAGCATTTCCCCTGTTCTTGCAAGAGGCATGATCAACATCTCCGGTATCAAGGAGGGGGAGAAATTTGTTGACCCTTTCGCAGGAACCGGAACATTCCTCATAGAGGGGTTTAGAATGGGAATCGACGGGTACGGAATTGACAGAAGCTGGAAGATGCTTGAAGGTGGGAACCTTAACCTGAGGCACTTCAACTTCCCAGAAGTGATAATGAATGGGGACTTTTCTGAGCTTGAAAATATCGGTGGATTCTCTGCAGTCATAACTGATCCCCCTTACGGCAGGGGTGCGAAGGTATTCTCCGAGTCAAGGGAATATCTGTATACAAGGCTGTTCTCCCTCCTTTCAAGAGTTAGAGGGAGTAAAGTATTCTGCATTCCCTCAGTAGAACTGCTCAAATTAGCTAGAGAGTACCTCCCAATAAAATTAGCAGGTGAAATTAGAGTCCATTCATCATTAACCAGGTACGTGGTACATTCCAAGTGATTTTTACTCAAAACACATAGGCAGTCACATTGAAATTATCTACTAAAGTCGTAACAACGTAGTGTTTATAGAAGTACGAACCAAATGACGAGTCAATTTGAGGTGCAATCCCTCCCAATAATATTCTTGACTTGATATTCTTAGTGAGCCACGAAGTTAAAAACATAAATAACTAATCTTAAAAATAGTGAAGCCTTAGAAAGGCAATTACTTTTCATTGTTCATTGTTTTATTGTTGAGTCTTTTGAATAAGTACGCTATGAAACTTGTTACCCAAGCAATTATCAAACCAACTCCAACTCCTCTGAAGTAGATTTCGCCTTTAAGATATCCAATTAAGATAAATACAATGCTCAAAAATAACTCTAGCAATATTAACGTCATAAGCAGATGTTCTTCCAAAAGTCTTCTTCTCCATTGTGGGAAAACTATGCTACTAGTCACGTTTTTCACCAAACTTTTTCATTTATGTGATAGTTTACACGTATAAAGCAAATGCGTCCAATTTAGAATATTGTAGTATAATTGAACAGATTGCTGCTATGATTTATACATAAAATGATTTATTTGCTTTAAGTCTTTTCAATTCGTATTCCATTCGTGTATCAAAGTGCGGTGAAAATTCCAGTTTGGTTTCTTTGAAATAAAATTTGGTAACTTTATGATTGGTCCTCTTTACATCGTTACACATATAATGAACATCTGTTCCCCCACAACCAACAATGCCTAATTTGTAAATTGCAGAGTTTTCATTTTAATTTAACACATTCTTGATACTGTCAAGAAAAATAGCTGGTGAATATCCAACTCCCCCATATCTTTTGAAAAATCCCATCCTCGCTTACCTTAAAGGCCAACAACCGAATTCTTATAACTTTATAATGGAAGTTACTATAGTGATTCAATGGGTGACAATCCCTTCTTTAATGACTTTGCAAAGCATTATTCCAAGAGTGATTCATTTAAAACGGGCAAAGACCTCAAAATATTGATGAGCCTCCTTCCGGAGAAAATGAATAGGGCTTTAGACGTTGCTACAGGCACCGGTTTTGTTGCCTTAGAGTTGTCTAGAAAGAGTTCAACAGTAGTAGCCCTCGATCCAACAGAGGCAATGCTTTCTGAGGCTAGAAAACTTATTTCTTCGAACAATGTTGGTAATGTAGAATTTGTTAAATCGGATTACTATTCTTACAATACCTTTCTGAAATTTGATGCAATTACCTGCAGGAGAGCATTGCACCATTTTGACAAAAAGGACCAATTCTTCAGGAAATCAAGGGAATTATTGAATGAAAATGGAATTCTTGCAATTAGCGACATGGTCGTTCCTGAGTCTGATTCAGGGGACTTTCTAAATCAGCTGGAGAGGAAAAGGGATCCTACTCATGTGGCAGCCCTCAATGAGGGCGAGTTTATGTTCTCACTCAAATCTGCAGGATTCAGAATCATTAAATCTGTTAAAGACAGCGAGAAGTTCAGTTTCGAAGAATGGTTGTCTCCAGTGGAGACAAATTCGGTCAATGGAATAGAGTGCAAAAGGTTCATTAATGATCTATCTGAAGAGGAGCTAAAATCATTCAATTTCGACAGAAAAACAAACACTATAACAAAGCAACGCATGATAATAGCCGCAAGTCCCGTATGAGGCTGCTTTCTTTCTAAATGCGATTCAAACAAAGGAATAAATACAATATGGTGATTTCTGCCATATGGTCAAGAGAACATATCTCTCAATAATCTTCAATACAGAGGGAGAAAGACCCTCGGAGATAATTTCTAGGCTGCAATCTCTTGGCTTCAAACCGATAACTGGAAGCAGGGATCTGGTGTATGAATGGGAGGATCACGCCACGGTGTCGGAAGCAATATCTCTGATTGATAGAGTCCATGCAACGCTAGGCGGTTACAACGTGCTCTTCACCGCTGAGACGATCGACGAGAGATAGGTATTCTTCTGATATAGCCACAATTACCGCAGCTCACAGTGATAGTTGAATTGTTTATTCTGACCCTTCCTCCTCCGGAATAAATGCCTTGCTTGCATTTTTTGCAAACCCACGTCCTTGCATCCTTGATGACTTTTGACTTGTATTTGGTAGAGTAAAGATGCATCAGTTCATACTTTCTATTTGCATAGTGAAACTTCCTCTCCCTTTCGTCTTCCAGCGCTAGACTGAATAGTTCAGTCATCCTTTGTTCTGCTACTTCCCTCTCACTTTTTTTTGGCATCCAAAAAAACCCCTGCCGGTGATCCTACCACTCCTCCTTCCTGAATCATCATTTCCCCCCTGAGATAAACTAAATCCGGGAAAATGCCTTCAAATCCCTCAAAGGGAGTCCAACCACACTTTGAATGGAGATCTTCCCCTCTTATCTCTACCGGGTTCTTGATATCTATAGAGATAAAATCCGCGTCATATCCCTCAGCTATGTAGCCCTTGTTTATTCTACAAATCTCAGAGGGTCTTTCCATCAACAGTGAGATAGCTTTCTCCAACGATAATAGACCTTTCCTTTGTATTGACAGGGTCAGGGGTACCCTCGTTTCAGCACCTGGAAGACCGGAAGGTGCATCCTTGAAATCCTTCTTCTCCGTTATTGTATGGGGAGCGTGATCTGATGCAATCACATCTATAGACCTAGAGTTGAGGCTTCTGAGTAACTCTTCCTGAACTGACCTTTTCCTGAGGGGCGGGTTTACTTTACCCCTTGCTCCGAGGTCCATTGAGTTATTCAAAAGTAAATGATGAGGAGTAACTTCAGTAGTGAACCCTAGTGATTTTGAAAGTTCTACCGTCCTTGTAGAAGTAAGGTGAGCGATGTGAACCTGCGAAAGATTGTATTTGAAAACGTGCTCAATCGCCTCCATTTCGCATTCAATCGGCCTGCTCATATCATGAGTGATAAGGTCCTTGTTCTCCCTAGAATTGTTTTCCAGGCATTCTTGCAGTTCCGCGTGAACTACCTTCACCTTGTCCTGCCACTCGCAGTTTTCTAGATCAGTCAACAATCCTCCTGTCGACCTGCCCAGGAATATCTTCTGCCCAATGCATTCTTGAATAGATACATTGGAAGCAGCCTGATAGAGGCCGAAGTCCACAAAGCTCTTATTGCGTATAGAGGAAAGTTTATGATCAAAAGACTCCCTGTTATCTATAGGTACCTTGTTGTTAGGCATGTCACATACAGTTGTGGTTCCGCCATAGAGAGCTGATAACGAACCTGTCTTGAAATCCTCCTTTTCAGTCTCGCCCGGATCACGGAAGTGAACGTGCATATCCACGCCCCCAGGCAGGATGAGCCCTGGGATTGAGGTTATGTGCATGCCAGAAAGTTCGTTAGTAACTGATTTTATAATACCGTCTTCAACAACTACATACTTTTCCCTGAATTCACCGCTAATGTAGAAACGTCCATGGAATGCTTCCATCACTTTTTCTCCGCCTTAAGCATCTTCCTGAATACCGGCCCCCTGGGTTCCACCTCGTAGAACACCTCTGCGGTAAAGGTAGTGATCGAGGTTTCTGAATCCTTCCAGCAGTCCGGCTCCATCCCAGCTTTCCAGCAAACTGCATTCAGAAACGCTGTCGGGTCCATCTTTTCATCCACGGCAACCTGAGGAAGAAGAAGACCTGAGTAAGCACCTCTTTCTGCTATGAGACCGTCTCTGCCAACCTTTATCACAGAAGGAAGATCCTTCCTGTTCTTGACTGTTACAGCTGCCGGTTTGCTCAGAAGCGATACTTCAACTATGATGTCATCCATCTCTTCCTTTGTTACTGGCGGGAATCTGGGATCGTTTACTGCAGCTGCGATTGCACTCCTGATTACCGCCTCCCCAAGTGGGTATACCGGTTCCGGGAATCCGATGCAACCTCTGAGTTCACCTGATGAAGTGGTAAGCGTGGTGAAAACACCCCTCTTTTCAACGAACTTTCCACCGTAACTATTCTTGACAATTAACTTGATGTCGATGTATTCCTCAATGGCCCTCCTGGCCATCTTGGTAGCTATCTCCCCATCCTCATCTGTATATTCCTGCCCCATCATACTCCTCGCCTATCGCCCCAGATCAATTTGTGCAATTGTGGCAGTACTCTGACATTTAATCTTTCTTTTAATACTTTTTCCGTTAATTCTTTCAGGTTTTTCCCGCCTTCAGGTTGAAAAATTACTTCTCCGTCAAAAGGATATTTTTCAACAACCGATTTTGAAAATGCATAGTCCTTGTCATCTGCTATGACAAATTTGAGATAATCCTTTGCTGCAAGCAGTTCAATGTTCTGGTATATGTTGTGCTCCACCATGTCTGATGATGGGGTCTTGATGTCCATGGAAATTATCATGTTGTCGTCCGTCGGGACATCCTCAATCGGGATAGACCCACTGGTCTCAAGGATGACCTTGAATTCCTTGTCGAGCAGCTTGTACATCAATAGGTATACCTCCTTCTGCAAAAGTGGCTCTCCTCCCGTTATACATACAAACTTTGTTTTGTATGTAATAGCCTCTTCTAATAGACTATCAACCGTTCTCTTCTCTCCACCAGAATAGGAGTACTTGGTGTCACACCAGGAGCATCTTAAGTTGCACCCTGATAACCTGATGAAGAAGGTAGGAATACCGATGAACGGGCCTTCCCCTTCTATAGAGTAAAAAGTTTCGATAACAGTCAGCATTTCTTGTTGGTAAATACAAGAAAGGAATAAAACTTTATGATTCGGACTTTGTCAGTGTGATCTCGCAGTCGTACTTGTCCTTGGTAACAGGATCTTTCTTAACTACCTTGTATGACGGTAGCATGGTCTCCAGCAGTGAATCTTCAAAGGTCCCACAAAAAGAGTTGTTTGTCTCAAGGGCGAGCGAATAATAGATGCAGTTGTTCCTCTTTATGACTAATTTCCCGTCCCTTTCGAAAGCAGTTGCCATGCATCCAAGTGAGTTGTAGAAATTCAGGAGTTCGTTTATCCCCCTTGACTTGTTTCCATCCTCTTTGACAATTCTTTCCCCTGCCCTTTTAAGGAAATCCTTTACCCATAGAGTCCCATTTTCAGTTGTAAGTTCATCTAGGAGTATTTTTAGAAGAAGGTCATACTTCTTTGGGAAAAGTTTCATGCCGTTTGCGGATATGCTATATGTCTTCTTGGGCCGGCCAACTTTTGTCTTTACGAATTTTGATTCCACATAACCCATGCTCTCAAGCATGTTAAGGTGTTCCCTTACAGCGTTATTTCTTATAGAGAGCTTGTTTGAAAGTTCGTAAACTACTCTGGGTCCCTCCAGTAATTCCTCCAGTATCCTCTGCTTGCTCGTCCCCAGAGTGCTTATTTCTTCCATATGATACACGGAATAAAAAGACAATATTTAACTTTTATCACTTTAAACAGTAAAAAATGTTTAAATAGCATCATACCATACAAATGTACAATGGTTGCAAACGTTCTCTCTATAAAAGACCTACACGTTTCTGTGGGGGATAAGGAAATACTAAAGGGAGTGACTATAACTGTCAAGTCTGGGGAAATTCATGCCCTTATGGGACCTAACGGGACAGGTAAGAGCACCCTCGCCCATACGGTAGTTGGGAGCCTCAGATACAAGGTTAAGAGCGGCGAACTCTTGATAAACGACATCAATCTGAAGGACCTGCAGGTATATGAAAGGGCGAGAGCTGGTCTGTTCGTTGCATTTCAGGAACCCGTGTCTGTTCAGGGACTGAGATTCATAAATTACCTAAGAACTGCATATTCATCGCTCCACCCTGATGAGAAACTTGAGTACAAGAAATTCATTGAAGAGGTCAAGGAACTCCTCAACTATTTTGGCCTTGACAATTCATTCATAGATAGGGGGCTTAACGAGGGACTGTCCGGAGGAGAAAAGAAAAGGATGGAAGCGCTCCAGATGTTGATCCTGAAGCCGAAATTCATAATACTGGACGAGATAGATTCCGGATTGGACATTGATGCCCTCAGGGTTGTTTCAAAAGCTATTGCAAAGGCGAAGGAAAACGGAGCAGGAATAATTATAATAACCCACTACCAGAGAATCCTGGATTATATTAAACCGGATTTTGTGCACGTACTGATAAATGGAAGAATTGCCGAAAGCGGAAACGGGGAGCTGGCAAAGTTGATTGAGGAGAGGGGTTATGAGTATTATAGGGGAGGTGAAGTAGATGCAAAAGTGGAATGAGATAGAGGTTGAAGAAGCAAAGAAATTGAACGAGATTAAATATGATTTCGTTACAAACGTGAAGCCCGCTTACCAGGTGCAGAAGGGACTAAGCAGAAGCGTCGTAGAGGAGATGTCCAAGGAAAAGAAAGAGCCTGACTGGATGAGAAATATCAGGCTTAAAGCATTGGAAATATTCCTTTCAAAACCTGTCCCAACTTGGGGTCCTGACCTATCGGAACTGAATTTTGATGACCTTACGTATTACATAAAACCAGAGGATAGGAAGGCTAACAACTGGGATGAGGTCCCAAAGGAGATCAAGGATACCTTTGACAAGCTGGGTGTACCGGAGATGGAGAAGAAATATCTGGCAGGGTCTGTAGCGCAGCTTCAATCTGAGGGTGTCTATTCGAGATTGAGGAAGCAATGGGAGGACAAGGGAGTTGTTTTCATGGATATGGACAGTGCACTGCAGAGATATCCGGACATAGTGAAAGAGCACTTTGGAAGAGTAGTTCCGCCATCTGACAACAAGTTTGCTGCACTTAACACTGCAGTCTGGTCTGGCGGGTCGTTCCTATACATTCCAAGCGGAGTGCAGCTTGATCTTCCTGTACAGGCATACTTCAGGATGAATGGAGCGCTTGAGGGGCAGTTTGAAAGAACTCTTATAATCGCTGAGCCCGGGGCTTCAGTACACTACATTGAAGGATGCACAGCACCGACTTACAGTCAATACTCTCTTCATGCGGCAATCGTTGAAGTTTACGTCAAGAAGGCTGCGAAGGTCAGATACACGTCCGTCCAGAACTGGTCAGACAATATAATAAATGGGCCGACAAAGAGATCTTGGATAGAAGAGAGGGGTAGAATGGAATGGGTACAGGGATCTCTAGGGTCAAAGATAACGATGACATATCCGTCATCGATCCTGAGGGGGGAATACGCAAGCACATCTAATCTAAATGTTGCACTCGCTGTCGGACCTGTATGGAAGGACAATGGTGCAAAAGTTATTCATGCTGCACCCAACACGAGCTCTAAGGTTGTAGCAAAGAGCATCTCTGGGAAGGGAGGAATGTCTGTTTACAGGGGTCAACTTAGGATAAACCCGGGGGCATACAACTCCAAGGCATCTGTTCAATGCGATGCGCTGATTCTTGACGACATCTCAAAGAGCAACACATATCCACACAACGAGATTCTAGAGGAGAGTGCGTCATTCTCGCACGAAGCGTCTGTAGGTAAGATATCTGAGGATCAGGTGGACTACCTAATGAGCAGGGGCATAAGGGAAGAAGACGCCAGGTCCCTGATAGTCCTGGGATTTCTGGATGACGTGCTGAAGGAGATTCCACTGGAATATTCAATCGAATTCAACAAGCTTGTCAAGCTTGAAATGAGCAAGTACGGTGCTGTAGGGTGACCCTTAAGGAACTGATTACTGAAAAGAAGAAGGTGGCAGATTCAATCCCCCTTCTTGCAGAACACGATTCTCCTTCAGTCAGGAGTTATACTTCCCTGAAGGATAATGATCTCCTTCCGCTGCTGAGGTCTGTGAGAACAGGCTGTGCTGGAATGCAGCGTAACATTACTACTCACAATGGATCGCCGTGCAGGCTCTTTGGAGGGGAGTCGATAAAATTCCTTTCGACTGAGGATGCCATAAAAGCTGGCCTAATGAAACCAGAAGACATGTTCAATGAAAATTACGATAAGCTTAGTGCGATAAACCAAGCATACTTCCAGGATGGTTTTTACCTGGGGATTCCAAGCAAGTACCAAGGGGAAAGGATGATAAACATCCTTCACACCGGTGACAGGGATTTCAATGTCAGGAATCTTTACTCTATAGGTAGCAATTCTTCTGCAAGGATACTTGAGAATTTTGTTGTGACTGGGAATACGTCGGTATCGCAGGGAACGGTCATAAGAATCGGAGAGAATTCATCGCTTGACTACTTCCTTCTTGAGGATGAAGAAAATACAGAGCTCAGTTACCTTGAGAGAACAATCATAATGGAGAGGTATTCAACCCTCAAGATTCACCATCTTTCTCTTCCCGGGAAGAAGAGCATATCGAGGTTCAGAATAATCCAGGAGGGGGAACATGTGGAATCCGGATATTACGGTGCAGCCATGGGAAAGAAACAGGAGCACCTTGATCTTGAAGTGTTCACAGACCATAGGGGAGTCCATGGCAAGAACGATACCGCCTTCAAGGGAATACTCGGAGGAAAATCGTCATTGATATTCAGGGGCTTCATTCGTATTGCAGAAAAGGCCCTTAACACAGAATCGTTCTTGATGGCAAACTTACTCCTCCTGACAAAGGAAGCGGTTGGGAACGCCCTCCCTGTCCTGGAGATTTTCAACGGTGAAGTGAAGGCAAAACATGGCGAATCCGTTTCCAACATATCTGAGGAGCAGTTGATGTATCTCATGAGCAGAGGACTTGACCCACGAGAGGCGAAAAAGGCCGTTATAGAAGGCTTTATTAGTCCCATTATCTATCCGCTTCCAGAGGATATTTCAAGGAAGTATCTTCAGATTGTGGAAGAAGTGATAGGTGATGATTAGCGTCTATGGAAGGAAGGAAGATTTCCCCATTTTCAGCAGGAAGATAAATGGAAAAAACATCATTTATCTAGATTCTACAGCCACAACGCAGAAACCCAGGCAGGTGCTTGATGCAATCACAGGCTACTATGAGGGGTATAACGCTAATGTCCACAGATCAGTTTACAAACTCGCAGACGAGGCTACTGAGGTATACGAGCAATCAAGGTCGAATGTCGCACAATTCATAGGGGCTAAAAATAACGAAATAATCTTCACTAGAAATACAACTGAAAGCCTCAACCTACTTTCATTCACCATTGGTGATTCCCTCAGGAGAGGAGACCGTATTCTGATAACATCAATGGAACATCACAGCAACATTCTTCCCTGGACAAGATTGGAAGATAGAGGGATAATTGTTGATTACGCTGGATTCGATGAGGAGGGACATCTTGATATTGGGGACCTTGAGTCAAAATTGAAGCGTGAGACCAAGATTGTTTCTGTCACTCATCAATCAAACGTTCTAGGAACTATAAACCCCATAGAAGAGATAGGAAAGATCGTGAAAGAGAACGACTCCATTTTCATAATAGATGCCGCTCAATCAATTCCTCACATGCCTTTCCGGGTAAGGGATGAATATGATTTCGTTGCATTCTCAGGGCATAAGATGTTGGGCCCAATGGGAATTGGTGTTCTCTATGGAAAATACGAACTGCTCGATAAAATGCCACCTTTCAACAGAGGTGGAGAGATGATCAAGGACGTAGATTTCCATAGCGTGATATTTGAGGATCCACCAATAAAGTTCGAGGCGGGTACTCCAAACGTCGAAGGAGCGGTTGGGCTGTCAGCCGCAATAGACTACCTCAAAGTAATTGGGATGGAAGAAGTGAGGCGGCATGAGAAACATCTTACTTCAATAACATTGAAGGGCATGGAAGACATGAAAAACGTCACTTACTATGGACCGAGAAATGTGGAAGACAGGGGGGGTGTTATAGCATTCAACGTGAAGGACGTGACAAACGTGAGAATGAATCTGGAAAAGAACAACGTTAAGCTGGATCACCTCTACCACTCACATGACATAGCCACGTTCCTGGACGAGAGGAATGTTTACGTGCGTTCCGGGCATCACTGTGCAGAACCTCTTATGAGGAGCCTCGGCTTATCAGGAACAGCAAGGGCATCATATTACGTCTACAACGGAGAGGATGATGCGGAAATATTCATAAAGTCGCTGGGTGAGCTGGACGTACAACGATGAAGTGATGGACAGGTACCAGAACCCCGTCAAGAATGGTAGGATGGATAATTGTGATATCAAGATTGATGAAGCTTCTACCACCTGTGGGGACAAAGTCGTCCTCTACATAAAAACGAACGGGAACAAGATAGAAGACATGAGATGGGAGGGAGATGGATGCATCCTTTCCGTTGTTTCTACCGACTTGTTCTGCGAGAACTCTATAGGAAAGGAGATTAGATCGATCAAGGAAACTGACGATCTAGCATTCGTGGAGAATTTCCCCGTCAAGATTTCACCTGGCAGGATAAATTGTGTCCTGCTTCCATTGAGGGCTTTTAGGAGAGGGGCAAAAGAAAAGTAGTTTATGTTTGAAGAGATAAGAAGTGAATGTCTAGGGTAAACGAACTTGTCTCTTCTGCCAAGGGTGGCAACAGGAGGGATATTGGGAAGCTTATTACAATCATTGAGAACAGGAGCGATGGATATTCAGATCTACTCAAGATTATACGGAAAAAGAAAAAGGATGCATACGTGGTCGGGGTCACCGGCCCTCCAGGTGTCGGAAAGAGCTCACTAATTTCGAGACTTGCGGCCGAGTTTTCTAAGAGAGAAAAGCTCGCAATAGTGATGATAGATGCAACTTCACCTTATAGCGGGGGATCGCTTCTAGGCAACAGGCTAAGACTTGAAAGCGCTGACAACATATACGTCAGAAGCATGGCAACTAGGGGATCCACCGGTGGCCTCAATCTGGCCCTCGGAGATTCGATAGACCTCCTTTCCTTCCTCGGCTTCTCAATGATCCTCGTCGAATCTGTGGGGACTGGACAGGATGAGACTGACATACTTCATTATTCGGACAGGATAGTAATGGTTCTTTCTCCTGGAATGGGTGACCAGGTGCAGGCCATCAAGGCTGGGCAGATGGAAATTGGGGATTTCGTTGTCCTGAATAAGGCAGACAAGCCTGAGGCAATAATTGCAGAGAAGGAACTGATGGAGACACTGAGTATCCCGGACCTCTCGAAAAAGCACAGGCTGGTAAAGGTGTCAGCATTGACAGGAGAGGGCATAGATCAACTTGCTCACTTGATAATCTCCTCAAGGAATCAAATCAGCAAGGAAGATTCAACATTGAGCAGGGAAAAGGAAAGAATAAGGAGGGAAATCCTGGCTGTGCTGAAATCCAACGATGACGTCGTGGAAGTGTACGCGAAGAAAGTCATTGCGGAAAAGATGACAAGAGAGGAAGCTGCCAGAGAGATACTGAAGGAAATACAAAATTGTGAATTTTGTAACAATTCGTGAAATTTGATGGGCGAAAAAAAAGCCAACTATTTAGAAGAGATGCTAAAAAATTCCATTTGGAATGTAACTAGAACATTGCAATCAGTGATGCCATCCCTCAGAATTTAGGCTCCGAAAATTCAGAAACTATTTGTAAGCGTACAGCGATATACTTTGGCACAGGGTGAATTAGTTATGAAGATAACAGTTAGTTTGATAAAGGCAGATGTCGGCGGACTGGCGGGACACTCAAGGGTACACCCTCAGTTGAAAGATGAAGCCAGGCTTGTCCTGGAACAAGCAAAGAATGATTCGAAAATAATTGACTATCACGTCACATCGGTTGGCGATGATTTGGAACTGATTATGACCCATAAAAATGGGGTCGATTCAAAGTATATCCATGGACTTGCATGGGATGCATTCATTAAGGCAACAGAGACTGCTAAGAAACTCAAGCTGTACGGGGCAGGCCAGGATCTTTTGAAGGATTCATTTTCAGGTAACCTCAAGGGAATGGGTCCTGGTGTTGCGGAGCTTGAATTTGAAGAGAGGAAGAGCGAGCCAATCGTCGCGTTCATGATGGACAAGACGGAACCCGGTGCGTTTAATCTTCCTATTTATAAGATATTTGCAGACCCATTCAACACTCCAGGTTTGGTGATAGACCCCCATATGCACGACGGATTCACGTTTGAAATATGGGACACCATCGAACACAAGAAGGTATTCCTAAAAACGCCTGAGGAAACTTACGACATACTCGCACTCATTGGCTCGAAGGAAAGATACGTCATCAAGAGGGTCTTCCCTGCGAAGAGCACTGGGATGTCAAATGAGGCTATTGCAGTCGTAAGCACAGACATCCTTCATGAAATAGCTGGGAAATATGTAGGTAAAGACGATCCGGTGGCAATGGTCAGGGGGCAGGCAGGTCTTCCTGCAATGGGGGAGATATTAGAACCGTTCACCTTCCCACACCTGGTATCAGGATGGATGAGGGGAAGCCACAACGGTCCGATTATGCCTGTTTCTGTAGCAGATGCGACACCATCAAGATTCGATGGTCCGCCGAGGGTCATTGGACTAGGTTTCCAGCTGGCGGAGGGCAAGCTGGTTGGTCCTGCTGATTTGCTTGCTGATAAGGCATTCGACGGAGCGAGGCAGATGGCAATACAGATCGCAGATTATATGAGACGAAACGGACCTTTTGAGCCTCACAGGCTACCTGAACCTGAAATGGAATACACCATGCTTCCATCTATCCAGAAGAAACTGAAATCTAAGATGGTTGACCTGTAATGCCTAACGGTAGCCTCAGGGGAATGCTGCTTAAAGACAGGATCATTGATATCCTGCGAGGGGACGGTAAATCAATTTCAGAAATATACAAAGAGATAAACATGGAGGATGAGACAAAGATTCACCGCTTGGCGCTGACAGGCTACCTGTGGGCTATGGCCGATTTTAACGTCTTAAAGGAGAAGTACGTTAAGCCATCGAAGCTGTATTTCCTCCTTAAGAAGGATGAGACCTCGATATACGAACTGATTGGGGAGCAGACTGCAAACGAACCACAGGAAAAGAGAGGGGAGGAGATTCTCTACATTCTCTATACGATCTTTGATAGACCGATTTTTGACATTGAACTTGAAAAGGCAGGTGTGACTGGGAATATCAAGGGGAAGAGGCTAGACAAGAGGGAGAGGAAGAAACTCCTGAGCAAGATCGATACGAAGGGACTGAAAATATCATCAGATTCTGATGCATACCTGCCGATGCCTAACGCATCTTATCCTGCACTGGCTATGCGCGTACTGAGCAACATCATATCTGAAAAGTATGAAGTGAAGAGGGAAAAGAAGGGTATCCAGAAGGAACTGGACAGTGTACTCTAGGGTTCAAAAAGGTTCTTCAGCATTCGCCTTTCCTTCAAGAATGAGAGATCGTTTCTGTAGATGTCCCTGATATCGTCAAGCTTCAGTACTGTCATCAGCAATCTCTCTAACCCCAGCCCCCAAGCTGCAACATTGTACTTTATACCCCAAGGCTTCAGGACTTCAGGCCTGAACATGCCTGCTCCCCCTAGCTCCATATCCCTGCCCTTGAAAGTTCCGTGAACCTCCAAAGATGGCTCAGTGTAAGGGAAGTAACTGGGTTTTACCCAAACGTCCTTCACGCCCAGTCTGTGGTAGAACGTTTCTAGGGTATCAATCAACACCCCAAATGTGACGCCCTTTCCTGATATGACGCCCTCAACCTGCGAGAATTCAGCAAGATGCTGAGCATCAAGATTCTCCCTCCTGAATATTTTCTCAACTGAGAATATCTTGCACTCCTCAGTGGGGTGTTCTGTTATGTATCTTATTGTGTTGACAGTTGTGTGGGTCCTTAGGAGAAGTTTCGAGGCCTCATCCTTTGACCACTTGTATTGCCAACCCCTGGAACCTGCTATTCCCCTTTCGTGAACCCTTTTTACCTTTCTCACCTTGGAGGCATCTAGTTCCCCTTTACCCTTCAAATAGAATGTGTCCTGCATGTCCCTTGCTGGATGGTTTTGAGGTATGAACAACATGTCCATGTTCCAGAATGCTGTTTCCACTATCTGGCCTTTGAGTTCCTTGAAACCCATCTCCAGCATGACTTCCCTTACCTCTTCGATGAATTCTGATAGAGGATGGATTTTTCCAGGAAGATACCTTGGGGCATAGAGTGTCGGGTCATACGGCCTGAGGGTCATCTGTTCGCTGAATTTTTCTATAATCTCCGGCGTGATCTGGCTGATCTCGTCACTTTCCTCCAGGGATTCTGGACCAATTTGTTCCCCAACTGCAGTAAGTTTGACTGTCCTCTCCATTCTCACCTTCTCGTTTACGAACCCCTTCCTTGGCTTGAGAATCTGTGCTTCTTGATCACTCAGTTTCCCGTTCCTTGCAGATTCGAGGGCATTCCTTGTTCTTGCTATGTGCCCCTTTAACTTCTCTATGTCATCAACCACCAGATTTCCGTTGATGACTTTTCCACCGTTCTTAAATACCTGTGCAAGCCCATATCTCAGGTCATCCCCCATTGATTTCTCAAGTTCCTGTGTGTTGCTTTGTCCAGACAGGTAAAGCTGCAGAAGTTTTTCCTCTGGAAGCCCTGATGAAAGTACCTTCTCCCCTTCAGGCCCTATCGAAAAATATGTGACAGGTTTTTCCATCACATTTATTATCTTCTTTTCACGCAACCAGGAGATGGAACTCGTGACTTCATTCTTGTCAAATATCCTGAAGAGCTCTTCTGTCCCCACATACCCCTTTCCCTTCAGATATTTTATGAGCTTCTTCTCGCCATTGGTGAGTTCCATGCTCCCACATTATTCAAGGCTTAATATAACGTTTACCTTTTTGTGCTCCATCAATCCTGCTTTTCTTAATTACTAGCGACGCCTTGACCTTATTTGGCAAGTATAGAAGGATTTTGATATTATTTCGCGTGATATTGATGTCATCTTCAATTGCATTCCTCCATTATCCATGTTGATCCCTAATCCTCATCCAGATTGACATGCAATCAAGAATGCAGGCTATCTTTACATTCAGTTAACTTGCCGTTAAAGGGATGGGAAGTAAGGCACGGTAATGGAAGATTATTCCCTTAGCTTGTAATTCTATCTGAAATGGTGAAATGTTAGTATGATTTGGCGAAATTGGCTATGAATTTTGCCTCCTCTCCGCAGTAGATACACTTCTGCCCAACTGCCTTATCCTGTACATCCGAAGGGAGGTTTGTTATCTTGGCGCCCGTTTCTTCCTTTACCTTTGCTTCGCATTTATCTGAACCACACCATGGTGACTGAACGATTCCGCTCCCGACAAGTTTCTTCAGGTCATCATAAGAGCTGACGGAATATGTGTGCGATTCCAGGAATTTAAGCGCCTTCGTGTATAGATTTGTGTGTATGTCCTCCAGGAGTGATGTGATAAATTGCCCCAGCTGGTCAAGCTTGACTGTTTCCTTCTTACCTGTATCCCTTCTTACCGCCGTGACTGAGACTGAATCAACTTCACGTTGTCCTATCTCCAACCTTACCGGTACGCCCTTCATCTCCCATTCATTGTATTTCCAACCCGGAGAGTATTCATCCCTGTCATCCAGATATGTCCTGAAACTTTTGTTCAGTGATTCATTTACTGACCTCGAATATCTTAGAACTTCTTCTTTCTTCAATTCGTTATAGATTGGCACAAGTACTATCTGTATCCTGGCGAGTTTAGGGGGAAGGACGAGACCCTTGTCGTCACCGTGTGTGAGAACCATGGCACCGAGCTCCCTTGTGCTAATTGCATAAGTGTTCTGGAAAACGTATTTCTTGGTACCGTCCTTGTCCAGGAACTTTATGTCGAATGCCTTTGCAAAATTCTGACCGTCACTGTGATGGTCTGGCCCTTGCAGCACCCATCCGTCTGGCATGAGATGCTCAATGCTGTATGATGCAATGGCTCCAGCAAACTTTTCACTGTCTGTTTTTCTTCCCCTAACCCCTGGCAGCGCAAGATAGTCTTTGAGAATCTTCTCATAGATATCTAGGATGACCTTTCGTTCTGCCTCTGCTTCTTCAAATGATGCATACGCACTATGACCCTCGTTCCAGAGGAATTCTCTACTCCTGAGTAGCGGAGTCGGATGCTTAAATTCCCATCTAACAACGCTAGCCCAGATGTTGAACTTGATTGGTAGATCCCTCCACGACCGTACCCACCGTGAAAAACTGTCATACATTATTGTCTCAGACGTTGGGCGAACTGCAAGTCGTTCAGAGAGTTCTGATTGTCCAGCATGCGTTATCCATGCCACTTCGGGTGAAAATCCCTTTACGTGCTCACTTTCCTTTGTCAGAAACCTTTCCGGAATAAAGAGAGGGAAGTAAACGTCCTGTACCCCAACTTCCTTGAACATCCTGTCAGTGGCTTCCTTAATAGTGTCCCAAGCGAAATATGAATCTGGGCGGTATACCATCATCCCAGATACAGCGCTGTAATCAACAAACTCTGAGTTAACTATGACCTGAGTGTACCATTCGGTAATGTTTTCGCTCTTCTTTGCTGTGAGTAAAAACTTCTTTTGCTCTGTCTCCACGTTACCACCGCTTTTCTTACTTGAGCAAGTCTTCCATTAAAGATATTATGTTTTGCGATACCCATGGGCTTCAGGAAATGCACATTGTACCTCAACGAATCTCAATACTTGATCAGAGTTGCCTTGCCTGGGCCTCTTCCTGCTTAATTCTGAAATGGGAAAGTACAATCCCCATTATACCGAAAAGGATGAGTATGATAGAAAGAGAATATAGCCCTATGTCGTTCCAGTCACCGTATGCTATTGACCAGCCTACGTAGAAGACGACAGCTCCGAGTAGGAGGGCGAATGAAAGATACTGCATTACGTAGTTTCCGGTGAACTTCATTTCAGGGGTATAATGACCTCCCATAAATTAATTTGTGCCCTTACTAACTTCCCATAAGTTTTTTCATATGCGCATAGCAACATTTTCAGATTGAATTGACCCTATGTAATAAAGAGATACTGCATAGGCCACAACAGCAGATATTGCGCTCATCGCCATCCCGATGGAATTCCCGAAGAACTGGTCTGAAGTCAGAAATGCCACTCCGTTGTATATTGCACCAAGAACTGCTGCCAGGCCTAAAGAACCCGTTACAACCAGGGCCCTTGAGCCTGATTTTAATGAAATCATCAGGAACTTGGCGGACACCGCAAGGATTACTATCGCAATGATGGCATGGGAAATGACCAGCCAGAAATGTGCCAGATAAAAAATTAGAGCAGAAAACCCACCATAACTGAGGGTTGGTAGAGAAACCTCAAGATTAATTGTCATTCCCAGCCAGAACTGAACTAGGATCAAACCAAGGAACACGAATGCATGGACCTTCAGTGATCTTATAATTTGGGGACGGTCCATTACTTTCATCTTTTCATTGAACCAACGATAGATAAAGAGATTTGCTGCTCCTCTTCATTTTATCTCTGGAAAATTCCAACCTCATTTCCGTCCGGATCCTCTGCTATCGCAAGCCATCCCCAGGAAAACCGCTCAGGTTGTTTCAATATCTTCACTCCAGCCCTTTTGAGCCTTGCAACCTCCTCATCAATGTCTGATGTCAGGAAGTAAATTGATATAGGGCCGCCACCCTTCCCTTCATACCCTCCATGCAGTGAAAACTCGCTTCCACCTACGTTAAAAGTAACGAATTGGTCTGGTTCCTTTTCCCTATGGGTCTCAATAAGACCAATTTTATTTTTATAAAATTCTACACATTCGTCAAACTTGTATACTGCAAGAATCACTGGATCTATCTTGTCTATCATTGCTACTTTTAAGCCGACTCGCTCTTAAATTTATCTTAATTTTGTATGTGAATTTATGGTCTACCCATTTCAAACGGGTAGTTAATGAACCCAATATCTTTTAAATTCTTTCAGCATTATAAGAAATGAAGTTTGCCGTCATTGGATCTGGGGCAGTTGGAAGTTACTACGCTGGGGTCCTTAAGAGGTCCAATAACGAAGTGTATCTTTTGTCAAGGGGGAAGAGCCTTGAAACCATAAGGGACAAAGGTCTGAGAGTCATCACAGACGAGACGGAATTTATAGTCAGGCCAGACTTAGCAAGCAACCGAGCAGACGATTTCCCTAAGGTGGAAGTTGTTATTGTTGCTGTGAAGGCCTGGCAGGTAAGGGATATTCTGCCAGAAGTAGGAAAATTGGTCAATGCGAATACGGTGATAATCCCCTTGCAAAACGGCGTGGAGGCGTACCCGATCCTGAAAGAGATATTCCCGGAAAATGCAACGGGAGGTGTTACTAGATTGATCTGCTACGTTGAATCTCCAGGTACAGTCAGGCAGGTTGGCTTCACCCCCTTCCTTGAGTTTGGAAGGGAAGATGGGAAGGTTACTTCATCCATGGAGGAGGCAAATATAGCACTTTTAAAGGCAGGAATAAGAAGCACAATATCTAGAGACATCTTGAGAGAGATCTGGAAGAAATTTCTCATTATGGCAACTTTTGGGGGTATTGGTTCAGTCACCCAGGCACCGATTGGTGTAATGAGGTCTGTCAGGGAGACCAGACAGATGATGGACAGATGCATGGACGAGGTAATATCTGTCGCCAGAGCTATGGAAATAAATTTAGGGCAGGAAGAAAAGGAAGCTGCCTGGAAATGGTTCGATGAACTTCCATTCACTTCCACCAGTTCTACCCAGAGGGACATTCATTATGGCAAACAATCGGAAATTTTTGACCTCAACGGTGCCGTGTTACGGCTAGGAGCCAAGCACTCCGTGGAAGTTCCTGTAAATCTGTTCATATACTCGTCGCTGCTGCCGCTTGAATTGAGGGCCAGAGGAAAGATATATTTTTGACCATATTTAGCAGTGACGAAAAATCAGGCTCGCGGTTCCTTTATCTCCTCATTTTCAGCCCACTATTTTGTCGATTTCCTTCATTATGCCATTTTCTACGTGAAGCGTCCACAGCATCTCAGGAACATCTACCAGGAGGAACAGCTCCGAAAGCAGGATGACCTCTACGGCAGCTACTGCAAGGTTCTGTATGAATTTGCCGATCCCTACTGTGACTTTAAAATCATCGGGTTGCCCTTCCAGCATGATCGTAAAAGCCCTGTCAGCGGTAATTATGTCCCTAAGTATTCCTGCTTTCTGCGCCTGGATCAGGAAGCCCGTTGGAAGCTGCCTCGACTGAGTTTTAAATCCTTGTGCTTGAAGTTGTTGTTCAATCTGTTGTGAAACTTCATTCAAGTTTCTAGACTTGTTCTGATAACGTACAGTTTTTTTAGATACCATTTTCCTCCTTTATTGTACCTAAATATTTGTACATAACACTTTCCACTCATTCAGCTGGCTTCGGGCATTTAAGAAAGTTCCCTTATTATGTTGTTCTCACTTGTTGTATTTTGACTATGTATTTTATATTCTTTGAAATGGAGGTTGCTATCTCAATCTCATTCTCCCTTCATTCTTGCAATTGTTATTTTCCAGTTGCTTTGTATATAAATTACAGCACGTTCTGGGGTCCGCAAGGCAATCAACGCCCTAATGCTGCCTACCCTATTTATTGAAGCAGGCTGGCACAGTTATTTCGTAAGCTGAAGCTTCCTTGAAACCTAAGCAGGAAGATCAATCTTGCTTTCCTTCAGCTTTGCAGTGAAGTTCCTGAACTTCTCAGCTAGGTCGTCATCTATGAAATGTTCAAAGAAGCAAGCCTTTTCCTTGGCAGTCGCTTCGTCGCACCCTACCATCTTTAGGAGGTCATATATGGAACTCTCTTTCTTGTTTAAGTTTTCGAGAACTTTCATCCCCTTTTCAGATATGGTCATTCCTCTGTACTTCTGATAGTTAATAAGTCCGTCATTTGAGAGTTTAGTAAGCATCTGGGAAACAGATGCAGGTGTGACCCTTAGGAACTCCGCTATTTCAAGTGGTCTTGCGTATCCGTGCTCCCGTATGAAGTGGTCGATGGATTCGAGATATTTTTCCCTGTCTTCGCTAGTTTTCATCTCAACTAAATAATTGCAACGTGGTATATCTTTTATCGTGCACTAGTTTGCTCACCTAACACTTCCAAATCATACTTCCCATTTTTAAAACACAGCAAAAAATCAATGTATTATTCAGTCAAAAATATTTATGAATCGTGTTCAATATATATGGGTTTAAGATTTCTTCTTCTGAAAGTTAGTAGAATCTCCTAAGAAGTTTAAATGGTACTGAACTTTCTTTAGGACAAAAATTGGTTTCGATTGGATTTCATATTTGCAGGTCAACGTACAAACATGCCAAGGATTACCAGAACTACACCTATTACTAAGGGGCCAAAAAGGCAGGATAGTATCTCATGAGAATATACAGGATTACACTAAGGTGCATATCAAAAATTCCGACGACGATGAACCTTAGTCTCAGTACGGTCCAATTGCGGTGAATAAAATAAAACTTATTATTCTGGATATTGAAGTCTAAAATTGAGAGAGTGTTTGCAGATGAAAGACAAAATGGAAAGTAGATTGGTTTGTGGTTTTCCTTTAATGAAAAATGGTGCAATCCATATACCTCCTAGTCATCCACTTAAAGTATGTCAAGACTTTATAAAGACTAAATATAGTTAATTGTGATAATAAGCAATGAATAAGCCAGTTAATGTACCCGACATTCAAAAAGGTGGGCCATATTCACACGCCATAGTTTCCGGAAACCTTATATTTCTTTCAGGCCAGACGGGCAACGTCCCAAACAGGGTATTGAACTTCGATCAACAGTTCGACAACGCCATGGAAAAGATAAAGAAGATTCTAGAAGCTGCAGGAGCGACCATAGGGGATATTGTGAAAGTATCCGTCTATCTTGCTTACAATGGAGACTTGAACAGGATGAACGATCTTTTTGGGAGATACTTTCCGATCAATCCACCTGTTAGAACTACGCTAGTGACAGGATTCGCTGCAGAGGGCATACTTGTAGAAATAGATGTAATTGCCGTTAAGGATTCTACTTAGTAGATAATTGGAGGATAACCCTGCTAAAACAAATTTGATTTCTTTCATTCTTTGTGTGGAAATCCATTATATTACAGCATTTAGGTACTATCGGTTGATTGATATTTAGGCACTACCCTTTTTGCAACTTTCACTGGGACATCCAGCCTCAACCGAGTTTTTAATGAGGTTGCAACCAGAGTCCAAGCACTGGCAAGCTTCCTGGGATTTCACTTTGTATGATTTCAGTGAACACCTTATTTGTAAAATAAAGTACCTCCTCCCGCACAATTGTCATTTTGCTTCCTTAATCATGAAGTATGGGTTCTTCCCCCCTATCTGATTATAAACAACTTTGTTTGACGTCTCCATCAGTTCCATTACCTGCTCATCCTTGATTCCAGCCATCCTGCTTCCCTCTCTATACTTTCTCTGTGTCTCTAGCAGGAATTTCGGGAAATGATAAATGTCACTTAGATATGAAGGAATCATCTTCATCATGAAGTTCATCGCATTGTCGAGAAGTTTCTTCTTGTCCTCTTCTGGTTCTACTCTATGCAGTTTCCCCCTAAGATACTTGTACAGGTAGAATGAGTAGGTGGAATAAAACTGAGCTATCTGGTCTATCACTGGACCTACCCTGGTCTTCATGACAGGTGTTATTACGTCATACCTGTCCCAGTCAAGCGTAAAAATGCTTTTATTCCTAATTGCGTCATCGAAAACCCTTGTGCCTGGTAACGGTGTATATATGGAAAACTGTATGGCATCAGCTCCAGATCGTGCTAGTCTCCTGGAGAATTTTATAGATGTGAAAATATCACGCATCCTTTCATACGGGGCGCCTATCATCATTCCTATGAGCACTATTATCCCGTTCCTTGAAAGTAAATTGACTGCTTCCTCAGACTGAGAGGTAAACTCTCCCTTGTGCATCTTTTTCAGTATCTCCTGACTACCTGATTCAACACCAAGGAATGAAATCTTCATTCCCGCCTTTGCCCCCAGTTCTATGAGGTCTGGATTTTTGCTTGTCACATCAGCCCTCATCTGGACAATCCACTTTGTCCTGACGTCCTCCTCAATGATAGATTTGAAAAGATTCCTTCTGTGATTTACGTTTGGATATACGACAAATATGTCGTCCGTGAAGAATATCCAATTATATCCATAACTAAGTGCCAACCTAACCTCTTCGAGTATCCTCGCATTAGACTTGTTTCTCCACTTATTACCCCATGTTGGGGTGACTGAACAGAAATCACATGCATACGGGCATCCTCTTGATGTCTCAATACACATTACCTTGTCGTTCTCACCAAATACCTTGAAAGTATACCTTGATGGGTCAAGGAGCCACATTGGAGGGATCGGAAGAGTATCAAGGTCACTTATCAACGACCTTGGCGGATTCCTAATTATCTTGTCCCTGTCTCTGTATACTATTCCGCTAATATTCTCGAAACCTCTGCCCTCGGCAACGGCCGATGCTATTTCGTACATGGTCTCGTCCCCCTCACCGAGAACGGAAATGTCGAATCCCGCCCTAATTATTTCTTTGGGAAGGAAAGTTGCGTGGTGACCTCCAGCCACTAAAATCGTGTCGCTTTTTTCCTCCTTAATCCTCCTGGGCAAGGTAGCCTGCGTTGTTGTGCGCAGCAGTTGCATGGAGCGTTATGCCAACTATGTCGGGATTGAACTCAAGTGTCTTCTTCACAGTCTCTTCGGTCGAGAGCCCGTCCCCTTCCATGTCTATTATCTTTACCTTTGACCCTTCGACTCTGAGAATCTCCCCTGCAAGCGTAAGCAGTCCAAGTGGTGCGGGAAGGAACCCCCATTTTGTAAGGTAGCCGCTGCCAGTTTTATTTGTGGGCCGTATCAAAACTGCCCTAATCGGCATAATAAATTACTCTTTTATTGATTAAATAAATTTTGTATTTCAAAGGTATAATTACGTAGGTGGATGGAGGAATATAGATGCATCACACTAATCGTTCTCTCCCAGTACAAACCCTATAGACTCATCATAAGACTAGCAGATGTTTGACAAGGGTAGAAATGAGCTAGATAACAAATTACCTAAGAATCTCATTAAGAAAGAAACCCAATGTTCTTAACGTCTGATTGCAGTATCATATAAGGCAAAAACTTTCTACTGCTTGAATGAAAAGATGGGCCCGGCCGGATTCGAACCGGCGGTCTCCGCCTTGTAAGGGCGACGTCATAGCCGCTAGACCACGAGCCCTCATTCTGAAGTTATGTGGGATAATTAATGTTAACTATCGACCTTTTCGCTCACAGTATTGGCAACAGGTTGTTGATCTCCCAGTCTGTGACATAAGACCTGAATTCATCCCACTCTTTCTGCTTGATATATATGAAATTGTTGTAGATGTGCTCACCCAGAACAGACTTCATGAACTGGCTGTTCCTGAGATGATGCAGTGCCTCGCCTAGTGACTCTGGAAGAGATCCTATGCCCATTGAGTCTCTCTGTTTTTGCGTCAAGTGGAATATGTCAAGCTCCGTGGGCTCCGGACACTCCAACTTCTTCTCGATGCCATCCAGTCCCGCAGCTAGGATCGTTGCAAACTGTAAGTACGGGTTTCCAGCAGAATCTGCAGCCCTGAATTCGAAGCGCTTCTTTATGCGGTCCCCTGCTGGAATCCTTATCAGTGCAGATCTGTTCTTTGTACCCCAGGCTATATATACCGGAGCTTCGTACCCAGGAACAAGCCTCTTGTAGGAATTTACCCAGGATGCAAAAATCGGGGAAAGTTCGACTGCATGCAATAACACTCCAGCAAGGTAATGGTATGCCATTTCTGAGAGTCCGTTCTTATCCTTCTCATCCCAGAAGTAGTTCTTGTCCTCTGACGGCGTCATAAGACTCTGATGAACGTGCATTCCTGTCCCATTTATGCCGTAGAAGGGTTTTGGCATGAATGTCGCATATAGTCCGAATTTAGCTGCAACTGTCTTGATCGCCGTCCTCATAGTTATGATCCTGTCAGCCATGAAGAGCGCTGGTGCATACCTGAGGTCTATCTCGTGCTGCCCGGGAGACACCTCGTGATGCGCTGCCTCAGGCATATAGCCGAGAAAATCTAGATAGTTCAGTATTTCCTTCTTGACTATTTCTCCCTTGTCAAGTGGGCCGAATGTGAAATAACCTCCAGTGTCGTGTGGAACGAATTTCCCATCCTTCTGCTCTAGCAGGAAGAACTCAAATTCCGGACCGACAAAGAATTCCATGTTCTTCTTCTCTATTCTTTCTAGTTGTTTTTGAAGTACATAACGTGGGTCCCCCATGAAGGGCGTTCCATCCGGCTTCATTATTGAGCAGACAAACCTTGCAGCCTTTCCTCCGTCTACTGCCCAAGGGAGAATCTCGAATGAAGAATAATCCGGAAATGCCCTCATGTCGCTTTCTTCTATCGTGGCGTAACCGAGGATCGAAGATCCATCAAACAAGACACCCTCTTCCAAGATCTTCTCAAGCCTGTTCCTGGGGAGCATGACTGACTTTGGCGTCCCTCGTATGTCAGTGAATTGGAAATAGAAATATTTCAGGTCTTTCTGGTCTGAAATCTTGATAATTTCCTGCGCATCATATACCATAAAATGCCAACGCCTTCACGATTTAAGCTTTTGCTCAATCAATGATACCTAAACCCCAAGTACAGATTTCAGAGTGCTGCAGGATGTAACATCTAAATACCCGCAATTGAACTGGTAGAACTAAACAAAGGGTAATAAACCATATTACGATTGAAATTCGTGAAGGCAATAGTTATAAGACAACCCGGAGGACTGGAAAACACCAGGATAGAAGAAGTGGAAAAGCCCAATAGTCCTGTTTTGGTAAGGGTCACACATGCGGGACTGAACCCGGTTGATATAAATGTCATACTTGGAAGGGTTAACTACAACATAACACCTTACCCGCACATACCTGGAGCTGAATTCGTTGGAATAATAGAGAGCATCTCCTCTCCCGGACGATTCAAGGCAGGGGACAGAGTGGTTATTTACCCCAGAATCTACGACAGAACGTGCGACAGGTGCAACGAAGGCAACGAAGAATTGTGCAGAAATGGTGGTGTCATGGGTGTAGGCTGCAACGGGGGATTCTCTGAATTCTTCGGAACTGATGAATCCCACCTCGAACTTGTCCCGGATTCACTCTCCCTGGAGGATGCCGTTTCAATTCCAGTTGGAGGGCTTACTGCATACCACGCGCTGAAGAGAGCCGGATTGAAGAAAGGTGAGAAGCTCCTTGTAGTAGGGGCATCTGGAAACACTGGATGGTATTCTCTTACCTTGGGCAAAATCATGGGAGCAAAAGTATTCTATGCGTCACGCAAGAAATTTTCTGCAGACTCCGGATTTACTGAATGGAAGGATGAAAAGGTCGATGTCATAGTGAATTCCATTGGTTCTGAGACGTGGGAGAAATATATGGACTACCTAGATACCAACGGAAGAATAGTCACATTTGGCACACTGACAGGAAAGGATGCAAGACTCAACTTGGCTCAGCTTTATACGGGGGAGAGATCGATTATAGGTTCCACAGGCGGTACAAGGAAGGAGTTTTCAGAATTGATAAGTCTTGTTTCGGAAAATCACATAACGAGCAGGCTGTGGAAGACATTCGATCTTAATGATTACGGGAAGGCAATCGCTGAATACGGAAACAGAGAGGGAAGAATTGTCCTCAAGATAGCGTAGTTCAGACTACCAGCTTTGCGTCGATTATTATGTAATCGTTTTCGTAAAGGAAAATTGGATTGAAATCAACTTGGGAGAATTCATTCTTCACGGAAAAATCCGAGATCTTGAGGAGCAGGTCTATCAGTAATTCCCTGTTTGCCTTCAGCCCCCTGTATCCATAGAAGAGTCTCCCAAAGCTAAGCTCAGCGAGAGCATCTTCTGCATCATACCTGTCCATCGGAACTCTTTTGAACGTCACGTCCCTTATCAACTCTGAATAGAACCCCCCTACACCGAACAACAACAGCTTTCCGAACTGCTCGTCCCTTATTAGTCCAACGATTGCCTCTATACCTTTCCTCGCCATCTCTTCTGCATATATCGTCTCATTTGGAAACTTGGAACGCATTGTTTTCAATGCGTCTTCGAAATCACCCTTTGTCCTGATATCCCCTACCACAGCACCAATCTCAGTCTTGTGGGTTATTGCATCAGAACTGACCTTTAGTACAGCAGGGAACGCACCTCTATAATCGTCTGGACTATTAATCAAAAATCTTCTTGGCTGCTTGAAACCGAGTTTGTCTAGCCTTTCCTTGAATTCGTGTTCAGGGATGACCGTCATCGTTCGAACCTCCTGAGAAATTCCCCCCGCTCATAAAGAGCGCTTAGAGCGCCTACAGCCCTATGGATTGACGGAAAAACAGGAATGCCCCTCTGTGTCATCTTCCGGAATATTTCCCTCGAGTATTGACCTCCTATCATTCCCACTACAATTGGGACACTTGATGTTCTGTTGAACCTGTCCAAGAAATCGATAATATCCTCCGTGACGCCAAAGGTCTGGAATAAAACGAAAGCAAGAATAGAATCGAATTCGCCCGATTTGTCTATTTCCCTTATGACGTTCTCGTACTGGATATTAGTTGCTTCTGCCGTCATGTCAATTGGGTTGAACGGCGAGCCTATCTGGGAGATCATGGATTTTATCTTTCCAGCTAGCTGGTCTGAAGTCCGGTTAACCTTGAAACCTTGCATTTCAAGGATATCAGTCGCTATAACTCCTACGCCGCCCGCAGAAGATACCACTGCAACCTTTCTTCCTCGCACTGGCTTGGCAGATGACAGTGCCCAAGCAAAGTCAATTAGTTCTATCTCATTACTTGCTTGAATGATGCCGTTCTGCCTGAAAATTCCCCTCAAAGAGAAACTCGTTTTTAGCAGCGACCCGGTGTGGAGCGATGTGGCCCTGTTTCCTGACTCTGTCTGTCCGCCCTTAAGTACAACAATTCCTTTCTTCTCCGACGCTGATCTGCAAGCCTTCAGAAATTCATCTATTTCAGAAATCTTCTCAAGGTAGAGTGCAATGGATTTTGTTTGCCCATCCCTTTCTAGAGCCCTCACCATTTCAGTTTCATCGACATCAATCTCGTTCCCTAGGGAAACGAATGATGAGAAACGAATGCCTGAATCTGTAAATTCATCCATTGCGAGTAATCCAAGGGCTCCGCTCTGGGAAACGAACCCTATTGGACCGTCAGAAGGGAATTCAGATTTATCCCCAGATGTCAGGGCCGTGTTAAGGCCAATTCTTGGGATGATCACGCCTACGCAGTTTGGCCCGATAATTCTTGTTCCAGATCTGTCAGATATTTCCCTCATTTTTTCCTCGAGTTTCTTCCCTTCTTCTCCCTGTTCCCCAAAACCCCCTGCAACCGGAATGCATATCTTGCAACCTTTCTCTGCAAGTTCACTCACAGCTTCCAACGCCTTCACCGAGGGGAGAGAAACTACGCCCAGATCTACAGGATGAGGAATCGAATCTATAGATTTATGACATCTGATTCCCTCGATTTCGTCAGCAACAGGATGGACTAAGATGATTTCTCCCTTAAAGTTCTTCTTCAGGTTTTTAAGGACAACATTGCCAACCTTTCCTTCTTCCCTGGATGCGCCTACAAGACATACTGAATTAACATTGAAAAGCTCGTCTAGGTTCATATCTTCGACATCAACTTCTTTCTCTCTTTTGCGGTATATCCGGTGACTTCCTCAAGGAACTGGTTGTACAATTTAACTATTTTTTCTTGGTCTGATCCAGGCGAAGTCCTTGTTTCAACGGAAATTTCCTTCTTGCCGGAGACCGTCGCAATAACACTAAGGGATTCGGAGTATGAAGATACGAACTGATTTCCACTCTTGGTCACGTTACCAAATATGTCCTTCATTTTGGATTCTAGGATATTTTCTGAGACTTCATTTTTACAGCGGTATTTTCGCATCTTCCTTGAATATCTTGCAATATTAAATTGTAATGCATTTCCTTCCCTCATCCATATATACCATTAACAATCTAGATTCCAATCGTTAGATTTTTGAGTTACCGTGACTATGTACGGATTTCCGTGTAGGGATTTTAGTCAAATTTGCTGTTGGAATTCTCTTTCTAGGAACTCATTCGCCTCAACAGTGTATCGCAAACCTTAAAGAACCTTACTTTATAAGATTTATATAGAAGAACGAATTACCGTTTTAGGGTGAAAATTAGATGTTATCAGGACAAATCCCTATCTTAGTTCTTAAGGAAGGTTCGACTAGGGAATCCGGGAAAGATGCTCAAAGAAATAATATTGAGGCCGCAAAGGCTATTGCTGATACAGTAAAGTCAGCGCTAGGTCCAAAAGGAATGGACAAGATGTTGGTTGATTCTCTGGGAGACATCACGATATCCAATGATGGGGCGACCATCATGAAACAGATGGATGTTGACCATCCCATTGCTAAGATGATTATAGAGATAGCAAAGGGTCAAGATCAAGAAGTGGGAGACGGAACTACATCAGCTGTTGTCATAGCTGGAGAACTACTGAAGCAGGCTGAACTCCTGCTGGACCAGAATGTCCATCCTACAGTAATTGCAAACGGATACAAGTTAGCCTCAAACAAGGCCGCAGAGATACTTGCAGGAATATCTGAGAAAAAAATTAGTGATGAAGTACTAAAGAATGTCGCATTGACTGCAATGACGGGTAAGAACGTTGGGGGAGTCACAGATTTCCTTGCAAAAATAGCAATGAAAGCTGTTAAGAGCATAGTCGAGGAAAGGGACGGGAAGAAAATCGTAGATGTTGACAACATCCTGGTACAGAAGAAATTCGGTGGTGGGATCACCGATTCTGAACTAATTGAGGGAGTTGTAATAGATAAGGAAAAGGTCCACCCGAGAATGCCGAGTGAAGTAAAAAATTCAAAGATAGCCCTTATAGATTCTGGCCTTGAAATCAAGAAGACGGAAATAGACGCTAAAGTCCAGATCACGGACCCAAGCAAGATTCAGGCGTTCCTCGATCAGGAGGAAGAGACTCTGAAATCGATGGTTGAGAAGGTTAAGAAATCGGGCGCGAACGTTCTAATGAGTCAGAAGGGCATTGATGATCTAGCACAGCACTTCCTTGCAAAAGAGGGAATTTATGCAGTCAGAAGGGTCAAGAAGAGCGACATGGAAAAGATAGCAAAGGCTACCGGAGCAAAGATAATAACAAACCTTGACGACCTGACATCAAAGGATCTAGGTAATGCAGAAAAGACGGAGGAAAGGAAGATTGGTGACGACAGGCTCACATTCATAACAGGGTGCAAGTATCCAAAGGCCGTGTCCATACTGATAAGGGGCGGGACACAGCATACTATTGACGAAGTGGAAAGGGCACTGCACGATGCACTAAAAGTAGTCGGAGTAGCAATTGAAGACCAGTCCTTCGTTACAGGCGGAGGTGCGATAGAGGCAGAACTGGCATATCAGCTGAAAAAATATGCTCCAACAGTTGGTGGTAGGGAGCAACTTGCGATAGAGACGTTTGCGAATGCACTGGAGATAATTCCCAGAACTTTGGCAGAAAATGCAGGAATGGACCCAATAGATTCACTTCTGAAACTTCGGTCTGAGCATCAGACAGGAAACAAGAATGCTGGCATTGACACAGCTGAAGGAACAGTGAGCGATCTATTCAAGAAGAACGTGGTAGAACCTGTCAGGGTGAAATCACACGCAATTGAAAGCGCTACTGAAGTGGCTACTATGATACTTAGGATTGACGATGTGATATCCTCCAAGAAGTCAAGCGGCGGAGGAGGACAGCCCGGAGGAATGCCACAAGGAATGGGCGGCCCAGAGGGTATGGGCGGAATGCCCCCTATGTAAAGGGGGATTCCTTTGGAATTAATTCTGGGTGAAGAGAGCCAGGAGATTCAAAAGAGGGACTTTGACCTAATAATAATAGGGGCAGGGGCAGCTGGCCTATCTGCTGCAGTCTATGCTACCCGGGCGGGCCTGTCTTGTGTGGTGATAGACGGTTCCACCCCGGGGGGGCTGACACTGGAAGCGCCATTGGTAGAGAATTACCTCGGATTCACGGCAATTCCAGGAACAGACCTTGCAAAGGAGTTTCTGCAGCACGCCAGGAACTACACGAAAATAATCGATAACAATAAGGTAATATCAATCAAGAAAGGGGAAGTTTTCAAGCTAGAAACAGAAAAGGGAGAGTTCCAGTCAAAGGCAATCCTGTTTGCGACAGGTACCAAGCACAAGCATCTAGGCATACCGGGGGAGCCTGAATATTTCGGCAAGGGTGTAAGCTACTGTAGCACGTGCGACGGATGGCTATTCAAGAACAAAAAGGTCCTCGTCATCGGCGGAGGCAATTCGGGGGCAATCGCCGCTATATCGATGAAGAACATAGTGACTGAGGTGAAAATATTCGAGTTCATGCCTAAATACATGTGCGAGGATGCATACGTAAAACAGATTCAGTCAAAGGGAATAGAGTATAAGAGAAATGTCCAGGTATTGGAAATCAAGGGTGACGGCAAGCTAGTGAAGACAGTAAGGTACAAGGACAGGACAACTGGGCAAGAATCAGAAGAGAACTTCGACGGAATTTTCATCTATGTTGGGCTTCAGCCACAATCAGAGCTGGCAAAATCAATTGGAGTGGAACTAACGGATAGAGGATATATCAAGACTGACAGGAACTGCAGAACATCTGTTGAAAGGGTTTACGCAGCTGGGGATGTGGCAGGTTCGTTTGCACAGATAGTTGTAGCTGCATCTGACGGGGCTATAGCGGCAGATTCTTGTTACAGGGATCTATACCTTAAATAATGCTTTTGGAAAATGTAAACATAGCATCCCCTCCAAACAGGAAGTTCGTCACCGGCTCTTCTCTCGACAATCTCGAAGTGCTGGAACATCAGGACATAAGAATAGTGAACGGGAGGATAGAGAGCATTTCCCCCTCCTCATCCGGCGAAACAGCTAAGTGGGCCATTCCTGGGTTCTGCGACCCGCACACCCACCTGGTATTCTGCGGAACAAGGGAAAATGAAATTGACATCAAGAAGGAGATAGGATACGCAGGTGTTTTGAAGCAGGGAGGAGGGATTTACAGCACAATCAAGGCGACCACAATCTGCGACGAAAACACGCTTTATACCGAATCAAAGGCAAGAATTATGAGTATGATGAGGAACGGCACTGCTATTTTCGAATGCAAGACAGGGTACGGAATCAATTCGGAGATTGAAGGGAAGATGCTCAATGTAATTGAAAGGCTTGAACGTGACCTAAAGATCAGGATAAAGAAAACTCTCCTCGCCCATGTTATCCCCAGAGACGGTGACGAACGCTCATACCTCAGGGAATTCGAAAGCATGCTGGATGAATTTGGGAAGCGGTTAGATTATGTGGACGTTTTCGTGGATGAAGGTGCTTTTTCTCCATCATTTGCGAGGGAAGTTATTCAATATGCAAATTCCAATGGAATACCAGCCAGGGTGCATCTCAATGAGTTGAAGAACACAGGTGGAGTTGGGATCCTAAGAGACCTTGATATAAGGTCTTACGACCACATGATCGAGACGAGAGAGGACGAGATTAATCAGATAGACGCCCCCATAACCGTACTACCATTCACTGCCATAAGTCTTGGCAAGAATACTGCCATTTTCTCAAAGATGAAGAGAGAGGGGAAGATAATGGCTGTTGGCTCTGACATCTCTCCTAACACATACATCACGTCCTTCCCTCTCGTTCTCTCCCTCGCCAGACAGTTGCTGCCTTTTACGATAGAGAACCTCATAAACATGGGCACCTTAAATTCCTGCTACTCCCTCTCTCTATCTGGCGAAGCTGGTTCCATTCATCCCGGAAAGGATGCTAATATCATAGTGCTGAGGGAGAAATATGACAAATTAGGGTACAAATTAGGGGAGGACCTAATAGAACGGGTAATAATAAACGGCATAGATAAAAGAGATAGTTCCATAACTGATTTAAGGCACTAGAAAATCAGGTAGTATGAGCCAGCTTCCCTTCTTCACACTAAACGATTTTGATCTAGCTGGAAAATCAGTCCTGTTGAGACTGGACATCAACTCTCCAATAGACCCAAAAACAGGCAACATTTTGGACGATGCGAGATTCAGGGCGCACCGTGAGACTATAGATTCATTATCAAAGTCAAAGGTGGCCATACTTGCCCATCAGAGCAGGCCAGGGAAGAACGATTTCGTGAGCCTCAAGGCACATGCTTCCCACCTTTCGAACCTTCTAAGAAGAAGGGTAAAATTCGTTGGAGGTTTGTTCGACGAAAGAACCCTCGATGAGATAGATGCATCTGAGCCTGGGGACATACTGATGCTTGAAAACACCAGGTTCTTTTCAGAGGAGGTAGTTCTAGCGGAGGAGAAGCTGGAAGTAATGGAGAAAACCAACATTATTAAGAACCTTGCCGGTCATGCGGACTATTTTGTCAACGATGCCTTCGCTGCAGCTCACAGAAGCAACGTGACTCTCGTCGGATTCAGCGAAGCCATGCCAAACATTGCTGGTAAACTAATGGAAAATGAAATTACTGGAATAGAGAGGTTCTTCGCAATCAAGGAAGGAACTAGGATCGGCATATTCGGCGGAGCAAAGGCAGACGATTCGGTCAAGATTATAGATAAGATGCTGAACGAAGGCAAGCTGGACAAGATAATCACGGGGGGACTGGTCGGACATATATTCCTGGCTGCTGGAGGCATGGACCTGGGAAAGAAGAATCTGGATGTTCTAAAGAAAGAGGTTACAGGGTTCGAGAAGATACTGAATGATGCAGAGAAGCTATTGGAGAAATACAGGGATTCTATTCTTACACCTGTTGATTTCATAGGAAACGAGGACGGGAAGGTGAAGCACTACAAGATTGAAGATTTCAGGAAAGACATCCCAGCTATGGATATTGGAGTGGATACTATAGCATTCTACGCATCAGTAATAAAGAATTCCGATGCAATCATGCTGAACGGTCCGATGGGCGTCTTCGAGCTTAAGGAATATGCATCCGGTACGGAGGAAATATTCTCTGCGGTTGCAAAATCCAGGGCCTACAAGATTGCAGGAGGAGGGCACACACTGGCTGCACTGGAGAGGCTCGGCATAGGGGAAGGAGATATCAACCACATTTCAACCGGAGGTGGGGCGCTGATAAGTTATCTTGCGGGAGAACCAATGCCTGGTATAGAGTCGCTAATTATTTCAAAGAAAAAATTTGGAGGATCTTAAATGACACAAGATGAGAAAGTAGACCAGATCGTATACAGCATGGAGCTGATAAGGCAGCAGCTTGAAGAGATAGAAGGGCAGATACAATCGCTTGCGGTAATCCTTCAGGACCTTGCCGCAACTACGGATTTCCTGAGAAATATTTCAAGGATAGAAGGTGATTCACTCATCCCTATAGGGAGAGGGTTGTACATTGAAGGCGAAGTCAAGAACAAGGACAGGGTTGTAGTAAACATAGGATCGAACGCATACAAGAAAGCTACAATAAAGGATGCCATAAGTATTCTTGAGGAAAGAAAGAACGACGCGGCAAAGGCTCTTGATAGCAGCAGGAAATCTGAAAGTGACTTGCAGCAGAGGTATGCACAGTTGGAAGATTACCTTAACAGGGTATACAAAAAGTGAATAGATGTTTGAAAAACTGAAGGAAAAACTTGGCATTGCCAAGAAGGTGGAAGAGCCTTCCGGTAACGTTGACGTGAGGGGTACTTCAATCACAGTGACTGCGAATTCCAGGGATTTCGAGGAAATAGCGGCAAACCTGAAAATATCGCTCCTAGAGGCAGATGTAGCCCTTCCAGTTGCGGACAGGATATCAAGTGTACTCCTCAAAAAACTAGATGACAAGAGCATAAGGCTTAAGGGTGACAGGAACTCTGTGTTCAAGGAAGCTGTGAGGGAGACCATAAGGGAAGTGGCATACGTCACTCCTCTTGACGTCATTGAAAACGCGAGCAAGAAGTCGCCATACGTAGTAATGTTTGTAGGAATGAACGGTACTGGTAAGACTACGTCCATTGCCAAACTCGCGGAATTGTTCAGGAGCAAGGGGTATTATGTGGTGATTGCGGCTTCTGATACCTTCAGGGCGGGTGCCATAGAGCAGATAGCACTTCACGGAGAAAAATTAGGAGTGAAGGTGATTAAACACCAGGCGGGGGGAGACCCTGCAGCGGTTTCATTCGATGCCGTAAAACACGCCTCAAAGGTAGAGAGGTCTGTTGTATTGATAGATACTGCAGGCAGGATGCAGAACAACAAGAATCTTCTTGAAGAGATGAAAAAGATAAAGAGAATATCCAATCCCGACCTCATTCTCCTTACGCTGGATGCATTATCTGGCACGGATGTTCTCAGCCAGGCAAAACTCTTTGACGAAGCTGTAGGGATAAATGGATACATTGTGACGAAGATAGATGCAGATGCAAAAGGCGGATGTGTAATATCCCTCCTATCAGAGACGAAGAAGCCTATCCTTTATGTTGGGACGGGCCAGACATATTCAGACTTCATCCGGTTTAGTCTTGATTGGTACCTGAATAGATTACTGAACTAGATTGACTTCAGCTTTTCTTTTATCTGGTCTGGGGAAAGGTCCGTGATTATTAGAGGTATTCCCTCAATCTCAGCCAGCTTTATCGCAAGCGGATCTATCCTCTTTGGCTTGATGTATACGACCACCGCCGGCTTGATTGGATGAACTCTTACTGCTATCATCGGAGACCTTCCAAATTCAACATTCGTAAAGAATAATGCTCTTTCTGAAGTCCAGCCGTAAACCCTGAAATAGTCAAACGAAGTCAGCTTTAGAATTGCGTTCAGTGAGTCTAAAATCGTGTAACCTCTAATGCTCCTTTTCATTGCAAGGCCGCTCACTTCCTTCCCTTCTATCATCCTTATGAACTTTTGTAGGTCCACATCGTAGAAGAATTCCTTTATGTCAAGGATGACGTCCTTCTCAGTTCCAAGGGAAAACTTCAATTGTACTGGACTACCCCTTTCAGCATCTATTTCTATGAGTGAAGACACAAGACTCTTCAGGAACTGCGCTCCTGGGGACTTCCTGCGGCCAGTCTCATAATCGCTGATTACGGATGTGTTTATCTTCATCCTTTCAGATAGCTCCTTCTGTGTTACGTTGAACTCTTCCCTCCACTTCTTTATCGTTTTTCCAGGATCGCTGGACATCACTATCTCGCCTGATACGTTGAAAATAAGTGCATCTGACGAAGGGAATCTGTTGCTCTTCACTGCAAGTATAATAGGTAAAACATTTTAAAGCCTTTGAAATCCTGCCAAGGGGCTTGTGGGGTAGCCTGGTATCCTTTCGGCTTCGGGAGTCGAAGACTCCGGTCCAAATCCGGACAAGCCCATTGCAACTTTGGTTCTATTTGATATCACATATTTAAGCAAAAGGCGATATGAGAAAGATTTCCCCTCAAGATATTAGTTGCAGTAGCTAACTGGTCTCCCTTTTAAAGGCGGTGTCTCGAACTATACTTGGACCTGAGTTAAGACAAGAAAACTCTTGTTCCATCTTGGAGAAAATTCTCCTGCTACTCTGTACCGTCTGGCATCAAATCGCTGTCTCGTAACTGGTCAGTCTAACGTGCACTTCAACCTGGATGAAGCTCCTTTCTAGCGATGAGTTGTGGCACATCTATTATGAAATTCTTCTTCCTCAGTTTCTGAATATAGAATATGGAGAAGAGTCTATCATACGCCTCTGATCCACGAGATGATCTTGTCCCTCTGGAGGCCTTCCTGTATATTACTGAAGGCCTGAGAGCTCTTTCAGCCCTGTTTTTGTCGGTTCAACTTCCGGGTCTATCACGAACCTGAACAGCCACTCCTTCCTGCGCTTGATGAGATTATCAGCGAACTTCCTTGTTTCCAGATGGTTGTAACCGGTATCTAGCAGGAATGTGAGCCTTTCATAAAGGTGATCGATGTCCTCATGTGCTCCATTCCCATTGAACGATTTCGACTTATCGTATATCCGCTGTAAAGATTCCCTTATCCTCCTTCCCTCTTCCCCGTAGAAATCCTCCAGCTCCTTCGTATCAGAGATTATGTGTGCCCAACAGTACTGTTGCGCATTCCCTGTCTTGGATGCAAGGTTATCGAATGCGCTGTATCTGTCGTGGATGTCAGTTCCGTTGTGTTCGCCCAGAATGTCAAGGGCAACATCGTGGCTGTTGCTCATGGCCGTATGGAATATCGCTTCCGCCTTGGTTACGAATACCCATAGATTGGTGTTCGATCCGTTCTCCCTTGATGATGTCTTGTCCATGTGCCTTGATGGTGCTCTCCTTATATCATAAAGAAGATTGAGATATTCTTTACCTAGAACATCTGAGAGCTGATAGAGAATCTCCTGCACCTCACCCTCTGATATCGTTATACCAAACATCTCCTTCATGGTTGTTGAAACGTTCTCGATGCGGTATTGAATGACTCTAGGTTTTATGGGAGGGATGTCTTCGATCACCCTCCTGCGAGAATACCCTTCTTGATAAGGGGAGAGGAGCATATTGGACAGGAGAATGCTGATACCTTCAGTGTTATCCGCTCCGTAAAGTGAGGCGTCCTCCTGAAGTGTCCCCTATGACCGGGTCGTGCTCCAGGATTCCTGGTGCTCTTCTCCTTCCGTGGATGTTCATCCATTATGAAGTACGCCTTTCCGTTCTTGATGCCCACGGTTGTTGGATACCTCTTCTTGTACTCTTCAATTTCCCTCTTGAGACGCTCAATTTCCTCCTTGAGTTTCATGTTTTCCTTGCCTGTCTTCTTATTGTGGGCAACAAGACTATCCATGATCTCCTGATCTCTTGGAGTTTCTGCAAGAAGTAGATTCTTTAACTATATACTACACCATGAATAAACACGTTTCTGATACCAATTTTGATAAAATACCGTGCTCAAGTCAAGGAAACTGACCATCGACGCCGTCTCCATAAAAATATATATGTGAATCGCTATTGGTAACCACGTCTGAAGAAAAAACCACTAGAAAAAACATAGTAAATACAAATAGGTCATCGGACAAGGAAGCCTCTAGTTCCCATCCCGGTATTCTAAATCCTGGTAGTTTGCACGCTGCAGATGATGTGAAGGATGGGTCAGAATTCGTTTATTTATTTAAGTTAAAGGAGATCGCCCCCTCTTTGACGGAACCCTTGAGATCGCTTATGCTGTCCCAGCCTGATAGAATGACCAAAAGGGAGTACGTGGCAAAACTCGTAGAATGGTGGAAACTTCTAGACTTGCTGGAGGAAAAACAATGAAGACTCCCATCCCCCCAAGTACCAAGCAAGAGGAATTTTTCGTCAAGTTGCTAAAAGAGCAGGATAAACCACAGTTTTTTAATGATGCAGACCTAAAAAAAATTAATGACAAAGTCGTGAGCAAATTCGGAGATGGAATAAACGTGGTCAGGCGCAGAGAGCTGAAATACTTTTTAATAGGTGAGATGATCGAAGAGCTTAATAAGAAAGTGGCAGAAAATGGGGATGAGAAAGAGAAAGCAATTCAGATGCCCAAAGTAACCATAAAAAACCAAGAATCCCAGCTCAAGGAACGAGATGAGGAAATCGAGAAGCAAGACGAAGAGATCAAGCGGTTGAGAAAAGAATCCGAGGAATCGAAGAGTGACTTAGAGAAGTTAAAGTCAGACTGCAAGAAAGATCTAGAGGAGAGGGAGAACGCAATCAAAAAATGTTGCGAAGATTTGAAGCTTTGTATTGAACAAAGGGATAGGTGTATTGAAAACGCCGACCGTTCTGATAAAGAGTACCAGAATCAACTGGATGACCTCCAAAACCAGAAAAGAGGGATGGAACAGAGTAAGAATAAAGAGATCGGAACGTGGACACGGAAGTACAAGGTTATCAGGTCGCTGTTATTGGGAATTTCGGTTGGGTCAGGGGGAATCTTCATTTCTGGTCTTCTAATCTTCTATTTCTTGCACTTAGGTTTTCCGATAGGCAACCCGAATTTCAGAAAGATGTTCACATTCATCGCGATACAGACTGCCTCCGTGGTTGTGCTAATGTATAAAACATACCCATTTCACGTTAGTGATTCCCATGACCCCTGGAATTCACTCAAGCTATTCCTAGTCTATCTCATTGCCTTTGAGTTCCTCTATTATGTTGTCGCTGCTATAATCGCATCTTGGGGTTTGATCCCTCTCCGTTGGGATTATTGGACCGAGCTGGCGCTATTCTGGAATTTGATGTTGTTACCCGGTCCCGTCCTCCCGCTGATCTGGACACGATAATTGACGTTCTCTATAAAGCCCATCAGTTGTACCTTTTTTACAAATGCATCGACGTCACCGCCCAAGCGATCGGGTATTATAATCAGGATGAACAGCTTCTCCCCTGTCAACAATAGCTCCCTGTATTTTCTCAGTTTCGCATAAAGGAAGTCGAAGCCGCTCAGCTGCACCTCAACTGCTGCTGTACGGTAATGCCCGAATTCCGCAGTGCTCAACTCATCCCTTGTGATCACTATTGCATCAGGCTCAACAGATTTCTTTCCTTTCAATGGATAAAGGCTTCCCGCATTGAGCCTATTCGTTGGCACTATCAGCGGTGGATGGTATCCCTTGTCCTGAAATTCCTTGGCCAGTGAGAGGCATGTTACGAAAACGAAGTTGAAATGTCTCGTTCCTTCGATCTTAACTGAAAACTCCCTGAACAGTTGTTTCTTATCCTCATGCTCTTCTATGTGGATGAGACCGCGTTCGGAATACCAGAAATGAGGGGTAGACCTTGCAGTTGCAATTACGTCTTCGAAGCTTTCGAAGCCCGGACAAATGTGGACCTCCGGATGAGAACACAGCACATTAGAATCCTCTAAGACTTCTGCAGGCGTAACGGCATCTTCAATCTTACCCCGCGACAGCAATGAAATAAGAATACCGTATCTCCTCTTTTCCTCATCGCCGTTGATCACAACTTGATATATGTTTTGCCGTATTTATTTTTGACAGTTAACGATTACTTCGGAACACGAATGACTAATCTCCCTCCTTCTTTATGATCAGGGAAGGCATTCATCATCCTAGTGAAAGATATTTTCAGTTTAAGCAACAAGAGGGCGGAAATATTGTATTTTGATACACTTGTCATCCCGTTACTCAACAACCTTTTCATGAATTCCTTTAAGAGGGAGGGTATTGCTTCAGTGGATGCATCTGGTGACAGTACCGGTTATTCCCTCACCGTTGCTGAACACTATCCTTCCATAAGGGAAATGAGCGGTTAACTAGTAAAGGAGGAGAAGTTCGTGTATTCATTCGTATCTATGGATTTAGCAACGAGGATGTACATTGGATATTCATTTCCTGTGAAATCGGAGATGGATGCATATCGCAAGGCTCTCGAGATGATAGGGAAGATATGTATTGACCTCAAACGGATCAAACTGGGGAAATATTACTCAGATCAAAATATCCTCGAAAACTTCAATGAAAACACTATGATATCCTTCATCCCTAAGAGGAATTCCAGGATAAGGGGAAGAAGGAACTGGAAGAAGATCATTGAGCGTTCCATGGATGATCAGATGAACTAACTCGGGAATACTTCAGGATGAACGCATCGGAGACGGGGTTATTATCAGACAAGAGAGCTACAGGGTACCCGATATATCTGAGGAGAAAGGACTGAAAAGAAACATCGAGTTCTGCGAGGTTGCAAAGACTAATGACTGAGTAGTAAAATCTCCTGTCGGTCAGCCATTCTATGCTGCTCTTAGTCAGCATTAAGAGCAGCAGGGAGGGAAAACGTGAATAACGTGAATAAGAAAAGAAGAAATAGGAATAACATGAACAGCCCTGTGGTTGGAATAGACATTGGTGAAGAGAAGAGCACGGTGACGTACCTTTCCCCTGAGGGAGAGGTTAAGGAAAACTTTGAGTTTGACATGAACACAGATGGTTACAGTGAATTTGCATCCAAGATACCAAGGGAAACAAGGATTGCATTTGAGGCATCCGGATCTGCATACGTGGTGGATAGAACACTCAGGGAATTAGGCTACAGTGACATAACTGTAGCTCACCCCAAGGAACTTTCGTGGATCGTCAAATCCAAGAAGAAAAACGACAAAGTGGATAGTTTAAAATTGGCGAAGCTGCATCTAGTAGGTATGCTACCAGAATCCCACCTTCTCAGTGAGGATGAAAGAATATTCAGAGATCTCCTCATACAGAGGGTGAAACTGTCCAGCGAAATCTCTTCACTGAAGAATTCAATTATAGGATACCTGAAGAGAGAGGGTCTCTATTCCTCATTGCCTGAATCAAACGACACCTTCTCTGAGAAGAGGAGGACTGCAATAATGAATATAAGATTCAACAACCAGAAGGACCTTGTTCTCAAAACAATGATGGAAAGACTTGAATTCCTTGAAAGACAGAGGGATCCCTTGGACTTGGAGATAAAGAAGATAGCAAGGGATAACGAGGACGTTAAGCTTCTCATGACCATACCAGGCATTGACTACTATCTCGCTTCCCTTCTGTCTTCATACATAGGGGACGTGAACAGATTCCCGAATGCGGATAAGCTTGCTTCCTTCTTCGGCGTCATTCCTGAGACAAGGGACTCATCATCAATAACAAGAAGAGGCCACATGTCAAAGGAGGGTGCAGCAACAGCAAGATGGGCTTTGTCCATAGCTGTAGACACAATAACACTGAGAAACAAGCCTCTCAAGGAATACTATAACTCAGTGAAGAACAGGAACGGATCAGGGAAGTACGCTCACGTATCAACGATGAGGAAGCTCATAAGGATGATATACACAATGCTCAAGGAGAGGAAGGAATGGAAGTACGAGAATACAGCGCTCACAGAAAGCAAACTCTCAAGACTTGATGATGACTGAATCCGGACACACCGGTCAATGGGGACTGCTGCATGGCTTATTGGGACGTGAATGACTTCATTCTCACTTATGAGTGCCATCACCTGTCCCCGCTTTATCGTCAGATTACATCACAATGTTAATGCGTGTATGCGGAAAGGGCAGTGAAGGCAGTCTCCATCCGGGTCCAATGGATATGTAAATAAAGGAGGTCATCATCATGTAATGCAGGAAGGGCTGACCTGAGATTTTACATGCGTGTCCCAATACCAGCGAAAGATAGATATCATATCTATCTTTAAGCCAAAAATTCTCTACGAACGCTACTAAATTTGGGAAAAGGAGGTGCCAAATTAAATCCTCAAGTAGGAAAATTCAACGTTTCCAAGCACAGTTTATTAATTCCATAGCCATTATGCGAGATATTTGGAACAAAAAGGACTCCAATATTCAAGAAAAATTACAACGAAATACACAAAAATAATCCCCCCAGGAGTTTGTGCTTCAACGTGTAGTATTATTTGGCTCCGGTAGAACACCAAAAATTCCGAATACTCATTTTTCGGCTTCTTTCCTACACGGCGAGGAATGAAAAAACAGGAATTTATTTCCTCTACGGTTTTACTTGATTTTTCCCTAGAATACAAGGCCTTAAGGCACACATCATCCATTGGAGTTTCTTGACGCTTTTTTTGATGTTTTCCCTATAATCTGGCCATCCTCGGAAATTGTTGCAACTCTGAGATGGATAATTTTCAACAAAAAAAGATTGTCATGCACACAACTAATGGAAGCTCTAAATGAGAACACAGACTTTCTCAACGAGTAATACCACTCTTGACTATCCATCAAAAGTTAAATCGTTCCCATCGACTCTGACTTTGAATGCCTATAAATTAGCTTGTCCACCCTTATTCCAGAAGGTTTCATCTACTTCATAGTAAGCTAATTATGCAAGCCAACTAGCTGTAGCCTGGAGTGCATTCCCATCCATCCTACTTTGATAGCCTCTGTGTACCATCTTGTCTTGACTTGATCTTTCTCCTTTGCTAGCTTGGTGTACGAATCCCGACCATCCCTTCCACTTTTGGTTGCGGGGGTAGATTTGCTTTAGCAAATCGTAGGGGGTGCAACCCCCTCCTTAGTGTTTGAATTCCATGCATAAACCAGTAACTCCTCTTACTCCCCACCATTGATATTTCACTCGGGTATCTCCTCCTTTGACACATCATTCTTCGATTTATTCACTCCCACATTTTGCCCATCTAGTTTCCCTTTAGGTTCCTTCTCTAGATGATGTTCGTTTACCACCTGGGGCTTGTATGCAACACATGGTCACTATTAGCTCCGGTCAGTGGGACTTTCATCCTATTCAAAGTACTTTAACTCCACTTGATAAGCAGGTTGCATTGGCAGCATCTCTTAGCAGGATATTCCATTCAGTTGCATTCCTGTTATGCGATACTCGTTGATGTATGGAATCCATCTTGAAGAATCACTTCCGTTATCGGTGAGTTAACGTGAAGCTAAGGAGTTGGGAACAATCTTGGAATGCGGTACTTGTGTGCGAGCGACGGTCTTTGCTTTAGCAAATGAGGAGCGAGCAACTGCTGTTCTGTTTGGTGGTAACTTTCATGAGTCTTGAGTGTTTCCTACTGTTTTTCAGATTTGCCCTTCCCTCCCTTCATCGTTATTCTCAGTACCTCCTGCGTTACTTTCAAGCATAATCAATTGATTGGACGGGATAACCCATATGGTCTTTCTAGGAGTTCCTATCTCCTCAACGTCCTCACTGAATAACGTTTTGAAAAGATGGATTGAAGGGACAGGGGACGGGGGGTGGCGATGGCCGGATTCCCCCGTTCCTTCCCTTCTCAAAGCATTAGGTTGAGATTCCGCAGGAAAGATCTCACCAGAGGATTGGGGGATATCAGATGCCGTCGCACTTCATTCAACTGTCAGCAGTGATTTTCAACCAGATCAGATATGCATGAGGCGTTCAGCGTTCCCGTGTGCGATGCGTTCCCTATCGTCTGAGCTGACAGGCAGGTGTTCCAGGAAGTCTCTGGCTTCCACCATGGAAGAATACGGGTAGTCAGCAGAGAACATGATCCTCTCTGCTCCCACCTCAAGGAACAGGTTCAGGAAGACAGGAGTGAAGTTGAAGCCGCTTATTGTGTAGTTGATGTTTTCACGTAGATAGGCGCCAAAAGGATGTTTCAAGTTTGTGAGCGCGGCTGGAAGGTTCTGCTCAAGCCTTTCCATCATGAAAGGGAGTGCCTCTCCCAGGTGTCCGATTATCAACTGAAGCTTCGGGTATTCGTCAAACACCCTCCGAGAATGATGCGGAGAACGTGCGTTGCCGTTTCGATGTGCCATCCCCAGGCAGCCGATGATAGGCGGTAAGTCAGGTCCGCTTCAAACTTTCCGGCGTAATATGTATTTACGATGGGCGGAGGGGGGATAGTGGGATGAAGGTAGACCGGCACGCCGAGTGATTCAGCCCGCTCAAAGATTGGCCAGAAGAACCTGTCATCAAGATACCTTTCACGGCAGTGCCCGTTGATGACAGCTCCCTTGAACCCGAATTGCTTTACAGTTCTCTCCAGCTCGTCTGCAGCCTTTTCCGGAGAGGATGTTGGCAACGAGGCGAAGGCTGCAAGACGTGAGGGGAACCTTTCAACTGCACCTGCCACGAGATCGTTCGATGAACTGGCAAAGTTCAACGCGTCTGCCGGCTCCATCTGATCCGTACCGGGAGAGGTCAGCGAGAGGACCTGCATGTCGATCCCCGCATGGTCCATATTGGATATCCTACCTTCACCCAAGTCTGTAAGCTTGCCCGCAAGTTCATCGTAGCTTGCAACTTATGGATGTGCACCATGAAATTTCGTCAGAGGCTCAAACAGCTTCCTGTTCATCTGCATGAGGGCGGGGGTGGAAAAATGTTCTTCCAGTGCAATTACTTTCGTGAGTTTACCATTTCTCTTCGATGTCACTTCTGTCACCATTCTGTATCCATCAAGCTGTTGTTAATAATTTTTCTATCCTTTCCCATTTATGATCTTCACATCCAGTCGTAGACGTTTACATACAATACTTCCATAACCGCGAGGTGAGGTTCAACAAGTAAACCGGAGGGCTCCATGCGTTGTGAATTACTGATGTGGTGACCTTCGCAGCAGCTGAGCATGCACACAAGAACAACAGTGAAGTGAAGAACACCATATTTGCCGTGTATTCAGACGTGATAGGATTCATAAGGTTTCCAACGGAGTTTTGAACTAGTGCAACTGTTTCAGACAAATAAAACGAAGCTCAGACATGCTTCCAAACAAGACGAAATTTCTTGAGCCTACCCAACGCATTCATTGGTTCTGTCTCAAGTGTCAATTCCCCATGACCTAATGAGTAAAGCCGCTTTTGAGTTTGACCTACCCAGTTTGGAAAGAAGGACACATCAATGTGATGGAGAACAAATCCATCCTGAATTTCGTACCTTCCAGCGTATCCTATGTAGAACAAAGAACTTTTCATCTCCTCCTCAGATGCAATAGTTAAATCACCAGATTTGAATTTTAGTCTGTCGTTCATCATGACATTCACAATGATATTCACATTCATATTTCCATCAGGACAATAAGCTAGAAAGCCTGTGATATTCGTTCCAAAAGGATGTTCTATTCTTCCCTTCTCCTCCTCACTCTCGAAGGATAATAGTTTCCAAGTCCCAACGAAATCTGAAGTTCCAGGCATGGATTCATACTTAAGTTGTAAATATAACTTTTTCCGGAACGCATCTTCATAAAGTCTTGGATATCTCTTGGGATATTGGGTACGTCACAACAACCTCTACCCTAAAATTTCTGGCACATAGATTCATTATTCAATGGGTCAATTTAGCCGCTCCTCTACGGAAATCCTTAAATTTTTCCTAATATGGGAATTTATGAACGACACCATTCTCATCAAGTCTTCAAACGTCTTTGACGGCATCAGTTTTGTTGGCAGGAAAGAAATACTCGTAAGGGATGGAAAGATCCTTAATGTAGGAAATGGAATCTCGTGCAAGAACGTGATCGACCTAGGTGACATGTTTATTTCGCCTGGCTTCATTGATGCTCACATTCATTTTGGAGGCTTCAAATTTGATGAATTTGCCCAGAGTTTTGTATATGAGAGGGATGAGAGCCGCCTCCTTTCCTGTATCCCGTCCCTGAAAAAGGTGCTAGACTCTGGTTTCACGACGGTAAGGGCATGCGGCGGGAAATATGACATACATCTGAGGGATGGTGTGAAAGCTGGATACATTGACGGGCCTGATATAATTGCTGCAGGCAATGCCCTTACCCAGACATTTGGGCATGGGGAGTTATCGCATACGTTGCCTGTAGAATTAGTTGACGGCTACTTTGGAAAAGTATGTGACGGGGTCCCAGAGTGCATTAAGGCCACTAGGACTGTCCTGAGGGATGGTGCTGACTTCATAAAGATCATAACGACCGGTGGAGCACTTTCTCAAGGGGACAGCACTGACTTTTCTTTGATCACGTCGTCAAGGCTCTTGCCGTCTATGTATTCTATCACGAGGAAAGGATGGTTGTCCACGTTCCCTATGTCGTATACGGAGACTATGTTCGGGTGGTTCAACCTTGCAGTGGTCTGCGCCTCCCTCTTGAACCTTGAGGAAGTCTCCTCGTCCAGTGAAGTCTTTATCATCTTCACTGCAACAGTCCTGTTAAGCATCTCGTCCGAACACTTGAATACTATCCCCTTACCGCCCTCTCCAAGCTTCTTAACAACAACATACCTTCCGTCTGAAAATGATCGAGGTATTTCTCCTCCCATTTCTAATCTTTCTCTGGATAATGAAATCACTTATTAGGTTATCGAAAAAATATTTACCTTAATTAAATCATTAGACGGGATATGTCAACACGGCAGGAAGGACTGACTGATAAGGTTCAACCGCTGAATTCAGAAAGGTCTGCATTGAGTGCCCTAGAGGGAAAGCACCTGGGTTCGGTAGCCATTAATTGAACCATACCTACCTATTATGAGAATGGATCTTTTATTAGGTACAAGAGCTTTGAATATCATATGAGAATTTAGCTAAAAGCTTATAAATACTTAATAAATTTAAGTGCGGTTAACATGGATATGAACGTAATAATGCTGGTTAAAAGAAAAAGGAATCCCACAAAGAAAGAGGCTGATGCTGCACAGAAGATTACCGATGAGGCTATCAAGAGTGGAGCAGTTATTGAGCGCTACGGTACATATGGAGCGTATGATTTTGTAGCAGTTATCAAGAGCTCGAATAAAAACGAGGAACTTTATCTTAGGTACCTCCATACTGTAAAGGATTGGGCTGATGTGCAGACTCTCCCGATCATCGACTCGAAGCTCATGGATAAAATTGACAGGGAATTCGTTAAGTAAGGATGCGAATGGATAGGCTACTTAAACCCTATAGTTAAAGTCAGTGAAATAGTTGAATATGAAATCAAGGAGTGATTTGCGTAGTGAATGTTAATTAGGCCCTTAATTCAGCGTATTTTACATAACAGCTGATTGTCTTTCTTTATTGCCCCTTACTTTTTATTGGCTCTTTATCGAGCTACTAGGGCGCATGATTTTCCTGCTCTGATTGAGTAGTAAATATCCCTAACCGCCTGCTTTTTCTTCAAGCGACACCAGTCAATGCTTGGTGTCGCTATGGAGGTGGAAAAGAATGAAAAGAAGGAAAGTGAATATGGAGAACATGAACGACCATGCAGTAGGGATAGACATTGGCGAAAAGGAAAGCGTAGCAACATATATGTCTCCCTCAGGAGACGTCATTGAGCAGTTCGCATTTCCAATGAATCCAGAAGGATACAAAGAATTCAGGGAGAAGATACCTTCTGAAACAAGGATAGCGTTTGAGGCATCAGGAATGGCCTATGTGGTATTCAATAAGCTGAAGTCGCTTGGATATGAAAGCATAACTGTTGCTCATCCCAAGATGATTTCATGGATAGTCAAGTCTAAGAGGAAGAACGATCATGTTGACTCAGTGAAGCTGGCAAAGCTTCACCTGGTGAACATGATCCCTGAATCCCACCTGTTGTCAGAGGAGGACAGAATATTCCGTGATCTCCTGATACAGAGGGCAAAACTGGGACAGGAAGTCTCTAGTATGAAAACATCCATAATAAGCTATCTTAAAAGGGAGGGACTATTTGATTCCCTTCCGGAGAGCAGCGAAAACTTCTCCGACAAGAGGAGGAAGGCAATGGAGAGCATCAGATTCAACAATGACAAGGATGTTGTTTTCAAGACAATGCTCAACAGGCTGAAATTCCTGGAGGATCAGATACCTCCTCTGGAGGAGAGAATAAAATCTAGAGCTAGGGAATCTGAAGATGTGATTCTTCTGATGACCATCCCTGGAATAGATTATTATCTAGCTTCTCTCTTGTCATCATACATAGGTGATGTTCACAGATTCCCCAGTGAGAGTAAATTGGCCTCATTCTTCGGCATAGTTCCAAGCAACAGGGATTCCTCTTCAATAACAAGGAGAGGCCACATGTCAAAGGAGGGTGCATCAACAGCAAGATGGGCCTTGTCCATAGCTGTAGATACCGTTAAGATTAGAAACAAACCAATAATGGAGTATTACGACCATCAGAAAGAAAGGACTGTTTCCGGCAAATTGGCCCATGTGCTTACTATGAGGAAGCTGATCAGGATGATTTACTTCATGCTCAGCAACGGGAAGTCATGGAAGTACGAAAACGTAATGCTCACAGAGAGAAAGGTGTCAGACCTGGAAGATGATTGAAACGTCCGGACACACTGGGTGTGGCTGTCTGCTCCACTGCTTTCATTCAACTGGCATCCCAGTCTTTGCTCTGAGTGCAGTGATTCCCCTCCCTTATATGGTCAATTTTCGTCCTGAACGCTCATACCTGTTCGGGGTAAAGGGGGATCGGGCAGACGGCTATCCGGATCCACAGGATGTTTCAAATATCTGGAGGGTATGACTATGTGAGAGGAAAAGCAGGCTGGATATTTACATATCTGTTGAATGAAGATATTGTGTCTATTTTCTTCATTCCAGTGATCCTGTAGCAAATCCTGCCCCTCTGCTATCTATTCTGGGTATTTGACATATGCTTCTCTCCATATTCCTTCATCTCATCGTATGTCCAGAATCTTTGATAACCCTCAGCCAGCAGGCCATCCTCTGACCTGGATAGAGTGTTCTCTCCCGCCTAACGGAATCCCTCCTTGCGGATGAATATCTGAGGCTGTTGGCGTATGACGATATCAGGGAGTATGGGGAAAGTGCAATAAGAGACGGATAGAAATTGTTCGCATCCCCAAAAATAACAAGAATAACTGACCATATCATTCATTAAAGAGAGCATGAAATTCATAATTCTTAAATACCGTTTAACCATATGACAACTATAGGATCCCCAGATTTACTGGCTCAAGCCAGTAACTCTGGGCTCAACTGATAATATGAAGAAGGCTGCCCTGCTTATAGATAACTCGAACTTTTATCACTCCCTCAAAGATTCGCGAAGGCTGCCCTTTCCTCCCGCTGATTACGAAAAGCTTTTTTCTCTTCTTTCGGAACAGTTCGGTTTTGATCTGAGGACAGTTTACCTCTATGACGCGATAAAGGACAGCTCTAAGGAGAAATCACAATATGCTCAGCAGCAGAAGTTCCACAGCGGTATAAGAGCTCTTTCCGCAAAGTGGCCCGTAACCATAAAGACGAGGAAACTCAAGTACAGACCGTTTGGAAGGGAATTCATACCCGAGGAGAAGGGCGTGGACGTACTTTTGGTAGTGGACGCAATAACCCTGGCCCTAAATGGGGAAATAGAAACTATAATCGTACTGTCCGGGGATGCGGATTTTGTTCCACTGATAGAATTCCTCAAGATTCGGAAAGTGGAAACTGTAAACCTTCACCTTTATTCAGGCAGTTCCACCGAACTCCGTCAGGCCTGCGACAGTCATATACTCATCACATTTCAGGACAGCACATTGATGCTTAAGTGACGTGAACTGAAAGATGATTTACGAAGTTAGATTTCAGACCAAAACAAGATTGCCGGAACCTTTGAATTAACTTGCTTCTCTCTTGCCATCATACACAGGTGATGTTCACGGATTCCTCGATGAGATCAAGCTGGCATCATTCTTAGGTACAGTTCCAAGCAACAGGGATTCCTCGTCAATAACACGAAGAGGCCATAAACCTAAGAAGGAGCATAAAGGAATTCAAAAGAGCATTGGTGAGCCGCATCTATGCCCTTGGCACTCCAGTCCTTTCTCTTGTTACCCAATTAGTGGAGAAAAATAAGAGGACGCCGGCTAGCGCAAGAATTCCTGCGACGGTTCCGACAAAAGCTATCCCCTTTCCAAGTGATGTCACATATACGAGCGATGCTATCAGAGGAGAAAAACCCCCTATAACCCTGCCTGCAAAGAAGACGATGTTGGTGGCGGTGGCACGATACTCCGCCGGATAGTTCTCGCTTACCCAGATGCCTGAGAATGAGAAGAAGCCCGAAGATGCATACATAAGGGCAACGACGAATAATGCAATCTGAGGCGCCCTTTCCTCATAAAGGATGATGCCGAACAGGATGCACAGCACTGAGAAAATGACCGCTATTGTTCCCCTGCCGAATCTGTCGGATAGGTAGCCTGCGAGAACGAAGAATGCAAATCCTATCAGGGAGAATGGGACAATTATGGCGGATGATACGTTTATCTCGTGCAGATATGTAGGGACAACTCCCATGAGGGGAACGCTGAACATGAAAGCACCCGCCACGACTGCGGAGAAGGCGGCCGTGTAGATAACCAGCTTGCCCTTTATGGACCTTATTCCAGCCCTCACTGCGCCCCTTCTTCCAGTCTCCCTTACCATGGAAGCTAAACCTAAGGATGGTACAAGGGCCACGATACCGCAAGCAATGAAGAACGTCCTCCAGTAGGGGAATGCCATGAAAACAAGCGAATCCAGAAGGAAGCCAATGAAGTATAGGCTCTGCAGGAAGCCTCCTATGGTACCTGTGGAATGGTGCAGAGTCTCGACAACGACAGGATAGGATACGCCATTTTGTGCATTAACACCGAAACCAATGATGAACCACAGAACAAATATCTCTATCAGATTCGTGGAGATTGAGGCCAGGAACAAGGGAACGGAGAATAGTATTATTGAAATCAGCATGACGGGCTTCCTTCCTGTCCTGTCTGCAACGTATCCTAACAGAAGGCCTCCTATCGCACCGCCTATGAAATCTATCGGAATCGCTGCAAATATAGAGGAGAGAGGAACGTGGAAGGACCTTGAAAGTTGGCCTATTACCATGGATAATGAAAAGACGGAGAAGGAAGAGAGGGCAAAAGGCATCATTATGCCAGCAAGATTCAGTACCTTCCAACGCTCCATATCGCACGATGGGCTGAATGGATATAAATCTCGTGTAATTACCTACCTTGTTTAATGTCGCTGATAGGGTTAGCGGTGCATTCGGAATATCTACCTTAGCCTCCATCTTTGAATCGAGAGAAGAGCACTACGTTACAGGAAGTAATATTGCTAGCGTTACTGGGGTCTGCACGATGGCATTTCATGATATTGCAAAAATTCTTGTTGTGATTTCGACCATCTGCAGGATCACGGCTTTCTTCATTTGGATGGACAGAGGTAACTCCGATATTTGCTGGACTTGCAAAACGATGTTGCCAAATGGATTTCAAAATAGAGGGCAGATGAGTGGATACCCTTAGCGGATTCACTAAGGACATCGGTCCCCTCGTCGCCCCAACATCATGACAGGTAGCTTCCGTTTTTATGAGCCAAAAACTCAATACAACCTATAAGAACACTAGGGCTGGCAACATGTCAGCTAGCAAAATAACTGAAATGAACGAAGTGTTCTTAGATGCTAGTTCAGGGAGAGGCTTCATTGAAAGACAGGATGAATGTTTGGGACGTAAGCATAGGGTTTGACTGCTCCATATAATAAAAAAAGAGGGGAGAAGTGGTCAGATGTCAGTTATCCACTTCTCCGGATTGTCTATTATCTCCCTTATAAGCCTGTCCTTAATTTCATTGTAATTTCCAGGAGTCAATCTGCCCTCCTGTGAGGAGTTCACTATCTCCGTTGGGAACCTTATGAAGCCTACTACATCGGAATACAGGACAGAGATGGTGTGTCTCGCTTTTCCATTGTTTTCCCGTGAATCTGGATCCGGGGAACTGGTACTCTCCGTAACAGTATATACCCAACTCCTGTAATATAACTCATCGATCATGGTAAGTGTGTAGAAGTAGAATGGGTTACCTTCTGAATCCATTCCTCTAACAATTGCCCTCTTCATCCCGTCTGGGATGTGAAGCATCAGGTTTGCAAGTTGGACTGCCTGTCTTATTGCCATGGACCTCTTTGTACCGATGGGAATCACGTTTGCAGAGATGAGAGTTTCATTCATTGAATCAGGGAGTTTGTGTTCCTCCTTATTGGTTGACATTGAGGTTTTCATTGATTCTCTTAGCACATCCATCACATCGCTCTCCGTCCCATTCTCAAGCCAGATGACACCCTCTTTACATACAACTCCATACCTCACCTTATCATCAAGATAGGTCCCATATCCCCCTACGTCTATGATGGTACCAGTGTTCAATACTCCCCTGAACATCTTGTCAAGGGGATCATAAGGAGTGTCTTCATCCCTTGGATCATCGTAATCTTCCGTTTGTTCCTCCCTTCTCACTATCTTCCCATCTTCAACACTTAGAATTACAATACTCCACGTATTGTAGAACATAAGAAACACATCTACGGGAGTGCTACCTGCAACTCCCCCTATAACAGCTTCCTTCCACTCAGTGAGTGGAAGCTTAACTTCTAGACCAGAAAATCTCCTTGGAATCTTCATACATATTACAACCTGACGGTTGAATATATAACTATCGGCGGCTGTCAGCAGTGTAGAAACACTGCTGTGAAAGAGGAAACAGGTGAGTCGTTTGATAGGATGACAAAATGGATGGAGAATTCTAAATCAGAGATTTTGGATAAAACTCGATATATGTTTACAACTGGGAAGATCGAGGCCAGTAGGTATCCGTATCAATTCCTTATAGGGACGATTTATAGCTCCCCATACGAGATGTTCCTGGAAATGGAATTCAGTATCAATTCCTTATAGGGACGATTTATAGCTCCGTCACTTCGTGAGCGATCCCGTATCCGGCTATGTGTATCAATTCCTTATAGGGACGATTTATAGTAGAATCCATCAGACAGAATCCAGAAGGTCTAGCTAGTATCAATTCCTTATAGGGACGATTTATAGCCTAACTGGGTATGACATACAGAACCATGCTTTTGCGTATCAATTCCTTATAGGGACGATTTATAGCAGCATTCCCATAGACACATCTAGGAACGCAATATTTCCGTATCAATTCCTTATAGGGACGATTTATAGTATAATGAAATTGCGAGGTAAAAAAGCATGAACGAAGTATCAATTCCTTATAGGGACGATTTATAGCTCCCCATACGAGATGTTCCTGGAAATGGAATTCAGTATCAATTCCTTATAGGGACGATTTATAGATGATGCAAGAGCTGCTTATAGCTTGTGGATAGACGTGTATCAATTCCTTATAGGGACGATTTATAGTACAGTATTCAGTATCACGGAATCGCTGTTGGTTTCTGTATCAATTCCTTATAGGGACGATTTATAGCCGTAGCAACCGTTCAACCGAATGAGCCCGTGATAAGGTATCAATTCCTTATAGGGACGATTTATAGCGAATCGCTAGAATTATCTGCATAGACTATAGTGGAGTATCAATTCCTTATAGGGACGATTTATAGTTTGCTATTGCGGTTATTTGGCAATAAGCTCAATCCTGTATCAATTCCTTATAGGGACGATTTATAGACGTCTATGCCCGATAATCCCCCAACAATATCCATAGTATCAATTCCTTATAGGGACGATTTATAGCTGTGAATATACAATCAATTGCTCAAACTTTAACAACGTATCAATTCCTTATAGGGACGATTTATAGAAGAAAACTGGTTTATGATATAAATAAATTTGCCGAAGCCAATTTACGGCGTATGGCAAAAAATATAAACTCATATGCTTCATTTAAATAGTCAGATTACGCAATCGAGGTTGGTCCTCGCTCATAAGAAATTGAATTCCTCCTGAAAACCGAATACGGTCTTTTTAACATGGGACTCGGCCTGGAATGACCAGATGATCAGTGATTCGTTGACCTTTAGCTCCTTCTCGATGCATCTTCTGAGCTTCATCATTTGGGATTCTGTTATACGACCCTCAAATACACTATTATGCGTATGATGCAAGAATCTTCCGACCATCTTCTTGAAAATCTGTGTCCTTGTTGAATCTACATCATAAGAGAGAATGACGTACATCTTCACTCTCTTCCCATTACATAGGGACTATACTTCTCAATACAATATACATGTTTTATGAACTTATAGAGTTCAAGCCTGATCATTTCCCTATGACTTACGACCCTCTTTAGCCTCTGATGGAAATGCTCAAAATTCATCCATTTTTCCCACTCCTTCAGGAATATTTTCTTCCCATAATCGCTGAGCAATATGCCTCCCCCCTCCTCAGAAAAAAATTGTGTAGTAGGTTTGATGATTTCCTGTTTCACCATCTTCACGAAGAACCTGTCAACATATGGAACCTTGAACACTTCCGATATGTCCAGAGGAAGCGAGAATCTCCTTTCTGAAGGTGAATGATAAAATGAAATGGTCGGATTTAAGGAGGTATAGTGAGATTCCGTCACAATCTCGGCATACAGTCTTGAATTTCCGAACGAAATCAGTGCGTTGCCCATGTTCAAGGGAGGCCTCCTTGTTCTTTCAGTTATTGAGAACTCCTCCGGAACGATCCTGTCAAACTCCTCATAGTATCGCTTTCTCACTCTCCCTTCTTCGAGCATAAGCTCCTCCACGGTCTCCACATTCTCGTCTATCTGCGCCCATGAAAGATCATTGCCATACTTTCCAAGGAACGATTTCATGTTTTCCAACACACCTTTCATTAAGAGAAGGGAAGCTTCCAGTCTCCTCCTGCCATCAAGGTAAAGCTTCACCTGCTCCACTGTCAGGTCTCCGCTCAGGAGCTTTTCACCCGGCCAGTATGTACCCAGATAGTTGCCATAGTATCCAAAGAAGTTTACGGGGATTCCTTTTTCAGATGCAAGTTTCAGTGCACCGGTCGTGACCTCCCCTCCCGAATAGAAATTTATTGAACGTACATCCTCTGCCGGAAACCTTTTCAGGCCTTGGGCAGAATCAAACCTGAAGGTCTTCTCCTCAACTTTGAGAACTCCATCACTCAGAATGATATAATCCTCGCTCAAGACCAGCACACCTCTGCATAGCTACATCCTCTGCATATGGGTTTCCTCTGTGGTGGAGGGCACGAGGATGAGGTAATCCTCCTTATCTCTACTATTGAATTCAACACCTTCTCCTTGTCCAGCTTGACTTCCCTGACTTCCTTCTTCATCGGATAGTGAAGAAATCCCGATACCTCCTTTGAAAACACCCTTCCTAGAACGTACATATAATACTGGACCTGCATCTCCTGAGCGATATCATCACCTCTCCCCTTCTTCACCTCGTGGACTTGCACACCCTGCTCGTTCCTGATGAAATCTATTGAGCATATCCCTTCTATTACAAGCTTTTCCCTTTCTCTTGGGAAGGAAGATCCATCCACATATTTCCCAATCAGAACATGCTCATTTGATGGGCTGCCTGATACGTTCCGATGATAAAGCCAGAGTCTTGTGCTACAGGAAAAGAGGTGGTAGAAATATTCCCCCTTTATTCCTTCCAGGTCAGATAAAGATGTTATCATTATCCTGTACCTTTATGTCAATAGGCCTCAGGGTCCTGGGGGTAATAACGTTAAGGGCTCTTCCCAACGTAATTGCATAACGTTTTAGTCTCTCATCATCTCTGATGTGAAGATACGTACCCAAGTCAGACTTCAATTGTTCCTTCCATTCTTCCCTGAACAGCCTTTCGTTTCCGGATTTCATTTTCTCCCAGTCCAGAACTTTTTCCCCATGTCTGAAATCCCTGAAAGAGACCGATGGTTTCGCGGCTTCCCCTCTTTCACGCCACCTCTCTACCACATAGACGCCACCATCCACCCTTAACTGGGCCCATCTGAGCACATGGAGCCAATCATATTTCGTCTCGAGCCCGTTGGGCAGCCTGACCATAACCTCACTCACAGCCCCTCTGAAATATCCAAACGAGAGGAAATAATCCTTCCACCAGTCCACGAATGACTTGACGTGTTCCGACGATGGGTCGCCCTCTCTTATCTCTTCCAACACCTGATCGACCTCGAAAAGATAACCTCCGCCAAAGCCCTGTAATGCGTCCTTGATGCTATCCTTTAACCCCGGCCTATTTGTGTTTCTCCATATACAATAAGTAAAAATGTCCCTATTATTCAGAACTTCCGTTTCAGATATGTGTTTCGAAGCTATCAGTCTTGAAACCTGAAGCAGGAAATCACTATAATCATTACAGCCGCCGTTCTTTATAGAACGAAAACCTTCTATCAGGTCATGGTCCACATGGACATACACAAAGGAATGCTGTCCGCTCCTGGCAAACCGACCGAGTCTCTGGGCAAAATTTTCAAAGTAGTATCCGGCATGGATACGCCCCAGGGAAAGGTCAGGAATGTTCACTCCAAGCTCTATGCTACTTGTCGCTACAATTACAGCGCTCTCAATGGCTTCCGCGTTCTGTGCGCAATTTGTTTCTTCCTTCGTCTTGCTCCTTAAATGTCTCCTATAGCCGTCTATGACCTCAGGATGTATGCCATCTGCTTCCAAATTACCGACGAATCTTTCAGCTTCTACGACACTGTTGAATATATACGCCAGTCTTCCTAGACCCCTTCCTTCGCTGAATTTCTTTGCCTCCCCAACGGTATCAAAAATGTCCTCGTCAGTAACGATGACCTTCAGTTCCCCGCGAATCTCCCTCCCCTTCATGGAAAATGGGTCGGCACTCGCTGATATTTCCAGTACATTAACATCTCCCACCGCCTCCTTCACCATCCTCATGAATTTTTCAGAAGGCGTTGCGGTCGAGAAAACGAACTTCGGGGTTCCCAGATTAAGGGAGCGCGATACCAAGAGAATCGAAAGTATCTTACCAAGGGATTGCGGGTCATAACTATGATATTCATCAAAGATTACAACGTCAGCCTGCATGAGGGCATCCTGGAAATTAGCTGAATCCTTCCTTGCAGTTCGCAGATAGTTGCCGGCCACATAAAGAGAGAGAATGTCTGGGTTTGTAACGACAAGATTGTTGCTCGATACTGCACCTCGGATCTCTTTCATCCTTCCTTCGGAAGAACGAGCCTGACCAGTGATCATCCTTGCAGTTGGTCTTTCCGTTACATTGCTAGGATTTTTCTCCATCATAGTGACGAATTTGCAGTAGAATTCGTTCACGATTTCATTCGTTGGTTCGGCAACTATGATGTGTAGGTGTGGGTCCATTCTCTTGGGGTTTGAATTCATAATGGCAAGGATAAATGAATAAGTCTTTCCAGCGCCTGTTGGGGCATGTAGAAACAAGACTTCGTGATTTCCGTTGATAATTTCATCCACGAATTCCCTCTGGAACGAGGGAGTACCCGTTTCATCTGTATCTACGTATTCGTGATCGAAATTGAACTCGATAGATTCACTCATATGGACTGACCATACTCCTCCACGAGGTCTCGTCAAGACCCTTGACAATCTCATAGTATGAGGACAATATCTCCAGCATTGGAGATGGCCCTGGAGGGGAGGGGGGTTTCTCTCCAGGATTCCACCTCTTCCTGACAAGACCCGCTGTATACAGGTTCCCCCATATGTCGTATTCCTGGGGCGGTGAACCCTCGACCTTGGAGACCTTTGCAATGCACGAACGCATGTTGCCCAATCGCACCGAGTAAGTTGAGGGGAGGCGGTAATAATCCCTATAGGCAACGGAGAAGTAGAATACGTTCCCTGCGGATAATCCCTGCTTCCTTATCCAATTACGGAAGGGGGCGTTAAAGCTTGCCTTAAAGGCTTCTAAATCTTCGTATCCCTCGCTCATGAAGGATGTAGCAAAATCGTATACGGGCAACATTTTAACGGGGGAAACAGAATGGGCCACAGAAATTATGAACGGGCAATCTGCCAGCTCCTCGTAGCGTGGAGACGAAGTGATTTTAGGATTCAGATTGCCGATGCCTAAAGACCTGCACGTCGCGTACATCATGGCGATGTCCCCTACGAACGTAGCCGTCAGGGCTGCGCCTGCCGCGCCACTATCAAGGTAGCTGTTATAGTAAAGAGAATCAAGAAGTTCCAGTCTGAATGTTTCCAGGTTTATCACTTCCCGACGATGGCGTGTTTGGATTGTTTTTTCTTCCTGAACGCTTGTTTTTCTTAAGCTCAAATGAGAAGTCAATATATTCGTCGATGTCTTTCCTTGCCACTTCGTATGCTTCCTTGATTTCATCCCCCTGAAGTTTCAGTGATTTTATGTAATTTACCAGATCGTTTACCTTGTCCCCTGTCAAGATTGATGCGCCGTCTGTAAGCATTTCGGTTTCAATGTCAATCAAGGTCTTTTTTACGTACTCAAACGTGAGGGTTGATACGTCCGTAGGTTTTTCTACAGTCTGACCGAATCTATAGGATATCAGGTAAGAAGAAACCGGAGGTTCAATAATGCTACCAACGATCCCTACGATATGATTTCTGAAGTTAGCACCCATCGTAGCAGACGATGCGCCGTAAGAAGTCTGCTGAAGCGAGAGAATCATGTGCAGGAGCAACTCCGGCGTAGGATCCTTTATGGTTATGAGAGCGGGGAAAAATGTACCGGGGTTCACTTCCTCAGTCTGGAAGAACGCCGAACTTGTTTTCCCTTTGTCCTTGTCGTACATTGTCCTCTCCTCGTTTAGTGCATTGTTTGTCAATTTTCTGGTTATATATTCGCGGTCACGCAGGGAATACACGTCAGTGTACAGTGCTCTTGCGGGGACCGAGAGGGTATCTTCTCCCTTAACAGGATTAACTATAGTCTCACCCATCAGAATGCTCGTAGGATTCCTAAACTGCTGACGTGACGTAAGATGATTGTATCTATAACCACTGTCAACCATTCCAAGTAAGCGAAGTAGCTTGATGCCGAATATCTTTTCCTTGGACTTGAATTTCCTTGCAGGGACCTGAATGACGTTTCTCCCATCAGGCATCCTGAACCAAATGCTCTCATCGGGCACGTCACTTCTATCTATAAAGGGAGATATTGTTTCCCTTATTACAAGAATAGTGACGTTCTTCGGGTTATTCTGGCAGAGCGCAGGTATATCATTTATTTTCTCAGTTGTGAAGTACTGTTTTCCCAATATGCTCATCAATTCTGTGCCAATCTTACTGCTCAACTTTATCACCTCCTTCAAGAGCTTCCCTTCCATCTTTCTTTTCCTTCCGTTCATTCACCAAGTTCCATTTCTGAACGTGATATTCGATAGCAAAGGCGTTTATTACGTCCTTTTTATAAGGGGACGACATCTTATCCTTCCTTTCGTTGTAGAATTTAACAAACGTTTCTGCGAAATTCGCAATTGATGCCTGTTGACTTCCTGTCAAGTCGCTTCCGTGCCTCAGATATTCGTCATTGCTTCTTTGAGCTACTTTTGCTATATTGCCCTGTATATATGCGACAATTTCCGAATCCGATTCCTTCCTATGCCTTTCAATCGTATCGAAAGCTTCCCAGATTATTCGTTCGTCTTCGTAGAATCCTTCAGGTGCCTTAGCCATAATTTCCAGTGCCGATTTCACCAAGTCGTCTATTCCCTTCACGTCACTCCGGTTGTTTGCTTTTCCTATGTTTTCCACACCATTCGTTCCCATATTTTCACCATTCGCATTTTTTTGCGCGTAATTTCTTATTGCGGAATACAAATCCGACGAAATTGACCTTAAATTCCTCTTCTTGAGAGATTCAAATACCAACCTATAGATTGAAAACCGACTTCGGGATAGACTGAAAACAACTCTCAACGTAGAACTTTCATCCCCTCCATCAAGGTCAACGACCTTCTTGATTGTGTCAAGGTCATCCAAACGGTCTTCAATTTCATCGAGGCGCACTTCGCTCAGTCCCATGGGTGCAACCCATGACGGAGCATTCTCCCAGAGGAACGTCTGTTCAAATAATCTCACACCGGATGTCAGGGGCGATACTCTAACCTTGAACCCCGTGGCTTTAATGAAATGGAGAAGGTAATCGATATACAGAAATTTAGGATAAGTATCCCCTCCACGAAGGTTACCCCAAGAATCCGGAAGAAAGGCAAGGTGATGATGGTCAAAGAACACATGAAACCTCGTGTCCCCCTCATGAGCAAATGAAAGTTTATCATCGAGGTCAATCGACTTTGGAACACCTTTCATCTCAATATTAGTGCCTATCTGTTTCAAAGTGGCATCCGTTATGCTCTTGACTGTGGTGTAATCCAAAGGATGAACGTAATCTCCTATGCTAACATGGAGTGTCAGAGAATCACTAATGTCACCAAACTCAATTTTTCTCAATTCAGATTCAGTCGCGCACAGAGGGCAAATTCTGTAGTCTTCAACATATCTATTCTCAGATATTTTTCTTCCCGTTCCCGACGTTGCTTTGAAACCAAAGGCATAAACGTCGCTGAATGTCAGTTTCCCCTCGGCCCCACACATAAGACACGACTCCTTCTTGGACATTCCGCGTTCTGCGGTTGTGGGGGCTGACACAAAGGAATCAAGAATCTTCCTACCCTCCCTCTCGGGTTTCTCGGGGTATTCTTCTTTTCCTTTGCTTATACACACTTGCTTCAGCCGGGGATAAACATCATCGTACTTACCGACATTTTCCGATGCGAATCCCAACGACCTCAGAGTCTTATCGGTAACACTTCCTTTATCTTTATAGAGGATGCTACGTATCCTTTCTAGGGCAAACAGGGAAAGCAGTTTACAATACCCTATATCTTCTCCCCTCGCCCCTTCCGGACATGGTTCCATCTGTAATTTCTTGTTTTTTTCATCCAATGATATTCTAAATCCTTTGCTGTTCCATTGCGCTACAAAGTCTTGATTTCTCTCAAGAAGGTTGTTGACCCCCTCGAGCATAAAAAATTTATGCGCAAACTTCCCAAGGTATGAATCAATGCCAGAATCTGATATCCACGAAAGGAAGGTCGGTTGGAAGTTCTTGCCTGACGGTTCGTATACCCCGTATATCTTCTCCATGCTATCTTCTATAAATTTCTCAATTCTCAGTGAAGCTCTTGCAAACACATCGTCAAGATTTACCCCCTCCGTGAAATAGAGAACAGATGAGGGAGATACAGCAAGAATGCTTCTCCCGTTGGACGTGCCTTCACTCATCTCCGCCTCTATTGAGTACAACACAATGTTCCTGAGCATCGTTTGAGGACTGTTGTTCAAGGTAATCATGTTAACTTTTCCGGCAAAATCTCTATACTCTTCTGACAAGCAAACGTCACGTACCTTCTCATAAATGGCGTAAGGCTCGATATTTTCCGAAAGGATCGACGAAACTACATCACCAAAAGTAATGAACTTCATCAAAAACCTGACATTGCTGGAATCGTCCTTATCCATTCCGGAAAGGGATACGTACCCTCTGGATTTATTCTCGTCGCCCAAAATCAAAGCTTCTATCACGGGTAGAAATTTCTCATAATCCTCTATATAACCCGAGATCATTCCTTCGATGTCTGCTCGATGTCTGTGTAGCAGGTCCGGGGTCATGTCAGTTTCTTCACCGAACAACTTATTAGCATCGTGAAATACACAGGCTACAAAGAAAGCTCTGATATAAGGCTCGAAGTCTTTTAAATTATGGTTCTTTGCTAACAGGTACCTCTCAAGTGATCGGCCAGAAATCAGTATCATGTTGAGGACATGGACGAAATACGTTGTGTCGCGATACCTATTCCTGGGATTGAACTTCCCCCTCCCTCCTTTTGCCATGGTGGCCGAATGTTCCTTAAGGATGTAAAAGAGAGGCCCGCCGTTCGATGTTAATTCACTCACATTATACGTTTCCGACTTAAACAGATCGTAGAAGGCACTATTGAAGACGTCATTCTTAAACATGGCATTACCTGATTTATCAGAATCATATTCAACCATCCAATGTCACCATCCCGAACCCCATCTGTGTCTTTGAGCCAACGCCATGTATCAGCGCAGTTCTTATGACATCCTCATCCGCATCGAGTATGAAATTCAATATCGATGCAGGAACACTGTGACCGTTCACAATGTAAACCTTTGGGTGGCCCGTGGTGACCGTTAATCCCCTGGCCACCGTGTTCCTCCCCGTGACTGCATCCGCCTTGCGCTTAAGGGCCGAGAGAAGATGAACTTCGAATTCTCTCTCTCCCACCCTGTAATACTTTCCCTTCTCCCTTATGACTATAGGCCCTCTAGACTTAAGTTGCGGAAGAACGGGAACAAACTTAAGACCAATCTCTCCTGTTTTAAGTGAGAGTACGTTCAGAACGCAGGAATTCAGATAAAGCGACGTCCCCGGTTGCAGTACCCTGCTGATGACCTCTGCAACCTCCTGATGAGTCGTGTTGATCACGAATGCGAACCTCCTGGCGTTCTCCCATTTCGCAGGTCCATCGAATCCTAGAGTCAGCAGTGCACTTGAATTGAACAGAGGTACCCCTTTGCTACTGTGTACTCTCAAGGCAGTTTCCGGACTGACTGCCCTTATCCTGGATTGAATGGCAGAATAGAGCTCATACTGATAGTTATAAGGCACAGACGTTTCTGTCTTGAGCGTAATATCAATAGATAGCATAAATATTAGAACATGTTGATGTATTTAATAATTTTTATTTTTGTTTATATATTTATAAAACATCCTGCCATTCTCTGATAACTGTAGTCATAACTTAAGGGTATCTAATGGGTATCCAAAGTGTATGAAATGGCAATTTCAAATCTAATGTTGGATACAACATTCAAGGTGTTCTACCTTCAAGCATATTCCTTTGTGGGAGACGGGGCCTTATTTGGGGGAAGGTTTAAAACTAGCGCAAAGCTAGAAAACAAAGAAACGTAAAAATTAAAAAAGTGAATAGAAAAACACTAACGGTTTTCGTTATCACTATCGTCTTCTCCCCCTTCGACTCTCATATATTCTGGATTTCCCCAGGTCACTGGGTACATTGGTAGGTACTTTGCTTTTCCGTTTACGGTTTCCTTCCTAATCAGTCCTAGGTTTTTGTAAAGTCCAGTGTAGTATCCGACAAAATACGCTCCAGATGCTCCATATAATTCCATCATCTTTTCCTTTAGTTGTTCCCTAAAAATTCCGTTAGCACTTCTGGATAATATGTGAAGTAAACTGAATCCAGCTCCCTGAATCTGTAATCCCCTGAGTATTACCATCTCTAGGGGCCTTATTTCATCGTTGTCATCAAAAGCTTCAGCTATTGACTTGCCTATAGGGGTAAGTGATACCTTGTTCTCATTATCCTTCACGAAGATTCCTGTTTCGTTGTAGACATATCCATAATTCTTTACAGTTGCCTTCTGAGAAGCTAACCCCTTGCTCCTCATATATTCTATTAACTCTTCGTAAGTTATTTGTGGCTGTGCCAGAACCTTCCTCAGGATAAATTTGAATGCTAGGAGATTAGCACCCCATTCAAAACGAGGCAATCCAGCTGGTATTATTCTTATCTCCACTCCCAATCCTTCTTCATGCGCTTTCTTCAGTAATTCTTCAAGCTTGGTCCGCTCTTCTGATGTAAGACCCATAATGATCATGGTGGAAAGCTTTTTAGATATTTATACTTTTACATAATATAACATTAATTACTTTACAATTACATTATCTCTTAAATTAGTAAGGCATCAGATAATAATGTATTTCTTAAGTTAAAGAGTAGTAAAACTAAATGTTCCAACCAGATGTATGTCGCTTTGTCACATTCTTTTCCTATGAACGATAATTTTGGGTCTAATCACCCTTGGGACTCCTATTATCTGGTAGATCCTTAAGGAATATTACCCAAATCTGGAGTTATTGCACGATAGAGTGTTTAACTCCAGCTGAATCTGCTGGAGAATCCATTGTCAGCTATTCGGACTTTCTTGTGGGTTCTTGATAGAGTTTTAAACCTAGTTTCGCCCTTTTTAGTATCACAACTCTTTCTTGAGCTTCTCCAGAAATTCCGTTCAGCGGTGGTTTATCGTGATGTTCTTTCTCGATTTTCTCAATAAATTATGTTTTTCTAATTCTATCTAGATTAGTTCTTTTCTAAAAGAATTCAGAATCATTTCCACATTCCTAGACAAATCGTTTTATTTTCCTATTAGTCCATTAAGTACTTCCTGGATTGTGATATTGATTAAACTCTAACTCAGGCTGTTTTGCATAATACGTTTTGATAGACCATTGATGCAACTGGCTTTAGTGCAAGAGTGTATTGCCTTATAAGATATGCAATTACATACCATGTCATATCCCGATTGGGTATTAAAGCAAAAGAGGAAGAGAACTCTAGTAATGAGGAGGGGAGAGAACTACTATCTCTATAGGGTAAGAAGTGTGTGGGACAGGGAAAGGAAGAAAACGAGGCTGAAGACAGAGGAGTACCTGGGAAAGATCACGCCCGAAGGTCTCATAGAACCGAAGGTGAAGAGGGTGATGAAGCGTTATGACCAGATTACGGTGAAGGAGTACGGCTCCTCCTTCCTGTTGCAGCACATTTCCGAAGACATAGTGCAGTCGCTGGAGGAGTTCTTCCCCGAATGGAAGGAGATATTCGTTTTCAGCTGCATGAGACTCATCCACAGGTCACCGATGAAGAACGTTGAATTCCACTACAGGTCTTCATTCCTATCGGAGACCATAAGGGATGCTCATGTCTCCCCTGACTCGCTGGGAGATATGCTGAGAAGCATAGGTATGGACAGGAGCTCCATCACAGGCTTCATGAAATCTTTCATGAGGGATGAGCGTTATCTCGCAGTTGACCTGACGCATATACTGAGCATGAGCGAGGGTGTCATATCCGCTACCCTCTGGCATAACAGCAAGGGCGAATATCTGCCGCAGATACAGCTTCTATTCCTCTTCTCAATAGGAAGGGATGCTCCTGCGTATTTCCGAATACTCCCTGGAGCAATAAACAGCGTTGCATCACTTCGTGTCACAATGCAGGAATCAGGTGCTTCCAACATAGTATTGGTTGCAGATAGAGGATTCTATTCCTCAAAGAATGTGAAGGAATTAGATGACTTGGGCATATTCTTCATAATCCCTCTTAGAAGGAATTCGAAGCTGATAGACTATTCCATGGAGCAGAAAAGGCACTTCATGTTCCAGGACCATCCAATATTCTATTCCAGGTACCAAAGAAATGGAAGATATATGTTCACATTCCGTAACGATTTCCTCAAGGCAGAGGAGGAGAAGGACTATCTCAGGAGACATGAGAAAGGATCTGCTGCCTTCAGGCATATCAGCGGCAGGATGGGAACAATATCAGTCATCACCAATCTAAAAGCATCCGGAGAGATAGTATACCAGATGCTGAAGTCTAGAGCGGACATAGAGCAATGCTACGATACGTTCAAGAACACTATACATGCTGATCGCACATACATGAGGGACGACTACCAGCTGCAGGGATGGATGTTCGTGAACTTTATAGTGCTGATCCTTCACTACAGAATATACAACATTCTCAAGGAGAAGGACATGCTGAAGAGATATTCACCTGAAGATGTGATAGAGCATCTGGAGAGGATAAGCATGCTGAAGATAGGCGATGAATGGAAAATATCCGAAATCCCCAAGAAATCACGAGACATCATTGATGAGCTGGCGATACCTATTATGCAAAAGAGCGGGAGTTAGAGGTTAATAATATAAGTAAGGAAGGATACATGGAGGTCTACCCATGAGATCAAGACAGTCAGTTGAAGAGAAGTTTGAGATAGTCATGGAAGCACTAACAGAAAACACAACGCAGGCAGAGATATGCAGGAGGCATGGAATATTCCCGCCACATTCAATGAAATGGGAAGGAAGGTGTCTGAATACTACAGAACGAGAAGGTTCAAACTTGATATAGTCCATTATCTATGTCCTTGACTATAGATAGAGGATCCTGCATTTCATAAAGGAGAGCCCAATCTTCAGAATATGAATTAGATTGCTACTGGTGAACTAGACATTCGGGACTGGTCAGTTCACTACTCTTATATAACCTAATGAGATTTGTTAATTAGCTGTTGATGAAAAACAACACCAAACTCAACATCCTGGTTATCATCGCAATAGTTGTGCTTCTGTTCGTATCCTCTTCGGCGAGTTCTTTGTCAGTGCAACCAGTCACTGATGATTTTTCTAACGGTAGGTTGACGTCGCAGGAATTTCCATCTCATGGAAATTCGACATCCACAAGTTCAAATACATCTAATGAGGAAACACCTGCCAGAGTGATGCCTCTTTCTATCCCCAAGATAACTGGTAGCTCTTTCTCCTTAGAAGGTTATAGTTACTCCGATCCTTGGTATTCTTCGTACACTGAACCATCACCCATGGGAATAGGGTTCATAGGACTAGAGCCCAATGGACAAGTCGGGCCAGAAGCACATGAATACAATTATTCGACTCCTTCACTCCTTGGGATAGCGAAAGTAAGCATGCTCTCAATCAATAAATCAGCCCCTCATGTAATGCCGGATCAAATGACATTCCAACTAAACGTCGTCCTTGGATTTTACAATGGAAATGCATCCTATAATTACTGGGTTCAAGATGTTGTAACTGTCAACACTTTAACCAATACACCCATAGTATTTGATAGCGAGATCTGGAATATTACCCTGAATAGCTCAGGGCTAGGACAAATGTTAAACTCTACCGTTATAGGGAACGGGTCGGTCAATGATGGTGTATACGGATTTGTCCCACAGAATATCGCGGGTGAGAGTGTTTCGCTAGCTTATCCCTATTGGCTGGAGTTCAAAGTAAATACAACTGTTAACTCTGAAGGCTATCCGGTTGTTAAATTTTATTATGATGATGAGTTTGGATGGATTGAGTACGATTCGGCTATTTTTGTTTTTGCAAAGAGCTTAGAAGGTCCTCCAGCGTTCGTCATTGGCGGCGCTGTTAGGAACGGCGAAAGAAGTAGTAGCCTCCTGTATGATGCTGGACTGGTACTTGCTGGGCCAGGTGGAGGAACAAATTCGTATCTTAAAGATTCCAACGTATCCCTTGAGTTAGAATACTGGAATGGTCATAATTATCAAATGCCGCCTTTTGCCTACAACTTCGCTCCCGATACTGCTGAGGGTGTAGGTAACGCGAGTGTCAAACTAGAGCATTATGAAAATAACGGATCTTTGGAGGCATCTGTAACCAATGGTCCAGGGGAGCCAGGTTTGCTTTATTATTTCGATAACGTATCTACTCTCGAAGTAAATTCACATCTGAATTCGGGAACTCTTTTCGTTAATAATACCCCTTATTACTTTGTAAACGGAACTGTCAATCTGACATTGATACCTTGCTATCCTGGGTACTATCGACTTCAGTTGTTCAACAACTCAGGACAGCTAGTATGGTCGACAAATGTTACATTATACCCAGGTCAGTTTATGAACATCTCCGCGACTAACCTAATTTCAGTGAGTAGCCCAACGTATTCAATGGACTTCAAAGAATCAGGGCTTCCAAATGGCAATTATTGGTCAGTAACCCTGATAGGAACAACTTCACTTAGACAACAGATAAGAGCTACTGCTTCTTCAACAACGAATTCGATTACATTTAATGAGCCAAATGGAACTTATTCATTCGTAGTGTCGAGCCCTATAGGAAATGACACTTCTAACACAATTTATGCTGCCGGTCCAAAAATGGGAATACTTACCCTAAAAGGAGAACGAGTATTGACAGACGTTCACTATGAGACACAATATTATCTTGACATAGCTTCTAGTCCACCAGGTGGAGGTACAGTGTCCCCAAGCAGTGGGTATTATAATGCATCATCTCATCTTACAATTCGCGCAACTCCTTCGCCAAATTATGAATTCATTTATTGGGCGGGGGATATGCCTGAAACGTATAGTAAAGACTCCACCTTTGTAATAACAATGAACGCGCCGACATTCGAAACAGCTTATTTTGTGGAAGTTTATGAAGTAACATTTACCAGTTCTGGAATGCCCTTGGGAATCCCGTGGTACGTAAATTTGACAAGCCAGTCACCATCGGGGAAGATAACATCTTCATCCTGGTCCACATCCCTCCCCAATGGCACATATTCCTATTCAGTCTCAACAGGAAACAAGATATACAAACCCTCCTATCCAGGAACATTCACAGTCAACGGAGCTCCGGTATCACAGTCCATTGCATTCTCTGAAGTCACCTACACGGTTACTTTCTCTGAAAATGGGCTACTTTCTGGTTCTTCGTGGTCGGTAACACTCAGTGGAAAGACCGAATCCTCAGTTGGAAACATCAGCTTTAGCATACCTAACGGGACCTATCCCTATTCGATTCCTTCAATCCCAGGATACTCAATTGTCTCTGTGCTAGGATATAATGAATCGTCTGGTTATTTAACGGTGGATGGTTATAATTTGAGTTACCCGGTGACTTTCGTAAAGGTCACCAGCAAGGGCTTCTTAACCGGCAGTATTTATCCATTAAATGCATCTATCTGGATAAATGGAACAATCTACCACGCAGTTAACGGTCAGTTCAACATCTCCCTTAGCCCTGGGACTTATGAGATCAAAGTATCGGACCCCGGGTACTCCACCTATACTACGAACATAACTGTCTCGTCATCCTCTGTAAGCAGACTTCCAATACAAAGCCTTACAAAAGTTACCACGCCTTCCTCATTTTCATTCCTGCTGATTATTGTTATTGCAGTGATCATAATGGCAGTAGTCGTTGCTGCAGCTGTTTTGACCATAAACAGAAGAAAGAAATCGTGACTTCCTTCAATTTTTCCTTCACTTCATTCTCTACGTTTTAACCCAAAATGGGGAGAAAACGGATGATAGATCAACAAACATTACACTTCAGAATTCAGAAAAACATTAAATTTCTCCCTGTTAAATGCAAAACATGAGAGAGCAAAACTCCTATCTGGTACGATTGAGGTAATGAGTGATTATAGGTCTTATGACCTTCTGAGAAGGGTTTTCTGGGGCCCTTTATAGTGCAGAGAAAATTTGAATACGTAAAAGATTTATCTAAGTTGTAAGAATGATCAAACAAACAAATTTCAGTGTTTTGATAAAATTTCCAAAAGGTATTCCGCCAGTAACGACTGGTATTCTACTACCAGAAAAGCAACTTTTGGTTACGGGGCACCAAAATGGTTCGATTTTCATGTGGAACATGAAGAACGGACAATACAAGGAGAAACAAATATCTTCTTCAAAAGTTGAAACTATATCATTTTCTTCTAATGAGAAATTATTAATTGGCTGCGAATTTGGAATTCTTGTAATCATAAGTGGCCCAGAATACGAATCAATAGAGTATTTGCTTAATGAAGGTGGAGGCCCACATAACAGAGTATGGAGGGCAACTAGCCTAGATAATGATTCTGTCGTTTCTACTTCAACTTATGGTGGTATAAGGTTAATCAAAAAGATTAATAATGAATGGGACAGGTCGAATCTACAGTCATCTCACTCTAACAGCATTTTTGGTTTAAGTAAAGTGGATAACCTACTGGGCTTCGGAGATTATAGAGGCCATGTAACAATTTGGAAAATATCAAAGGGAGAGCTTACTGAATTACAACATCTTGGAGTAGTAGGACCTGTCGAAGATATAGCATGGAACAAAGATCTCTCTTTTGCTACTATCAATTATTTGGGGCATATTGATATATTTGAGAGAACAGGTCAAAACGAGTGGAATAACGTACTAGAGACAAATTTTGCAGAAAGCAAAGGTAATTGTATACACTTTATGGAAGATGGAAATACTATCTTTGCTGGGACTTCAACACACATAATACAACTAGACGTGGGTTCACAGCAAGGTCAACTGATTAGTATACGGGATACTAAGGCCATTTTCTCAAAGGGTAATACAATCTATGCTCTAACAAATGACGCTTTAATAACCTTTGAAAAGGGTCCAATAGAAGTCTCGACTGACCAAATTAAATATCAATATTCTAAAATTAGTTTAATTGGTAGAACAGGTACTGGCAAAACTACTTTGTGTAGCCAAATAGCAAGTGCAAAAACAGAAGAAATAAAATCTACATATGGTAAACGCATATGGAACTGGATAATTCAAAGGAACGATGGTATTCCAGAAAGGAGACTTGTCCTTCATGACCACGGTGGACAAGAAAGTTTGCTCGATACATTTCTTCCTTTTCTAGTAGACTCAGATATTATTTTGCTTCTTTTTAAAAAAACAGATCGAAAATCTTACGAAAAGGTCTCTAAAATTCTCAAAGAAATTAAATCTCTTGTCCCCTCAAAAACAAAAATTCTAATGGTTGAAACGTTCATCGATCACGGCGTTGATGATATTGACGAGGAAAGTATCAAACATTTGCTAAAAGATTCTCAAATTGATGAGTTAGTTAAGGTCTGCCCTTCTTCGGGCGATGGAGTAAAGGAACTCAAAGACATATTAGTTGAAATTATGCCTTGGCAAAACGCAAGAACAATGTTACAGTCTACATATGTACAAACATTAACAGATGTTATAAACGAATTGTATTCAAAAAACACGTCAACTAGCTCCTTCTCAGAGTTCAAAGAGTATTATGAAACTAGGCAAAAGATATCCAGTGGTCATTTGAAATTTTTACTGGAGAACGCCAGTGTTCAAGGGCTAATTGAGTTTTACCACGAGGCAGGAGATATTATCATTTTCAACGATGAGGAATACAACAAAATGAGAACGAACATCCCAATATTCGTAGAGAACCATGAGGGAATTGTTTCAATTGATCAATTACACAACAGATTTGGGCAATCAGTATTCGTAGATATTCTCGACACAATTTACTTGAAGTATGGAATATCCTATCAGAACGGGAACTTAAGAATATTTCCCAGCAAATTGAAAAGTTCATCTATAAACATCCCTAAAGAGATTCAAACGCATCTTGAAACTCCAATGTTTACTGAAGAATTGACTTTTGGATATCAAAACACAAATATAGATAAGATTGTGGAGGCATTATCTGATTTAAAACTTCAGTGTATTGATTTATCACAAAGTGAAGGCCTTTTTACATGGGAGAGAAATGCCTCAGTATACTTCCACATAGAGCTTCAGAAAGGAGCATTTGAGAAAGATCGATTAAGTATAACCTTAAGAATAGGGGGGAATAATAAGAAGACGTGTGAGCGGCTCAAAATTGAATTTCCAAAAATTCTTTCCACCATCTATGGAGATCCTCTAATAGCAGAAGATATTAAAAAAAAATTGAACAAGAAGAAATTTGACGTAGCCTTATCATTTGCGGGTGAGCAAAGAGATTATGTTCGTCAAGTAGCAGATGAACTAGATAATATGGGAGTTAAAGTCTTCTATGACGAATTTTACGAATGGAAAATCTGGGGGAAGAATATGATAGAGTACTTTAGAAATATTTACTACAAAGATTCAGAATTCTGTATGATGTTCGTATCCGAGAATTATGTAAATAAGGCGTGGCCAACTCACGAGCGACATAGTGCGATGGATAGACAGTTAGACGAATTTGGAAAGAATTACATTTTACCAGTTAAATTCGATTGTACCGAGGTCCCAGGTTTAAGTACTTCCGTTAAGTTTCTTGATGCTAACAAATTGACCCCTCAACAAATAGCTATGGATTTTTTCAAAAGATTTTATGATAGATCGTTATAATTCTAGTGATTAATTTCTTCCTAAATAATTCGCCCGAAAGATCAGCTATGCTGTATCATGGCTATTACGTGAATAAATTTTATTCTTCGCAAACCAATTAAAATGTCAGAATTATTAGAACCCCCTATAGTGAAACAGGAGCCAGAATAGGCATCAAAGCCAGAATATAATCATAAAATGACTAGGGGCACTTTAAAAATTACGCTCTGCTGAGCAGAGAATACTAAGACTCCTTTCCATCAGTTCATCTGCCAGCTTGTCCAGCTCTGGTCCCTGGCGATATCGTCTCTTGAATTCATAAACGGCAAGTTCCTTCGAATAGAGCATGAGTATATAGCGCCATTTCCTCTTGTTCTCTTCCTCCACTCTCCTATAGTCTTCATTCCTAAGCTGGAAATTCCCCTTCCTGCCTCTATTGACTATTACATTAAACTCTACCACGCTTATATTTTGCGATCCATCACTAAATACGAGATCAGGAAGAAACCTTTTGCCTTCTTTACCCTTTCCTTCGTTTAGCAATCTTGTGTACCTGTTAACGTCATCTTTTCGCCGTTCGCCCTTTGGTTGCGAATATGGGAAGTAGTCAACAAAAATAGTATCTCCATAGTATTTGTTTTTATCAATCAAAGCCGACATACTTCAGGGACAAATTCTCTTTTACCACTGTAAATATCCTCATTTTCTAACGTATTTCTCTCTTTCCATTCAAAAAGCTTCCTTCTAAGGAAATCGGCAGCTGTTTCGCAACTTTCTTTCAAGTCACTTTCAAAATTATAGCTTATATGTTGTTCTCCAATATCTCCTCAATCTTCTTCAGATGCTTTGCAACTTTCCCTGCCCTTTTTCTAGTAGCATACCCACCTAAAATAGCATAATCTGTGCTTACCTAACTCTTGTTATCTGTTATCTACTCATTTCTCAAGGCATTGCTGGGAGAAGGCATTAATACCCCTCTTTGTTAATTTAACAAAAAGAATGTTAGAGTATATTGGATAAAAGATTTCATTCCGATGCACGCAGAGATGAGGGCTGTGTTCATAGGCTTCGCTTAAATATTTAAGCGAATCTACTTGGGGCTACTTCTTCGGTGAGAATCTTTGTGGCATTTTTGAGGATATTATATGGACGGCTTCGTACTTCTGCTCGCAATCCAGTCGATGGCTTTCTTATTTAGATTAGAGTTGAACTTATATATTTGCTCTCCACCACGATGTCAAGTGGTTTCGGGTGTTTTGAATGGAATTGAAATATCATAAACTGATTGCAGAGTTGTTTCTGTTGGAATCCAATTGTAATTGAGCCCTTGCCTACTTAGAATCTGGTAGTTTTAGAATGACTTTGTCATCTAATTGTGCCACGAATTCCCATCCTTTTTTTATCAGTGGCTCTATCTGGTCCTTCTTTACGACTATCTGCCTGTTTCCGTTGCCAGCATGATCACCAAGCATCCTTTCCCTAACGACCTTACCGAGTTCTTCTGCACCCATTGCCAGCAGATCCTCTCTCTCTATTTCTTGCTTGGTAAAACCAGCTATTACAAGCATTGTCTCCTTCGCCTTCCTCTCTGCTTCATCTTCTTCGAGCGGTCTCTTTTCCGTTTCCAAATATCTACAGCACTTCTTGAACTTGTCCCTCATCGCTTCTATGGTCTCTTTAGGCAGAACCTTGTTTGTACTATACCTGGCTGATATGTCTCCCTTGTGACCGAACCAGAACTCCCTCCAGTTGTGGGAAACGAGATTGTTTGCTTCACAAACATCCATTGCACTGGAAAAGTAGACTCTGAGAACGTAGGGTCTGAATTTAAGACCGGATTTCTTGATTGCGTCCCTTATGTCCCTCTCGAGAAAGGTGGTGGCAAGTATTCCGGACTCCCTGAGATTGGACCCCCTTCTATCTGCCCTGATAACGGGAGAATCAGGGGTAAGGCTTTCACCATTGAGAATCCGCTGCCTGAGATAATCCCTGAGATATTTGAAAGTCTGCTGGGGCACGAATGTAAAGTATGAATGCCCTTTCTTGCTCAGCTGCACTCTAGACTGCCTTACCTTGAGAACTGCTGGAACCACAGAAAACTCAACAGTCTTTGGCTTGATCTTCAACCCTTCAATGTCCTTCAGTCTGAGGGCATCAGATCCATCGTAATTCCCCAGGGACTCTGGTCTGAGCCCCGAGAATGCGAGAAGAGAGATTATGGCCCTTCCCCTCACCGTGGCATTCCTGAGCATGGAATCTATCTCTTCCTTGCTCGGAGGCCTCTCCTCTTCGAGCGTTGGAGAAAAGTTCGAACCTTGAACCCATATCCTCCCCAGATTGGCGTCATACCCGTTATGGGACACCCAAGAATTTAAAACTCTCTTGAATCTCTCGATGTATGAACCTGCCTTTCCTTCATTTACCTTGATGTCCACAAACCTGATGAAATCCTTTCTGAGCTTTCCTGTCTTTGCGTCCTCCAGAATCTGTTCAGGAGTGATACTGTTCAGTCTGCAGTACAACCCCAAAGTTCTGAAGTAGACGTCTCCAGTAATCGGGGATCGATGTCGCAAGTTTTGATACCATTCCATCACTAGTACGTCTCCCTTGAGGTCGTCATAACGCGATTTGAAGGTCACCATTAAGGATAGGAGCCTGATATTTAACGATATCTATTCAGACCAAAATAGGTACGCATACGGACAAGCCCATTGCCCTCTGATTCTATTTGATATCATGTATTTAAAAAAACGAAATGAGAAGGATTTCTTCTCATAATATTAATAGCAAACAGACCTCCATTTTAAAGGCAGAGCCTCAAACTCGATTTGGAACTAAGTTGAAGTTAGTAAATTCCTGCTACATCCTGGGGAAAATTCTCTTGACACTCAGTACCATTTGGGACCAAATCGCAGTCTTCATTGAAATATATTTGTAAATGGCGATATTGGGAGAGAAGCCCTCCGCAGAATCCAGACGTTTCTTTCCTGTCTTTTCTCCTCTGATATATCAGGCCTCCCGTTGCTCTCTTTTCTTATGAGAATCCAGACCCTGATGTATTCCTCCTGAAATATTCCCTGAGATAGTTCATCGGATCATCCGTGAAGCGCCTGATTTTTTCCCTCCAGTTCCTTCTTCCACTAATATGTGAATTCTTCTTAGGGATGAGAAATATCATTAAATTCTCATTGAAATCAATGAGAATGCTCTGATCTGAGTAGTATTTGTCCAGGCGGACGCTCTAAAGGTCAATACGCATCATTCCTATAATCTCGAGACCCTTGCGATATGCACCCATTTCAGATATTACCGAAACTGCATATCCCACATACATCCTTGTTGCCAAATCCATCAATGCTAGTGAATAGACGAACTTGCTTTCCTTGACTGTCTCGACGTTCCTCTCCCTCAGGGAACGGTAGTGTTTAGTGACGGTGAAGAAATAATTTGTTCCGTCACCTTATTCTCCAGCGGAAGAGATGCCTCTTCTCCTGATTTAGCTGATGAAGAGGTTGTTGATTATCGTGATGAAGAAGGGGTCTAAATACAATTTTTCCACCCTCATGTTGCTTAAGCGGAATATCTCCTCACATGAACAACGAAGACATTCTCCTTTGCTTACCCAATGACCTACATTGCAACAGCAGGGACGAATACAGGAGGTCAAACATTCCTTCAGACAATTTTGTAGAGCTAAATCTATATTATATTTATAGTCATATTTCATGATAATGTCGGTATGTGTAAATGGTAGCATCTTCCCCGTCGAGGAACAAGAGCCATGGTCACTTGGCCGGTGCATCAATCCTACTGGCTCTTGTTGTTATTCTGTCTGTTTTTGCTGGGGGACTTCAAAATTTTGAAAATCAGGTTCCTGCTGAAGCGCACATTTCAGGACATTTGAACCCTCCTGAAAATGTCAGTTCCCTGTCAGGCCAGGATGAATCAAATGGAATGACCGTACAATCTTCCATTGCCACATCAAAAGACCCTTATGCAGGATACGTTCAATATACACTCTTCCCGAACAACAATACACTCATGAACGGGAACATTGCTGGTAATGCGAGTGGAATACCGCTGAACGGTTCAGGTGCTAGACCTTATGCGCTAGAATACGACCCGATCAACAATCTTCTGTACGTATCATATTTTCTTTCAGGGGAGATCTCTGTTGTCGAACCCATATCTAACAGGATTATATTCAATATTTCAGGTTTTCATTTTCCCACAGCATTCGCGTTGGATAAAGTGGACAATTACCTTTACGTAGCAAACATGGAATCAAACTATGTTTCAGTAATTAATGCTAGCAGTAACAGCTACGTGGGTAACATATCGGTGCCATCTGGTCAAGCTGGAATTGCTTTCGATCCTGAGACCGGCTATCTTTACGTGAGTGATTATCAATCGGGCTCTGTTTCCGTAATAGACGCAAGCACGGACACAATCGTTTCAAACTTATCCGTTGGTGAGTTTCCTTATTCCGTATGCTACGACCCATCCAATGGTTTCGTTTACGTTGGCCATTACGTCCCGGTTCTTGTTAGCTTGTCCGGTTCGGCCACTTCGGAGACTATGAACAGTGCATCAACTTCAAGCTATAATTCAAGCGATATTGTCGTCATTGACCCATTCACAGATCAGGTCGTCTCCACCATAGGGGTCGGTTCTGATATATCTGACATAGAATTTGATTCATCGAACGGCGATCTATACGCGGCAAACGCAGTAAGCCCGTACATTGTGGGTATCAGCTCTGCAAGTGACGATATCATTTCAAACGTGACCCTAGGTTTCTATCCCAATCATATTGCTTTCAACCCTTCCACCGGACTGATATACGTCACCCCTTTGATCGAGTCGGAAATAATCACTTCTCCACCCCCGAAATTCGATAATGTCACCGTGATGAACTCGTCACTTGGCTCTGAGGTGTCCCAGCTGGAGGTCGGCTGGGGAACGGAATGGATAGTTTTCGATGCACTGAACAGTTGCTTCTATTCAGCTAATTCCGGATCCGGCACGATCTCTATTATTTCAACACAGCGTTCTTATACTGCAAGCTTCAACGTTTCAGGCATTCCACGAGGATTTGGATGGTTTGTGAATGTCACTGGCATTCCGTCCTCCGGCCGCATTCTAGGGAATTCATACTCACTCGATCTTCCGAACGGTACCTATGATTTTGCCGTCGCATCATCAAACAAGAGTTACAAACCTGATCCGTGCTCCGGTTCTTTCAGCATTGACGGTTCATCAGTTTCACTTTCCGTCGCCTTTTCGGAGGTTCTGTTTCAAGTCTTCTTCAACGAGGAAGGCCTCCCATCCGGGATGAGGTGGACTGTAATCTTCAGCGGATCGTCAAACAGCTCTGCATCATCAACTATTGGATTCGAGGAACCGAATGGAACCTTCAATTACTCCATCTTGACTGTTCAGGGATTCCATCCAACCCAATCCTACGGGAAGGTCAGAGTGGACGGGAAATCTGTGACGGAACTGGTCTTATTCAAAATAACTGTGTTCTCGGTAATGTTTGCTGAATCAGGGCTCCCCTCTGGGACAGTCTGGTCTGTCACCCTGAACGGCACGTCACTTTCTTCCAATACTACCTCCATTTCATTCACTGTCCCGAACGGGACTTACTCTTATTCTGTTGGGTATATTCCCGGTTACAGAACGTCAAACACTTCCGGCGCTGCTGTTGTGAACGGTTCATCTATCATTGTCTCGATGAACTTTACGGTGACGGACTACCCGCTGACGGTTGTTGCCAGTGGCCTGCCTAATGGGACGAACTGGTATGTGACACTTGCTCAGTCGTTCAATCACCGTACTTTTCTAAAGGATATATCCCCCAACTCTTCATATGAGACCATTTCACCAAACAGTTCAGAGTTCACCTTTCTAGTTCCGAACGGTACCTACGCATTCTCAATAACTTGGAACATCTGGCCTGCCCCCTACCTGCCATCAATAACCCACGGCTTCCTGAGGGTGAATGGAAGCGGCGTCAAAGAAATCCTGAACTTCAGCAGGGCGTACCTCTTATTGTTCAACGAGTCCGGTCTACCTATCTTCACTGTTCCTAATATTGCGATAGAGAACAACAGCCATTTTTACCTCTACCAGAACCCATTCTATCAATCATTATTCCTGGTCCTTAACGGCACTTATTCTTATTCCATTGGTTCTATAAGCGGCTTCTATCCATCTCCATCAAACGGTACCATCACCGTAAACGGGAGCAACGTGTTTCTGTCTGTCGAGTTCTACAAGCCAGGTTATTTCATCGGCAAAATGAACACAGTGAACGCTACTCTCACAATCAATGGATCCAGTTACAAGATAACTAACGGAGAATTCAACATCTCTCTCAGTCCTGGGACTTATGAGGTTAAAGTCTCAGCCCCCGGTTATTCCCCATATATGACGAACGTAACGATATCATCATCCTCAGTAAGCAAGCTTCAGATACAAAGTCTTACAAGTGTGACCACGCCTTCTTCATTTTCATTCCTGCTGATTGTCGTTATAGTCGTAATAGCAGCAATTGCTTCTGCAGTCTTTTTACTCACAGTCAGAAACAGAAAAGGAAAATCCTAATATTCTTCACCCCCCTCCCTTCCTGACCTCTTTTCATTCAATTTTTCTATAAAATGCGATAGGTCTGTGCTATTTGATACATCCACTTTCAGTCTATTAGGGTCGGAATGTCATATAGGTGTAAATACTCCAAAATACTGTGCTTTCAATGTCCGCTGCAGCTGGAAAGGATTGTTTCAGTTTCGATTACAATGTAGCCTGGGTTGATACCGATGCACTCGGAATCATGCATTTCTCGAACTACTTCAGACTTTGTGAGAGAACCGAACAGCTATTTTTTGAGTCTAGAGGACTGTATGAGAGTGAAGAAGTCTTCCTTCCAAGGGTTCATGCTTCCTGCGATTACCTTTATCCTCTGAAGTTCAGACAAAGGGCTAAGGTAAAGCTATCCATAAGCGAAATAGGCAATAGACACGTGACTTTTGATTATTCCATCGTAAATGAGTCTGAAGGTAAAATAAGTGCCAAATGCAAGATAATCGTTGCTTCAGTTGATAAAAATATGAAGCCCTTAAAGATTAGTAGTGACATCATTAAGCGCCTTAAAGGGGAATGAATCGCACGAAGTGACGGAGCTGAAGGGTATCGTTGTTTCTTAGACCAAAAGAAGAATCATCTGCTAATCCTATGATACAAACATTAGGCCTAAATATTGGCAATAGGTCTTGAACAGAATTAGAGAAATGGAAGCCCATGGCAAGGTTTCCCGGCAATCACAATCCAGGGGAAAATGCCGTTTAGACTTCTTCTAGCTGTCCAAATTACTGATAGTCTCTGCGCCTGTTGCTCTTTCTTCTTCCGTTATTGTTGTATCTCTGGTTCCCTCTTCTTGCATTTGGCTCCCTGGGACCTCTGCGGTTACTTCCGTGGTTCTCACTACCATAGTGCTGCCCTCTTTTATCCCTGGGATAACCAACTTTCGCATCGACATTTAGGAAAGGCTCCTGATCAAGCTTGATTCTCATCATGTGGATTTTGACCGTCCTCTCTATAGTATTGATTGCTCCAAGTTCGTCTTGATTTACTATTGTAAATGCGCTTCCATAATTCCCCATTCTTGCAGATCGTCCAACTCTATGTACGTACACCAGAGGACCGCTGGGAACATCAAAATTTATCACGTCAGAGACGTCCGTCACGTCAAGCCCCCTTGATGCGACATTAGTAGCAACCAGGAACCTGCTTCCGTTCCTGAATTCTGCGAGGGACCTTTCCCTCTGTGCCTGTGAGAGGTCCCCGTGAATGACCGTTGCCTTGTACCCCTGGCTGGAGAGAACGTTATAGAGCCTGTCAGCACCCCTTTTTGTCTCTGCGAATATTATAGATTTCTTTGGATTGTGCTCATTGATATAGGCTAGAAGAGCTGGAACCTTTCTCGGACCCGCCGAAATTGCATAACTGTGCGACAGGGTTTCTACTGTCATCTGCTCCTCGACCCCAATTTTCAAAAACTTTGGATCTGTCATGAATTTCTTTGTTAGCTTGAGAATTCGTTCCGACATTGTCGCAGAGAATAACATAGACTGCTTGTTCCTCGGTGACTCGGAAATTATGCGCTCTATATCCTCTATGAATCCGAGGTCAAGCATTACGTCTGCTTCGTCAAGCACCAAGAATTTAAGTCTGGACAAGTCTAGTTCCCCTCTTTCCATCAGATCTATGATTCTTCCAGGCGTTCCTATGATTATGCTAGGATTTTTTCTTAGTTCTCTTATCTGGTTTCCTATACTTGTGCCACCATACACAACTGCAGACCCGATTTTACTGTTACCTGTCATCCTTTTTGAAACATTAAAAACCTGGATTGCAAGTTCTCTGGTTGGAAGTATGATTAATGAGGACATTCTTTCATTCCTCTCTGTATTCTGCAGGATTGGGACCAGAAATGCTCCCGTCTTCCCGGTACCAGTCTTTGATCGAACTATAAGGTCCCTTCCTTCCAACGCCAGCGGTATTGCCTTCTCTTGAACTTCGGTTGGCGTTTCAAAATTCATCTGGCCTAGTGATTTTAAAATATCACTTTTGAGCCTAAAACTCTCGAAACTTGTCATTTTTACACTCTTTTTTCTAAAACCAAAATCTATCTAAGATTTCCTGTTTTACTTCGGGACGATAGTGCGTATCGCTATTTAAGCTCGGGGGTATTTTCAATAAATGAATTAATTCATGATGAAAGGGGGTGTCTTTGAAGCTTAAATGGGTCATCAGGATGCAAGGAATAATAGGCCCCAGTTCCAAGGTGAAGTCGTGGAAAATCCAGAATTGACCTGCAGTTCAATCATCGAATTGAAGCTCATCGTTAATTCCTATTCTTGAAGTTACTGGCATTTAATTGAAAGTATGATCTAAGGGAATTTAAATTTGAACTGGAAAGGTTTGAAAACTCTTTGCGAGCCTATTTTGGCTTACCTACTACTTGCATTACTAAACGACATTTCAGAACTACAAAGTTGTAAAGAAAGACCAGAAAATTGCTGATTCACCATTCTCCCTTAACTATCAACTCTTCGTAGAGCTGTTCAAGTTCATTTTCCCTGTAAGTTTCGTGTTTCGAGAGCATTTCAAAGAAATTTCTAAGTTTTGTATCTTTATATTCTTTAGACAGAATGGAGAATACATTCCTTAGATTGTCAGATAATTTGAGTGCATCTATGAGTGCTTTTTCCTCCTCTGTCAGGTTGGAATCCTTAACAGACAGCAACTGCGCAAACATTCCCAGACTTTTTTCTGCCGTTTCCATAGTTGTTCTTGTCTCCTTTGACAGCACATTCTCTAACTCTTCGCAATCCCTACCCGCTTCATCCGCAAAATCGTTTAGCATCACTTTCACGTGCTGGTTCTTGGCAGATTTAGACAATCCCTTATAGCTGTCCTGAAGGTCACAGTATAGCCTTCTCGCCTTCTCCATAAGCTCCTTTCTCACCTTTTCAGAATCCTTCCCTGAAATAGGTTCTGAAACCCTCTTCCCCTTTTCCATTTGTATTGCAATCGTAACACAAGTATAATAATTTTAACTATTCGTACTATAGAAATACATTCAATTGGAATTATATTAAATGCCTTACAATATAGCTGCTGCTGCGAGGTAAATCTTATTAATGCTTCTTAACTTTGAAAAATGGTGGCATTTGTTGAAATATGTCGACTATAAAAGGGTCCCAATCAAGCACTACAACGCTGATGTGAGAATAAAAACGCTCAACATGCAGACCCTTGTACCCTATACGCTGGAAGAAGTAATGGCTGAGAGCTCTAGATGCCTCGGCTGCGGATTGTGTATCCAGGGGTGCCCAGCACGGATAGACGTACCTGGATATCAGATAGCGATGGCTAACGGCAATATTGAGGATGCTCTTAAGATAAATTTTGAAAAATTACCGTTTGTAGAGGTTTGTGGTAATGTCTGCCCTCACCCCTGCGAGGATTCATGCGTACTTGAAGACAATAAGGGATCTATTGCAACGCGTCATATCAAGAGATACGTAGCTGAAAATATCAGTGATTACAAGGATGTCCTGAAGGTGAAGGTTCAGGACCTGGGGGGGCATCCAAGCGTAGCTGTTGTAGGGGCAGGCCCTGCTGGACTAACTGTAGCATTCTATTTATCAATAAATGGAATAAGAGTTGATGTTTACGAGGCCACGGATAAACCAGGAGGGGTGATGGTCCACGGCATCCCTGCATTCAGGCTCCCGAGGGAGGCAATAAAGAAGGAAGCGGAACACATCCTTTCCTACGGAGGAAGAATCTTTTATAACACGAAGATTGGAAGGGATATCCAGTTCGAAAAACTTATGAATGACTATTCAGCAGTATATCTGGCTGTTGGGAACTGGAAACCCACTAGGACCAAGATAGAAGGGGAGGACCTTAAGGGGGTATATCATGCCCTCGATTTCCTTTACAGGATCAACAACGGAGAAAAGATAGACGTCGGTCAGAACGTGGCTATCATAGGGGGTGGATTTACTGCTTACGATGCTGCTAGGGTTTCCCTCAGACTAGGTGCAAAGAGGGTCGCCATGCTCTATAGGAGGTCAGATGTTGACAGACCTGGCTACCCATCCAGTAACGCAGACGAGGAACTAGAAGAGGCGGAAGAGGAGAAGGTGATATTCGACTGGGAAACAAGCCCGTTCGAATACGTAGGGGAGAACGGCCACGTGAAAGGACTGAAATACTGGAAGAACCAGATGGTCGATACGGGAAAAGGGAGGAGACAACCTGTCCCAATAAAGGACAGGGAATATTACATTGATGTCGATACCATAATTGAAGCTACCGGCCAGAGGGAAGACCTGTCGTTCATTCCCCAGGAAATAATGGAAAAGATTAAAACTACCCCAGGAGGCGACTTCGTCGTTAACCAGTACAACATGACGAGTTACCCAGGCATTTTTGCGGGGGGAGATATCACCAATAAGAGGAAGGACATAATCAGTGGTGTAGCAGATTCAGGAAGAGCCAGTATGGGAATACTGCTTTATCTAAAGGAACTGGGAAAGATAGAAAAAGTGCCGCAAAGATTGACCAACTATGAAGGCGGCCCATACTCGATAACCTACTATGAAATGGAGGACAAGGAAGCACCTGGAGTTAGCCCAAACCCTACTGAGTGATTCATCATCTACTTTTGTAAAAGACGTCAGAAATTCATCTGCAGGAGTAATATGTGAGCTGCTGCCAGTAAACTCAATCCTTTCATAATCCATAGTCAAGCCCCAGGATTAGGGAACTATTTTGGAAGAGAGATGCGTTTCTGCATTGCGCAATTAATCAATATAAATTAATGGACCCTGAACTATTTTTACTGAGCCTAATTAATAGTAATCGATTTATTTAACCAAATCTATTTGCTTCCCATGAGTTCAGTTGGTGCATTAACCAAGACGACCTATAAGAGGGACCTGAGTCTTTTCAACCTTGTGATGCTGAACGCCATGGGCATGATAGGTTCAGGCTGGCTCTTCGGAGCCTTGTATGCTGTATCTTATGCAGGGCCGATGGGAGCTATCTTTTCCTGGATTTTGGGAGGTATATTCGTGATATTCATAGCAGTGAACTTCATGGAAATATCACCAATGTTTCCCTTGGCGGGTGGGTCTACTCCGCTGGCGGAGATGTCCCACGGGAAAATGACAGCTTTCCTGGCAGGATGGTCCGCCTGGCTATCTGACATAATGACGCCTACAATAGAAGCAATTGCTGTGGTGACATATGCTTCTTTCTACATCCCTGAGTTGATAAACTCTAACGGTACCCTTCGACCTTACGGCTATCTCGTTGCAGTGATCGTGATGATACTGATATTCGTGATAAACATGCAGAAAGTGAAGATCTTTGGAAACATAACGAGCGGTGTGATGGTGTGGAAATGGGCCATACCTGTACTGGCCGCTGTTACGATATTGACTCTCACGTTCAAGCCGACGAACTTTACTGCATTCGGTTCGTTTGCAAGCTCAGGTCCAAGCGGTATATTTTACGCACTTGTTCTAGGAGGCATCATATTCTCCTTTGAAGGATTCAGGGCAGCAATCAACATGGCAGGTGAAGTCAAGAAGAAGGATTACATCTGGAAATCTGTAATAATTGCGGTAATTGCTGTAATTGCCCTCTATGTGCTCCTCCAAACAGCCTTCATAAGCGGAATAAACTGGGCAGCTCAGGGGATACCGGCCGGCGACTGGGCAGACCTAAGTGCCGGAGGGTACATAGCAGGACCGTTTGCTCAGGAAGCTGCTGCCATTGGACTAGGATGGTTAGTGGTCATCCTGCTCATCGACGCAATAGTTTCTCCTGCAGGAGCTGGTATTTCATACGCAGCATACCCGGCGAGGATATTCCAGTCAATGGCTGAATATGGATATGCACCAAAGTTATTCGCAAAGCTGAATGCTAAGTCCCATATACCGCTGAATTCGCTCATATTGGGTACAATCCTGGGGTTCATATTCCTATACAGGTTCCCATCTTGGCAACTCCTTGTGGGTATATTGACATCCACTCTCGTAGTAGCTTACGTTCTTGGACCTGCCGCCATAAATGTATTCAGAAGGACAGCACCTGACAAGGAAAGACCGTTCAGACTTCCTGGTTCAAAAATCTTCGCACCTATTGGCTTCATCGTATCTTTCTTCATAATATACTGGTCAGGCTTCCCCCTAAGTCTGGAGGTATCTGTCGTGATACTTGTTGGCCTGATTATGTACTTCTATTTCCACGTAAAGAACGGGTTTGGTAGAAGGCACATAACAGCAGGACTATGGCTGGTTGCTGGACTCATCATAATACCGATCGAGTCTTACATTGGGCCTGCGACATACGGTGGTAAGAACTTCGTTCCTTTCCCATGGGATTTCATAATGATTGCAATAACAGGAATAATACTGTACGTATGGAGTCAATACAGCGGATGGAAGACAGAATCATTGGAGAAATATCTCAAGGATGAATCTTCAGAGACAGGATAAATAGGTTCTAAAACATCGTTTTCTATATTTTTTCTCTATTTAATTATAAATTCTTTTTCACTTCTCTACACTGAGATTTTAATCCAAAATGCAATTATCGTTTGATAGACATGAAGTTTCTCCGGTTCAAGAACAATGGGGGAGTTTTGCTGGCCTTAGAAGTGGATGGGGACTACATTTCCGTGGCCGAACTGCTTGGAAAGAAGGATGGCACAGTGGACTTGAAGGATGTGTTTGGCAGAGAATCTGAGATAGAGGCAGAATTGAAAAAAGGTGAATATTCATACATTGCTGCTAAGGGCCGTGATTATGCCCCTGCTGTGGGTGTCCCAGGGAAGATCATATGCATAGGATTGAACTACAGGTCCCATATAGCAGAAACAGAGAAGAAGGTGCCTGACAATCCCGTGATATTCAGCAAATATCCAAATTCACTGGCTGGGCATATGGAAAGCATTAGGATTCCAGAACCTGGCCTGAAGGTCGATTATGAGGGGGAATTTGGAGTCATAATTGGAAGGACGGCAAGAAACGTTGGTGATGACTTCAATAGATACATATTCGGGTATTTCATTGGCAACGACGTATCCTCGAGGGAACTCCAGTACAGGACATCCCAGTACCTACTTGGGAAAACACTTGATGGATTTTACCCGAATGGACCTTCCATTGTGACAAGGGACGAAATCCCAGATCCACAGGATCTCTGGATAAGGACAGTGGTCAACGGAAGCCTACGACAGGATTCGAGTACATCAAACATGATTTTCTCTATAGGGAAACTCATCTCCTACATTTCGAGTTACCTGACTCTTGAACCGGGTGACATCATATCAACCGGTACTCCAGATGGAGTAGTTCTTGGAATGAAGGACAAGGAAGACAACTGGCTGAAACCGAGGGACTCAGTTGAAGTGAGCATTGAAGGACTGGGCACACTTAAGAATAGCTTCATATAGAATTCAGGAAAAGAAAGGATAAAATAGTCTGTCTATATTCCTTCTCGGTTGACGGCCATAGCGACGGGGAAACACCCGGTCTCATTCCGAACCCGAAGGTTAAGCCCGTCTGCGTTCCGCACGCGTACTGTGTTCCGCGAGGGCATGGGAAATGCGGTTCGCCGCCTCCATTTAATGGCAAATTCTTATAGGAAGTAATTATGCCTAGACAATGATTCCTTCTCTCATAGCTTTCGACGTAGATGGTGTACTGCTTCAGCCTAAAAGCAGCTGGAACACCATTCACGATTATTTCGGTGTAAAGAACGAGGAATCGCTCAGAGCTTTCCTCAATGGAGAGATAGGTTACCAGGAATTCATAGACCGTGACGTAAATCTTTGGCTGGGAAAACAGGGAAAAATCACCAGGGGAGACTTCAGGATAATAGCAGAAAGCATAAGGCCAAACCCAAATTTTGAATATCTCAGGGATTTCCTGAAGGAGTTCAACGGCAACAAAATAGCAATTTCCGGTGGGATCGACGTTATTGTATCAAAAGTGAACGAATATTTTGACCTTGACGAAATATACTCGAACAAGCTCGTATTCCGTAACGATACCCTCATCGGCGGCTCTGCTGTTGTCAACCCGCACGAGAAAGGCCTATTCCTTGGAAAGTACAAGGGGCACAAGGTATCGATTGGAGATTCAGAATGGGACAAGGATATGTTCAAGAATTCTGATTATTCGATCTTGTTCAATTCTGATTATGACCTTGAGTTCGTTGACTGCATAATACATAGCAACGATCTGAAAGAGCTGACAAACGTACTGAGAGACCTCAAATGACAGACAGGTTGCCAACAGGATTGCCGAGACTGGACAAGTGCATTGAAGGAGGGTTCGAACGGGGCATAATCACGGAGATATATGGAGAACCAGGATCAGGCAAGACCAATCTGGTCCTATATACCTCGATAGTATCTTCCGTTCTCGGCAAGGTGATATTCATCGACACCGAGGGAGTGTCCACGGAGAGGATATCACAGATAAAAAGAGATGAATCAAACCTGTCGAACCTCAAGTTCTTCAGGATAAGAAGTTACGAGGAACAGCTGGAAGCAGTCCCTAAGATACTGAATCTGGTACAGTCTATGAGTGACGTTGTGCTGCTGGTCTTCGATACTATAACAGTTCATTACCGTGCTGAAAGGGAAATTAGGGCCGAGTTGAGGAAGAAGACGTCCAACACGCTGATTACGCAGATAGAGATGCTAAACAATCTAGCACTTTCAAAAAACATACCTGTAATACTAGTCAACCAGGTCTACATGGACAAGACGACTAGTGAAGTGCAGCCCGTTGGTGGTAGTGCATTGTCCCACATTGCAAAGGCCATATTCAGGATACAGAAGCTAGGGAGCGGAATGAGGGAACTGGTTGTGATTAAGCACAGAAGCCTTCCGGAAGACATAAGGTGCTCCTTCTCCATCACTGAAAGGGGAATAGAATAGGTTTTTAGCCAGTTTTCTATATATAAATAAGATGGGAGTAGACATTTCCTCGCTTCTTGACGCAAGCGAAGTGGATCTCAAGACGTTGAAAGGGAGACTGCTCGCCGTGGATGCATTCAATGTCATCTACCAGTTCCTGAGCAATATCAGGGAATACGATGGAAGTCCCCTGAAGGACAAGCATGGCAATATCACGTCCCACCTTTCGGGCCTCTTCTACAGGAACATGAATCTTCTTGAGGCTGGGATCGTGCCCATCTACGTTTTCGATGGAAAACCGCCTGCACTCAAGGACAAGACAATAAAGGAGAGGATAGCCCTCAAGGAAAAGGCGGAAGAAGAGTATCGTCTCTCGCTTGCAATGGGCGATTACGAGAAGGCGAAGAGCTTCGCTTCGAGGACTTCAAGATTGACTGCTGAGATGATTTCCGAATCAAAGGAACTTCTGATTTCCATAGGAATTGCAGTCGTGGAGGCCCCATCCGAAGGTGAAGCTGAGGCTTCCTATCTGTGCAGGTTGGGGGCTGTATATTCCGCAGTATCACAGGACTATGATTCCCTGCTGTTCGGCTCACCCAGGCTGATCAGGAATCTAACCATAAGCGGCAAGAGAAGATACGGAAGAACAGGAAGGGTTGTGGAGGTAAAGCCGGAGATGATCACAAATGATGATGTCCTTAGAAAGCTTGGAATAACAAGGGAACAGCTGGTAGATATGGGAATACTTATTGGAACTGACTTCAATGATGGCATCAAGGGAATTGGCCCAAAGAAGGCGTATCAGATGATAAAGAAGTACGGATCGTTGAGGAATATCCCAAATATCACCATAGAAAATTACGAGGAGATACGTGACATTTTCCTGAACCCAGACGTTGTAGACCCGGGTCATATAAAGATACCTGAGATGGATGAGCAGAAAACACTGGATATACTTGTGACAAACCACGACTTTTCCCCAGAAAGGGTGAGTTCTGCTTTGGGAAGAGTAAAGGAAGCTAAGAGACAAGGGGTGCAGAGAAGCATTGACTCGTTCTTCTAGTATCTACCTTGCGATAGAGGGTATAGACGGGACTGGGAAGACGTATGTAGCAAGGCACATATCTGAGAAATTCGGTTTCTCAACCTTGCAGGAGCCTTCGCCCGGAAGGATAGGATCACTCATAAAGGACAGTGACTGGGACCCGGTAACAGATTACTTCCTCTTCATGGCCGACAGGGCAGCCATGCTGAAAGATTTGGAGAGCATGGGGAATATTGTATCTGATCGTTCCCTATACTCAAGCTACGCCTATCAGGGTTACTATCTCAGCAAGTTGTTCAAGGATGAGGAGAATTATTTCGATTTCTTCATGAAGAGCGCAAAGCTTCTACCTGCATTACCCACTCATGTGTTCATACTTTACTGTGACGTGGATGTTGCGCTCGGGAGGGTGATGAAGAGGGGAGCTACCTCGAGGTTCGAGAAGAGGGAGTACCTGGACGGAGTGCAGAAACTATACTTTGGCCTGAAGGGAAGGTTGAGTAATCTGGTCTATGTTGACAGCAACGGAAGCCTTGATGAGCTTTATATCGAGATAGACAAGCAGGTTACAACGTTGTTACAACAGGTCCATCTTCCCTGAGGTAGATGGAGTGCTCCGTCTGCGCAACCATTTCCCCCTTGTTTTCCTTTAGCACCGGGTAGAAATAGATGTATTTTTTCTTCTGTGCTTCCCTTATGACATAATCGTAGTTTTCTATGCTTCTTGCCGCATCCCTCATGGAGAAAGGCAGTCCTCTCGATACCTTCCTGAGGATCTTCAACGATTCCTCTGAATCTTCCTTCAGGCAGATCATGATGTTCCCGAATTCCAGGCCCTTTACCTTCCCCTTGCCAGTAGTTGCAAACGGTTCAATCGCGAAAGTCATTCCTGGATACAATCTTACCCTCGAGCCATCGTCATAATTCGGGAAGGAAGTACCTGCGTGAAGTACGTATTTTTCAAGAGTGTGGCCGGTTAGATTGTAAACAGGATTGAATCCATACTTCTTGATCGTGTTCTCAATCTCCCTTCCTATCTCAGAAGTAATGGCACCGACCCTGACCTTCTTTATCGCATTTTCTAGGGCCTCATCGGTTGCCTTTATCAGATTCGTCCATTTGTCAGTTGTAACCTCCTTTGTCACTGCCGTATCTGCCAGACAGCCGTTTATTTCTGCACCCAGATCAAGCTTCACGAGGTCTCCCTGCTGAAATTTCAGGTCCGTATCAGGCGCTGGAGTGAAATGTGCAGCCTCGTTGTTAATTGACAGGTTCACTGGGAATCCAATCTGAGCACCCTCCCCCCTTATTAGGTCCTCGAGATAATCTGCAAGTTTCCTAAGTTCAAGACCCTCTTCTATCATCTTGTATCCTTCTTGTCTAGCCTTAGACGCTATTTTTCCTGACTGAATGTAATCATCGTACTCCATTCTCTGCCTCCTTTATTGATTTAAGTGTAACCTCTCCCTCTCTTAACAGTTTCTTAGAAGTATAGTCATATATTGTGGAAGGAATACCCTTCAACTGCCCACCGTCCACGTACAATCCTATCCTGCTGCCGAACTGGCCCATAATTTCCTTTAGTCCCGGTGAGGATCTGAATCCCCTGATATTTGCACCAACCATCGTAATGGGGCCGACCCTCCTTATGACCTCTCTTACAAGAAGACTCGATGACACTCTCACTGCAATCCTGTTGTTCACTACCCAGTGCGCATCCATCTTCGATTTTAGAATGAGCGTCAATGGGCCTGGCATGAGGTTCCTGACAATGTTCTTTGCACCTTCGTCGACTATGCAGTACTTCTCAATGTCCCTCAACCCGTAGAAACCGATGGGGCTTGCACTTTGCATTTTTACCCCCTTTAGTTTGTACACTGCATCATACGCCGATTTGTTGCTAATGGGAACAGCAAGTGCATATAGTGTCTCAGTAGGCAGAACTACCGGTCCTCTCCTCATTGCATCAATTATCGTCTGGACATTCGTAAGATCTGCCTTTATTACCGCCATAACAATACTATAACCTTTCTTCGTAGATAAATTGATTACAAGTCAGATGTGGAAGAAGAGCAGTGCACCCGTAAGTATGTATTGTACAGCAAATCCTGCAACCAGTATACCAAATACCCTCGTAAGGGCCCTTGCTCCCTTCTCCTTTATTATCTTGTAGATGAAGAAACTGGATATGAACAGTAGATATGTCACTACAGATACAACGATAATTCCCAGGACCACTATGGCATGATTGTAGTCGTGCATTAAGAGTATGACAAGAGAGATTGCACCCGGTCCCGCGAGGAGCGGGGTTCCAAGTGGAACTATTCCAACGTCCCTCTTCGCTTCGCCCTCCGTAGATTCACCCTTCTTTCCTGAAGGTTTGTCCCCCTCGGTAACCATTTCAATACTCGTCAGTAGAATCAGAATACCCCCTGCAATTTCCAGCGCTGCAATGGAAATTCCAAAATATAGAAGGATGTAATAACCTACAAACGCGAAGAATATGAGAATCAGGAAGCTTGCTATTGTTGCGTCGTTCGCCAACCTTCTTTTCTCCTTATCTGTCTCTTCCTTTGCAAACGCTATGAACATGATCATTGCTGCGAATGGGTCTACGACGACAAATAGTTCGATTGTAACATAAAGAAACTGCGTGAATAGACTCATTGGTCATATGATATATCGCATTATTATTAATTTTTATTAGAAAAATAACACTTCTCCTACCAGATATGGTAACACTTCCCTCCCCAAACTGAAAAATCAATTTCTGAATTCCCGGAAAGCTGAATATCTTGCGACTAAGAAAAATAGATAAAAGAGGATGGTTTAGACCATTGTGCTTACCCTTGTCCGTTATTCAGAAATTGGTACAAAGGGAGACAACAGGAACTACTTCGAGGAACTGTTATCAAGGAACATTATGGCTAAACTAAACGAGAGTTCCATCAAGGGAAATGTGAGGACCGAGGAATCAAGATTGATAGTTGAGACGGAAGATAGGGTGGATCACATTCTGTCGAAGGTGTTCGGTATTTCGTCATTCTCCGTGGTTGAAAAGGTCAACTCGAGTGTGGAGGAGATAGAGAACAAGATATCCCAGATAGAAGTGAAAGGGAAGTTCAGAATCACTGTGAACAGGAGGGACAAGAATTTTCCGATGACTTCCCAGCAGTTTTCAGCCAGACTGGGGGAGATTATTTTGAATCTTAATCCGGACGCCAGGGTTGATCTCTTCAATTTCGACAAGAATATTGGGGTTGATATTGGCTCCAGATTCTCCTACATATATGATGAAACTACGCAGGGCGTCGGTGGGATGCCGGTGCGGTCCCAAGGGAAGGGAGTAGCACTTATATCTGCAGGTATAGACTCGCCTGTGGCCGCCTATATGATGCTGAAGAGAGGGATGGAACTGAATCTCATACATTATTTCCAGAGTTCAAGAACACTGGAAAAGGTGTTCAGAAACAAGGAACTTCTTGAGCAGTATTCACCATATCCTATTGAAATCAAGATAATGGATCACAGGAAGATGATTGGGAAGACTGTGATGGAACTGAGGAAAAACAACGAGCAGAGATGGACCTGCATCTTCTGCAAGAGGGAAATGTACAGGGAAGGGGAAAAATATGCAAGGGAAATTGGAGGGAAAGCCATCATAACTGGGGAAGACCTTGGACAGGTAGCTAGTCAAACACTGGACAATCTGAATACGATAGAGGAGAAAGTCAATATACCTGTATTTAGGCCACTTATAGGTTTTGACAAGATAGAGATAGAGCGGCTTTCCGAAAAAATAGGCGCATTCGACATATTCCTGTCAGATACCTCATCCTGCGACTGTTACTTCCTTCCTCCCAGGCCCAGAACAAAGAGCAGCCCGGAGGAGATGGAGGAAGTGGAACTGAAGATTCTCGGTAGATCTGGATGATATCCTCAATTAGGTTGTACTTCCTAGGAACCGGAGGATCGTGGCCCACACCTCAGAGAAACACTTTAAGCATAGGGATCAGGGTTGATGATGAGGGACTCCTTTTTGACTGTGGAGAAGGGACCCAGACATCTCTGATGAAAAGTTCGCTTTCACTTATGAAGATCAAGAGGATATTCATCACCCATTTTCACGGAGACCACTTTCTGGGGCTTCCTGGATTGATCCAGACCATGAGTTTCTATGGAAGGACGGAACCGCTGGAGATTTATGGACCGATAGGTGCTTCATCTGTTCTTGGGAATCTGCTTTCCATAGGATATTACAGCCTGAACTTTGAGATAAGGATAGAAGAGCTGAAGGGCAATGGATCAATCAATTTTGGGGATTATTCAATATCATATGCGAAGGCAAACCACACAATCCCTGCACTATCCTACTCCCTCACGGAAAGGGAATACTCCAAGCTGGAAGAATCAAAGATAAAGGAGATGGGAGTACCTAGGCACTTGCTCGAGAAAATAAGGAAGGAAGGGTCCGTGCAGGTAAATGGGAGGACCATAAGTTTAGAAGACATTTCTGCTGGGGTAAGAAAGGGAAGGAAAGTATCTTATTCAGGGGATACCCGGAGGGACCAGAGCCTCCTAGAACTCTTCAGGAATTCGACCGTCCTGATCCATGAATCAACTGGGGAAAAGAGCAACGAGAGCAAGGTAATTTCTTACGGGCATTCAACTGGGAATGATGCAGGGATACAGGCAAGGGACTCTAATTCGAGGAAACTCATTCTGATTCATTTCAGTCCCAGATACAACGACATCAAGCCAATTCTGGAAGAGGCAAGAAGTGTATTTCAGAACGTAACTGCAGCAGAAGAACTGATGGAACTGGAAGTAGGTATCAATGATTGACTTCCCGGATATATATGGCGAATTCTACAGATTGCTGGAACAGATACCAGAGGGATACGTGTCAACTTATGGGGACATGGCAATACAGCTTGGCGACATAGCTTCCTCCAGGGCAGTTGGAGTGATGCTTTCTGAAAACGAATCCCCTGACAAATATCCGTGCTACAGGGTGGTGATGTCAGATGGAACCCTTGGAGGTTTCACAAGCCCCAATGGGATCGAAGAGAAGATAAGACGGCTAAGGAAGGACGGAATTCGAATATCAGGCGGTAAGGTGGAAAATTTCGAAAGTGTCAGGTTCAGGGATTTCAGATCTAAATTCCCCCTCAGAAAGTTCAGGGAGGACGCAGCGAAGCTTGATATTAACAGGAAAGTTAGCCATTCAGGCGACCTTAGAGCACTTGACATCTCGTATTTAGGGAGAACAGGAATTGGGGTAGCTGTTGACTTTGAAGGTGATTTAACTTTCGAGGTTACGGTGAAGACTGTCAAATCCCCTTACATACCAAACTACCTCTATCTTCGCGAAGGGGAAATATATGAAGCCCTGGTTAAAAGAGATGCAATTAATATTATAGATGGGAACGGAATCATTCATAGGGATGGCAGAGGTGTTGCTACACTAGTTGGTGCATCCAAGATGGTGGCCACCGCAGGACTGGCAAAGAGTCTACTTTTGGGAGAAGAAAGAGGCAGGGGTGTATTCCTCGGTTCAAAGAAGATTGGAGAAAAGGTTGGAAGATATTACATATCCAAGGGGTTCGGAATGGATTTGGAAGAGTGCGTTGATGCAATCGCACATGAACAGCATTTCCCCCAGACAAAGTATCCAGACAGGCTGTCGAGGCGATACCGAGATGAAATATTGGCTTCTTAAAATTGCTTATGACGATTCATTTTTCGGCTTTCAGAATCAACCTAACGTCAGGACGGTTCAAGGCGAGATTCTTCATGCCCTTTCCCCCATTGGTGTAAAAAAGGTATACGGTTCTTCAAGAACGGATTCCCACGTCAGGTCTGCTTCATCCATAATTGAGGTTGAACATGAGGACGGTCGAAAGGTCTGCAAGATAGTTGATTCCATAAAGGGGATTGCCGTCCTGGGCTACTTTGAATCTAATGAGTTCATAAATCTCAGGAGAGGTCTTTCCAAGGAATACCTCTATTACTGCGACAGGAAACTCGATAGAAGAAGCCTCAAGAGGGCGATTAGGGAGTTCATGAAAGGCGGAATGGAATATTTCTCCAAGGACCCTGCCAAGAAGGTCATTTTGTCCAGGATAATTTTCTCAATAAGGGATTCCTACACAATTTTCATGTTTGAGGGCAAATCCTTTTCCTGGAACTTTGTAAGAATCGCCGCTGAATCGATATCAAGGAGGGCTGAAGGAAAGATATCTGATAATGACTGGAGTGACATGTTATCGGGAAGGAAAAGGACGATCTACAGGGGTGATCCACACAACCTGATCCTTTACAGGACCATAGCACCATTTGAATTCGTTAGTTACCATTCGAAAAACATCGTCCCCTTGAAGTCAAGAATCTTCCAGGATTTCTTCTGGCTCTATGGTGTGTGTGATAGCCCAACCGACATCACGGACATACCAGATTTCGTCGAAAAATAATTTGCTGATTTGTATCATGTTTCACTTTGACAGTAAAGCGAGGTCGTCCGCGAGATTCCTAAGCTTTAACCCCTTTTCCTTTGCAAAATCTGCTGCTGCATCAGACCAGTCATAGTTGTCAACGAGTATCAATGGGTTTCTCCTGACCTTCGGCCACACTGTTTTCAGTTCGAACATCACATTCTGGTAGGTGTGGTCAGAATCGTGAAAGAAGACGTCCAGCTTCTTCATGGATTCCAGGACAGATTCCAGTTTTTCTGATGACGTTCCTTTCACATGTTCTAGGCGTGATCTGAGAGTTGAAGGTATGACGAAACCAACTTCCCTGTCCCCTTTCCCATATGGGATACCTGGGTCTATGCTGACCAATCTGCCTTTATTTCCCATAGCTGAAAGGATGCTTGTGGTTGAAACCCCCGGACCCATTCCGGTCTCTACTACCGTCTCAGGTTCTCTGTGCCTTATAATAGAGTAAATTGATCTCACTTCGTCCTTCGATATTTGCCAGTAACGTCCACTCTTCAGAACACTTCTTTCGTAATTTACTACTTCATTGCTATCCTTCAGGAACTTCCTTACCTGCAATACGGGAACCCCATTTGTCTCGAAGTAATCCCAGAAATCATCGTTAAGCATTACTTTCCCTTAAAAAGCTGCTATTTAACCTTTTCATCAATAAGATTGCATATTGCGACCTCAGAGCAACCGCCCTCATTTTCTCGGTAACTTAAAGGAAAATCAACCTCATCACTCCATTGACATTTCTTGTTTAATTGACTGACTTTCGACATTTGCAGAGATAACCTTTTAATGAATTTCCTGATATATTACAGATGAAAATTTGTGTCAACAGCCAGACTCCAGTAGTGAGATTTAAACTGAATTATGAGGACCTGCTGGAGAAATATGGCGATCTTTCAGATCCGCTTGACATACAGAGTCTGGAAGAGGGGATAGATTATGAGTACACTCCTGGAGGTGTCACTAACATGCTATATCCTGCAGTCAACAGCATGTTGGGAGACGGATTTCTGGAGAAGGTAGTTTGGGTATCCCTTGGAATCAATTACCCGCCTAGGCTATCAATAGGAAACCTGATGGTTTCTCACGTGGAAGTGGATGAGAAGGTTCTTAAGAATTACACTATGTTCAAGGAAGGACTGTGGGCAGAGATACACGGTGTAGGCAAAGTGAGATACACCCAGGAAGAATTCAATGCATATGCAACTTACAACTGGGAAAATGCGAAGAGGATGTTCCAGTATATCAGGGATATAGACCTATTTTATGTGCAGGATTTTCAGCTACTCATGACAGGAACGCTAATTGGACCTTCTGCACCGGCGGTACTCAGATGGCATATCCCCTTCGTACCCGAGAAGATGGGAACATTCGCCAGGAGAATAGTTGTGAAAGGAATGGAAAGCTTCGATGCAGTTGTTGTAAGCACTAGAAGGGACCTGGAAGGCCTGATTAAGTCTGATTACAGAGGGAGGGCCTACCAGCTTTATCCGTACATTGACCCGAAGGAATGGGAAACCCCGCCAAATTCTACTGAAGTCGAAAAGTTAAGGGAAAAAATAGACCTGAAGGCTGACGAGAAACTCGTGGTTATAGTTGCCAGAATGGATAGGATCAAGTCTCAGGACATAGGAATTAAGGCTTTTGCACTGGCTGCAAAAAAGGAGAAACTGAAACTGGCATTGATAGGTAATGGAAGTTTTTCTTCTTCATCGAAAGGCGGACTTGGATTCGGGAAGGGGAGGATGTGGAGAACCGAGCTTGAAAAGCTTGTAAAGGACTTGGGTCTAGAGGGAAAGGTTGCGTTCCTAGGCCATTCGTCGAAGGAGGAGCTGAAAGCAGCATATCATCTATCATCAGTGGTTTTACTCACCTCCAATCTTGAGGGATTTGGAATAACTGTTCTGGAAGGTTGGACCAACAGAAAACCTGTAGTCGTGAGCAGTGGATGCGGGGTAAGTGAGCTCGTCGTCAATGATTCCAACGGTTACGTATTTCAGGCTGGAGATTTCGAGACTGCAGCTGAGATGATACTGAAATCAGTTGGAAGCGCTTCAGATAGATTGGGTGAATACGGTTACGAGAGCTCAAAGCAGTGCTTCCTAAATGTTGCTGTAGAGCGTGAAAAGAAGATATTCGAAGAGGTAGGAAAGGAGTTTAAGCTCGATTAGGGCAGAGGGGCCCGATGTACTTCCCTGTTATGGGCAGTTCACTCCAGTGAAGCTTTGAGATCCTCAACAAGGTCTTCCTTGTCTTCTATACCAACTGACATCCTGACCAAACCATCGGAGATTCCTGATTCCTTCCTTTCAGATGGAGTGAGATTGGAATGCGAGGTCTCTGCAGGCAAAGTGAAAAGCGATTCAACTCCACCGAGGCTTGGGGCATACGAGAATATCTTCAGCTTCCTTGACATCCTCTTTGCGGCATCGAGCCCACCAACAAGCTCAAATGAGACCATTCCGCCAAATCCCTTCAGGTTCTTTCTAGCGATATTGTAGTAGGGACTCGTATCCAGACCCGGATAGAACACTTTTTCCACTTTTCTATGCTCAGAAAGGAACCTTGCAACCTCCATTCCATTCTCATTATGCGCCTTCATTCTCAGTCCCAGTGTCTTCAACCCTCTCAGTCCAAGGTAAGCCTGAATCGGATCTGGAGAGGCACCCAGAAGTCTCCTCTTTGCCCATACTGATTCCATACTGCTCCTTCCGAAACCAGCGAGCCCTAGAAGAATGTCGCTATGCCCCCCTATGTATTTTGTTCCACTGTGCAAGGTGAAAGCAGCACCGAGTTTTGATGGATTCTGATTGAATGGGGACGCAAATGTTGCGTCTACGATCAGAGGAACTCCTTCCTCTTCCGCCCTTTTTCCTAGCAGTCCAACATCACTAACACCCAGGCTTGGGTTAACGATGGATTCAGTGTAAATAACAGAAAATTTCTTCAGATCAATCGCTCCTGTGTTGAGATCATCCAGTTTTGCCAGTTGAACTTCTATTCCCATGGACGATAAAAATCTTGTAAAAAATATGAAGGTCTCACCGTATAACTCCTTAACTGAAATCAATCTGTCACCCTTTTTGACGAGGGAGAGAACTGTAGAAGTGATTGCACCCATTCCAGTGGAGAAAGAGAGAGCTTCTTCAACCTCATCAAGAGATGCATATTTTTTCTCGAGAGCCTCTAGCGTTGGGTTTCCCCATCTTGTATACATGAATGGCTTATTTCTTGTGTGATCTGAATATGCATTTGGACTAGAGTTAGGATTATAAAATGTTGATGTCTCAAAAATTGGGGTAGTGACGTTCCCGACTTTTTCATCCCTGAACTCACCGGACTGAACTGCCCTGGTGTTGAAACCTTCCTTCATGTTTCATGGTACTTGAGACGTATATTTAATTGTGAACATTTGTTTCGTGCAGATAGATGTAGGAATGAATTGCGATTATAGTGCCCTCTACAGTTAATTAAGCGCTTCATTTCAGGAAGTGAATGTGTATGAAGAATAGAGCAGACCTAAATCATCCATCACTCCTTTCATCTTACATAAATGCAGCTGTGACCATCACGGTGAAAACTATCACTAATCCAACAAGATCAATGGCCATTAACCTCCTCAGGGTAGCCATCAGCTTTTCCATCTGGTCAAATGACGATTTTTTGTACGCGTTTTCTATTTTCCTGCTCAACGGGAGCAGGACAATTAGCCCGAATGCGTAAACAATCACCGCAATTATTATCCCCGTAAATATCAGCAGCCCCCACATACCATCTGTGTTCGGAACCCCTCCACCCGTGATACTAAGCAGGAGGAATGGGCCCATTGCAATCGTAAGGGTGCTGAATATGCCCATAAACATACCCACCCTAGGAATGAATTTGCCAATGAACTCATATGATGCTCCCCTTGACATACTCTTAAGAGATGGTTCCAACACCATTTCGATCATTAAAGCTCCACCTATCCAGCCTAATGCGAAGAATATGTGGAACCATGCGAATACTACAGCGATCGGAAACACTTCTAATTCACCACCATCTGTACCCCTCAGCTAAATTGTCGGTCTTTGCTGACGATGCTATAGATTCAAATGCTCCGTGGTTAACTCTTGAACCAAAACCAGAAAGTTCATAGTAAAAACCTTGAGCGTTGTGAATGGGCACTTTTATTCAAGCAACCTTTAATTAAATACTTTAGTTTTACGCTTATGTCGTAAAGCCACATTAGAAATATTGGTCAATCTATTGAAAAAAGTGTCAATTCATGAAAAACGAAAACACATAGGAGACCTAAGGCCGGATGAATGTTCTAAGTGTCACATTATTGCCAGGCATTCAACCTTAAATCGTTCTGATTTCACTGGAGGAGAATTCATCTCTCAATCAAAACATTCTAGTCATTTCTTGATAGGAATTGCTGCCCGAAATTTCTACTTTAGGTCTTCATATGGGTTAAAGGGATGTTTCGCGCCCTCGAAAGAATTTTTATAGATGGTGATTGTTATAAAAGCGTGGAGCGTCAGCCCATTCATCAGCTGTTGAGGGCCCTCTCTGATAAGAGGTGCCTGGACATACTGAATATTATATCGACAGAACCATCTTACACGGGGGAACTCGCTTCACATTTGAAGATCAAGGAATCAAGAATTTCTGAGAAAATAAAGATACTTAAGAGTGCTGGACTGATAACAGAGGAGTGGAAGAGGGAAGGAAACAAGCTTGTGAAGTATCTGAAACCATCGATGAGAAAGATCAATATTTCACTTGATGGGGGTCTGAGTGTTGAAACCATTTCTGACAGGCCGAAGGAAATAGTTGATTACGAGCACTCAGAGTACAATCCACCGTCTGTCAGGAACTTTGTTGGGAGAAAGGAGGAGTACAAATTCCTGAAGGACAACCATCACATTCTGATAACTGGCATACCTGGAATAGGAAAGTCTGCAATGGCTGCACACTTTGTGAATACTCAGAAGATGAATACGTTCTGGCACGATATCAGGGAGACGGATAACCTCAAACATTTACTTATGAAGATTGCAATTTTCCTGCAAAGACATGGTGATGAATCACTGATCAACTCGCTTCAGGCTGAAAGGGACAGGAGGGTGCATGTCAATCTAGCCATTACAGGAATGAGAAAGACTAATTCGATTCTGGTGCTGGATGACGTTCACAAATGCAAGGATGCAGAAATATTTGGACTCGTAAATGACTTTCTGAAGAGCGTGCCGGAAGTGAAGGTCATACTCGCTGCCAGGTCTAGGATACCCTTGGTGGCTACGTCTCTAAAAACGCTCGTACTGGGAGAACTTCCACCAGCCGAGGCCAAAAAACTTGTCGGAGGGGAATCCAGAAGCGTGGTGAAGCGGTTTGGGGGGCATCCCCTACTTCTCAAGATCATTAGCAACCTGCCCGTCAGCCTTGGAGAGGGATCTAGAACTGTTTCTCCAGATGAATATGTGATGAACGTGATAATGCCGTCGCTTCCGAAGGGGATTGTGACAATAATACAGCAATTGTCGTTCTTTAGGGGAGAGGTAAAGAGAGAGGATGCTGAGTTCATATTTGGGAAATTTAACAGTGAAGAGTTTCATAATGCTGAAAATATAGGTCTCCTGAGAAGCAAAAATGGAATTGTCAGTATGAACGATATGGTCAGGGAGGCAGCATACTTAAGCGCTGACAATAAGGAGGACGTTCACTGGAAACTGGCAACATTCTACGTCTCCAAGAACAGTTCTGAATCCAAGATAGAAGGTTTCCACCATCTATGGAAATCAAGAAGGAACGAAGATATCCTGAAGTTTCTGGATCAATACTCAATGCAGCTCATTGACTCTGGTCACATGAATAACTTTCAGAAGGAACTTATAGAGGCGTCGGATTCCATGGCCGTATGCGAGGCAAAGGCCGTCATATTGTACTGGATAGGTAGGTCTTACAGGAATTCCAGGACGTACAAGAAAGCACTGGAATACTTCACAAAGGCCAGGCTATGCCCTCATTCACCAGACCTTGAGATGCATATTGCTCCCAGTGAGGCAGTTGTTCTACAATATATGGGAAGAATTGAAGCGGCAAGGGACGTACTTCAGAGCCACCTGAAGACCCTGAAAGAAAGGGGTGGAATAGTAGAGGGTGATATCCTTAATACCCTTGGAAGGTCACTAACTTACCTTGGCGAATTGAAGGAGGCAGAAAGGGTCCTCAAAAGAAGTCTAAAGATCTTCTCTAACTTTAAGGAATCGAGAGGGTACTGGGTCTGCCTATTCCACATTGCATTCATGGAATATGTTAAAGGTAATCTCAAGGAGGCTTGGGCAGTAAATGAAAGGGCGGCATCCGGTTTCCTAAACATGAATTACCTTTATGGATACGCAGCAACTCAGCAAACCAAGGCATTCATCATGGAATCTACTGGAAGATTTGAAAGTGCGATAGATAAGTACGATGAGGCAATTGATATTCTGGAAAACCTGGGATTCAGCCAGTCAGATTTGGCTTTCACCCTAATGAAGAAGACACTCGCTAACATACATATAGGGAGAATGGAAGAGGCAAGCAAAGACCTGAATAAATCGAAGAACACAATCTCCCAGACTGAAGACGAACTTCTGAAGGGTATGCTTTCTTATGTCGAAGGAAGTTTCTTATTAAAAAAGAAGAAGTTAGAATTGGCTAGAAAGATGCTCAATAAGGCGATGAAATATGAAAGTAGTGACCCAATAATGTTATGGGGAGTCAGATTGCAGATGGCAAAACTTCTCTCAATTAATGGGAAGAAGAAAGATGCGGAAAAGCTCATTCTTGACCTCATCTCTGACCTTGAGAGAAGGAACTTCTTTGTTTTTCTTAAGGAAGCGAAAGATATACATAAGGAAATTGAAACTATGAGAAATACAGGAATATAATTGGATGAAAGTTTATTCACCAATACTATCATTTTTAAAGATATGACTTAGATTTGTCCCCTTCCAGGCGTTGAAGATACCTAGTGCCCTCACCTGCCAAGTAAAATTCTGAGAGCGAATAATTCTAAATTAGCAAGAACACATTTCTAGTCTTATCGTTCAGTTTGTTGCTAATTTGGATGATCACTTTGTCTAAGGTATCTTATGATAGATGAAGCAATTTCATCATACATAATTTTGACGGATGTTTGGGGCATTCTCCTAGAAAATACTTCTTCTCAAAGAGTGGTCAACTTGAATACAGTTCACCTGCTGCAGAAGGCATTTCTATGAAGGAGAAAATGGTACTTGCGATAGTCTGGGAGGGGGCGTTTATGTATTCCCTTCAGATACTGTTGACGGTAAAAAATATATTCTGCCGGTCAAATTTCTAATCCTGAGGACTGTGGGTATTCAACCCTCGAGAGTCATTCAATGATCTATTCTCACATGGTTAAAAGGAAGGACTATCTAAGTTTCGACTTTCCGACTTAGAAATTTACTGAATCTATTGGAATCAAGTCCATGGTTGTGGGTAAAGAACTAATAAAAATCAAATGGCTGAAAGATGTAAATAGTTAGAAATTACTTGTTGTGGATTTAGATAGAGCCGTCCCAAAACTGTTCCTATAGGGACCAGTTCCTAATCTTTCTGTATTTGGTTAGCAAGGAATTTATCTCATTGTCGCTGGTTGCGCTCTCGTCAGGCTCTTCACCAATTCTCCTTCTTACGATCGCCGGCAAATAATCATCTTCCTTCTTTAGGCCAAAACCATCGTTCAGTTTCTTCTTTTCTTGGATTATGTTTTCTCCTATTTTCATCACTTCTTCAAGAGTGTAGTCGAATCCAGTCGCAAGATTCAGCGCACCCACTACGTCTTCAGGATTTACCTTGGCATAAGAACAGATTATTGCGGAGTTGTATATCTGTCGGTAATTTTGCGTATTAACAACTGTTCTGACTCTTTCTTCTGTGTCTACTGTCCATCTGTCACCGCTCAAGATACCGATCTGACTGTTGTCAACTCCCATGTCAACTTCATACATTTCAGCCTGGAGATGGTCAGCTCCCCTTGAGGATGTTGCATATCCTAATCCCTGAAGTTTGAACGCGCGCGGATCGTGCATGGGAATCTCCAATTTTTTCACAGTTGCAATTTCGTCCCTTGGGATTCCCCGAGAGGTTGCAAACCGTTCCAGCCCATTCTTCAGTTCATTCCCTGCTCCCCTTGATTCTGCTATGTCTCCAATAAGCTCACTAACTCCTTTGAATCCATCCTTAAAATATTTCGTTATTGAGGGGTCAGTGATTTTTCCTTCCTTGACGAAATTATTCAACGCCGAAATTATCACGCCAGTACTAATTGTGTCCATTCCCTTGTCATTTATTAAGTCATTCCATTCCAGAATTAGGTCAAAACTTGAATTTCCAAGGAGAGGACCGAAACTTGCTACTGTTTCATACTCAGGTCCATCAATTTTCTTTCCTCCCTTTGTCACAGTTCTGCCACAGCCTATTACGCAATTTGCACAATGATAGCTGGTTACTGGGTATAATTCATTGAATTTCATTGAGCTAAGAGAATCGTAATCAAAATTGTGGTCCTTGAAATAGTTGGCTGGAATGTCCCCCATTCCCTGACCCATGTCCATCCATATCATACTGCCATTAGTCATCAGACCCTTGGTCAGTGGAGATTCAATCAGGTATGCTGATACCTTTCTTACAAGATCAAAATATCCCTTCCTATCATGCAGTGGTACCTGCTGGTTACCTTTTACCGCGATGGCCTTAAGATTCTTTGAACCCATCAGAGCACCCAGTCCTGTTCTACCAGCAGCCCTTCCCTCATCATTCATTATGGATGAGAACAGGACTTTGTTTTCACCTGCTCTCCCTATGCCCAATACGCTGTATTTCTTTTGCTTCCTGAGTTCTTCTCTCAGTGAATAAAAATCTCTGCCCCAAAGTTCCGGTCTCTTCTCTATCCTAACATGCTCATCTATGGTTATTACTTTCGGGACATCTGCGCGACCTTTGACGATGATACCATCATAGCCAGCTTTCTTCAATTCATTTCCAAAGAAACCGCCAGAATTTGCTTCGCCAAAAAAACCTGTTTGTGGGCTCCTAGAAACAATTTCATGTCTGCCAGAATTAGGGAAGGGGGACCCTGTGAGTGGGCCAGTTGTTAGGATTAGGGGATTGTCTGGGGAAAACGGCTCTATTCTTCCGCCAAACTTCTCATACAACCTGAGACCAATCCCGACGCCCCCAATCCAATTTCTCCATTCTTCATCTGGAAGCAATTCTTCCCATGTCTCGTCATTGTAAAGATTGACGAATAGAAGCCTGTTCCAGTTTCCTTCCATCCGTTAGTATATCCAAAGCGTGGCTAAATACATTTCCTGATTGACGGCCTTTATATTCGAAATGCTAGAAATATTACGGTTCAAACGAATTTATTCCACTAATCAAATTCATCGATATTCGAAGACTAACAATTATAATCTACCCAGTTGTTAGCACCAGAATCCCTTCATTGCTTTCATCGGAAATTTTCCCCAATTGTAAATTTTGGCAAGCTGTCGTGAAATTCTCATCTCAAAGACTTTCCTCTCGCACCGATGGGAGCATAGATTACGCAGAATGAAAATATTAAGTTCCTTTTGAAGTTCCATTAAAAATGGAACTAGAGTTTATTCCTTCCATGGTCTGGTAATTGATTTTTCTGTGATTTAACCCTAGTCGGCAGAGTAGTCCTAACTTACTTTGCAGAATATACAAAATACGGCATGGAAATACTAGTAACGTTAGACAGTGATAAGATACCTATAAATATTAAACAGACCATATTTGCTTGGATGAAGAAAATTGTCATTCTCATCGCTATTAGCATCTCAATAATGGTTATCCTTCCCGCGGCCAGCGGCTCACTTTCCCAGCAAGTAGAAAAGACTCCTATAAAGCACGTGATAAATATTCTCTTTGAGAACCACACATTTGACAACTTCTTCGGAATCTATCCGGAGAATCCATCTTCTACCCAACAATCTATTATAAACAGTATTTCTAGGCCACTTAATCTTTTGAACAACTCAGCCTTAATGGACAATTTAACAGCTGTACCAACTGGAACCTTCAGCACACCTGATCCGATAGAAGGATATACTGCCTACCAAATTGACTGGAATCACGGCAAGATGAATGGCTGGCTCCAAGGAAGCGGAACAAATGCCCTGACTTATTACACATCTGCGCAGCTTGGCCCATTATGGGACCTGGCAGAAGAGTACGGCATTGCCGACAACTATTACGCTCCAAGGATTTCTGAGAGCGCTCCAAACACCCTTTATTATCTTGCTGGATTTTCGCCGGTGTTCAACGACTATGGACCGCCGCCTTCTATACCTATTAATGAGACAATATTTGGCGAAATGAACAAATACAATATTCCCTGGGGAGTGTACGTGAGCAGCGACTCAAAAAGTTTTGACATGTCAAATTATATCCAGGGGATTGGATCATTCTCTAACAATATAAACAGCTGGAATACATTCATTCAGCAACTTGATAACGGGACTCTCCCATCAGTCAGTTATGTGTTTTCCCAGGGTGGCAACGGTTATGACATGGGAGCGCCAAGTAGTATATTAAAGGGAGAACTATGGTTGATATCCTTAATAAACCACATAGAGGAAAGCCCAATATGGAGCAGTACCGCCATTTTCGTAACTTGGGACGATCCTGGAGGATATTATGATCAAGTTTCTCCTCCTACGCTGGATGGCAACCAGCTCGGCATGAGGCTCCCTTTGATTGTTATCTCACCTTTCTCAAAGGAGGACTATGTTTCTAACACGCTACTCACGCACTCCTCTATCCTTGCATTCATAGATTACAACTGGGGCATTCCGGCACTCAACGGTTTTGTTTCTGACGTAAATGTTCCATTGGACTTCTTCGACTTCAATACTTCGAGACCTCCAATGACATTCAACTTTGGCAACGTAGTAAGTGTACCTACTGATCCAAATTTTAACATTTCCTTGAACCAATCCTCATTGAACCTGTCCGTTACATTTCCGTTGAGCCCCCAAGAGCCTTTCGATTCGCTGCACTATTCAAGACAAGGCGCGATGAACTTCACACTGTCGTCGATCGGAGCAGGAATTCTTGTGAAGAAAGATGTAACCCTATCCCCATTCTATGCGTCACCTTACTTCCTACTGGTTCTAATCATCGTAGCTGCATCGACAGCAATGTTAACGCCAAGGAGGAAGAGCTGAATGAATGCTAGAATGCAAAGAGGAACAGGAAAATTTATCTCTGGCCTTGTCAGAGTGTCGTTCCCTGCGGCTCTTCTTACAACGGGAATAGTGTTCACATTCGGGTATGCCACTGGAGTGATTTTTACAATTGGAGACACAAGACAGTTGATACCGGTATTTGCAGGAATCATCATTGGGTCGATACTTTTTTCAATAGCAGGTTTCGTCATTAAGTCCAATAAATTGAACCTCCTAACTCTCACTCTACTTTCAGGCCTCTTCCTAGCGGTGGCATACGTTATCATATTCCTTAACTCTCTTGTTATCGATGGCACAAATTTCCTAATCATAGCATTTCTTATGTCTTCTCCTGCTATGCCCGTCGCCCAGTTAATGAAGCTTTCATCAAAAAGTTACTCCATCTTATCAAAAGTTGGCTTTGGCACTTTACAAGCAGTGCTTACCATCTTATTCGTCTTTGTCTTCTCGTTTGAGTACGAACTGCACGGACAAGTGAATCTATATTTTGGACCGCTCATATTCCTACTACTCTCTATAATCTATCTTGCCGTGGTTAAATCCATGTGATATACTTACCATTCATCTGATGTACTTGACCGCCTCCTTCAGTTCCTTACATTCGTGCGAAACCCCCCCGTCCCTCATCGATTTTATCAAGTCCTTAAAATCCTAGACACTCTTCCTAGGTGTAATTACAAATAACAATAAAGCTTAAGACATTTTGAACGCCCATTGCCCAATATGAAGGGATCAATAATTGCTTTCCATCTTTCTCGTGCACGGAGAATAAGGTCATGCTGAAATTTATTAGGGGTCTCTAAGATCAGAACTCGAAGTCCATGCAAGGTAGATATGAGTTTCATAGGGACGGTATACCGGAGGGTATACCTTACAGGAGATTCATGAAGCGAGAGATGGTGACCATGGAAGGTTACATTCCTTTAGTGGGGGGGCATTTTGACACATTTGCAGCACAGTACTATATCGCAAGCGCAAGAATAACCCCCCATGATGAAAAGGCGCTACAAAGGTCTATAAGGTAATATTGGCTCAAAGCAAACGCTATCTAAGAATCTCTCAAAGCGACATGTGCCAAAAATTAATTATATCATAAAATAGTGAATAACTGATGGAATCTGTAGAAGGACTTAAGCGTAACTCGATTTCGCTTATGAGATATATAACGATTTCTATGTCTGGAGTTTTTGTTTATGGAATAGCAATTGCAGTAGCTGGAGGGTATATAGACTATGCAGGTGATGCTGCAATATGGGTCGGGTTACTGGGCCTTGCTGTGGTGTTTCTGATGTCAGTTCCAGTCATGGAATATACAAGACTTGTACCCTTTGCTGGCGGGTACTATGGAATGGCAGAAATAGGATTTGGCAAGGCAGTTGGTAAATTTACAGCGCTTCTTAATTTTGCCTATTATTCATTTTTGGAAGTTGGGAATGGTCTTCTCGTAGCAGAAATTATGCTTGTCGCCGTATACATTGTATATGGTATCTTGCTTCCCTTCTGGATTGTACCAGTTGCGGCAATTATAACAATTTTTGTTATGTACCTAGGTGCGAGGTACCAGGTTGGAAATTTAACCAGGATGATTGAGATAAGTGTGATAGCTCAGGTGCTAGTAATGCTGGGCGCTGCCATTTATGTCATAATGGTCACACCCCACAATTCTATTGCTTTTCTAAGTCCAACATCTTCACCAACCGGGTTTGCAGGCATTGGTTTAGGAGCTGCAGTTTCAGGTTTCCTGACCTATGAGGCTTATGGAACGGGGTTATTCTTTTCTGAAGAAGGCATAAAGGCAAGAAAGACCGTCTGGCGTTCAATAATAATTGGTACCTTGCTGGCTGCATTAATAGGCACGGTAAGCATCTATTCTGAGCTAGCTGCCTTTCCTAATATAACAGCTCTATCTGCTTCTCCTCTGCCTCTTGTCACATCATACATTTCTTTCATTGGAAAGATAGGGGTACTTTTCTTAGCCTTCGTATTCGTTCCATTTTATTTCAGTAGCAATATTGTAGGAACCTCAGGAGCACAGGCTAGGTTGCTCTATTCACTGGCAAGAGACAACTTCATAAAGAGTAAATGGCTGGCAACTCTTTCCAGCAAAAAGACTCCAGCAAATGCTGCGCTCTTCGATTTTATACTAGCACTTGCCATGACTGCAATAGTGTTAGCTGTCATGATACCAGTTTACGGATACAATGAGAATGCATTATTTTTCGTTGCCTTTGCACCATATACGGCTGCGACGATACTTTGGTATTTTCATCATATCATCCCAGACGTCTCTTTATATTTTTATTACCGCAGATCTGGAATCAAAGTGTCATTCACAAGAAAGCTACTAGTAAGCATAATTGCACCAGCATTGGGCCTAATAATATTTGCCTACGCCTTTTACGATGGTGTCATAAGTAATTTGGTGGAACCATATTTCGCATTTGTTGTACTAGCCGCAATAATAGTCGTCTTCTCTGCTGTGTATGTCGGAATAAAGGCTTATAAGAATTCTTTGGGGGAAAGCGTTGTATCTAGAATGATCAAAGAAGAGGAATCTAAGTAAAACAGATATGACCCTTTTTTTCTAAATTTTTTAAGGCTACTTGTGAGACAGATTATCGTTACCTATTTGACAAATACTGGAAAATGCTCAAATTAATTCTTATTTGCGAGCCGTTCTTCCCAGAGTTACCACCCAGAGTTACCAGTATAATGTGTAACTTGTAGTAAACGGCTACAAAGGCTTACTGGTAATTGGCACGATATTTTGTACAACTTTTAGAATTTATTCTCGAACGCTAGATGCTACCGATGCTATAGGCTTTCTGGCAGTTTGATTATGACCTTTTCTCCACAACGCGGAGTATTTGCTACAAATCAAAGTTGAATGATAATGGGGGCTTGCAAGCTATTAAGCGAACTTGATAAGTTATGTCAACTTTTCTTACTACCTGACTAGAGCTTTGTCTCCCGGTATTCTATCGCTTACGAGTTCAAACCCCTCGTTAATGTATGCTTCCATCGCGAAGAGCTGGATAACCTTCTGCCTTAGGCTGCCCTTTGACTTCATCATGGTCAACTTGTCCCTCCGTTCAGTTCCCCTTGCCTCCTCAACAGGATTTCTCGACCCGAACAGCTTCTCTCTTTAATGTTCCTCAATTCCTCATCATCCACATCAAGGAGACCCCTTTCTTCTATTTCTTCCTCCGTGAATCCATCTATGAGGAGGATCTGTTTCTTGAACCTCCTGTTCATGCCCTCCTCTTCACTGCTGCTTCCAATAGTCTCCGGGAATTTCAGTGTCCGCTTATATGCCTCCCTCATTTCATTTATCTGGTCGGGAAGGAGGTTTTTATTCGTTGAGTACCTTGCCTCGATGTCACCCTTGTGACCCATGAAGAACTGCCTCCAGGGATGTGATATCAGTCCCTTCGATTCCGCTATATCAAATGCCGTGGCGAAATGCGCCCTGAATATATATGGCCTCCAGTTTTGACCTGCTCTTGTGATCGCCTTCTTCAACCATCTTGAGATGAATACTGTCATGGCGAAATCATTGACCTCCTCCTTTCTGGACATATCTTTGTCGGGGAGGAACAAAGGTGAGTTCCTGTTCAGATTCTCCCCTGACCTAATCCTCTGCTCCTGATAATCCTTCAGATAAGTCATCTATTCTTCTCCGTAAAGGAAAAAACTTCAGGGAGGTGGAGATGTACGATCCAGCCTTTCCTTTTTTTTCCATCTTTCTTATCTGGTATGAGACCTTCTCATTGAATTTGGCGTAATCATCTGCAGCCAGCTTCGGTATGGATTCCGGGTCCTCATGAAGCCATTCCAGCCAAAGGCCAAGGTTTCTGAGGTAATAATCTGCAGTGAGATCCGACTTGGCCTTCAGATTTTAATACCAGTAATTTACTTTCCAGCTTTTCGACTATAGTGCCTTATGACTGACATGTGGATACATGAAGCTTCTCTGTTCCAGTATTTTCTTACCCAATTGGGTAAGGGTAGGTGGGGATTCGAACCCCAATAGTCGGGATCTGCAGTCCCGTGCATAGCCGCTCTGCCACCTACCCAGCTTTTTCTTTATCAACTTCAGAGTAATTGATTTTACTGAACCTCTTTGCAATGGTCCTTGCCTTCTCCCTATCGTTCCTGACCATTTCCATGAATCTCTGCATGAAGTCCAAATTGTGGACTGTAACTAGGTACTGGAATGAGGGGTCCTCATTCTTGTATAATTCCCTCAGCTTCGTCCTGTTATAGTAAGTGCACGTTTCGCATGAACAATTTTTCTCGATCGGACCAAAGTCTGAGGAGTGCTTGGCGTTCTTCAAGTTAACAGGTCCGTCATTAGTCAGTGCGAATCCATGCCGTGCATTCCTCGTAGGGTAAGTGGAATCGAATATCCCAACCCCCAGTTCTGAATATTCTACTATTGAAATCGGGTCACCTACACCCATCAGATAGATAGGATATTCCCTGGGAATGAGAGGGGCAGTCTTTGTCAGCACCAGGTCAGTCAGTTCCTTGGGCTCTCCTATTTTCAGCCCTCCTATTGCAAATCCATCGAACTCTAGTGAGAGCATGAGCGCTGCGCTCTTCTTTCTCAACTCATATTCAAAGCCACCTTGGATAATCCCGAACCGTTTCTGCCCCGCCTGCTTTAGCATAGAAAATGTCTTCCCCCACTCATAAGTCCTCCTCACAGATATGGAGAATCTTTTTTCTTCTGCACCGTACGGGGGACAATCGTCTAGCATCATCGCTACGTCTGATTTTATCTTCGCCTGAATTTCAGAGCTCACCTCTGGAGTCACCCTGACTGCCTTTCCTGATTTCCTATCCTTGAATATGATGCCTTCGTTGTCTACCTTTACCAATTCCTCTCTCAGTATCTGGAAACCCCCGGAATCTGTGAAGTAGCTCCCGTTGAATCCGGTATAGCCGTTGATCCCGTCTGATCTCTCAATGATTTCCATCCCGGGTGATATGGTCAGGTGGACTGAGTTTGAAATGAGTGCCTTTATTCCCATCTTGTTGATTTTCTGCATTGGCACTGCCTTAACAAAGCCTCTCGTAGCCACGGGTAGAAATACTGGTAGCTCAATCCTTCCCCGCGATAGATTTAACTCTGCATTTAATTGCACTCAATCATTATCCGCACTTGATAAAATACCTTTACATTTTGGATTGTTCAGAGTAGCATCTTTCACAATAGTAGTTTCCCGCCTTATAAATGAGATTGTCCGAGAACTCGTTGCATGAATCGCAGATCCCGTGGATGCCCTTGATTATTCCCTGATTTTTATTGTCCAGGATGCCCCTTGTTATTTCTATCAATCCCGGCGATATTCTTACTATGTCGTTCTCCGTCAATATCCCAACTATTTCTCTGTTCATCACCACTGGCAGCCTTCTTATTTTCCTCTTCCACATCATTTCTGCTGCGGTTTCCAGCGGACTATCTCCCTCTACGTGAATGAGCGGTGAACTCATTATGTCCTTGAGTTTCCTCTCTCCGGGAGAAAGGCCGGCTGCGGCAATTTTCGTGACTATGTCTCTCTCAGTGACAATTCCAACAATTTTTCCATCTTCTTCAATGAGCAGAGAGCTGATGCCCTTCAGAGCCATCATCCTTGCCCCTTCTTCAGCAGACAGCAAGGCGTCCACTTTTATTGGATTCCTTGACATCACTTCAGATACCTTTATGAAACTCATAAATTCACCTCCAGGATATCCTTGCTACCCTCTACTATCTTGAAAGGTCTCTTGACTTTCAGTATATTTTCAATTACTTCAATCCTTTTAGACATGTAGACTCTCAACTTTTGCGGGTCCCCCTTTCCGATCTTCAACATCGTATTGGCATCGCCATATAGGTAGGCCTCCATCTTTATCTTGAATGATATATCTGTGTCTAGACCATTTAGGTCTACCTTCCTCATGCTTGTAATAACAACTTGTTGCAATAATAGTTTTCCTAAATACCATGGAAAGATTTTATTTTAAGTTTTATTATTAAAATGAGATGCTCTATCTTGGATGTTCAGGATTCCAGTATGAAGACTGGAAAGAGACATTCTACCCAAAGGGGATGGAGGAAAACAGATTCCTTCTGTACTATTATAAATTCTTCAATTCAGTGGAGATAGATTCAACGTATTACTCGTTCCCTGGCGAGAAGACAGTGAACTCATGGATATCAAAACTTCAGGGGAAGGAGGATTTTCTCTATTCTTTGAAATTTCCAAGGGAGGTGACCCATGATCCAGCCGGCATCACGGAGAAGTCCATAGAAACAGCAAGGGAGTTTATAAGGAAGGTCGTGTCACCAATTGACCATTCGGGGAGACTTGGCTCTGGGCTAGTACAACTTTCTCCATTTCTCGATCCTCTTAAGGATGAACACTTGCTGGGGAAAATGGAGGATCTGTTCGCTGCAATATACTCAGACTACAGGATAGCAGTTGAGATCAGGAACAGGAACTTCCTTGATGCAAAGGTGTTGCCTGGTTTTATTGATATGCTCAGGAAATTCAACGTAGCTCTTGTCAGCGTTGATTCCCCCGGCCTTCCCTACTTCTACCACCAAACTGCAAACTTCTCCTACGTAAGGTTCCATGGACGAAACTATGATCTTTGGTATGGCAAGGGGGACCTCAAGGGGAGGCTCAACAAATATGACTACCTATATTCCCCAGAAGAGCTTAGACCCTGGGTTGACAGGATAAGAGAGATGGGCGATGAAGTGTTCATTTACTTCAACAATCACGCCCAGGCAAAATCGGCGATAAATGCGTCTGAATTCCAGAAATACATGGGCATCAAGATCGTCAGAAAGGAAACGCAGACAAACCTGAATGCATTTTAACAACATATGATTATCCAGATGTAATGAAACCGTTCCAGAAGTTCGATGCAATCGCAAGAGAGAAGATAGATTCCTATCTTTCAGCCCATTCCCTTGAGAGGAACTACAGGTCATACAGACCTCAGAAGGACTTTGGTGATTTATCATTTGATTTCCAGAGAAGTGGGTTCAATATCAACCAGGAAGAGATAGCTGGCCTGAGCGATAAATATGTGACTTTCAAACCTGTTGGAAAGTTTGTAAATGCAATCTACGATCGCCAGGAATTCTCAAAGACAGCTCTTGAGGAGGGGATGAACGGCAATCTATTCAAGTTTGATAAGAAGGGGGAGAGCATTCTGGTGGAACATACAAGTGCTAACCCGACCGGCCCGCTCCATATAGGAAGGGTCAGGAATTCAATCATAGGAGATACATTGTCGAGGATACTTTCAAAATACGGATATACAGTTACGACGGAGTATTACGTAAACGACATTGGGACGCAGGTGGAAGCACTCCTGATTGGGACGGAGAAGTTCGGGAGCGAGAACTATACTGAGTCATATCGTAAGGTGTATGAGGATTTTGATACATACAAGGCAAAAGTTGAAGAATACATGGTGAGGGCTGAATCTGGGGACACTGAGTTCCTCAAGAGCTCAAAAGAGAAACTTGAAATATTCCTTAATGACGTCCTGACTGACCTCAAGAGACTCTCGATCACCTTTGACACCTTTGTCTGGGAAAGTGAGTTCATTCTTAACGGTGGCGTGAGGGATATCATTGCAAGGCTGGCTCCTCTCCTAAAGGACGATGGCGGCGCCAAGTATCTTGAATCAGGAAAGGACAAGATGTACCTCATAAGATCAAACGGCACTTCCGTATACTTCACCAGGGACATAGCCCATCACCTGAGGAAGTCAACGCAGTATGACCGCTGCATAACCGTCCTTGGGGAGGACCACAAGTCATATTTCAAGAAAATAGATTATGCAATGGAAATACTTAACGTGCACAACGTCAGCGCCATCTTCTATTCTTATATTTCCACCAAGGAAGGAAAGATGAGCACGAGAAGGGGCAATGTGGTCTATGTCAGAGACTTCATAGATGAAGCCATCGATAGGGCGAGGGAAGAGATCATGAAAAGGAGGAATGACCTGTCTGAAGAAGAAATAAGTGAAATTTCGAACAAGATAGGTGTTGCTGCCGTAAGGTACCACATCATCAAGTATTCCCCAGACAAGCCAGTGACATTTGACTGGGAAGAGGCATTGAATTTTGATGGGGATGCTGCCCCTTTTGTAATGTATTCCTATGCAAGGGCAAGATCAATACTATCCAAGTCCGAAGAGGACTCTGAGATCATCTGGGAATTCGACGAGCCTGAAAGTGAACTCATGAAGAAGATATCCCTGTTCCCGGAAGTGGTGGAAGATGCCATGAAACATTCCCGTCCTGACAAGATAGCTAGATACTCATACGAACTTGCAGGTGCATTCAATCAGTTCTACAGGGACTGCCCGGTTTTAGATAGCGGTAAGAGCCTCCAGAGGAGAATTGAGATAGTAAGGATATTCGCAAGAACGATGGAAGAATTGTTTCAGATGCTTGGTATACAAGCATCCGATAAAATATAAAAAAATAAAATTTAGACTTTCAGTTGTTTCTTGGGTGGTTTCTGGTCCTTTGGTCTCTTTCTTCTTACCGTGACGTCATAGTATATGAACGAAAGTATTCCAATAGCAACCACTATTCCGCCAACGAGTGCCGGAAGTTTCCAGGCAGCCTGTGCAATTGAAACTGCCTTGGTAACTGATGCGTTTGTGTTGAAGAATGTCGGTTCATTTACTGCATGCACTGTTATGATCATGGAGTATGTTCCAGAATTGGGTGGTACGAATGTGATCGATGCATTGTAAGATTGGTTAGAAGAAAGATTCGAGAATGTCTGGTTCTTGATTACCTTACCGCCTATGTTTATTGTCACATAATATGTTGATGCCGTCTCCAATCCAACATTCTTAAGGTTAAGCTTCAGTGTAGAAGAGGAACCTTCAACGTAACTCTTTGGATACGTAACGTTCATGATCTCTATTTCAGGGCCAACCGCATTAACGCTGAGACTCTGTGTATTGGAATTTGTGTTGTTAGACTGGTCCGTAGCCTTTAGCTTTATCTCAAATGTACCGTACTCCAAGAATGCAACTGTAAGGGTTGAGTTATTAGATGAGGCGCTGTATACTTTGTAATCCACGTTCTGCTTTGCAACAGTACCGTTCTGGAAGCTGAAATACCATACATATGATACTATGTGGCCCCCGTTTGGTGCTATTGTCTTAGAAGCATTTAGAGTTACATTCTGTCCCTGATTGGTGGAAGTTATCACATTGCCAGTAGTTACGTTGTATATTTGGAAGAACACAACTGGAGGCGTTGTATCGTTGACGTGTATGACTATGCTAACGTTGAAACTGTTTCCAACTCCATTCATTACCGTTGCATATGCATGTTCCACCGCTCCATTAAAGGTGGGGGTCTGGAAGGAATAAGATACGTTTGTTCCTGTTTCTGACGTACCTGCAATGTCCCAGGTCACCGAAATGGGTATGCCCGTTGACTGGCCGTTTGGAAGGAGGTCCTTGGAATTTATGGAGTTGAAATATACTGTCACTGTCTGGTTCACGTAAAGCACGTACTGTGCAGACGAAGATGTTGTCTCGTTGAGTCTTAGCTTTCCGTTTTGCAATACTCGCAGGTTGAATTGAGGATTCAATGAGTCTCCAATTATGGTGAAATTTGTCTGGTTTGTTACACCGCTTGAGCTCTTAACACTAAGAGATACTGGATAGGAACCGCTGGTGAAGTTGTATGAAATATTATATCCATACATGACAGAACCTCCAATACTCCACGTGAAATTCATGCTCTGGTAGTTGTCCATCCCCAGAACTGGGTCGTATGGTACCTTGCTGGCGTTTATGTTTACCATCTTTCCAACTGGCACTAGCAGAGTGAAATTAGATGATGTGTTAGAGGAAATTGTTGACTCGAACCAGCCGCTCCAGGTTGCTGATATTTGGCTCATTTTCAGGAGCGGTTTCTGCTGCGGAGCTATATTTATTGTCAGGAATCCGTTGATGCTGCTGTTTGTTATCGTGATGACACCAGAATACCCTGAGACAGTTGCAATGCTGGAGCTGACAATGTTAGCCCTCTGATATGGCGCAGGTATGCTCAGTTGAGTGATGTACGTAAGTGCTGTTGTGTTGTTGTCGTTCTCATTTAGATAAATCCTGATGCTGCTGTAGCTTTGCGCTTTCACTTTGGACTGATAGTATGAGGCTGTGTAGCTAAACTTGTATGTACCTGCAGTCTCGGAGAATGTCGTATGAGCGCCTGTTGAGTTATACGAGTAATTGTTGTACAGTACCGTGTTTGCCGTTGTGTATGGTACTGTAACGTTAAGAATGGCCCAAAGCTCGTTTGTTGATAGCCCGTCCAGCATCATTTGCTCATAAAGAGAACCAGCATTCGAGTTTGGAAGGAATGGAAGAGTTGTTGCGTTTGTCAGCGTTATACCGCCTGAAACGGTGACATTCTGGAAACCCGTACCGAATGATACCATTTCGGTCTGCGTGACGATTGAAGGAGTCAGGACTACTGTCTGGAAGAGAGAAATTGTACCAGTGGTAACAGTCGTGGTATATGGAAGATAACCTGGTGACGAAATTATGAGACTGTATGTTCCAGGCGAAAGAGATAGGTAATAATATCCATTTGTGAATTGATCTGCACCCAGTAGAACTCCACTTTGATATATTGACACCTCAACCCTGTTTACTGATGATCCGCTGGACGAAGTAACTACCCCTTGTACATTGTCAAGTGATGACACATTGGCAACAACGCTGTTGTTAGTCTTGCTTGCTGATATATTAAGGGATTCAGAGTAGAACGCCTTTGAAGTGGAATTGTAAGCAATGGTAAGTGTTTGCGGACCGGGTATGCTCATAACAGCATATCCTGAGTTGGGATTTGAGGCATTGACCCTTGACGCAGGCATTTCAAACCCATTGGGAAGAGTCAGGTAAACTGAGGTCACCTGGGCTGCTGAAATTCCCTTTACGGTAACATATACGTGGGAAGAAGCCTCTGAATAACCCACATTCAGCGTGCTCAGAACAGAACTTCCAGAGTATACTGTTCCGTTGCTCTTCACACTTATAGTTGCATGTGCTGAATCATAAACTATCAACGAAGATGACACGTACTGACTTGGAACGTAAATTATGTAGCTTCCGGGATATACCGAAAATCCTACAGTGGGGCCTGACGTGCTTGTAGCAAGAACGACTCCATTTGAACTCTCCAGTTCCACATTCACTCCAGTTGCTGGGGAGATTCCGTTCCCCAGGACCGTAAAACTAAACGATACCTTATTTACTCCTTGCACTTGGCCGAGCGCTGCTCCGAAGAGTCCTCCCATCACCATTATGGTGATGATTAACAGAGCTGCTATTTTTCCAGATTTCTTAAGCATCTTGGTATTACCCCCTAAAGATGTCTGGTAATTATAATTACTATTAAACAGTTGTTATGATTTTTCCTTGCTGGAAAATTTATATTTGATGTTAATTATGTTTTAGTTCGTAAATATATCAAAACAGTTTTGAAACGTACAATTTGCACTTTCTATAGTGCTCGGACATTTTAGATCTTATTCTCGGCAATCTTTACTGAGAATATCTTTCCTTTATTTTTGAAATCAAATGTATGAAGAAGACTTCACTGATCTTTCGAAGGAAACTGAAATGAACAACTCATTGCGAAACTTGCCAGCTCGTTTCAAAGTGAAGATTTTTCCTTCTCGTCGAAATACATTGTGGATTGTGCACCAATTTTCTATCCGTTTGTTTCATGAACCTTTAGATTTTAAATCCACATTCCTTTCCTCTGCTTCCACATAAATTCTGTCAACGAATGGAATCAATGATTTTATCGATATCTCAATCTCATCAATTGCCCTCTCAATATCGCTGGTGCTGAGTCCGTCGTTGAAGTTGAGGTCCATGGCCAGGAGGATCTTTTCAGGACCCTCGTAGATTGCTTTAATGTCGAGTATCTTGTTCACCGATTTGTTGGACTTCAGGATTTCCTCAATCTTCTTCTGGTCCCTCGCTGATATGCCCTCGCCTATGAGGAGGTCCTTGCTCCTCTTTGAAAGGTAAAGTCCTGAAAGCATCATTATGATGCCGATGACAATCGAGGAAGATGCATCGTACACATTGTTCCCTGTCACAAGGGAAAGGGAGATGCCCACGAGTGCGGTCGTCACTCCGGCAATTGCGGCAGCATCCTCTGTCAAAGCCGTCAGCAGGACAGGATCCCTAAAATCCCTCATGAATGAGAACAGGTCGTGATACCCCTGTTTTCTGTATTTGGAGATAAACAATCCAGAAGATATGTATAGCACATAGCCGTCAATCGCAAATGACATTGCAAGGACAACATATGCTGATATTGGTTCAGTGATCCTGTAATGAGTCGTCAGCTTTATGATACCCTCCAGGAAGGTAAGCACTCCTGAAATTCCAAAGACCAAAATGGCTGCCACGAATGACCAGAAAAACTGTTCCCTTCCTCTTCCGAACGGAAACTTCGATGCATCCTTCTTAGTGCTCAAGTTGTACCCGATCAGGAGAAGGAACTGGTTCACAGCATCTGAAGATGAATGGACCGCTTCTGCCAGCATCGCCGCGCTCCCGCTAATACCTGCGGCAACGTATTTCAATGCAGCTATGAATAAATCACCGAGAAGCGCCCGTATTACAACGCTTCTGGTCGTGGTCTTGACTGGAGACATCTCAATTTTCTATAATCATGCCCCGGAAGGCCAAATACTTATTCCAAAAGTTAAGAGGTCAGGAGATGAGGGAAACTTCCTCGACTTCAACTTCTCCCACATCTTGGAAGGAACGTATCCTTTGCTCAACGCTGTCCACTAGTCCGCCCTCATCACCCATTATGACGATGAGTTTCAGGACCTTTATTCCAAATGCAAGTTCTTCTATGCTGCTCTTCCCCAGTGTGTAGTTCTTGGAAAGGTCTTCTTTCAGTCCCTTTTCAATTGCTACCAAATCCTTTGTTTCATCCGACGGCATTACCTTGAAAGATACGGCTACCTTACCCAATTTTATGGCCCCCTAAAACCACATTTCGGGCACTGATATGTTACAGACAGTTCTCTGCAGTTGTTGCACCTGCTGATAGTCTCCTGACCGCAAGAGGGGCACTTGAATGTAGTCGCTCCCCTTTCCTGCAGACCAGTGCCGCAAGATGTACAGAACTCTAGTGCATTGACTTCCATGAGGCATGCGTATAGCTTCAGGCATAAAAAGTCTATCGGCCTTATCCACTAGCTGCCCCAGAATGGGCTTGTCTTTCTTCTCAGACTCTTGATCTCTTCCATTATCATGTTTTCGTCCACGTTCAGGTTCTCTTCCTTCAATATCCTGAAATCCCTTTCATTTATGTCGGAGTAAAGCACCTCCCCTTCTTTGATCTGTCTTCCGACGGTGATTCCGTCCATCGCTATAGCGACCTCTTCCCCCTGACCTGCCTCTTCGAGGGACTGCTCGCCAGTCCTTATGCTCTTCACCGGACCAACGCTTGTACCGTCTATTTTCATAAGCTGCGTCCTGGCCCTCAATTTGCCTCCTAAAACCCTTACCCCAAAGATTGCAGGTTTGGAAATCCTGAAGACATTCCCCTCCATCACCAATAGTTTACAGGGGAATGTCATAGCCTTCCTCTTTTCCTCAACTTCCTTCTGCCTTATCTCCTCTCTTGCTTTTACCAGGTCGTCCTTTATTGAATAGATCACCCTGTTTTCTATGACCTTGACGTCCTGGAAATCCTTTACTTCAACGGGTACATTGAATGCAATTACTATCTTGTTCTCCGGTACTGAATTGGTGCTGGCCTCTGTGAAATCCCTCTTGGACACGGGGCCGACCTCCGCCTTCTTGATGGGAACGTTGATCCTCCCAAGTTCATATACAAGCGCTTCAAGTCCTCCAACGGTATCAGCCTTCGCAACAATACCTTCATTGGATGGCTTGAATGAGCTCTTTATTGCATCCTCTATAGAATTCTTGAGCGTTATTAAGTCGCCTGTTGCTTCCTTGAAGGGGCTCCCCGGAATGACACCCCCCTCACCCTGGAAGAGTATCCTAATTCCTGATGCAGCCCTGACCTCTGATACTGGCAGGAACCTATCACGAGGATCCCTTATCTCATCCAGCGGCTTAGGTTTGAATATGCCCTTGACCTTCAAGGCCCTTATACCGTTCACTGTTCCTGTCAGAACAGTTTCTCCCCTCTTTATCACGCCACTGTAAAGGATGGCGTCTGACACTTCGCCCATCCCCTTCTCCTCCCTTACCTCTAGTATCGTGCCCTCCGCCGTCTCATCCTCATTCCTCAGCTGGGATTCGAGGAATGTCTGGGCGAGTCCAGCAAGGACCATTAACAGGTCCGGCACTCCGTAGCCTGACTTAGCAGAAAGGGGCACTATTGCAACATTCCTTGTGAAATCGGATATCCTGTCGTACCTGTCTGCACTGAACCCTTCCCTGTACATCTGTGATGACAGCTGGAACAGTTTGTTGTCAAGTTCCTCAAGTCTTGCCGGGGCTATTGTCTTCGTAGTAGGAATGAACGCACCCTTCATGCCTGAGAAACCCTCTAGAAGGTCGACCTTGTTTGCAGCTACCACAAATGGAGTTTTGAATTTCTTCAGTACGTCCAGTGATTCCCTTGTCTGAGGCATTATGCCTTCCCTTATATCTATGACAAGTACAGCTATGTCAGCAATTGAGCCTCCCCTTATCCTGAGACTGGAGAACGATTCGTGCCCAGGGGTGTCGATGAATAGGAGCCCGGGAATCCTAAATGTCCTGCTCCCTACGATGTCTTTGCATATCTTTAGTATCTCCTGTATTGGAACTTCAGTTGCGCCTATATGCTGGGTAATTCCCCCGGCTTCCCTTGATGCAACTACGCCGCCTCTAATGTTATCCAGAAGTGAAGTCTTGCCATGGTCCACATGGCCGAGAACGCCCACTATAGGTTGCCTCACCCACATAAGCCATCACAGCCAATCTCTATCTGCCCTCTCGTAGGTTAGAATTTCCTTTTCATCGAAAAATATTGGGATTTCGTACTTAGCAGACTCCTCAGAATCGCTTGCATGAATGAGATTGAAATCTATGCCAGTGGAGAAATCTCCCCTTATTGTACCGGGCTCCGCCTTTGCCCCATTGGTAGCTCCGACAAGCTTCCTCACTATCTCGATGCAGTTGTTCCCTTCCACTACCATTGCCACTAAAGGCGCAGATGTGATGTAATTCAGTAAAGATTCGTAGAATGGCTTCCCCTTATGGACCGCGTAGTGCTTTTCAGCCCTCTCCCTATCGAGCTTCATGAGCTTTAATGCAGTGACCTTGAGACCCTTGTCCTCAAACCTGGATATGATAGCTCCTATCTTAGACCTGGCAACTCCATCTGGTTTGATCAAGACTAAAGTTCTCAATCAATCTCCCCCCTCAGATCTCTTTTGGAGGTTCTGGCGCGGTTTCAACTTCTTCCTTCGCTTCTACTTTAGGTGCTGAAGGTTTAGGTTCTGATTCCTTTGAGAACTTAATCCTCTGTGCCTTTTCCTCCCTACCTTCCTCAGTCCACCTGACTCTCCTGGGTTCCCTGTGAAGTTTCAGGAAGTTCTTTTCGCACTTTGAAGTATCAAAATACAGGACAGAGCCGTCCCTCCTGATGTACATCTTCCCGGTCCCGAATTCTATCTTTGATCCACAGAATGAGCAATACCTGGTTTCCACAACGATCACCTCACCGATAGCTTTCTTGCTTCCCTTGCCGTCTCTCTTAGCATGAGGATATCACCGACCCTTACAGGACCCATCACGTTTCTTGTGAGAACCCTTCCCTGGTCTCCTCCGGCCAACACCTTTATCTTGACCTGGGTCGCTTCGCCGGCCATTCCTGTCCTACCAATAAGCTCAACGACTTCACATGGAATGGCGTCATTCTCTGGCATTTTGAATCACTCTTTATTTCTTAATTTCCTTGAACTTATCAACAAGTTCTGTCAGTAATTGCTTTCCATTACCAGGTTCAACGATAGCAATAGTAGCTGAGCTCTTGAGCTTGACCTTCTGTCCAAGGTCCTCCTTCTTCTGAACGTAGAAATACGGTATTCCCTTCTCCTCGCAGAGCAACGGGATATGAAGAACAACCTCGGGTGGCTGTATGTCTTCGGCTATCACTACCATCTTTGCCTCTCCTCTTTCTACCACCTTGGTAACTTCGTTCGTTCCTTTCCTTATTTTTCCAGTTTCAGATGAAACCTCTACAAGCTGCAGAGCTTTTGCCCTAAGGTCGTCGGGTGTCTGAAATCTTACATAACTAGTTTCTGCCATTATTTTACCTCCTTCACTTTATCAGTCATTGGTCTTTGGGTAGTTTATGAGGATATAAAAAGTTTGGGCGTTTCAAGTGTCTACCAACGCTTATCTCTGAACCTGCCAAACTAATAAGCGTGGATTTGTTCCGCATTCAGGCACTGATCTGATATGTCTTGTTTGAATCCAGTGAGACCTTGTATGAATTTACTTTTCCTCCGTACTGAAGGTAGATTGTGTAGTTTCCCTTCAGGAGGCTTAATGAGTATTGCCCACTTCCAGGAATCGTGAAGTTGAAGTCTGCAACTAACAGAGATGCTGAAGTGGGAAGGTTTTGAACCTTTACCGTAAGGATCAAAGGCAGGGAGTTGTAGATATTCACTACGTTTGACTTCATGTACACGAATGTACCCAATCTATTGGATACATTAGTTAAATTGTGGGCGAATTGTGCCCAGTCAGTTATCTCACCGCCCTGGCTGCTGGGAGAGCCATATTGAATGTTGGAGAAATTAAAGGAGATCCCGGGGAATGAATTGTTGAACCCGTAGATCTCCTCATAGATTGTCAGTCCGCTGAATGTGTGGTTTCCAACCTTCTGATTAGTGCTGATTGAAAAATCGTTGCCACCGGTAAAAGCGGCAAACGTGTTCTTGTCAAACTTGAAGAAAACGTTACCGCTGCTAACATACATCGATAGTGAGTGGTTCCCAGGCGTAATCGGGAACCAGTGAGGATCAAATATGTATTTTATGGACCCATTCACTATTTCAGTATAGGAATAAGTGCTGTAAAAAACCCCTTTGAGCGATGAGATGCCTATCTGGTCGTAGCTCAGATTGCTGTCCCATATGGATAGGACTACGTAATATATGTCATTATTCAGATTGGCAGTTCCTCCGAAATCAACGTTTGCTGAAATAGAATTTGCATACTTCAGTGGCCCATCGTAGACCGCGCCAAGGTAGATATGGGTGCCAGAGTCTGACTTCTTTGCATCCATATTTTCATAATATACATACAGTCCCAGCGCCGCTATCACCAAGATGGCTGCGACTAAAACTGTGTAGTATTTCATTGGGGATGACAATAATAGTTGTTAAAAAAGTTTTTCTAGCTACAACATTCCTCTTTCATTTCACCCTGTACCTCAAGGAATGTTGATTTAGATGATGATGATACTCTCTGAGTGTCTGAATACGAGAATCTCCAGAAAGACATAAAGAGACTTGACCTGGGAAAGATAGATTCTGTGACCTTCCCATATGGTGGGAGCACAACACACATTACCATAGAGACTGATGAATTTACCTCCATCTGCCCAAAAACAGGCATGCCTGATTACGGGAAGATAACAGTTCACTACCTCCCGGACAGGAAGATAGTCGAGCTGAAGTCATTCAAGCTTTACCTTCATAAGTACAGGAACGTCGGCATATTCCAGGAGAATGCAGTGAACAAGATACTCGATGACCTTGTAAAGAGCTGCTCACCAAGATTCATGACGGTTATAGGAGAATTCAATGCAAGAGGGGGTCTCAGGACGAGAGTAATATCGAGGTTCGAAAAAGTTAAGACTTAACCTTCTATCATATTTCGTTCCCTATGGAATAGCGCTTGATCGATGATAGACGCTGGACGACGGGGAACTACAGGGATTTTTGGGCCCCTTGGTGAGTTATGGCGTGTCGCCTATCTGTGAACCCAAGGCCAGAAAAAGTCCTACATCCCCGGAAAGGTCAGAGGGGATGATAATGATTCTCCTTGTTAATTCCGGGGAACACTCAGAATTTTGCCCCCCTTACGTTTACAATCCTGAAGCCCAGTTCTGTGAACGTCTTCCTGATCTTCGAAAGGTCCTCGTTGCCGTATATCTTCAACTTAACTGTGATCTTCTGCTTGCCAATACCTATGTCCTCGCCGAAAAGCTCCGTATGGAGCTCCTCAACGTTCAACCTCATCTCAGAGAACAGTTCTATTGCTTTCTTCATTTCAGATGGCACGTTATTTACAATGAAACTGAGGATGAATTCCCTGCCCGTCTCAAGCAGGTTCTTCTCTATTATCTGCGACAGCAGTGGCATGTCTGCATTGCCTCCGGAAATTAGTGCAACAACCTTCTTCCCCTTGACCTTTACCTTCCCTGCGATAAGTGCTGCAACAGATGCTGCCCCAGCGGGTTCTGATACTATTTTTCCACGTTCAAGCAGGGTGAACATGGCAGACGATATTTCCTCGTCGCTAACTGTGACAACCTGATCGACGTACTTCCTAGCAATTTTGAAGGTGAATTCCGAAGGGGACTTAATGGCTATACCGTCGGCAATAGTGGCAACCGAATTCAACTTGACCAGTTTCCCTGTTCTAAGGGAGCTTTTCATAGCTGCAGGCATTTTCCGCTTCCACACCTATAACCTTCCCCCTGTACCCATTCTCCTTGAGATATGTCGCTATCCCACCTATCAACCCCCCTCCGCCAACGGGGACGATTATGTAATCAAAATCGTTCATCACCTGGAATATTTCCAGACCGACAGTTCCCTGTCCTGCAACGACATACCTGTTGTCAAAGGCATGTGCAAAAACTTTCTTCTCGTCCTTTGCAATCTTCTTTGCCTTCTCTGTTGCCTCATCAAAACTATTGCCATAGAGAAGAACCCTCGCCCCGTACTTCTGTGTCGCTATCATCTTAATTGGTGGGGCAAACTGGGGCATCACGACAAGTGAGTCCAGGCCAAGCAGGGATGATGCAAGGGCGACCCCCTGGGAATGATTTCCTGCACTTGCTGCCACAACGTTCTTCCTTGTCCTGCTGAGGAGATTGTAAGCTCCCCTTATCTTGAAGGAACCCCCTCTCTGGAGGTTCTCCAGCTTCAGGTAGACCTCAGCACCGCTGAGTTCACTGATGGAACTGGATCTCTCAAGAGGGGTATTCTTTACAACACCCTTCACCCGTTCGTAGGCTTCTTCTATATCCTTCAGCGTGACCGGTTCAAAGTAATCCTGTGATGTTACCTCTCTCATCTATATTTACTTCCTCGGAGATTGGATGTTTAGGAAGCCCTGGCATCGTCATGATCTCGCCAAGCAAAGGTACTGCAAATCCTACTCCAGTAGATAGCATGATATCTTCTATAGTTATAGTGAAGTCCTTCGGCCATCCAAGCTTGTTCTGATCGTCTGATATGGAGTACTGTGTCTTGGCCATGCATACGTCCAGGAAATCCAGTTTCTCATCCTTCACTCTCTTCAGTACCCTCATTGCTTTCTTAGAATATTCAATTTTTGACGCGCCATAAACTTTTGACGCAATCTTATCAATTTTAGTCTTTACCGGTTCATCCCTCTCGTAGGTGAAGTTGATCTTTCTGCCTTCGGACGCTTTACTGCTCAAGGTTTCGACCACCATCTTTGCAAAGTCCACCGTTCCTTCGCCGCCTTTAAGGTATCCCTCATTAAGTGCCATCTTGTAACCCCTCTTCTCGATCTCCCCCCTGAGATAGCTGATCTCCTCCTCACTGTCATCCTTGAACCTGTTTAGCGTTACTATCAGAGGTAAGCCGTATCTTTCTATGTTGGATATGTGGAATAGCATGTTATCTATTCCCCTCTTGAGGAACTCGACTCCTCCTTTTTCTGAAGGCTTCATACCACCGTGGTGTTTCAGTGCCTTTATTGATACCACCAGTATCACGAGATCAAGATTGTAACCTGCCCTCCTGAGGACGACGTCTACGAACTTCTGTGCCCCAAGATCTGAACCGAAACCAGCTTCAGTTATCACGTAGTCCGCCAGTTTTAGTGCAATCTTGTCGGCAAGGACGCTGTTATGGCCGTGAGCGATATTCCCGAAGGGGCCTATGTGGACAAATCCCGGAACACCCTCTGTCGTCTGGACAAGATTTGGCTTAATTGCGTTCTTCAGTAGTGCAGCCATTGCCCCCTGTGCCTTCAGGTCCCCGGCAGTCAATCTCTTCCCTTCCTTCGTGTAGCCGACTGTGATCTTCGACAGCATTTCCTTCAGCATCTCATAATTCTCCGCAAACCCCATAATGGCCATTATCTCTGATGCTGGGGTTATCAAGAAACTGTCCTCAACAAGTGCGCCCCCCTGGTCCCCCAGGCCGACAACTATCTGCCGTAGTGAGCGGTCATTCATATCAATGGTTCTCTTCCACGTTATTTTCTTCAGGTCAAATCCAAGTTCATTTCCCTGGAATATGTGGTTATTCACTATAGCAGAAAGCAGGTTGTGTGCGGCGGTTATTGCAGGAAAATCGCCGGTAAAATTCAGGTTTATCTCATCTGCTGGAAGCAACTGGCACTTACCGCCACCGGTCCCGCCTCCTTTTATTCCAAAGTTTGGACCTAGAGATGGTTCCCTTATGGTCACCATCACTTTTTTCCCAATTTTTCTGAGTCCCTGGGATAGTCCTATCGTAGTAGTTGTCTTTCCCTCTCCGGCAGATGTTGGGCTTATTGCAGTTACAAGTATCATCTTGCCGTTCGGTTTACCTGACAACCTGTCAAGAACGCTGGGATTTACTTTGGCCATATACTTTCCATAAAGTTCCAATTCGTCATCTGTTATTCCTAACTCTTTTGCTATTTCAGTTATGTATTTCATTAGATCACTCTCCTTAATTAATTCCACATATTTTTGAGTATTTCTTCAGTCTTCTTTTTGGTCTCTTCTGACAGGCCCACCATTTTGGCCTTGTATTCTTCCACGAACGAGGTGTCTTTTATGAGACCTAGATTGATTTTCACGTTCTGCATCGAGCCGTACACTGAAGAAGAAATGAAAAGTGCAGCGCAGTATACGTCAGATACAGCATTCTTGTTCCCCCTCTCTATCAGAACAGGCAGATAATCTAACATTGAAGCCGCAAGTTCCCCTGTCCTGTAAGGCACCCTTGTCGCATCCTTCAATCTCGCCTGTATCATTCTTGTTCTCTCCTCCTTCTCCTCTGGCGTTCCCTTCGGCATAGAGAGAGATTTTGATAGATTATCGTAAGCTCTGGTATCATTTTCAGACTGGTTGTAGAGCTGCCACGCTGTTTCCTTTGCTTCCTTCTGGATTATCTTCATCTTCTCCGAAACTTCTTCATACCCTTTCTTTCCGATTGTGAGCCCTGCCACCATAGCCACTAGTGCTGCTCCCATTGAGCCGACAAGACCGCTTGCCGAACCACCCCCGGGTGCAGGCTTGTCGCTTGCAAGTTCTTCTATGTAATGCTTTATGCTGTCTTTGGAGAATATCTCCAGCAGCTTCTTCTCAAGAATCTGATTTTCCGAAAAATCCCTGTTCATGAGGTAGAATCTGTAAATCTCTTCTAGAGCCTTTAACGGAACCATGCCGACCAGTTCGGTTCTACTGACCGGTATTCCCCTTGACTCTGCCTCCCTCTTTACATATTCAAATACTTCTGGGACAGGAGTCTCAGTGTGGTTCACAAGGTTCATTGAAACCTGGGTTTCCTTTGTCTCAGCCAGGTTAAAACCAAGTGCCCTTACATTCTTTAGCCCGCCCGATCTTTCCCTGGTCCTCTTTGCCATCTCCTTTGTTGACTTAAGGTCGTCCGTCCTAAGATCTACGTTGAATGCTATCAGGAATTCCCTTGCACCTATGATTGTAGCGCCTGCCTTGCCTAGCCTCTTTGGGCCGAAATCTGGGAAATATTTTTCGTTAGTGGCTATTGCTTCTTTCAGTTGCTCGTACTGGAATTTCTCGCTCCTTATATCAGGAAGCTCTTTCCTAGAGGGCGTGTTTGCAGCGTTCGCATATAGGAATACGGGTATCCCGAGTTCATTTCCCACCCTTTCTGCTAGCCTCCTTGAGAGTTCAATGCAATACTCCATTGTTGTCCCGAGAATTGGCACGAAGGGCACCACGTCTGTGGCGCCAAATCTTGGATGCTCTCCTTTATGGGCATCAAGATCGATGAGCTCACTCGCCCTTTTTATCGACTTGAACATTGCGTTGACCATAGAATCGCCATCACCAACAACAGTTACAACCGACCTGTTGTGGTCCGCATTCATCTCAACGTCTATTACATCCACCGGATACTTCTTCATTGAGTCAATTATTGACTCAACCTTGGCCCTGTCCTTTCCCTCACTGAAATTCGGTACACATTCCACATAGTTCATAAATCTCCCTTCTCGATCAAATCAGTCTCATTCTTTTTCCGACTTCTTCAAATTTGTCTCCCGCATACTTCAGGTCCTCCCTAGAGTGGACTGCGGATGGCATCAGCCTTATCCTGGCTGTTCCCTTTGCAACAGTGGGATAAACAATGGGAGAAGCGAACACTCCCTCGTCGTAAAGTGATTTGCTGAGTTCCACTGTCTCCTTCTCTCCGCCTATTATAACTGGTGTTATTGGCGTCTTGCTTTTTCCAGTATTGAACCCAAGATTATTGAGTTTCTCCTTTAGGAAATCTGAATTGTTCCAGAGTTTCTTGAGGAGTGAGTCGTCTTTCTCCATTATTTCTATGCTCTTCATGACAGCTGCTACTTCGCCTGGATTCAATGCTGAGCTGAAAAGGAACGGTCTGGCTTTCTGTTTAAGATAGTCTATCAGTTCTTTCCTTCCTGCAACGAACCCTCCCATGACTCCAACAGCTTTCGAGAATGTCCCCATCTCGACGTCTACCTTGTCCCCTATCTTGAAATGATCAACGATCCCCCGTCCATGGTCACCAAGTACCCCTTCACCATGTGCATCATCCACATAGACCATCGAATCATACTTCTCTCCCAGCTCTGCCTCTTCTTTCAGCGGTGCTATATCACCATCCATGCTGAAAACTCCGTCAGTAACTATTAGCGCCCTCTTCCCAGTGGAGCGTTCTGTTTTCAGCTTCTCCTCAAGATCAGGAGGGGATACGTGGGAGAACACTACCCTCTTTGCAGAGCTAAGCCTTACTCCATCTATTATACTGGCGTGGTTAAGTTCCTCGCTGAATACTAAGTCGTCTTTCCCTACAAGCGCTGGAATAGTTCCTAGGTTAGCAAGCAGGCCTCCCTGGTATACAAGGGATGACTCCATGTGCTTGAATTGTGCAATCTTTTCCTCGAGCTTTATGTGGATTTCCATTGTACCCGCAATACTCCTCACAGCTCCGGCACCAACACCGTATGCGTCTATTGCATCGTGCATTGCCTTCTTTACTTCAGGATTGTTTGCAAGCCCCAGATAATTGTTGGAACATAGGTTCAGCAGTTTTCTTCCATCTATCTTGACCCACGCTCCCTGTGATGTCTGTAATGTCCTTATGGGAACGTACCGACCGGACTCTTTCAAAAGGTTAATCTCTTCGTTCACCCAGTCCATTTTCCCCATGCCCCGAGATGTTATCAGCAGTCATATACTTTGCTTCACTAAACTCCGCTGATGTTGTTATAATCAGTAGGAATTAGCTTTCCCTTGAATTTTTGGATATGGTAAAATCGCCTTAAATGCTAAAAAATTTGTACGAAATATTTTTTATTTCTGCATAACTGTTCGTACGAATGACATTCGAAAAAATCCTGGTCACTGGTGCGAGTGGCCAAATAGGCAGTGAGCTTGTACCATTTCTGTCTGAAGTTTTCGGAAAAGAGAGAATTATACCATCGGACGTGAGACCTAATTCAAACGATCCGAGATTTATCGCCCTTGATGTCACTGACAGGGCCTCGATTGACAGGGCAATGGACAAATACAGGATTGATACTGTTTTCCATCTCGCAGCCATTCTCTCGGCAAACGGCGAGAAGAACCCGGAACTGGCGTACAAGGTCAACATTTCAGGTATGTACAACATCCTAGAGTCGGCAGTAAGGAACAAGGTGAAACTGGTACTGACACCGAGTTCTATAGGCGTGTTCGGGCCTGACACACCCAAAGAAAATGTTCCCATTGAAACTATAGCCAGGCCAGTCACAATGTATGGAATAACAAAGCTACTGGCAGAACATCTGGGTAATTACTATCATGCTAGATTCGGCCTCAACGCACGCGGGCTAAGATTCCCTGGATTGATAAGCTATAAGACTGCACCTGGTGGAGGCACAACAGATTATTCGATAGAAATGATCATTGAAGCAGCAAAGGGAAAAAATTACAAGTGCTTTCTAAGGGAGAACTCTAAACTTCCGATGATGTATATGCCTGATGCGCTTGATTCATTATTGAAACTTGCAGAAGCAGAAGATTCCAGACTGAAGCATCGGACAGATTTTAACGTGACTTCCTTCTCTGTGACACCGAAGGAGCTTGAAATGGAGCTGAAGAAACACTATCCTAAATTCCAGGCGACTTATGAGCCTGACTTCAGGCAGGCCATCGCAGATTCATGGCCAGGATCACTCGACGCATCCGCTGCCGTAAGCGAATGGGACTTTCATCCAAACTACAATCTAAGTGCAACAGTGGAGGATATGATTATCCATCTAAAGACAAGTAAGTAAGTATGTTCCGTTAATCAAGAAAACCACCACTTGGTATTCTTATTGAGCATTAAGCGCTCAAATGTTTTAAGTATTTAGTTAATCTTTGAATCATATTAATGGAGAATGAGATAGTACAGGTATACGACCTGGAAAAACTGCAGGAAGAAACGCCATTCCTGATATTTGTTCCAGGCAATTTGGAGATCAGGAATGTGACATACCGCACGGGAGGAAGAAAGTGGCCGACATTGCGGTATGAATGCATAATAGATGGAGAGAAGATCAGGGTGAAGGAATTCTTCCTAGACTGGTTCTATCCAGGATTTCCCAAGAGTCTTATGCAATCTTTCGTCTCCTCATATTCTATGGTTGATAGTATACCAATGAAGGACTGGGTAATTTTCACTGGCAAGAACTACAAGGGTAAGGAGGCATCGTCATCTTTTTCTCTTGGAACACAGATAGAAGTGGAGGGGGAGTCAAGGAAGAATGTCAGTAAACTTAGTGAAACAATGTTCGACCCATTCCCAGATGAAAGATTCAAAAGATTTCCATTTTATAGAAGGTCATTCTTCGCAAATAAGGGAGAGCCTGAATGGTTTGAGGAGAGGAGGATAAGTAACCTTGACTGGAAACCTCCGAAGAGTGACTTCTGCGTAGGAGACCTCTGCATGGACTCCGTAGGTGTCTTCAAAAAAGACGGCAGCACCGTAGAGACAATTTTCACTTTCTCTGAAGAATATTACAGGAGGGCTGCATGGGTCGATATAGCCAGGCCTACAGAGCAAGCCGAGCACTTGATATACGACTTAAGGAACAGTGGTAATTTCTTCGAAGAATTCGAAAGTGGAGAACCGACATTTGCATTCAAGAAAGAGCAAGGACCTGCAATAGCCAGATCGAAATTTGGGGAATATGTCGTCACTGTATCCCTATCCCCCCTGTTCGGTTTTTCTGAGGCAAAAGGTATAGTGAGGGATTTGATGGGTACCGTCGAAGACCGATATTGGGACAGAAGTCCCTCTAACTGTGCAATAACATCAAATTGTGAATGAGCCCCTTGCAGAACCCTGACGTTTCTTTTCTGTCCTTCCTCCTCTGATATATCAGGCCTCCCGTAGCTCTCTTGTCTGAGGAGAATCCAGATTCTGATGCATTCCTCTTGAAGTATTCCCTGAGATAGTTCATCGGATCATCCATGAAGCGCCTGATTATTTCCCTCCAGTTCCTTCTTCCCCTTATCCTGGAGTTGCTCTTAGGGATGAGGAATATCATTGTGTTTTCATTGAAATCATCAAGTATGCTCTGTCCCGAGTAATATTTGTCCAAACGGATGCTCTTAAGGTCAATGCGCATCTTACCTATCATCTCTAATGCCTTATGATACGCATCCTTCTCCGATCTGACGGAAACTGCATATCCAACATACATCCTTGTTGCCAGATCCATCAGTGCGAATGAATAGACAAACTTCCCCTCCTTCACAAATTCACCATCTTTCTCCCTCATGGAACGGTAGTGCTTCGTGACGGTGAGGGAATACCCGGTACCGTCACCCGATGTGTCAGCGGAAGAGATGCCCTTTCTCATGACGGAGCTGATGAAGAGGTTATTCAATATCATCAGGACAAGAGGATCTGAATATAGCCTCTCGACGGTCTTGTAACTGATGTCCTTGCTAATTCCGAGAAGAGGAAGGAGGTAAGCGGCCTTCCTGTTGCTCAGTCGGAATATCTCCTTCACAAGGATAACGAAGACCTTCTCCCTTGCTTCCAGCAACGAGGGTCTTCCAAACTCCTCTACAACGAAGGAAGAGGACTCGTCTATCATTGCTCTGAGCTCCAGAGCCATGCCCTTCATCCTCTGCCTGTAGAGATACTCGTAATCCCTCCAGTTTGTTGTCACTGGTATGGAGAATTCCTCCCTGTAGCGGGACATGAGTTCTTCAATGGAGTCACGGAAATACTCATAGTCCAGCTGGGTGATCCTCATTACGAAAATGTAATATATATGGGGTATATATACATTTGTGCGCAAGGTACAGATAAAGGAAGGGAACCAGATCACCGTGAAGAACATTCAGGCTTACATGGAAAGGACAGTCACAAAATTTGGATCTGGTGCCAAAGTTGACTGTCCTAAGGAGTTTCTGGGGAAGAAGGCCTTCCTGATCATAAAGAAGGATGAAGATTAGTCACTTCTGTCCCAATGTCGTCGAAGACCAGAAAAAGTTTATTTGAAAATTTCAATAGAGTGATCGATGATTTTAGATAAGCCGGCAATGATAAAGGACCTCCTGGAAAAGAGCAAGACTATTGCAGTAGTTGGAATGTCCCCAAATCCTGAAAGGGATTCCAATAAGGTCGGTAAATACTTGATTGATATCGGATACAACGTAATTCCAGTAAATCCAACTGTCACGGAAATATACGGTAAAAAAACATATCCTTCCATCCTAGACATACCCAGGGACGTGAAGATTGACATAGTGGACATATTCAGAAATCCGGAAGCTTCTAAGGAAGTTGTACTCCAGGCACCGAGTTTACATCCAAAGGCCGTCTGGCTCCAGCTCGGAGCTGAAAGCCCGGATGTCATAAAGACAGCATTATCAGAAAACCTCAATGTAGTCTACGGAATCTGCATAATGGAGACGCATAAAAAAGTATCAAGTGATACGTTCTTTAGTATTTAAAGAGCAGGCATTTATATTCGATATTTTCTATAGGATATTTTGAATAAAATCTATATTCCTCACGCCAGCCGTAATATTAAAAATAGCATTAACTTTATATATTAAATGTAGATATTCTCAATATGGTCGGAATAAACGAGATTGCCAGAGACATCGCCAAGAGTTCCGGCGTATCTGTCAGAAGCGCTGAGTCAGTAATAAGGGGAACCTTCAAGGCTATTGTGACGAACATAAACAAAGGACAGAAGGTTAGAATTGCAGGATTCGGAATCTTCTCGAGGAAGCAAACGAAGGCAAGGAACGCAAAGAATCCTAGGACAAAGCAGATCATAAGAGTTCCCGCAAAGAACAAAGTACACTTCAGTGCGTCTTCAAAGATAAAATACAAGTAAACTTCTCTTAATTTTTCTTATTTTATTTTCTCCCCTTCTAATCATTCTCAAAAATTAAATATCAGTTCATTATCCAATTTTGTAGTCCAATTTCGTGAATAGAACATAGGATTTCCTGCAAAAAGCGGTGCGTATTGCCTGCTTGAGAATAGCGTATATTCTGAATAATGTTCATTTCCGCAAGTGCCCCTTTTGACCCTTAATTTCTGAAAATGAATGGAGTTGGACTAGAGGTGTTTTTATGAAAATAGAAATGGATGTGACATGTTTTTGTCTCGGAACTGGAAAGAAATTTTGCATGAACTGCTTCGGAAAAATGGATGAGAACACAATGGATGTCGAAACACAACCGGCCTTTCTCCTTCGTGATGTGACCAAGGGGGGAAACTGATGTCTTCATACTGGAAAATTTATGTACGGGACAGGGAGAATCTAAGGTTTCTTCTCAATATCTTACTGACCAATAGGGAAACGGAGCTTACGATCAGGAGGAATGACTCACTGTTAGTGTTTGTTGGCTACAGCCACAAGGAGGCCGAAATTGTCCAGTATATCAGGGAGGAGCTTGGTAATAAGATTGAGAATGTTCTTCTCAGCAAACAATGGAAGGAAAATGTGTACTTGTTCAATAAGCCGAGGTTCATATTTGATTCAATTTTTCCTTTTTTGGTTGAAACTTCATCCTTTTTGATGAAAGGTGACGAAGTACACGTGAGGGTTGAAAGGTACTCTACATTAAATCCCCTGAGGAGGAGGTATTTGGGTCAAAAGGCAGGAAAGGTGCTCTACAGGGTAAGACTTTTTTCGCCAATCCTGCTGAGGGCCTATACTAACAGGGATGGAAAGCAGTGCCTCACTTTTGAGAGAAGAAATCCCTTAATACTCACAAGCTACGAGCTTTCATCGCTCATAAATGGGAGTGGAGACCATGGACTACTGGCCATATGAAAACGGCATACCATTCCCCCTCGTAGAGAAAAGAATATGCTTCCCTAGGGAGTTCCTTGAAAACCACTCTCTTGTCCTCGGGAAAACTGGAACAGGAAAGTCAAACTTGCTTGCGCAACTGATTAGGATGTACGAGGAAGAGGGTAAAACTGTGTTGGTCTTTGATCCTCATGGTGAACTTTGGAAATACGGTAGCCCAAATTCATCCATTGTAACCCTTTCACCTTTTCCCGGCCAGGAAATGGGATTCCTACGGTTCAACATGATGTCAGTCCTACCTTACCAGAGCGAAAGGGAACGATTGATAAACGAAGAACTTGTTGTGCAGACTCTTAAGGATATATTCTCCACGGAATCTGCTTTTTCTATAGGCACTTGGGGACCGAGGATAGAGCTGATATTCACCGTACTTACCAGACTGCTCCTGAAGTACAAGATCAATCCGACAATCCAGGACCTGGCTGACCTGCTCCTTAATTATTACAAAAGAAAGGATTTTTCATCTTCGCTTGAACCTGAGGAAAAGACGCAATTCTATTCAATATTCAGCCAGGGGCCGGAGTTCATATCATCCAGCGTTAACAAGATTGTCCCTCTACTGACAAGCGATGTATCCAAGAAGCTATTCGCATCAAGGGAGGATTTTTATGACCTTTCGAAACTGAAGAATACCCTTTACGTAGAACTATCTGGAGAATTTTCTCCAAGTTCCCTTGCCAGGCCATTTTCGATAATGCTTCTATACAAGATTTGGAACAACGTGATTCTTCGGCGAATGAGCGATGTAGTTCTGGTCATGGATGAATTCCAAACCTTCTCCCCCCACATATCGCAGCGACTGGTAACTGAAGGAAGAAAATTTTCCCTTTGGGCAGTCATGGCGACACAATCACTCTCATCCCTTGATCAGTCGCTTGCCTCTGCAATACGGACAAATGCCCACAACTTCTTCCTATTTCAGCTCTCCAACGAAGACGCATCCTCATTTAGATACGGTGGAAAGCCCTTAAGGAATCCGGAATTTCACAGATTCAATTGCCTTGTACCAAGGAGCGAAAGTACATTCTACGGAATGACTAGATTGGCCTCTCCCAGCAAGGAATTCTCTATTTCAAGGGAATTCTATGATTTCGCGGGTGACGAGGAGATACTCGACAGCGAATTTCCGGAAAGGATGGACCCGGTTCGCCTTAGCAACCTGATATCTTTGGGCCTGGCAACGATTGTTGACGGAAAGGTGCATATGGAGGAGGAATATTTCGAAAAGATTGGTTCAAGGCACAAGAGAGGGAGTGAGTCGATGTTCCACAGGTACCTTGTTACAAGATCGTATTTCTTTTTCAGGAATAAGGGGTATGATGTTTACGAAGGAATAGAGTACGACGGCCGTCGACCGGACCTTGTTATAGTGAAGGATCAGGAGAGAATTGCAGTAGAATGCGAATATTCCGATGTTCATAATAAATCGAGAATCATTGAGAAGATGAAATTCTACAGCAATGTCATATTTTCCGCTTTCAGGGACAAGAAGGGGGAGTTCCCTCCTGACACCAATCTGCTGCTGATTCCCCCTATTGGGGATCATTCTGAGCCAGAATACTTGGGGGATAGGAATGTAATTGACCTATGATCAGGAGTAGGGACGGAAGTTATTATCTCTAAATTTACCCATTTTATTGCAATCTCCCTCCCAAATGAAATACCGTCATTGTTGCATGGAACAGAAAGGATTTCAGTGTGGAAGTTGATATACCATGGTGGAAATATTCATCGATGGGAATTATTCAAATATCAGGTTCTCTGCGGCACACTTCATTCCTGGTGACTGGAAATGCTCGCGTATCCACGGTCACGACTATTCCATATCAGTGAGGATAACAGGCTCTCTTGGCGATAAAACATATTTCCTGGACTTCTCGAAGGCTAAATCCAAGCTAAAGGAAATAGCTGACCATCTGGACCACAGAGTGCTCATTCCTGAGAAGAGGGACGGGATATCCATAGGCAGAAGGGAAGGTAATCTGGTTGTTGGAATTGAAGGTAAGACTTACAGTTTCCCCGAAGAAGAGGCAAGGATTGTTCCAGTCAAGGATACGACAGCAGAATGTCTGAGTCAATACATTCTCGGAAAATTCATTGATTCCCTAGATCAGGAAGTTGAAGGGGTGGATATAGAAGTACATGAGGGACCTGGACAGTATGCAAAATCAAGCTGGAAAAAATAAGGCTGTCAGCCTTCTTTCAGGTGGCCTGGACAGTTCCACTCTCCTCTCTTACGTCCTGTCCAAAGGATATGAAGTGATAGCACTGTCATTTGACTACGGACAACGACACACAAGGGAGCTGGATTCTGCTAGGAAAATAGCAAGTTACTATGGCGTGAAACACAAGATTATGAAACTGGATTTGAGGGCAATCGGTGGAAGCGCCCTTACAGGGGATATTGAAGTTCCCGACGTTCCTGTGGAAGACATTGGTAAGGAGATACCGGTAACGTACGTCCCGGCAAGGAATACTATACTGCTGTCCATAGCACTTGGTCTTGCGGAGGTGACTGACTCATCCAAGATATTCATAGGTGCCAATGCACTGGATTACTCAGGTTACCCTGACTGCCGGCCGGAGTATTTCGATTCCATCAACAAAACATTCAATTTGGCAACCAAGAAGACTGTGGAAGGTGGTAGCATCGAGGTTGAGGCCCCCTTACTGCGATATTCTAAAGCAGATATAGTCAGACTTGCAAACAGGCTCAAAACGCCTCTAGAGCTGACCTGGTCTTGCTACAACGGGAAGGAAAGAGCTTGCGGCGTATGCGATTCCTGCAAACTCAGGTTGAAGGGTTTCATGGAGGCAGGGCTGGAAGACCCGGTTGAGTATGAATCCTACCCTGATTTTTATTCCGATTATATCAAAGAAAGAAGGTAGTTTACTATAGTCTAACAAGATCAATGAATTATTACAGGGAAAAACAATTTAACAGATTAATACTGGGGTGGTGTGATAAAGGACCTTGAGATCACTTCAATAGAGGGCAGAAGGTATGCCCCTATAGACACAAGACCGCAGGAAGTCAGGATAGATCAAAACTTGACAATTGTTGACGTAAGGAAGGAGAATGAGTTTTCAAGAATCATCTACAAGTTCACATCTTCATTTTCAACTCTTGGAGCAATTTCACTTGAAGGTTCTCTTCTTTACCAGGGTGGAGAAGAGATAGAGGTAAAATGGAAAAAGGACAAATCGCTTCCAGACCTGGTAGCAAACGAGGTGCAAACTGCAATTTTCTCGTCTTCTGTAATTGAGACAATACTGATAGCGAGGGATCTTAGACTGCCACCACCCATTCCCATGCCTACTATACAGAAGAAGAAAGATGTAGTAGGATTTGGATGATATTCTAGTTATACCAGAACAGGAGGCAATATTCCCTGAAATGTCCTAGACTCTCAGTACTCTCTCCAACGATGACCGCAGTGAGTGCAGGTGTAAAATCTCGTTTCTGGCTCGTCTGCAGCTCTGGTCTGTAAAGCTTCCCAATAAACGCCAAATTCGTGGCACTTTGGGCATTGAACTGTCTTGTCTATAGGTAGGTTAATCTCTTCCTTCTCTACTACAATAGTTTCCTTCTTCTTGCCCTTCTCCACTATGCCTTTCTTCTCTTCTTCTTTGATAGGGAGTGTATTTCCACATTTCCTGCATACCCAAACTTCCCCCTTTGGGAACATCATCGACCCACACTTAGGACAGAACACTAATTCCCAAAGTTATATTAAATAAATACATTTTCCTGCGTTGAGAGTCCCGTACATTAAAATCAAGCAATCAAAGGCAAACGAGGAGATTGAAAGGTTAAGAAGAAGCGATGAGCTACTGAAACAGTTCAAGATTAGGAGGGAAGGCAGCTGGGTCATGGTACCGGTAAGGAATTCCGAACTGGAGGGTGAGTTTGAAGAGAACTCAAAGAAGAAGATGGAGCACGTTGGAAGCTTCGAGAAAATATCTGATTTCTTCGTCATAAAAGAGAGGGAAGGATGGGAAAAGGTACTTGACGAGATAAGGGAAAAACAGAATCCAAGAGCGATATTCCTGGATAAGGGAGTGGAAGGACGGTTACGTATTAGGAAGCTTGAACTGATTTACGGCAAGGGGAAGCCAACTGGTATCATCAAGGAAAATGGTCTACGTTACATTGTCGATCTGCAAAGGGCATACTTCTCACCCCGGCTGGCAGGGTTGAGGAGGGAAATCACGGATAACTGTCTAAATTCTTCTGACTCAGAACTAGTAGTCGATATGTATGCAGGAATTGGGCCAATTTCAATACCTCTGCTGAAAGGAGGGAAGAAAGTGCTTTCAATAGACGTAAATCCAAGCGCCGTAGAGCTGCTTTCCAAAAACATGAGGCTAAACAAAGTCAGAGGGAATATGTTGATCGCAGATTCTAACAGTATATTCGACTGCCTTGAGGGTGTAGGTGAGGTAATAATGAATAATCCTACTCAACCTCTGTCCGTGACAAATAGCATAATCGGAAAGATGGAATCCGGTACAGTCATCCATGTGACATACATATCCAACAAGACTGATAAGATAGAATTTGACGGCGCGAGCGTTCTTGAAAGAAAGATTGTTCATGGTTATTCACCAACATCCTCACTTTTTTATTTTAGAATGCGAAAGAAGTAAACAATTTATTCCTTTTAACCATCTACTTGACGATGCCAAAGCAGGGATTCTTCAATTCTGTCCTTTCGGGAATAAGGGAACGGTACGAGCAAAGTCTCCTTGAGGATATAAGAAAGGACCCTCTGCCGAAGCATATTGCCGTTATAATGGATGGTAACAGAAGGTTTGCAAGACAGCTCAAGGTATCTGACGACGAAGGCCATCTTCTTGGAAAGGAGAGGTTAGAGGAATTTCTAGACTGGGCCTACGATATTGGTATAAAGATTGTGACTGTCTATGCCTTTTCTACAGAGAATTTCAAGAGGGATGCATCGGAGATAGAATATCTCATGAATTTATATGCGAATAGCTTCAACGACCTTATACGTGATGAAAGAATAACAAAGAACAGGATCAGGGTGAAACTTATCGGTAAGACAGAGCTTCTACCTGAAACGCTCAGGGAAGCTGCAAGGAGGGCCGAGGAATATACAAAGGACTTTGACAAGTACCTACTCAACGTAGCAATTGCTTACGGCGGAAGGGAGGAGATTCTAGATGCCATCAAGAACATATCAAAGGAAGTAATGAAGGGGAAAATAAATCCTGACAGTATTGACGAAAAACTAATTGAGAAATATCTCTACACTGGAGATATAGAAGACCCAGACTTGGTAATAAGAACATCGGGGGAGGAGAGGGTCAGCAACTTTCTGCTATGGCAGTCAGCATATTCCGAGCTTTATTTTACAGATGTATACTGGCCTGACATAACAAAACTTGACCTTCTCAAGGCCGTGAGGGATTACCAGAAGAGACAGAGGAGGTACGGAAGATAGTGCCTATTATCGGTATAGATGATACTGACTCCAAGACGGAGATGTGCACCACCTACCTCACAATTGAAATATTGAAAACCTCAAATCTTGATCTTGTTGGATACCCGAATCTCGTCAGGCTTAATCCGAACATACCACTGAAGACTAGAGGAAATGCAGCTATTTCCATTACGCTAGGAAGGGGGGGTGGGGAAAGGACAGAAATTGGTAAAATAGGGGATGAACCCATATTCTCGTATGAACGGTATACTGAAGAAAAAATGGACATTGACGTCATGTCCCTTATAGAAAGATTTTCCCCAAAGGACAAGGATACAAATCCTGCTCTAGTGATAGGAAGTGAGAGGAATGACGAGAACTTTTACTGGGATGCCGTCAGGGAATATGTGGACTATGAGAAAGTGATTGGAAGAATAAAGGGGGAATTCAGGACTGTGAATGGACAGATAGGGGTTGTCGGGGCTAATGCTGCCATCTCTTGGCCTGGAGTAAACAGTACATTTGAATTGATCGCATATCTTGCAAACGAAAGGTGGGGAGGTGAGCATTTTGTTGATGACGCAAGTTCTATGAGGATAGAGCAAACATATCCTGACACTTTTGACAGTTTCGACTTCAATAACAATTATAATGCCATCAGGCCAACAACGAAGACTCCCGTGCTGTTCGGGATAAGGGGTATAAACCCTGCCCGACTAATTAAATACGGAAGTGAAGTGAAAAGCGAGCCTTACCATTCTTACATTGTTTACCGCACTAACCAGGGAACAGACGATCATCTGGTAGAGAGGAGTATTGGCGGGTCAAAACTTTACAATTCCTCGATAATACGGGGATTCGTCTCTTCAGAACCTCTATGGGCGAGGGGGGGAATACTAAGTTTTGATATCACAAACAAGGGAGAAAGTATCAAGGTTGTGGCAATGGAACCAACTAAGGAATTCAGGAACACTCTTTCTAAACTGAGGAAGGGGGACGAAGTCAGGATATACGGGGGAATCACCAAGGCAGGAATCATAAACGTCGAGAAGATACAACTCATATCCGTTTCATCCGTGATAGAAGTTAGGCCACCCCTCTGCCCAAACTGCGGAACTAGAATGGAAAGCGTTGGCAAAAATGGTGGTTTCAGGTGCAGAAAGTGCGGTGCTCGCAGCAAAACAGGTGAAGTAAAGAAGGAGAAGAGGGAGATAACCCCTGGTTTCTATGAAGTCCCGATCATAGCCAGAAGGCATCTTGCCAGACCACTAAAATTAGGAATCGTAAAATGATATGCGTAACAGGAACACCGGGAGTTGGAAAGTCCACGGTCAAGAATGAATTGAACCAACGTGGGTTCAAGGCCCTGGAATTTGACTCACTGATAGGTGATTGTATCGTTGAGGAAGTAGAGGGGGAGAGGATTGTGGATGAGGAGTGTCTTCATGAAATCAATGCAGACGGCATATACTTCGGACACTTATCCCACTTTTCCAAATGCAGAAAAGTTGTAGTAATGAGGGCGCACTTAGCTGATATTGAGGCCAGGCTCAAGGAAAGGGGGTACAGCAAATCAAAGATCATGGACAACCTTGAAAGCGAGGCTATTGACCTGATAGGCTTTGAGGCAGAGGGATTTCATCCCGGTGACACCTTCGAAGTTCTTAACTCCAGCGTGAAAGAGACAGCGGACTTCATAGAAAATATAATTAAAGGAAGAGAGCCTAAGAGCCTGAAGATCGACCTTGTGGAGGAGATACTGGATTGGTATTAGATAAAGCTAGAAACAGATCGGGTTTCCTGTTGAACGGCGTTGCGTCAAGACTTGGAAATGTCAATCCAAATTCAATAACCATCATTTCATTCTTTCTTGCAATCCTGTTTGCTCTTACCTACTACTTCGGGCATAAAGGAATAATTTATCTTGTGGCTGCCCTTGCGCTAATCATTGGGTCTTCATATCTTGATGCTCTTGACGGTGCGGTTGCAAGAAAATTCAAAAAGGAGTCAAAGAAGGGGGATTTCTTGGATCACCTCCTCGACAGGTATTCTGATTTTGTTATCCTTTTTGGAATGGCAGTAAGCTCATTCGGGAACCTTTACTTTGGGATAATAGCTATAGCAGGAACCTTCCTGAGCAGTTACGTGGGGACCCAATCGCAGGCTGTAGGACTGAACAGATTGTATGGAGGATTCCCTGGAAGGGCTGACAGACTCGTCATCATTATGATTGTGACAGTTCTGCAAATCTTCACTTTGAGAGTTGAGTTGTTTGGGTTCTACATTACTTCCTGGGCACTGTTATTCCTTGGTGTCATGGGATTTATCAACTCTGTTTACAGGGCTAGACTTGCCTACGCGTCTATCCCCTAGATTCCTTATTCTGTAGAAACTCAGGGGGTGTGATATCTTCCCCGAGCTACAAAGAGGGTCCCTCTCCTTGTAGCATAGTCCAAGGGAGCCCAGTGTCTGGCACGATGGAACGCTATACTCCCTTCCCCTGCCGGTTCCTGTTATGTGTTCAATCTGGTACTTCGTTATCTTTTCTGCAAAATCAGGAACCTCCCCAAAGTACTTCAGGATCTCGTCATTTGGAAGTCCTATCCTGTGGAGGAACGTTACGAGAAAGAAACGACCGGCATGAGAAACGTTTGCCCCTTTCTTCATCTGGTCTATTATTTCGGCAAGGCAAGGGGGGAATGATTTCTCGTTGAGAGGACCCAGGTTTGCCCTCTCCTGCCTGATCTCCCTTCCCCTGGAAATGACCTCGCTCACGTAGGGTTTGAGCAGGCTGTCTACTTCGGCTGGGAATTCTACAACCTCGTTTACCTCCTGCATGTACTTTCTGTAGAAGGCTTCCCTTATTATTTTTGAAAGTACGTGCTTTGATGCCACAACGTACCCATTCCTTAACTCCTGATTGCACAACTTCAGCTCCTTGTCGTTGAATACGACTGCATTCTTTAGGAAGGAAGATATTGGAATTAGGAACTTTTCTTCCTCCCTTTCAATATCGACGTTGAGCTCATGTGCAATGGATTTCAGGGTTCTGGGGTCTTGCTCCCTTTCTAGGTTATCGTAAAGGGCATTTCTCTCTCTGATGGCATATCTGGCTGATGTGAAATAATCCCTTATGTAAGTGAGGATGATCTTCGTGATTATGTAACTCTTTACCCTCTCTTCTCCGTTTATAGGGAATGGTGCATCCTCCCCGTTGATGATACTGTAAAGCAGGTCTGCAGATTTATGGATGTAATATTCGTTTTCCTCAAGGAACTCTTTTAGCGATATTCCTTCGCCAAAGTATTGTATCAACCCCCTCCTTAGAAATGGATATTTTTCTATGATGTCTTCCTTCATACGATTTGAAGTTCTCTTGAGGCTGACGTAATGATCTGGCACCCGCCCTTCGTAACGATGACATCGTCCTCTATCCTTACCCCTCCCTTTTTAGGTACATAGACTCCAGGCTCTACGGTCACGACCATATTTTCCTTGAGGAAAAAATCGGATTGAGGACCCAAAGCCGGATGGTCATGGACATTGAGCCCTACCCCGTGTCCGAGACTGTGTATGAATTTCCCCTTAAACTTTGAAGAATCTATAACCTTTCTGGAAGCTGCGTCTACCGTTTTTCCGTTCTCCCCACTCCTGATCGCCTTAAAACCAGCATCCTGAGAACTAAATACCACCTCATACATTTCCTGCATCTCCTTGTCAGGCTTTCCGAAGAAGTAAGTCCTTGTCATGTCTGAACAGTATCTCTGATATTTAGCTCCGAAGTCAACGAGTACCACATCACCCTTTTTCAACTTCCTGCTTCCTCCAGAAAAATGAGGTTCTGCAGCATCAGGTCCGAACGCCGCTATGGTGTCAAAGCTTGTAGAAGATGCCCCGTTCTTCATCATTTCGTAATTGACTTTTGCAGCGAGTTCCCCTTCAGTCATTCCTTCCTTCAGCATCCCCGGGATTTCATCCCCAACGACTGAAACTATTCTAGCTGCCTCCTTCAATTTTGTTATTTCCCTATCAGATTTCACCTGTCTGAGACTAGATATTGAATCACCCACGTCAATAAATTCCTTGTCGGGAAGCTTTTCCTTCAAAGACAAGAAATCCGCATATGAGAGCCCGGAATAATTTATGCCAATGAATGTGGTGCTTTTAGTGACCTCCTTCAACAGTTCGTCCTTCTGCTTCCCGGAGGAAAATACCTCCACGTCTAGGTCTTCAGATTTAGCAGTCTCGGCCTCTAGTTGACTCGTGATGACCTTAAGGTTCTTGCGCGTGAGGAAAACGTATGAACTTTCAAATAACCCCCTTGCAAGCTGGGTAAAATAGAAGAATGATGGGTCGTTCGAAGTCTCCCCTCCATTATAAATGAGGACACCTTCGATGTTCTGGTTCAGGTCAAAAAGCTTTTCAACGTCCATGGTTCATAAGTCCTTATAGATTAATCAAGCTTTCTCCGCCCTCCGTGCTATTAAAGGTTCACTCTTTGAAAGTAACGGCAAAGACCTCGCCCAGATCTGGGGATACCATATGCCCGACATTGTATTTTGAAAAGGAAAAAACTTCCTCTTTACCGGGAAGATACCATGGACTCGTTCTCACCGAGTCAATTGTAGTGAACGGGTCATACTTTATCTTAGCATAACTCATCCCGATAGCATCCCTACCGAGAAAAAGGGATGGTCGCTGGACATACGAGAGGTGGAGGAGGTAGATCAAGTGCTCCCTGAACTCCAGTAGCTTAGAGAATGAGTAGTTCTGGAACTTCCTCATCTCATCGTCATAAAGGACTATCTTTGAATGCCTTCTTTCAATTCTATTCAAGATGCCCTGGCTTTGGATTACGTTCTCTGCAAATTCGACTCCCATTGGGAATATTAGAACGAGGAAATTGTTCATTGACTCTATCAGCTCATTTTCATCCTGACCCGACATCTCCGGAAGAAAACAAAGGTACATATCCTTGTCCGGGAAAGCACTGTAGGCGATAGGGTCCTTGAGCACTAATTCCCTTGCCCTTCGACCTACAGGCTTGAGCATACGTGTAAATGATGATATGCTATAATTCTTTGCTATAGATACTGAATCTTCCGTGTTTTCAGAGTGTCCTTGACCTTCAACTCCTCTTCCTTTTTGAATATTATAAGGCCCATGCCCTCAAGTTCTCTCTCCAGGAACTGCATTATTAAAGAAAAGTCTGTTATGGGCCTTATCCCTTCTTCTGTCAGTACTTTGAGCACTTCATTCTTGAACGGTGACTTGAAGTACTGAGACGATACGAGATTCCCATCTAGTTCCTGCTTCAACTCATTGAACTCTCTTTCACTTTGCCTCACGATGAGCCCTTTTGGTATCTTCCTGTGCTTAAGCGAATCGTAGATTTTTAAATCCGTTTTCTTCAGCTCAGCCATGAAATCACAATCATTCCACTGTACGAACTCATCATAATCAGGATTCATAGAATATAGCGCATCGTTTGCCAGAGAAGATGCTATAAGGGCAGTCTTATGCCTGTAGACAGTTCTATACATCAGCATTCTTGCGACCATCAAACCCTCGACAGAAGGAAGCCCCTTCACCTCAACGCACAATTCATTTCTGTAGATAGAAAGGACCCTCATTATTCTCGGTATGTCCACCGCTCCGAGGGCAACGCCAGTGTAGTATGAGTCCCTGGCAAGATAATCTATCTGATCCACGTCACCATTCCCTGATATTATCCTGCTAAGTACCCCGGCCTCTCCCTTTAATATCTTCAATATCCGATTCTTATGGTCCCCTAGTGAATCGCTAAGTTCGTTCCTAGGAGTTTTTCCTTCTATTATGTCGACTGTGACCCCGAGATGTTCCTTTCCATAGATCTTCATCATTGAGTCTTCTAGTGAATGCGAGAAAGGTGAGTGCCCTATGTCGTGAAGAAGCCCTGCAAGTGAGACGTCAACAACATCTTCTTCCTCTAGGCCCAATCTAGTTGAAACTTCCCTGGCCAGGTAGTAAGTCCCAAGGGAATGCTCAAATCTCGAGTGTGTGGCGCCGGGGAATACAAGGTACGTGAAACCCAGTTGTTTGACCATATTCATCCTCTGAAATTCATTCGTAGAAACTATCTTAGAGACCGTTTCATCCAAGTCGATTGAACCATATATAGAGTCGTGGATTGTTTTAATATTGCGCAATTTTCCTCAATTTTAATTATTCTTTGATTATTAAGTTATTCGTGATGCAGATATACCTATGGAACATCACTCCGATCACAGTAGATTGTTCAGCTGTTGAGTTATCCAAGAGAGATCCTGAATTTCAGATAAATTGGGCTTATCAAAATTTGAAGCACATTTGTACTTATCCTTTGGTGATAAGCTCAAATTTCTTATAAAGCCGGGCCACCGACATCAAAGGGCGATAGATAGATGCGGTGACCTTCTCTATTCTCCGCTCCGTGCCCCCATCGGCATCCGCGGTCCACGTAACCGTTGCTCCCTTCCGGTCCTGGCGGATTCCCGTGATAACGCATGCCCCTCTCCCCTCCGGGAAAGATGCATACAACCTGGATCTGATGGGACAGAGTTTCGCCGAACGTCAAAGGCTCGCACCTTCAAGGTTGCCTTCTATATCGGCTGTCGCCCCCGCGTATAGACGGTTTCGAGTAACAGGAGACGCCTACCCTCCCGGCCAGCCCGGCATGTTGCTTATCAACTTTTTAAGATAAACTTATCGTTCTGACATTTCTCTAGCCATTCTTTCCTTCATACATATCATTGATTTCAGGAATTCAATGGGAACTAATGGAGTCTTTCCATCTCCAATAGTACCAACCTGATTCCAGTGGCATATGGATTCAGTATCCCAGACCATTTGGCATTATCGAAAACCTGCAAATTGCCATGATTCCTATCCTTTCCTCCATAACATTCATTACGCAATAGTGGGATATTTATTTCTCAGTCTATTTGAAGCTTAGCTGTCTTATCACTTCTCCCATGAAGAATGGTCCATTCTTCCTTACCCCCTCTTAGCTTACATTAATATCCATACCACTGGCTTGACCTTCACATCCTGAAGTTCCGGTGGAGCGCTCGAATCGACTGCCCATCCACTTTGCCCATTTATCAGTTAGTCAATTTGTACAAGTGCATCCCCTAAAACCCTGAGTTCAGGCACGATGATTCCTCATGAAGAGCGACATTGGTCACCCTTAATATCACTCCCTCCATCTGATAAATTTCCTCCCAAGGAGGGTCAGTATTACTGTTTCTATTAGGAGTATGAATATCATGGAAACCTGGAAAGGTTCCAATCCCACTATTCCCTGGATAAGAACTGCAGCCGGGGTTACCGGAGATATAGACAGGATGTAAATTACACCTTGCGGCAGGAAGGTATAGGGGTAGAAGGTAGGCGGGAGGACAGTCATTATTATAGAGAGTATTGCCGTTATCCCCCAGACATTTCTTATGTGCTTGAGCAGGCCTGCAATTATGAACGAGAGATTTGATATTGTAAGCGTTAGAAGCACCAAAACTGCTATAACCTGCAAAGCAGAAGATAGCATAAAAACCTTGAAATACGCTCCTAGAACGGCATAAAGTGCAATGCCTGGAAGGGAGAATACTAGATAGCTCAAGGAAAGTGCAAACATGTAATCCTGAGATGTTATTCTTGTAGCAACAAAGAGGTCCTGTATCCTTATCTGGATCCTGAAGAACGCTGCGTCCGCTGCTCCGTTTATGCTGTTGGCTGCAACTATTGCTATGGGTCCGCCTGCAATTGCATAAGCTATTAGTGTTCCGTGTGTGAAAATCGTCACCATAAACAGAAGAGTGAGAGGAAGGGATAGGGAAGCGACAAGGTAAGACGGCCCCCTCAATATAATGTAGAATCCATAGTACCAGGCAAAATAGAGAATGAACTTAGGATTCAAGCAATACCCCCTTTGAGAGGAAGATGTCGTCCAAATTTATCCTCTTGATATCGTACCCCTTTGCTATGAACTCGTCGACCCTTTCCTTTTCTATGTATTTTATTGCAACATTTGCAATCTTTATGTCGTATTCCTCTCCGTCCATCTTCTCTGCCCTCATCTTGCCACCGAATGAAGACAGAAGATTTCCTATAGCCCCATGAGTAATTATGTTCCCCTGATCTATCACCACTACCTCGTTGGAAAGCTCTTGCGCCTCCTCCATGTAGTGGGTCGTGAGTATGATCTTGGACGATAGCCGCTTTATTGCAGACCAGACTTCTATTCTTGAAAGCGGATCCAAGCCTGTTGTTGGCTCATCTAGAAATATTACTGGTGCTTTTGCAGCTAGTGCCATAGCCACGAAAACCTTCCTCTTCATCCCTCCAGAGAGTGTGTCTGATGGAGCATTTCTGTAGTCATACAGCTCAAGCTCATCCAAGGCCTGCTTAGATTCCTCTCTTGCCTGAGATGCGGTGAACCCCCTGGCCATAAGGTATAGCTGCATCTGCTCAAGGGGTGAAAGTATTCCAATTAACTGTGATTCCTGCGGGATACTGCTGATTATCTCCCTGACCTTCTTTGTCTCTTTGAGGATGTCAAGTCCTTCTATCGTCGCTGTTCCTGTGGTTGGAAACAATTGTGTGGACAGTATCCTTATAAGAGTTGTTTTCCCGGCACCATTTCTTCCTATAACTGTGGTTACCCTTTCCCTAAGCGACGCAGTTATTCCCTTAAGTGCATAGGTACGTCTGTCATACCTCTTTGTAACTTCTTGAATTTCAATCATCTAGGCTCTCAATTTTACAGATAATTCTTCCTTGAATATCCCCAAGCTCAGCGTTGTCCCCACTGCCCTAATTCCCCTTATCGCCCCTACCTTTTCGACTTCGAAGTCCTTCAGCTCGTTACTGTCTCTAACCTTGATCTTGAGCAGGAGGTCGCTATCTCCGGAAGTGTGATGAACATCCAGAACTTCGTCGAACCTTGAAAGCTCCTTCGCAATCCTGTCAAGCTCCTTTATGTCGCTTATTGAAATTGTTACAAATGCAGTCAGCTTATAATCAAGCTTGTCGTGGTCGATCAGCGGAACCATCTTCTTTATGATTTCCCTGTCCTTCATTCTCTTGACCCTCTGAAATACCGTTGTAGGAGGGGACTTGACTTTCCTGGATATCTCGTTGTAACCTATTGTCGCATCCTCCCTAAGAACGTTAAGAATTCTTATGTCCAGAGAATCATACTCGCCTTTCATTGTAGTCCATTTTCAAAAGGTATTTAGAAATTTTGTGTGCATCCCTAAATCGAATGTTTATTAGGCACGGAATCTATCAGGCTTGACGATTATGGGAGAGCTGTCTGCTTCTATACTTGCAGCTGATCTGCTGAACCTGGAAAGGGACATAGAATTAGCCATTAAGTCTGGAGTCACATGGATTCATCTTGATATAATGGACGGTCACTTCGTCCCAAACCTAACTATGGGCATACCGTTTGGAGAAGCAATAAAGAAGAGGTTCAGTGTAAATGTGGAAAGTCACATGATGGTAGATAATCCAGACGTTCTTCTTGATCAGTATTGCTCCTTCTCCCAACTGGTTACGATCCACTATGAGGCTCCTGTTCAGACATTCAGGGTTCTAAAGGAGATTGAAAATAGGGGTTCCATGCCCGGACTCGCAATAAATCCTAAGACCCAGCTCTCTAATATAGAAGCACTACTGCCATATGTGAGATATGTACTGGTAATGACAGTTGAGCCAGGTTTCTCCGGGCAGGGAATGATAACGGAAGCTGCAGATAAGATACCCCTTCTTGTAGATTACAGAAGGAGAGAAAATCTTGATTTCCTCATTGGAGTTGATGGAGGCATAAAGAGGGAAAACATATCAAGGATAGCAAAGATGGGACCAGACATAATAGTAAGTGCATCAGCCATATTCCGTGGGAATATCGAGGAAAACGTTAAATCCCTAAAAAGTTGTATGAAGGAGAACGAAAATGGACACTGAAATCGTCGAGAAGGCAAGGGAGCTTGAGGATAATGGAGACTTAAAGGGGTGCATAAAATATATTGATGAAAACATAGGCTCCATACAGGATGCCCTGTTTAAAACTGACATACTCAAAATTAAGTCAGAATGCTTTCTCTATCAAGAGACTCCGGATCCTGAAATGGCGAAAAAATCTGCAGAGGAAGCTCTGAAGATTTCGACGGAAAAGAACGACACGAAGAGAATTGCGGAAACTAACCTTCTTCTATCCCAGATACTTGTGCTTGAAGACAACACTAAGGCGATAGAGTATGGGAGGAAGGCCCTTGAACTTTACCAGAAAATTAATGACAAGGGAGAATACATCTATTCTCTTATTTCCCTCGCAACCATACTGGAGGATTTCAAGGAGGCATCTTCCCTTTTCGAGAAAGCTATTCAGGAAGCGGAAAGTTCCAATAATATTGACATGCTGGCACAGGCCTCAGTTAACTATGCCTATCTGCTCGTTGAACAAAAAGGCGGTGATGAACCTCTCAAGGTCCTGGAAAGGGTCATAAAAAGGATAATAGGAGAGGCAGCGAAACTGAAGAGGAAGGAGGAGAGGATAAGAGCAGTCAATAACTATTCTGAAATATTTGATGCAGCATCCGATATAGCAATGGAGCTCGACCAGTATGACCTTGCTACAAAATACGCATCCTACCTGAACAAGGACCCGCAAGAATCCGCAAAATGATCAAGAAGCTACCAGAAATCTTTCGACATCCACCCGGTTCAGCCTTGCAACAACAAGTGCTGCCACCTTTGTGCTTAGGAATGGGTTTTTGTCCCTCATCTTATTGATTTCTGATATAACATCCCTCTTGCTTTTGCCTGTTTTTTCCGTGATGAGGGTAATCACCAAATCTGTGACATCCTCCCCATCCTTTTGGTTAACTATTGCGTTGAAATCAGGTTTATAATCCAGGCTCAACTCTATTCCGTTGATTGAGCAGGTAATTGAATAGAGGTCCCCTGACTGCCTCAGGCATCTCATTTCCATGGCTATTCTTAAAAATTCCCTGACCTGATCAGGAGTAAGGAACCTCGTCTTTATTGAAAGAATTGTCAGAATTTCTGTTTCGGAAAACTCGTACTTCCCAGTAGTTTTCTTAAGGTATAGCAGGAGCTTCCTTATCTCTTCCACCATCGAAACCTCCAATCGGAACGATTATATTGCATGTACCACAATTTTGTCTGGTTGTATACAATGTTGCATTTCCATTGAACATCAATGAATCAGAGTACACTCTGCTTCCACCGTTTGAAAAGAAGAAATCAGCTATTTCCCTGTTGTCTCTTACATAAAGTATTAGTGAATCCGTATAGAACAGTGCTGCCCTCAGTTTATCCTTGTCGATAGATTCAGAAATTGTGACCATGGTCGCCCCTCCTGTTATAGAATCGGCGACATCATCCACCCTAGAAATTTCAGCATCAAGGTACAGTTCATAGATTCCCGAAAGATCGTCGTACCTCCTGAAATTGAGCTCTCTCCCCTTCTTATAGTCTTCATCAATGAGCCACAGTGGTCCTGATTCATATTTCTCCAGGGCTCCCTCTTCCACTATCCTCCTCCTTCTCAGTGTGACTGAAGGGATTATCATCTTCGTTCTCTAGATGTGTTAGCCATGAGGAGATTAAAAATATTATCCTGAACTAGCGCTATGGAACCAGACTGATTGAATGAGCTGACGGTATCATTTTCCTCCTTTGTCAAGTGTATACCAATGGGTGCTGTCAGTTCTGTGTGATATGCAACCATCGCAGAGGAGTTGCCATTGTCTGTCCATTCAACAATAGAGTTTGGATACTTTACTAGGAAACCCCTTCCAAGGTCCTGCCCCCCCACTTCAACTGTCAGGTCTATATTCACATAGTTACCGGAGCTGTTAGACAATGGAATGTAAGTTTGGACCCACGCATGCTCCCCCAACCTCACCTGGCCTCCCGTTTCCTGGATCAATAAACCATACTGCGTCCAGGATGGAATTCCTATGCTCCTACTCATTGACTCAAAGAGGTACGAAAGCTCTTCGCAATCACCCTCCTTGATTTGGTAGACCTGTTGCGCAGAAAGCGGGACATTACCCAGGTTGTAAGTGATGTTGTAATTGTAGTTCCCGACTATATAGTTGTAGATTGATCTTAACATTTCGGCGACGGTAGTATCATTTGAAGTGACCTTTAAGGTGAGATTTCTGAAGAAAGAGGGGTTGATTACCTCTAAATTTGTCCCGCTAGCGTTGAAGTACTCATGGTGATCGTATTCCGCCTTTAGAAATTCGGGGATTTGAGATGGCACTCCCGTTGAGTTTTCGATGTTCTGCCAGCTTTTGCCATATGATGTGATGTTATAATTGATATCTACGTAAGAATTCCCTGCACCAACAGAGAACTTCCAATATGTTCTGTTATCTGACGTATCGGTCGTTACGCTAACATCATGGGAATGAGAATTAGAGACCTGGCTCTGCTGAAGCGCATCATTTACAGTAGGGGTAAGGTAGAATGTGAAGGATTCGCTCGAAGCAAAGGTGAAGTTTCTCGAGAAACTAGTTGTTAAAACTGATGGAACCTGATACGATCCAGAGGAAGTCACTCCGTTTAAAATGCCCGGATTTTCCACAAAATAGTATAAGGTAGTGATGGCCAAAATAACCACTATCGCAACAGCAATTCCCTTAATCACGGCGCTCATTCAAGCTGTACCTATTTTATGGTGGATAAATCTGATATATAACAGTATTGTCAACGCGATTTCCGGGATGATAGTTATAAATGCATAAGAGCTTTTGATATACTCTACGTATATTGATGAAGAGAATAACATCTGGACCAGGAAGGCGGAAATGAAATAAAGCAAGCCCCTGTTCCTGGAAACGCCAATTGAGAGTATTGCACTTGAGATCACGTTTGTGAAGAAAGCAAAGAATGCGATCAGGGCAATGAAGAAGTAATTCAAATATGACGAGCTAGTGACTATGGCAACTGCAAAAGAAACAGGGAAAGAGAATGCGCCCCCAAGGGACGTAGAGAGTTGGATGAGATCCTTCCTGGTTCTGTATTTTCCGGTAATTATCGCCAACTGCTCGCCTGCCGATAGGAGTGGGAGAAAGAGCATGATTGAAATGAACATGAGGTCGATATATTGGTCAAGTGCGAAAAATGAATAAAGAAACATCACAATGTATACTATACCTAGTAGAACTCCAAACAGCAGGAACCGTGCGAAGAGAGATTCATCTACTATCCGGTCTATCCTGTTCCAGTTCAGGTAAAAGAGGGGAGTGAAAATAGCCAAGGGAATGAGAATGGCAGGATAGAAATTCATTCTTTAAGGTGATAAGATAAATAGTAATTATAATTTCTGACTTAGTGAAGATGGCCATAGCAGTCAGGAAGGATCTCGATATGGGCAAGGGCAAGATTGCAGCCCAGGTAGCTCATGCCGCCGTGGAATGCTCAATGAAGGATTCCGAAAAGAGGAACAAATGGATCTCCGAAGGACAGAAGAAAATAGTCGTTTGGGTAAAGGACGAGGCGCAACTGCAGGAATTGATCAGGAAGGCAAGGTCTACAGGCATAAACTGCTGCCCGATAAGGGATGCAGGGCTCACTCAGCTAGATCCCGATACCCTAACATGTTCAGGCTTTGGACCTGATGAAGACTCCGTTATAGATTCCATCACGGGCGGCTTCAAGCTCGTTTGATTATTAAGAGATATCAGACAAATTTATATCAGCCATCTGACTGGCCGCCAATGGTAAACCAGCCGTATGGGACAGGCCAGGATCAGATTCCATTTGATGTGCCAGAGAAATCAACGATTAAGGATATGCTGACTATATCATGGGTCTTGGCACTAATAGTAGGCATCATCCTTCTCATTACAGGAATCTTTTCATTCGGGATAACTGCCATTTTCGGTGTTATCGACATCGTTGTATTTTATGAGTGCAGGGAGATCATCAGGCTTACCGATAGGCGGCAATTATCTGCAGCCAAGGAAAAAACACTGATTTGGATGATAGTAGGATTGATATTCGGGTTTATCATAGTAGGAATATTCATGCTGATAGCTTACATTAAATTCGATGATCTAATGAGGGCATACCAGAATATGGCCAAATAGCCGAATCAGTAATTACTCGAGCCAGTCAGTACCAACTGATCTGAAGCCAACCTTTGGAATATAGAAGTTAATTCTCTTGTGAGCACTGCTCTTTACAAGAGCATAGATCCTCCTTACCTCCTGAATGCTGCATCCAGCCACCTTGCATTGTTCAGGTACCTTCAGATACTCAAGACATTCAAGTATCCTGTCAAGCTTTTCATATGAGATTCCCAGCTCGCCCTCATCCGTCTGACCTTCCCACAGGTCAGCACTAGGAGGCTTTTTAAGCAACCATTCAGGGAAGTTATACTTACTTGCTATAGCATATATCTGAGTCTTGTACAGGTCTCCCAAGATTTGAAAATCTGATCCTCCGTCCCCGAACTTTGTGAAATATCCTGTAAGAAGCTCACTTTTATTCGATGTGCCTGCGACCAGTCCTTTATATTCGTTGGCCTTATAATATAGGAAAACCATCCTCAGCCTTGACTTAACGTTACCTAGCAGTTTGTTATCGTTAGTCATGTTTTTGAAGGGTGCCAGTGAGCCACTGAGATCTACAGTCTCATATGGCATATCCAAGAATTCTGAAACCCTTTTGACATCATTGCCTTCCTTTCCGAAAGGAAGAGAGTAGAGGTGAATCTTCTTTTTGTTGATGTTCCTTCTTAGAATATAAGCTACCATTGTGGAGTCGATTCCTCCTGATACTCCGACTACCACGTCTTTCTTACCGACAAATTCCTTCGTGAAAACGTCAAGAACTTCAGTCGCCCCCTCAAGAAGATCCATTGTGATTGGAAACGTGGAAATAATAATAAACCTTGTGTATTTGTGGATGAGCAAAGCCGGGGTGGCCCAGACCGGTAAGGCGCAAGCCTGGAACAAATTTACGGAAAGCTTGTTCTCGCAAGAGATCGGGAGTTCAAATCTCCCCCCCGGCGCTTATTGACCTTCTCGCTGATATTCTTGCGAAGAGAACAAAATATAAACACTTCCTGCTGCTCTATCAATGGAGTGGATGAAATTTTGAAGAAGTGCATCGTCGCAGGTGTCTTGATAATAAACAGAGAAGGGGACAAGGTGCTACTCGTCAAGCACAGGAAACTTGGGGTATGGATATATCCCGGCGGACACTTAGAAGACGGAGAGAATCCGCTTGAATGTGCAATCAGGGAATCGAGGGAGGAAACAAGCTCTACCTTCAAAATATTATCTACCGATAAATTCTCCATATCGGAAGAAGGGGCAAAAAGTCTACCCCAACCGCTCATAATAATGGATGAGATCGTACCATACTCCAACGGGCCACACGAACACTTTGATTTAATTTATATTGGTATTGCTGAGAACATGGAATTTCGTTCTAATGATGAGTCATCGGACTGCAGATGGTTCAAGCAAGATGAGATTGACAGCCTGGAGACATTCGACAACGTAAAAAAAATAATTGGAAAGGGATTTGAGACCTTCTCTAGAATTACTGGCAAAGCGTAATTTTGCTAAATAATCTAAAGGCTATTATGATGGACTTGTGTAGTCCGATGACCTTGGCAAGTATTAAATTGACCTTTGGATAACACATTATGCAAGAAGAAATGATTGAATATCCGTCATTTGACGGATCAACTGTTAAGGCCTTTCTAGTCGGGGATAAGGGTTCCAAAAGTGCCGTAATAGTAATTCAGGAAATATGGGGGCTGACCAATTTCATAAAAAATTACTCGAGGAAGCTCTCATCCCAGGGTCACCTGGTACTTGCACCACACCTCTATTCTAGAAAGGAAGAATATGAGACATTTTCTCAGGAGAACATCATGATGGCCATGAAACTCTTCTTTGATCTGCCGCCTGAAAAAAGAGGAGACAAAGAATTAATTAACGCAACGCTTGAGAGGGCCACTCCCGAGCAGAGGGAAGTGATAACGAAACTGATGATGGGACGAGGGCAGCTAGAGGAGCGAATGGTAAAGGACCTTGCAATGGGCTACGACTTTTTAAAAGGAAAGTTCAAGCCATCAAAGATGGGGGTGGTAGGGTTCTGCATGGGAGGAGGACTATCCTTCCGGATCTCCACTCAACTTCCATTCGATGCCACAGTAGTATACTACGGCGCGAATCCCCCAAATCTGGATGACATTTCAAAGATGAAGGGCCCAGTGCTTGGACTTTATGCGGGTGAAGATCCGAGAATTAATGCCGGAATACCAGATGCTGTTGCACACTTCGTGAAATTCAAGAAACAGATAGAACTGAAACTTTACCCAAACACGAATCACGCCTTCGCGAATAACGATGGGTCAGTTTATAACAAGGAAGCGGCTGATGATGCGTGGGAAAGGGCATCATCATTTTTCAGGAGGTATCTGCAATGAAAGATGAAGGGCAGCTCCTGAGCAACTGCTTCCTTACCTGGACCTCAATACTAGAAGAAAGGGAATTAAATAACAAAAAGAGTGAAATAGGTCGGAATTCAGAGACCAGATAGATCTGTTACTTCCTCATTGCCACTGAAATCGCACTTACTGGGCAGGCCGTAACGCAGGCGTTGCAGAATATGCAGTCGGACTCCCTTATTGGGTCGCACTTGTCAGTCCTGTACTTGTTCCATTCCTCTGTTCCCTCTGCAATCTTCTTGTCGTTGCCGGTCCCCTTGTTCCCCGGATTAAGAAACCATTCGTAGACATTGACCGGACACACGTCCATGCACGAACCGTCTGCTATGCAGGATTCCCAGTCTACCGCAACGTTGGTTCCATGAATACCAAGTGTAGTAGGATAAGGCTTTCCGTCCTTGTCCATCCTAACTTTTCCTTCAGCCCTGACCTCGTGACCAGCATGATTTCCGGTGATTGGATATTCATCCTGCTTATCGAAGAAATTGTCATCAATAGGTTTAGAATTGTAGTCAACCTTGGCCATATTTTGAGAGAAAAAGATGATATTAATAATTTTTGACCTTAAAACGGTGAAAGATATGAGATTCTAGTGAGCCGTCATAGATGCCTATCATGAACTCAAGAAACTGTCAGGGGGTCTATATCTTGAATTAATCCCGCACAAAACATTAATATAAACTTATAATAGACTTGTATGATATTCCCATATACGGCAACTGCGTTAGCAATCACTTCTAATGTAGGCGAAGACGCCCTCATTGCTCTGGTTGCCATAATAATACTGGCATTTCTCTTTTACTCAATAAAGATAGTGAGAGAATACCAGAGGATTGTAGTCTTCAGATTTGGAAGGGCACTGGCACAGAAAGGACCGGGAGTTGTATTTATTTATCCTATAATTGATGTCCCGGTCAGAGTTGATCTTAGGGAAAGATTCCTCACAATACCGCACCAGACCTGTATAACGAAAGATAATGCTCCAGTGGACGTTGATTTTATCATCTACTTCAAGGTCATAAGTGCTTCTGATTCAGTAATTCAGGTACAGAATTTTGAGGGGGCTGCAATGGGTATTGCAACTACAACACTAAGGGCAGTAGTAGGTGACATAATCCTGGATGAAGTACTTTCAAAGAGGGAGAATATAAACGCAATTCTGAGGACAAAGCTAGATGAAGTGACAACAAGGTGGGGGGTCAAGGTCACGAACGTCGAAATCAGGGAAATACTCCCTCCAAAGAATGTTTCTGATGCAATGATCATGCAGATGAGTGCTGAAAGGTCAAGGAGAGCTGTTGTCACGGAGGCAGAAGGAAAGAAACAGGCAACAATCACAGTAGCTGAAGGAGATAAGCAGTCGAACATTCTCAGGGCAGAAGGAGACAGGCAATCCGCCATCCTAAGGGCAGAGGGTTATGCAATGGCTCTGACGACAATATTCAACGCTGCTAAGGAGATAGACCAGAAGACGATGGCGCTACAATATCTCGACATGATGAAGGGACTCGGGTCAAGCAATTCCACGAAGTACATCATACCGATGGAATTCACCGAAATGTTCAAGCCATTTACTGAAACGCTGAGGGCAGCATCGTCAGCATCTAACACGAGTAACAAGAAAGAGTAAGAACAAAGATGCCGAAGCAACCCAGCAAGTTTGCCGTTAAGTATGGCTACAGGGCGGTGGTTCCCCTAGCCATCCTTCTTATTTTTGCTATTTATCTTCTTATTGAATACCTGATAACGGGAATGAACAACAGTTTCCTCCTCGCATTCTCCATTGTTTTCTTCTTGATCACTTTACTGTTATTTGTTGGTTTTTCCATCACCATATCTAAAAGGATAACTAAGAAATATTTTCATCCAGAAACATTGGTGGGACAGACGGGAAGGGTCCTAAAGGGTGTTCCTGCGAATGAGCTTGGAACCGTGGTTGTCATGAGTGAAGACTGGAGTTTCATATGCGATTCTGAAACTCACGATAACGACCAAGTCACAGTGATTGGAGTACAGGAAGAAAGTGCCACGCTCAGGGTCAAGAAGATTTCTTGACAGTCACGATTCCCTCGCTATAACTCAGCACAACTACCTGATCGCCCGCACTGATTGCTTCTGCTGATGTTGCAGTCCATTCCTCTGATTGCACATTTACCACTCCCTTCTCATTTGGCTTTATGTCGGTGACAGCCTTTCCTTTCTTTCCTATTATTGTATCTGGACCGACCTTTGAAGGCTTTCCCATCACTGCTTTTCTCAATCCTATTAGGTAGAGAGCACCTATAGGAAGGACAGTTGCCTCGAGAGCGATGAGTGCATAATTTGTGCTTCCCAGTACGGGTACGTTAGAAGAGTAGCTAACGCCCACCATCAGTATAAGTCCGCCTGCAACGACCAAAATCACCCCTCCAACCATTGCAAGCCCATGACCTAGCTTAATCTCCAGGAATATCAACGCAATGCCCATAACCATCAGCAGGATGGCAATTGGCTGGAAACTGATCAATGTCACCCCCCAGAATCCAAGTGCTATAGCCACAATGCCTGCCACACTCAGCACGATGGAGCCGTGGAATATATCCAGCAGGATTGCAACTGCACCTATCAATATGAGGAAATCTGCGACCGTAGAGTTTGAAAGGAATGACTCGAGTTGCTCAACGGTGTTTTCATAAAACTGGATCTGCGGAAGACCCTGATAGCCGAGTTTCTGAATGACTGCTGAAAGATTGTCCGAGACACCTGTAATTAGCCCGATTCTTGATGCATTCTGGGCTGTATAGGCCACATTATGTTCCACCATCTGCATTACAGCAGACTGGTTCCACCCATGCACCTCTGCAAGGGACTCCATAAACGCTAGGGATGCGTTTGTGACGTGCTGTTGCTCCAGGGATGTCCCACCGATTATGTATGGGGTGGAGGGACCAATGAAACTCGCGTTCCCCATGTAAACGTAATTTGATGCAAGTGCTATATACGATCCTGCGGAAGCAGCCATATTTCCTGAAGGTACATAAGTGGTGACAGTTATGGATTTCTCGGCTGAAATCGTGTAATTAACAATCGCAAATCCGTTGGTCAAATAGCCTCCCGGAGTGTTCATTACAATAATTACCGGATCGCCATGCAACTCTGCGTAAGATAATACAGACTGGAAATAATCCTGGGCTCCTGGGTCCACTTGATAGGTGAAATTTATTATTACTAATGAATGGGAATCCGCATGGCCAGCTGGAACTGAGAATAGCACCAGCAGTGCAAGGAATAGCACTAAAAGCAGTGCAAGCTTCATGCTTATGCATCTCTAATGGAGAAATAAGGATTTCTTCACTTTTTCGCTAAATGTAATTAGGCTAATGTTAAGTATTTAACACCAATTATCTTAATCGATAATTGTGACAGAAAAACCAGTAATCAACTATGGACTGGAGGGCATCTACGTAGATGAAAGTGCGATTTCAAAGGTAGACGGACAGAACGGAAAGTTGTGGTACAGGGGATATTCCGTCGAAAGCCTTGCGGAGCAATCCAACTTCGAAGAAGTCTGCTATCTTCTACTGAATGGAAAGCTTCCGTCAAAGGCCGAATATGATGAATTTTCTAGGAAGTTGTGGAATAGGAGAGACCTGCCTGCAGAGGTTAAGGACATTATAAAGGTGATGGCACCTCGTTCCCATCCGATGGACATAATGAGAACAGCAACGTCTATGCTCGTTATGTACGATAACGATCCAAACAACAAGGAGAACTCTGCAACTTTGGATAAGGTCATCACGCTCATCGCAAAACTTCCATCTATTGCCGCTGCAACTGGAAGATTCAGGGAAAAGAAGGAATATATACCACCAGATGACTCCCTCAGCATTCCTTCCAACTTCCTCTACATGCTCACAGGAAAGAAGCCTACTAAGTTCGAGAGCAAGCTGATTGACCTCATGTTCATACTGCATGCAGAGCACAGCACGAATGCATCCACTTTCTCCGTCCTTGTGACTGCATCCACCCTTGCAGACGTGTATGCTGCAACAACGTCAGGCATAGGAACACTGAAGGGACCACTGCATGGCGGTGCAGATGAGGCTGCACTGAGCATGATGAATGCAATAGGCAACCCTGACAACACGGAGAAGTACATAGAGGAGGCACTTGAGGGGAAGCAGAGGATAATGGGGTTCGGGCACAGGGTGTACAAGACGTACGATCCTAGGGCAAAGCTTGTGAGGAGCTACCTTGAGGAGAGCCTGACAAAGGAGCCTTCTGATGAGGTGAGGAGGCTGCTGCAGATTGCACTCAGGGCAGAGAAGCTCATGATAGACAAGCTGGGGAGTACGAAGGGCATATGGCCAAACATAGATTTCTTTGCAGGTCCGTTGTACAGGGTGATGGGAATAGAGGGACAGATGTTCACCCCCATATTCGTCGCTTCAAGGATGGCAGGATGGGGATCGCACATAGTTGAGTACTGGCACAACAACAAGCTGGTGAGACCTGTAGAATGGTACACAGGTCAACTGGACCTAAAATATATACCGATGAGTGAGAGGTAGAAACGGGTCAATCTGGTGAAACTGACTATTAATCAAAGATCCCCTTCCCCAAGCTAAATGCGATGTGAAAGGTTTAACTACTTTTTATTCATAGCCTTTTCACATGGCCATATATCACGGAAGAGCTAGTGCTAAGATAAGCGGTGGCAAACTCAGGTCGAACAGGCACAAGAAGAGATTCGAGCTTGGGAATGAGCCAACACTCACGGTACTTGGAAACGTAAAGAGAAAACAAGTAAGAGGGATGGGCGGAAATACTAAGACCGCTCTTTTAAGGGGCAACGAGGCTAACGTAACAGACCCGAAAGGAAAAGTCACGAAGAAAGCCAAGATAATAAATGTTTTAGAAAACATCGCTGATCCACATTTTGCCCAGAGGAACATAATAACCAAGGGGGCAATAATCGTTACAGAACTCGGCAATGCGAGAGTGACGTCAAGGCCCGGACAAAATGGAAGAATCAACGCAGTATTAATCAAGAAATGAAGAAAATTCTCTGGGAAACTTATTTTGATACCACTGTAACAAGGAAGATGGGCAGGAGAGTAAAGAAGAATTTTCAGACCCAAAGGTTAATGGAAATCATCAATGCTATGAACCTGAGTTACAGTGTTACTGAAGCAAAGTACCCGAAAATCCCCTGGAAAACTGTTAAGAAAATAGAAGTGGAATGGGAAGGAAGTAAAGAAGAATTAATAAAAAAAATAGAGTCCAGTTCTTCTAGTGTGTCTTGACGAACTTCGCAAGTATGTCCGTCAAGTCTGGTTTCCCAATTTCCTGAAGCTCGTACTTGACATTTATCAGCGGCTTGTTTATCTTTACTACTTTTGTTAGGTCAATCGGAGTTCCTGAAACGACTACATCCGCCGGCGTTGCATTTATTGTTGCTTCCAGGTCCTTCACCTGCTTAGGCGAATAACCCATGGCTGGAAGATAGTTGTGTATCTGCTTGTATTTCTCATACACACCTTTGATGGTCCCCTTGGCATATTCCTTTGCGTCTACTAGTTCAGCTGCTCCGTACTTTATAGAGAAAAGGACTGCTGCACCATAGCTCATCTCCCCGTGAGTTAGCGTTGGACCATCTTCTATTGCTAGAACTTTCTTACCTCTCACCTTTTCCGAGTCTGGGCTGAAGAACGGCGATGCACCATCGACGACTATTGCCTTGGGATTCAATTGTCTTATGTTTTCCCTAACGATGTTAATATTATCCAAACTCGCAGTTTCTTCCTTGTTTATGACTATCACATCCGCAGACCTGAGATTTACCTCACCAGGATGATACCTGATCTCATGGCCTGCCCTGTGTGGATCCGCTACAACAATCTGCAAATCACTCTTGTAGAATGAGAAATCGTTGTTTCCCCCATCCCAGAGTACGATATCTCCTTCCTTCTCTGCCTGCCTGAGAATTGCCTCATAATCCACTCCCGCATAGATGATCACATTCCTCTTTATGTGGGGTTCATATTCTTCCCTCTCCTCTATCGTGCACTTCTGTCTGTCCAAGTCTTCCATTGTTGCGAATCTCTGTACCTTTTGCTCGAGGAGATTACCATAAGGCATTGGATGCCTGATTGCAACCACCTTCTTCCCCATACCAACAAGAATGTCTTCCACTCTTCTGGTAGTCTGTGATTTCCCGGAGCCCGTTCTGACTGCGCATATCGATATTAGTGGCTTCTTGCTCTTCACCTGGGTATCCTTTGGCCCTAGAAGCATATAATTTGCACCTGCGGCCAGGACCTCAGATCCTTTATGCATCACGTATTCATGCGGCACATCGGAGTAGGAAAAGACCACTAGGTCAACTTGCTTCTCCTTTATCAGCTTCGTCAGCTCAGATTCTGGGTAAATTGGTATACCTTTCGGGTAGAGCTTTCCCGCGAGTTCCTTTGGATATGTTCTACCTTCTATATTTGGTATCTGTGTTGCGGTAAATCCAACAACATTGTACTCCTTCTTGTCTCTGAAGTACGTGTTAAAATTATGGAAATCGCGTCCTGCTGCACCCATTATCAAAACATTCTGGGTCATATTATCACTCTACCCTATCCGGTAAATAGATTTATTTTTTCTCGTTTTCCTGGATTCACTGTTGATTCCAGAAACGTTATTAATGATTTTTGAATGTAATTACGTGGTAAGTAGCCCTGAAACATTCTATCTGAATGAGCTTAATGATGCAAGTCTCTACAAAGACATATCTGCTAGGATAATGACCTCTGTAAGAAAAAGCAGGAGAAATCATACTGTGGCAAAGAAATTAATGGAACTGTCTGCTATTGAGGCAACCCATGCACAATTCTGGGCAGAACTGCTGAAGAAGAAAGGCATACCTCCGCCACCTTTCAAGAGAAGGAATGCAAGCTATTATCATTACCTTGGATTCCTCCAAAGAATATTTGGAATATCTTTCCTAGTCCGTTATCTAGAGAGGGGGGAGATAGAAGCAATAAAAGAATACTCTGACTACATCGAGAAAGAGTCAAAGGAGCAGTGGGAAAGGGATCAGTTGAACAAGATACTGGCGGACGAAAAGGATCACGAAGATGTTTTCATTAAGATGATGAACGAGCTAAAGGTAAATGCAGATACTGTCAGAGATGCCATTTATGGAATGTCTGACGGGCTGATCGAGGTTCTTGCTAGTGTTGCTGGACTAACTGGCGTTTTCATAAACAACATATACGTGGCTGTCGGAGGTATAGTATTCGGTGCATCAGGGCTAATTTCAATGACAATAGGTGCATACCTATCCGAGCACGCGAAGGGCCAGATATCTGAGAGAGGGGCGTATACTCCTGGAAGGGCTGCCGGAAACACTGCACTATACTATTTCTTCGGAGCAATCGTCCCCATTATACCATTCCTTTTCCTGCAAAAATACGTTGCACTCATTACCGCATTCGGACTGGTAATAGTCGTTGACTTGATAGTAACTTCAGTGATATCTATACAATCAAATGGACGGCTAAGAAGGGACCTTCTTAGATCGCTAGGCCTTGTAACACTTGGTTTCCTCGCTACTTTCGCAATAGGAATGATAGCGCACCATTTCATAGGATTTATTGGCTGATCTAGCGCTTGTACCTGCCCATAAACTCGGCCTGCTCTATTATCTTCCCCTCCATCGCTTTCAGAATGCTCTCCCTGGTAGCATTTTCCCTGATAGATAGGAGGGAACTGACTGCGAAAAGCCTGAAAAAGTATCTATGGAACCCGTGGCCTTTTGGTGGGCAAGGTCCGTCATAACCAACCCTGCCAAAATCATTCTTCCCCTGAAGAAATCCCTCCCCCGTTTTAGGTGTTTTCTCAATTCCTCCCCTCAATTTTGTAACAGCTGGCTCGATATCATAAATCACCCAATGCACGAACAGACCAACAGGTGCATCCGGGTCCTCTACAATCAATGCTAACGACCTGGTCCCTGCAGGAACTCCCGTTATGATCAACTCTGGCGAATGATTGATGCCCTCACAGGTGAATTCAGACGGTATTAAATCTCCGTGTTTCATTCCTTTTATTTCCACTTTAAGTGACATAGTTGAGCATGCATATCTCATTAGAAGTTTTTTGTTAATACCATTCTTCAGGGAAAATTTGGTTGGCCTCATGTCAATAATGATTTTATTAGGTGTCTGTATTACTCAGAGTGCAAGAAGACGACTTCAAGGTCACTCCTTGGGAAGTAAGTGGAAAGATAGACTACGATAAACTGATCAGACAGTTCGGTACACAGAAGATTTCTGAAGAAATACTGAGTGAATTTTCAAGGATTTCCAAAGGGAATATGCATGTCATGCTACGCAGAAATATCTTCTTCTCCCACAGGGACCTAGATTTAATTTTAAATGATTATAAAGGTGGGAAGGACTTCTTCCTGTATACAGGAAGAGCACCATCCCTTGGAATGCACATAGGTCATCTCATCCCTTTCCTTTTCACCAAATGGCTGCAAGATATATTCGACGTGAATGTCTACATAGAGATCACAGACGATGAAAAATTCATGCGTAACCAGGAATATACTCTAAAGCAAACCTCTGAATGGGCCCACCAGAACATCCTGGATATAATCGCCGTAGGATTCAACCCAGATAAAACATTCATTTTCAAGGATACGGAATACATAAGGAATATGTATCCTCTTGTAACATCAATTGCAAAGAAGCTGAACTTCTCCCAGGTGAAGGCAACCTTTGGACTTGATGCCACTTCCAACATAGGTATTCTCTTCTATCCTGCTATCCAGATCGTTCCAACCATGTTTGAAAGGAAGAGGTGCCTGATACCCGCTGCTATAGATCAAGACCCGTACTGGAGGCTCCAAAGGGACCTCGCAGAATCGCTTGATTACTATAAGGCCGCAGAGATACACAGTAAATTCCTTCCCCCCCTTGCAAGTTCTGGTGGTAAGATGAGTTCTTCGATACCGGAGTCAGCAGTATACTTGTCAGACCCACCTAAAACAGTTGAGAAGAAGATAATGAAGTATGCTTTTTCAGGAGGCCAGGCCACAACGGAATTGCAAAGAAAACTTGGCGCAGACCTTAAGGTGGATGTACCGTATCAGTGGCTCTATTATATTTTCGAGGAGGATGATGATGAGATCAGGAGAATTGGGAATGAATATTCAAGTGGGAAGCTGTTGACAGGGGAAGTGAAGAAAATCCTGGCACAGAAGGTGAATCAGCTACTAGAAAAGCACAGGGAGAAAAGAGAAAGAAGTGAGGAAATGTATTCGACATTCCTGTATGACGGAAAACTGGCAAGGATTATGTGGGATAAGATACATTCCTGAGAAATTGCATCATGTATAGGCCCGTAATGATTAATACTGCATTTGATGCCATCATTTCTGACTTTTTCTGATCTTCTTTGCTATTTCCATATATTCGTCTAGGGATTCTGGGTTTGCCATTGACCCGACGTTCATTGCCTTCTCTGGTTGAATTCCCATCAGCAGTTTCTTCAGCGGAACTTCCATTTTCTTGCCATTTATTGTCCTTGGAATCTGTGATACCCTTATTATATCGTCAGGAACGTGCCTTGGAGATAAGCTAATCTTCAGTTTCTCAACTATTTTCTTTTTCACCTTGTCAAAATCTTCTTCTTTCTCTGTTACCACAAATAATGGCATGTAGTATTCCCCGCCCTCCAGCTCAAGGCCTACGATGATGCTATCCTTGACCTCGTCTATCTCATCCAATACACCATAGATTTCTGCTGTACCTATCCTGATACCCCTCCTCTTTAGGGTAGAATCAGAACGTCCATATATGACGGCAGAGCCATACTGCGTAACCAGTAACCAGTCACCATGTCTCCATATCCCTGGAAACTGAGAGAAATAAGTTTCTTTCAATTTTTCTCCATTGTCGTTCCATAGATAGATCGGCATTGAAGGCATGGGTTTCTTTATAACCAGTTCACCAACCTGGTCTATGACGGATTTGCCATTATCGTCGAATGAATGTATGTCTGCACCTAGATTCCTGCATTGCAGTTCTCCTTCTACTACTGGAAGGCAAGCACAACCGCCTAGGAATGACGTGCAAAGGTCCGTTCCGCCGCTTATTGACGCCAACCAGACATCTTTCTTGATACTTTCGTACACATACCTGAAGGCTTCATTTGAAAGGGGGGAGCCTGTGGAGCCTATAGCATAAAGATTCTCCAAAGCATATTTTCCGATAACCCTGACCCCCTCTTTCATCAGATGAGATAGATATGCCGCACTTGTCCCAAAGAACCCGATTTTATTTCCATCTGCAATTTCCCACAAATGGTAATTGTCAGGGTAGGTGGGACTTCCATCGTAGAGAACTGCCGTCGCACCTGTAGATATGGAGCTGACTAGAACGTTCCACATCATCCACCCTGTGGTCGTGAACCAGAAGAACCTCTTCCCCCTGTTCAAATTGTAGTGGATATTCAACAGTTTGAGATGCTCCAGCAGAATTCCACCCTGACTGTGAACGATTGCCTTTGGCGGACCAGTTGTGCCGGAAGAGTACAATATCCATAACGGGTGGTCGAATGGAACCCTTTTGAATGATAACTGCCTCCTTTCATTCAGCATTGAATCCATTTGTACCGCACCGCCAATTTCTTCAGAAGAATCCCCGAAAACAACGACCTCCTTAATGCTCGGTATCTTGTCCGCGACCTTCCTTATAATTTCTTTCTTCCCATACTTCTTTCCATTGTAGCTATAGTCACTAGGAGCAAACAGTACTTTTGGATTTATCTGTCTAAACCTCTCGAGAATCGCATCTGACCCAAAATCTGGAGACGAGCTTGACCATATTGCCCCCGTTGCTGCAGTTGCATAAAGGGCTTCCATTGTCTCTGGTATGTTTGGAAGGAATGAAGCAACTCTGTCGCCCTCCCCGACTCCGGAGTCTAACAAGAATCTCTGGATACCACCTGCCTTCCCTTGGAACTCTTCCCTCGAAACACTTTTCCCTTCAGCAGTTTCATTGAAGAACATTGCAATTTCATCCTGTTCACCCAGGTAAAGATTGTTTTCAGCGTAATTCAGCTTGAGCCCATTGAACCATCTATTCCCAGGCATCATTTCTGAGTTTAGGACCTGAGAATAATTTCCTTCGCTCCTGACGTTGAAGTATCGTAGTATAGATTCCCAGAAATCTGAAATGTTCTCTATAGACCACCTTCTCAGGTCCTCGTAACTTTCAAACCTCTTATCGTAGGTATTGTTCACCCAGTCTGTGTACTTCCTTATGTTTGACCCTTCGCACAGATCCTTTGATTCCCAGAGGATGTTTCTTTTTGTCACTTGAGTTCAATGAATATTCTAACACCTATAATATTACTTTCTAAATCGATTCTACTTTTTCTATGATAGAGTCCTTTCCCTTGTCTTTCAGCTGATTAAGTTCAGAGCTCTTGAAAACACCATATTCAGTTATGTAACCGGTCACGTACCTGTTTGGAGTTACGTCGAAGGCAGGGTTATAGGCGCTTGACTCCCTTGGTGATACCTTCACTCCCTTTATCTCCTTTACTTCATCCTCGGACCTCACCTCAATTGGTATTCCTTTTCCATCCTCTATGCTGAAGTCAAAAGTGCTCAGGGGAGCTGCAACATAGAAATTGACGCCATTCTCCTTTGCGAGAACAGCCTTCTCATAGGTACCTATCTTGTTTGCAAAATCCCCATTCGCCGTGATCCTGTCTGCCCCTACTATTACCAGATCGACCTGTTCTCTCTGCATGAGGAACCCGGCTGCGTTATCAGCAATTACTTTGTGCTCTATTCCCTCCTGTACTAGCTCCCATGCAGTGAGCCTGGCCCCTTGGAGCCTAGGTCGCGTCTCATCCACCCAGACAAAAGGCTTCTTTCCTGCGTCGTTTGCGGCTCTTATGGGTGAAAGGGCAGTTCCGTAATCCACCGAAGCAAGGGCACCTGCATTGCAGTGAGTGAGTATCTTCTTATTATTGCCTATAAGCCCATTCCCATTGACGCCAATCAGCCTCGACCTTTCTACGATGGAATCTACGTACATTTCCGCGTATTTTTTAGCTTCATTCTTGTGCTGAAGAACGAAATCTACTGCGTAGAATAAATCGTTTGCAGTCGGTCTTGAAGATTTTATAAACTTTCCAGCCTCTTCTATATCCATACCAAGTGCCTTTGCCTGTGCCACACCATAAGCGGCAGCCGCACCTATTGACGGGGCGCCCCTGACCGTCATATTTCTTATTGCCTCATAGAGTTCCTTCGTGTTGTTAATATCAATAATTTTGAATGTTTCAGGCAGTATCCTTTGGTCAATCATCTTGATGACAGGTTCTTCGTACCATACTGCATTGACATCTCTCTTCTTCCCATCTACGTTTATCTTCATGAATCCAAAACCGCAATGCATTAATTTAATCTTTGTCTCGACCTGAGACAAAGGTTTTAACTTAGGAACTATCTATAAGCGTGGAACTTCCTTGGACAGAGAAATATAGACCAACACTGCTTACCCAGCTCAGAAGGGACAAGGCGGTAGAGGCTATGATTTCCTGGGCAAAGAAGTGGGAAAACGGAACACCCTCAAAGAAGGGCTTGATAATATACGGAGCCCCTGGTACAGGCAAGACGTCTTCTGCAATTGCACTAGCAAAGGAGATGGACTGGGAGTACGTTGAATTCAACGCATCTGACATCAGATCTAGGGACTTGATTGAGCAGAATGCCATAAAGGGCTCCTTTTATTCATCAATCTCGGACGTAAAGAATAGAAAGAAACTGATCGTGATGGACGAGGTAGATTCACTGTACGAAAGAAACATAGAGGGATCTGATGCTGGAGGCAAGGCAGCAATATCGAGCCTGCTTGAAAGAACGCTAAATCCAGTTATTTTGATTGCCAACGACCTATATGCCCTTAAATCATCCAGCACCGGGAAGGCTATTGCAGATAAGTGTGAAGTTGTAGAATTCAGGAGATACATGAAATCTCAGATCGCAACAGTCCTGAAGGAGATACTGCAGAAGGAAGGGGTATACGCTTCTCCGGAAAGGATCAACGAGATTGCAGAAAACTCAAACGGAGACATGAGGGCTGCAATAAACGACATACAGGGTATCGGGGAATTCTATGGAACAGAAGAGAGGGACCTGACGCTGAGCGCCTACACTGTCATAAACGACATTCTTCATGGCCACAAGGAAGATGTTCGAACAATAAAGTCCGAGATGATGAACATAGGAATGGACCCGAACGATTTCATACTTTACCTCATCGAGAACGTTTACCCTCTCCAGTACAGAGTAGATGACTTTGTCCTGGCTCTTAGGAACATAGGGAGGGCCGACCTATTTCTCGGAATGGTAGGCAAGAAGATGAACTACTCCCTCTGGTCATACGCAAACGACATGATGTCATACGTTTCTAGACTCCAATTGAAGAGTGAAAGATTTGAAAAATTCTCTTTCCCATCCCTAATAAGGAATATGGGAGCGCTAAAGAAGTATAGGGGGATCAGAAAAGAATTCTCAACTGTCATGGCAAGATACATCCATAAATCAGAGGCATTCGTGAACAGGGATTCCCTCCCATATTTCTATTACCTACTTCAAAGAGATGAAGAACTTAGAAAGCAGATTGAGGAGAGAACTGACCTGGATATGGAAGAAGTACTTTCACTTGATATCTGATAGCTTTTTCCTGAGTGATTTCAGTGTCCCGGAAACCCTGTCTATTATTATGCCATTGTCGGCTGCTAATTCCCTCAGGTAGGGCAATTGAGTATGCCTGATTCTCATTGCTACTATCCCATGATAGTGCACTATCCTGGATTCATCCAGTATGCGAACCAGTTTGCGAACACTGTCTGAGGCCGGGTCGTTGAAGTGAACGTACCTCTTCCTGCCCGTCCTTTCCTTGACGGTCATTTAACTGCTGTTATCTTCTCCAGGTCCTTCTTGAGGATCTTCACTGCCTGAGAAATTTCTCCCTTCTCCTTTGCCCCGGTACATACTACCTTGCCGGAACCGAATAACAGTAGGACGACCTTTGGTTCCTCTATTCTATAAACGAGGCCAGGGAACTGCTCCGGCTCGTATTCCACATTCTCCAATCCCAGGGACATCGCTATGTTCGTGAGATTGAGCTGCATGTTCAGGTCATATACTGCAACTATGTTCTGGACAACGATGTCAGGGTTGCTGTTGACAGCTATTCCTGTCTTCTTAAGCTTGTCCACTATTGTGCTTATGGTCTTGTTTACAGAGTCAATTGTCTTCGCTCCCGTGCAGTTCACCTTTCCTGACCTGAATATCAGTACAGCTGTCTTTGGTTCAGACAATCTGTATATCAATCCAGGGAACTGCTCTGGTTCGTACTCTGATCCCTCTAGTGCAAGTGCAATTTTGCTCAGGTCCAGCTTATCGGCAAGTGATGTTGATGCGACTATGTTTTCAATTGCTATGTTCTCTTCTTCAGCCATAACGTTCGCAGTTTATATATAGTGTATATAAATAGTTAATTGTAGCCTTAAGCTACAATCCTCACTTCTGAACCATATGCTGCACTATGCTTTCCGCGAATTCTGATGTCTTGAGTGATTTTACACCGAGGTGCCTAGCAAGGTCCTGTGGTACCTGCTTATCTCTCAGCGTGTTAACGAACGCTTTCTCTATCAAATCTGCAGGATCATTCCATTTGATGTACCTGAGGAGCATAACTGCAGACAGTAGAAGGGAAGATGGATCAGCTACATCCAGGTTTGCGTACTTTGGAGCGGAACCGTGAACCGCCTCGAAGACTGCATAATTGTCACCCATGTTTCCCGATGGAGCCACCCCAATACCACCAATCTGAGCTGCAAGAGCATCTGAAATATAGTCACCATTTAGGTTTGGGCACAGAATAATGTCGTATTCATCTGGCCGCAGCAGGATCTGCTGGAACATATTATCTGCTATCCTGTCCTTGATCACGATCTTGCCCTGCACACTCTTTCCTGCAAGGTCGGTTTCAGTGACCACCTTGTCTCCGTAGCCTTTGGCGGCCTCATAGGCCCATTCCTTGAATGCGCCCTCTGTATACTTCATAATGTTCCCCTTGTGCATTATGGTCACGCTTTTCCTACCGTTCAAGAGCGCATAATCTATCGCCATCTTTGAAATTCTTGACGTTCCAAACTTGCTGATCGGCTTTATCCCAATTCCAGAGCCCTTCCTGATATTGTATCCTAGTTTGCTTATTAGCTCTATGACCTGCTCTGCCTCTTTGCTGTTTGAGGGGAATTCTATTCCCATGTAAACATCCTCTGTATTTTCCCTGAAGACTACCATGTCGACCTTCTCTGGATTTTTGAGTGGACTGGGCAATCCCGGGTAATACTTCACTGGTCTCACGTTTGCGTACAGGTCCATTATTTGTCTAAGTGTAACATTGATGCTTCTGAAGCCCCCTCCTACTGGTGTTGTCAGAGGCCCCTTCAGTGAAATCCTGTACTCCGTCATTTTCTTTACAGTATCGTCCGGCAAAGGCGTATTATACTTTGATATGGCCTTCTCCCCTGCCATCAGCTCAATCCAGTTAATCTTCCTTTTAGATCCATAAGCGATCTTTATCGCTTCGTCAACAACCTTCTTAGTCGCGCGAGTGATGTCAGGTCCTATACCATCACCTACAACGTATGGAATATCTACAATATTAGGTACGTTTAGACCATTATTATCAACGGTAATTTTCATAGGTATCGTGCCTATATCTGCTCCTCTTATAAATGATTAGTCTGGTACCATGCAGATGCAAATTTTAACATAGTTCTGGATTATGTAGAAAGAGAGAGTGCAATATCGATGGTGGAGAGACTTAGAGGGTTCAGGGATTTCTATCCTGAGGAACAAGAAATCAGGAGCGAGATTTTCAGGATAATGAAAGAATCCTGCAGGCAGTTCGGGTTCAGGGAGATAGATGCCCCGTCTGTTGAGAGCGTAGAGCTATTCGCAAACAAATCTGGGATGGAAATAATGAACCAGATGTTTTCTTTCAGCGACAAGGGTGGGAGAGATGTCACGCTAATTCCAGAGTTCACTCCAACGCTCTCAAGAATGGTCGCGGCGAGAAAGGACCTGGTAAAACCATTGAAATGGTTCAGTATCGAAAAATTCTGGAGATATGAAGAACCCCAGTCTGGGAGACAGAGGGAATTCTACCAGCTGAATGCTGACATTATAGGGAGTGAAAGTTATCTTGCTGATGCAGAAGTGATATCACTCGGCGGTTACGTCCTTAGGCGCCTGGAGATAGCAGGTTATTCAAGAATCAGGCTTAGCTCGAGGGTCCTGATAGACAGGCTAATCGAAAAAATGTTGCCGGGAAAGAAGCAGGATGTCTACTACATACTGGATAGATGGTCCAAGATATCTCCGAATGACAGGGACTCATTTATGGAGGAGAAGGGACTGGATAAGGACGCCGTATTATCATTTACCAACGGGAATATATTGAATGGACTTGAGGATCAGGAGTTGCAGAATCTTTACAGCATTATAGATTACGTCAAGTCTTCTGTAGGGGCCTCAATAGAAATAGACCTGAAGATAGTGAGGGGAATAGCGTACTATACCGGCTGTGTGTTTGAAGCGTCCGATACGGAAGACAAATTCAGGGCGATACTAGGTGGAGGTAGGTACGATAGCGTAATTGCACAACTGGGGGGCGAAAATACCCCAGCAACCGGCTTTGCAATGGGAGATGCGGTACTTGAAAATATTCTAAAAGCAAAGGGGCTGTGGAACAGGAAGAAGGAGCCGCAGGTATTTCTGGCACCGGTAGATCTTCCAGGAAGGTCTTTTGCGGTCAAGGTGGCATCCGAAATCAGGAGTCTTGGCATAAGGGTAGACCTGAATGTGACGGAAAGAGGGATAAGCAAGCAGCTTGATTACGCTTCAAAAATGGGGTATGAGTATGCGGCAATCCTTGGAGAAAATGAGGCAAAAAAAGGGTCAATTTCCCTGAAAAATATGTTAACAGGCCAGCAGATGGAGATTGAGCTCAGAAACATAAAGCAACTTCTAGATATCATAAAGTAGTTTCATGGCTGGAGGCGGCATTAATCCAAGAAACTTTTATAGTTACCAACGAATAACGAACCATAGATGGACTCCCTCGAAGATAAGATAGTTCACAGGAAGATAGGGAGAAATACTAATCTCACTGTAAAGGAAATCCTGGATATGGTTGAAGAAGTCAGGAGACAGTATCCGGAGAGAGAGGTTTTCTTCGACGGTGACGAATTCGCTATTTGTTCTAGAAAGAAGAAGAAGCAGGTTTTCACAGTTTGATGGGAATCTCCTCCAGCATTTTGTTGGAATTCATCATTGTGGTGATTTTCTCTATAAGGGTAGTGGTTTCCATGTCCCCCTTGAATTCTCCTATCGTATCGTTCATAATAGAAAATGCCGTATTGAGGTTCTTGCCTGAAACACCGTATTTTTCCATCCCTCTGTAGGCTGTTAGCATCTCTATAGCTATGATTCCCTTTACATTATTGACAATCTCCCTCATTTTCCTGGTTGAAGTGCCTCCCATTGAGTTGTGGTCTTCCTGATTTGCCGATGTTGGAATATTGTCCGCAGACGACGGATAAGCTAGAACCTTGTTTTCGTTGCAAAGTGCGGCCGAAACGTACTGGGGAATCATCAACCCCGATTCTACCCCTGGTCTATCCGCCAGGAATGGGGCCAGTCCTGAAAGGGATTTATCTAGTGCCCTAAATACCCTCCTTTCTGAGATGTTTCCCAATTCAGTCAGTGCAATTGAAAGATAATCTGCGGCAAGTGCAAGTGGCTCTCCGTGGAAATTGCATCCAGACGTGATTTCTTTTAGAACCAGAGGATTGTCAGTGGCTGAATTCAGTTCTATATCAACAATTCCCTTTACATAATTCATTGTCTGGAGTACTGAGCCAAGAACTGTGGGGATACACCTAAGGGAATAGGCATCCTGGACCTTTGATTCAGTCCCGTTCCGTATCCTCTCGCTCCCTTCCACGAACGATCTGAGCGCACTGGCAACGATACCCTGTTCGGCAAAAGGTCTTGCCTCGAAAAGGCCACAGTCAAGAGCCTTCTCTGTGGCGCTAAGTAAATGCATTGACATACCTGCAGCTATTATGGAATGTTTGAAGAGGTTGAGAGAGTCGTAGAGGCCGAGAGAGAGGTTTGCTAGCATGTATGACGTTCCATTGATTAACGAAATACCTTCCTTTGCTTCAAGTGAAATGGGCTTCAGTTCCACTTTCGAAAATACCTTCTCTGCTTCCACTATCTTTCCCTTTTCTATGAACCTCCCTTCACCTATCAAGGCAAGTGCGAGGTGTGCAAGTGGAGACAAATCACCTGAGGAACCAACGCTCCCTTTTTCCGGGATGTATGGAATGACATTTGAGTTAAGCATGTCAAGGAGTGACTGTATCAACTCGAGCCTTACTCCTGAATATCCCTTGCTTAGTGAGTTGGCCCTCACCAGCATCATTGCCCTCACCGTCCTAGTGTCGAGCGGTTTGCCAAATCCAGAAGAGTGCGATCGGATAAGATTAGTCTGGAGTTCATTTATCTTATCAAGATCGATTCTTTCGCTGATCAAGTCCCCAAACCCTGTGGTAACACCGTAAATTGGCTTTCCAGCGGTTATCAGTTTGTCAATTCTCTCTCTGCTTGACTTTACGCGGTTCACGGCACCCTTAGATATAACAACTTTCTCCATTCTGTCAGAAACCTTTACTACCTGATCGAGAGTCAAGTCGTTGCCCGTGAGTATTATCATAACTTGAGATTGCTGACGGGAATAAATAATGATACTTTCCTTTATAGATCATTCTCTACAAGGAATCAAACAGTTCTGGATAGCCTGCAATTTGTCATTCTCTCGTAAGGTACCGATGACTGTTGTTGAAGCAATTTTTAGAATAACGGACCTTCTGGGTTCCCAAACCGAATAATGAAACAGACCTTCTTGGTGCAATATTCCTGCAAAGTAGTGCTGTCCTTTTTACCTTACTCCCTTTAGTTCACTGTAGAAGTCATTCATTTTGACAGCTTCCATAAGGGCAGGTGAACCGTCCATAAGAAAAGAGACGAAGGCCACCTCTATGAGCTCTTCGTAAGTAGCACCTGATTCAATGGCAAGTTTAAGATGATAGGAAAGGCACCATTCACACTTCTTTGTCAAGGAGAGTGCAACAAACATGAGCTCCTTGTATTTTTGAGGTATCGTCCCATCCTTCAGGATGCTCTCCACTAGTTGTGAATAATTTTTTGCAACGTCTCCCTTCTGTTTTAGGATGCTTTCGAACAGGTCCTGAACCTCCTTGAGCCTTCCTTGGGCTTCCATGTTCTATAAATTAATGGCAATGATTTAACCCTGTTGTAGTTTTACCAGTGATCAGGTCAAAGAATGAGCGAGGGACAAAGACCGTCATTGGTATTGTCTAAATGACCAGTGTGTCAAGCAAACCGACAAGTTCATTCTCAAATTTCTTTATGCTGTTTGCGCCAGCTACTTCAAATTTCTTTGCAATTTCTGATGATAAAACAAGGCGGACCCTGGTCTTTCCCCTGTCCTCGTATGCAACCATCTTGCAGGGAAGGAATAAGCCGTTAGTATCGTCCTCCCCTATAAGCTCCTTAGCTGCCTGAGGCTTGCATATCTCGTATATGTGATATCTCTTGAATTCGAAGTTCAAAGCCTTTCTTAGTATGCTCTTTACATCAACATCAGCTACTATAACGTACCCTCCATCTTTTAAATGGAAGAGCAAGCTCTCAATTATGTCGTCAAAATTTCCTTCAAATTCTCTTTCCACAAAGAGCATTGAAGGAAGATGAAAAAGGGGTGCAATAAAGTTATGTATCCCTTCTAGCAGAATTCCTACTCTTGGATTAAGCCGTCTCTTGACCAAGATTTGGAGAATTCCTTCCTAATACAGCTTTATTGATCGTCTCCTTTATCAGCATAATGCAATCACTCCACGCAACAAGCCATTTTTGAAATGTCCCTTATAAATGACTGGGCTGCCAGTTTTACTCCCTCTGAAAATGATGGAAAGATGTGGCTTGTGGATATTACGTCGTCTATTGTATAGCCGTTCCTCACCGCATACGCCCCCTCAGTTATGATATCTGTTGCATTAGGAGCAAGAATTTGCATCCCTACTATCCTGTTATCCTTTGGATCTACGACTATTTTTATCAACCCTTCCGTCTCTCCCGTAATGCTCGCTTTCGTCAGATTCAAGAGAGAGAATGTCCTGGTTGAACATGATCCATTCATTTTTGAGAATTCCCTTTCTGTCATTCCAACACCTGCAACTTGAGGGTTCGTGAATACAGCCCAGGTTGTTGAATTGTAATCAATCTTTATGTTCTCTCCGAAGATGTTGCTCACCGCTACAACCCCCTCCCTTGCAGCCAGCGTTTCTAGGAACATATTTTTGGAGACACAATCTCCCGCTGCATATATCCCAGATGCCGACGTTTTCATCGTATCTGATGTAATAATGAGCCCTCTTGGATCTGTTTTAACGTCGACCCTTTCCAGGTTCAAGTATTCGGTATTAGGCTGTCTTCCGGTAGCTACAATGATTTCCTTTACAGTTATCTTCTCATTCCCTTTGTGAGTTATGACATCTAATGATTTCCAGTTGCCAGACCGGCTTACGGCACTGACTCTTGCCCTCAGGTAGAATCTCATCCCTTCGCTTTCAAGTTCCTTTTTAAGTGCTTCCCTAATTTCTCCTTCTGTTTGTGGCAATATGGAGTCCATTGCCTCTATCACAATCACCTTGGACCCGAAATGCAGGAGTGCCTGTCCTATCTCCAGCCCAATCGCACCTCCACCTATTATCGCGACGGATTCAGGCAGTTCATTCATTTCCCAGATAGTATCGCTTGTGATAAATCCAGTATTGCTAAGCCCTTTAATGTTTGGTATTGACGGGTGTGATCCAGTTGCAATTAGTATGTTTGAACCTGACACCTTCCCAACTTCTTTCCCGTCCGGACCCGTTATAACAACAGTTTTCTTGTCCAAGAATGAGCCGAGTCCGGTGAAAAGCTTTACGTTACTATAATTTTCTATTACTTTGACGTACTTACTGTCCCTCGCATGACTAACATACGATCTAAGACCTTCCATTATCTTTGAAAAGTCATATTTGACTTCTGTCTCGTGCAGTCCTGGCATTCTCGGGTGTGCTGGCTTGAAAACGGAATGTGACGCCTCAAGGAGATATTTTGAGGGTACGCAACCAACATTTACGCAAGTTCCTCCAATAGGTCCGGTTCCAACCATAGCTATAGTCATTTCGCCATTGCTGAGCTCTGATGCCTTTATAGCTGCAGAAAATGCAGCAGCCCCTCTTCCAATTATCACAAGGTCGAACTTCTCTGGTTCACTCATTTAGAGCTTTCTCCTCTTCAGTCGTTTATTATAATGGCCTTATAGTGGGAAGGTCTCGTAAAAACTTCGTTTCTCAGAAGCTCCTCAGGTTTTACCTCTTTGTTGTTGATATTAACCTCTCCTGTTCCATCCTTAAGTGACACTTTGACATCTATGACCCCTTTCTGCTTCTTGAGGCCTGCAGTTACAGTTGAAACGCAATCGTCACAGGTCATTCCATATATTCTCAGTTTTACCTTTTCCTTTTCCATAAATTAATATTGAAAACATATACTAATATGGAAACGTAAACTATTATTTACCTTAGGAGATGATGAACAGAGCAACTTGGGAACAGTTAAAAGAGAAGACAAGAAGAGATTCCTCAATAAGAATAAGGCCTGCATGCTAGATGATCATAACTCGACCGTATGCATTGATCCTTCACTTCCGCTTCTTAATTTGATTGGAAAGAAATACACCATGATGGTACTTGGCGTTATAGGGAACAGAGGAAACAGGAAGAATTTTAATGAAATACTGAGAGACATACCCTTTTCAAGTTCTACCATCATTTCCAAGAGACTCAAGGAGCTTCAGGATTTGAATCTAGTTGAAAGGATCGAAAAATCTGGGGGAATAACTTACACCCTAACCGAATTCGGAAAGAGTGTTAGAGAGAGCCTTCTACCTCTTTTGCGTCTCACAGAAAAGTCTTCAATTGATTCAATGAAAGGAAGTCAAGGCACAGATAGACTAAATCGTAAGTAGTACTAAAGACCAAGACCGATTAATGAGTTTGTGGAATAGAGTTTAAAATCATCTATGCGCTAAAACCAAAGCCTGATAAACTGATCAGATGAAACAACCAAGTTTTCCAAAATTCCAAATTGAAGTTGATTCCTCCACTCGAAGGAGAACTCTAACATAACTGAGTAAAGCATTTACTGCTACAGTTGTGATGTGCGTAGTCTGCATCCTTTTTTATTGAGAATCGGTCGGTCATAGTCGGATACGTCGTGAAAACTAAACCTGCTGGAATACCTTATACGCCTTTTAAGAGCTTCCAGGCATTCTCCCGTTAAAAAACAATTTTAGGTACTATTTTTCACGTATTCTCTCCTAAAATCCTCAAGTATTGACATATAGCTCAAGAATGCATAGTAAGGTGACTTATACGGATTGAAATACTCATGAACTATCTGATCGGGCGAAGTGCCAGTTGACATATAATATACTATGTCAGATGTTTGGAGATGCCTCCAAAGAGATCTGTTTCCATTATCCCTTAGTTTTTGCATCTCAGAAAATGCTTCCTTCTGCATGTCATTCCCAAGCCATGGTGACGTGTCCCTATTCGTGTCTGCCCAAGAAATCAGTTCCTTTATTGATATCACTTCTCTTTTCTCGAACATTTCAGCAGCCTCATTCACAGTAAGCATCTTGATATTTCTCTCCTTAAGCTCTATCGGAAGTCTCTCCAGAAATCCAAATATCCCTGTTTCTGCTACTTGATGCTCCCCAAATGTTTCGTAATCCATGAAAAGGTTGGCAAGATCACCTGGCGAGTCATCGATCCACCTTGCGTACTTATCTGCCGTTAATGGGTATTCGTTCCACCCCCAGTTCGAGAATCTGAAAGAAATGTCATCGCTGAGCCTGAAGTTCCTTAAAAATAGATTCAACTTTGAAGGTGATCTATATACAAAATTCGGTGAGTGTGCTGATATAAGCTGTTCCGTTCCTTCCGCAAGGATATTCCTGTATCCAAGCGATGATACGTAATCTGAAATTGTATCGCTATAGATCAACTCGGTATTTCTGAAAGTTACTGGCTTGATTTTGAAAATGTCTCGCAAAACCCTTTCCTGTTCCCTCACCTGCTCCTTGAATTCGTCCCTATCCCATATCGATGCAAGACTGTGGTAATATGTTTCTGCAATGAGTTCCCCAAGCCCGGAACTAAAATATTCTTTGAATACTTCAATTACTTCTGGCCTGTATTCAAGTGCCTGCTCTATGAACGTCCCGGATAGTGAGAAGCTGGCTCTTATCCCTTTTTTGATGAATAATCTGGTCGTAGGAATGTAGCACCTGTCTGCTGCCCTCTGGAATATTTCCTTGTTTTTTGATTCCCAGAAATAGTCGTGGTTTCTCCCAATTTCATTCAACCTATATGTCCTCAGCCTCCTTGGTTGATGTACTTCGAAGTAGAAAACCACATTTTTCATAACGATGAATACACCTCCATCGTTTCCAGTGCAGATTCTTCCCAGGTGAATCTCTTGGCCTCGATCTGCCCGACAGCACCGAGTGTGCTTCTTAAGCTCCTGAATTTCAATGTTCCAATAATGTAATCTGCAATTAGGTCAGTATCCCAGAAGTCTGTTTTAAGGACGTTCTTCAAAGCTTCTCCCACGCCAGTGGTGGTGCTGATTATTGCCGGGGTCCCAGAGCTCATTGCTTCAAGAACGGTTATGCCAAATGGCTCAGAGACTGCGGGAAGAACGAATACGTCGCTAGTCCTGTAATATCGGATAGCTTCGCTTAGACCTACGAATCCGGTGAAAATTACGTTCCTTTCTATAGATAGCGTTCTTGCGAGGAACTTCAACTCCTCAACCTGCTCCCCTGTGCCGGCAACTATGAATCTGACATCGTGAATCTTGTCGGCAACTTTCTTTGCAGCCTCAATAAAAAATTTTGGCCCTTTTTGCATTGTCACCCTGCCGAAATACAGTACATTCCCAGATAGATCGTAATTCTTAGGGGGTAGGAGGTAGAAGTGCTTGCCAAGACCGTTGTGAATTGTAGCTATCTTGTCAGGAGAAATGCCATATGTATCAATAACAAGTCTTCTTGTGTAATCTGAAACTGCAATTATGTGGTCAGCATGTCTCATTCCCTCTCGCTCAATATCCATGATCCACTTTTGTGGATAGAAATTCCCTGATCTGTCTATTTCCGTGCTGTGTACAGTAACTACAAGCGGTATTCCGTACCTCTCCTTCAATTCTATCCCGGCATTGAATGTAATCCAATCATGGCAATGAATAACAGAGGTACCATCTGCATCGAAAGCATCGACTACCTTCTGATTGTACTCCATAACCGCTTGGTTGAAGTCTGGGACCTGCAGTTCATAATTGCCTTTCATTCCATTGTAGGTCAGTGGAACGAGTTTAACCTTGAATGGATAACTGGGATAGAGCATCGACATTTTAGGGATGTATACCTCCACCTCCGCAAACTTGCTTATGATGCTGAAAAGGTTTATAGTGTGGATTCCAAGTCCCCCAGAAAAGGCAGGTGGTAGTTCCCATCCTATCACGCCTATCTTCATCTTCTATCTCTCAAATCCTCAAAGTATGCCCTGATCAGCTCGGCATAACTCCATGCCTGAATAATGCAGCCTTTTGGCCTATGCGGTGGATCGCCGTCAAATATTTCCGGTACATATTGGAGAGACAGAAGATTCTTGAAATATGATATCAATTCCCTACGGTCCCTTCCTCCTCTCACTGATGCCGTTATGTATGGACCTGCCAACCATGGCCAGACAGACCCGTTGTGATACGCGGAATCCCTATGATACTGGTCTCCCTCGTAGGTGCCGATATATCTCTTGTCCTCAGTTGAAAGAGACCTCAGGCCATATGGGGTTAGAAGGTTATCAAACATTCCTTTATATTCGTTGAAGTCGTCAAGAACGGGGAAGGGAAGGGAGAATGCAAATATAGGATTGGGTCTGATGCTGTAATCATCTGGCTCAGATACATCAAGAATGACATCCTCCTTCACGAACTTTTCACGAAATTTCTCTTTAATTTCAGGAATCATTGCATCGGTATTCTCTGGCAGGTTCATGTTCAATTCCGCTGAAAGGAACTTTACCGTTTGGAGTGCGTTGTACCACAGGGCATTTATCTCCACCGGTTTGCCTATCCTTGGAGTAAAAATTGTGCTGCCAGTTTTAGCATCCATCCAAGTGAGTTGGGGCTTCTTCACCTTTATGAGAAAATCTTCCATTCCAAAGAGATCGTTGCCCTTAATGTACGCGTCAATAATCTCTAGAATTCTTGGGTATAGTAACCTGACGAGGTCAGCGTCCTCTGAATATTGGAAATATTTGTAAATAGCGTAGATGAACCACAGAGATGTATCTGCTGTGTCGTAATTTCCATCATCTGTCATATTTTTTGGGATTAACCCATCCCTGATCATCCCGGCATAAATCAGTAAAACTTCACGTGCTTCCCCATGTCTCTTTGGAACCAGCAATAGCCCTGTCAAAGAAATTAGCGTATCCCTACCCCACGGGCCAAACCAGTAATACCCGGCAATTATATTGTTTCTAGTTATGAATTTGGTCGAATTCTTCACTGCCGCTATTATCTTCCTATCCCTTGCATTTACCTTGGACAAGGAATCTAGGTATCTCTTCTTTATCTCCTCAAAGCTGTAATCTTGGAGCTCATCCGTGTGTATTGATATGGTAATCCTTTTGGGTACATCATTTATTTCGAAATGGCCTGGAAGATAGAGGTCTTCCTCGTGATTTGTGCCTCTTGCCTCATCAATAGGGTACCTGAAGTTGTAATACCATAGATCGTCCCTTTTGAAAGCCCCAACTCGTGATATCCTGAAACTTAAGTTGTCACTTGAAAATTTGACGGCTTTATCTTCCTCTTCAGAGATAACCTTCTTATCTGACTTTCTAACTACGTTGTGGTAACTTCGAAAGGCAACTAGCGGATACAGTCTAAATTGGTCAGGCAACTTCCCGCCAAACTCATAGCTGATCATAACCACATCATCAAAAGGGTCCATAACGACACGCTTCTCTATCTTAGTTCCATGAATTTCATAGCTGAAGGTTGGAATTGATGACTTGTCGAAGTTCGTAAGGAACTCATATCCATGCGGGTATACCACATCCCTGTAGTAATTTGAATCCAAGGATACTTCCTTCCCCTCAATTTTAAGTTCCTCAAACAATTTTGACAACAACACAAATCTATCGTACCTGTCATTCAGATTCCTGACGTATATTCCGTGATAGGTCCTTAAGTTTGAAAAAGATGCTGAAGAAGATGAGTAACTGCCATTCCTGTTGCTTATCAACCATTCTTCATCATAGTTCATCAATTAATCTAGCATAATATGAATAATAAACCCTTCTTCACTGAAAATTTAATAGCACATTATCTTGAACCAACTGCAAAACTTTAAATTTGAGACGATGGATATTGCCATATGGTTAGATATCTCCCCATGGGGAACGGCAAGGTTTTGGTTAGTTTTGACGGCGATTACAGGCTCGTAGATTTTTATTATGCACGCGACCAGTCTGACAACCACGCCGTTGGCCACCCATTCAGATACGGTGTATCTATAAACAATAAGTTCAGGTGGGTAGACCGCACAGTCATAACATCAATGGATTATCTCGATGACACAATGATAGGTGATGTCAAATACCGAATGGGAGATATTAGCTTCGAGAACCAAGATTTTGTAGACATATACCAGGATATCTACGTAAGAAGGATAAAAGTGGAAAACAGTGGGAGTGGGACAGACGAACTTAAGTTCTTCTTCCACCAGGATTTTTATATCTACGGAAATGACATGGGAGATACTGCATTTTACTACCCAGAACTTAACTCTGTGATACATTACAAAGGGAGCAGATACTTCCTGATGGCAACGCTTGACGGACAGAACAACTCCATAGACCAATATGCCATAGGAATCAAAGCCTTCAGGGGATTCGAGGGAACTTGGAAAGATGCTGAAGATGGAAAACTTTCGTTCAACCCTGTTGCGATTGGTTCTGTGGATTCAGTAGTTAGCAATACTATTCTTGTGCAACCTGGAGAAACTAAGGAGTTCTTCTACTTCATAATCTGTGGAGAGAATATGGAAAACGTCGCAAGGGACAGGAAAATGATGACAATAGATCATTTTAAGGAGATGTACAGGAGGACCAACAACTACTGGGAGGTGTGGAGTGCAAAGAAAAAGATCGACGTATCAAACGAGATTGAGTCGCTATTCAAGAAATCTCAGTTCATAATCAGGACTCATATTAACAATGATGGTGGGATAATGGCATCATCCGATACCGACATACTCAAGGATAACAGAGATGGATACTACTACGTCTGGCCTCGGGATGCGGCACTTGCAGCTTATGCGCTTACAAGAACACTTCATTTCAGCGCATCAAGAAAATTCTTTGATTTCGCAATAAAATCGGTATCAAATGAAGGATACTTTTATCATAAATACATGGCAGACGGGAAAATTGCGAGCAGCTGGATTCCAAGGATTATCAACGGTGAGCCCATTCTACCAATTCAGGAAGATGAAACAGCTCTTGTCCTATGGGCATTCTGGCAATATTATCTTCAGTCCTTTGATGTTGAATACTTCTTCCCATTCTACGACTCCCTGATCAAGAAGAGTGCTGACTTCCTCGTCAAATTTACCAATGAAGACGGATTACCAAAACCATCATATGATCTGTGGGAAGAAAGATACGGTATTCACTCATTTACAGTGGCTGCGGTTTACGCGGGATTGAAAGCTGCGTCCAATTTCGCGATGACTTTTGGAGATACCGGCCCCGGTGAAAGGTACAACAACGCAGCCCTAAAAATGGCTTCCTCTTTTGAGAGAACCTTCTATTCGGAAGAAAAGAGATATTATGCAAGGGCGATAATTGATGGAGCACCTGACTTTACTGTCGATTCACAGAACATGGCATTATTTATGTTTGGAATGAAAGATGCAAATGATCCAAGGATCAAATCTAACATGGACAAAATTATGGAAAAGCTGTGGGTTAAGAATACTGGAGGGATCGCAAGGTATGAAAATGACGGATATCAGAGACTAAAGTCAGACCAGAGTGTTCCAGGAAACCCTTGGATTATAACCACACTCTGGGCCGCTAGGTACTTCTTAAAGATAAGGGAGAAGGAAAAGGCCATGAACTTGATAAAATGGGTTCTTGACCATAAACAGCGTTCCGGGGTACTATCAGAGCAGATAAATCCATATGACAACACGACTCTTTCAGTCTCCCCCCTAATCTGGAGCCACGCAGAATTTATTCTGACCATAATGGACTACGTTGATTCAAAGTGAAGCAGCTAAACGTGCCTTGTGCTATGAGTTTGAGGTAATCAGACCCCGATAACCTAAGCCTGGCATGTTACTTCCATAAACTCCCTAGAGAATTTGTCAGAATTCTATGAGATGTCTTTTGATCAATCAAAAATTGTCAATAGAAAATTGGCTTCTATTTATTACTTTGGTATTGATTGCATTTCATGCATAATTAGCATAAATCATCGAAAATCAAACACGGTCACTCACGACGGAAAACGTATTATAATGTTAGATTCTGTAATATGTGATGAAACACTATCTTATGTCACCATATATTTCCGGAAACAGAATCACTTTCATATGGAACGATGATTTATGGATGGTAGAAGGCGATTCACCTGCAGTTAGACTTACAAACAAATTGGGCATAGTTACAAATTCAAGATTTTCGCCTGATGGAAAGAAAGTTGCATTTAGGGTAGAACAAGGGGTTGACGGCAGTTCGGCCGATGTCTATGCGATTGATCTGGAAAGTGGAAAAATAGATCGAATTACATACCTGGGAGGGAAGAGTACCAGCAGAAGAATGTATACTGATATAGCTGGGTGGACACCTTCCGGAGAAATAGTCGTATCTACGGACGCTTACAGCCCGTTTACGGCAATGACTGAACTCTATTCTGTAAAACCAAAAGGAGGGCCTTTAACAAAATTACCGTACGGTCCGGCTTCTCAAATAATATTTACAAATAGTAGCGTAGTGATTGCACGACATGCAATAGATATGCCACACTGGAAGCACTACAGAGGAGGAACTTCTGGAGTTTTATGGGCTTCAGACAGAAAAGGCAAATTCAAAAAGATAGTAGACCTAAAGAATCATCTTTCTTCCCCTTTTTACGCAGAAGGAAGGATATACTTTGTTACAGATGTAAACGGCACAGGAAATCTATATTCAGTTGACGAGAATGGTAAAGGGCTAAGGAAACATACTAATTTCAACGAATATTACGTTAGAAATGCAAAATCAGACGGACGAAGATGTGTCTTTCAAATGGGAGGTGAAATTTACGTTTTCGACCCAAAATCAAACGCCACGAAGCCCTTCTCCCCAAAAATTATTTCCTCACCAGACAACATAGAGGAAAAATATCCCGACGTATCCAAGTACTTACAACAGTTCTCCCCAGATTTTAATGGTGATAATATTGCAATTACTGTCAGAGGAAGAGGATTTACTACTTCTTTTGAAAATGGTTTTGTTTATGAGGTAGGAACTTCTAAAGAGAGAATCAAGTGGGCAACTAGAATAAGTCCTGGTGAACTTCTCTACGTGTCAGATAAGAAAGGTGAGGAGAATCTGTACCTACTTGACCTTAGAAGTTCCACTTCCTCGGAAATATCATTTTCTAAGGGCATCGTGGAGTGGTTAATGACTGACAAAATCGGAAAGAAGATTGCAGTGTCTAACAACAGAGGGGAACTTTACCTAATAAGGGAATCAGCGAAAGGAAAGATAGAGATTGAGGTCATTGACAAAAGCGATCAGGGAATAATATCAAACCTGACATGGTCCCCAGACGGTAAACTACTTGCATATTCTGCTCCCATAAAGACTATGATTGGAAGGGGACCTTCTAGCGTCATTAGGGTATATTCAGAACAGGAGAAAAAGACGAGTGACGTTACGGAAAATGGATCTTATGATTACAGTCCTTCTTTCTCTATTGATGGTAAATTCCTATATTTCCTATCTGACAGAAATTTGGACCCTACTTCAGATAATTTTGTCTTTGACCTTTCATTCCAGACCACTGGCATTCCGATGTTAACTCCATTAGATGCATCTGCATCTAGAAAGCTGGATAATCTTCCTGACGATCTGGGAGAGACAAAAGGAAAGAAAAACAAAACTGAACTGTTTCCCTTGGATGAATTGAAAAGCCAAGTCAGGAGCCTAAAACTTAAACCATCGAATTACGAAAAGATAGCTGCGTGCATAGAGGGTGTTCTCTTGCTCGAATTCCCTGTTGAGGGCATGTCAAAGTATGGATTATTTGGAGGTGGAGCAAGAGTTGGTAAGCTGATAAAGTACGATCCTATTTCGGGAAGAGAAGAAGTAGTAAGAGAAGGTGTAGCAGACTTCTCTGTGTCCAGGGATGGAAAAATTGTTATTTTAAAGGATAAGGAATCAAACCTTACAAGGATAAATATTGAACACTATGACAAAAACCACGGTTCAGAGAAAAATGACAAGAAGTTCGATTTCAAGAGAATCATATTAAGGGTAAACCCAAAAGAAGAATGGACTCAGATGTTTTTGGAATCAAAAAGGCTCGTAAGAGAAAACTACTGGAATGAAAAGAAAATGAGGGAAATGCACGAAACTGCATTCTCGAAATATGATAATCTAATACCAAAACTCTCTTCAAGATACGAGCTTTCGGACGTTCTAAGAGAGTTTCAAGGAGAGTTCGCAACTTCTCATTCCTATGAGGTAGGTGGCGACCTCTCTGATGTCAAATCTGTCCCCATTGGGAAACTAGGGTTGGACGTGAAGTATGAAAATGGAAAGTATTTCATTGAGAATATCCTGAAAGCCAATCTCACAAATGAAGGAGAGAAATCTCCAGCTTTTGTAGCTTCTATTCCCCTTAAAAAGGGGGATATAATATTAGCCATAAATTCAATACAGTTGAATGAAGAAAACACCGTTGAAAAAGCCCTTTTGAACAGAGCTGAGGAATTTGTTTCTGTGACAATTGAAAGGAAAGGAATGAAGCTTACATCATACATCAAGGCAGTAGCTGACGAAAGAAGGTTAAGATACAGGGAATGGGTTGAACGCAATAGAGAAATCGTTCACAGAAAAACGAATGAAAGAGTTGGGTACATTCACATCCCCGACATGGGATCATCAGGATTTGCTGAATTTGCAAGGCTCTATCCTATTGAGTCAAAGAAGGACGCGCTGATAGTTGATGTAAGGTACAACGGCGGCGGTTTCGTTTCGCAACTGTTGCTAGAAAAACTAGCTAAGAGAAGAATTGGTTACGATATTCCCAGGAGGGGGGAAATACAGCCGTACCCCGCATATACGCTCAACGGACCTATGGTAGAGCTTGTAGATGAAAATGCAGGGTCTGATGGCGATATTTTTACACATTCGTTCAAGTTATTTGGACTGGGGCCTGTTATAGGTAAACGTACATGGGGAGGAGTCATAGGGATAAGCCCCCGCCACGCACTTGTAGACGGAACGATTGTTACTCAACCGGAATTCGCCTTCTGGTTCAAGGATGTAGGATTCGGAGTAGAAAATTACGGTACCGAGCCTACGGTGGAAGTGGAGATTACGCCGGAGGAATGGGGGATGGGGAAGGACACGCAACTGGAGAAGGGAATTGATGTTGCAATGAAATTGATGAAAAAGTACGAAGGACGGGTGAAATATAAGGAGTGATTCCTCACTGAAGGCCCTGTAGAATCGGGCAGTTTAGGGGTAGCTGTGAAATTAGTCTAGAGAGGCAGGTTTCTAATTGCGTTAAAGCGATTGAAGCACATATGACAATAGAGTATCTGTCCTGGGAAATGCTATGCTATCACTTAGCTGGGCAATATACAGAATTTTGACTCTAGCCTATGAACGAAGAGAGAAGATATATTGCTACCCCACTTCCTATGTATAGAAATCCAATGAGAATATATATAAGTGTCATTATAAGCTGTTGCTTATTTATATAAACCAAGTCAGCCTCTGTTATGGACTTCCTGTAGAAATCTTTGAGGTCCTTAATGTAACTTTCTGCCCCGAAATCATACCAAGCACCGAAAAACATCACTATAACCGCAGAAATGAAAAGTATATCAGGCATTACAGTGAAGAATGTGCCTATGCCGAACACGGAATAATAAATAAAAGTGGAAACTAGCATAGCAACCAAAATGTAGAGAGGCGGCTTGGCATACTTCCACCTACCTCTCCTAACAGACTCCTTCACCGACTCGTTGACCAAACTCAGAACAGCTTCTTCATTCGGCAATATGCGTAGATGAAGAATCTTTTAAATTAACTTTTCCTAGCCAAACCTTCGTGTATCCTTGAAAGTTCTTCCTGTGAGAAATGACAGAGATACCAGTGTTCTTTCCCCACTTCCATCTTCGGAGGAGGCGTATCTTTGCAGACACTCTGTGCATAAATACATCTCTTGAAGAACCTGCACCCTTTTGGGACATCAACTGCATTACCTATCTCCCCTATTATCTCAACTGATTGTGGGTCCCAGTCGGGACTAGGCACGGGGACAGCCTTGAGGAGTGCTTTTGTGTATGGATGCAACGGAGTCCGGATGACATCCTCGCTTCTTCCGCTTTCCATACCTACTCCTAGATACATCACCAGGAGCCTATCACACACATACCTTGCCGATGCAAGATCGTGGGTTATGTATAGGACTGTTATACCGAACTGCTTCCTCATCTCCAGTATCAGATTCATGAAGCCTGCCCTTAGTGACACATCCAGCATTGATATCGGTTCGTCCATCACGATAAATTCAGGTTTAAGAACTAGTGCCCTAGATGCAGCTACCCTCTGCCTTTCCCCACCAGAAAGTTCGTGGGAGAACCTTTCGAAATAATTTTCAGGGGGACGGAGATTTACAGTGGACAGTGCATTCCCAACCATGTCCCTTGCAACAAGGGGGTCCCTGGTAATGTTGTGTGCAATGATAGGTTCATTTACAACATCATATACTGACATTGTCGGGTCTATAGAATCATACGGGTCTTGAAAGATGAGCTGGGAATATTTCCTCAACATTTTCATTTCTCTGCTTCTGTCTTTGATAGCCGTTATATCTATAACGCCATCTCTCTCCTCGCTCTGCCCCACTCTGTCCTTCCTAGATTTGAAATATAGAACCTTTCCTGATGTTGCATCAAGGAGCCTGACGATTACACGAGCCAGCGTAGTCTTCCCTGATCCGCTTTCCCCTATGACTCCGAATATCTCCCCTCTTTGAATTTCTATACTTAGGTCATCGACTGCCCTGACATATCTTGAGCCTTCTTCACGAGAGAAAAGGGAACCTGCAGCAGATGCCCTTAGAGTGAAGTATTCCTTGACGTTTTCAAGCTTCAGTATTGTTCCGTTTCCGTTGCTATATTCTTCAATATTCAAATCTGCTTGCTCAAGGTCAGAACCCGCTTGAATACCGATCAGTTTTTCTGCATAGTGGCATCTGCTGTATCTCCCCTGCTGGATTTCCCTGAGCTCTGGGGTCTCATTGAAACACTTGTCGTCTGCGAAACTGCACCTTCCTGCAAAAAGGCATCCCTTTCTCTCCGCATACGGATCCGGTGTTTCTCCTGGAATACCGTTCATCTTTCTCTTTGCGCGTTCCAGAGAGGGATAGCTGTTCATGAGGGCGAGAGTATAGGGATTCAGCGGCCTCTGGTATACGTCCCATGTTGGCCCGCTTTCCATGATTCTTCCTGCATATAACACGACAACCTTCTTAGAAAGCTGAGAGACGACTCCAATATCGTGAGAAATGATTATCATCCCCTTCCTTTGCTGCCTCTGTATCTTCTTTAGTTCCTCTATTATCTTTGCCTGGATCACGACATCAAGTCCGGTTGTAGGTTCGTCTGCAATTATTAGGCTAGGAGACAACGATAGTGCCATAGCTATGACGGCCCTCTGCTTCATTCCGCCGCTCAGCTCGTGAGGGAATGATTTTAGAACGGACCTATTTAGGCCTGCAGCTTCTATTACTTCAATACTCTTCTTCCTTATCTGTTCATCAGTAAGTTTCGTGTGAATCTTGAATACCTCACTTATCTGTTTTTCTATAGTGTATGCAGGATTGAAGGCATTCATCGAGCCCTGAAAGACCATAGAGACATCTTTCCACCGCATGTTTATCAGTTTTTCATAAAGTATCTTTTTTTGTCTCCTTTTAAGGTTCCTGAAACTACGTCCTGATATCTCCCTGCTGGCAACCGTTTCACCCTTAACCTTCACGTATCCATCCACTTCCGCATTGTCTGCCACCATGCCCATAATTGAGGTGGCCAGCGTAGTCTTACCGGAGCCGCTTTCACCTATTATACCAATGGTGTCTCCTTCGTATATGTCCAGATTCACATTCTCTAGCGCCTTGAGCGTTCCATCAAAAGTCTTAAAGGTAAGGGTAAAATCCTTGATGCTTACAATGACCCTTCCAGAATCTTTATCCTGTCTTTCATCAGTATTAACTTCCAACATCTTCATCTTCTCCTGAGTCTAGGATTCACAAGTTCGTCAACTCCCCTTGACAGGAATATGAAGCCCATGACAAATAGCGTAAGAGCTATTGTAGGCGGAAAGACCCACCAAGGTGCAATTGCAGCGAGATAATAATTGTCATAGAGTGGATTGAGCATACCTCCCCAAGTGAGAATGGTCAAGGGGGCTATACCCAGGAACTGAAGTGTTGCGATAGCGCCAACTGCGCCACTAATGCTAATAGATGTTAGATAGATGAGAAGTGGCGTAATGTTCGGCATCATGTGACGCCTAAGTATCTGAAGAGTACCTGCACCCGAAACTTTGGCTGCATCCACAAATGTCCTTTGTTTTACGCTTCTGATTATGCCTAGTATCGTGAATGTAGTAAATGGCCACGCGGTGAAGCTTAGAACAAGGATGATATTGGTCAGAGAGGGCTTAAGAACGGAAGTCAGCGCAATAAGGAGTGCAAGCCCTGGGATAAGATAAATTACGAGTGTTATTGTATCAACGGCTACTGATATAAAACCCCTGTAATAACCTATGATCATTCCAAAAATTATTGCCACAATTATCCCTATAAGTCCAACAGCAATACCTACTACCCAGTCAGGTGCAAAACTTCCGATGAACTGACTCCATACATCATTCCCCTCGCTGTTTGTTCCAAGTGGGAAGATAGCACCGGAAGCAGTATGAAATGTAGGCCCTATAGGATTTACTGAAACACCTGTAGCTGAATAAACATAGTCATAGCCGTTCATTCCACGGAATGTAATTGATTCCGTACCTGTGGCTGCATTGAGTATTAAATTAGGAGGAGTTATTCCTTTCATGTAACGTTGAGGAAGCTCGCCCCATTGGAATGGATTTGTGCCTAGACTTCCAGATAAAGAGTAAAAGGCTCCACTGGTAGAGGAAATGATATATGTATTAGAGCTGGGATCGTAAAGTGGAGCAATTGCGTAAGTTCCTACTCCAGAAGTCAGAGAAACCTTGCCCTAGCAGATGATTTGGTCCGTTTAATACATAGGCCTCATTCCCAACTATAGCAAGGATCGAAGAGGGAAAGCCCGTACTTCCATAGGATGAAGAAATTGAGCTTATTGTTGGAGACGCAAATGTATACAAAATTGAAGCAGTACCGTTGGAAGTATATATTCTATACAAGTCACTTGAAGTTGCGTTACTTGCCGCCGCAATAACAAAATTTCCCGGAGAGTTGGTTCGCTGGTACGAGAGGGGGATCTGCAATTGGCCGGAAAAATTCATTCCGCTTAAGTTGGTTTCCCAGGCTAAACTACCATTATCGTGGTAGGCGTACATTGTACTTTTGTCAGTTATCAAGACAAGCTGAGGGCCGCTTGATTGGAAAAATGAGCCATAAAAATCCATTCCTGAAGGAGCAGTTGAGAATGGAAGTCTCTTGGCCGATGAGACCTTCAACCCGCTATCCTGAATGACATTTAGGGAGAATGTTGAATTCCCCTTATTTTCAGTAATCGCAATAATCTTCCCAACATTTGAGGTCGCACCTGGGATCGACGAGCTAAAAAACGGAATGTTCGGAATGCTAGGTTGATTGACAGGTAAGACACTGGAAATGGGAGGTAGGGCAAATCCTGAACCAAGAGACACATTTTGCATGCTTACCAAGCGTGGATCTATCGGTGACCCAGAAGAGCTTAAGTCTGATATTCTTGCAAGTGTCAACTGGCCAGATGATGTCGCAATCATGATGTAGTTAGACATAACCTGTGCTCCGGTGAATGCATTTGTACTCTCCACCAAAGTGAAAACAGACATCGCAACAGGAACTGAAGGACTGATTGAAAGGTTGAAAACATCCACCGCCTTTCCTATGACGCTAGACGAGGGTGTTTCAAGCTGGAGAGCCACTATTTCCCCATTAGAATCTATTGAGTAGACCCAGTTGCTTCCCGTTATTGTTGTGGATGAGCCATAGGAAGATATTTGGTAACTCGAGTTGACCGTTGTATTTCCAACAAAGTTTTCAGAGAGCAGCTTTGGAACCGTTGTGTCAACTGCTGGTGCAACATAAGTGGACGGATTGCTCTGAAGTTGTATCACTGGTGATATTATTGCAATTATCGCAAGTATTACTATTATGTAAAATCCGGCCTTACCATAAGGTGATTTGTAGAATATTCTCCACTGTTTCTTTAGACGGCTCAGCCTGAAATTTAACCTTCTCCTCCTGAGCTCTCTCAGCTTCTCCCTGTCCCGTTCAGTTACTCTATTTTTATCATTCCTTTCAACAGACGACATCTTACCTACCTACAGTTTTATTCTCGGGTCAAGCCACGCATGAATGAAATCTACAAGCGAATATGTAATGATAGTCACTAGTGATATGACGAAAAGTGCCCCCTCAGCAAGGGGATAATCCAGTTCTAAAGTCGCATTGTAAAGTAGATGGCCAATACCGGGATAGGAAAATATAATTTCGACGACTACTGCCCCACTCATCAGCAGAGCAAGCTCCAGGGCCATTCTCGTACTTATCGGTATCATAGCATTTCTAGCAGCATGATGGAACATCACGTTTCCCTCCCTCACACCTTTTGCTCTAGCGGTCATTATGAAATCCTCACCTAGTGTACCAACCATAGCAGCCCTGGTGGTCAAAAGATGGCTCGCACCTTCTATTACTATTAGAGTTGTAACTGGCAAGAATATATAGTATGCAACTCCAAGTGGGTTAGTTACAAGCCACGAAAGTGGGAAAACGGTCCTTACAGGGAAGTATGGTTTTAGAGCTGTTAAATAAATAACTAACCAAACTGCCAAAACGAAGAATGGAATCGCATTAAGTATTGTAGAAGAAGCAATGAGTCCCGACTCCTTCTTCGTGGACCTGAACCAGGATGTCAGGATACCTAGAGGGATGCCCAAGGCGAAAGATATAATTGCTGCTGTTCCAAAGAGAAGGAATGTGTAAGGGAGTGCCTGTCTAATGATATCCCAAACAGTCAAGCTTTCAAAATAATCGTACCCAAAGTTGAATGTAAACATGTCCTTCATATATATAAGGAAGTTAACGGGATTCCATTTGCCTCCGGCAAGGCCCAGCTGGGCCTCCACAGCAGCCAAGCGTTGCCCAGACAGTCCTGCCTTGTTTTTAGCACCAAAAAGAAGCAACTGCGCTGGATTCCCTGGCATCAATCTGTAAACCACAAAAATTACAACCGCAACTAGAATTATCAATATAACTGCCTGAATGATCTTACGGGCGATGAGGTATGGGTTCACGCGCATTTATAAGAGATTAGTTCATAATCATTTCGGAGAATTACGAAGTTTTCCTTGGTTCTAGGATATGGATATTATTGATTTTTAAAAAAATTAGATACCTTTGAATACTTGGTCAAATAATAAAGCACAACATTGCGTCTTCAAAATTTCCATTATCCTCAATTATTTGATATTTTCTGATAATAAGCCACTTTCAAACTCTATATGCGTCAAAATAGAAGACTTCCAAAATTAGAAATAAATTAAAAAAATGAAAATTAAATAAGAATCTACTTTTGTTCTGGTGGATTTTGCTGCTCTGGTGGTGTTTGATCCTTAGCTTTCCCCTTACCTCTTGACATAGAGTAAAGTGCTGCAAACGCTACAAACAGAACCGCGAATATTACGATTAGCGCATAGTATGCATCAAGGTTCGGCGTAACTGTTACGGTCTTCGTTATGGGCTTAGATGTTACTTTCTGTAGAGGCATAACGAAGAAACTATAAGCGTAGGATGATCCGCCGCTGGTCACTGTAACTGTCACCGGTGTCATTACCGTAACATTCGGTGCACTGTATGTTACTGTAGCCGATCCATTGGCGCCAGTCATGCCTGATGTCGTTGATAGGTTCCCTATGCTTGCACTTACGCTAAAAGATGTTCCTGAAACAGACGGTCCTGCGGAGTTAGCCATAGTGGAGTTCACGTATAGTGTGTAGGAAGAATTGCCGTATATTACATTGAAACCGTTGATAGATTGCGAGTTGTTGAAATAAGGAGTCAGGACGGTTGAAGGTGCAGGATTGTTTACCATGGCGGAAGAATTGACTTCTGCAGTTGCTACGGCAGTATAGTTGATTCCAACTGCACTCAGCTGGAACATGTCAGCAGGTACCAGATACTGATCCATGAAGTTTTCAGGTGCATATCCCATGAATGAGCCACTTACAGACTCAACCTGATATAGTCCAGAGCTAAACATTACCGACGCCATTCCAGAGCTGTTGGTCATTACCTGAATTGCTGGGAGCGTAGTGCTACCGAACAAGCTGTTCAGATTCGGGTACTGAATCTCCGTCCCTGTACCGTAGAAGTATCCTCTGTTTGCACCAAGCGCATTTTGACTTACAAGATCAACTGCGAAATTTGGAACAGGTGCCCCAAGGGCGTTAGTAACGGTTACATTGACCTCAACTGAACCGCTTGGAGAAGATATGAATGGTTGCGAAGTTGTCATTGTTATCTTGTACTGAGGAATTCCTGAGGATACCTGGACAGGTATCTCCACGGGTTGCTGTGTTCCGAACCCTAATGGATTTGTGGCTGAGGTCAACTCTGCAAGCGTCATGTACGGAGCAGCACCAGACATCGGCGCACCGGCATAATAATTTCCAAGGAAGATATAGCTTTCAGTGCTGTTGCCGATGATTGAAGCGTTGAGGCCGCTAACTGCTCTTACACCTATCGTGAACGTCCCATTAGAAGGCGTACTTCCGACAACCTCAGTCATGTTGTAGTTGTTATTTGCAAAATACGATTCAGCATATGGATTTCCTGGAGTCAGGTGACTGAGTGTAGCAGACTTATCAGTACTGTTGCTCAAATCGAGAATTCCAGAGTTGACCTGAATCATATAGTTGTACCCAGAGATAGGTGTACCGTTTACGGGATTGTATATCTCAATGGTCAGAGGCTGGTAAGCGCTTGAAGTGGTCTGAAGATTTGGAACTGCAAGAACCTTGTAAGCAACTGGTACAGGCGATACGTCTATGAATGTGTATCCAAGACCGGGCAGTACCGGTCCAGAGGAAGAGCTGCTCATAGTAGCTGCTGCAGAAATGTTAATTTCGCCGGTATAGTCTGACGTATAAACAAGGGGCTGGTTGCCTAGCACCTTGAATTCCAGTACATAGGTTCCCTGGGAATTCGTAACACCGGACAGGCTTGTTATGTTGAGAAGTGCTCCCGACGGGTTGACGCCTATCGTGAGAGAAGCTCCGGATACAGGCGCTCCGTACTGATTCCTGACCTCGAAAGTAATGTTACCATATTCTCCGTTGTAGTATATTCTGCTCGATGGAACCACTCCAACGCTCAGCTGCGTTGGAATCGTCTTTGGTACTGTTGTCGTTGTTGAAGTCTTTAGATGGGCTGTCATGAAGTTCCAGTATTCATACCCTGTCTGTGAAAGTGTATCATTGGTTGTGTTAGTGAACACAGATGTCACAACCGGGAAAAGGTCTATTCCATAGCCGACGTTGATCATTGTGGATTCAATTGCAGCTATCCCCTGTATCTCGTTTGAAATTGCAATCCTCTGTGTCAGGTTTGTGTTAGTGTTCAGTTCGTTATACAGGGTGACCATAAGGTTCGTTACTGCTGTTCCATTCATATTTACTCCGTTATATGTTATGTTGCTGTAAGGACCGAGGAAGAAACCTGACCCTAACCCAGCAGGAGTGTAGAATGAAACATAATCGCCTGTTGGATCTCCAACAATTCCACTGATACCGAGCTCGATCGCCTGGTAACCATATGTTATGAGATTATCAACGAGCGTGCTGAAAGCTTCTTGAGTCACCGTTGTCTTTACCCCTATCTGGTCCCACCATTGGGCTATCAAGAGGGCTCCCTCAACGCCTAACGGGTTTGAAGCTGCAGAAGTTATTTGTATATCCATCGTGAACTGTTTTCCCTGGTAGTAATACTCGCCGTTCACCCTTGTCATACCTGGAGTGTTGTTCAGAAGCGTCATCGCTAGTGAAGGATTGTATGAATAGGACGGAAGACTGTGATTCTGCCATACGCTGTCAGAATCTGGAATTACCGAAGTACCGGGTATTCCATACCCTTCATCCACGACAGAGTTTAGATAAACCTTGTTCACAGCATAGTTGAGCGCCTGTCTCACAGATGTTACATTTAACGGAGGAGCTATTGAAGCAGGTGTGAATCCATACTGACTTGTAGTCATATTTGCATCTGACTGATTGAATGAATTGAGCTGTATGAATCCGTACCCTGTTGTCGGCTTGTGGAACACATAAGTGTTCGGAGACGTTGCCAGAGTAGGCAGGAACGTAGGGGTTACTCCACCTTCTATCTGGTATACCTGGTTTAGTGTCACTGCGGTAACCGCCGCAGATAGCGATAGGTACAGTGGAACATACAGTTCATAGAACTTTGGCGTCCACTGGCGGAGCGACGGTACGTACTGTACAAAGTAGTGTGGGTTCACGTAGAGCTTCCAGTATTGGTCGAAGATCCACTTTCCGGACGGTAAACCATAGTTGTTTGTAAACATAAATGGTCCTGTTCCGACGAGACCCGTCGCGGTTCCGGTAGCTGCATTATATCCGACATCCCATGCATTGTATGAGTTTGCAGCTGGCAGTGATGCTGTATAATTCCATGCTCCTGGGGATGAGGAATAATCGTGACTGACCCAGATATGATAGGGGAGTATGGGTGTCTCGAGTGTATATGTCAGGAAAGTCGCACTTTGGTTGCTCAGGTAAAAATCGACAGTTGTATTGTTAACAGGTACAGCGTTCACAATATTTGGGAATGAGCCACTATAATCAAAGGCTGATTGTAGTATCTTCCATGACAGTATAAAGTCTGCTGACTGTACGTAGTAAGTCTGCATTGTGACAGAGGGATACCTGTATGTGTAGCTATGAGGATTTCCATTTGGCCCATTGAATGATGTATGGTTTGAGTAAACATATGTTGATACTCCTGGGGAATAATCTGTCCATTGTACTCCCGGCCTTATGTTCACTTGGTAGACGTATTTCACTGGTGAGTACTGGCCATTCAGAGGATCAAAAGTAGTGAGATTTCCGGATCCTGCTAGCCCTAGGAATGTGCTTGTTGCAGAAGAAGCTGACATATTGGTAACATTGTATTCAGTCCAGCTTGTTGCTAGCCAAGGTGAGATTGTCTCATTCGGAAGAAGGTTTGTTGCAGAATCATATACTTCGTCGAGAAGATAGAAACTGTAAACGTCAGTGGCTTGATATATGTTTAAATGCTCCACGTCGTTGGTAGCAGCCATTATAAATGTCCCATTTGTGTAGCCTGGTTCCTGCATCGTGGTTGTTGGATACGTCCAAGGTGTATTACTGCTTGCCGATGCTGCTGGGGTTCCTGAAGTCCCAGCAATCACTACGTTGGAAGTTGCATCCATCGTGATTGCCATTGCAGATAGTATCATCACTAAAGAGACTGCAATTGCTATCACTATTTTCCTTTCGTTTCTGTTTTTCAAAACTTTTACCTCCTATTTTTTAACCCGTGTTGATTGAAATTCCTTAATATAAACATTTTGAGGAATTTTTTGATTTATTTGTTCTTCGCTTAATAATCTTATTAAAGATTTGAATTGATTTCTTTGCCTGAGTGTGGAATCATGGGGAAAATTCTAAAATTGCAGTGAATAAGTAAAGTGAGAGATGGACAAAAAAGAGGTATACATGGAGAAAGTGGTCAGGCGTCGTGTTGATTATTTACTCTTTATAGATTTTACTTTAACTATAACATATTCTACCCTGAGATATGCCCTAGTTGAGATTCTAAATAAGGTACTTCTGAAGGATTACCTCTAATTGCTTCAAAATTTTAATTGGTACATTCAAACTGGATATTGCTTTAATAATCTCTTATACACTTATACAGGAAAAGGGCATGATATACCTAGCAAGACTGAACTTTAGAATAGTTTTAATCAATAGTCCAATTCTCATCTCAACTTAAGTTGATTGATTCGACATGCCAAATTCAAAGATAACGATGTGGCAGGCTACTGCGATAGGACTTGGGAACATAATAGGAGCAGGAATATTCGTACTTGCAGGTGTTGTAATAAAGGATTCGGGACCTGGAGCTATAGTAGCGTTTATATTTACCGCATTCCTAGCAATGACAGTTGCATTCAACAGCGCCGAGCTATCTTCCAAGATTGTCTCTCATGGGGGCCTTTACTCTTTTGTAAGGGATACCATGGGCGATTCTCTTGGATTCATAGTTGGATGGTTAAGAGCTATATCTTATGCAATTGCTGGTGCTGCAGTGACTCTTGGATTTTCTTCATACCTGCTCTCGTTTTTCAACGTAGATTCACATCTGCTCATAATACTGGTATCAATAATTTTCATCTCTGTTATAACTGCAATAGATTACTCTGGAGTGAAACTGGTAGCAAAGCTTGAGCAGGTACTGGTTTTCATGACAGTTGCAGGCCTGGTGATTTTTATACTAGTATCAGTAAAGTATGGGACCTGGACCTCTTCTCACTTCACGCCTCTCTTTCCTCACGGTCCATTAAGTATTATCGAAGCAGCTTCCCTCGCTTTCTTCGCATATTCAGGGTTCAATACGATCGCGACCCTTACCCCTGAAGTAGAGGATGGAAGAAGAAACGTACCAAAAGCAATCATGATATCACTGGTAGTAAGTTCTGTCCTCTACATTCTGGTGGTCGTAGGCATGCTCTCGTTAATGCCATGGAATCTATATGGAGTTAGTGCAGACCCTTTGGTGAATGCTCTAAGCTATTCTCATGCGCCTGTGTTTATTTCATTTATTATCAGCTTAATTGCCCTGATAGCAACTGTGACGGTCACCCTTTCCCTCATTGTTGCGGGTTCTAGAACGCTACTCCAGATGAGCGAGGATCATCTCTTCCCGAAGTGGATAGAAGGGAAGACTCAAGATTCTCCAAAAAGGGCTGTGCTTATAATAGGAGCACTTGCAGTAGTGTCCCTATTCCTTGGTAATCTTCAATACGTCGCGCTTGCATCAAATTTTGGTGTGATATTCTCGTACTCCCTCACCGGAATAGCAGTGATAATAATAAGGAAGAGAAAATTTCCTGGCTTGTTCAACGTTCCCCTATACCCATACCTGCCAATAGTATCAGTACTGCTTTCTATAGTCATTATGCTTACCCTTGGGTCACAAGCACTTTATCTTGGTACGGTAATGATAGTGACTGGAATCATAATTTACTCCTTACAAAGGATAGAAAAAGGAAAAGTTCAATGATATCTAAACCACAAAAAGGGAAATGATTGTTCAGTTCCATCAGTAAACAAAATTTGCATTGACATTGTTTCCTGAGTAAGGAATATATAAAAGGAGCAATGTCAAAACTATTTTATTATCAGGACTGGAATAGTGGAGTGGGCGACTACTGCATTTGAAACGCTTCCGAGAAGTAGACTTTTGAACCCTCCAAGCCCCCTGGACCCCATGACTATCAGGTCCGGCTTGATCTTCTTGGATTCCAGTAAAAGGGATTCGGCCACAGAAGCAGTTCCTTCTGTATAGGCAACTTCAACCTTCACATTCCTCTTCTTGGCTTCCTTGATCAACGGCTCAGAAGCTTTAGTTACATTTCTTTTATCTGCAGAATAAAACTCGTCCCAGTTGTAATATACTTCTCCATAGCCTACAACCGGATATTCAATACAGTGAATAACGTGTATTGCGGAACCATATTTCTCTGAGATGGATATAGCTGCTTTTAACGCCCTTATTGAGTGCAATGATGCATCAAATGCTACAACTATCTTCTTTGGAATAAATTCGTCCTCCAATTTCGAGGATTTGCCATTTCTTTTCATATTTATATAAGAGGATTGACAAATTTAAAATTATTCATTACGGGCAGCCTGCACCAATATTTCTGCGAGGGCTTTTGGAAGCAAAGTACCCGGTACGCTTTGATACTCTCTATCTGGAACACGAGATGGGTGTTGAAAACTGGAGAATCTGGCTCATTGTCTAAGAAAGCCCACAAGAAAAGTCTAAAATTGATATAAAGTTGGAATAGCCTTCACTGGACGATAAATCCTATAGGAGTATATCTTTTGGCCTCGCACTCTATTCCATAGATACACTAGAAATCGAGCTCCTGTTGTGGTCCCTTAACTAAGTGGCGAGGCTACACCCTTTTATTCCTGCCAGATGTTCTTTAGCCAGCTAGTGGATATTCCAATGGATTCATTAATAGCATTGTCACAGACTCAAATTCATTACCAAGACGAATACAAAAATTCAAACGGACAGTAATGCCATGATCATTTGATTTGCTTGTGGATTTCCCTCCCACTGCTTCCAGTAACAATCCCTTTCCTCAGCATTTGCGGCTTAACATTTCTTTCGCATACAAAATCAACTGCCTTTATAAATGGACCGGTCGGGATTCGCTTAATGTTTTAAGGGAATACTATGAACTTATATTTGGTAAACCTTTTATCAGGACGCATTATAACTGAAATATGGTCTCGTTGGATACAGAATCACCAGAGGTTAAATTCTGTGTAGAGAGCTATCTAAACAATTATGACTATAGATTTTCAGTTGATCGCCAAGACGTTAATAATGCATTCATCAATGAAATAAAAGAGATAATTAATCTGGCTTATGAAACAACAGTAATTGCTGGGGGTTTGTCCAAGCTTTACGAATTTGTAAGGAAAAAGTTCAACGAAAGAAAGGAGAAAGAAGTGCAGAAATTGGCTCAGGAAAATAAGCTGATTAATACATTCGGAAATGGTGCAGTCTTGTATTACGGCAATGTTAGACCTTTCTTTGATATCCCAGACGGGTCTAAACTTTATTTTCACAATGTAAGTTTCTCAAGTAAGATGCTCAGCATAGCAACACCTTATAGGTTACAGGTACCATTACAAATACCTAAAGGTGCAGATTTGCTGCTCCAGAATGTTGTAGTCGTCTATGACGGTGTTCTTGGAAAATTTGTCAAAGAGGACAAGGCACCAAGTTTTTTCCTTCTAAGAGTGTCAGGGATTGCCTCCTGAAATTTTTTGTATATAAACTTACGTGATAGCATTTTTATATATCTTTGATCTATCTATCTATATCTCTTTCTCTAATTTGCAACAAGCCAGTTAGAGGAAGTGTAAGAAAAATAGCCTTAAGAAAGAAGAAATCCGTAAGGCTGTAGCGTTCGAGGAAACATTTAAAAATGTTTCCTGAGAAATATGAAGGAGGTGAGAAAGATGGGTGGTAGCGAGAATTCTCCGTAAATATGAGTACAATTGGGTATAGTGAAATAGAGTTTTTTTAGTACAAGTTGGAGGTTTTCTGGTCTGATAGACGTAATAGAGGGAGCAACAGTAGTTAGTTGCGGTTTTGAATTGTTGGGGGAACCCAGTTCCTCCGTTACCTTGAATGGCATAAAGGAAGTATTGCAGAATACTTTTGTCAATCTAAGGAAGCTTAATATTACAGACTTAACCGACATATTAGTAACAGATGGTAAGAATAAAATAAACTCTACCGTTCATCATAATTCATTTCGAAATAGAAGGCATTTCACAAGTGATGAATGTCAAAGTTACGTCTTTTCGGATAAAGATGAAAATGATGAGTTCTTAAGACGACTGTTCTTGAGAAAAATCGGTGGTTTGACCCACAATAGACTGAAGGGAACATCGCTCTACAGCAATTTCATGATTAATAGTCTACAGATTAACCTACATAAAATAAGGAAGCTAGAAGATCTAACGGATTCTAACCAAAAAAACGCAAAGGAGGTGCAATTTGGTCTAGCTTATGAAGCTAGAGTAAACTTTTATCTCCATTTGAACCTGCCTCCTAATAAGGGGAAAATCAGGAGTAATTTTCCGAGTGCTTTTTCATGTGTCGTAGAGTCTAAAGAGACGACAATCGTTAGAGAGAGTTTTTCAAACGTCTTTGTAAATCTTGAAGATGCACGTAAAGAAATAGAAACAAGAGTAGGTGGTAAAGAAAGTGAGAAAATCTTTGAGCGTCTCTGCAACGCGGTGTTTTGGCGTGTAGTTATTCGTAAGGGGGGGCAATCAGGAGACATGCCTACACCTGTTATGATTTATGAAAAAATCGATACAGGTTGTGGAAATCTGTCAACCGGACTCGACAGAGCTTTTGTAGATCTTGAGACCTTCATGATTGGCTATGTGTGGGCTGCTTTTGTTTATTATGTAAGAAAAGAGTACGAAAACCACGGTAATTACCTGAACGGTGCCTATTTCGTTAATAGTGTAAGAGAACTCTGGAAATATCTGAGTTTTAAGTCTACCAGTTTGAATTTATTAGAACAAAATTACAAAGAAGTGTGTGAACGTGACTTGAAGACAATTAATGGTGATTCAGGTGATGAAGAGTGGTTAGACTTTATTTCCACTATCTTTTGGTCAGGACAGGATTTGGATACGTTTTCCAAAAAATTTAATACATCTAGAATTAACCAAACATTATCGATTGATATCGAAGGAGGGCACTATTATTCGAACGTAAGGTTATGGTACGGTAACCTACCTCTACGATCAAGAGATAAGAATATTGGTGATAACGACATAGGCTGGGATATAGCGTGGGGGATGCTCCTTGGGGGAATTCTGTGCATTAATTCCCAAAAATTCTTGACATACAACAGAGAGATTGAGCTTTACTCACTGAACTCGAGAAAGGAAGTAAAAGAGATTAAAGAAATAACTGAACGTGCAATATCTGATTTCAGAGATTTCTATGACGTTGATGTCATTTCAGGAGGCGGTATTTTTAGAAGCGCGTTTGAAATCGCAAAAAAACAATTCTCTATAGATTTTTATTATGAAGTGCTAAAAAGGAAATTAGATCTCTTCTCAAACTATGAAATTGCTGGTGATCAACAAAAACGTAATGAAATCATAGAATTTGGAGGCTTAACTGCTGTGTTGCTTCTGACGGTCACATTAGGTTTCGTTATATATCAGGCAACACACAATAGCGAGATAGCGTGGGTCATTTCATCGCTGATAGGAATAACTATAAGTGTTATGTTTTCTCTTGTTACCTTGGGTGTGATACAGTGGATGAAACTGCGCCTAAGAGGCAGATTATGAAAGTGATTTGCGGAATTCCCAGGATTATTTTCGCCTACCCTTTTCCAAAAGGTATGGTCGCAGTGCCGTGCAGTTGTTACCACTTGAATAATTGAAAAGCAGCACGGCACGAGAACCCCTCATATTGCTGTAATTCCGCACTGAGCGAAGCGGCATTGTGCGATCAAAATTCCCCTCCCTATCCCCTCTAATTGCACTCCGCAGGAGAGAATAATGTGCCCGAAGCGAGCCGGAAGTCTTGCGTAGCAAGACCGAGTGGTGTAAGCGTTAGCGGTGGGTGGTGTGAAACACCACACATACACCACGAGCGGCGAGCACAGGACACCACCCTGAAAGAGCATAGCGAATGAGGGGCTCCTCGAAGAAGAGTGCGAGACGTAAATCAAAAGAGGGGTGGATTGCGTGAGCAAGACGGGGTGAATTTTGATTGGAGTCGAAGCATGGGGTCCTGTGCTCGGCGTGCAGGCGAGCGAAGGGCACATAGTAATTGGCGAAGGCTCAAAGAGGGGT
>ATMD01000005.1 GCA_001856825.1 Thermoplasmatales archaeon I-plasma
TTTCCGTACCGTAAATACAGGATACGTCCCACCATCTTACGAAAGGTCCGACAAAAGGACCTGCTCGAATCTAAGAAACTACTCAAGAGCAGAGTAGCCATAGCGATCAGGCAATTTCAGGCCTCAGACCGGAATCTCTTGGAGATTACGAAGGCACCGACGGCCTCAGGCTTGACGACCTCAAGGAACTGAAGCTGTCAGATGAAATCCAGTTTGACAAGATTCCTGCTACAGTTATGGTTAAGAGCAAGCTGAGCAAAGCAAGACACCATTATTTCAGCTTCATTGGAGAGGAAGGCACGACATACATCAGGGAATACCTTGATGAGCGGAGGAAACAAGGAGAAGAGCTCACCTATGAATCTCCATTATTGCAGTTCGATGTCAGAGGCGTCAAGAAGAATGCATTCTTGAGGACAACGCTTGTAACGAGGGACATAAGGGAAGCTATAGAGCAGGCAGGGTTGAAGATGCGTCCTTATGTATTGAGAGCTTATTTCTCAACAGCTCTGGACATTGCAGAATCGAAAGGCTTGATCTCGCATCCCTGGAGGCAGTTCATAATGGGCCACAAGGGCGACATTGAGGCTCGCTATTCAACAAACAAGCGATTGCCGCCGGATATCATCGATGAAATGAGGGAGTCCTACAACAAATGCACCAAGTTCCTTGAAACGAGGATAAGCGATGTATCCGAGGAGAATGCAAGGCTGTATTTGCAGCAGCAGCTTCTTTCTGCCGTGGGATACAGGCAGGACGAGATAGACAAGATGAATCTTGCAGAGACAAGCACAGAGGATTTCCAGAAGCTGCTGAGGGACAAAGTAGCAGGTGCAATGGCAAGCAACGGCTCGAAGCAGAGGCTCGTTTCCATGAATGAGATCGAGAAGCTCCTCGGCGAAGGATACGAGTTTCAGGCAGTTCTGCCCAACGGAAAGGCTATAATGAAAATGCCGTTTTAGTCCGACTATATAGGTTTCGATAAATGAAGGTACATAGAGTTATAGGCTCTCGTTCGCATTATGCATGAAAGTAATAAACATAACTCCTTTAGCTAAAGTGACAAAAGCAGAAACATGCGATTATTTCTATGCTCTTATGCCGCAATATATAATATGAAAACATTTTTATAAGATGATTTTATTCATAAATTATGAGCTGCAGTAATTGTTTTGATGCAAAAGGCAGGAAAAATTACCAAAATAAGCGTGCCACATACTGAGACCTACAAGGTAGGAGCAACAAACGTAACCGAGGGAGTTACGGTCGTGCAATTCGTTCACGTAGCGTGTGAACTTGGTGCAGACTATATATGTGAGAAAGCAATTGGATGTTCTCTATAAGAACTTAAATAACTATTCTTTCATATAATTTAAGGTGAAATCTCGATGAGATATAGGCTGGCATACGTGAGTATTGGTATCGCAATAATGATCGTCGATCTCGTGGTCTCTCTAAAGTATCCAAAGATACTAATATACAGTTATCTTGGTTCTTTTCTTGGATTCTTTGTACCTTTTGGGATAGGTCTTTCACTTCTTTTATATGGTGCTTTCAGGGCTCGAGATTATGGGGTAAATCCGGTTATTGGAATACTCGGCTCAGGGGGCTTCACAAGAGTGGTGAGACAAAATAGGATTCAGGGTACCAGAATGTGGAAAACTGATCACGATATTCTCTCTGATCTGCCAGGTGCGGTAAAATCCCCTGACGGAAAGACCGTAGAATACAGTAATCTGTTCATCAGGAAGCCTTACGGAACGACAAAACATACAAGAAAACTTAACGAAGCTGCGAATAAGTATATCGCCGGAGAATTAGACGAGGAAGGCTTTTACAACTATATTGGAAAGCATGGATCAAAGGAGGAACAAATGCTTGACTTCATTAAGAAATTCAAGAATGATTATAAATGAGATGATGCGATGGTAAAATTTCATGCTATAAATAGAACAATTACCGTAGGAACGGTACTTTTTATTGTATCCCTTGTAGTTTTGGCAATCGGGGCAGTCTTTCACTCCAACGGAACTGTTCTTGCTTATACATTTCTCTACGGAGGACTGGCATTCCTGATTTCATTGGTAGTTCTCGCTATAGGCCTTATCCTAGGAGCAAAAAGTGGTAAACTCCAAAAGAGAACAAGTGAAATATTTGGAAAATCTGGGAAAAAACAGTAGGGCGAACTGGATGCAATCAAACTTACCTCGATACATCATACTCACTTTCGTTATAGCCGTTTTCATTTATGACCAAGTTGCTTACTACTATTTTCCAATAAATGAATTTGCTTACTATGCAGTGATACCCACGATGATAATTCTCATCACTGCATATTTTGTGTACAAGAAAATCTATAGGAGGTAGTAAAGCGAGATGCTGAACAGATATGTATATCACATCATTCTGGTTATCATCATATCGATAGTTACCCTCATAATCAATGTATTATCGTTCTTATTTAAGAGCGTTTCAAATTACCTGTATCTCTTTGACCTTGCTTATGTAATAGGCAACAGCACTCATTTTGTCGCACTGTCCATTTCATCAAGTGGCATTAACATTGAAGATGAAAAGAAATCGACTTGATTTTGGTTTGACTGACCACAATCGAATCTTTGTACATTTCTCAGCGTGAAAACTATAATGAAAATGCCGTTTTAGCGGATGATAAATTGGAGATACCGAAAGAGCTTCCTAAGAACGAGATATGGGCTAACTATTTTGTAGAAGGATTCCGGAGCATATTCTACTACACTCTACCCGACATCTGGGATGCCAGGGTGATCGGAATCCTCAATATTTTCAACCTCCTTGGAATTACGCCAATACAAGCCAAGCTGATTGATAAACTTCAGGAAGAATTTGGAAAGGACAGAAAGTTTTACTGGAACCACATCAATAGTCTCGCGAAGAAGTGGAAAATGATCAATGCTGAGTATGACATCCACAAGAACAAGAAAGTGTATTTTGTCAACAGGGATTTCATTCTGCATGACGATCCCCTTACAAAGGAGAAGATATCCGAGCTATTCTCAATGTGGGTTAAGGTAGCCAACCTTTACTATGGCACCGATGAAAGCAGAAGACTGAAAACTGTGTTTTTTTGTGGAAGATGCAAGTTCAAGAATACGCTAAAAGATATGAACAAGGCAGAGTTTTTGTTTTTTGCAAGAAATTTCATGGAAACCTCTGAATACTACTGCCTGAACTGTGGAACCTACTACGGTTTCTTCAGAAAAAAGCTTGATGCCAGCGAATACAAAGACTGGAAAGGCTTTCCTTTTGCCTACGGGAAGAGAAGAAAAGATGCTCTTCCCTAGTATTTAATCCTATCTTTTGAGGATAAAGCCACTCTTCTCAATACACGTATATGGAAGATGCCAGAAGAGTCAGTGTTGCAAAACTGAAGGCAAACTTCGCAAAGAAATTCCCGGATCATCCGCTGACCAGGATACTGCTTTCAGAGCCGGACACCCTTGCCAAAGAAGAGTTCCTGGCAAAGGCGCAGACATGGCTTGCTTTCTTCCATGGAGGAAAAGAAAATGAATAAAGTGAGAAGAGTGGTTGTGAACGGCAGTGAGCCTGAATATTTTGAAGGCTCCCAGCCTGAAATAGTAAGATATGAGATTGCGAATCCGCAGAAGAAAGGCACTCTTGAGAGATTGCAGGAGACCATAATCGAGAACACGGTCAACCAGTATGAGCTTGAGGATCGGAAACAGATCGCAGCCATAAGGGAGTTCATGGAACGAAATCCTGACATAAGCTACGTGGAATACGAATCGAATCCCGTCATGAGGATGGATCTCGTAATCACAAGAAGAGGTCTGATATTCAAGCGTGAGGAGGCCTCAATATCTGCAACTCTAACGCCAAACAGGAGATTCCGAGCGCAGAGGTAATCATGGACGAAGAAGCAGCAACCTTCGGATTCCTGATCACCGCCGTCATAGTATTCGTAACAGGGATGATATGGCAGGGCCTCTGGTCATTCCTGTTGGCAATGACAATGTCAGGAAACATGTTTTACGAGACTATAGGAATAGCAGGCTTCATCCTGGGATTCATAGGAGCCCTTGTCCTGCTGTACTGTGCTCTTGTTCTTTTCGTCTACATCGTCATTCTAGCAGCAATATTCGGCATTCCCGCTTACCTGATCTACCTTGTTCTGGGCCTGGAATACTCCATAATTCTTGCAGTGGCCATAGGTATCATAGCCCTCGTATACTTGATAGAAACACGCACGGTAGAAGTTCAGCACTATACAATAACGCTCAATCCTCACAGACGATACATAATAAAAAGGTAGCCGGATATGAATAAATATCTGGAAGACCAGAATAGGGTTATGAGAGAATATGGCTTCTCTGAGCTCATAAATGCAAGAAGGGTACTTTCCAAACCACTCATAGAGCTGCCACTCAGGAACCAGGAGAGAATGTTCTACGACCTGTCAAGGAGACTGAAGCGCTTTGCCGGCCACACGACCATAGCATACACCATTATTCCAGATATAGAAAGAGGAAAGTTCAAGCGAGATGAATGCTCAGCGAGAGCTGCAAATCTCAGGGATTACATTGAGCACAAGGGAAACAGGAACGTATCAATTACGGGCGTTTCCGGACAGGGAAAGAGCTACCTCACCATGCACCTGCTCTCTAAATTCGAGGACAGGCAAAGGATCATATTCTCATTCAAGCCCGATGATCACGAGGTGCATCTAGGAATACCAGTCATTGATGCAAAAGAGTGTTTGCCAAATCCATTCAGGGACATAAACGCCTTCTCCGAGGCCTATATGACGGCATTCTTCGGCGAGAAAGTAAGCTCCGGAATACAGTTGCAGCAGACCCCTGCCTTTTTGCAGGAGATAGCGTCGCAGAGCTCAGACTGGAAAGGCTTCATGAAAACAATCAGCGAGAAGAGAAAATCGGCTTCAAAGAACCAGATCGAAACGCTGAACGCCATAGAGCAGAACGTCAAATCCTTGGTCATAGAGGACATGGGGAATGTCGAGCTTGCAAACGAGAGCACCGTGTTCGACTTCTCAACGTTGCCAACAAAGCAGGCTCAGAACTTCTATGCCGAGTTAATGCTGAGGCAGATATACAGGGAGATGGAAGAACGCAAAAGAAAGAACGTTCTCATATGCATTGACGAGGCCCACAGGCTTACCAAGTCGTATCACACCATCCTAGACGTCATGTCCCGAGAAATCCGCGACAAGGGAATGCTGTGGATAATAACGCAGAATCTAATCGATATATTACCAGAGATGCGGGCCAATTTTGGCACAAAGTTCACTTTCAAGCTCGGCGATGCAGACCTACAGATGCTCTCCTACAACCAGCTTGTAAGATTTTCAGTTTCGATGCTTCAACCACGACAGTTCACGGACATAGAATTTCCTGAGAGCCAGGCATTCGCTCCAGTCCTGACATATGTTCCTGACGGCACTGAATACAGAGAAACGCAGAAGATTCTTGCGACAGTCAAGGAAGCAAGGATGGAAGAGGGAGTCGGAGGGAGAGGGAAGGACATAGACTACAGGGAGGAGATTATGCAGATTCTCAGCGAAAGAATGTCCTATGCAACTGAAATGGGAAAGGAAATATCGGCGAAATACGGAATCGGCAAGGATCAGGCAAAGCTCGGAATAAAGACCATTCTTGAAGAGCTGAAGAACAACAATGAAGTGGGAAGGGTAAAGTATCTCAGGGATGGCAAACCAATCGTTATGTACTATTCGAAGAGCCCCAACCTGACGAATCTGCACACAGGCATGCAGAGCCAGGCAGTTGACATCCTAAACGAGCTTGGTGTATCCGTAAACAGGATATCGACCACAGGTGAAAGAGGCGCATTCGACATAGAGACCGATTTCTTCATGGTGGAGATCGAGACGGGCTTGAAGCATAGCATGGAAGACTTGAAGGAAAGGATAGCGGGAACCAACTTGAGGGTGATAATTGTTGTTCCCAACAGGGACCTCGTCGACAAATATCAGGGACTTGGAGAAAGAGTCTTGGTAATGACTATCGATTCCATGAAAGAAATGTTAACGGAACCCGTACGTTCAAATAACACCAAGAGCGTATGATACTGCCCATAAAATGAAGAATAACGCTATCAAAGCCCCTATTATTCCTCCAATCTTCTTCTTGGAAATGTCAACTCACCTTAATTGTCTTTGTTATCTGCAGAGCCGCACCTTCGCCACTGGCGTTATTATTCTCCCACACAAGGAAGTATGGCCCAGTTACAGGCAATACTGTGCTGAAAGTATTGTTTTGAGACTGAGTTGCATTATAGATTGTGTTCATCGAATAATCTGGAGACGCAACTATCGACTGTTGTATCGTAGCAGTCGTATTTTGGTAAGTGCCTGTTGTATAATTGTATCCTGCATTAGGATCGTAAAAGACAAAGTAATAGCTTCCAGGGCTTATCCTTACGTTTATGGTAGAAGTTGATCCCTGCCCAGCCGATGAAGAATAAACATAACCGCCCATCTGATGATAGATTTCATAATTGGCATACTGGCTTGGTGTCAATATGTAGAAGGCCGCGGGGTAATTGGAGTCGAATTTCCCTGATACTGTATAATTTAAAACAGTGCCTCCATAAGAGGGCAACACAAGATTGTCCAGATAGGTAATACCACTGTACAAATACCACACTCCGCCCTTGCTGGATATCTGGGAAGCAAGCGGGACATCACCCATATAGGTCTGGAATTGTGAAGGTGTCATTACGTAGAAATCCAGAGGGCTAGTGGAGGAATATGACCCGCTCACACTCTGTCCGCCTGTGGCATTAAATTCAGCGTCAAACACGTTGCTGAATACACCAAACGAGCTAACATGACCTGCTGCCAGCACTATGTTTGAATTAGAATGTGTTGCGTTGCTGTGCTGTACCTGACTTATGGTGGTAGTAGCTGTAGGTATGATAGCAGTTTGACTTTGGGGTCTGAAGGCAACCACAATAACAAGCGTCAGGGCCACTATCACCAGAGTAACGGACGACAGAAGAACGGGTAACTTATCGTTGGGTTTGCCAGTCATATAAATCACGTAAAATTATTATTTCTACGGATATGGAATCTATGTAAAGTAATAAAAAACAGGCACCTGCTGAAGATTAACGGTTAACCGTTGTTTCCAAGCAGGTTAACCATAAACTTATAACTCTTTGCTTACAAGCTTAATCAATGATCATCTCCATTGCCAACCAGAAGGGAGGTTGCGGAAAGACGACAACTGCAGCGAACCTGGGAGCTTTGCTTGCAAAGAAACACAGGGTGCTTCTGGTTGATATCGACCCGCAGGGCAACCTGACGACTCATTTTGGCATAAACAAAGCGGATCAAAGGCATACGATATATGATGTAATGCTCAACGGCAGGATTGAGGAAGCAATCCTTCACATAGACGGAATCGATATAGTGCCCAGCACAATCGATCTTGCAGGCGCAGAGGTAGAGCTAACTGGAAAGATTGGCCGTGAATACATCCTCGATAATGAGCTTAAGAGGATATCCAGGAAATACGACTTCATCATCGTTGACACACCACCCAGTTTAGGAATATTCACAATCAACTCTCTCGTCGCATCAGATTATGTGCTTATTCCTGTACAAGCGGAATTCTTCGCCCTCGAAGGTTTGACGCAACTCATGAGAGTCATAGAACTCGTGAATTCGAGGCTATCAAGAAACCTGAAACTGCTTGGCTTGGTTATTACGATGTTCAATTCAAGGACACGATCCTCCAAAGAAGTTCTTGAAGATGTCAGGAAGCACTATTCGGAGAGCTTACTGAAGACAGTTATACCTAGGAATGTGACCATAACGGACTCCACCATGGCAGGTTCTCCTGTCGTGAGATATAGGAAAAACGCGCCTGCTTCTAAGTCATATATTGCACTTGCAAAGGAAATTGAAAGAATAGTCAAGGTGAAATAATGGCAGATATCAAGAAAAGGGGATTGGACAGTCTAATATCACAGAACTTGCACTCTGGTGCCGAAACAGTAGAGAGATACACAAAGACAATCGGCTTCAAGGTCACTGAAAAGCAGTATGAGACGTACAGAAGGTTCGCAAAATACTTTGGGAATGAGGAGCTCATAAAGAAATGGCGCAACGATCTCAACAGGATATCTGAGGAGAAGGGCAAGGACATGGAAAGCGTGGAAACTGAAATCAGGAAACGGTTAACGAAGTGATTGTTAACAGCCTTCCAGTTCTTGAAGGCGCATTATATTTATTAGCAGCCACAAGTTACTCAAGGCATGGAAGAAAAATATGGATGTACAAAGTGTGGAATGGAACTGACATTGACTAGAACTAAAGTGACTAGACCCTCGGATCCTACAGATATACCGCATGATATTGTCACGTTCAAATGTTCTAATTGCGGCAATGAGTTCAAGGCACGTTCCCCGGCACATCCACATCCGAAGCACCACTGACTAATTTTACGCTATAATGTCACTAAACTTGTAATTTTAGTAACGCCACTAAACACTGGACTTTAATAACGTATGCGTGCCTAAATTCTATGATTTAAATGACACTTGCTTTTGCCTACGTGAGGGCCAGTACACAAGAGGAAGTCAGGCAGGGCTCAAATGAGAGGCAGAAGGAGGCAATCAGGCAGTACACAGGCCAGAAAGGTTATGAATTAGAGATATTTGAAGACAGGGCGAAGTCGGGCAAGAATACGCAGAGACCGGAATTCGAGAGGATGCTCAAATCGCTTGACAGGGGGCCCCAGATTGTTATTGTTTCCAAGATCGACAGGTTTGCCCGTTCTTTGTCCGATCTGCTGAAAACCCTTGAATACCTTGACCAGAATGGCGTAGGATTCGTCAGCGTCAATGACCCAGGTATAGATACCACAACACCTAATGGAAGGCTCCTCCTGCAAATTCTGGGGGCATTCGCAGAATTTGAGAGGAATATGATCAATTCCAGAACGAAGGCAGGCAGGGAACAGGCACAGAGCAAGGGCGTCAAATTCGGAAGACCTGCCTTGAAGACCAGGAACGGCGCCTTCATAGACCGAAGAAAAGTAATGGAACTGAAGCAAAAGGGGTTGTCAGCAAGAGCCATAGCGAAGTCCCTTGAATGCTCCACCACCCCGATACTGAGGATTCTGAGAGAGAACTAATGAAAGAGAGAGAGAGTCACCGAACGCGTCAGCGTTCTTCTTATATATATTATATAACTGATACAATGAACATAACATACCAGAAAAATGGAATTCTGTTATTTTTTGAACGGCATCATCTTATCCAAAAGCCTCACTCGTTTTCTCACACTCTCTCTCCAGAATGCGGAATTACCATTTTGCAACACTGCAATATCCGGCTCGTTCGAAAGTCTTAAGAATTTTGCGTGTCCAATCAAATAGCCGCAGGGGTAATCCAATGTCCATGAAAGATCCCATATCGTTTGTGGAGGAGAAGGTGAAGGAGAGAGCAAAAGAGACAAGCAACATAAAGAGTGCAATAATCTTCGACATGGACTTCAAGCCGCCAAGAATCCTCATAAGAAGCGAACTGAACAAGGTGACAAACGACCTTGCGGATTATGTGAACCTGAATCTTCCAAGGCACATAATCATCTATGGCTCGAAGGGATCAGGAAAGACCCTGAGTGCACTGACAATAGCAAAGGCGTTCAGGGAAAGCAAATCCATACCGTTTTTCTACGTAAACGCAAGAGAAAACCCCACATCGATAAAGATTTACCGTAAACTAACGAGAATTGACAGCAGAGGCCACGACATCGATGAGGTGAAGAGCAGATTCGATGCCATGCTTTCCGGGAAATCTATCGTTATCCTTGACGAGGTCGACTTTCTCCAGGACTATGACATATTGTATCACTTAACCAGACACACCAGGGCCAATCTCATCCTCTTAACGCAGAAGGTATACTGGTACAAGGACATGAACGATGAAAGCGTCAAGAGCTCATTGCAGCCGGATCACATCGTATTCCATGAATACAGTTCGGACGAGATCAGGGAGATATTGAAAATGAGAGCTGATGAAGGCCTTAACAAATACGACAAGGAGTCTCTTGGTCTCTTATCAGCGATGCTTGTGAGGGACTACAGGAGTGATGCAAGGATAGGCATAAAAGCACTTGAGATTATCGGCAGGCTGAACGAATGGGACGATGATTCCGTAAGAACTGCCCTGAAGCAGGCCTATGTGGAAGTGGAAGGCGAAACACTGAAGAATCTTGGCGATCGCGATCTCATGATATTGTCAGCACTCATGAGGAACCAGGACACTAACAAAGCCTATGCGGAAATATCTTTATCAAGCAATCCCATGTTAAGAGGACTTAGCAAGTCAACGTTCTTTCAGAGCGTAAACTACCTGCAGAACCTTGGACTCATCACGCTCATCAAGAAGAAGATAGGTAGGTATTATACAATGGAGTCACAAATATTATTATCGGATGAGTCTATTGTATTGGGAGAGCTTAGGAAAAGGCTATGAGTATGGGTTATCTATTTCAAATAAGGAATAGAAGACCGATCTTTAAAGAGGGATAAAATGCAGCTTGATGATGAATTAAAGAGAGAGTTAATAGCTAGGATTGAGAAAAATGAGAGGATACCCGAGACTTTCAAAAATTTACTATTTCCGCCAAAAGAAGAACCGAAAGAGATTGAGTTAAAATACGGCATAAAGGAAAGAGAAGAAGATATTCTTGCAGACACGATGGCAATGCCATTCCAACCTGCAATGAGATTCGGCGAAATACCTGACAGTAGTTGGCATAACATGCTCATTTTTGGAGATAATCTTCAAGCACTAAAGTACTTAAAAAAATTACAAGAAGGGGGAAAATTAGAAAAGATAAAGCTTATATTTATAGACCCTCCATTTGGTACAGGTGATATTTATGACGCAAAGGGCGCTCCTGCCTATTCTGCTGCATTGCAAGGGGCAGAGTTTGTTGAATTTTTACGAAAAAGATTGATATTTTTAAGAGAATTACTTGCAGATGATGGTAGCATTTATCTTCGAATAGATTACCATTTCGGGCATTACATAAAAGTAGTCATGGACGAAATCTTTGGAAAGAACAACTTTCAAAATGAAATAGTGGTAAAACGAACCAGAACTTTAAAAGGTGAGTCTGGTAGATTTCACACTTCGACCGATTCGGTTTTTTTCTATGCATTTAGGAATCACATGTTTAACGGGTTTAGAACCGAAAAAGAAAAGCCAGAGTGGGTAAGAATGCACTTACCCGGTACAGTAAAGTCAAACCCAGAAAGAATTTTTTTCGGTAAGAAATTATCTCCGCCTGCTGGAAGAAGATGGGTTTTAGGTCAAGAAGGCATAGACGATGCGATGAGAAGAGGTCTTCTGAAGTGGGATGAGGGATTAGGAGAACCTTTATTTTATACAAAATACGAAACAATAGGCTCCAACTGGACAGACATACCAGGTTACACATTTCAATGGAATTATCCAACTGAAAATTCTGAACAGTTATTGGAAAGAGTTATTCTTGCGTCATCGAATCCTGGCGATCTTGTTTTAGATTGTTTTGCTGGAAGTGGGACAACAGGTGCAGTTGCAGAAAAATTAAACCGAAGATGGGTCATGGTTGACTCCTCAAAACTCGCTATCTATACCATAATCAAAAGAATGCATAACTTAAGAAAAGAAATAGGAAACAAAGGAAATCAACTAAAACCGAAACCGTTTGCTCTATATAATGCCGGGCTGTATGAAGATCACGATTTCATACTAAGAATGGGTGAAGAAAACTTCAAAAGATTTGCGATTGATTTATTTCAGGCAGAGTCAAAGAACTTCGATATCAACGGCCTGAAGATGGACGGGGTACTGCTTAACTGCCCTGTAAAGGTCTTCTCACAAGAAGGATATCTAACGGAGGAATACATTGATCAACTGCACAGTACGGTTGGTGAATATATCAAGGCAAGGATGTTTATTATCGCGCCGGCAAGCAGAGTATTTTTCTTGCAGGATTACATAGAAAAGGATGGTGTAAGATATTATGTTTTGAGAATTCCCTACTCTGTTATTGATGAGTTGCATAAAAAAACATTTACCAGACCTTTGCAACCGTCATCGTTGAAAGAAATAAACCAGAATATCGAGCAGGTGGGATTTGACTTCATACATCCTCCTAATGTGCAGGCAGAATACTATATAAGAAAACCAAAAGATAAGCTTGTAGAAGAAGAGCTAGTAGTAGAAATAAAGGAATTTGAAGCAGTGCAAAGAGCCAAAGATCCCATGAACTTTGAAAACCCTAAAGATGCCTTAAGCATGATGTTGGTGGATAAAGATTACAACGGAGAATATTTCAACATGACTGACTATTTATTTGCTGACCAAATTAAGAAAGAAAATTACAAAGCAAGGCTCTCTGCTTCAGGTGTAGGTGAAAAAATTGCGATCATCTATCTCGACATCTTCGGAAACGAGAGGATTGAAGTTAAAGGGATCAGGGAGTTTAAGAGAGAATAAAGATGGCAGAAATGAAAGTATCAGAATTGGTTCTCCAAGTTGCAAAGGACGTTGATCCTAGTAAGCTTGATTTAGATAAATATGAAGATTTTCTGGACGAACTTTGTGGACATAGAGACTATCAGAAGGAAGCGATTCGGTCGACGGTTAGATTTCTCCTAAGTGGCGAGTATACAAATACAGAAGATTTAGCCAAAAAAAATTTTGAAAAGAACCCGTCTCTGAAAGAGTTTTACCAGAGTTTTGACAATTTCAAGTCCAAGCTTGATTTTTCAGATAAACTTGCTTGTACTATAGACTTAGCAACAGCAACAGGCAAGAGTTGGGTCATGTATGGGATTGCCCAGATTCTATTGTGTGAGGGATCTGTTGACCAAATATTAGTGTTGTGCCCTTCAAGGACAGTAAAGGACGAACTTATCAGGAAATTCGAAAAATTTGTGATCGATAAAAATTTAAGGGCAACATTGCAAGATGAATCGATTCCGGTAAAAGCTAATCCAAGCATTACCAACGCCTCAAGGACCATAAAGAAATGGGATATCTGTATAGACAATGTGCATAAGACGTATGCTCATGTGACTTCCTCTATTGAAGATAGTTTGAAGGGTAAAGGACGAAGAACTCTCGTACTCAACGATGAAGCCCATCATATTATGAACCCTGAAGCCGAAGCTGCAAATACAGATACAGAAGTGATGAAGGAATGGAAGAAGTTTCTCCAGGATAAGAAATATAATTTCAAATTTATCGTGGGATTTACAGGTACTCCATACGTGGGAAACGAATATGCAAGAGATGTGATTTATCGATACAGCATAATGCAGGCAATGGAAGGTGACCTAGCTGCAAATTTTGTAATTAAGAAGGTTGATTATCTTAAAGAATCTAATGCAAGGACTTGGCCCCAGAAATTGGAAGAAATTTACGCAAACCACCAAAGAAATAAGAAGGAGTGGAATAAGGCAGATAAAAACCTTACAATTTTTGTAACACAGACCATAAATAAAGCAGAAAAGCTTGCAAACGAGATTCAGAATTTCCTGATAGATAAAGAGAAAATAACTCCGGAAGATGCTAAAAGGAAAGTTCTAATTGTAACATCCAGCCCGAAACATGAAGCCAATAGGTCATTATTAAGAGAAGTAGATAATCCAAGAAACGACATTGAATGGATAGTATCTGTTAGTATGCTTACTGAAGGTTGGGACGTCGATAACGTATATCAGATAGTTCCACATGAAGAAAGAGCCTTCAACTCAAAGTTACTAATAGCACAAGTCCTAGGGAGAGGGTTGAGAGTTCCAACAAAGTATTCTTCTGAACAACCATCCGTCACAATCTATAATCACTATCGGTGGGGAGAAGCAATAAGAGAACTAGTAGAAGAAGTGATGGATTATGAGAAACGGGTTAGGAGTTATATTGTTGTAAAAGAAAAAGACTACAACTTTGAGTTAGATAATATGTCTTATGAAAAAATAGAGACTCACGAGAAACATCCACAAAAAGGGACATACAAAATTCCAAAGATTCCAGAGTTAAGCACACAGTCAGGGATTATTAAATTAAGAACAACTTATTTTCAAGTAAAAGAGCGTGTGGAGAAAGAAGTTATCACAAAAATACCCGTCAAGATGTACTCTGTAGAACGCACCGTTAATGATATTGTCAATAAACTGGCAGAATTTGATGATGAAGCAGGAACAAATTATTCAAAAACTATCGATCCGGGCAACCTCAAGAAAGAGGTAGAACTTGCCTTAAAGAAAGCAGACCCGGAGAAAACGGGTATGCTAACTGAAGAGAACAAGAACCGAATAGAACGGGCTTTTGATGTGCTTAAAAGAGAAGCAACAGGTACAACTGTAATTAAAAGGGTATCCCAGGAACCCTACACAATCGAAACAAAAAAATTACCTGCGTCAAGCGCCAAAGTTTCCGATTTTCTTAAAAATAAGGCCTTAATCTTTGAGAGATCTTCGGTATCGCTATGTAAGAAAGAAGATGTGGAACTGATCGAGGAAGTTTACAGCAATTCTCCCCGTAAGAACGTGATTGAGGTAGAAAACAAATACTTGTACAAGTGCCCCCTGGGTGTTGTAATCCTTTCCCATAGCAACGAGCGCGACTTTGGAAAATATATAACCAAAAATGAATACGCTCAGAAAATAGATGCTTGGATAAAATCTGTTGATCGGGGGTTTTATGATATACCATACACATACAGGAGTGGTAGCCCAAGTTCTTTGGCACGTGGGGGAGGCCACCAAAAATGGGCCAAATTCAATCCTGACTTCTTTATAAAAATAGGTAATGACATACTAGTTGTAGAAATTAAATCAGATGAGGATTTAACCGAAGAAAATAAAGCAAAACTAAAGTATGCTAAGATGCACTTTGACGAACTTAACAACAAACTGAAGGAAAGGAAGTATTTCTTTAGCTTTCTTTCCCCCCAGGACTTTTCTGATTTCTTCGAAGCAATAAAGCGTGGACGCTATCGGGATTACAGAAGTAACCTTGAGACTGATTTGATGAATGAGGATTCAGCCCTTGATGGTGGATAATAATGAGTTACACCGTAGAATCCACAGAGGCATTCGAGAAGGAATTTTCCAAGAACCACAGGGACAAGAAGGAGTGGCTGCTTCGTATGACCGAAAGACTGGAACAGGAACCACAGTCTGGAAAACCACTGAGAGGCAAGCTTCATGGATTATGGCAATTAAGAATAGGCCCCTTCAGGGTATGGTATGAGATAAACGAGGAACAAAAGAAGGTAACGCTCAGAGCTATCCTTCACAAAGACGAAGCCAAGAAGTTTTATTAGAGTTCCTTAAGAAACTCTCTTACGTTCCTTACTTTGCCCTTTTGTATGTCTTGTTCGCTTCTTTCCAGCTGATCCATGACATACTCATTCTCAAGAGTTTCAATGGTAGCCTCCAGGCTATCCAGATCAGATTTTGGTATGCTTATAAGTCTAGATTTAGCTGTAGTCATTATGTATACTCATATGCTTTTAGATTTTAATACCTTTTGGTATGCTTCGGCTCAAATTCACCCCGACTTTCAGCCACCCCTCTTTGAGCCTTCGCCAATTACTATGTGCCCTCAGCTCGCCTGCACGCCGAGCACAGGACCCCATGCTTCGCCTTCAATCAAAATTCACCCCATCTTGCTTGCGCAATCCACCCCTCTTTTGATTTACGTCTAGCACTCTTCTTCGAAGAGCCCTTCATTCGCTTTGCTCTTTCAGGGTGGTGTCCTGTGCTCGCCGCTCGTGGTGTATGTGTGGTGTTTCACACCTTCGCTACGCTTGGTGTTCACACCACCCACCGCTAACGCTTACACCACTCGGTCTTGCTACGCAAGACTTCCGGCTCGCTTCGGGCACATTATTCACCCTTGCAGGGGGCAATTTTAGGGGAGGGGAATTTTGACCGCACAATGTCGCTCCGCTTAGTGCGGAATTACAGGAATATGAGGGGGTTCTCGTGCCGTGCTGCTTTTCTATTGTTCAAAGGTATCTGGTCAGCGGATTGTGGAAATGAATTTGCTATTTTCGTACGTGTAGCTTGTATTTCACCGACTTTCTTGTTATGTATTGGGCAAAATTCAATTAAGCAAAAACTAAATCTTCTATTTTGTTACTATTTCCTTTAATTTCAAGGCTCCGTATGAAGTGGACATAATGGTATGTCACAAAAGACTGACCGCATACAAAATAGGAATATATATATATGTATGATGATTTGATTATTAGCCTTATGGCAAAGAAAATTAAGAGCGTAAAGGTGCTTCATTTTGATGAAAGCACGGAAGAGGGAGCAAGAATCCAGCAAGCCTCTATCTTTATAGAGATTGAGGGAGAGAAACCAAAACTAATTCAAGGAACTCAAGTATTGAAAGGAGATGTAAACGGTAATCACACAATCAACTATACTATATTCGATGGAAAAAATATTGGGAAAGCAACATACTCCATAAATACAATGGAAAAGAATAAAAATGATTCAAAGCTAAAAATTGTAGGAATTAGTGAGGGAAAAGCTTGTTGCGGGAATAGTAAACCGATAGACACAACATTAGTGGTATCAAATAAAACATACTCAAGCAATGATCCATCTATTCAATGCGACATTTGTCAGGCATTAGTTAAGGAAATATGCGAGGAATTGGCAGACGGCATACCTTCGGATGAGATATGTGCGGACGTATGTGTTGCGGGAGCAGGAGATATTTGCTTATTATTTGTTGAAACCTTAATCGGTTACCTTATCTGTCTATCAATTTGTGCCTCTCTCTGCGCCCTGGCAATAGAGGAAATAACAGATTACGGTTGTAGCGTGGGAGCCGAGTACATATGCCAAAAGGTAGGTGTATGCTAGATAGTTTACATTAACGTGGGATGATTATAGTGGTAAAATATCATAAACCAGTTAGTTATTTGAGTCTTATCGCAGGTTTCCTCTTCATAGCGTTTTTATTAAATCGGAGCAATTGCGATAATGGTCATACATTCACATGTTCTGGCCTTTATTGATCTGGGTTTGTTACCGGTAATCGTAATTGTGGGAACAGTCGGATATATAAAAAGCCTAAAAAGCGGTTCAAGACAAGAGAGAATGAGAGAACTCTTTGAAAATTCAAAGAGGAAGTGAAAAATGGTTTCAAAACACGTTCACAGGTATATCATAGGTGGGATGGCCATATTTTTCATAGTTTATGTGCTTGTAGCAAATGCCTATCTTAGTTTCAGGGACTTTGCACTGTATGCGGCGTTGCCTTCATTAGTGATAATGATTGCTCTTGCCTTTGTTTACCGCTATCTTGAAAACAGTATCAAATTTGAGCGGAGGACAGGAACTCAATAACCTGAAAGAAAAGTATGAGGGGTTGTGGAAATAGATGGTATTAATCAAAAAAGAAAGGAGGAATAGCAGAATAGACTATGACTATTGGAATGAAGTACAGCGGTCTCACGTTTTCTCACGAAATGAACGGGAGGATAGGAAAGGAATCAATAAGCAGATGGTGGAGCTTCTGGAAGAGCAGTAATTCCTATTAAACTAAAAGACACTGCCCCCAAAATGTTACACTTGTAACAAGTAATACCTGTAATAACCTTTGAAATGTGACTAATGTGCTACAGAGCAGATTGTGCTATTTTGGTAAGTATCCCCTCAAAACGTTAATCAAATCCCGGCGCATCTTCTATATATTAAAAAATGCCCTGAACTACAGGGTTTACTAATAAATGTGAATATATTTATATAAGATGATTTGCTTCTTTTATTATGGGTAGCAGAAAGCAGGAACTCACAATGTCAGAAGTAGTACGAGTGACAAAGGATAAAGATGAAATAAAAACTGAGGTTATTACTTACAAGAAACCTAGAAAGATCTCCCCAAAAATTCAAACGCCTCAAACGTTTGCTAATAGCGGTGTGAAAAACATTTCTCTAATTTTTTCTGATAAAACTCAAAATTACACCCTATCATTTCGAGAGATGGATTATGAACTTTCAGAGAAAAAAATATCTCAGTCTGGAAAAGCTTATTCATTATACTTTGAGATTGCCGATGATGAGGCCATAATATACTTAGAAGGGAATATAGTTCCACTTGAAAACAACAAAGGTGCATTGTTTCTATCTATCAACGTTTCACCAAAGGACCCAACCCATGTTGACCTTTTCGCTTTACCTATAAGCATAAATTATAACGGAGACTTTTTATCGGTTGCAAAGGACTTAAGTTTTGTTATAAATAAATTAGATAATGGTGCCTCAGAAAAGAGAAAGTGGATTTACAGTAAAATGGAGTCTCTTCTGAGCGCATTTCCTGAAGCATATGAAAGCAATCGAAATAAATTGAAGGCAATTGATGTGATGGAACTATCTTACAAGGTGACCTTAATGGATTTTAATTTTACATGTTGCCTGGAGAATGCATTGAGTCTCACGGATTGCGTTCTTAGTGTTCCTGACATTGAGGAGATATGCGCAGAGTGTCTAGTTTTACCAGATTGTCTTGCAGCTTGCTTTGATTTTTTAACGTTACCTGCTTGCCTTATATGCTTTAGTCTTGATGTTCTTACGTGTGCCTATTGTATTTATAAAGCAGGAGAGTGCACTGAGGATGCGTATAATGTAATTCAATGTTGCACTGGGGCTTAATAAGATTGAGAAAAGGGAAGTAAATATGCGATATGAGAACATCTATAAGTCCCTTCTTTTTTATATTGTTGGTTTAGCTCTTCTATATGTGTCAATATTTCTATCTAACAACCTAAAGTTTAATGGAAATTTCATATCGGCATTGCCAATAGTTTTGCCATTGGTTTTTTCCATAGCCTCTATTGGGGTGGCAGTTATTTTTATAATGGAAAAAGACTCCCCTTGGCTTTTCAGAACTGGCATGATGAGTTTAGTTAGTGGAATCACTTTATTTTCGTTCGGGGTTCTAGCATTTTACTTGGGAGTAAAATCCTTAGTATGGGCAGGTTCATTTGTAATTGGTATAATGTTAATTTTCGCTGCGATGGTTAGATTATTCATTCAGGGTGGTTTGAGTGCATACAGAAAAAGCAGGAATTAGGGCATCATTCCTATCAACATTTGGAATTATATTTCTAACTTTAGGTGTTGTGGGTTTATTAGGTTTATTTAATGTTCAAATATTGTATTCATTTGGTACTTTGATTTCCATAGTTTCCATTATCGCTGGAGTATATTTTATTCTGAGTGCTCACATAAGTAGGAAGAATAGAGTTAAAAGGAGTGCCAGACAATCATGAATCGTTATGTATACCACTTAATTCTTGTTATAGTTGTATCCATTGTTGTTCTGGCGATCAACATAATGGCATTCAGGTCAAAGAACGTTTCTGATTATCTCTACATATTTGATCTAACATATGCCGCAGGGAACAGTGCTCATTTTGTTGCTCTATCAATATCTGATAAGGGAATTTCTGTGAAGGACGAAGTAAATGAGAAATAGTATTCCCTTAAAACATTAAGCAAATCCCGACCGGTCCACTCTGGCTATTTCTGAATTTGCTTATAGGTAAAAGCATTTTTTTGAATGCAGGATCTTCTTCGTGAAAGTGTAAGTGATTCGGGTAAGCGCCATAACTTCCAGCACGTTTATTAGCCAGACGATAATAAACAACCTTTTACCCTTATCTTTTGTGGTTTTGTGTAAGGGGTCTCCATGGAATATACATTACTTATCTATGAACTTGGTCAATTATGTGGGAACTTCCGGAAGACCGTGAAACAAATCCAAGATAGATCATATATACGGTATAGACAATAAGAGAAATCACGATGGCGTAAATGAACACTCCAGAACTTGTGTTTCTGGATGTTCCAAAATAAAGTGCAATCACTATAATAAAAACCCCAATCGTAACTAATAGTGGTACTATTAGGAAAGGCAACAATGACTGGTCAATAATCAATGGCAAACCATCTTCTTCCCCCTTTTTTATGAGAAAACTCTGCTTTGTCTTGCAATTTGGGCAGATGAATGTCCAGTTCGGTCCAACCCTAACGGCACTTGCAGAACCCCACTTGGAA
>ATMD01000006.1 GCA_001856825.1 Thermoplasmatales archaeon I-plasma
CAAGGAAGAACTCGCCAGGATTCTCAGGAAAGCCACTTCAAGAGGCAGGGTTGCCATAGCAATCATGGCATTCTCCGGGCTACGGCCGGAATCTCTTGGCGATTATGAGGGCACTGATGGCCTCAGGCTTGGTGACCTAAAGGAGCTGAAACTGTCAGATGAAATCCAGTTTGACAAAATACCAGCAACGGTGATGGTTAAGAGCAAGCTGAGCAAGGCGAGGCACCAGTATTTCAGCTTCATTGGAGAGGAAGGCACGACATACATCAGGGAATACCTTGAGGAGAGAAGGAAGAATGGAGAAGAGCTTACTTATGAATCCCCATTATTGCAGTTCGATGTCAGAGGCGTCAAGAAGAATGCATTCCTTCGCACAACGCTGGTAACGAGGGACATAAGGGAAGCCATGGAGCAGGCAGGGTTGAGGATGCGACCATACGTTCTCAGGGCTTACTTCTCCACAGCATTGGATATTGCAGAATCCAAGGGTCTGATATCCCACCCATGGAGACAGTTCATAATGGGTCACAAGGGCGACATTGAGGCTCGGTATTCAACAAACAAGCGATTGCCGCCAGATATCATCGATGAAATGAGGGAATCCTACAACAAATCCACAAAGTTTCTTGAAACGAGGATAAGCGAAGTATCAGAGGAGAATGCAAGGCTGTATTTGCAGCAGCAACTGCTTTCTGCCGTGGGATACAGGCAGGATGAAATCGACAAGATGAATCTTGCAGAGACAAGCACAGAGGATTTCCAGAAGCTGCTGAGGGACAAGGTAGCAGGTGCAATGACAAGCAACGGCTCAAAGCAGAAGCTTGTTCCAATGAACGAGATCGAGAAGCTTCTGGGTGAAGGATACGAGTTCCAGGTAGTACTGCCCAAGCGGAAAGGCTATAATGAAAATGCCGTTTTAACAAGCAAGTTGGAGATACCGAAAGAGCTTCCTAAGAACGAGATATGGGCTAACTATTTTGTAGAAGGATTCCGGAGCATATTCTACTACACTCTACCCGACATCTGGGATGCCAGGGTTATTGGAATCCTCAATATTTTCAACCTTCTTGGAATTACACCAATACAAGCCAAGCTGATTGATAAACTTCAGGAAGAATTTGGAAAGGACAGAAAGTTTTACTGGAACCACATCAATGGTCTCGCGAAGAAGTGGAGAATGCTCAATGTTGAGTATGACATCCATAAGAACAAAAAAGTGTATTTTGTCAACAGGGAGTTCATTCTACATGACGATCTCCTTACAAAGGAGAAGATATCCGAGCTATTCTCAATGTGGGTTAAGGTAGCCAACCTTTACTATGGCACTGATGAAAGCAGAAGACTGAAAACTGTGTTTTTTTGTGGAAGATGCAAGTTCAAGAACGTCCTTAAGGATATGAACAAGGCAGAGTTCTTGTTTTTTGCAAGAAATTTCATGGAAACCTCTGAATACTACTGCCTGAACTGCGGAACCTACTACGGTTTCTTCAGAAGAAAACTTGATGCCAACGAGTACAAAGACTGGAAAGGCTTTCCTTTTGCCTACGGGAAGAGAAGAAAAGATGCAGTTCCCTAGTATTTAATCCTATCTTTTGAGGATAAAGCCGCTCTTCTCAATACATATGTATGGAAGATGCCAGAAGAGTCAGTGTTGCAAAACTGAAGGCAAACTTCGCAAAGAAATTCCCGGATCATCTGCTGACCAGGGTACTGCTTTCAGAGCCGGACATTCTTGCCAAAGAAGAATTCCTGGCAAAGGCGCAGACATGGCTTGCTTTCTTCCATGGAGGAAATGAAAATGAGTAAAATGAGAAGAGTGGTTGTGAACGGCAGTGAGCCTGAATATTTTGAAGGCTCCCAGCCTGAAATAGTAAGATATGAGATTGCCAATCCGCAAAAGAAAGGCACTCTTGAGAGATTGCAGGAGACCATAATCGGGAACACGGTAAACCAGTATGAGCTCGAAGACAGGAGACAGATCGCAGCCATCAGGGAGTTCATGGAGCGGAATCCCGACATAAGCTACGTGGAATACGAATCGAATCCTGTATTGAGAATGGATCTAGTGATAACGAGACGTGGCCTCATATTTAAACGCGAAGAAGCCTCAATATCCGCGACGCTGACCCCGAACAGGAGATTCAGGGCGCAGAGGTAATCATGGACGAAGATGCAGCAACCTTCGGATTCCTGATCACCGCCGTTGCCGTATTTGTAACAGGCATGGTATGGCAGAGTCTCTGGTCCTTGCTGCTTGCGATGACAATTTCGGGAAACCTGTTTTACGAGACTATAGGAATAGCAGGCTTTATTTTGGCTTTCATAGGAGCCCTTGTCCTGCTGTACTGTGCTCTCGTACTCCTCGCATACGTCATCATTTTTGCAGTGATATTCGGAATTCCCGCTTGCCTGGTCTACCTTGTTCTGGGCCTGGAATACTCCATAGTTCTCGCAGGGATCATAGGGATCATTGCCCTCGTATACCTGGTAGAAACGCGCACTGTAAAGGTGGAACATTACACAATTACGCTCAATCCTCACAGACGATACATAATAAAAAGGTAGCCGGATATGAATAAATATTTGGAAGACCAGAATAGGGTTATGAGAGAATATGGCTTCTCTGAGCTAATAAATGCAAGAAGGGTGCTTTCCAAACCCCTCATTGAGCTGCCGCTGAGGAATCAGGAAAGAATGTTCTACGACCTGTCAAGGAGACTGAAGCGCTTTGCCGGCCACACAACAATTGCATACATCATCATTCCCGATATGGAAAGAGGCAAGTTCAAGCGAGATGAATGCTCAGCAAAAGCGACAAATCTCAGGGATTACATTGAGCATAAGGGAAACAGGAACGTATCAATTACGGGCGTTTCCGGACAGGGAAAGAGCTACCTCACCATGCACCTGCTCTCTAAATTCGAGGACAGGCAGAGAATAATATTCTCATTCAAGCCCGATGACCATGAGGTACACCTTGGAATACCAGTGATAGATGCAAAAGAGTGTTTGCCAAATCCATTCAGGGACATAAACGCCTTCTCCGAGGCCTATATGACGGCATTTTTCGGTGAGAAAGTAAGCTCCGGAATACAGCTGCAGCAGACTCCTGCCTTTTTGCAGGAGATAGCGTCGCAGAGCTCAGACTGGAGGAGCTTCATGAAAACGATCGGCGAGAAGAGGAAATCCGCATCGAAGAACCAGATTGAAACGCTCAACGCCATAGAGCAGAACGTCAAATCACTGGTCATAGAGGACATGGGGAATGTCGAACTTGCGAATGAGAGCACCGTGTTCGACTTCTCAACGTTGCCGACAAAGCAGGCCCAGAACTTTTATGCCGAGCTTATGCTGAGGCAGATATACAGGGAAATGGAAGAGCGCAAAAGAAAAGACGCTCTCATATGCATTGACGAGGCCCACAGGCTTACCAAGTCATATCACACCATCCTTGATGTTATGTCCCGCGAGATAAGGGACAAGGGAATGCTGTGGATAATAACGCAGAATCTTATCGACATACTGCCGGAGATGAGGGCAAACTTCGGCACGAAGTTCACTTTCAAGTTGGGAGATGCAGACCTGCAGATTCTGTCCTACAACCAGCTTGTAAGATTTTCCGTCTCAGTGCTGCAGCCTAGACAGTTCACGGACATAGAATTCCCTGAGAGCCAGGCGTTCACTCCGGTGCTGACATACATTTCCGACGGCAATGAATACAGAGAAACGCAGAAGATTCTTGCAGCGGTCAGGGAAGAAAGGATGGAAGAGGGAGCCGGAGGGAGAGGGAAGGACATAGACTACAAGGAGGAGATTCTGCAGATTCTCAGCGAAAGAATGTCCTATGCAACCGAAATGGGAAAGGAAATATCGGCGAAATACGGAATCAGCAAGGATCAGGCAAAACTCGGAATAAAGACCATTCTTGAAGAAATGAAGAACAACAATGAAGTTGGCAGGGTCAAATACCTCAGGGATGGCAAACCAATCGTTATGTACTATTCGAAGAGCCCCAACCTCTCTAATCTCCACACAGGAATGCAGAGCCAGGCAGTTGACATCCTAAACGAGCTTGGTGTATCCGTAAACAGGATATCGACCACCGGAGAAAGAGGAGCATTTGACATAGAGACAGATTTCTTCATGGTGGAAATCGAGACGGGCTTGAAGCATAGCATGGAAGACTTGAAAGAAAGAATAGTGGGAACTAACTTGAGGGTGATAATTGTTGTTCCCAACAGGGAGCTTATAGACAAATATAAGGGACTTGGAGAAAGAGTCATGGTAATGACAATGGATTCATTAAGAGAGATGCTAACAGAGCCTGAAAAGGGAGTGTTATCATAGCCTTCTATCCTCTTTTCCTTGAGTTATGGATATATATAGTCTAAAGACCTAACATGAATAGGTGAATAAATGGTTGGATTTCATCCTATAAACCGGGTAATGACTGTTGGGACATTTCTCTTCATAGCGTCATTGATTGTAATGGTGTCAGGCTGGTTAATCAGAAATTACTATGGAAGTTCAAATCTGGCAACTGTTATTTGGGCTAATTTCTTCCTGTATGGATTGCTGGCATTCGTTATATCCGTGATATTAGTTTTTGTTGGTACAATTCTGGGAGCTAGGAGTGGAAAGTTGCAGGAAAGAGCAGGCAACATTTGGAACAACAGGCCTGGAAAGAGATAAACAGGTATCGTAACCGTACGCAAAAACAGGTTAATAGAGTTGATCTAAGTGGTTTCAATTCACCCTACCAATAAAATTCATCCTTTCTATGCGATGGTGTCTTATCTGATTGGGTTGGGACTAGTTTACCTATCTATATATCTTTCAATTCATCTAAATTTTAGCTCTTCTTTTATTGCTCGCCTTCCATTGGTCTTCCCAATTGTATTTTCAATGATTGCCATTATGTTTGGCACATTATTCCTTATGAGGCGTGAATATGGATGGTTCTTTAGGACTGGGATTATGAGTCTTGCAGTAACTTTGTTCTTCTTTCCTCTCGCTTTGGTAGCCATTTCTATGGATGCTACCTTTGTGGTATGGGGTCCATTGATCGTCTTTGCAGTTCTTTCCTTCATAGCTGGACTTGTCAGATTGGTAATTCAAGGTGGTATCCAGGCATTCAGAAAATACAAACGGGGTGAGGAATTTTAGGAACCTATGCTGTTGAATAAAACAAGCTCGTTTTATGAATTAACCGCTAACCGTTAATCCAAAAAGGTTAACCATAAACTTATAACTCTTTGCTTCCAAGTTCAATCAATGATCATCTCCATTGCCAACCAGAAGGGAGGTTGCGGAAAGACGACAACTGCAGCGAACCTGGGAGCTTTGCTTGCAAAGAAACACAGGGTGCTTCTGGTTGATATCGACCCGCAGGGAAATCTAACCACTCATTTTGGTATCAACAAAGCGAACCAAAAGCACACAATATACGATGTTATGCTCAACGGCAGGATTGAGGATGCAATCATCCGAAAGGATGGAATCGATATAGTTCCCAGCACAATCGATCTTGCAGGCGCAGAGGTAGAGCTAACCGGAAAGATTGGCCGTGAATACATCCTTGATAACGAGCTAAAGAGGATATCCAGAAAATACGACTTCATCATCATAGACACACCACCAAGCTTGGGTATATTCACAATCAACTCGCTAGTTGCATCAGATTACGTGCTTATACCAGTGCAGGCAGAATTCTTCGCTTTGGAGGGATTAACCCAACTCATGAGAGTCATAGAACTCGTGAATTCGAGGCTATCAAGAAACCTGAAACTGCTTGGCTTGGTTATTACGATGTTCAATTCAAGGACGCGGTCGTCCAAAGAGGTTCTTGAAGATGTCAAGAAACACTACTCAAAGAACCTGCTTAAGACAGTTATCCCAAGGAATGTGACGATAACGGATTCCACAATGGTAGGCTCTCCTGTTGTGAGATATCGGAAAACCGCGCCTGCTTCAAAGTCATATATTGCACTTGCAAGGGAAATTGAAAGAATAGTCAAGGTGAAATGATGGCAGATATCAAGAAGAGAGGATTGGACAGTCTCATATCACAGAACACGCACTCTGGTGCAGAAACAAGCGAAGCAGTGGTGAGATACACGAAGACTATAGGCTTTAAAGTCACTGAAAAGCAGTATGAAACGTACAGAAGGTTCGCGAAATACTTCGGGAATGAAGAACTCATAAAGAAATGGCGCAACGATCTTAACAGGATATCTGAGGAGAAGGGCAAAGACATGGAAATCGTAGAAACTGAAATCCGAAAACGGTTAACAAAGTGATGGTTAACCACTAACGTAAAGTTCTAAAATGATCGAGTGTTTAACGATCAAGGCATTATATGCCTTATGTGAGTAGAGGGGAGATAATGACATTCTCAGGTAGATTTACACGCTGGATTCCGTTGATAATAGTGGCAGTTGTCGACTTCTTTGTCCTCTTTTCAGTTCTCTACTTCATACCAAGTTCATCACCATTTTACACACCGCTTTACTATCTGTTTGATGCTTTAACCTTCGCTGCTGTGGTAATTACCTGGCAGTCTATCAGGTTTAAGACTGGCTGGGGCAGAAGTTTTGTTTCCAGCTCCAAACCTAAGTTCACTTATAGCACTATAGTGGATGATTCCGACACTGACGAATATAAACAGAAGCTGAAGGAAGCCTCAGACCTTTATCTCCAAGGAAAGATAGACACCGATGATGAATTTTTCTCAATAATAGGCGAGCATACACCAAAGGAGGAGCGTATTTTTCGTGCCCTAAAGGGAACCAGGGAAAACCTTGGAAAAATGGGCAAGTGATAATTGTGAAAGAGCAACAATCAGGCATCTACCAATGTGAAATTTGCAAACTTCATTACAAGTATAAGTCAGACGTAAAAAAATGTCAGGAATGGTGCAGCCAACACAATTCATGCAACCTTGAGATAACCGCAAAGTCGCTGGAAAGGGAGGGTTTATGCCTCAAATGTTAAACCGGAGAGAATACTTTGTCATTTCCACTTCCATCGCAGTATTGGGTCTGGTGGCTTTGACGGTTGGCCTTTACTACCTGTTTAAGTACATGAACTCTAATTCACTGGTAAACATTGTATTCTACGCTGCTCTCTGGGTTATTGGAGTTTTGGCGCTTCTAAGAAGATACTCAAAACGAAGAGCCTTGAAAAGCAATAGCTCATAACATAACTGTCACTAAACTTGTAATTTTAGTAACGCTACTAAACACTGGATTTTAATAACATATGCGTCCCTAAATTCTATGATTTAAATGACACTTGCTTTTGCCTATGTCAGGGCAAGCACCATAGAAGAGGTCAGGCAGGGCTCAAATGAGAGGCAGAAGGAGGCAATCAGCAAGTATACAGGCCAGAAAGGCTACGAATTGGAGATATTTGAAGACAGGGCGAAGTCAGGCAAGAATACGCTGAGGCCAGAATTCGAGAGGATGCTCAAATCGCTCGACAGAATGCCCCAGATTGTTATTGTTTCCAAGATAGACAGGTTTGCCCGCTCTTTATCAGATCTGCTGAAAACCCTTGAATACCTTGACCAGAATGGCGTAGGATTCGTCAGCGTCAATGACCCAGGCATAGATACCACAACACCTAATGGTAGGCTCCTCCTGCAGATTCTGGGCGCATTCGCTGAATTTGAGAGGAACATGATCAATTCCAGAACAAAGGCAGGCAGGGAACAGGCACAGATCAGGGGTGTCAAATTCGGAAGACCTCCCCTGAAGACCAGAAGCGGCACCTTCATAGACCGAAGAAAAGTAATCGAACTAAAGCAAAAGGGATTATCAGCAAGAGCCATAGCGAAGTCCCTTGAATGCTCCACCACTCCGATACTGAGGATTCTGAGGGAAAACCACTAACTGACCAGAAAGAGAGAGAGTCGCCGAACGCGTCAGCGGTTTTCTTATATATATTATATAACTGATACAATGAACATAACATACCAGAAAAATGGAATTTTGTTATTTTTTGAACAGCATCATCTTATCTGGAAGCCTCACTCGTTTTCTCACACTCTCTCTCCAAGATATGAAATTACCATTTTGCAACACTGCGATATTCGGCTCGTTCGGAAGTCTTAAGAATTTTGCGTGTCCAATCAAATAGCTGCAAGGGTAATCCAATGTCCATGAAAGATCCCATATCGTTTGTGGAGGAGAAGGTGAAGGAGAGAGCCAAAGAGACAAGCAACATAAAGAGTGCAATAATCTTCGACATGGACTTCAAGCCGCCAAGAATCCTCATAAGAAGTGAACTGAACAAGGTAACAAACGACCTTGCTGATTATGTGAACCTGAACCTTCCAAGGCACATAATCATATATGGTTCCAAGGGCTCAGGAAAAACCCTTAGCGCGCTGACAATAGCATCTGCGTTCAGGGAAAGCAAATCCATACCTTATTTCTACGTAAACGCAAGAGAAAACCCCACATCCATAAAGATTTACCGCAAGCTAACGAGAATTGACAGCAGAGGCCACGACATCGATGAGGTGAAGAGCAGGTTCGATTCCATGCTTTCCGGGAAATCTATCGTTATCCTTGACGAAGTCGATTTTCTCCAGGACTATGACATATTGTATCACTTGACCAGACACACCAGGGCCAATCTTATCCTCTTAACGCAAAAGGTGTACTGGTACAAAGACATGAACGATGAGAGCGTCAAGAGCTCAATGCAGCCGGATCACATAGTGTTCCATGAATACNGCACAGAGGAGATCAGGGAAATCT